>NZ_FXWT01000001.1:0-92570 GCF_900184195.1 Stenotrophomonas sp. yr243
GCCGCCCGTGGCTACGAGGCGCCGGTGGGGGAGACAGAACTGGCCATCGCTGCGGTATGGCAGGAGGTGCTGGGACTGGAGCAGGTGGGACGCCACGACAACTTCTTCGAACTGGGCGGGCACTCGTTGCTGGTGATCACAGTCATTGAGCAACTGCGTCGGCGCGGCCTGCAGGCTGATGTCAAGAGTGTCTTCACCTCGCCGACACCTTCGACCCTGGCCCATCTTGTTGGTGACAAGGCGAACGGTGCATTCGTGGTGCCGGAAAACCGCATTCCAGATGCAGCCCTGGCGGATGAAAACATGGAGGAATTCCTGATATGAGCGCGATGGACCTGCTGGCAGAACTCGCCGACCTGGGCATCAAGATCGAGGCAGTTGATGGCCGCTTGGCCCTTCGTGCCCCACCCGGCACATTGACAGAGGCACTGAAACACTCACTGAGGTCAAACCGGGACGTACTGATCGCGCACTTGACCCAGCATGGCAGCTCCACAGGCCTGCGCGACGCATCGCGCATCACGCCCGACATGCTGCCGCTAGTGAGCCTGAGCCAGGAGGAAATCGACACGGTGGTCGCCGAAGCAGGCGATGGCCATCATTGCGTCCAGGACATCTACGCATTGGGCCCCTTGCAGCAGGGCATGCTATTCCATCATTTGCTGGACCAGGCGGGCGATGCCTACCTGATGCGCTCGGTCATCGCCTTCGACAGTCGCGAGCGGCTGGACCGCTTTGTCGCGGCACTTCAGCGCGTGATCGATCGCCATGACATCCTGCGTACGTCCGTGCACTGGACGGGACTGTCGACACCAGTCCAGGTCGTACACCGCACCGCCACACTAGGGGTCGAGACGCTGGCGTTGGCACCGGACGAGGATGCCTTGTCACAGCTGCTGCGCCGGATCGATCCACGTAATACTCGCCTGGACCTGCGTGTGGCACCGCTATTGCGGGCCTACATCGCTCCGGAAGCCGACGGCGCTGGCTGGCTCCTGTTGCTGCTGGACCATCACATCATCAGCGACAACTATTCGCTGCAGTTGCTGATCGGTGAGGTAGGCGCCCTGATGCACGATGAAGGAAGCGCGCTCGACGCAAGCCTTCCGTATCGGAACTTCATCGCACAGACCTCAGCCCCCCTTGATGCGGGGCATGAGCGATTCTTCACCGACATGCTGGGCGACGTGGACGAACCGACCGCTCCGTTCGGCGTTCTTGATGTGCACGCACAGAATGAGAACTTTAACGAGGCACGGCGTACATTGGACCCGGCTCTGGCCCAGCGCACTCGTGCTTGTGCCCGACGCTTGGGTGTGTCCCCAGCTGTCTTGTTCCATGTCGCCTGGGCGCACGTCGTGGCCCGTTGCAGCGGCCGCGACGATGTCGTCTTTGGTACCGTCCTGGCCGGCCGCTGGGGAGCTTCGGAGGGCTCCAGCCGGGTCATGGGTATGTTTATCAATACGCTGCCCGTGCGTTTCAGGCTGGGTGAGCGCAGCACCGGAGCCGTCGTCCAACAAGCCGCCAACACACTGGCCGGGTTACTGGAGCACGAACAGGCTCCCCTTCCGATGGCACAACGCTGCAGCGCTGTCGAGGCTCCATTGCCTCTGTTCACCACACTGCTCAACTACCGGCACACGGCCATCGCCGCCGCAGCACGCGGCAGCCGGGATGAGGCGGATAGCTGGATGGGTGTGGAGCTTGTACACATAGAGGAGCGCAGCAACTATCCGCTCAGCATGTCGGTGGACGACAACGGCGTGGGCTTCTCCATGAACGCGCAATGTACTGGTAGCATCGTCGCGGAGCGTATCGTGGGTTATCTCGACCGGGCCGTGCAGGGGCTGGTCGACACACTGGAGCTGCAGCCTCAGGCACCGGTATACCAGCTGCCCATGCTCCCGCCATCTGAGCAGCGCGGGATGCTGGTGGCATTCAATCCGGATGTTCCCGAGGTCGACTCGGACACCCTATTGCATTCCCTGTTCGAACAGGCGGTGGATACAGCCCCTGACCGGGTGGCCGTTATCTGTGGCGACGCGTCCCTGAGCTACACCCAGCTGGAGCAGCGCGCCAACCAGGTCGCGCATTACCTGATCGCTGCCGGTATCGCTGCCGATGGGCGTGTTGCCCTGTGCATGGAGCGCAGCGTGGACATGGTGGTCGGCATGCTCGGCATTTTGAAGGCCGGTGCCGGCTATGTCCCTCTGGATCCGGCGTATCCACCGGAACGGCTGGCCTATTTGATCAGTGATTGCGCGCCGCAGGTGGTGCTTACCCAGCGCGCCTTGGTTGGCATGCTGAGTGCATTGGGCGCGGACGCGCATCGTGTGGTCACGCTGGACGGTGAATGCCCGATCACCGCTGGACAACCCACGCAGCGCCCGGAGAAGGCCGGGCTATCGGGAGATCATCTGGCATATGTCATCTACACGTCCGGCTCCACCGGTCGGCCCAAGGGCGTGATGGTCCACCATGCAGGTATCGTCGCCTCCACCCGCGCGCGGATCGCCTACTACCCGGCGGATTCTCGGATGCTGCTGGTTCCGTCTTTTGCGTTCGACAGTTCGGTGGCGATGATCTTCTGGGCGCTCTGCTCCGGCGCAACCCTTGTGGTGGCCCGCCATGACGAGGCGCGTGATCCGGCTGCGCTGTCCCGACTGGTGGGCGAGCATCGCATCGAGAGCTGGCTGAGCGTTCCATCGCTTTACGACGCCGTGTTGACCTACTGCAACGGCGAGGGCCTGGAATCACTTCGATCGGTCATCGTCGCTGGTGAGGCGCTGGGTCACCGCGTGGCTATCCGCCATGCCGAGTGCATGCCGGCTTCCGCCCGCATGTACAACGAGTATGGACCCACTGAAGCGTGTGTCTGGTGCACGGTCGACCCAGTCGACAGCCGGCGTCCGGGAAAGAGCATTGGCAAGCCGATCGCCGGTGCACCCATTTACCTGCTTGACCGATGGGGCGCACCGGTGCCGTTGGGGGTCCCCGGCGAGATCCACATAGGGGGCGTACAAGTAGCGCGTGGCTACCTCGAACGCCCTGATTTGACTGCTGAGCGCTTCGTCCAGGATCCGTTCTCACCCGGACCAGCAGCGAGAATGTACCGCACAGGCGATCTGGGGGCGTGGCAGGCCGACGGTACGATCGATTATCTCGGCCGCAACGATCACCAGGTCAAGGTCCGTGGCTTCCGCATCGAGCTCGGCGAGATCGAAGTTGCACTGCAGGCCTGCGCGGATGTCCGCGAGGCGGTGGTTCTGCTGCGCGAAGATGAACCCGGCGACAGGCGGCTGGTTGCCTATTTCATCTCCGGCTCCGGCGATCCGGTCAAGGCCGGCGAGCTTCGCTCCGTGCTGGCACGTTCGCTTGCCGAATACATGCTGCCCAGCGCCTTCGTGCAGCTGCCAGCCTGGCCGCTGACCCCCAACGGGAAGCTTGATCGGCAGGCACTGCCGGCGCCCGAGCGTACGGTGGCCAGTGTGGAGTTTTTCGATGTGCCGCGTGGGGAGATCGAAGTCACGCTGGCACAGCTGTGGAAGCAGTTGTTGCAGGTTGCACAAGTTGGGCGCAATGACAACTTCTTCGACCTTGGTGGTCATTCGCTGCTGGCCATCCAATTGATCTCGCAACTGCGCCGATTGCTGGACATCGAGGTCGCGCTGCGTGAGGTGTTCAACCATCCTACGCTGGCCGATCTTGCTCGCTGCATCGCGCAGGCGGGTCGCTCGGTGCAGCCACCACTGTTACAGGTTCCGCGAGACCAGGCGTTGCCGCTGTCCTGGTCCCAGCAGCGGCTATGGTTCCTGGATCGGCTCGACCCGGCGGCCGGAGCCGCCTATCACATTCCCACTGCCATCCGCCTGCGCGGAACCCTGGACCAGCCGGCGCTGCAGGCCGCGCTGAATCGTATCGTGGCCCGCCACGAAGGCTTGCGCACACGCTTCCGCAACGTGGACGGGCGCCCCGAACAGGTCATCGATACGCCAGACCACGGCTTCAGCCTGAACGTCCACGACCTGTCCGCACTGGACACAGCCGAGCAGGAAGCGGCCGTGCGGCAGCTGGCGGCCGCCGAGGCACAGAAGCGCTTTGCGCTGTCCGAGGGCGACCTGATCCGGGGGCGCCTGTTACGCCTGTCCGCGCAGGAGCACGTGCTACTGGTGACCCAGCACCATATCGTCTCCGACGGCTGGTCGCTCGGCGTGCTGGTCCACGAGATATCCACCCTGTACAGCGCCTACAGTTCAGGAGGGGAGGATCCGCTACCGCAGCTACCGCTTCAGTATGCGGACTACGCTTCGTGGCAGCGCAGCTGGTTGCAGGGCGAGGTACTGGAACAGCAGCTTGACTTCTGGCGGACCCACCTCTCCGGCGCACCGGCCCTTCTCACTTTGCCGCTGGACCACCCGCGGCCGGCGACTCAGAGCTATCGAGGTGGCAATCTGCCCCTGCAGATCACCGCCGAGCGTGTGACCGCGCTGCGGCGCCTTTCCCAGCAGCATGGCACAACCTTGTACATGACCTTGCTGGCGGCATGGTCCACCGTAGTGTCACGGATCAGTGGCCAGTCCGATGTGGTGATTGGCACCCTGGTAGCCAACCGTCAACGTCCGGAGATCGAGCCGCTGATTGGATTCTTCGTCAACACCCTGGCGTTGCGGGTCCGGCTGGATGCGGATCCCACCGTGGCCGAACTCCTGGCCCAGCTGAAGGCCACCACGCTTGCGGCCTACGCGAATCAGGACGTGCCGTTTGAACAGGTGGTTGAGGCGCTGAAGCCCGCACGGAGCCTGGCGCACAGCCCGGTTTTCCAGGTAATGCTGTCCCTGGACAACACCCCCAGCGGAGGGGAGCTCAGCCTGCCTGGGCTGACCCTGTCTTCTGTCCCCACCCCGCACGTGACGACGCATTTCGATCTGTCACTCTCATTCGTCGAAAGCGGCGGTCAGCTGTTGGGCGGGCTGGAATATGCCAGCGATCTGTTTGACCCCACTACAGTGCAACGATTGATCGACTGTCTGCACACTGTGCTAGACAGCATGGTGCGTGATGACCGCCAACAGGTGAGCGCGCTTGAACTGCTCCCCGACAACGAGCGGCATAGTCTGCTGTCGTCGTTCTCCCCGATGCCGTACGACCATGGGGCCCAGGAGTTCCTGCATGCGCGTTTCCAGGCGCACTCCGAGCAGCATCCGGAAAGGGTAGCCATCGTCTTCGAAGACACCACACTCAGCTACGGCGAGCTCAATGCCCGCGCCAACCAGTTGGCCCACGCATTGCGGGCCCGCGGCATCGGACCCGAACAGCGGGTGGCGCTTTGCATGGACCGTGGGCCCGAGCTGGTGATCGGAATCGTGGGTATCCTAAAATCCGGCGCGGCATATGTCCCGCTGGAACCGACCACACCGCCCGAGCGCCTTGCGTTCATGCTGGCGGACAGTGCACCGATGGCCGTCGTGACCCAGTCGCATCTGGCGTCGCGATTCCAGCATGCGCCAGCGGCTCCGCTGGTGGTTGTCGACACCCCAGGCATGGTGGACAGTCAACCCCGCCACAACCCGGCCACGGCAGCATTGGAGCCACAGCATCTTGCGTATGTGATCTACACCTCTGGCTCCACCGGTCAGCCCAAGGGCGTGATGGTCGAACACAGGCACCTGAGTCGTCTGTTCGCTGCCACACAGGAGAACTTCACCTTTGATGCCAATGACGTCTGGACACTGTTCCACTCTTTCGCGTTCGATTTCTCGGTATGGGAAGTCTGGGGTGCATTGCTGCACGGCGGTCGCTTGATCGCAGTGCCCACGGAGGTCAGTCGCAGCCCCGCAGAGTTCTATGCACTGCTGGTGGATCAGGGCGTCACCGTTCTCAACCAGACCCCCAGTGCCTTCCGGCAGCTGATCGCAGCGGAGGCTGCCAGTACGTTGGGCCACCAGCTGCGTTATGTGATCTTCGGCGGAGAGGCGCTTGATCTGCGGATGTTGGCCACCTGGGTCGACCGGAACGATCCGCAGCAGACCAAGCTCATCAACATGTACGGCATCACAGAGATCACCGTGCACGCCACGTTTCGCCGCATCCACCGCGGTGACGTAGAGGCGGGGCGGGGCAGCGTGATCGGCGTTCCCCTTTCAGACCTGCGGCTGCTGGTTCTGGATTCGCATCAACAGCTAGTGCCGATAGGTGTGACCGGAGAACTCTACGTAGGTGGTAGCGGCGTGGCGCGTGGCTATCTCAACCGCCCGGAACTGACCGCCGAGCGCTTCCTGCCAGATCCTTACAACAGCGATCCCTCGGCACGACTCTACCGTACCGGCGATCTCGCCAGCTGGCTGCCCGAGGGAGAGCTTCAATACCGAGGTCGTATCGATTTCCAAGTGAAAATTCGCGGATTCCGTATCGAACTGGGTGAGATCGAAGCACGCCTGCTGGCCTGTAACGGCGTCCGTGAAGCCGTGGTGCTAGTACGTGAGGACGCGGACGGTGACAAACGCTTGGTCGCCTACGTCTTGGCCGAGCCCGGCGCGCAACTCGCCTCCGCGACGCTGCGCCAGTCCCTCCTGCGCCACCTGGCGGACTACATGGTTCCCGCCGCTTACGTGCGCGTGGAGCAGTGGCCGCTAACGGCCAACGGCAAACTGGATCGGATGGCTCTTCCAGCACCCGAAGCAGATGCGATTGCGAAGCAAGATCATGAAGCGCCGGTCGGCGAGACCGAGCAGGCCATCGCTGCCATCTGGCAGGATGTGCTTGGCATCGCGCTGGTCGGTCGGCATGACAATTTCTTCGACCTTGGTGGACATTCCCTTTTGGCGGTGCAGCTATGCGCCCGGATCAGCGACGCGTTCGCCATCGAGTTGAGCGTCCGCGCGTTGTTCGAGCGCCCCGTACTCGCGGCCCTTGCCGATGCGGTAGTGGGCATTCAGATCGCCGAGTTCCAGGACGAGGACGTGAACAACCTGGGAAGCATGCTTAGTGACCTGTCACAGCAGGACCTTCGCCGGATGCTCGAAGAGGAAGAACAGAATGAGCGTTGAAACAGAGTCGGAGGCTGAGCAGCTGAAGCGCGCGGTACTGCTGCGTGAACTGCAGAAGCGACATGCCCGGCGGCAGGTCGCGGCAACCCCGGCCGTGATCCCTCGCCGATCTGGGCCGCCGCCGCCGTTGTCCTGGGCGCAGCAGCGACTCTGGTTTCTGGATCAGCTAGACCCGGCGGCAGGTGCTGCTTACCACATCGCCTCGGCAACGCGCTTGCAGGGCGTACTCGACCACACGGCGTTGCAGGCGGCCTTGGACCGGATCGTTGCGCGCCATGAGAGCCTGCGCACGCACTTTGAAAGTGTGGACGGGCAACCCAGGCAAATCATCGCTGCAGGCGACGTCGGCTTCCCGCTCGATCATCACGACCTGTCAGGCATGGCAGACGCAGAGCAGGAACTCGCGGTACGTGCAATAGGGTCTGCTGAGGCGCAACGGCGGTTCGACCTCGCGCAGGGACCTTTGGTGCGCGGGCAGCTGCTGCGTCTTTCAGCAGATCGGCATGTGCTGCTGATAACCCAGCATCACATCGTGTCCGACGGGTGGTCGCTGGGCATTCTGATGCACGAACTGGGCACCCTCTATGCTGCCTTCAGTGAAGGACGGGAAGACCCGCTGCCGCCCCTGACGTTGCAGTATGCCGACTATGCGGTGTGGCAGCGCGGTTGGCTACGCGACGGGGCGCTGCAGCGCCAGCTTGACCACTGGCAGACGCACTTGGCCGGCGCCCCGGTCGCGATCGACTTGCCAACCGATAGGCCGCGACCCGCTGTGCAGCGTTACCGCGGCAACAGCCTGCCACTCCGGATCGGCACCACATTGTTGACCGCGCTCAAGCGCCTGTCCCGCGAGCACGGAACCACGCTGTTCATGACACTGCTCAGTGCATGGTCAATTGTCCTGTCCCGTTTCGGTGGACAGACAGACATGGTAGTCGGCACCCCGATTGCCAACCGCCAGCGCCCCCAGCTTGCCGGGTTGATAGGCTTTTTCGTCAATACCCTTGCCCTGCGGGTGCGACTGGACGGCGATCCGACGGTGGCCGAGCTCCTTGCGCAGATCAGGAGCACTGCGCTGGCAGCCTATGCGCACCAGGACGTTCCCTTCGAGCAAGTGGTGGACGCCGTCAAACCGGTCCGCAGCCTCGCGCATAACCCGCTGTTCCAGGTAATGCTGTCACTGGACAACACCCCGGACGGAGGCGATTTCAGTCTTCCGGGCCTTGCGCTGTCGTCATTGCCAATGCCGCAGGTGACCACCCAGTTCGAACTGTCGCTGTCCTTTGTGGAACGTGCTGGCGAGCTCTTCGGCGGGCTGGATTATGCCTGTGACCTGTTCGAACCGGCGAGCGTCCAGGCCATGGCCGATGCACTTGAGCATGTCCTGACGGGCATGGTGGCTAATGATCAGCAACGTGTCAGCACGTTGCCCTTGCTGTCCGCTGTCGATCAGCAGACGTTGGTGCGGGGTCCCGTCGCACCAACGCGGCATGTACAGAACGACCCCATCCAAGCGGCCTTCGAGGCGCATGCCGCCAGTACTCCGGACGCGGTGGCACTGGTGCACGGCAAGCAGACCCTAAGTTATCGCGAGCTCGACGTCCGCGCCAACCAACTGGCGCACGCACTGCGAGCCCGCGGTGCCGGACCCGAGCAACGCGTGGCATTGTGCATGGATCGTGGCCTGGACCTGGTAGTGGGGGTGCTTGGGATCCTCAAGTCAGGCGCTGCCTACGTGCCGATGGACCCTTCGGCCCCGCGCGAACGCCTCGCGTTCATGCTCGCCGACAGTGCGCCGATGGCATTGGTGACCGACTCGGTCGTGGCCGAACAACTCCCCTCGTTCCCCCAGGTGCCGTTACTGCTGCTCGATGAATTGGACTTACCACGCGATCAGCCGGTTGACAAGCCGTCCCTGTCAGAGTTCCGCCCTCAACATCTGGCCTATGTGATTTACACATCCGGTTCGACCGGGCAGCCCAAGGGCGTCATGGTCGAGCATGGTCACGTCACACGATTGTTCGCGGCAACCCGTGACGCGTTCCAATTCGGCCCGGACGACACGTGGACGCTGTTCCATTCCATCGCATTCGACTTCTCGGTGTGGGAACTCTGGGGGGCGCTGCTGTACGGCGGGCGCCTTGTGGTGGTCCCGACCGACATCAGCCGCAGCCCTGGTGAGTTCCACGCGTTGCTGGTAGAGCAGGGCGTCACCGTACTCAACCAAACGCCCAGTGCGTTTCGTCAGCTGATCGCAGCAGAGGCCGGCAGCACGCTGCGCCACCGGCTGCGTCATGTGATTTTTGGCGGCGAGGCGCTTGACCTCTCCATGCTGGCACCTTGGATCCTCCGTAACGACCCTGACCGTACCCGGCTGGTCAACATGTATGGCATTACGGAAATCACCGTGCATGCTACGTTCCGTCGCATCGAACGCGCCGATGTGGAGGCGGGGCGGGGCAGCCTGATCGGAGCCCCGCTCAGTGACCTGCGCATCCTCGTGCTCGATGCGCATCAACAACCAGTGCCAGTCAGTGTTTGCGGAGAGCTGTACGTGGGCGGAGCCGGGGTTGCGCGTGGTTACCTCAACCGCCCGGAACTAACTGACGAACGTTTCCTTCCTGATCCGTATGGCAGCGATCCATCGGCACGGCTGTACCGCACCGGCGATCTTGCCCGCAGGCTGCCAGATGGCGATCTTCAGTACCTAGGCCGCAACGATTTCCAGGTAAAGATCCGAGGCTTCCGCATCGAGCTTGGGGAGATCGAAGCCTGCCTGCAGGCCTGCGACGGGGTGCGCGAGGCCGTGGTACATGCGCGGGAGGATGTGCCGGGCGACAAGCGCCTGGTGGCCTATCTGATCGCAGAAGCAGGCGGGAATCCTTCCGCGGCAGCGCTGCGTGAGGCACTGCGCCATCACCTGGCCGAGTACATGATCCCGACTGCATTCGTGCGCGTAGCAGAATGGCCTCTGACGGGCAACGGTAAACTCGACCGGCAAGCGCTGCCCGCTCCAGGCGCCACCGCCATTGCCACGCACCGATACCAAGCCCCCGTCAACGAGGTGGAACAGGCCATCGCATCGATCTGGCAGGACGTGCTCGGGATCGAAAGGGTAGGTCGGCATGACAACTTTTTCGAGTTGGGCGGCGACTCCATCCGTACTATCGCCGTGGTCGCCAAGGCCAAGAAACTCGGCCTGTCGCTGAGCGTCGCGCAGGTGTTCCGCAGCGCGAGCGTGGCCCAGTTGGCCAAGGTCACCGTTAGCCAGCAACCAATTTCCGTCGTCGACAACACCATGGATGCAGTACTCGCGGGGGATCCATCGCTCGAAGCACGCTACCCCATGACAATGCTACAGAAGGGGATGCTGTTCGATGCCCAGGCTCAATCCGACCGCGGCGTCTACCACGACGTTTTCAGCTTGGAGTTGCAGCTCCCGCGCTGGGATGAGCCCCTGATGCGGGAGATGTTGCAGGTCATGGCCCGCCGCCACCCCGTACTGCGTACCGCCTTCATTTTCGATCCGGAGGCCGAGCCGATGCAAACGGTATGGAAACAAGCCAATGTACCTCTGCAGGTCATGGATCTATCCGGTTTCGACCGCTCTGGACAGGACATGCAGATCCAGAACTTCCTGGAGGCTGAGAAGTTAAACGACTTCGACGAGTCGCAGGCCCCGCTCCTCCGGATTTTCGTCCACTTACGTGGTGGATCGCTCCAATACACGCTGAGCTTCCACCACGCCATTCTCGATGGCTGGAGCGTGTCGCTGCTACAGGCCGAGCTTTTTGGTGGGTACCTCGCGCGGCTGGGCGAGCCCGGACCGGGGCTGTTGCTGGCCCCACTAAACACCCATCCAGGGCATGCCGCCGCCGCAGAAAAGCAGGCACTGAACTCGGAGCCGCAACGCGCCTTCTGGAAGAAGCACCTCGACGGGTACACTCCGTGCCCCATGCCAACCGGTATGGGCGCGGAGTGGGACGAGATCGCAGACTTCAGCGGCACCCTGAAGGACGTGATCCCCGCCGATCAGCTGAGGGCGCTGCAGGGATTGGCGGATCGTTTGTGCGTACCGGTACGCACGGTGCTGCTGTGTGCTCACATGAGCGTGCTTTCGCTGATCTGCAGCACGGACGATGTGATCACGGGACTGGTATGCAATGTTCGCCCGGAAGCCGAGGATGGCGACAAGGTGCTGGGCCTGTTCCTCAACACGCTTCCGTTGCGCGTCACACGCACGCACAGCAGTTGGGAGCAGGCGATCCTGCAAACCTTCGAACGTGAACTCGACGTCATCGAGCATCGCTTCCATCCATATTTCGCCCTGTACGCGGATAACGGCCGCGTCGCACATTTCGAATCCACGTTCAATTACGTGCATTTCCATGCGTATGACCAGCTCGCCGGCACAGCAGGTGTGACCATCCTGGGCAACCACAGCCACGAGGCTACCGGCTACCCGCTGTCTGCTACGTTCAGCCAATCACAGGATCAGATTGCGTTCCAGCTCAAAGTCGATCCCCAGCGCATGGGAGCCCGCCAAGCAGCGCGTATCCTCGGCTACTACAGGGCCGCGCTGAGTGGGATGCTTGCGGATCCTGCGGCGCCTGCATTGTCGGCAAGCCTCATATCAGCCGATGAGCGCGAGGCGGTAGTGCACACGTTCAACGACACGTCCCGGCCCCGAGCGGTATCCGGGTTGATCCACCAGCAGTTCGAGCAGCAGGTTCTGCTGCAGCCCAATGCCGATGCCGTGGAAGAGGGTGGCACTGTACTCAGCTATAGCGAACTGAACCGACGCGCCAACCAGGTGGCACACGTGCTGGCAGCCTTGGGGGTTGGACCGGACGACCGGGTAGCGCTGGGCGCCGAACGCAGCACCAGCACAATGATAGGTCTACTGGGCATCCTCAAGGCGGGCGCCGCCTATGTTCCAGTGGATCCGGCAATGCCCCCTGAGCGCATTCGCCACATTCTGGACGACAGCGGTGCGCTTGCGCTGGTTAGCACCTGCGCACAGGCACCCTGTTTCCAGGCGGTCGCCGGCGAACTGCCGGTTCTGGGTATTGATGGGCCGCAGGTCGCCCACGCGCTCGACACGCCGGTATCGGTAGCAGGCCTGAGCGATCGTCATCTGGCTTACGTCATTTATACGTCAGGGTCCACGGGCTTGCCCAAGGGCGTGATGGTGGAGCATCACAGTGTGCTCAACCTATGGACGGCGCTTCAAGAGTCCATCTTTGCGCCATATTCGCCCGGCGCCCGAATCGGTTTGAACGCTTCCGTGGCCTTTGACGCATCACTGAAGTCCATCACACAGCTGATGTCGGGCCATTGCGTGGTCATGGTCCCCGAAGACGTGCGTTTCGACGGCGAGGGCATGCTCGATTTCCTACGGACCGCGCGCCTTGATGTACTGGACGGCACTCCCGTGCAGTTGGCCATGTGGTTCCAAGCTGGCCTTTCTACTGCTGCGCTGCGCGCATCGATGACATTCGTAATCGGTGGCGATGCTGTCAGCGCGGAGCTGTGGGCCGCAATGCAGGAACTGCCGGGCACGCGCTTTTTCAATGTGTATGGCCCCACCGAATGCACCGTGGACGCCACCATCGCCTACGTTCGTGGAGGCGCGCCTCGCCCGCATATCGGGAAGCCGGTCGCCAACGGCACCATCCATATCTTGGATGCACATGGCGCGCCATGCCCGATCGGCGTCTACGGGGAGCTGTTCGTTGGCGGCACCCCGGTCAGCCGAGGCTATCTGCATCGTCCGGCGCTATCGGCCGAGCACTTCCTCCCAGATCCGAACAACCCCCGTCCTGGCGCCCGCCGCTACCGAACCGGCGATCTGGCACGCTGGATGCCGGACGGTACGATCGAGTACAAGGGGCGCAACGACTTCCAGATCAAGATCCGCGGTTTCCGCGTTGAACTGGGCGAAATTGAGTCCCGGTTGCGCACCATGCCCGGCGTGCGCGACGCCGTCGTTGTCGCCCATGAGGATGCCGGAGAGAGACGGCAATTGTGTGCCTACCTGCTGGGCCACAACGAAGCGATAGGCAGCCCCGCACACCTGCGGGATGCACTGCTGATGAACCTTTCGGACTATATGGTGCCCGCCCTCTATGTGATCCTGCCGCAGTGGCCACTGAACGCAAACGGGAAGCTTGACCGGGCCAAGCTGCCGCGTCCGGATGACAGCGCCGTCGCCAGACGCTCCTATACTGCGCCACTCACTGACATGGAGCGAATGCTGGCCGCGATCTGGTGCGAAGTCCTGCTACTCGAGCGCGTGGGAGTTCACGACCCCTTCTTCGCACTCGGCGGTGACTCCATCCGCGCCGTGCAGGTGGTACAGGCAGTCCGCCGCCGTGGCATTGCCCTCACCGTAGTGCAGCTGCTCAGGCACTCCACGATCGCCGCGCTTGCGACGCGCATGTCTTCCCCCGCATCGCCGTCGAAACCTGTATCAGCCGCGGCAACGTTGCCGGGCGGGCGGTATCGCCTCTCGTCCATGCAGCAGGTCATGGTCATGGGCTACGGGGAGTCGAGAGATGAGGGGGTATATCACTGCCAGCAGTCGTTCCACGTGCAGGATGAAGACCCGGATCCAGATGCCATGGCGCGGGCGTTGCGGGCATTGATCGCCGCTCACCCTGTCATGCGTACCCGCTTCAGCCAGGACGGCGAGGGCATCTGGCAGACTGTGCTGGATCATGTGCCCTTCGCACTGGAACGTGATGACCTGTCGCACCTCGATTCCGCAGCACAGGAGACTGCCGTGCTGCGGATGCTGCGAGAGGACCGGATCAACCGTTTCGACGCACTTGGCGACCAAGCGCTATACCGCTTCCGGTGGTTCACGCGCTCCAGCAACAGCTATGAATTCATGATTTCAATCCACCATGCGATCTGCGATGGCTGGGGCAACATCGTGTTTCTCGGGCAATTGCTGCAGGCATATGAAGCCTACCGCCGCGGGGCGCCTTTCGCACCGACCGCTCAAGCCAATGTAGCGGGCGAGTTAGTGGCACTGGAGCAGGATGCCGCAGCGCAGGGAAGGGCACGCCGCTACTGGAATGCGGTCGAGCGGACGCCCACCCTGCGCGCGCGACGCGACGACCCGGGTGGCGGATCGCTGGAACCCATCGCGCTGCCCATGGATAACCTGCTCGGTGAGCAGGTCAGGGCATACTGCCGAGAAAACGCGGTTCCACTCAAGGCGCTATTTGTGAACGCCTACCACCATCTTATGCGGGCGATGACCGGGCAAAAGCGCACTACGGTTGGTGTGGTCATGAACGGTCGCAGTGAACTACTGTCTGATCCGCTGGGTGCTATCGGGCTGTTCTGGAACATGGCTCCCGTGGTCGCAGATGAAGGCGACGACTGCCGGCGGCTCGCCATCCGACTGCAGGAAGTGGAACAGCACGCCCGAGCCGACCTGAGAGTGATGGTTCCTGAAGCGGACACGTTGTTCTTCGGATCGTTCAACTTCGTCGACTTCCATCACTCACGCCAGCTCGAAGCCCAGCCACGAGGTGTCAATATCAAGCGGATCCATGCGTTCGACCGGTTCCACTATCCCCTCAACCTGACCATGGCAATGAGCCAGGCCGATGCCTCTGGACTGCTCACCCTCAACTGGAGCACTGCCTACTTCGATAGATCCGAGATCGAGGCGCTCGGCGCACAGTACCTGTCCATTGTCAGGGACATTGTGCAGGCCGATGGCATTTCCGCAGCAGGTGCGCAATGAAGGCGCTTACCGCTTACTTGTTCCGGCATTCCCGGCTTGGATTCGCCATCGGCGCAGTCGCCGGAGTAGTGAGTGGTCTGGCAGGCGCCAGCCTCGCCGTGCTGATCGGGCATGCAATGACCGGGCAGGGCATGTCGGGCGGATGGCCGTATGCATTCGCCTGCCTGGTGTTCCTGCTTTCCAAGACCGTCTGCGATCTATTGCTTATGCGCTCCGCGCAAGCGACAGTGGTGCGCCTGCGCGAGGACCTGAGCAGATCGCTGTTGAAGGTGCCTTTCATCAAGCAACAGGCCATTGGTGCTGCGCGACTCAATGCCATCCTGACGAAGGATACCGACGTAATCGTGTCCGCCTCGGCGCTGATTCCACTGGCATTTTCCAATGGCGTACTTGCCCTGATCTGCTTGGGCTACATGGCCATCACATCCGGCGGCTTGTTCGTGGCGATCGCCGTCCTGCTCGGAGTGGCCATGGCGGCTTACGGGCGTGCCGAGCGTGGTCCGCGCCAGAGCCTGCGACGGGTCCGGGAAGAGTTGGATGCGTTGTATGCGCAGTTTGGCACCCTGGTGGCTGGCGCCAAGGAACTGCAGCTCAATGCCCGTCGCGCCGCGTTCGTGGTCGAAGAGGGCGTCTTGCCAGAGGCGCGTAAGGTCAGCGCATCCTACATCCAGGCAATGACCGGCTACGTGGCGATCTCCAACGCGGGGCTGGCAAGCTTCTATGTCATCATCGGTCTGGTGTTGTTCGGCATCCCCGCACTGTACCCGGACATGCTACCGGCCGCTGCGGCCGCCACGGTGATCCTGCTCTACCTGATCCGGCCGGTGGGCGAACTGCTGGCAATAATACCTCCGCTGCGTCAGGCCAGCATCGCTTTTGCCCGGGTGCACAGTGTGGGCACTGAACTGGACGACCATGTACGGCCCCCGTCCTCCAGCGAGGCATCGCTCGTCATTCATGCACCATTGACGCTGCAACTGCGGCAGGTCGAACGCCGCACCGAAGATGGCTCGACGGTCGCCTTCAATGTGGGGCCCATCAACCTGACTGTACGGTCAGGCGAGATACTGTTTCTAACCGGCGGCAATGGAAGCGGCAAGACAACGCTTGCCATGCTGCTGCTCGGCCTGTATGAGCCCGACAGGGGGGCTGTGTTCGTGAACGATCAGCAGGTCACCGCTGACAATGTGGCCGCCTATCGCAATCAATTTTCAGCCGTGTTCGCCGATTTTCAGCTGTTCGAACATGCCGTCGCCCAGGACGATGCGAAATTTGACCACGCTGCCGCCGAGCAATTGCGCATTCTTCAGATGGAGCACAAGGTCCGGGTTACCAATGGTCGCTTCAGTTCCACTCGCCTTTCCAGCGGACAGCGGCGGCGCTTGGCGCTGGTATCAGCATTCCTGGAAGATCGTCCCGCCTACTTGTTTGACGAGTGGGCGGCCGATCAAGACCCGGAATTCAAACGGATCTTCTACACGCAGATTCTCCAGACGCTCAGGGCCGCAGGCAAGGCTGTCATCGTGATCAGTCATGACGACGCCTACTTCCGCTATGCCGACCGGGTAATTCGCATGGAGGACGGCACCATCGCGGGAACGTACGCGCGCCAGTTCGACGAGTCCGAGGAGACGTGCTGATGTTGCGAGCTGGTGGACATTCGCCCTGGTTTGCCCGGCCGCCCGAGAAGGGCGCGCCACGCCGCGTGTTCTGCTTTTCCTTTGCTGGCGGAAATGCCAGCACCTACCGCAGCTGGCAGGCACTCGCGGGGGCGCGCGCCGAGATCTGTGCGATACAGCTGCCCGGCCGCGCAGACCGGCTGCTGGAGCAGCCACTGGAGGCCCTGGCCGATGTTGTAGGTGCGGTGGCCCGGGAGATCAACCTGCTGGACCCGGCACCTTTCGTGGTGTTCGGCCACAGCCTTGGTGCTCTGCTGGCGTTTGAGCTGGCGCGCCTGCTCCAGTCCGCGGGACTGCCGCTACCCGAGCACCTGTTCGTCTCCGCCTGCGATGCACCGCAGCGACGGCGCCCCCTGAGACGTGTGCACGACCTGCCAGCCGATCAACTCAAAAGTGTACTGCAGGAGTATGCAGCTACGCCGCCGGCGGTACTGGCCAATGACGAACTGATGGAACTGGTACTGCCCGCCGTGCGTGCCGACTTCCGCATGGCGTTCGATTACCGGTACCGGAAGGCCGAGCTGTTGCGGATTCCCATCACGGTACTGGCCGGGTGCGACGAACATGACCCCGACGCGCTGGAGGTAACGATGTGGCGCGAGGAAACCCAGCGGGGGTTCAAGGTGCACTGGTTCAAGGGGGGGCATTTCTTCATACTCGACCATGACCGGGCCATCGTGGATAGCGTGCTGGGGGACTGGTCGGCGATGGCACAGTCCCATGCGGTAACCAAGTGACCCTATCACCTGATGAGGTGCATTGCTGGTGCTGGCCGCTGGACGACATGCACCTGGCATGCAAACTTGGGCCGCTGCTCTCGGCCGAAGAGCAGCATCGCGCTGCCCGCTTTCACGCGCTCCGCGACAAGGTGGCCTACACCGTCGCGCACGGGCAACTGCGCAGAATCATCGCAGACTGTCTGCAGCTTCCCCCCGCAGCGCTTCGCTTCGAGCGCGGGCGTCACGGGAAGCCCTATCTGGTCGGAGACCATCCAGTCCAGTTCAACCTGTCACACTCCACCTCGCATGCTGTGCTGGCCATTGCCTCCACTGAAGTAGGTGCGGACATTGAATGCATCGCCAGCATCACTGACCAGAGCGCCATGCGTGATTACATCTGTTCCGAGCAGGAACGGGCCGACCTCCAACTCACGCCCGAATCGCATGCTGCCAGCGCGCTGGCCCGGCTGTGGGTACGCAAGGAGGCCTGGTTGAAGGCCCGCGGCGTAGGCCTACTGGAGGATCCCAGCAACCAGCACGTTGGCGGAGCCGAGTGGGGCACTCAATGGCAACCACTTGGCGGCGATGGCACCAGCGCCGTGTGGTGGGGTGCAGATGTGTCAGCGCCAATCGGGCATATGGCGTCGATCGTCGTCCAGGGCCGGGCACAAGCGGCGCCGCGGCTGATTACCCATGCAGGCGGTTGTTCGGAGGGTCTGCATGCGCAATGATCTCTCGGACTGGGATCTCTCACGCTCCCAGAGCGGAGGCGCGATCTCGGCGTACGTTAGCCTTCCACAGGTCGATAAGGGAGATTTATCGGGGGTAGGGAAGGGGCGCTTCCGACCCAAACAGGGCTTCGTTCCAGGAAATCGCACATTTCAACCGACTCACCAGTAGTCCACCGTTGAGCGCCTCTTGATCCGGTGAACTTTGGCGTAGCTGCATGTGAACGGAACAACGAGAAATTCGCTGCCGAACGGGTCCGAAGTTGCGCGTTCACTTCGCCATCTAGGTTCGTGAGCTGCTAACTCCTATTCGAAACGCTGCTCCGTCGCGTGGTGCTCGGACTCCTCTTGCTTACGCTCACGCTCGATTCGTGGCTTCGGAGAGCCGACCGAGCTAAGGCAGCAAGACAGCAACTTGATGCCCGGCTTCATGAAGCCCTGGAAACGGCGAAATCTGAGCGAGAGGACTGGATTGAGTAGGTCAGATTTGTCGAGTCAAGCTGCTGATGTTCTCAAAGGAGGCGACCCCAAGGTTGCGCGCACGGCGGTAGAGCCCGAAGTCGACGTGAGCTTAACCGGCTAGGGGTTCGCGAAGAGGTGGATCAATCTTCTGCAACTTTCGGCGGACACTCTGTATTTCGCATAATGTATATTATGTTCAAGCGCATCCGGGGCTGGCTGGCACGCCGCTTGCCTCGCCCCCTGATCCCGCTGCGGCATGGAGCCTGATCGTGCGAGATCGCAACCTAACCGGCCCTTGGGCCGGTTTTTCGTTTAAGGCTGGTCGACTGGTCACCCCCGAAGGCCGTGAACTGTACCCCGAGGATCTGGCCTGGCTGTCGCTCACCGCTGCGCAGGCGCAGGAATGGCGCCGGATGATGGGCGACGCTCGTTCAGATCCGTCGATCGACAGTTCCAAGCGTGTGCGTAATCGACGCGCCGGCTTTCCGCATTGTCCTGCCACTGTCGTCAATCTGCGAGATGTTGTGGCTCGCCGCCAACAGCGTCCATCGGTGGCGTTGGCTGGCCCTGACGCCGAACCACCTGTAGCAGTCCTGCCGGTACCGGGGCCGAAACGCCGCCAGCGCGTGTGAGGCGCTTCCGTAGGGGCGCCGCCCCTACACCCCGGTAGAATGCGCGTAGAACGCCTTGGGGGACGTATGGAGCGCGAACGACCGGAATACCTGCCGCCCATCCCACGCTCACGCTGGGAGTTTCCGTGGCTCGGTATGTGGGCCGTGCTGCTGTTGGGCATGGCCGGTGCTGGAATCTGGCTACATCTGCGGACCGGAGACGCATGGAATGCGCGGTTCAATAGACCAGAAACCGCCTCAAACGAGACGCCATCGAACACCGCGCACAACAAGGCGTTCATGGCCGAACTGCGCGAGCGCCGCGAACGCGCCGAGGCGGAAATCAAGATGGCTCAGGCAATGGACGATGAAATCGCCATCCAGAATGCGGAAGCCGCTCGGCTGAGGAACGCGACCGACCACGATAAATTGCGCTGCATCAACGGGGTCGCGTTTCGGCGGATTCCAGGCGGATGGGAGAACGTACCCGACGCCCCCTGCCCTTGACCGTCTACGCCTTACGGCTTCGCTCGCGCGCGAAGTATCGGTGCAGGCTCATGGCCGCAGCATAGGTGCCAGCAGCACTATGCAGGCAAGGTGGGCTACGTAGTACACATAGAAGGCACAACGGCCGCGCGGAACCGGCCACGCTGCATGGGACAGCCCCACGGCCACCGGAATGGCAGCCAGCGCCCACAGGTTGGCATTGAAGGCACACAGCGGCGCGAATGCCACCAAAACCAGCAGAGGCCGTTCTGTGCGGAATCCGACCCACGCCAGCAGCACGAACCCCACACCGGCCCACTGGTAGTCCACGAACAGCGGAAGCACCGCCGCGGCGAATGCCAGGACGATCCATTTCCGGTGGCCGACCGCGTAGACCGCAGCAGCGCACAAGGCAAACGTGAGCAGGATATTTAGAGGCAACCAGTAGCCGAACACCAGCGCGTGCACCGGCTGCGCGATGACACCCCACAACGCGAGCCTGCGAACGGACTTGCCCACATCAGCGCCGGGCTGGGCGAGGTTATATGCCATCACCAGTGCGAACAGCGGAAAGGCAACCCGCCCCGCTTCACTGAGTCCAGGCACGTATCCACCATAGATCACCTTGGCGACGTGATCCCCGGTCATGAGGATGACGGCCAGCCACTTCAACAACTCGCGCCCGCTGCAGGTCATAGCTTGTTCGGCCCCGGCTGAGTGGTCAGGTAGCTATCTGATCGATAGGACGCAGATTCCGGGAACGAGCCCATAGAACGCTCAACGTGTTGCACGGTGCTGCCCGTCCACCCCGACGCCGATCCCGGCCGGGCTCGCTCGGACGCATCAAGCCGCTGCTCCCGGCGTTCCTCAGAACGCTCCCGGTAAGGGTTGTAGACGGGTCCATTGCGCGCCAGCGTGCGGCACTCAGGCTGGCTCAACTCGTAAGCGGTGCCCTGCTCTGTCAGGCAACGGCAACTGGCCTCCTGATGCACGCCCTGTGCATCAACCCCCTCCAGTGACGACATGCACACCAGCTGCGGATCGGACCGCGCCTGACGCTCATCAAAAACGGGTGCCGTCCACGGCATGGTGCCGATGCGCGGCAAATGGTCTTTGGCATACGCGGCGGCTGTGGGCCAGCGCGGTGCATCCTCCTTCGCGCCCTGGGCGCGGAACGGCGAAGGGGCCGCATCGGCTGACGCCGATCGCGTCCCCTCTTTCCCCTCTCCACCAGCAAGGTCCGATGAGCGAAGCGACGTGTATGCCCAGTAGGCGCACACAAGGGCAACGACAATCAGCACCGGCAGCAGCATCACCTTGAATGGAATGCGAGCCTTGATCGTGTGAACCTCGGCGGACTTGTATTGTCCGAAAACCTGCGAAGGGAGAAGGCGCGTCGTACGCTGCGCCATATCGCGCTTTGCGAGAGATTTGATTTCCTCGTTCAACTCACCCCAGCGGTACACATCGAGCATCTTGGTGCCGAAGCGGCGCACCACATGCGCGTGCGATCCGATCAAGCCACGTACGAACGGATACAGCTGGTTCGGCTGCTGTGTAGTCCACACGAAGTCCAGGCCACGATGCCGATGTTCAGCCAGTTCGAGAACGTGGCGCGGCGTCTGCTGACGTGAAGCGTCATGAAGGTGCCCGAACCACTTCCACGATTCATCAACGAAGATTAGCGAGCCGTTCGGGATCACATGTGCGTCGCAGGCCGATTCCGACTCCGTGTCATTGCACGTGCAGGTTTCGCCGGGCCTGACCGCATTCCACTCACGTGGATCCTTCAAGACAGTTGCAAGGCCCGGATCTAACCCGTCGATCCCTGCTGCAAAGATCGGACGGGCCGCTGATTTCGCCTCTGCAACGAGCCGCTCCATCATCAATGCCGTTTTGCCGTTGCCGGGCTGACCGGTGAACAGTTCGATAGGCATATCAGGTTCGCTTCGTCAGGAACGTTTTTGCAGCGCCCACAGCGAACTTGGCAGTGGCAGCGGACGCGAGCATGGTGCAAGCAACGTCGAACTTCATCAGGCCTGCGTAGGCAATAACCAAGGCGCCAAACTCGCCGCCCGGCGCGCCAGCGCGCATTGCCTGTTCCATTTGGTCGATCCACGGCTGAACAAGGAACTCATTGGTTGCCCAGGACAACCCCAGCCATACCATCGCCTCAGCGACCCATGGACCCCACTTGGAGCGGAACAGCGCAGCGAGCGCGGTAAGCAACGTACTGATGAGCATTGGCATGATCAAGCGTCCCTAGTTGCGATGATGCGCAGCGAGAACAGCGCAGCAAGACCCATGACGAAGTATCCGCCGAGAATCAGCCAATTGCAGACCGGCGCAGTGTTGATCTGAATTGAGTTCCCGAACACCTCAATGCTTGGCGGTTGAGGGCACGTACGGCCCCAGCCATAACCGCTGGTGTTTGGCTTTACCGGCGTACCACTGCTGCGTGACCATACGTCGGAACTGGGTCGATCCGGCGCGGTTGTAACAGCTCCTCCGCTCCCGGTGAGTGCGTCACGAATCGCCTTTACGTCCGCGCTTCCACCGCCATTGCCGGCACCCTGCGCCATCTTTTCCAGAGCGCAGGCTGAGCGCCACTGCATCAGGAGTCCGGCGTACTCCATCGCATCGCACTTCTCGCCCGTGCAGACCGGCATAGCGCTGCAGAGACCACCCGAGATGTTGCGATTCTTTCGCGTGTTGCAGTCAATGCGCCACTGGATGCGCGCCTGACCGCACATGATGGGAGACCCGCTGCACGATGGTGGAGCGCTGCAGTCGTCACCGCCAGAGAAGGATTCGTTCTCGCCGGGGTCATCCGGTTGACCGTCGCCGTCTCCATCCTTCTTGCACGTACCGTCTGGCCCGCGAACCTCACCAGCGGCACACTGACCGTCCCCAGGCAAACACTTGCCGTCCGGCGAACGGACCTGCCCTGCCGGGCACTCGTTGTCCTTCTTTTTGCACGTGCCATCGGCTTGCTGAGCCATGCCATCTGGGCAGGGCTCGGGAGCACACTTCCCGAGAGAATTGGGCTTCTGCCCCCCGCCGCAGTCCGCCTCTTTCGGCTCGCAGACGCCTACTTGCCGATTGTAGAAATAGCCATTACCACCACCAACGGCCGCGTTGCATTTGTCGTCGTTGTCGTAATCCTCGCCGGTACACGGCTTGTCTGCATTCTTCGCAGATCCGTTGACCGACCCATCAGCATTCCGTCGCCAGGCGACCGTGCAGCCAAGATCACAAGAAATTGAACCGCTCAGTGGCGTGTATTGACTGTTGGGATAGGGGCCGTTGTAGTCGGCGCGGCTTTTGCACGTCAAGTCACAGTCATAGGACCATGTGCCGATGTGCCCGGGCCCATTTGTCGCAGGCAATCCGACGAGGCAAACTCCGTCAGGCATCCTCCCAAGATCATCACATCGGCGCGCGGAGTTCAGCGCCTTCCACTGAACACTATTGCGACAGCTCTGCATCGCCTGACCAACATCCGTCGCGGCATGCGCCGAGTTAGGGCATAGCAGCAAAAACAGCGCCAGCACTATGGCCGCAGCACGCAGAGCAACCACAGCATGCGACGGCATCAGCTGAAGTCCACAAAGATGATCGCGCAGGCAACCAGCCATGCGCCAAGCCAGATCCACCCTTCCATCCCAAGCCCCCTACCCTGTCCAGGGCGTTGAAAGACCGGGGGGAGGGAGTCGGCCCTGCCCCCCGGTTGCCATTACATCGCGCGGCGCACCCACTTGTAGACCTTGATGCCCACCAGCACGCTCAGCACTGCAATGCCGATCTGACCGATGGGGCCCAAGGCACCGTTGATGGCGGTAACGACCGCGCCCACATCAACAGCGGTACCGCCCGACGCGAACGCCGGAGCCGACGCAAGCGCTGCAGTACCCACGGCCGCCAGCGCGGTGCCCTTGCCCTTCAGGGCGTTAAACATCTTCTTCATGCGTCCTCCTAGGACTGTTCGATTTTCTTGCGAATGAGCCGGAACACGTACGCGACAGCCCAAAGGAGCGCGATCTTTACGCCAATGGCCTGTGCATCCTCAATCGGCAGTTCCGGCAGCAGTGCCGGCTGAGGAATCCAGATCACAGCCGTGCAGGTCCCCGTGGCCGTGTCCAGGTCGGCTTCGCGGCAAGCGGGGATCAGCACGGCCATGGCTTACGGCTTCGCCGGGGCTGCTGCGGCCTTGGCCTGCAGCGGGACCAGATCCACGTAACGCTTCAGCACCAAATCGCCGTACTCGCTAAGAGCAAACGACTGCGGATCAATGTCGTACTCACCCGGCTGGTAGGCGGGGCGCTGACCAAGGCCGACGCGGAACGGCAGTTCGAAGCCGTTGCCGAGGTCGAGACCCACGGTCTGCGAACGATTGATGGCGTTGGTCTTTGTGTTGTGCCGTTCTTCGACGGCACCGGACTTTACGCGGCAGATGGGCATAGTTCTTCCCTCACGAAACGATGGAGTGCGTCACCCTTGGCAATACCGCGAAAACGTCCGGGGTGACCGTCACGGACGATGCGGGCCTCGCAGAAGTCGGACCAAGAAGCTCCGAACGCTCCGCGCAGAACACTGAGGGCCGGGCCTACCTGACGCTCCATCCAGAGCACCATTGCCTCGGCAGAAACTTCGACGTGCTTGCGGATCGTGCGCAATCGAGTGCACACGCCCTTGATGAGGTCCTGTAAGGCGCTGTACGAACCGCGCAGGTATGCGCCCGGGTTCAACAGCACATCCAACGGGATTTCCATGTGCTTGCCATAGAGGCGCACTTCGGCGCGCACCCAACGAGAAGACGGCAGGCCCTCGGCTTTGCCCTTCTCGTACACGCACAGTTCTTTGTGACCTTTGCCACCGACATACAGCGTGCAGCCGGTGTTATGGCCTTCATCGGAGATGAAACGATGGCGCGGCGGGCAACCGCCTTCGGTGAAACCGCCCTGTGCAGCGACTTCGCGCAGCGCATGCACGTCCAGGCGCTCGCCTTCGTAGTCGTCGTGCGCGCAATCCACACGGGTGATCTTGGCGTCGAGCATGGCGCACTGCTTGTAGACACGCGGCCAGTCACGAATCCACTTGCAGCCCATGCCGGTAAGGCTCAGGCACACGGTGTTCTTCTTACCGCCGATGCCGACACGGCCGACGACTTCGTTTTCCCGGTCGATAAGCACCGCTGACTGCTCGTAGAAGTTCCAGTTGCGATCACGGATCGCACCGGCAACCACTTCGCCCTGAAATCCGAACATGCGAAACAGCAACAGATCCAGCTTCTTGCAGTTCACTTCTTCAAGGGCGGAGAGCGGGACCACAATGGTCAGGTAGTCGATGATTGCGTCCTGCTGACCCTTTTGGCCCGTGTTACTCCCCGGGCCAATCTCCGCCGCCGCCCGCTGCCCCTTTTCACCGGGCGAAAGCGGGGAAAAGCCCCCTGCCCCGCCCTCAACGGCCATCCTGAAGCGAGCGCGATCAACGGCCATCTGCTGCACCCCGGTTGCGCTGCATGCGACGACGACGCAGCAGCGCCCTTACGTAATGGCGCAGGAGGTGCCAGAACACATCCCAATCGATCAGCGACAGCACGAAAAGGATGGTGAGAAAGAGCCACATGCCGGAGAAGACCCACATCAACTGGTCCCAGTCCGAAGCGCTAATGACGAAGCACTCAGCGGACATTGGCGGCCTCCTGTTGCTCGGCGTAGTTGGCGGCGGCCAGAAGATTGCCGCGCTTGGTGGCCGCGATTTCGGCCTGATAGAGCGCCTCGTGGCTCGGGGTCCAGCCGGTTGCGGCCAGCTCGGCACGAGCCTGGGCGACGAAGGCGGCTTCGCACGACTGCTGCGAGGCGGTGTGGTCACGCCGGTCGAGCAGCCACGAAACGATGCGAGCGCCACCGATGGACACGGCCACGATGGCTGCCAGCAGCACGAAGGCAATAAGCGGATCGATCATCCCTGTCCCCTACCCCAAGCCCCCAAGGGAACCCGCCAGCGGCCTTGGGGTGCCGGTGACGGGTGTGATGTATCTACATCACGTGGCGGATGTAAACTGATCCCATCACGTCGTGTCAATAGGATTCATCACATGAGCGCTCTTGCAGAACTTCTCGACGCAGTGCGGGAACGGTCGGGACTCCCGTCCGATATGGCTTTGGCGACGAAATTGGGAATTCAGCGGCAGACCCTTCACCAAGCGCGAAAGGGCGTGGCAGGTCTCTCAGATGAGCGAATTGCGCAGCTTTGCGAACTGGGCAAGCTCGACGGTGCTGTCTGGATGGCGAAGATTCACGCCGAACGCGCGACCTCCCCGGTCGAACGCAAGGTGTGGCGCTCAGTCCTGGACAGACTCAGCGCGGCGGCGGCAGTGTTGATGCTGGTAGTCGTCGCAGCACCAAGCGTCGCGCGCGCAAATCCCGTTCAAATTCAGAGCCTTAGCAACTCTGTCGACGGCAGTATGTATATTATGTTCTAAGCCGACTGGCCCACCTGTTCCCAGGCCGATCTCCCAGGCTGACGCCCCTGAGTTCGCCTACCTGGCGGGCCACCAATCCCAGGCCCGCCACGGTTAGCCTCGGCCAACGCTGCATCAGCACGCCCGCGCTGTTAAAGCCAGCGATCGTCTCCCGATAGATCTGCCGAGCTCGCACACGCTTTCTCACCCAGATATCGCGCCGAGCCGCAATCAGCCGCTCAGCCTCAATTGACGCCGGTCCGCCCATCAAATCTACGCGCCTGGGCTGTAACCGAACACCCAGATTCTGGCCACGGGTCCGGCGGATGCAACAGGCCAGTGGCACCAGCGGGCTTGCGTGCATCAGCAAGCCACTGGGGGTGAGGCGCACTTGCCGACGTTACCACTTGGAGCGGCCCACAAACCCCTGTCCAAGCGCCCCGCTTCCGCACGCTCTACAGCACCTGGCCCGTAAGCCCGGCGCAAGTTGCTCACCTCGTCCCGTCACCCAATCAAGGAAGCTGCATGATGACTCGACTGCTGCACGACCGTTCGCCGCCCTCCCCCTCGCCCAGCCCCCTGGCGATTGCCGTAATCAGTTCGCTGCTGCTGGCAACGGCGTTGCCGGCGATGGCCACTGAATCACTGGAGGCCTGGCAGCAGCAGCGCCAACTGCTGGAAGGATGGGCGCAGCCGACGATCAACACCGTTACCGTTTCATCCGTTGCCGGCCCTGCCTCGGCGACGCTTGCGCCTGCAGCGGTCGCCAGCACTGCCATTCTTGGCAATGCTGGTGATCCAGAAAGCTGGCGCACCGATGAGTTCAAAGCAGACTGGGGTTTGGCTGCCATGGGCGCCGAGTTCGCCTACGCTCGCGGCCTGACCGCCAAAGGCGTCCGGCTGGGTGTTTTCGACGATGGCGCCGCACTTGGACATCCCGAGTTCGCCGGCAAGAACCATCGGAGCATCCGCCTGGCGGGGGTTCTTGCCGATGGCAGTTTGTGCCCGGCAGAGGTGATCGAAGGCCCCAACAGTTGCTTCAGGACCGATGGCGATCAGGTCCAGCTCACCTATCAGACCCTTGAGCCGCGATACGCCGCTTTGCTCAACCGAAACAACTATTTTGAAGGGGTCACCTACGGGACACATGGCACCCATGTGTCTGGGACGATCGCTGCCAATCGGGATGGCACCGGCATGCACGGCGTAGCCTTCGGTGCCGACCTCAGTGTCGCCCGCCTGTTTTCCAACAGTGTGGCGCATCTCAGTGTTTCGCCACGAATGACGCTCGAGCGAAGTTCCAAATCCGTCAGCGCCCCTACAGCGGCCTTCAGCCAATTGTACGAACAGCTCGAACAACAGCAGATCCGGGCCATCAACCACAGTTGGGGGCTTGCTACCGAGCCGAGCACGGCCCAGCAGATGGACGTCTATCTGTCGCATGCGGTTTTCGCCGACCGGCTGGCCGTGATGGCCACCGCTTCGCGCGGGACCGGCCTCATTCAAGTATGGGCTGCAGGCAATACCGACGCGCCCAATCCATCTCCACAACAGGCGCCGATCGCGGGCATGTACGCCACGCTGCCACGCGCCCAGAAAGATGTTGAGCCGTATTGGCTGGCTGTCGTGAACGTCAATGAAGCCTTGGAGCTGAGCAATCGCTCCATGCGCTGCGGCCTGGCCGCAAACTGGTGCTTGGCGGCACCTGGCACGGCAATTCTTTCTACAACCTATGGCGCCAAAACCAAGCTGGACGCCACGCTTTCCAAGGACAGCGCTGGCAACGTCACAATTGACACGCGGAGCCTGCTGCCGGACTACGACTACGTCAAGAAGAGCGGAACCTCGATGGCCGCTCCACACATCACCGGCGCATTGGGCCTGTTGTTCGAGCGCTTCCCCTATCTGGACAATGCGCAGGTGCGTGACGTCCTGCTGACAACGGCGCGTGACCTCGGCGCGCCGGGAGTGGACGATGTCTACGGCTGGGGCATGGTCGATCTGCGCAAGGCCATCGAAGGCTATGGCTCGCTGCGCGTGGACACCGACGTGGCAATGAACCAGAAGGCCGGCGGCCTGAAAGTCTGGGAAGGTGACGCCTGGGACGACTGGACCAACGACATCGCAGGCCCCGGCAAGCTGACCAAGTCCGGCATCGGTTGGCTGCGCCTGAGCGGCGACAACAGTTTCAACGGTGTGGTGCTTCGCGAGGGCACGCTGGAGTTGAATGGCAGCAACGCCCTCACCTCGGCAGTCGAGGTGCAGAACGGCCACCTCCTGCTCAACGGCACTCTGGCTTCCACCGCACTGAACACCACCGGCGGCGTCAGCACGATCAGCGCCAGCGGCGTACTGAAGGACAGTAACCTGGTGGTCGACGGCGGCGTGGTCTCCTTCAACGGCACGCAGACCGGCGCCACCACCACGGTCGGCACCAACGGCCTGCTGAAGGGCATCGGCACGCTCGGCAGCACCAGCGTGGACGGCATCATCGCGCCAGGCAATTCCATCGGCACGCTGACCATCAACGGCAACTACGTGCAGGGTGCGACCGGCACCTATGCGGCCGAGCTGGCACCGGGCAGCCGCAGTGACCAGCTGCACGTCACCGGCACTGCGACGCTGGGCGGAACCCTGCTGGCACTACCCGAGCCGGGTGTGTATTACCTGGGCGAACAGTTCAACGTGCTGCGCGCCGATGGCGGCGTGAGCGGCCAGTTCGCGAAGACCGATTTCAGCGCGTTCTCACCCTTCCTGCAGTTCAGTGTGGCCTACGCCGCCAATACCACGCGCATCGGCGTGGCCCGCGGTGCCCTGCTGGCAACCGCGGCCAGCACTCCGAACCAGCGCGCCGTGGGCGCTGCGGCCGATACCCTCGCGATCAACCAGGGCCTTCCCAAGCCGTTGACCCAGTTGTTCCCTCAGCAGGTGGCTGCGGTACTGGATGGCCTGAGTGGCGAACTGCACGCTGCGACGCCGCTGGCGCTGGTCGAAAGCAGTCGCTATGTGCGTGATGCGGCATTGTCGCGCCGTGCCGGCGTAGCCGCACCAGGTGCCGGTGGCAGCGACGCAGCCGGCGTCTGGGTACAGGCGATCGGTGGCAACGGCAAACTGGATGGCAATGCCGAAACGGCACGCACCGAAGCCAACAGCAACGGCCTGCTGGTCGGCATCGACCGCGAGTTCGATCGATGGCAGGTCGGCCTGCTGGCCGGCACCGGCCGCACCGATGTGAAGCAGCAGGATGGCCGGCGTGCCAAGTCGAAGATCGACAACACCCACTTCGGCGCCTACGCCAGCCACAACTGGGGTGGCTTCGGCCTGCGCGGCGGCGTGGCCTGGAGCAAGCACGAAGTGGACAGTACCCGCGAGGTGGCATTCGCGGGCTTCAGTGACACCCTGAGCGCGCGCTATGACGGCCGTACGCGTCAAGCGTTCCTTGAAGCCGGTTATCGTTTCGGCGGGCCGGAGGGCGGGTTGGAGCCGTATCTGCAGGTTGCACGTGTGGAAGTGGACCTGAAGCGCGTCAACGAACGCGGAGGTGCAGCGGCGCTGCAAGGCGAGGTCGACGACACCGGCACCACCGTAGCCACCGCCGGCCTGCGTTTCGACAAGGGACTGAAGGCCTCGTTCCAGCAGGAAAGCTGGCTGCACCTACGCGGTGCGGTGGGCTATCGGCGGGCCACTGGCGACCGCAGCCAGGTGGCCAACCTCGCCTTCGTCAACGGTGGCGCCGCGTTTGCCGTCAGTGGCGCTCCCATTGCTGACAACGCGGTAGTGACCGAGCTGGGCGTGTCGGCATGGCTGAGCCCGCACCAGCAGTTGGAGCTGGGCTACAGCGGCCAGTTCGGCAGTGAAAGCCGCGACCATGGTGCGAACGCGCGGTGGTCGGTGCGGTTCTGATTGCAGTACGCCCATTGAGCGACATTGGGGCGGCCTTGCGGCCGCCCCTTTTTTCAGTCCACGTTAGTGGGTCCGCCGGGCGTGACGCGTCACATTAATTGGCACCACCACGCACAGGCAAAGACGCAACAGGCTGCGCTGCCGCACCCGCGTAGTGCCATTCCCGACACAAAGACCAGGCTTCTACCAACTCCGCTCTAGGAAAAGTCTCAAAAATCGAACGTTTTCGATGAACGACGCGACAGCGGCGCCAGAATAAGCGCCACGCCACTCGGCGCTGACAACACTCCTGCGCATGAACGGATTCCCTGCACCGCGCCGGCTTCGCCTGGCCCTGCTCGATGACCATGACGTCGTCCGCCGTGGCACGGCCTTTCATCTCGGCAACGACAGCCGCTTCGAGATCGTAGCCAGCCACAGTGACAGCCAGACCTTTGTGCTGGCCCTGCAGCAGTGCCACGCGGATGTGGCCGTCATCGACATCACCCTGGCGCCCCGTGATATCAGCGGCGCCGAGCTCGTCCAGCATCTGCGCCAGGCGCTACCGCGGGTGACGCTGCTTGGCTTCGCCGGGCAGAATTCGGCGGCGATCATCAACCATTTGCTGGATGCAGGAATCAGCGGCTTTGTCGGCAAATCCGAACCATTGGCCGAACTTTCCGACGCGGTCGTGCGTGTCTCCCAAGGACTTTGCCGGATACCGCCTTCGTGCAAGCTGCTGACGCCCTGCGACGCCCTGAGCAGGAATGAGCGCGAGGTCATTCGTTTGGTCCTGGATGGGCTGACCGTTTCGGAGATTGCCTTGCACCGGCACCGAAGCATCAAGACCGTCAGCACGCAGAAGGTCGCGGCCCTGCGCAAGCTGGGGTTGCGCAATGATGCGGAGATCTTCGCGATGCGGCAGCAGCTGGAGGCCCTGTGACCGCGCTGCTGAAGCGCGCACGCAAATCCCTGCTGCTGGCGCTGCTCACACTGCTTCCCTGCACGTCCGCGGGCGATATCCAGCACGGAGAATGGGCCGCTGGGCGCGAGGTCCGGGTGGCTGCGGGGCCCACGCTGCACCCTGCGCCCGAAGATGCTGCAGATCCCGAGGTGCTGCAGACGCTGGCGCATGGCTATGCTTCGCTCGTTGCCCGCCATTCCGGCCTGGCCTTCGTTGAACTCGCCTTCCCCAGCACCTTGGCAGCGATGAGTGCCGTCTGCGAGGGACGGGCTGATCTTGTACTGGTGCAGGGTGCTGGCGATGGGGCGCGCCTGCCCTGCCCCAGCCTGACGCCCTCGCGCAGCTTTCATGGCGGTGCAAGCGTGCTGGCCGGCCGCATCGGCGAGCGCTTGCCGCGGCGGGTTGCCGATGTCGGCACGCTGCGGATCGCTGCCGTTGAAGGAGGCCCCTATCCGGCGTGGCTCGCCGAGCACTACCCGGCAGTGCCCGTCCTGCCCCAGCCCAGCATGCGGGCGGCCTTGGCTGCGGTGGATGCTGGCATTGCCGACGCAGCGATCGGCCTGGAATCCACCGCGCGTCCGATGACGCGGCGCCACTTTTCCCACAGCCTGCGCTTGCAGGTGCTTGACGCCGGTTTTCCGACCCAACTGCATCTGCTTGCCAGGCGCGAAGACCAGAGGCTGCTTGAGCGCATCGAGGCGGCGCTGGATGACATCACCGTCGAAGAACATGCCCGGCTGCTGCAGCGTTGGGCCCAGCAGGCGCTGCCAGCCGCCTTCGGGCAGACGCTGCGGCGTCAGTTCGGTGCCACCACACTTTGGCTTTTGCCTGCGCTCGTTGTTCTGCTGGCGCTTCCATTGCTGGCCACGCGCAGACTGCGTCTGCAGCAGGGCCTTGATCAGAAGCAGATCCAGATGGCCGGCATGATCAGCCATGAGGTGCGCAATTCGGCCCAGGCGATCATGGCGTCAATCGACCTGCTGGGCCAGGCGCCATTGCCAGCTGGCCAGCGCGAGCTGGTGGCCGCCGCTGCAAATGCGGGCCACGCGCTGCGCGGACTGCTCAATCGCACACTGGATTTCTCCCGCCTGGCCAGCGGCACTTTCCGACCGAAGCTGTTGCCCTGCGACGCTCATGCGGTATGCACGCAGGCGCTGCAGGCCATTGCACCCGAGGCGCAGAAGAAGGCGCTGTGCCTGCAACTTTCCGCGCCGCAGGCGCCATTTCCCCTGCTGGCAACGGACCCGGACTGCCTGCGGCAACTGCTCGACAACCTGCTCGGCAATGCCGTCAAGTTCACCGACGTAGGCGGCATTGAACTGCGCCTGCAGCTGGATACGCCAGCGAAGCCCGCATCACTGCTGATAGAAGTCATCGATAGCGGCATCGGCATCGCGCCAGCGCAGATGAAAGGGCTGTTCGTCCCCTTCCAGCAGGCCGACGCCGGCAGGCAGCGCGGAGGCAGCGGGCTGGGCCTGTCGATCTGTCGCACGCTGGCCGAAGCGATGGGTGGCACTCTGGATGTTCATAGCGTGCATGGACGCGGCAGCCGCTTCATTCTGCATCTGCCCGTGCAGCCGGTGCAGGAAGATGCGCAGGCCGCTTCAACAGCGGCCGCCTTGCCCCGGCTGGACGGCATGCGCATCCTGCTGGTCGAGGACCACGCGCTGAACCGACAGGTCATTGCAGCCCAGCTGCGGTGCTGGGGCGCGACGGTACAGGAGGCTGCCAACGCCGACGATGCATTGGCGCTGCAGAAGGAGGCGCCCTGCCCGCTGGTGATGCTGGATATCGGCCTGCCGGGAATGGATGGATACGCGCTGGCCCGGCAATTGCGGTTGCACGAGGAAGAAGGAGCACCTCGTGCCCGGCTGCTTGCGCTCTCCGCCTTCACCGGTGGTGACCACGCACTACGCTGCCAGGCGGCGGGCATCGACGCGGTGCTGGTCAAGCCGCTGCAGATCGATGCGCTGCTACGGGCTCTCGATCAGCCTGTGACCGCCAGTACCAGCGAGGGCATTGCCCACGAACTGGTGGCCGCCTACGAAGAAGATATCGATCACGAACTGCAATGCCTGCATGAGGCGATTGCTCGTCGTGATGACGCGCAATTGCGCCATCACGCGCATCGGCTGCAGGGGGCGCTGCAGATGCTTGGTACGGACGGCATGGAGGCGCTTGCCGGTGATCTCTGGGAGCTGGGCGACCACACGCCACCCGAATGGGATGATGCGCGCCAGGTGCTGGTCGAGATGCAAGGCTGGCGCGGCTCCCGGGGTGCAGGAACCGCGCCGGCGGCCTGAATCAGGCGGCGTTGCGACCCGCCTGGCGGCGGGTCAGGTCGTTGAAGCGACCCAGCGACATCAGGTGCTGGTGGATCAGCGCCAGCCAGCCGTTGCGGTGCCATTCGACGACGGTCGCGTCCGGCAGTGCAATGAACTTCTCCACGTCAACCACGAAGAAGCCGTTGAGGTTGAACTCACGACCATCGGGCAGGCGCACGGTTGCATTGCGCTCGACCAGCAGGCCGTTGTCGACCAGCGCCTTGGAGAACGCCTGGGTCTGTTCGTGCTCGCGGGTGAACTGGCCGCAGAACTCGAGCGCCTGCTGCACCATGTCGGTGGCCTTGCCATCGACGAACAGCGGCTGGCCTTCTTCGCCACCACGGACGATGCGCGGGCTGTCTTCGTCGATGCCGAGCAGGAAGTCATTGTCTGCGCCGGTGTCGATGAAGATGAAGGGATGGCGGCGCAGGTAGGCCGGAATGTAGGTCTCGTCGTCCCACAGGCCATCGGTGATGAACAGGTTGTCGGTGGTCACACCCACCGCCGCCATCGGCACCGCGCTCGGGCCTGCGAACAGGATCGGGAAGTGGTGCAGCGCCAGCGAGAATTCGCCCAGCACCAGCGGGATCGAGTTGCTGCTGGCAGCGAATTCGAGCTTGCCCGGCAGGATGCGCAGATCGGCGTGCAGGTCTGCCTGCAGCGGCACCGGACGGGTGTAGAACAAGGGCGCGCTGCTCGGCGCAGCTTCGGTGGTGGTGTCGCTGGTGGTGGTCATCGTAGAAACCATGTCGATCATGCGCGCCTGCCATCCCGGGCGCGCCAGCGGGAACAACCTGAATCCCGCATTATCAACAAGGCAGGTGACAACGGCCACCCCGCAGCCGACTTATTTCAGCTGCAACGGGTAACGCTGCCACAGAACGTGGACCAGAAAACCGGCCAATTCGGTGTCGCGTGCACTGACCGCCGCGCGGATCTTGTCCAGCAGGACCATATCGCTGCAGTGCCGCACGTCGGCGTGGTTGGCCTGCCCTGCGCGCCGCGCCCGATAGCGTGCGGCCCGCTGTGCGTCGCTCATTGCGTACCCGAACTTGGGCGGCCGACCGCGTTTGCGCGGCAGGGTCAGCTCCAGGGTTCCGGGATCATTGTCATCACGCATGGGCAGGGTGCGGGCGGCGGCAAGCAACGGGGGGTGCGCAATTTATCGTGAGGCATCACTTTAATCCAGCTTTTTCTGCAGTTTTGTTGCAATGCAGTGCAAGTGCGTGGCGCACGGATGGCACCCATCCACGCACGGCGTGGATCTACTTCCCTGGATGGATCCACGCGATGCGTGGATGCGGCCCCGCCAATGCAAGATTGGTAGATCCACGCCATGCGTGGATACGGACCCCGTCAGCACACAAAAAAGGGGAGCCCGCGAACGGGCTCCCCTGCTCCTTCCTTACGACGCACGCACCGGCTCGTAGCCGTGCAGATGCGATTCGCTGCTGGCCCGCCCCTGGCTCAGCGAACGCAGCGAGGTGGTGTAACCGACCAGCTGCGCCAGCGGCGCGAAACCGCTGACTTCGGCGCGACCGTCCTGGTCGTCGATGCGGGCGACGCGGCCATGGCGACGATTCAGATCTCCCACCACGTCCCCCACCGAGGCGGACGGCGAATGCACCGTGACAGCCATCACCGGTTCCAGCAACTGCGTGCCGCTGGCCGCCAGCGCAGCCTTGATGCCCTCGCTGCCCGCCCGATGGAACGCCATCTCCGACGAATCCTTGGCGTGGGTCTGGCCATCCACCAGGCTGACCTCGATGCCGACCACCGGATGGCCTTGGGGGCCTTCCGACAGCGCGGCACGAACGCCCTTCTCCACCGCAGCAATGAAGTTGCGCGGAACCACGCCACCAACGATGCGGTCATTGAACACGACCTCACCGTCGTCGCGCGGCACCACATCGAGCACCACGTGCGCGAACTGGCCCTGGCCACCGGTCTGCTTGACCAACCGGCCCACAACACCTTCAACGGCACGCTGCGGCGTCTCCTGGTAAGCCACGCGCGGCGCGCCAATGCCGATGTCCAGCTTCCACTCGCTGCGCAGGCGCTCGACCATCACTTCCAGGTGCAGCTCGCCCATGCCCCAGGCCAGGGTTTCACCGGTGTCGCGATCGGTTTCCACCCGGAACGAGGGATCTTCCTGAGCCAGGCTGGCCAGGCCCTGCGCCAATCGGATCAGGTCAGCCGCACGCGCCGGCTCCAGCCGCCACGCCAGCACCGGCGCCTGCGCCTGGATGTTCTCCAGAAGCAACGGCTGCCCTCGCCCGCTCAGCGTTTCACCGCTGACCGCATCCTTCCAGCCCAGCACCGCCACGATGTCGCCGGCCACGGCCTGTGCGATGTCCTGGGTCTGGTCGGCCTGCACGCGCACCAGCCGGCTGATGCGACGCCCTTGCGCGTGCTGCGAGCTGGCCACGTTGTCGCCCACCTTCAAGGTGCCCGAGTACAGCCGCACGAAGCTCAATGCGCCGTGCTGCTGGTGGGTGATCTTGAACAGCAGGCCCGCCAGCGGGCCGTCCGGGTCCGGCGGCAGCACGACGTCGCCACCCTCGCTTTCAGCGGTAACGGCAGGACGATCCAGCGGCGACGGCAGGTAATCGACCACTGCATCCAGCAGCGTTTCGATGCCCTTGTCCTTGAACGCGGCACCGGCCAGCACCGGCACGCCGGCACCAGACAGGGTCGCGCGACGGATCGCTGCACGCAGCATCGCCGCGTCGATGTCACGGCCTTCCAGCCACGCCGTTGCCAGCACGTCATCGTGGTCGGCCACGGCTTCGACCAGCGCATTGCGCTGCGGCCGCCATTGCGCGCGCTCGGCATCGCTCCAGGCCGTCACCGTCGCCGCGCCTCCGTCCTGCCAATGCAGCACGCGGCCATCGACCAGGTCGACCCAGCCATGGAAGTCACCTTCGCTGCCCAGCGGCATACCCAGCGCCCACGGTCGCGCCCGCAGCTTGTCCTGCAGCTGCTCCAGCACGCGCTCGAACGAGGCGCCGATGCGGTCCATCTTGTTGACGAACGCAATCAACGGCACGCCATGCCGGCGCGCCTGGCGCCACACGGTCTCCGATTGCGGCTGCACGCCGTCCACGGCCGAGAACACGGCCACGGCACCGTCGAGCACGCGCAGCGAACGCTCGACTTCGATGGCGAAGTCGATGTGGCCGGGGGTGTCGATCAGGGTCAGCTGATGCAGCGGCAGATCGCGCGGCGCCCATTGCGCGTGCACGGCAGCAGCGCCGATGGTGATGCCACGTTCGCGCTCGATCGCCGAGAAGTCGGTGGTCGCGTTGCCGTCGTGCACTTCGCCGACGCGGTGGATCTCGCCGGTCTTCCACAGAAGGCGTTCGGTAAGCGTGGTTTTGCCAGCGTCGATGTGGGCAATGATGCCGAGGTTGCGAAGACGCGACAGAGTTTGGGTGTTGGTGTTCATGAGATGGATTCCTGCTGGGCCAACTTCGGGGGCCGCACACCCCCGTTGGCTACAGGGTGTGCGGCTAGCGTTCGGTCTCGGTGATCTGGTGCATGGCACGTTCTCCTTGCGGTGCAGCGGGTTGATGGATGGAAAGCGGAAACGAAAAGAGCGCCCCGGAGGGCGCTCTGTGGATGGTCCAGCGAAGGCCGCGATCAGCGGCCTCGTGGGGCTCCAGGCAGACACGCCCGTTCCGCGCTTGCGCGGGTCAGGGTGAAAAACTTCAGGAGCGGCATCCGGTTCATGCGGCGCATTTTAGACCTGTGAATCTGGCGCGCAAGTGAATATTGCGCACATGGATGGAACGATGAGCCCCAAAGTAGAGCCACCCCATGGGTGGCTGCAACCCAGGACGCCAGGCGGCTTACTTGCAGTCGTGCAGACGGCGGGCATCACCCACGGTCGCAGCATGCTGCTCGACGGTCGACACCCACCCCTTCAGGGACATTGCCGGGTCGGTGCGCAGCTTGCGCGGACCGCCATGGATCAGCACTTCGGTCCAGCTGCCGGTGGGCGCCAGTTCGGCCAGGCGCGCCGCCTGGTCTTCATCGGTACTGAAGGTGTCACCCGGCGCGGACGGCTTTGCGTTGTTGACCGTCGCCTGCTTGCGCACGCGCACACGCAGGACGTCGTCCGGCATGCGCTGGGTCGCCACCTCGTAGCGCTCCACGCCGTAGGCCCACGTGGATTCGCCGGGGCGACGCGTCTCGGTGCCGTCATCGGCAACCTCGATCGACTCGCCGGTGACCGCACCCAGTGCAGCGATGCCGCCGAAGCCAGCCATCATCGCCTCGTAGGCCACCATCTGCCGCTGTTCGACCGACAGCTTGCTGGCGTCGGGCTTCATCCCTGGAAGATTGAGGTAGGCCGCTTTCTTGCACAACAGCAGCACACGCTTGTCCTCCCAGGCCATGCCGATCTCACCATTGCCGAAGTACTCGGTGGTGAACGATGAAACCGCTGCACCCTCGCCGGTCGAATGCCGTGTCTCAATCAGCGACGCCTGCTCGGATGCAGTCATCAACGAAACCTTGGTGGTCGCAGCGGCGTTTGCAGCGCCGACAACGCCGATCAAGGCGACATACAGGGCGCAACGCGGGCGGGAGAGATTCATCAGGCCATTCCTTTGAAAAAATCGAGCCGCACATGATACGCGGCACAACCTCGCATGCCCGCTTCGCCTCAGGTAACCACCACCAACGGCACACCGCGGCGCGGATGCTGCAGCACCACCACGTCCTGCTGGTAGACGCGCCGCAGGTTGGCTTCAGTCAACACCTCCGAAGGCGTGCCGTCAGCGGCCACCCTGCCCTGCTCCAGCAGCACGATGCGATCGGAATATCCTGCCGCCAGATTGAGGTCATGCAGCACCACGATCACGCACGCGCCCGCTTCGGCGCAGGCACGCACGCTGCGCAGGGTGCGCTCCTGGTGGCGCAGATCCAGTGCAGCCGTGGGCTCATCCAGCAACAGCAACGGCGTGTCCTGCGCCAGCACGCGGGCGAAGGTGGTCCGCGCCGATTCACCGCCCGACAGCTGCTGCACTTCGCGCAGGCGCAGTACCTGCAGTTCGGCAGCATCGATTGCGCTTTCGACCTGCGCATCGTCCACCTGCGGATCCGGCGGATGCGGCAGGCGCCCCATCGCCACCACTTCCTCCACGCTGAAGGCGAAGCGCACGCCATGTTCCTGCGGCATCACCGCACGTTCGCGTGCCAGCGGCCCGGCCTTGTAGTCGCGCAGCGGGCGTCCGTGCAGATGCACGTCGCCACCGTCGGCGCGCAGATCGCCGGCCGCCACACCCAGCAGGGTGGACTTGCCGGCACCATTGGGGCCCACCAGCGCCGTCACCGTGCCCGGCTGGAATCCGAGGGTGATGCCATGCAGGATTTCGCGCTGCTGGCGGCGCACCACCACGTCGCGCAATTGCAGAAATGCGCTCATGCAGCCGCCTTGCGACGCTGCTGCAGCACCAGCCACAGGAAGAACGGCGCGCCCAGCGCGGCGGAGAACAGGCCCAGTGGAATCTCGGCGGGCGGGTCCAGGGTGCGTGCAGCGGTGTCGGCCACCACGATCAGCAGCGCACCCAGCAAGCCCGACAACGGCAGCAGCCAGCGATGGCCGGGGCCGACCAGCAACCGCGCCACATGCGGCACCACCAGGCCAACGAAGCTGATCGAACCGGCGAACGCCACCGCAGAACCCACCAACAGCGCACTGAACGCCACCAGCAGGCGTCGCGTACGCGCCACATCCAGCCCCAGGTGCTGCGCCTGGCGTTCGCCCAGTGCCAGCATGTCCAGCGGCGTGGCCAGGCGCTGCAGCGCGAATGCGCCGATGGCAAACAGCGGCAGCACCGCCACCACATCAGCCCAGTTGGCACGCGCCAACGAGCCCATCTGCCAGAACACCAGCGATTGCAGTTCGCTTTCGTTGGCGATGTAGGTCAGGAAGCCGATCAGGGCCGAGCAGAATGCGGCCATCGCAATGCCCACCAGCAACAGCGTGGCATTGCCGCTGCCCTTGCCCGGCCGTGCCAGCGCGTAGGTCAACCCGATCGCGGCGGCACCGCCGCCGAACGCCGCCACCGGCACCAGCCAGCCGGCTGCGCCTGCCGCACCGAGCACGATCGCCGCCACCGCGCCCAACGCAGCACCCTGGCTGACACCGACAATGCCCGGATCGGCCAGCGGATTGCCGAACAGTCCCTGCAGGCTGGCGCCGGCCATCGCCAGCGCCGCCCCCACCATGGCACCCAGCAGCGCACGCGGAATGCGCAGCTGCCACACCACGGCCAGGTCACGGCTGCTGACCGATTGCGGATCGAGCAGGCCCAGCTTCACCGCCAGCGCCTGCATCACTTCCAGTGGCGGCAGGCGCAGCGGCCCCACGGCAAACGACGCCAGCACCGCACCCAGCAGCGCGACCAGCGCAATCAACAACATCGTCCGCCCGCGACGGCGGCGCCGATCCGCAGGACTCATGCCTTCGGCAGCGCCGCCAGCGCCTGGGCCAGAGCCAACGCGCCCGCACCGGAACCGATGCTGGCGTACTTCAGCTGCGCATCCGGCATCACCCAGACCCGGTTGGCCTGTCCGGCCGGAGTCTGCTTCAGGGTCGGATAGGCCTTCCACAGGCCCTCGGCACCGCCAAACAACTGCAGGTCATGCTCGGTCACCAGAATTACCTCCGGTGCCGCCGCGACCACGCCTTCGTTGCTCAGCCGCGAATAGTTGGCCACGCCGGCCTCGGTGCCGATGTTGATGCCGCCGACCAGCGCGATCAGCTTGGCCGACGCGCTGTCGGCACCGGCCACGGTCGGTGCACCGCCTGCACCCGTCGCCGACACATGGATCACCCGCGGCGCATGCTCCAGCCCCTTGCCGATAACGGCAGCCTCATCCAGCTGACGCTGCACCTGGGTGGCCAAGGTCTGCCCTGCGTCGGCCACGCCGAGCACGGCGGCAATCTTGCGCACCTTGTCCGGTGCCGGCTGCAGGTCATCGATCACCACCGCGGGCTCGCCTACTTCACGTAGCTTCTTTGCCAGCTCGGTGTGGCGGCGCAGGCTGTTGCCGATGAACAGCGAGCCCTGCAGGCTCAGCACGCCTTCCACGCCGGTCGTGCGGTTGAACAGGAACTGATGCGGCGCAGCCAGGCCTGCCTCGGTGGTGGTGTTGGTCGGCGCGGCGAACACCTGCTTGCCCAGTCCCAGCGCTTCGATCACCGCGATGATGTCGTCGCCGCCGGCAATGATCCGGCTGGTGTCGTCCACCTCCACACCGGCACCATCGTCGGACTGGACCTTGGTCGGCAACACCGCCTGCTGCCCCGGCAGGGTCGGCACGTCATTGCCCGCCACCCGCTGCCAGCCTGCGGGAAGTGCCCCGGCCTCGGCGGTGGCGGCAGCCGGCGCAGCTGCGTCGGGGTTGCCCGAAGACGGCGGTGCCTTGTCGCCACAGGCGGCCAGCACCAGTGAAACGACAAGCGGGAGCGCGCACAGGCGCAGGCGGGAAGCGATGTTCATGCAGGTTCTCCTTGCTGGCAGGGCGGCGGGGTGCCGCCCTGCCCTGTGGCTTACGGCTGGCGCAGGCTGATGCGGGTGATGCGGGTGATGCGGTCACCCTTCGGATCTTCAGCGCCACGCGACTTGTTCACGGCGAAGACATTGCCCTTGCCATCGGCGCGGACGTGATTGGGGAAGGTACCGCCATCGAGATTGCCGACCACCTTGCCATCGCGATCAACGGCAGTGACCGTACCGGCCCCGCGATTGGTGACGTAAGCCAGGCCGCTCTTCGCATCGAAGGCCACGTTCAGTGCGCCGGCACCAACCGGCACGTCGTGCACGACCTTGCCGCTGGCCACGTCGACGATCAGCAGGTTGTCAGTACCCTGCGAGGCCACGTAAAGGCGGTTGCGCTGGGCATCGAAAGCCACGCCCGAGGCGCTGATCGAATTGCCCAGGTCGATCACCTTGTCGACCTTGCCGCTTGCCACATCGATCACTGCCGCTTCCGGCGTACCGATGCTGACCGTGAACAGCTTGCCGCTGGGCTCATCCAGCACCAGGCTCATCGGCACGAACTTCTCGTCGTCCACGCCCGAGGCCAGAGTGATCGGCTCCAGCGCCTTCAGCGTCTTCGCGTCGAACACCGACAGGTGATCTTCGCCGGTGGCCGAGGCGAACACCTTGCCGTGCGTGCTGTCGACCACGACGTCGCGTGCGTGCGGCACGGTACCGACCGGGAACTGGTGGACCAGCGACAGATCTGCCTGGCGATAGACGGCCACGGTGTCCTGGCGGGTGTTGCTGACCCAGACGTTGCCGTTGGCATCATCCACGCCCACGCCATACACCGCGAACACGGCACCGTTGGCGCTGCCCGGCACCTGCGCCGGGGTGATGGCCTTGGTCACTTTCAGCGACTTCGGGTCCAGCTTCAGCAGCTGTGACTGGGTGACCGGCGGGCGACCGACCGCCGAGGTCACGAACACCGCGTTGCTGGCAGCGCTGTAGGCCGACTGGTACAGGCCCGGCACCAGCTTGTTGGACTGGGTAGCGAACCGCGCCTGGCCCGACAGCGGCAACTGCGGCGACACGCGCAGCTTCAGCACGGTTGCGGCGGCGGGCTGGCTGGCGCGCACCACCACCGGGTGGGTGCCCGGCACCGCATCGGCCGGAATGGCCAGCTGGGTCTTGAAATTGCCATCGGCATCGACCACCACCGGCTGGCTGTTGAGCACGGTATCGCCACGCAGCAGGCTGACCTGCTGGCCCGGCACGAAGCCGCGGCCGGTGACATCGGCGGTGCTGCCGGGAACCACGTTGTCACCGCGTGAGGCAACCTGGCCCTTGAAGGTGGCGCTGGCCGGCTGGTCGAACACCGGCTGTGCGGTGGCGGTCACTGCCAGCAGCAGGCCGGCGGCCAGGGAAGTGAGGCGGAAAGACGGACGGAACGACATGAAAGGCTCCTTGCACACGTAGGCCGCGCCTCGTGGCGCGGGATTCATCGGTTGCCTTGGCCGCTGCACGTCGACAGTCCGCCTGGGTAGTGGGGTCGCACGGCCCTGCCGTGCGAGGGATTCATTCGGCGGCGTTGTCACCACCGGTTGGCTGGCCGTCACCGGCACTGCGATCGGTCACGCCATACAGTTCATGCAGGGCTGCGTGGAAGGACGCCGGCAGCATCGGGCCGTGGCCGAGGCCGGGGAACTCGCGGTACTGCACACTCAGCCCCGGCACCTTGCCCAGGCGTTCGGACAGCTGCATTGCCGCATCCGGGGTGGCGCCACCAATGCGGCGCAGATGCGCGACCACGCGTGGATTGCTCATATCGCGCTTGCCGCGGTCGCCGACGCGCTCGGCACCGCCGAGCATCAGCCACACCTTCGCGGGCTGACCGTGTGCGTTCTGCACGAACTGCTGCTCGACGTCACCCAGCGGCGCACCCTGGCTCCACCACAACGACGGGCTGGCGCTGAGGTAGTACTGGAAGGCGGCCGGACGGGTGTACAGGCTGCTGAGCACGAACAGACCCCCGAGCGAGTGGCCCCACAGCGCCTGTTGCTGGCGATCGATGTTGGCGCGGCGTTCGACTTCGGGCTTGATGCGGCGCTCGACCATGTCCAGGAACGCCGCTGCGCCGCCGCCAACGGCCTGGGTCTTGCCGCTTTCATCATCGGCACGGTCGATCCACGCGGTGTAGTCGCGGGTGCGCGACGCCGAGTCAATGCGCAGGTCGTTGTCGTAGCCGATCAGCACCAGCACCGGCGGCGCCTTGCGTGTGGCCAGTTCGGCCAGCAATGGCTGGTCCAGCACCATCGCCACGGCATTGCCATCCAGCGCGTACAGCACCGGCGATGGCGCCTTGGATGCCTTCGCCGGGATCGCGACGTTCACCCGCCAGCGGCGTTGCTGGTCGGGGCTGTCGATCACGAAACGCTCGAAACGATAGCTGGCCGCCGGTGCGTCGAGCACGGTCTGGCCCATCTTCTGCAGCGGATTGCGTTGCTGCGCGTATGCGTACGGGGTAGCCAGGAGCAGGCCCATCATCAAGGCGGACAGGCCGGATAGCAGCGGGCCACGGCGCGGAGGCAGGACGGAAGACTTCATCAGTGACGGCGAAAGCGGCACGCGGCCACCGGTTCACAAGGGACCGCAGTCTACCTTAAACGCGAATGATTATCACATCGATCAAACGTCACACTGTGTATCACGCGCGCGGCAGCATGTGCGCCAGCGCTTGCGCCGGAAGTCCGTGTTCATCTACTTTTCGTGCCATCGGGGCGCAGGAATCGCCCCGCCCTCGCGGGTGCCAGCCTGGCCCCCGCCCATCAGCTCCACAACCCTCATGGGATCGGATCCCATGATTGTGAGAACACCTTGAAGCACAAAGCACTGATCGCACTCGCCGCTGGCCTCCTCGCTCCGCTGGCCGGCCATGCCGCGCCCAGCCTTGCCGGGCTGTATTCGGCCTACGAAGAGGCCGGCTATTCCTCCCTAGGGCTGGAAGAGCTCAACCAGACCGTGCAGTTCACGGCGGTGAGTCTGGGCGCCTCCAGCAACCTGCAGGGCGAGCCGGTCCTTGAGGCGGGCGACGAAGATGGCCAGGTGCTGGCCCGCCTGACCGCTTCCGATGACGAGCAGAACGCCAAGCTTGCAGCGATGGAGGAAGGTGTTTCCTTCACCGCCAGCTGCACGCTGCAGTTCAGCTCGGGATCGGATTACCTGGCGTTGGGCGACTGCGTTCTGCAGTAAGCAGCTCGGCACCACTGACAGCAGCGCAGAAACGACGAAGCCGGCTCAGAGCCGGCTTCGTTGCATGAGGTGTGGCCCGTGCGGTCAGGGACCAGCGGGCACGGGGCCATACAGGTTGTCCTGCGGCGTACCCGGCAGCAGCGCGAACACCAGGATCACCAGACCACCCATCGGCACCAGCGCCAGCAGGTACAGCCAGCCCGACTGGTTGCAGTCATGCAGGCGGCGCACGGTCACTGCGATAAGCGGCACGATCGTGGCCAGCCAGAGCAGACCCACCAGCGCCAGCGCCCCGATCGTGATCCCGGCCATCCAGCTGGAATCGGCTTCCAGGACGAGACCGGCAACCAGTGCCACCGTGAGCGACAGCACGCCTACTCCGGTTGCCGCAAGCAACAGGAACAGCTGGAACATCCAGTACTCGCGGCGGTTGGCGCGACCCTCGAACTGGGCATAGCGCTTCAACGGCAGAATCATTTCCTGCACGGCATCGTTCCTTGAAAAAAGAGCCGCGCAGTCTGACAAATGCTGGCGGGCGAGGCAATGAGAAGCGTTGTCCGCAAGCAAACCGGGCTATGCGCCCTTGGCCGCCCTCGCCGCCTCGCGCTCGGCACGCAGCCGGTCCAGCTTTTCCTTCAGCTTGATCTCCAGCCCACGCGGCACAGGGTTGTAGTACACCCGCTCGCCCATCGCATCGGGGAAACCGGTTTGATCCAGCGCGATGCCGCCCTCGGCGTCGTGGTCGTACTGGTACTCGGCGCCGTAGCCCAGCTCCTTCATCAGCTTGGTCGGCGCATTGCGCAGGTGCAGCGGCACTTCTTCGGTACCGCTGTCGCGCACATCGGCCTTGGCCTGGTTGAAGGCGGCATAGCCGGCATTCGACTTGGCGGTGCTGGCGAGGTACAGCACCAGCTGGGCGAAGGCGAGCTCGCCTTCCGGGCTGCCCAGCCGCTCGTAGATGTCCCACGCTTCCAGCGCCATGCTCTGCGCGCGCGGGTCGGCCAGACCGATGTCTTCAATGGCCATGCGGGTCAGCCGACGCGCCAGATATGACGGATCACAGCCGCCATCGAGCATGCGCGTGAGCCAGTACAACGCGGCGTCAGGATTGGAGCTGCGCACGGACTTGTGCAGCGCGGAGATCTGATCGTAGAACTGCTCGCCGCCCTTGTCGAAGCGGCGGGTGCGATCGGCCAGCACCTGGGTGAGGGTCTGCGGGGTGATGCGACCACCCTCCCCGCCCGCCAGTTCGGCGGCGATTTCCAGCAGGGTCAGCGCACGGCGCACGTCACCATCAGCGGCAGTGGCGATTTCCAGCAGCAGTTCCGGCGCGACCTCGATGCGCTCTTCGCCCAGGCCGCGCTCGCGATCACCCAGCGCACGCTCCAGCGCTTCAACGATGTCGGTCGGCGAGACGCCTTCCAGCACGTGCACGCGGCAACGCGACAGCAGCGCGGAGTTCAACTCGAACGACGGGTTCTCGGTGGTGGCGCCAACGAACAGGATGGTGCCGCGCTCGATATGCGGCAGGAACGCATCCTGCTGTGCCTTGTTGAAACGGTGCACTTCGTCGACGAACAGCACCGTGCGACGGCCCTCGGCGAAGCGCTGCGCGGCTTCGGCCAGTACCTGGCGCACTTCCGGCAGGCCTGACAGCACTGCGGAAATGGCACGGAATTCGGCGTCGGAGTATTCAGCCAGCAGCAACGCCAGCGTGGTCTTGCCGCAACCGGGCGGCCCCCACAGGATCATCGAATGCACGCGACCGGATTCGACCGCGCGGCGCAGCGCGCTTTCCGGCGCGAGCAGACGCTTCTGCCCGACCATTTCGTCCAGGGTGCGGGGGCGCATGCGCTCGGCCAGCGGGCGCATGTGTTCCCGATCGACACTCAGCAGATCGGGACCGGGGAATGAAGTGGAGCGATGTCTTGGCACGTGCTCATTGTACCGCGAGAGCGTGCCAACCAAGGTTGGCACCTACCAACGGCGGTAGCGCCGGGCCGTGCCCGGCGGACCATGATCGATAGTGCCGGCCGCTGGCCGGCAGATCAAAAGCGTGTCAACCAAGGTTGACACCCACCAAGGGCGAAGGTTGACATCCACCAGAGCAGGTAGCGCCGGGCCATGCCCGGCGACCACGATCAGTTGCCGATGACGTCGGTGCCGGCCGGCGGGGTGAAGCGGAAGGTGTTGGCGGCGAAGCTGGGGTTGCGCTTCCAGCCGCTGAAGCTGATCACGGTGCGCTGACCGACAGCGTCGGTGATCTCCATCTTCGCCAGGCCCTGCGCATTGAAGCCCAGCGCGGCGTACTGGAAGCTGGCTTCGGTATCGCGCTTCGGCGACAGCGACAGCCACTGCAGGCCATCGCGGGTGGCGGCCTCTTCGCTCACGTCGTACTGCTGCTCCAGCAGCGCCGGGTTGATCAGCGCGGTCAGCGGGCTGTTCTGCTCTTCCTTGCCCTGCTCGCGCACGGTCGCCTGTTCCAGGTCCGGCTCGAACATCCAGACCTTCTTGCCGTCGGCCACGATCAGCTGTTCATGCGGGCGCACGTACTCCCAGCGGAACAGGCGCGGCGCCGACAAGGCTACGCGGCCGCTGGTGGATTCCTTGACCTTGCCACGGCTGTCGAACACCTGCTGGCTGAACTGCCCATCCAGGCCCTTCAGGCCGGTGGTGAAGGTCTTCAGGTCATCACGGGCACCGGCCCAGGCGCTGCCGGCGGCGGCGCAGGCCACGGCCAGGGTGGTGGTGGCGAGGAAACGACGGAGGCGAAGGTTCATGCGGAAATCCTGTGGGCGCGCGGCCAGGAAAGTTGGGTGCCAGTGTGCCCGGCAAAAGATGAATGGGCGATCAGGACGCCATTATGACGCCCTGATCGCTGATCGGCGATTCAGCCGCCCGCGCCCGGCAGCTTGCCGTACAGCACCTGACCACGGAAGCCACGACGCACCTCGCGGAACAGCGCACGGAACGCGGCATAGTCCTGCGGTTGGCACAGCGCCTCGGCGCCGCGCACCGCGTTCTGCTGCAGGCGGTGGTGCACGGTCACTTCCTGGCCCTGCCGGCTCCAGTCGACCCGGTACTCGCCGGCCGCATTGGCAAACCGCTGGCTGCCGGGAATCGCGATGATCGGGGCATTGGCCGGGAACTGCAGGCGATAGGTTTCCTCGCGCAGGCTGGCATTGCAGTAGAACGGCGTCTCGTTGTCCGGTGCCGAGGCGCTGGCATAAAGCCCGCGCACTGATTCGCCACCCGGCGGATCGGGTACGGCCATGCCGCCGGCCACGTCGAAGTCCACGTAATCCTCGGCCTGGAACGCCATGCGATAACCGAACGGCCGGGTCAGGTCGACCGGCACACCCTGCAGCTGCAGCTGGCCACGGCCATCGAAACCGGACGCGGCCATGATCGATTCTTCAGCGCGCGCCCGGTTCTGCGCATTGAGCTGGGCGAACTGCGCACGCATGCCGATCTCGGCGTTGTCGCTCAGCTGCGGCACCGTCTCGCCACGCAGATTGCCCTGCGCGTCAAAGGTGAAGCGCACGTCCATCACCGTCGCGTTGCGCTGCGGGTCGTTGGCAGGCGTGCGCGCCAGGGTGGCATCGCGAGTGTGCAGCACCGGTGCGCCAAGGTCGCCATCGGGCAGCTGGCCGAAGCGCGCCCAGGCACTGGTCGAGTCCAGGTATAGATCGAACTCGGGCACATAGGTGATGGCGTGGTTGAAGCGGCCCAGCAGCGGAATCCTCGGCAGCGTCGGGCCGCCACCGGCACCAATCAGCACCGGCGAACTGGTGATGCCCTTGGCCGCCAGCAACGCTTCAAGGATCGTTACGTGGTCCTTGCAGTCGCCGTAGTGGTTGTCGAGGATGCTCTGCGCGCTGTTCGGCTCCAGGCCGCCATTGCCCAGGTACACCGCCACGTAGCGGATGTTCTGCGCGACCCAGCGGTACAAGGCATCGGCCTGCGCGCGACGGTCGCTGATGCCGGTGGTGACCTCGTCGGCCAGCGCCTGGATCTCCGGCGTGACCTGCGCGGCCGGCCCTGCCTTCAGCTGATAGGCGCGGCCCATCTGCGCCCAGTCGCGGTAGGTGCTGGCCATGATGTTCGGCCCGAACTCCCACACCGCCGCCGACCAGTTCTGCGCCTGCATCGGTTCGCGGCGCTGGTAGCGCCAGCGCCACGTCGCCTGGCCGTTCTTCACCACCGGGCGATCGCTGCCCTGCACGCCGCGGCTGTCCACATGCATGGGCAGGTTGGCCGGCGCGCTCAGGGTCACCTCGGCATCGTCGTACTGGGTGAACACATTGAAGGTTTCCCACAGGCCGAAGTAGCCCGGGAAGTACGGCGTCAGCTGGGTGCGCCGCACTTGGTAGAACAGCCGCGTACCCGGCGCCAGGTTGGGGAACACGATCACCCGCACCTTGCGGTCGGCATACATCGCCGCCGAGGCGCTGGAATAGCTTTCCTGGGTGTAGATGCGATCGGCCGGCACCTCGCGGCGCTGGCCGTCGGCGGTCAGCGTGTAGGCGTTGACCACGTCCAGCGTTTCCATCTTCTCGCTGTAGCTCAGCCGCACCTGGCTGAACTGCTCCACCGCTGCCTTGGTCTTGAGCAGGATTTCGTAGGTTTCAGTCTGTACGTTGCCGGCATCAGGGCGCACCTGGTAGTCGGCACGATAGCGGACGAAGCTGAAGTTGTTGCTCGCCTCGGCATCGCTGCCGGTGGACGGCGGCGCGACCGCAGGTGCAGCCGTCGCGGCGGCATCAGCCAGCGCCGGGCCGGCTGCCAGCAGGCAGGCCAGCGCCAGCGCGCAGGAAACGGGTTGAAGCATGCGTCGGTTCCTTGGGCGTCGGGAATGCGGCAGGGTTACTTCGGCGGCGGCGGTGCCAGCACCGTGCGGTCGCCGTTGTGCTCGGGCGAACTGACCACGCCGGCCGCTTCCATGGCCTCGATCAGTCGCGCTGCGCGGTTGTAGCCGATCTTCAGACGCCGCTGTACGCCGGAGATCGAAGCGCGACGGGTCTCGGTGACCACGCGCAGCGCTTCGTCGTACAGCGGGTCGGACTCATCGCCGCCGCCGGAACTGGTCTCCGGCAGGCCAGTCGCACCGACCACCACGCCATCGCCCATCGTCTGCACTTCATCCAGCACGCCGTCGACATAGTCGGCCGGGCCCATCGCCTTGAGGTGCTCGACCACGCGATGCACTTCTTCATCGGACACGAAGGCGCCGTGCACACGCTCGGGCATCGCCGTGCCTGGCGGCAGGTACAGCATGTCGCCGTGGCCGAGCAGCGTCTCCGCGCCGGATTGGTCGAGGATGGTGCGCGAGTCGATCTTCGAGCTGACCTGGAAGGCGATGCGGGTGGGAATGTTGGCCTTGATGAGGCCGGTGATGACATCCACCGACGGGCGCTGGGTGGCCAGGATCAGGTGGATGCCGGCCGCACGTGCTTTCTGCGCCAGGCGCGCGATCAGCTCTTCGACCTTCTTGCCGACGATCATCATCATGTCGGCGAATTCGTCGATGAAGATGACGATGAACGGCAGCGTCTCCAGCGGCCGCGGCGCCTCGCCCAGTTCCGGGTTCGGCTTGAACAGCGGGTCCATCATCGGCTGGCCGGCGTCCTGTGCGTCCTTCACCTTCTTGTTGAAGCCGGCCAGGTTGCGCACGCCCACCGCGCTCATCAGCTTGTAGCGGCGCTCCATCTCGGCCACGCACCAGCGCAGGCCGTTGGCGGCCTCCTTCATGTCGGTGACCACCGGCGCCAGCAGATGCGGGATGCCCTGGTAGACGCTCAGTTCGAGCATCTTCGGGTCGATCATCAGCATCCGCAGGTCTTTCGGCGACGCCTTGAACAGCAGGCTCAGCACCATCGCATTGACCGCCACCGACTTGCCCGAGCCGGTGGTGCCGGCCACCAGCAGGTGCGGCATGCGCGCCAGGTCGGCGACGGTCGAGCGACCGGCGATGTCCTTGCCCAGCGCGAGGGTCAGCGCGCTGGCCGACTTGTCGTATTCCTTCGAGCGCAGCAACTCGGACAGGTAGATCATCTCGCGGGTGACGTTGGGGATTTCCAGGCCGATCACCGACTTGCCCGGAATCACATCGACCACACGCACCGACTTGACCGACAGGCCGCGGGCGATGTCCTTGTCCAGCGAACTGATCTGGCTGACCTTGATGCCCGGCGCCGGCTCGATCTCGAAGCGGGTGATGACCGGGCCGGGGTTGGCGCCGACCACCTGTGCATCGATGCGGAAATCCTTGAGCTTGAACTCGATCTGCCGCGACAGCGCATCGAGGGTGTCCTTGTCATAGCCGACGGGCTGCGGCTTGGGATCATCCAGCAGGGCCAGCGGCGGCAGGTCCGAGCCGTCGCCGTTGACGCCGCGGAACATCGGGATCTGGTTGTCGCGCTTGGCCCGGTCGCTCTTTTCGATCACCGGCTCGGGGCGCGGCTCGATCTTCACCGGTTCGCGCTTGGCGCGCACTTCGGCATCGGCCTTGCGCACTTCCTGGCGTTCCTCGCGCAGCACGCGGGTCTGCTGCCACTCGGTGGCCTGCTCCTTCTTGCGCTCCAGCAACGGCGCCAGCGACATCACGCCGCGACCGATCTTCTCCATCACCACGAACCAGGACAGGCCTGTGGCCAAGGTGATCGAGGCCAGCAGCAGCACCAGCACGAACAGGTTCGCCCCGAGCGCGCCAAAGCCGACGCTGAGCGAATTGCCGACCAGCTTGCCGAGAATGCCGCCGGCATGGGACACGTCGCCACTGAACAGGCGCACGTGCAGGAAACCGGTGCCTGCAATCAGGAAGCCGACCAGGCCGACCAGCCGCAACGCGGGGTCCAGGTCGTTCTCGCCCTTGCTCTCGCGCTTGAGGCCGAACATCGCGATCCAGGCCAGCGCGCCCAGCACCACCGGCAGCAGGAAGGCGATATAGCCGAACAGCTGCAGCAGCACGTCGGCGATCCACGCGCCCGCTCGGCCGCCCATGTTGTGTACCGGCGCGACCACGCTGCCGGTGTGCGACCAGCCCGGGTCCGTCGCTGAATAGGTGAAAAGGCTGGCAGCCAGATACAGCAGCGCCGGCGCGATGGCGATCAGACCCAGGTCGCGCCACAGGCGCTGACGGCGTGGATTGTCGGTCGTGGCCGCTGCCGCCGTGCGACGCGATGCCTTTTTGTCGTCGGACTTGGAGCGTTCGGGGACCTGCTTCGCCACCTTAGACCATACCTTTGGAATGCGCTGTTAGTGTTTGATAATAAACGAGACGGCGTCAGTTTTCAGTTATCCGTTGCCGCGCAAGCGGGGACAGGGCCCGAAACCGCCGGTGGATGGCGCTGTTCTGTTCATCGGCTTGAATCGCCCTGCCCCAGCCGCCACTCTATGACCAGCCAAGGATGCTGTGCAAACATCGCCGCGCCTTGTCCCATCTACCTTTTCGCGAGTCTACATGAGCACCAGCCTGCCCTCCCGCCACCAGCGTCTTGTCATCCTCGGTTCCGGCCCGGCCGGTTGGACCGCTGCCGTCTACGCTGCCCGCGCCAACCTGAAGCCGGTCGTCATCACCGGCCTGCAGCAGGGTGGCCAGCTGATGACCACCACCGAAGTGGACAACTGGCCGGGTGACGCCCACGGCCTGATGGGCCCGGACCTGATGGCGCGCATGCAGGCCCACGCCGAGCGCTTCGAGACCGAGGTCATCTTCGACCACATCCACACCGCGGACCTGTCGCAGCGCCCGTTCAAGCTGATCGGCGACAGCCACGAGTACACCTGTGACGCCCTGATCATCTCCACCGGCGCGACCGCCAAGTACCTGGGCATTCCGACCGAAGACGAGTTCAAGGGCCGCGGCGTGTCCGCCTGCGCCACCTGCGACGGCTTCTTCTACCGCGACCAGGACGTGGTCGTTGTCGGCGGCGGCAACACCGCCGTGGAAGAAGCGCTGTACCTGTCCAACATCGCCCGCAAGGTCTACCTGGTCCACCGCCGCGACACCCTGAAGGCGGAGAAGATCATGCAGGACAAGCTGTTCGCCAAGGTGGAAGCCGGCAAGATCGAAACCGTCTGGCACCACCAGGTGGAGGAAGTGCTGGGCAACGAGGCCGGCGTGACCGGCGTGCGCGTGAAGTCGACCCTGGACGGCAGCACCCGCGACATCGATGCGCACGGCTTCTTCGTGGCCATCGGCCACCACCCGAACACTCAGTTGTTCGACGGCCAGCTGACCATGAACAATGGCTACCTGGAAATCCGTTCGGGCCTGGGCGGCAACGCCACCCAGACCTCGGTGGAAGGCGTGTTCGCCGCCGGCGACGTGGCCGACCAGCACTACCGCCAGGCCATCACCTCGGCCGGCTTCGGTTGCATGGCCGCACTGGATGCCGAGCGTTACCTGGATGCGCAGGGCAAGGCCAGCTGAGGCTGGCTTCTGTAGCGTCGAGGTTTGGTTGACCGGGAAGGCCGACGCGAAAGCGTCGGCCTTTTTGATGAGTGCGCACCTGTCGGCACGCCGTTATTTTCACCGTAAGGGGCGATCAGACCCGCACGCAGGCTTGGTTGAACTCAACCGGCGGCGCCGTCACACCATCCGCATCCCGAATCAACACGCTCCACCGAACGACGCCGGGCTTGCTGGAGGTGCAACTCGTCTTGTACTTGACCGGCTCCCCAGGCACATCGAACCGGCCTTTCCAAGGAGTGCACACGCCGAGCCTGTCACAGTCCGCGACGGACACCTCGACGGTTAGCGGATACTGAGGATTCCCCGCGAAGTTGACCATCACTTCACGGGACGAATGAAGTGGAATCTCGACGTCGGGAAGTGCTTGCAGGGCCAGTGGCTCGCAGGCTTTCCCCGTCGCCCATAGGCGATAGCCCTTCTCAACACCCTTCATGGCAGCAGACCGGAAGACGGGGTCAAGAAGCGCCTTGGCATCATCCGGGTTCGTGTGAAACGCCGTCTCTACGATGATCGACGGCATGTGCGCCTCTCGATTCTCCCCTTTGTTCAGCGCGTGTGGAGCAGGAGCCACGGTGAATGCCCCATGTTCAGGCAACGAGTGAATCAGCTCCTTCATCGAACATAGAACACTCTGTGCAAGGGCAGCATCCATCGGCCTTCCAGGCTGCACGATCACACGAGTGCCTCGTGCGGACCCCGAGGGTTCTCCATTGCTATGTAGATGAATCGCCACCTCAGCCCGGTGGTGGTTTGCGAGAAGCGGTCGACTGTTGATGTCTTCACGCTCCTCCCGATCCCAAAGCGCACTACCTGCGTACGTATTCCATATCTTTGTCTCGCCCGGATACTGCTCCGCAATTGCGTAGCGCGCAGCTATGGTCCACCACTCCTCACCACTCGGCGGATGAGTCGTCCCCATGGTCTGAACGCGCGGACGGACGACAGGCATCTGGCTCCTTTGCTCGATCACCGCCTTTAGTTCCTCGGCGTACGACGGAGTCAACAGCCCCTCGGAGACGCCATTCCATTCATCCCTCGAGGTCACCCACCGGTTGTCCTTGTAGCTGTAGAAATACCCATGCCCGGCTGCTACGAATGCCATCCCGGAACCAGGTGTTCCACGTATCCGCCGCAGCGCCTCCCCCGCCTCCCGCGCCGCATCGTCCGCAGCCTTTATCTCAGGAAAGTAGTGTTCGATATCTTTCCCGTCATACAGAAAAATGACACGACTGAACGGCGCCGCCTGCTCGGCCCAATGCAGCAGTCCAAAACTGATCTCGCTTCGCTGATCCTCGAACGACGGTCCGTAATCGGCCGGAAGGAAGGCCCGATCCAAGGCCACGGTCACAACACCCTTGGCGATATCCGCTGACACCTCGACCCGGCGGGTCCGCGCCTGCCCATCCACGAGACGAACCCGCTCCAGGATGTCACGCGCCTTCTGGGTCAACAGCATGTCGAGTCCTGCGTCGCGCTCTGCTGCGACGGGAGGCGCGGCAGCCAGGACGAGGCCAGGTGATAGTGCGCCGCCCAAAAGGGTCAGCAGCACAAAAAGGGTTCTTCGGGGATTTTTCCGGTTCAACGTGACTACTCCTTGTGTGGAATGAATGCACCGCTCCTGCGGCACGCACCCAGCCTGTCCGATGCCGCAGCGGCGTTCTTCCAACGCGCGCACACCCCCAAAGGATTCAAACTTTCCTCACTCAAGGCCCGGAACAAACCAACCCGATCCCGCCAACACCGTTCGCATCCCACCTGCCCTATCCTTTCTCACATGCCCACCGCCCGCTTCCTCGACTCCCTGCAGACCGTTCCCGCCACCGCCTGGGACGCCCTGCACGATGGCCGCAATCCATTCGTCAGCCACGCCTTCCTGTCCGGCCTGGAAACCTACGGCTGCCTGCGCGAGGACTGGGGCTGGCAGCCGCAGCACTTCACCCTGTGGGACGGTGATGCCCTGGTCGGCGCCATTCCCGGCTACCTGAAGACCAATTCCCACGGTGAATTCGTGTTCGACCACGCCTGGGCCAACGCCTATGCGCGCCACGGCCGCGACTACTACCCGAAGTGGCTCGGCGCGGTGCCGTACTCGCCGGTGACCGGTCCGCGCCTGCTGGCCCGTGACGACGCGCAGCGCACCGCCCTGCTGACGGCACTGCGCGAACAGTTGTCCGCGCTGGATGTGTCATCAGCACACATCAACTTCCACACGGCAGCTGACGAAACGGTCTTCGATGACGACTGGCTGCTGCGCGAGGACATCCAGTTCCAGTGGCAGAACCCGGGTGACTGGGTGACGTTCGAAGAGTTCCTGGGCGCGATGGACCACAAACACCGCAAGAACATCCGCCAGGAGCGGGCCAAGGTCACCCGCCAGGGCATCACCTTCCGGGTGGTTCATGGCGACGAAGCCAGCCGCGCAGATCTGCAGGCGATGTACCGCTTCTACCTGCAGACGTTCCTGGAATACGGCAACGCGCCAGCACTGACCGAGGCGTTCCTGCGCCACCTGGCGATTTCACTGGGCCGCGGGCTGGTGTTGTTCCTGGCCGAACAGGACGGCGAACCCATTGCCGGTGCACTGTGCCTGCGCGGTGGCGACACGCTGTACGGCCGTTACTGGGGCGGCGCCACCCTGCCCGGCCTGCACTTCGAGGCCTGCTACTACCAGGGCATTGAGTACTGTCTGCGCGAGGGCGTGGCCCGCTTCGAGCCGGGCGCGCAGGGCGAGCACAAGCTGGCACGCGGCTTCCTGCCGACCATCGTGCGAAGCCGGCACTGGGTGGCCGATGCAGAGTTTGCCGAGGCGCTGCGCGACTGGTGCCGGCAGGAGCGGCGGGATGTGCGGCGCTACCAGCAGGAGCTGCAGGGGCATAGCCCGTTTCGTGCGGAGCCGTAGCGTCGGAGAAGCGTGCCAACCAAGGTTGGCACCTACCAGAGCAATTCAGGGCACTGCGCTCAGGTGCACTGCCAGAAATGCCCGCTCACCCGGCACTTTCCGCACCAGAAGCTGTACATCATGCCGCCGCTCCCCCACAGCAACATGCCCTCATTGGTGGTTGGCAATGTTGAGTCGAGCTGCATCACGAAAGGCATCTGCTCGCCACAATCGACGCACGCCGGGTAGTGCGCGCTCTGCACCCAGCTGGGCGCGCCGCCCACGCGCGACAGGTTCTGCCGATGATTGGACTGGCCCCAGTCCTGCTGCTGCCAGCGAGGGCTGTCCATCGCGGCAAGACCGACGTCGGCCTGCATCAGGTCGCCGCTGTCGGTGGGATTGATCGGCACCTCACGGTGCTGGCTGGGGTGGCAGCTGGGCACGCCTTCCGCATCGTGGCGATAGAAACGCACGGGCGGATCTTCCCACCCGCAGCAGTCCAGGCACAGGCCCAGGGTGATCGAGCCGGCCGCTCCCTCCTCCAGCGCCGCAGTGTCGGTCTGCAACAGACGCTGCAGCGGTGCATGACAACTGCCACACACAGCGTCGAGCAAGCCGCCCATGTGCCCCGCATGCTGCACCTGACCGCCATTCCAGGTGGGGTGCAGCCGCCAGATCCGCTTGCGCCAGCCCGGCTCTTCGGCCACCTGTGCACGGTGCTGCCTGATTCCAAAGCGCAGGTGCAGCGGTTGCTGGTCATGCAGGCGGCGCAGCCGAGGGCCATCAGCCAGGCCTGCCCAGTGCGCCCACACCTCCGCGTCGAGATCGCTCCAGTCGGCGAGGTAACCACGGGCGGCGGCATGGGTTTCCGGCTGGGCTGCCAACAGCAGTGCCTTGGCGCGCTCCAGTTCGCGATCGTCATCGGCCTCGGTCAACCGATGCGCCCAGTTCGCCGCGACCGGCGGCGGCAGTGCCTGCCAGACCTGCGGGGCCAGTTGGATGTCATCCTCGATGGCGACCGCCAGCAGCGCGTCCCAGTCCTCCTGCAGCACCTGCGGCGCCTGGTAGCTGGCAAACTCCAGCACGCTGGTCAGCAGCTCGCTGCGCTCGCCGTCACGATAGCGCCGCCAAGCATCGATACAGACCGGCGCGACAGCTTCATCCGGCAGCAGATCCAGCGCCGTATCGAGAAAGGTGGAGCTGGGCGAGCGGCGCTCCAGCGCCTGCAGCAGCAGCGCGCCAAGCTGGGGGCGGTCTTCGCTGGCCAGGGTCAACAGCATGCCCAGGCTGTCATTGCGTGTGCGCGGCGCATCGTGCGCATCGAGGATGGCGGTGATGGGGTCGCTCATGCGGGGCTCCTTGCCGGTGAAGCGTGATGGTGCCAGACATCGCGTATCGCCACGACGAATACAATGCCGGCATGACCCGTCAGTTGCCCTGGCGCCTGGCCGATGCGCCGGATGCCCCCTTCCCGCCGGCCGAGACCGCCCTGCGCCAACCCGACGGGCTGCTGGCCGTGGGCGGCGACCTGCACCCGCTGCGCCTGCTCAACGCCTATGCCGGCGGCATCTTTCCGTGGTTCAGCGAGGGCGAGCCGATCCTGTGGTGGTCGCCGGACCCGCGCATGGTGTTCCGTACCGACGGTGTGCACCTGAGCAGCAGGTTCCGCCGGCAACTGCGCGGCAGCAACTGGGAAGTGACCGCCGACACCGCCTTCAGCCAGGTGATGCGTGCCTGCGCCAGCGCCCCCCGTCCCGGCCAGGACGGCACCTGGATCAGCCCTGCGATGGTGGATGCCTACAGCAAGCTGCACGACCTGGGATTCGCGCATTCCTTCGAAGTGTGGGACCGGCAGACGCTGGTCGGTGGTATCTATGGCGTGGCCATCGGCGCGATGTTCTTCGGCGAAAGCATGTTCAGTGGCGCCAGCGGCGGCTCCAAGGTGGCGCTGGCGGCACTGGCGCGCACGCTGCATGGCTGGGGTTGGCCACTGATCGATGCGCAGGTGGAGAACCCGCACCTGCTACGCATGGGCGCCGAGCACCTGCCGCGCGCGCCGTTTCTGCAACAGGTCCGCAGCGCGGTGCAGGCGCCGGGCCGGGAAGGCGCCTGGGCTCAGCTGGTCGGGCGCGTGCCGGCAGCGGATTTTGCCGGGGAATAACACAATCTTTGCAAGCTGGGCGTTTGACGCGTAAAATGCTGCGCCTTAGGCCCAACGTGGCCGTTTTCTGAACCGCACAGGACTACATGTCGAAAGACGATTCCATCGAGTTCGAGGGCACCGTCAGCGAGACGCTGCCGAACACCACTTTCCGCGTTCGTCTGGAAAATGGGCACGAAATCATCGCCCACATCTCCGGCCGCATGCGCAAGAACTACATCCGCATCCTCACCGGTGACCGGGTCAAGGTTGAAATGACCCCGTACGACCTGACCAAGGGTCGTATCACCTACCGAATGAAGTAAGCGGCTGGCGCGTTGCGCCACCCCGACAAGGCCAGCCCTGGACGCTGGCCTTTTGTCATGCCTGAAATCCGGCCCTGCCGGACGGCACCCTGACCGAATGCACCGTGACATCGGTCAGCCATGCTTGCGGCAGATTCGCATTCGCACCGGCGGCGCCATCGTGGCACCCGATCCAGTCCGGATCGCCACCCCCTGCCCCCGCCATGAACATGCCTTCCCTGCCCGCTGGCTTCGCCGCGCTCGCACTCGTCACTGCCGCCTTGATCGCACCCGCCACCCAGGCTGCCGACACGCCGCCAGCAACCACCGGCGACAGCTGCATTGCCTTGAGCGAGGATCAGCAGATCGTCCGCGCCGGCGCCGATCGCGATGTGCTGCTGCGCAATGGTGACCAGCACTACCGCGTCGTGTTCACTCGCACCTGCAGCAGCGCCGTGACCTCGCGCCGGCTGGCGTTTGAAACCCAGGGCGAGAGCAACCAGCTGTGCGGCGATTCACGCAGCGAGCTGAAGACCGACCGCGCCAGCTGCACGGTCGATCGGATCGAACCTTTGGAAGCCGCTACCTTCAAGCGCATGGCCCGCCAGCGCAGCCGCTGAAGGGCTGACACGACAAGGGCGGCCTGAGCCGCCCTGTCGTTGCTTCCACTCCCGGGCAGTGCCCGGCGCCCCTTACTCCACCGTGGCCGGCAACAGCCGCTCAGGCTCGGCCTGCGCCTCGACAACCAGCTCGTCGTTGCGCACGTCGATGCTGACCTTGCCGCCGTTGACCAGCTTGCCAAACAGCAGCTCGTCGGCCAGCGGGCGCTTGACCTTGTCCTGCAGCACCCGCGCCATCGGACGGGCGCCCATCAGCGGGTCGAAGCCGTGGTGGGCCAGCCAGTCGCGCGCGGTCGGCGTGGCCGACAGGCTGACGTGCTTCTCCTGCAGCAGCATTTCCAGCTCGATCAGGAACTTGTCGACCACGCGCAGGATGTGCTCGAAGCCCAGCGGCTGGAACTGCACCACCGCATCGAGGCGGTTGCGGAATTCCGGAGTGAACGCACGACGAATGGTCTCCATCGCATCGGTGGCGTGGTCCTGCTTGGTGAACCCGATCGAGCGCCGCGAGGCCTGCGCCGCGCCGGCATTGGTGGTCATCACCAGCACCACGTTCTTGAAGTTGGCTTCGCGACCGTTGGTGTCGGTCAGCACGCCGCGGTCCATCACCTGCAACAGGATGTTGAAGATGTCCGGGTGCGCCTTCTCGATTTCATCCAGCAGCAGCACGCAGTGCGGCGTCTTGACGATCTTCTCGGTCAGCAGGCCGCCCTGGTCGAAGCCGACGTAGCCCGGAGGCGCACCAATCAGGCGGCTGATCGAATGCGGCTCCATGTACTCGGACATGTCGAAGCGGACCAGCTCGATGCCCAGCTGCAGCGCCAACTGCTTGGTCACCTCGGTCTTGCCGACACCGGTGGGGCCGGCGAACAGGAAGTTGCCGATCGGCTTTTCCGGATTGCCCAGGCCCGAGCGCGCCAGCTTGATGGCCGACGCCAGGGTGCCGATGGCCGGATCCTGGCCGAAGATCACCATCTTCAGGTTGCGCTCCAGGTGCTGCAACACATCCTTGTCGGTGGCACTGACCTGCTTGGCCGGGATGCGCGCCATCTTGGCGACGATGGCCTCGACCTCTTCGACGTCGATCAGCTCCTTGCGCTGGCCTTCCGGCAACAGGCGCTGGCGGGCACCGGCCTCATCGATCACGTCGATGGCCTTGTCCGGCAGCAGGCGGTCGGCGATGTGCTTGACCGACAGGTCGACGGCAGCCTGCAGCGCTTCGTCGGCGTAGGTGACGCCGTGGTGGGCTTCGTACTTGGACTTCAGGCCCTGCAGGATTTCGTAGGTTTCGCCCACGGTCGGCTCGACGATGTCGATCTTCTGGAAGCGACGGGCCAGCGCCCGGTCCTTCTCGAAGATGCCGCGGTATTCCTGGAAGGTGGTCGAGCCGATGCAGCGCAGCTCGCCCGACGCCAGTGCCGGCTTGATCAGGTTGGAGGCATCCATGGTGCCGCCCGACGCCGAACCCGCGCCGATGATGGTGTGGATTTCGTCGATGAACAGCACCGCATTAGGCACCTTCTTCAACGCGGTCAGCACACCCTTCAGACGCTTTTCGAAGTCGCCACGGTACTTGGTGCCAGCCACCAGCGCGCCCAGGTCGAGCGAATAGATGACCGCATCGGCCAGCACGTCCGGCACCGAGCCTTCCACGATGCGTCGGGCCAGGCCCTCGGCAATGGCGGTCTTGCCAACGCCGGCCTCGCCCACGTACAGCGGGTTGTTCTTGCGGCGGCGGCACAGGACCTGGATGGTGCGTTCGATCTCGTCGGCACGGCCCACCAGCGGGTCGATGCGACCGGCACGGGCCTGCTCGTTGAGGTTGCTGGCGAACTCGGTCAGGGCATCGCCCTTGGGCTCGCCCTCACCTCCTTCCATGCGGCCTTCGCCCTCGGACGAGGACGGCTGCTCGCCCTCCTCGCCCAGCTTGGCGATGCCGTGGGACAGGTAATTGACCACATCCAGCCGGGTGACGTCCTGCTGGTTGAGGTAATAGACGGCGTGGGAGTCCTTTTCGCCGAAGATGGCGACCAGCACGTTGGCGCCGGTGACCTCCTTCTTGCCGGAGGACTGCACGTGGTACACGGCCCGCTGCAGCACGCGCTGGAAGCCCAGGGTCGGCTGGGTATCGCGGCCATCATCTTCGGCCAGGCGGGACACGGAGGCCTCGATGGCCTGCTCCAGCTCCTGGCGCAGGCGGTCGGCGTCGGCGCCACAGGCCTTCAGTACGGCCTGGGCGGACGGGTTGTCGAGCAGTGCCAGCAGCAGGTGTTCGACCGTCATGAACTCATGTCGGGCCTCACGGGCGCGCTTATAGCATTGGCCGATGGTGTGTTCGAGGTCTTTGCTGAACATGGATTACTCCGGCGGCAGTTGGGGACAATATGCGGCCTGACTACGCGATTTCCATCACCCTAGCGGATTGCGACGTTCAGATGGCGTTAGCAGTGCGAACCGCTTGATCATCGTTCACTCCAGGACACCACACTGACCATGAGCGAACCCTACCTGAGCCGCTGGCGATTGCGACGTGATGGTCCTTCGATCCGTACCCCCCATGCCCGGCTCTGGCCGGTGCTGACCGCCTCTGGCGAGGCGGCCATGTTGAAGGTGAGCACGGAGACAGAGGAACAGAACGGCCATCGCCTGCTGCGCTGGTGGAACGGCGACGGTGCCGCACGCCTGCTGGCCCACGAGGGACCGGCGATCCTGATCGAACGGGCACACGGCGAATCGCTGCGGCAACGTTCGGTCAAGGGCGAGGACGACGCCTGCACCATGATCCTGTGCCAGGTCCTGCAGCAGCTGCACCGGCCACGGAGCGCGCCGCCAGAAGATCTGGTCTGCCTGCGTAGATGGTTCGCCGATCTGCTGCAGGCAAGGGCATCGCTGCCGCCATTGCTGGAACAGTGCAGATCGCTGGCGATGGCACTGCTGGAGGACGAGCAGGAGATACGGCCCCTGCATGGCGACCTGCACCACGACAACGTGCTGGATTTCGGCACACGGGGCTGGCTGGCGATCGATCCGAAGCGGCTGCTGGGCGACCGCGCGTTCGATTACACGACGATGTTCAGCAACCCGGACCTGTGCGGGCCGGGCATCCATGTGGCGACCCGGCCAGAGCGCTTCCACGCCCGGCTGGAACAGGTCTGCCGGCTGGCCGATATCGAGCGCACGCGGCTGCTGCGCTGGATCGCGGCCAGTGCCGGGCTGTCAGCGGTGTGGTTCCGGGATGACGGCGACCCGGCCGACATCGATGAGGCGGTAGCCGGGATGGCCTTGCAGGCGCTGGCGGAAGCGTGAACCCTCTGCCCGCCCTGGTAGGTGCCCACCTTGGTGGGCACGCTCCATCCGGGGTCGATACGCCCGGGCAGAAAGCAGCCGAGCATGGGCTCGGCTCTACAGATCGAGGCCGGTCAGGCCTTTTCCATCGTGCACAGCAGCGGGTGCTGGTTCATCCGCGCGTACTCGTTGACCTGGGCAACCTTGGTTTCGGCCACTTCGCGGGTGAACACACCGCAGACGCCACGGCCACGGGTGTGGACATGCAGCATCACCTGGGTGGCCTTGTCCAGGTCCATGTTGAAGAACTGCTGCAGGACGTCCACGACGAAATCCATCGGGGAGTAGTCGTCATTGAGCAGCATGACCTGATAGAACGGCGGCGGCGCCACTTCCGGGCGCGCGGGCTCCACGGCAACGCCGTGCTCGTGGTGGGAATCGGGGGCGGACTCGCGAGGCATCGGTCCATTATAAGGGGTGAGACGGCCCTGCGTCGGCCTTGCGCGGAATGGACGGCACGGACGCCCGCCGTCACAATTGCACCTTCCCACACTCTTGGTTTCACAGGATCTTCATGAAAAGGACCCTTCTCTCCGCCCTGCTGATCGCCCTGGCTGCCGCTGGCACCGCTGGCGCTGCGACCACCACTGACAGCGCGAAGGCCGACAAGGCCGTTGCCCGTCATCTGGAAAAGCTGGGCTACACCTACGAGGTGGATGAAGACGGCGATTATCAGATGGTGTTCGACGTCGAAGGCGATCGCACCCAGATCGTCTATGTGCGCTCGTCGGTGGAAGACTTCGGTACCCACAACATCCGTGAGGTCTGGTCGCCGGGTTACACCTCGCCGACCAAGCAGTTCCCGGTGGCCGTGGCCAACCGCCTGCTGGAAGACTCGCAGGATGCAAAGATGGGCGGCTGGGTGAAGCAGGAGTCGACCGCGATGTTCGTGGTGAAGATCGATGCCGACGCGACCTCCGACCAGCTCAGCGACGCCATCGATGCGGCCATCCGCACCGCCGATGCGATGGAGCTGGAGCTGACCAAGAAGGACGATCTCTGAGTTGAACACCTCGCCGGACCCGCGCTGGGCACCGCATGCAACCGTCGCCACCGTGGTGGTCGACGGCGGCCGGGTGCTGCTGGTCGAAGAGACCATCGAGGGCCGGCAGGTGCTGAACCAGCCGGCCGGGCACCTGGAGCCGGGCGAAAGCCTGGCTGCAGCAGCCCTGCGCGAGACGGTCGAGGAAACCGGCTGGACAGTGGAACTGACCGCCTTCATCGGCTGCTACCAGTGGACCGCCGCTGACGGCACCCCGTTCCTGCGCTTCTGCTATGCCGCGCGCCCGGTCTCGCACGACCCGGCGCGGCCGCTGGATGCCGGCATCGATCGGGCGCTGTGGATGACCCCGGCCGAACTGCAGGCCGCCGCCGGACGCCAGCGCAGCCCGCTGGTCTGGCAGGTGCTGGCCGACTACCTGGCCGGCCAGCGCTACCCGCTTGCACTGGTCCGGGAGGTCGCATGAGCAGCCCACGGGTGATGGTTGGCGTGTCGGGCGGCGTGGATTCGTCCGTGGCCGCCTGGCGCCTGGTACAGCAGGGCGAGGCCGTGGCCGGTCTGTTCATGCAGAACTGGGCCGACGACGGCAGCGGTGACTGCCGCGCCGAAGATGATCGCCGCGATGCGGTGGCTGTCTGCGGGCTGCTGGGCATCCCGTTCCATTTCCGCGACTTCTCCAACGAGTACTGGCAGGGGGTGTTCGAGCACTTCCTTGCCGAGTACGCCGCCGGCCGCACGCCGAATCCGGACGTGCTGTGCAACCGCGAAGTGAAGTTCAAGCACTTCCTGGATGCGGCCCGCGAGCTGGGCGCCGAGCGGATCGCCACCGGCCACTACGCACGCATCGCCCAGCGCGGCCATCAATGGCTGCTGTTACGCGGCGCCGACCGTTCCAAGGACCAGAGCTACTTCCTGCACCAGCTGGGGCAGGAACAGCTGGCGGCCACGCTGTTCCCGATTGGTGATCTGGAAAAGAGCGACCTGCGCCGGATTGCCCGCGACGTGAGCCTGCCGACCCACGCCAAGAAGGACTCCACCGGCATCTGCTTCATCGGCGAGCGCGATTTTCGCGAGTTCCTCGGACGCTACCTGCCGGCCAAGACCGGGCAGATCCTCGACCCCAGCGATGGCAGCGTGATCGCCGAACATCCTGGCGTTTTCTATTTCACCCTGGGCCAGCGCGAAGGCCTGAACATCGGCGGTGTGCGCGGCCGCCCTGCCGCCCCCTGGTATGTGGTCGGCAAGGACGTGGCCAGCAACGTGCTGTATGTGGACCAGGACCGTGACAGCCCGTGGATGCTGTCCAACCGGCTGCGCTCGGAGACCGCGCACTGGATTGCCGGTGCGCCGCCGGCACGGCGTTTTGAATGCACCGCGCAGACCCGCTACCGGCAGCCGGATGAGCCGTGCACGGTGGACGTGCTGGACGACGGCAGCGTGCAGGTTTCCTTCGCCCGGCCGCAGCGTGCAGTCACCCCCGGGCAATCCCTGGTGCTGTATGACGGTGAGGTCTGCCTGGGTGGCGCGGTGATCGCCGCCACCGACGCGCCGCTGGAACAGCGCCTGCGCACCACCCCTTCCCCTTTTGAGGTACTCGCTGCATGAGTTTCACTGTCGACGACCGCGTTCTGGCTTTGGCCGGCATTGCCCAGGCCCTGCAGCAGGTACGCCGTATCGCCGATACCGGCCATTCCGACGCCGCTGCCGTGCGCACCGCGGTGGACAGCGTGTTCCGCATCGATGCGTCCTCGCCGCAGGCGGTGTTTGGCGATCGGCACGCATTGAAGTCCGGCCTGCGCCTGCTGCACAACCATTTCCGCAACCAGGGCCAGGACCCGATCCTGCCCAAGCTGGCCCTGTCGGTGCTGCAGCTGGAGCGCAGGTTCGTGCAGGACGGGGCCACCGTGAACAAGGTCGCCTCGGGCATCGAGCGCGCCCAGCAGCAGGCCGCCGAGCTGGGGGACAGCGGCCATCCCGATGTACTGGCCGCCCTGGGCGGCCTGTATGCGGACACCATCAGCCACCTCAAGCCGCGGGTGATGGTGCAGGGCAACCCGCACTACCTGGGCCAGGCCGGCGTGGTGGCCGAGATCCGCGCACTGCTGCTGGCCGCCGTGCGCGCCGCCGTGCTGTGGCGGCAGCTGGGTGGCAGCTACTGGGACTTCCTGCTCAGCCGCAAGGCGATGGTCGAGGCCGTGGACCGGCAGCTGGCCTGACTGTGTGGGGTCAGAGCCCTTTTCCGTGGAAAAGGGATCCGACCCCGCGGCCGGCCCACCCGGGCGCGCCGGAAAACCGGCGCATTCAGAATGCATTTCGAAGCACATCGACGTTAAAGAGAAGGGGGGTACGGCCGATACATCCTCCGTGCACCTCCCGAGAACGTCCATGTACTCACGCATTTTCATCCGTCTGGCCGCCCCCCTGGCCTTGACCCTGCTGCTCCCCTTCGCCATCGGTTTCGAATGGCCGGTCGCCCTGCGCTGGGCGATCCTGACCACGATGACGCTGAGCTGGCTCGGCTTTGCGTGGTGGACCGCCCGCGCCCAGGCGCACCGTTCCCCGGAACATGCCCGTGTCCTGCGTGAGCAGGACCAGCTGCTGACCGAACTGCGCAACTTCGTCGGCAACGAGATCGACGGTTCGCGTGGCGAAGTGGAACGCGCCCGTGACCTGATCCGCCAGGCCGTCTCCAGCCTCGGCGGCAGCTTCGATGCGATGAACCGCAAGTCGCGCCAGCAGAGCCAGGCGCTGTCGCGCATCGTCGACCGTGCGGGTGACGAAGGCGGCGCCGGCCTCGACGTTGCCCGCTTCGCCCAGCACGCCAGCCACCGCATGGAGCAGCTGGTGGAAGCGCTGGAACAGGTGAGCGGCCAAAGCAGCACCACCGTGCAGCACATCGACCAGATGGCGCAGCATCTGGATGGCATCTTCGCGCTGCTGGAAGACGTCAAGTCGATTGCTGACCAGACCAACCTGTTGGCCCTGAACGCCGCCATCGAAGCTGCGCGTGCCGGTGAAGCCGGTCGTGGCTTCGCCGTGGTTGCCGACGAGGTACGCAACCTGTCCGAGCGATCGACCACCTTCAACGAGCAGATCCGCAAGCTGGCACACAGCTCCAAGGATGCCATCGCGAAGGTCCGCGAGACGGTTTCGCACATGGCCTCGCGCGATATGGACCGCTCCCGTGAAGCGCGCCAGGAAGCCGCAGCAATGCTCGACAACGTGGCACAGATCAATGCGTCGCTGGGTGATGGCATGCGCGAAGTGTCCGACTGCGCGCGCTCGATCGACGGCAGCGTGGCCGAAGCCGTGCGCGCCCTGCAGTTCGAGGACATCGCCACCCAGGCGCTGGGCGGCGTACATACCCACCTGGACCGCCTGACCGCGATCAACCGCGAAGCGGTGGCCCTGCAGGAACTGCTGCATCGCAACGGCGGCGTGTTCGACGAAGAAATCGCCTCCGCCCTGCAGCGTACCGGCAACCGCCTGCGCGAACTGCGCAGCGAATGGGAACGCCCGCCGCACAAGCCGGTTGCCCAGCAGAGCATGGGCGCCGGTACGGTCGAGCTGTTCTGATCCTGATGTCCGCTGCCTCTTCCGGCAGCGTGCGAGGCCCCGGTTCTGCCGGGGCCTTTGCGTGTGACCCGCCTTTGGATGCATCCTGCAAGCGCACCATGACCCTGATCCGCGCCCTGCCCCCGATCAACGAGAACGAACGCCCGCGCAATGCGGGCGTACGTGAGCAGCTGCGGCAGCTGGAAAATGTGGCCCGCGAAGAAATACAGGAGCTGCAGCAGCTGGCCGATGCGCGCCCTGCCCCGGTTGTGGCCAGCGACGACCTGCTGGGGTTGGCGTGGGACCTGGGGCTGGATGGGGATGCGTTGAAGTAGATCCACGCCATGCGTGGATGGCTTTCACCTGAACGTCTGCAGTCTCGAATCTACTGCATCGATCGGCGCTCTCTGCCGACAGTGCTTTCAGATTCATTGCATGGCTTGAGCTGCGAAAGCGGGACAGACTCCCCGCTCCGCCCTTGCTGCTCAAGACTCAAAATGGCACTCGACCTTGGAAAGGCCCGCGAGGTCTTCGATGACTTTCTGATGATCATGGACGGCCAGATTGAGTGGCTGGTCGACCAAGGGCACTCCCGCGGCATCGACCTTGATGGCAGCCTGGAGAGCCTTGATCGCATTGAGTTCCTGTACGCACTGATGTCTGCAACGCTGTCGGAGGACGAACAGGGTGCTCTGAGAGTTGTGTTTGCACGATATCTTGGCGATCTCGTGTGCCAGCATCACGGTGGCAAATGGACTCTCCCACTGGATGATCCCAAGGACATCAGTTTCAACATGCCGGTAGTCGTGGGGCACTCATCCTGTCCCTGGCTGGAGTTCAATCCCATCCACACGATGCGGGCCTATTCACTTCGGCCCAAGCCCGGAATGATCCGCAGCATCGTCGCACACAGTGTTGACCCACAAATTCTGGATCTCAGCGACCTGGTGGAAGGGGATTGACCCAAAGAAGCTGCTCGACTCTTTGGACGGGCCCGCCAGGACTGCGGCTCGTTCTGGACGTCATCCACGCATGGCGTGGATCTACTGGGCAGCCCCCCGGAGACTCCGCAGCTGCTGTGGCATGATGCGCCGGTCCCGTTCATGGAAGACCGATGGCCATCGCACTGATTACCTTGCTGCTGATCGAAGTTCTGCTGCTGGTGATGTGGGTGCCGTTTTTCTTCCGTACCGGCATAACCCTGTTCACCCAGCGCATCACTGCTACGCCTGCAGAGCTGGCCCAGCTTTCGCTGGCCGGCCTGGAGCATGACCTGCCGACCGACACCTGGTTGCGTCTGGTGTTCCATGCGCTGCCTGACGGCAGCATCGCCTTTCGCGAGAGCTTCGCACCCAGCTTCGGCGGTCGCTATTTTCCGCTGATGCGCGGTCGGGTGATGATCGACGCGCGGCGCCGGGAGGTGCGGGTGGTCGGACTGTGCAGCTGGTTCGCGCTGGGCCTGACGCTGATGATGGTACCGATCATTCTGGTCCGCCCGTCGGCGTCGCCGATGCTGGTGGCCCTGCTGCTGTTCTATATGGGCTTTTACATCCAGCGGCGACGCTATGCCAACGTAGTCGAAGCGGTGCGCGCACGGCTCCGGTCCGAATTCCCACAGCGCCTGGGTGCTGCAGCGCGGTAGCTCCACGCCATGCGTGGATGATCGCGCGTGTAGGCATCAATGCCGACCAAGGTCGGCATCTACCAGAGCCAGGCTGCGTCAGTAGATCCACGCCATGCGTGGATGGATCCGAGAGAGCTATACAGTTTCGGATTGTTTGCATGGACCTCGGCCAATCCGCCGCTCATCGTGATGGGCCGATTCCAGTTCAGATAAGACTGCAGCTCGATGACCAGCATGGCCCTCTGCCTTTCAGTTGCATTGCAGCTTCCGGCAACACCCGACCCATTGACCATTGATCCCAACTCCCTCGCGGCGCTTCAGCAGGCGCTGCAGACATTTGGAGCGTTCCAGCAGCCCTACTCCGCTCCGATCGACCCGTACGATCCTGACGCGGGTGTGATCGACGCAGCAGTCGAGGTGGCCGCGGGATGTGTGCAGGACGGTCCGCCAGTCATCATTCTTGACGATGATGCCGAACAGGAACCGCGGCGTTATCTGGTGCTGAACGAGCCATGGCAAAGCCTTCCGGCGGGAACGTTGTTGCTTGTCTCTGGAGACAAAGCGACCGTCATTTCAGGTCTGGAGTGGAACCCGGAGCTTGCACGGGCCGAGATGATGTTGACCTTTCTCGACCTGCTGCCGAACGACCCGGAAGCCAGGGGCCGCCCCGAGGCTTGCTCGCCAGCCACGGATTTCGATGCCCCAGATCCGTTCATGAAGAGCGTTATGGATCAACTCAGCACCCACTCTCCAGGATCGCCTGTCACCGAAGCGACGCTGGCCCTATGGAGGGTCAGGCTTCCGGATGCATTGCTGGCACTGTGGCAGCGCGACGGACTTGCGCGCTATCACGATGATCGACTGACGATGGTCAACCCTGAGCACTATGCAGCCCTGCTCGATGTTTTCCTGGCGGACAGCCCGCTGTCGGGCAAGGACAGTTTCCATACCTACGCGATTTCACCGTTTGGCCAGATGTTCTTCTGTGGTGAGCGTACCGGCGTCGAGTTGACGCTTGAGCCGCACGAAGGCTGCCTGTGCGCGCCTGCGGCGATAACCGTCGCAACAAGCAGCATCGACCGCAGCAGGCGCCTGCACGACTTCCTGTTGACATTGGATGATCCCGAACTGGATGTTCTTGCCGAGGATGGGGAGCCAATGTTCTGGCGAGCACGTGAGATGTTGGGGCCACTGGGCGACGGAGAGGTTTAGACCTCGACGGAGCCCGTAGCAGAGTACGGCTGGCGGCTAAGCAGCCTGGTAAAACGCAAGGCGCTGGATGTGCTCGCAGAGCTCGCACGGCGTCGCTGAGCGCGGACACATGGAGGCGTGTGTCAGCGTTCATGCCGACCAAGGTCGGCATCTACCAGAGCAGTGTAGATCCACGCCATGCGTGGATGATCCCGCGTGCAGGCATCAGTGCCGACCAACGGTCGGCACCCACCAAAGCAAGGCCGCGGCGCCTCAGCGCGCCAGCAGCACTTCGCTGGCGGCATCGGTGCGGCCGGGTGCGGCGTGCTGCTGGCGCAGCCACTGGGCCAGGTCGCGCGGGCTGAGCGGGCGCGAGTACAGGTAGCCCTGGATCTCGTCGCAGCCCTGGCGGCGCAGCATGTCCTCTTCCTGGTGCGTTTCCACGCCCTCGGCCACCACTTTCATGCCCAGCGCGTGGCCAAGATGAACGATGGCCTGGGTGACCTCGGCGGTACCGGAATCATGCAGCATGCCCTGCACGAAGCTGCGATCGATCTTCAGGCGACCAACCGGGAAGCGGTTGAGGTAGTTGAGGTTGGAGAAGCCGGTACCGAAGTCATCGACCGCCAGCGGCACGCCATGCCGTTCAAGCACATCGAAGCAATGGCGCAGGATGTCGGTGTCGCGGATCAGGGCAGACTCGGTCAGTTCCAGCTCCAGCCGCTGCGGCGGCCAGCCGTGCGCGTGGCAGATCTCGATCACGCGTTCGGCAAAGCCACGGTCACGCAACTGCACCGCCGACACGTTGACGGCAATGCGCTCGAAATGCAGGCCGGCACGGTCCCATGCTGCCGCCTGGCGACAGGCTTCGGACAGTACCCAGTCACCGATGCGGACGATCTCGCCGCATTTTTCGGCAATCGGAATGAACTCCGCAGGGCTGCAGTAGCCGATCCCCGGACGATGCCAGCGCAGCAGCGCTTCGATCGCCGGCGGCTCGCCATGATGGGCGTGCAGCAGCGGCTGGTAAGCCAGGCTGAACTCGTCGCGCTCGATGGCGCCATGCAGGCCATGCTCGATCTCCAACCGCCGCTGGATCCGCGCCAGCGCGTCCTGGCTGTAGTACTGATAGGTATTGCGACCGGCTTCCTTGGCCGCGTACATCGCCGCGTCGGCTGCGCGCAGCAGTGAATCGAAGTCGGTCTGGCTCTCGCCGAGCATGGCGATGCCCACGCTGGCGCCCACCTTCAAGGTGGTATCGCCGCGGCGCAGTGGTTCGGCCAGCGAATTGATCAGCTTGCGCGCTACATGCCCGGCATCTTCCGGCTCGGCCAGGTCGCGCAGCACCACGATGAACTCGTCGCCACTGAAACGGCCGAACAGGTCGTTGTTGCGCAGGTTCTGGTGCAGGCGGGTTGCGGCAGCCTTCAGCAGCGCATCGCCGGTGGCGTGGCCGAAGCTGTCGTTGATGTTCTTGAAGCCGTCCAGGTCGATGAACAGCATGGCCAGCGAGGTGCCGCGATCGCGCGCCTCCTCGATGGCCTCGGACGTCTGTTCACCCAGCAGAACCCGGTTGGGCAGCCCGGTGAGCAGATCGTAGTGCGCCAGCAGCTCGATGCGTTCGTTGGCTTCACGCTCGCGGGTGATGTCGCGGAACAGGACCACGAAGCGTGGCGGCAGGCCATCGCGACGGTCCAGTTCGATCAGCACCTGCACCCATACGCGCAGGCCGGATTGGCGGTAGAAGCACAGATCCAGCTGCTCGGGCAGGCCGCCCCCGGCAATCCGCCCCAACGCAGCTTCGAACGCCGCACGCGAATCCTCGGCATACAGTGCCAGCGCCTGGTCGAGGGTGATCGGCTCCTTGCGCAGGCCGTGGATGCGATAGCACTCCTCGGTCCATTGCATGTTGCGCGTGGCAACTTCGATCTCGCAGCCGCCGATGCGGCCCAGCGCGGATACGCGGTTGAGCAGTTCGGTGCGCCAGCGGATGAGCGCATCGGTCTGGTGTTGTTCGGTGATGTTCTGCACCTGCCCCAGCAAACGCTTGGGCTGGCCGTCCATGTCCAGCAGCGGTTGCATCCACAACCGCAGGTGCTGGGAAGGTTCGTTGCCGCGGGTCAGTTCCAGTTCGATGTTGGCGGCCCGGCCATCACGCCACAGGCGGCGCCAGGCGGCGCGCAGTGCACCGCGTGAGCGAGGATGCAGCTGCTTCAGCCAACGTCGCTGCCCCGGGATGCTGCCTTGCTGCAGCGCCAGCAGCGAGCGCAGCTCCGGCGACCACCAGAAGTGGCGGCTGTGCGGATCGAACGACCAGCTGCCCATGCTGGCGATGCGCTGGGCTTCGCGCAGATGCAGCTGCTGCTCCTGCAGCATGGCTTCCAGCTGCTTCTGCTGCTCGATGTCGGTATGGGTACCGACCATGCGCAGCGGCTGGCCATCGGCGGTACGCGCCACCACCCGTCCGCGGTCCAGCACCCATCGCCACTGGCCATCGGCCTGGCGGAAACGGAACTGGGCGCTGTACTGCTCACTGCCACCCTGCAGATGTTCATCCAGCGCGGCACGCACCTGGGCGATGTCGTCGGCGTGCACGCGCGCCAGTATCTGGGTGGCGGTTTCCTCGCCCAGCGCGGGCGTGCGGGCCACCCGGTCGCTGGGAATGTCCCAGTCCCACAGACTGTGGCCAGCGCTGTCCAGCGCAAGCTCCCAGCGGCCACCACCGTCGACCGGCACCGGCTCGGGCACGCTGAGGGTGAAGGCGAGCAGGTTGCCACTGCTGTCATGCACGGCGCGTAGGTGGCCATCGTAGTGGCCACGTGGGCCACCCGGCAGCGTGCAGGCGACGATGCCACCGTCGGCGGCCAGCAGGCGCAGGTCTTCCAGCATCGGCGCGTAGGCGGCCACCGTAGCCGGCAGGCCATGCTCGCGCGCAGCCGGATTGGCCGCGAGCGGGCGCCCGCTACGGTCGACGATGACCAGCGCCGAGGCGAGCGGATGCTGCAGCAGGCTGGCGATGATCCCTTGGTCCACGCGATCTTGCTCCGGATGAAACGCCCGACAGCGGGGCACGCAGTGGTTAACGGCGCCTGCGGCGGATAATTGAGTGGCCAGGGCACACCTGCGCGGTAAGATGACCGGCACCCCTCCTCCCTGCCCTGTCCATGCCCGTAGAACCGACCGGCACTGCCCCTGTTCCCGACCCGCGGATGGCGCAGGCGCTGGGGCGCGACCGTCGGCGCGTGGTGCTGAGCTACCTGGCGATGGCGCTGGCGTGGATGATCGCCACAGACGGCGCGGTGACAGCGCTGGTGCCCGACCCGCAGCAGGCTGCACTGTGGCAGAGCATGAAGGGAGCATTCTTCGCCCTCGCCAGTGCGGGACTGCTGTACCTGCTGCTGCGGCCGCTGGCCGAGCACGTGCTGCACACCCACGCCCGCCTGCAGGCTTCCGAGCTGCGCCTTCGGCAGATGTTCGAAGGCAACCCCGGCCCGATCCTGGTCTATGACCTGGACACGCTGGCCATCCTCGATGCCAATCCCGCCGCGTGCAGCACCTTCGGCTGGGACCGCGACGCGCTTCTGACGCAGACCATCGACGTGCTCTGGCCACCGGGCCAGGACCAGGCATTGCAGACCAAGCTGGAAGAGATCCGCGAGGCGCCCGAGCAGCTGTGCATCCTGCGCGCGCAGTTGCAGCTGCGCGACGGCAGCCTGCGGCAGATGGAACTGCGCTCGAACGCGATCGACTACGACGGGCACACGGCGCGCCTGCTGATCGCCATCGACCGCACCGCCGAAGACCTGGCGCAGCTGCGGCGCGACCAGGCATTGGCCCGGGTGGAAGAAGCCCACGAACTGGCGCGGATCGGCGCATGGGAACTGGACCCGTCCACCGGCCAGGGCCGTTACTCCAACCAGGTCTATCGCCTGCTGGGCCGTCGCCCGCCCGAGGCGCGACGCTGGCACCGTTTCGACGAACTGCTGGTGGCAGCCGACCCAGCCACCGCCGCACAGACCGATCAGGTGTTGGCCGGGCTGTGCTCCGGCGAGCAGGTGCAGGTGGATGTGCTGCTGCCGGTACTGGCAATGGATGGCCGCGCGCTGATGGTGCACCTGCGCGCTGCCAGCGGTGTGGATGAGGCCGGCCGTGACCGGATCCTGGGCACCTTGCAGGACGTGACCGAGCGTGAGCAGTCGCGGCGCCTGCTGCGCGAACGCGAGGAGCAGTTCCGCGAGCTGGTGCGGGTGTTGCCCGATGGCGTGGTGATCCTGTCCGACGAACATGTGCTGTATGCCAATGCGTGGGCGGCCGGCCTGTTCGGCTACGGCAGCCACACGCTGCTGGGCGAGCCGCTGTCGGCGCTGGTGGCAGGCAGCGATCTGGCCCGGCTGCGCGCGCAGATGCGCGCTGGGCAGCCCCAGCATAGCCCAGGCCACAGCAGCCTGCTGGCCATGCAGCGCGCCGATGGCCGCAGCTTCCAGGCCGGCCTTGCGGTCGGTGACGTGCGTTACGGCGGGCGCGACTGCAAGCTGCTGATCGTGCGCGACCTGAGCGAATCGGAGCAGACCCGCAGCGCGCTGGAGACCAGCAACCGCGAGCTGCAGGCGATGGCCGGTCGTCTGTTCTCGCTGCAGGAAGACGAGCGCCGGGCAATCTCGCGAGACCTGCACGATGACATCGGCCAGGCGATCACCGCGATCAAGCTTTCGGCCTATGCGGCGCAGGACGAGGACGACGCGCAACGGCGCGGCGAGGACCTGGCACAGATCGTCAGCCTGGCCGATACCACCGTCGCCAAGCTGCGCGACATCTCCACCCTGCTGCGGCCGCCGCAGCTGGATGCGCTGGGCCTGGAAGCGGCGTTGAGCTGGCAGGCGCGCGTGCTTTTCCGCTCGTCCAGCGTCGAGCTGCAGGCCGAGATCGAATCGCTGCCCACGCGCCCGGACAACAGCATCGAGCAGGCCTGCTTCCGCATCGCCCAGGAAAGCCTGACCAACGTGCTGCGCCACGCGCGCGCCAGCCAGGTGGTGCTGCAGCTGCGCGATGTCGACCAGCGCGGGCTGCACCTTATGATCCGTGACGACGGCGAAGGGTTCGATCCGGATGGCCCGCGCGGCCTGGGCCTGATCGTGATGCGCGAGCGTGCGCAGAGCGTGGGCGGCCATGTGCGGATCGAGTCGGCGCATGGCGCCGGTACCCTCGTCGATGTCCACCTTCCTTACCAGGCCGCTGTTACGGCGGCCGTCGAGTCAGCGGAATACTGAGCCCATGTGGAACCCCAACCTGCCCCCGGTCAGCATCGATGATGCGCCTGATCGCCTAGGCGCCGGCAATCCCGAGCTGCAGGCAATGGTCGCCGAAGCCGCGTCCGGAGGCACCGCGCTGATGCTGATGCATGTGGACATCGACCACTTCGCCTCGGTCAATGAAAACATGAGCGCGGAGGTCGGTGACCAGGCTCTGGTGCTGGTCGCCCAGCGCCTGCAGTCCTACCTGCGCGGACGCGGCAAGCTGTGGCGGCATGGCAGCGACGAGTTCCTGATCGCCGTGCCGCGCACCGCCGATCTGCCACTTGCCGAGGATTTCGCCGAAGAGATCCGCCAGCAGATGGAGCTGCCCCTTTCGGTTCTGCCCTACACGCTGTTCATGACCGGCAAGCTGGGCGTGAGCCTGTGCCCGGAGCACGCCAGCAGCGCCTCGCGCCTGCTCGACCATGCCGAGGACGCGCTGTACCAGGCCGCCCGCGAAGGTGGCAATGCGGTGCGCATCCATGCGGTGGACACGCCGCCGAGCGCGCACAGCGAGAGCATCATCGCGCGACAGATCGTCGATGCCATTCCCAACGGCGAACTGAAGCTGCGCTACCAGCCGCTGGTCAGCGCCCGCGATGGCCACGTGGTGGGCATGGAGGCGCTGCTGCGCTGGCAGTCGCCGACCCTGGGCATGCTGGTGCCGGAGCGCTTCATGCGTACCGCCGAGCGCCTGGGCATCATCGTGCAGATCGGCACGTGGGTGCTGGAAGGCGCGTTGAAGCAGGCCCGGCTGTGGCGCGACCAGGGCTTCGATGACTTCACCATCGCGGTGAATGTATCGACCCTGCAGCTGCTGCGACCGAACTTCTTTGCCGAAGTGATGGGCGTGATCCAGGCGTCGGGCGTGCCTGCGCAGATGCTGACGCTGGAGATCAACGAAAGCGCCCTGACCAACAACGTCAACTTCGTCCACGAAACGCTGGCCAACCTGCGCAACGAAGGCATCAGCCTGAGCCTGGACAACTTCGGCACCGGCGATTCGAGCCTGAGTGCGCTGGTGCGCTACCCGGTGGACAAGCTGAAGATCGACCGCAGCTTCATCAAGAGCGCACCGGCGGGCAATCGTGAAGCGGCGATTGCCCGCGCGATCATTGCGATGGGCCACCAGCTGGGCATGACGGTGATCGCCAACGGCGTGGAGTCGCAGGCGCAGCTGGGCTTCCTGCGCCGCAACGACTGCGATGTGTTCCAGGGTTATCTGTTCGGCGAGCCGATGTCGGCCGATGCCGCCGGCATGACCCTGCGCCGCCGCTACCTGCGCCCCGAAGCGTTCGCCGAAACCCGCCCGGACCGCACCCTGCTGCTGCTGGACGACGAGGAGAACGTGCTGCGCTCGCTGGTGCGCCTGTTCCGTCGCGATGGTTACCGCATCCTGGCGGCGGGCAACGTGCGCGATGCGTTCGATCTGCTGGCCATCAACGACGTGCAGGTGATCCTGTCCGACCAGCGCATGAGCGACATGAGCGGCACCGAGTTCCTGGGCCGGGTGAAGATGCTGTATCCGGACACGATCCGTCTGGTGTTGTCCGGCTACACCGATCTGAACACGGTGACCGATGCGATCAACCGCGGTGCGATCTACCGGTTCCTGACCAAGCCGTGGAATGACGACGAGTTGCGCAAGCACATTCACCAGGCGTTCCGCACGTACGAGGAACAGCGGCGCAGCAATGGTGGACCGGTTGCCGCCGAGCCGGCTGATGGTGGCGAGGATCGTTCGCCGCTGCGGTAACCGCATCCGCCGGGCATGGCCCGGCGCTACCGGGGACCGGGGGTAGCGCCGGGCCATGCCCGGCGACCACGATCAGCGCGGCTGCTTGATCGGCAGCACCAGGCGGAAGCGCGAGCCGACGCCCGGCGTGCTGTCCAGGTCGATGCGGCCGTGGTGCTTGTTGATGATGCTGTAGGAGATCGACAGGCCCAGGCCGGTACCGCTGCCCACAGGCTTGGTGGTGAAGAACGGATCGAAGATGCGCTGGCGCAGTTCCGGCGAGATGCCGCCGCCGGTGTCTTCAAATTCCACCCACACCGTGTCTCCGTCCACGCCGGTACGCACGGTGATCGTGCCGCGCTCGGCGATGGCGTGACCGGCGTTGAGCAGCAGGTTCATGTAGACCTGGTTCAATTCCGACGGCAGGCATTCCACCAGCGGCAGCTGGCCGAACTCGCGCACCAGGTGCACCTTGTACTTGAGCTCGTTCCAGATGATGTTGATGGTCGATTCAAGGCCGGAATGCAGGTCGACCAGCTTCCACGACTCGTCACGGCCGGAATAGGAGAAGTCCTTCAGGTCGCGCACGATGCGGGTGACGCGCTCGATGCCTTCGCGTGATTCGGCCATCAGCTGCGGCAGGTCGCGGCTGATGAAATCAATGTCCAGGCGGTCACGGATATCGTCGATTTCCGGAATCAACGCCTTCGGGTCCGGCGCACGCAGGGCACGTTCGTAGGCTTCGATCACCGTGAACAGACTGCGCAGATACTCCTGCAGGCTGCCCAGGTTGGAATGCACGTAGCCGATCGGGTTGTTGATCTCATGCGCCACGCCGGCGGCAAGCTGGCCGATGGAGGCCATCTTCTCCGACTGCAGCAGCTTTTCCTGGGTACCGTTCAAGCGCAGGTACGCCTGGCGCAGTTCGGCATGGCGCTGCTGCAGTTCGCGCTCGTAGTCTTCCTGGCCTTCGATATGACGGAACAACGCCAGGTAGTGCCCCGAACCGGGTTCACCATGGAAGTACAGATGGGCGATGACCACGCCCTCGCCCAGCGGCAGGCTGCCGTTCCAGTGACCTTGCTGGCGCGCATGTTCGAGTGCATCCGGCGGCAGCAGTTCGCGCAGGCGCTGCGGCGGCGGCAAGGCACCTTCGTCGCTGCCCAGCAGGCTCTGTGCGGCGGGGTTGGCCAGGGCCACCTGTCCATCTTCGGTGAACAGCAGCAAGCCTTCGCGCAGGCGCTCAAGCAGGGCCTGCAGCACCGGTTGCGGCGGAAGGGGGGCGGTAACCAGAACGTTGGCGGCGGACACGGCGACTCGAGGCGATCAAACAGGCGCCCAATATACGCGCTCGTGCGGCGGCCGACAGCCGCCATCGGGCGGTCAGCCGACCGCCGGCCTGTCAGGCGACGGCGAGTGGCCGCCGCGCGGTCACGGTATGTGACTGGCCCTTGGCATCGTACGCCGAGGACTCTTCGGTGCGGCCCATCTGGCGCAGTGCCCAGTTGACCTCGCGCCGGCGCCGCGACAGCAGCACGCCGTTGGCGCGGTTGCGCTCGGCCAGTTCCTGCAGCTGCGCGCCCTCGCCCACCGGCGGCGCGCCTTCGAGCGCACGCAGCGCTTCCAGCTTCGCACCGGTGGCACGGATCAGGGCGTGCACGTCGTGCTCGACCAGGGCCTGGCGTTCAACGTCCAGGGCCTGGGCAAGGCGCTGCAGCGGCTCGCTCATCGCCGCGGTCATCCTTGCAGCTGCTGGTCCAGTTCAAGCATGCGCGAAGCGATCGCGTCCGGATTGATCTTGTAGGTGCCGTTCTGCAGCGATTCGCGCACTGCTGCAACACGCTGGGCGTCGATCGCCGGGGCGGTGCTCAGCTCACGCTCGATGGCCTGCAGGTTGGTGGCTTCGCCGGTCAGGCGCAGGCTGTCGGCCGCCTCGACTGGACGCGCCGCCGAATCGGTGCTCACGCCGGGCTTGGCGGCCGGGGTGGTCACGCTGCGCAGTGCCTGGGGGACCTGCAGGTTGCCGTCGATTTTCTGGCTCATTGGGTGTCCTGGAGTTGCCGTACACAAGGGATAACGGCCGCAGGGCCGTGATCTTTAGGGGAATTCTGCATTATTTCAACGCGCCACGATTACGTCACCGGTCGCGTCCACCGTGCCCTGCACGATACGGCGCGAGGACAGGTTTTCCACCGAGACCCGCTCGTTCTGCCCGGCATCGCCCAGTGCGCGCCCGGCGATGCGGACCTCGACCGAACCACGCCGCGATACCAGTGCCACACTGTCTCCTCGTTTGATGAGACGCTGTGCGACCAGATCATTGCTCGACAACAGTGTTCCCGCCGGCAACGGCCGACGGGCGATGCGGCCAATCGCCGCGGCAGGATCGGCCAGCACTGCGCCGGCAATCCGTGCCGCGTCACGCTGGGCAGTACTGATATCGGCGGCGGCGATGGATTCTCCAGTGCCAATGCCACGGGTCAGCACCAGCACGGTCTGGTTGCGGCGCACCTTCACCGGCACGAACAGGCGCCAGCCTCCGGCATCGGGGCAGCTCACCTCCACCGTGGTGTTGGCGGTGGGCTGCACCTGCAATGCACCGCCACATTTTGGAAGGCGCAGCGCATCGGCGACGATGGCCTCACCTTCGGTGCCGGCGGCCAGGGTCGACAGTGCCGCGGCACGGATGCTGGCCACCGGCTGCCAGTCGGCCGCGCTCGCCCACGGCGCGGCCACGGCCAGTGCAATGGCAAGGAAAGAAGCAATGCGGCGCATGGCGCCTCCTGTCGGTAAGACCTGGCCCAGACGCGTGCAAGCTGCGTGCCAGAGGCAGAGAGGGGAAATCTTCCCGCGTCGGGCAATGTACACAGGCCCTCAAGTTTCGCCCTGCCCGCGCCGATACAGCAGCCATGTCCCATGACCTGCTCAACCGGATCGACCAGCGAACCCGACTGGCCGGCCACAATCGCCTGGCGCTGCTGCTGTTCCGCCTCGGCGGACGTCAGCTTTTTGGCGTCAACGTCTTCAAGGTGCAGGAAGTGCTGCGCCGCCCGGAACTGTTCCAGGTGCCCGGCCTGCCCGGCCAGTTTGCCGGCGTGGCCGATGTACGCGGCCGTTCGGTGCCGGTGCTGGACCTGGGCCTGGCCATCGGCCATCCCGAGCGCGAGCCGGATGCGGACACCGCGCCCGGCTACCTGGTGGTGACCGAGTTCAACCGCTCGATCCAGGGCTTCCTGGTCAGCGGCGTGGAGCGCATCGTCAACATCGCGGTGGAAGACATCCACCCGCCACCGGAACTGGGTGCAGAATCCAGCTACCTGACCGCGGTAACCCGCTTCCAGGGCGAGCTGATCCAGGTGATCGACGTGGAAAGCGTGCTGGCCGACATCGCGCAGGTGCGCGGTGAAGCGGTGCTCGACCCGGCCATGGCGATGCCCGCCGATGCCCCGCAGCTGCAGGTGCTGGTGGTGGATGATTCGCGAGTGGCGCGCCAGCAGATCCGCAGCGTGCTGGACCAGCTGGGCGTGGGCGCAACCCTGCTCTCGGATGGCAAGCAGGCGCTGGACCACCTGCTGCAGATCCACGCCTCGGGTGAAAACCCGGCCGATCGCTACGCCATGGTGATCTCGGACATCGAGATGCCGGCGATGGACGGCTACACGCTGACGACGGAAATCCGGCGCCACGCCGGCCTGTCCGGGCTGTACGTGCTGCTGCATACCTCCCTGTCGGGCGTATTCAACAATGCGATGGTCGAGCGCGTGGGTGCCAATGCCTTCGTCGCCAAGTATTCGCCGCATGAACTGGCCGACTTCGTGCTGGACCGCCTTCGCAAGGTGGCGATGGCGGCATAAGGCTCTCTCCGGTAGAGCCGAGCCTATGCTCGGCTTGCGCGGGACCTGAACGAAACGCAGCCGAGCATGGCTCGGCTCTACAGGATCGCGCGCCACTTTGGCACACCACTTGCAGCTTCCTGGGCAACGTTCCCGTGGGAGTGCACCGTGCGCAACCTGATTACCGACTACCTGGGCGTCCATGCCCAGGCAATGCCGTTGCGCGAACAGCGCATGAAGCTGATCGCCAGCAACCTCGGCAATGCCGACACCCCCGGCTACAAGGCCCAGGACCTGGACTTCGATTCGGCCCTGCGCCATGCCCAGGGGCTGGATGCCAACGGTCTGATGACCACCACCAACGAGCAGCACTACGAAATCAGTAGTGGCCTCAATCCGTTCCAGGTGGCCCGCGAGGGTGTGCAGCCCAGCATCGACGGCAACACCGTCGACCCCGATGCCGAGCGCGCCGCCTATGGCCGCGCTGCACTGGAATACCGCGCCTCGCTGAGCTTCGTCGAAAGCAAGGTGCGTTCCATGCTCACCGCGATCACGGGGCAATAAGCCATGAGCAACCTGCCGATCTTCGATATCGCCGGCTCCGCTCTGCAGGCGCAGTCGGTGCGCATGAGCACCATCGCCTCCAACCTGTCCAACGCTGACAGCATCGCCGGCTCCCCCGACGCGGTGTACAAGCCGCTGGAACCGATCTTCCAGGCGGTCACCAGCAAGACCGACCCGAACATCACCTCGGTGCAGGTCAAGGAGATCACCCAGAGCAACGCGGCGCCGATCAAGCGCTATGAGCCTGGCCATCCGCTGGCCGACGGCGACGGCTACATCTACCAGCCCGACGTCGATCCGGTGGCGCAGATGGTCAACCTGATCTCCACCTCGCGCAATTACCAGGCCGGCGTGGAGATGTTGACCACCGCCAAGGAACTGGCCCTGGCCACCCTGACCATGGGCCGCTGAGGCCCGCTGCACCGGACACCGCCATGACCACTGCCGTCAACAACCAGAGCAACCAGGACGTCTACGCCGCACTCGGCCTGAACGCCCCCAACAGCAACGCCACCAAGAAGAAGAACACGCTGGACCAGGCCGACTTCCTGCGCCTGATGACCGAACAGCTGCAGCACCAGGATCCGCTGAAGCCGATGGACAACACGCAGATGGTCTCGCAGATGGCGCAGATGTCGACCGTGCAGGGCATCACCGACCTGAACAAATCGGTGAAGGGCTTCCAGGAATCGATGGCCAGCGACCAGGTGCTGCGTGGCGCGGCGCTGGTCGGCCACCAGGTGCTCGTGCCGTCGGAAAAACTGGTGCTGGAGAAGGAAGGCTCGGTGGAAGGCACGGTTGCCGCACCGGCCGCCGGCATCGTCACAGTGGACGTCACCGACGCCAACGGCGCGAAGGTCACCTCGATCAGCGTTGAAGCCAAGGCTGCCGGCGAGACCGCATTCAAGTGGGACGGCAAGGATGCCAACGGCAAGCGCATGGAGCCGGGCAAGTACAACATCGTCGCCAACCACGTCGACACCACCGGCAAGAGCACCAAGCTTTCAACCTTCGTGCAGGCACCGGTGGAAAGCGTGACCGTCGGTTCCGACGGCCTCTACCTGAATCTCAAGGGCCTGGGCACGGCCCCTCTCGACTACGTGCTCCGCGTCAGCTGAGCCGCACCCACCGCATCCAACAGGAGCATCCCATGGGCTTCAACATTTCCCTGTCCGGCATCAACGCTGCCAACTCGGACCTGAGCGTCACCGCCAACAACGTGGCCAACGTCAACACCACCGGCTTCAAGCAGTCGCGCGCGGAATTCGCCGACCTGTTCGCGGCCACCAGCTACGGCCTGTCCAAGAACGCGATCGGTTCGGGCGTGCGCGTCTCCAACGTGGCCCAGCAGTTCATCCAGGGCAACAACGAGCAGACCGGCCGCAGCCTGGACATGGCCATTTCCGGTGAGGGTTTCTTCACCATGAACATGAACGGTGCACGCGTCTACTCGCGCGCCGGCAATTTCCAGACCGACGCCGCCGGCTACGTGGTCAACCCGCAGGGCGCACGCCTGCAGGTGTTCGCACCCAACGCCGACGGCACCAACTTCGATGCGGGCCGCCTGGTCGACCTGCAGCTGCTGACCACTGACAGCCCGCCCAAGCAGACCAGCGAAGTCAAGGTTGGTTTCACCCTGCCGGGCAATGCCAAGCAGCCGACGGTGACCACCTTCGACCCGACCAATTCCAACAGCTACAGCCACTCCAGCGGCGGCATCACCGTGTACGACTCGCTGGGCGTCAGCCACACCCAGGTGTCCTACTTCGTCAAGGAAGCGGCCACCAACGCGTGGACGGTGCACAACTACGTCGATGGCCAGCCGGCCGGCACGCCGACCCCGCTGACCTTCGACAACGCCGGCAAGCTGACCGCGCCGGCCAACGGCAGGATCAGCCTCGGCACGTTCACCCCGACCACCGGCGCTGGCGTGCTGAACATGACGCTGGATGTGAGCGGCTCGACCCAGTACGGCGAGAAGTTCGCCCTGCGCAACACCCAGCAGGATGGCTACGCGGCCGGCAAGCTCAACGAGATCACCGTTTCCGAAACCGGCGTGGTGTTCGCCCGCTATTCCAACGGCGACGACAAGCCGCTGGGCCAGGTTGCACTGACCAGCTTCAACAATCCGCAGGGCCTGGAACAGAAGGGCAACAACCTGTGGGTGGAGACCTTCGATTCGGGCACGCCGCGCACCGGCGCCGCCGATACCTCCAACCTCGGCAAGATCCAGGCCGGTTCGCTGGAGTCCTCCACCGTCGACCTGACCGAACAGCTGGTCAACATGATCACCGCGCAGCGCAACTTCCAGGCCAACGCGCAGATGATCACGACCCAGGACCAGATCACCCAGACCGTCATCAACATCCGTTGATGACCTGCTGACCCTGTCACGGAACTCCCCGCATGGATAAAGCCCTTTACGTGGCGATGACCGGTGCCCGCGCCTCCCTGCAGGCGCAGGGAACGCTCAGCCACAACCTCGCCAACTCGGACACCCCCGGCTTCAAGGAAGCGCTGGCCAATACCGAAGCCTTCCCGATCCGTGGCCCGGGCTTTGCCTCGCGGGTGGATGCGCTGCACGTCGATGCGGGCTTCAACCGCACCGCCGGCGCGCAGCACATCACCGGCAAGCCGCTGGACCTGTCATTGCAGACCGGCACCTGGCTGGCCGTGCAGTCCCCCGATGGCAGCGAGGCGTACACCCGTGGCGCCGCGTTGTCGGTGACCCCGAACGGCCAGCTGGTGACCTCCAGCGGCCGTCCGGTGCTGGACGACAACAACAATCCGATCGCGATTCCGCCTTACCAGGCGATGGAGATCGGCAACGACGGCACGATCTCGATCATCCCGCAGGGCGAAGGCCCGCAGACGATGGCAATGATCGGCCGGATCAAGGTGGTGCAGGCGCCGGATGAACGCCTCGAACGCGGCCTGGATGGCCTGTTCCGCAATACCGATCCGCTGCAGCCGTTCGCCCAGGCGCAGGGCACGGCGGTGCACAGCGGCCAGCTGGAAGGCAGCAACGTCGATGCCGCCGGCGCGCTGGTGCAGATGATCCAGCTGCAGCGCCAGTACGAAATGCAGGTGCAGGTGATCAAGCACGGCGATGACAACGCGCGCAGCGCCAACAGCCTGTTGCGCCTGGGCAGCTGACGGAATTCCGGCACCGGCCTGCGCCGGTGCTGGCACGCCGCTTGCACTCCCTACCCCATGGGCCGCATTGCGCGGCCGGCTTCACCCAGACAGGACTCCGAAGATGAACCAGGCATTGTGGATCGCTAAAACCGGACTGGATGCGCAGCAGATGCGCATGTCGGTGGTTTCCAACAACCTCGCCAACACCAACACCACCGGCTTCAAGCAGGACCGCGCCAGCTTCGAGGACCTGCTGTACCAGCAGGTGCGCCAGCCCGGCGGTTCGTCTTCGGCACAGACCCAGCTGCCCACCGGCCTGCAGATCGGCACCGGCGTGCGCGTGGTGGCCACCGCCAAGAACTTCGAGCAGGGCAGCCAGCAGCAGACCGGCCGCGCGCTTGACGTGATGGTCAACGGCCGCGGCTTCTTCGAAGTGCAGATGCCCGACGGCAGCTCGGCCTACACGCGCGACGGCTCGTTCAAGATCAACCAGGACAGCGAGCTGGTCACCAACAGCGGCTACCCGGTGCAGCCGGGCATCCAGATTCCCGAAGGCGCGCAGTCGGTGACCATCGGTACCGACGGCACCATCAGCGTGAAGATGGCTGACGGTGCGGCATCGGTGGAAGTCGGTGCGCTGACCCTGACCGACTTCGTCAATCCGGCGGGCCTGCAGGCACGCGGTGAAAACCTGTTCCTGGAAACCACGGCATCGGGTCCGGCACAGAACGGCAACCCCGGCCTGAACGGCCTGGGCACCGTGGTGCAGGGCGCGCTGGAAGGCAGCAACGTCAACGTGGTGGAAGAGCTGGTGTCGATGATCGAAACCCAGCGCGCCTACGAAATGAACGCCAAGGCGATCTCGACCACCGACTCGATGCTCGGCTACCTCAGCAACAAGCTCTGACCGCCCTCACCGGGAAACTGCCATGTCGCCCCTTTCTTCCTTCGCCCGTACTGCCCTCGCCTGCGCCGTGGCTGCCCTGCTCGGTGGCTGCGTGATCGCTGGCGACGTGCGCCCCTATCCGACGATGGCGCCATTGCAGCCGATCATGCCGCCGCAGGCCGAACCGACTGCCGGCGCGATCTACGCCGCCGGCCCGACCCTGCAGCTGTATTCGGACCGCCGTGCGCGCGATGTCGGCGACCTGCTGACCATCACCCTGCTGGAAAACACCACCGCGCAGACCAGCGCCAACACCGCCACCAACAAGGAATCGAACCTGAGCCTCGGCACGCCGTCGATTCTCGGTGCACCGGTCACCCTGGGCGGCAAGGACATCCTGAGTGCAACGGCCAAGGGCGCGCGCGATTTCACCGGCAAGGGCAACAGCGCGCAGAGCAACCGCCTGCAGGGCAACGTGACCGTGACCGTGGTGCAGCGCATGCCCAACGGCAACCTGGTGGTGCAGGGGCAGAAGAATCTGCGCCTGAACCAGGGCGACGAACTGGTGCAGGTTCAGGGCATCGTGCGCCCCGGCGACATCAGCGCGGACAACACCGTGCCCTCCAGCCGCGTGGCTGAAGCGCGCATCGTCTATGGCGGCCGCGGCCCTGTCGCGCAGTCCAACGCGATGGGCTGGTTGAGCCGTTTCTTCAACTCCGGCCTGACGCCGTTCTGAGTATGGCCATGAAACTCTTCTTCTCTTCTTCCTGGCAGCGACGCGCCGCGTCTCTCTACTGCGCCGTGTTCATGATCTTCGCGGTGGTGGCCCCGGCCAGCGCCGAGCGCATCAAGGACCTGGCCCAGGTGGGTGGCGTGCGTGGCAATGCCCTGGTGGGTTACGGCCTGGTGGTCGGCCTGGATGGCAGCGGTGACCGCACCAGCCAGGCGCCCTTCACCGTGCAGAGCCTGAAGAACCTGCTGGGCGAGCTGGGCGTCAACGTGCCGGCCAACGTCAACCCGCAGCTGAAGAACGTGGCAGCGGTGGCGATCCATGCCGAGCTGCCGCCATTCGCCAAGCCCGGCCAGCCGATCGACATCACTGTTTCCTCCATCGGCAACGCCGTGTCGCTGCGTGGTGGCTCGCTGCTGATGGCGCCGTTGCGCGGTGCCGATGGCCAGGTCTATGCGATCGCCCAGGGCAACCTGATCGTCGGCGGCTTCGGCGCGCAGGGCAAGGACGGTTCGCGCGTCTCGGTGAACGTGCCCAGCGTCGGCCGCATTCCCAACGGTGCGACCGTTGAACGTGCCCTGCCCGATGTATTCGGTGCCAGCGGCGAGATCACCCTGAACCTGCACAACAGCGACTTCACCACCATCTCGCGGATGGTGGGTGCACTCAACAATGCCTTCGGCGAGGGCTCGGCCCGCGCCGTGGACGGTGGCACGGTTGCCGTGCGTGCGCCGACCGATGCCGGTGCGCGCATCGGCCTGCTGGCCCGCATCGAAAACCTGGAACTGACCCCTGGCGCTGCGCCGGCCAAGGTGGTGGTCAACTCGCGTACCGGCACCGTGGTCATCGGCCAGCAGGTACGAGTCGGCCCGGCCGCGATCTCGCATGGTTCGTTGACGGTGACCATCCAGGAAAACACCAACGTCAGCCAGCCCAACGCCTTTGCCGGTGGCCAGACCGTGGCCACGCCGCAGTCGACCATCACTGCCACCAACGATGGCAGCCGCATGTTCAAGTTCAATGGCGGCACCACCCTGGATGAGATCGTGCATGCGGTGAATGCCGTTGGCGCGGCACCGGGTGACCTGATCGCGATCCTGGAAGCACTGAAGCAGGCCGGCGCCCTGAGCGCCGAGCTCGAGGTGATCTGACATGCGCATCACTCCCGCATTCGAATTGAGCCCCGCACAGCAGAACGATCCGGCGAAGATCGACAAGGTCGCGCGCCAGCTTGAAGGCCAGTTCGCGCAGATGCTGGTCAAGAGCATGCGTGATGCCAGCTTCGGCGATTCGCTGTTCCCGGGCGAAAACAAGATGTTCCGGGAGATGTACGACCAGAAGATCGCCGAGGCGATGACCCGCGGCAAGGGTCTGGGCCTGTCGAGCATGATCACCCGCCAGTTGTCCGGCGCGCAGGCCGATGGCCCGGCACTGGATACCCGGATGGATCCGGCCAAGGCGAGCCGCGCCTACCAGCTCAATGCTCCGGCGGCGCCGTCGCTGCCGCTGCAGGATGCCGGCCAGGCCGTGCGCATGCTGCAGCAGATGGCGGCCGGTGTGCAGGAGGGCGCGCAGTCGTCGGTCGCACCGATGGAGCAGGCGCTGGACCTGATTGCAGGCCGGGAAAGCAGCGGCATGCACCGTTCGCTGGGCACCGACGATCCCTATGCCGGCACCATCGGTGGTGCCGATTGGGCCGCTGCCAGCGACCAGTGGGCGCCGACCGCCAGCAACCGCGGCAGCAGCGGCACCCCGGCCGATGCGCTGGCCACCCGCACCGCCGTCGCCCAGCTGGGCGCGCACACGCCCGAAGGCTTCGTTGCCAGTATCTGGCAGCACGCGCAGAGCGCGGCCAAGGAACTGGGCGTAGACGCCCGCGCCCTGGTTGCGCAGGCAGCACTGGAAACCGGCTGGGGCAAGCGCCAGATCAAGCATGCCGACGGCAGCACCTCGCACAACCTGTTCGGCATCAAGGCCACCGGCTGGAAGGGCCAGAGCGCCACCGCCGGCACCCATGAATATGTCGATGGCGTGCGCCGCAACGAGACCGCCAGCTTCCGCGCTTACACCTCACCTGCGGAGAGCTTTGCCGACTACGTGCGCCTGCTGAAGACCAGCCCGCGCTACCAGCAGGCGCTGCAGGCCGGTACCGATGTGCAGGGCTTCGCGCGCGGCCTGCAACGCGCCGGCTATGCCACCGACCCGCGCTACGCGGCCAAGATCGCCGCGATCGCCGGCGGCCCGACCATCGAGCGCGCCGTGGCCGCCGTGGCCGATGCCGGCTCACGCATCGGTCAGACCTTCGCCAGCACCGCAACCGCGGCGCTGGGTATCACTCGTCGTTGAGGAACCCCATGTCCAGCGTACTTTCCACCGGTACCAGTGCCCTGCTCGCCTTCCAGCGTGCGTTGGCCACCACCAGCCACAACGTGGCCAACCTCAACACGCCCGGTTACAGCCGGCAGAAGGTCGACTTCGCCACCGCCACCCCGCAGAACTACGGCTACGGCGACGTTGGCAACGGCACCCGCATCGTCGACATCCGCCGCGCTGCCGACCAGCTGGCGATCTCGCGCCTGCTCGACAGCGGCGGTGAGCTTGCGCGGTTGAAGCAGCTTTCGGGCATGGCCGACCGGGTCAATGCACTGTTCTCCGACGCGGCCACCAACGTGGCCGGGGTCTGGTCGAACTTCTTCGACACCGTCAGCGGCCTGTCCTCCAACGCGGCCGGCACCGCCGACCGGCAGAACATGCTTGATGGTGGCAAAGCGCTGGCCAACCGCTTCAGCCAGCTCAATACCCATCTGAACAACCTCAATGGCGAGGTCAATAACGGGTTGATGGCCGGTGCCACCGAGGTCAACCGGCTGGCGTCGGAGATCGCGCAGATCAACGGCGCGATCGGCACCAACATCGCCAACGCCGCGCCCGACCTGCTGGATCGCCGTGATCAGCTGATCTCGCAGTTGGTGGGCTACACCGGCGGCACGGCCGTGATCCAGGACGGCGGCATCATGAACGTCTACACCGCCGGCGGCCAAGCGCTGGTGGTAGGCACCACCGCATCGAAGGTCACCACGGTGGCCGACCCGTACCAGCCCGAGCGCCTGCAGCTGGCGCTGCAGACCCAGGGCGGCACCATTACCCTGGACCCGAAGGCGGTTGGCGGCCAGATCGGTGGCCTGCTCGAGTTCCGCGACACCGTGCTGACCCCGGCCCAGGCCGAACTGGGCAAGCTGGCGGTCGGTCTGGCCGAGACGTTCAACAGCACCCATCGCCAGGGCGTCGATCTGTACGGCAAGATGGGCGGCGACTTCTTCAACATCGGCACGCCGCGTGTCACCGGCAATGCCAGCAACACCGGCACCGGCTCCATCACCGCCAGCTATGGCGACCTTGGCAAACTGGAAGCGCAGAACATCGTGCTGAAGTTCGATGGCAGCAACTGGGCTGCCAGCCGCGCCGACACCGGTGCGAGCGTTCCGCTGACCGGTACCGGCACTGCCGCCGACCCGCTGGTCATCAACGGCGTGAAGCTGGTGGTCGGTGGTACCCCTGCAGCCAACGACCGCTTCCTGCTGCAGCCGACGGCCGGCGTGGCCGGCAGCCTGGAGATGGCGATCACCGATCCGTCGCGCATTGCCGCGGCCGCCGCGATCAAGGGCGCCGCAGCACTGGCCAACACCGGTACCGGCAAACTGAGCGGCGTGACCGTGACCGACTCGGCCAACGCCAACCTGCGCAATCCGGCTGCGATCGCGTTCACCTCGGCCACCACCTACACCATCGACGGTGGCCCGCCGCAGACCTACACGCCCGGCCAGACCATCAGCGCCAACGGCTGGAGCTTCGTGCTCGATGGCGTGCCGAAGAATGGCGACACCTTCAACATCACCCAGACCCCGGCCGGCTCGTCGGACAACAGCAATGCCACCAAGCTGTCCAAGGTGGAATCTGCCAAGGCGTTCAACGCCGGCACGGTAACGCTGGGCGGCGCGTTGGGCGGACTGACCACCCAGGTCGGTGCCGCGGCGCGTTCGGCGGAGTATTCGCTGGGGGCACAACAGGTGATCGCTGACCAGGCGCAGGCGGCGCGTGACGAAGTCTCCGGCGTCAACCTCGATGAGGAAGCGGCCGACATGCTGCGCCTGCAGCAGGCCTACCAGGCCGCCTCGCAGCTGATTTCCACGGCCGACTCCATGTTCCAGACCATCCTGGGAGCCGTGCGCCGATGAGCAGCCGTATCTCCACCAGCATGATGTACAGCCAGTCGGTGGCGCTGATGATGGCCAAGCAGGCCAAGCTCAGCCATCTGGAACAGCAGATCGCCACCGGCAGCAAGATCGTCAGCGCCAAGGACGATCCGGTCGCCGCAGGTGCCGCGGTTGGCCTGGACCGCAGCCTGGCCGCACTGGAGCGCATGAAGCTCAACGGCAACAACGTGCAGAACCGCCTGGGCGTGCAGGAAAACACCCTCGCCCAGGTCAACGACCTGATGGCGCGCGTCAACGATCTGACCATCCAGGCCAGCAATCCCGCCTTGAGTGCGCCTGACAAGAAGACCCTGATCACCGAGTTGAACCAGATCCGCGAGGGCCTGCTGTCGCTGGCCAACAGCAGCGACGGCACCGGTCGCTACGTGTTCGGTGGCACCAACGACAGCGATCCGCCGTTCGCCAAGATCGATGGCAAGGTGGTCTATCGCGGCGACCAGACCCAGCGCCAGGTCGAAGTCGGCCCGGACACCTACGTGCGCGATGCCCTGCCCGGCAGCGAGATCTTCCTGCGCATTCCCACCGGCGATGGCTTCGTTGATGGCAGCGCAGCGGCGGGCAACACCGGCAACGGCGTGCTGACCAACATCACCCGCGATGGCAGCGACAGCTGGAACGGGCAATCGTTCAGTGTGCGCTTCACGGCCGCCAACCAGTACGAAGTGCTGGACGGTGCCGGCAACGTGACCAGCACCGGCACCTACAAGGCCGGCAGCGAACTGGAGATCAACGGCGTTCGCCTGCAGATCGCAGGAGCGCCAGCGACAGGTGACAGCTTCAACGTGCAGGCCGCGAGCAGCCGCGACATCTTCGGCACCATGGACAAGCTGATCGCCGCGCTGGATGCCGATACCGGTACCCCGGCGAAGATGGCCGCGCAGCAGAACGAGCTGCAGAGCGCATTGCGTGATGTCGGCCGCGCTGCGGAACGGATGATCGATTCCCGCGCTGCCGGTGGCGCGCAGCTGAAGGCGCTGGACAATGCGGCGGAGATGCGCGAGGCCAATGGCGTAACGCTGAAGACCACGCTGTCGCAGATGCGCGACCTGGACTACGCCGATGCGTTGAGCCAGTACCAGCTGGAAAGCACCGCATTGCAGGCGGCACAGACGCTGTTCTCGCAGATGCAGTCGATGTCGCTGTTCAACAAGATCCGCTGATTCCACGCGCCAGCGTTGGAACCGGAGGCCGCGATGCCATGCATCGCGGCCTTTTTCGTTTCTGCGGTCATGTGCCGCTGCGCTCGCCGGGCACGGCCCGGCGCTACCGAAGGGTTGGCCCTGGTAGCGCCGGGCCATGCCCGGCGGATGTTCCGGGATCGCCCATAAAGCCCAGCTGGCCGACGCCGATACCCCTTCTGGCGCCGGCCAGGCCCTGCCCGGCTGCCCATTCCAGGGTTCACCCCGCTCCTTCCGGGCCAGCGGAAATCCTCGGAAAAACAGCTTTCAGCGATGAAATTCAGCTGCAACGAAATTCCCGGCTAAAGGTTGTTGACAAAGCGCCGTTATTCATTTGGCAACGGCGAAGCACACAGCCAAACAAAAAAATCAGGCGGCGCTTCGTTTCTTTCACCAACGGGTTCCACATAAGAGGAGACGACCCCATGGCACAGGTAATCAACACCAATACGATGTCGCTCAACGCTCAGCGCAACCTGAGCACCAGCGGCAGCTCGCTCGCTACCACCATCCAGCGCCTCTCGTCCGGCCTGCGCATCAACAGCGCGAAGGACGACGCCGCCGGTCTGGCCATCAGCGAGCGCTTCACCACCCAGATCCGTGGTCTGGACGTGGCCATCCGCAACGCCAACGACGGCATCTCGCTGGCCCAGGTAGCCGAGGGTTCGCTGAACGAAGTGGGCAACAACCTGCAGCGCATCCGCGAACTGGGGGTACAGGCCTCCAACGCCACCAACTCGGCCAGCGACCGCAAGGCGCTGCAGGCCGAAGTGACCCAGCTGGTCTCGGAAATCGACCGCGTTGCCAAGCAGTCGGACTTCAACGGCACCAAGCTGCTGGACGGTTCGTTCACCAGCCAGCTGTTCCAGGTGGGCGCCAACGCCGGCCAGGCCATCGCCATCAACAGCGTGGTCAACGCCAAGGCCGATTCGCTGGGCGCGGCCAACTTTGCCAACGGCTACACCGGCACCGCACTGGCCGTCGACAAGGCCACCGCCGATACCACCTATTCCGGCCTGCAGATCTCGGTGACCCCGCCGGGCGGCACCGCCACCACGGTCACCGTCAGCGACTTCACCGTGAAGGCAGGCGAGTCGATCACCTCGGCCACCGCTGCTGCGATCAACAACAAGCTGGGCGAAACCGGCGTGGTCGCCTCCGTCAACGCCGGCGTTGTCAGCCTGGCGTCGGTCAAGGACGGCCAGACCTTCACCCTGGGTGTCAGCGCGGCTACCCCGCCGGCCGGCATCACCGCCGCCACCATCGCCGGCCTGGGCCTGACCGAGACCAGCACCAACGGCGGCACGCTGACCGGCGCAACGGCCAGCTTCGTCAAGGACCTGAACGTCACCACGGCCGAGGGCGCGCAGAAGGCGATGTCGATCGTCGACAAGGCCCTCGAATCGGTCAACAGCGTGCGCGCCGACCTCGGCGCGATCCAGAACCGCTTCACCTCGGTCGTAGCCAACCTGCAGACCTCGTCGGAAAACCTGTCGGCGTCGCGCAGCCGCATCAAGGACACCGACTTCGCCAAGGAAACCGCCGAGCTGACCCGCACCCAGATCCTGCAGCAGGCCGGTACGGCCATGCTGGCCCAGGCCAACCAGGTACCGCAGAACGTGCTCAGCCTGTTGCAGCGCTGACATGAGCCGCCCCCGGGGCACGTCGGGGGCGTCTAACCCAACTCACGTGCAACCGCTCAAGGACCTCTCCTCATGGCACAAGTAATCAACACCAACACGATGTCGTTGAATGCTCAGCGTAACCTGAGCACCAGCGGCAGCTCGCTGGCCACCACCATCCAGCGCCTGTCCTCCGGTTCGCGCATCAACAGTGCCAAGGACGATGCGGCCGGTCTGGCCATCTCCGAGCGCTTCGGCACGCAGATCCGCGGTACCGACGTGGCCATCCGCAATGCCAACGACGGCAT
>NZ_FXWT01000001.1:94480-559160 GCF_900184195.1 Stenotrophomonas sp. yr243
TGACCCGCACCCAGATCCTGCAGCAGGCCGGTACGGCCATGCTGGCCCAGGCCAACCAGGTGCCGCAGGGCGTGCTCAGCCTGCTGCGCTGATCCACGGCAAGAAGGCGCCGCTACCGTCGGATTGAACCGACGGTAGCGGCAACCCGACAGCCACGGCGTACACAGGTGCGGGCCATGCCCGGCCCGGGAAACGTCCCGAACCGGCTTGGCATCGCCCGCCCCTGCGGACCTCTCTTTCAGCGTTGTGCATTTTGACTGTACGTACCGGGCGGCTTCGTCTCCCCCCGATTGTCAGTAGCCTGATCCCTCCCCTGCATTGGGGGAGGGTTTTTTACAGGCCCCCGGCAGCCCGCGGTGAACCCACCCACACCCTGCCCCAGACCTCCTGCAACCAGCGTGCCAGAACTGCCCTGCCGGCCAGTGGCACGGCGCATGCATCAACGAAGTCCTCAAGACCCAGCGGCGCAGGCCGCTATTTTCGTTGACGACGGGCCGCCGCACGACGGCCAGGCCCGTATACCAGGAGAAACGACGTGGCAGACTTTGGATACGGTGGCATTGGCTCAGGGCTGGACATCTCCAGCATCGTCAACCAGCTGGTCGCGGCGGACCGCAAGCCGGCCGACAATGCGCTGAACCTGCAGCAGTCCAAGACCAAGATGCAGCTGTCGTCGCTCGGCACGGTCACTTCGGCCTTCGACAAGCTGAAGACCGCACTGACCGCCTTGAAGGCCACCACTGCCTTCGACACCCGCACCGTCAGCGCCACCGGCAAGGCTGGCCCCAACAACGCCGACGATGTGCTGACCGCATCGGTGGCGCTGTACGACCTTGGCACCAGCAAGGCGGCCGCAGCCAACGGTACGCACAAGATCGAGGTGAAGAACCTGGCGTCGGCGCACAAGCTGATCGCCGACACCTCGGTACCCAAGACCGATACCTTCGGTGCCGGAACCTTGACGCTGACCGTCGGCGTGGGCGACAAGGCCAAGACGATGAACGTGCAGGTGGAGGAAGGCGACACGCTTACCACCGTCCGCAACAAGATCGACGCCGCCGGCCGCAAGGAAGGCGTGCAGGCCACGCTGATCAGCTCTGGCGACAACCAGTACCTGTCCATCGCCCAGGAAAAGACCGGCGCGGCCAGCGCGATCAAGCTGGAATACGCCGGCAGCGATCCGAAGCTGGGTGCGCTGGTCGGCAGCCTGAAGGAAAACAGCCCCGCCAAGGATGCGCTGCTGACCATCGACGGCGTGGAAGTGGTGAGTGCCAGCAACACCGTGACCGACGCGGTGCCGGGCCTGACCCTGAACCTGAAAGTGCCGGGCCTGAGCACCGTCACCATCAGCACCGACACCACCGCCGCGACCAAGGTGATGCAGGAGTTCGTGACCGCCTACAACGCGGCCGTCGCGGCGATCAACACCGAAACCAAGTACGACCCGAAGACCAAGGAAGCGGCTGCACTGACCGGCGACGCGCAGATGCGTGGTGCGATCGCGCAGCTGCGTTCGACGATGTCCGGCGTGCTCAAGGACCTGGCAGGCGACCAGCTGGACGCCAAGGCGCTGGGCCTGCAGACCCGCGGCTACCCCAACGCCGATGGCAGCCTGGTGCTGGACAGCACCAAGTTCGCTGCTGCCCTCGCCGCCCAGCCGGAGAAGATCCGCCAGGCCGTCACCGGCGATACCGGCGGTGCCGGCCGCCTGTATTCACTGGTGGACGGCTACGTCAGCACCACGGTCGGCAAGGAAGGCGCGTTCGTCGCCCGCACCAAGGGACTGAACACCACGCTGGACAACATCGACAAGCGCCGCAAGGACCTGGACGCGCGCATGGTCGGTGTCGAAGCCCGTTACAAGAAGCAGTTCGTGGCATTGGACAGCCTGATGGGCAAGCTGCAGCAGAGCAACACCGCCCTGCAGCAGCAGCTGGCCCAGTTGAACCGCTGAGGAAACACGCGCGGCGCTCAAGTTTGGCGCCGTACGCACCGATAACGGACGCAACAGCAATCATCGCAGTGCCGGCGTCAACGGTCCCTTCGACCGCACCCCGGCACCCCGCGCAAGGGAGAATCACGAATGTACGGTTCCAGCCGTCAGTACGCCGAGCAATACCGCCAGGTGGGTGTGACCAGTGCGGTCGCCGATGCCGATCCGCACAAACTGGTGGCGCTGCTGCTGTCCGGCGCACTGGAGCGCGTGCGCCGTGCACAGGCCACCCTCGAGCAGGGCGACCAGGCCGGCAAGGGCAAGGCGATCGGCGAAGCATGCGCGATCGTCGCCCACCTCAACGGCTCGCTGGACCATGAAGCCGGCGGCGAGATCGCCGGCAACCTGTCGGCGCTGTATGACTATCTGCTGCAGCGCCTGACCGAGGCCAACCTGCACAACGACCGCGCTGCACTGGACGAATCGCTGCAGCTGCTGGGCGAGATCGACGGTGCCTGGAATGCCATTCCGCACGAACAGCGTCGTCCCGCGGCGGTGGCGCCATGAGCCTGCTTGAACTCAATGCGCAGCTGGATGCCTTCGAGAAGGCCCTCGACGAAGAGGCGTTCGAACAGGCCGACAGCCTGCTCGATGGCCATGACAGCACCCTGCACGCACTGCTGAGCCAACCGCTGGGCAGCGCCGACCACGCTCCGTTGTCGGCCCTGCTGGAGCGCCAGCAAAGCCTGCTTGGCCTGCTGCGCCAGCGTCGTGATGCAGTCTCCGTACAGATGCAGGACGGCCGCCGCTCCCTTCGCGCCGCGCATGCCTACCTGCAGGCAGAATCGCTGGCATGACCGTCCTGCCGACCACGTCCCTGCATCACCCGGCTGAAAGCGAGCTGTTCGACGAAACGCTCAGCTGCGAATTGGCCCTGCCCGCCGAGTTCCAGGCTGGTAGCGCAGTGGGCCGGACCAGCAGTGCCGAAGGCCTGCTGCGCAGCCTGGCGCTGGTCGAAGACAGTCGCATCGACGAACACGAAGAACGCAGTGAAGCCAGCCTGCAGCTGCAGCGCCTGGAAGCCAAGGTGGACCTGACCATGGTCCTGCTCGGCCGCCTGATCCGCCAGCAGGGCCAGGAACCGACGCTGCGCCCGGTGCGCTGGTCACGCCGCGGCATCCGCCTGCAGCTGGGCCCGCGCAGTGGCAGCTTGCCCGGCCAGGCCGGCGTGGTCCGCCTGCAGCCCAGCGACTGGCTTCCCGACCATATCGACCTGCCGGTGGAAGTCATCGCCGAAGCGGCCGATGGCGGCGGCGGCCACTACCTGTGGCTGCGCTTCCATCGCCTCGGCGATGGCCTGGAAATGGCGATGGAACGGCATCTGTTCCGGCTGCACCGGCGGCAGGTGGCCGAGGCCCGCCGCGCACGCTGAAATCTGCCACCATGCAGGTAGACGGACGGCCCTTGGCGTGCCCGTTCAGCTAAGTTAAGGTGGACCCCCCTCCCCAACCTCCAGCGTGCCTGTGCGAGTTCTCATCGTCGACGATCACACCCTGGTTCGCGCCGGCCTGGCGCGGCTGCTGCAGGGGTTTGCCGACGTGCAGCTCGTCGCCGAGGCCAGCAATGCCGAACAGGCACTGCAGATGGCCCTGCTGCACGCACCGGACGTGGTGCTGATGGACCTGTCGCTGCCCGGCCGTACCGGCCTGGAAGCGCTGAGCGACATTCGCCTGCGTGCACCCGGCACGCGCATCGTGATGATGACCATGCACGATGACGCCGCCCACGTGCGCGATGCGCTCGATCGGGGTGCCGTTGGTTTCGTGGTGAAGGATGCCGCGCCGCAGGAACTGGAACTGGCGCTGCGTGCCGCGCATGCCGGCCAGGTGTTCCTGAGCCCGCAGATCTCGGCCAAGATGCTGGCACCGATGCTCGGCCGCGAAAAGCCGACCGGTATTGCCGCACTGTCGCCGCGCCAGCGCGAGATCCTTCGCCGCATCGGCAAGGGCGAGAGCAACAAGGAAATCGCCGCCGACCTTGGCATCAGCGTCAAGACGGTGGAAACCCATCGCGCGCGCATGATGGAATCACTGGGCTGCCGTCGCGCCAACGATCTGCTGCTGCTGGCTGCACGCCACCAGCACGAGCTGGAATGACGTCCTCACGCCACGGGTAACGCCGTGGTGCCGCCCACGGGCTTCGCGACGGAATACCGTCACCCACGCGCACCCCGACGGGATTCCGTACAACCAGCGTGAGCAGCCATTACGGCTACCGACCAGGAATCAACGATTTAGCGACCGTAATCGTCAAAATCCCGCGCTTGTGTAGGGGATTTCCTTACACACTGTCGGGAATACCACCAGCACCCTCAGGAACCCCCCGATTCCGCGCCTGCCGGATCAAAAGCAAGATGTGTTCCACAAGGCGTCGGGGAGCGGCGCCGGGGAACTGCAATGAAGGCTTCACTTTCGACCCAGCTGGGCCAACAGCTTCACCTCACCCCGCAGTTGCTGCAGTCGATCCGGCTGCTGCAGCTCGACGGCCTGCACCTGGAGCAGGAAATCCAGCGCCTGCTGGATTCCAATCCGCTGCTGGAAATCGAAGACGCCGAAGCGCCCGCCGCCGAAGCCACCGATGCGGCCAGCACCACGGTCGATACGGCCGCCTTCGACGAACTGCCGGAATCCTCGATGTGGGATGTGTCCGGTGCCAACTGGCAGGACGGCGACGACGACCGCATGGCACGCATCGCCGCTGGCGAATCGAGCGACCCGCAGCTGCGCGTGCTGCAGCGCCTGGCGCTGGATCTGGACGAGCGCGAACTGGCCGTGGCCGCCTTCTGGCTGGAACACTGCGATGACGCCGGCTACCTGCAGGCGCCGCTGGCGCAGCTGCAACTGCTGGCCAGCGCCCAGTTCGACATCGATGGCAACGGTGTTGAAGCCATCCGCCAGCATCTGCTGCAGGGCGAGCCGGCCGGCATGGCCGCGCAGGACCTGCGCGAATCGCTGCTGGCCCAGCTGTGCAGCCTGCACGGCGTGGTGCCGGCGCGACATCTGGCCGCGCGCATTCTGGAAGGTGCGCTCGATGCCCTGGCCGCCCACGACTACCCCGCCCTCGCCCGCCAGCACGATGCCGAGATCGAGGACGTGCGTGAAGCCGTTCGCCTGATCCTGTCGCTGCAGCCGCGCCCGGGCGACAGCCTGCTGCCCGAGCGCAATGCGGTGGTGGTGCCGGACGTGGTCGCCTGGCACGCCGACGAACAATGGAAGGTGGCACTGAACCCGGCCACCAGCCGCCGGGTGTCGATCAACAGCCAGTACGAACAGGCCCTGGCCGACAGCGGCGATGCAGCCCCGGCACTGCGCGAAATGCTGCAAGAGGCGCGCTGGTTCAGCCGCGGCCTGTCGATGCGCTACGACACCCTGCTGCGTACCGCGCGGGTGATCGTCGAGCGCCAGGCGGCCTTCCTGGTGCGTGGCGAGGAAGCCATGGCACCGCTGACCCTGAAGGAAGTGGCCGAGGAAATCGGCATGCACGAATCCACCGTTTCGCGCATCACCACCGGCAAGTACCTGCAGACCCCGCGCGGCACCTTCGAGCTCAAGCACTTCTTCGCCGTGCGCCTGGAAGGCGCCAGCGTGTCCGGCCAGGCGGTCAAGGCCATGGTCCGCCGCCTGATCGACGCCGAACCCGCAGGACGCCCGTTGGCGGACGAGGCCATCGCTGGCCTGCTGTCCCGCCAGGGGGTGAACATTGCCCGTCGAACCGTCGCAAAATACCGCGAACAACTGGATATCGCCCCGGCCCGCGAACGGCGCCGGGTCAACGCCAGGCAACCGCAGCTGGCCCGGGTGGGCTGAAAAGGATGTTGGACATGAACAAGCTCACAGTTCTGCTGGTCGATGACCACGAGGGCTTCATCAACGCGGCGATGCGCCACTTCCGCAAGATCGACTGGCTGCAGATCGTCGGCAGCGCCGGCAACGGCCTGGAAGCGATCGAACGCTCGGAAAGCCTGCGCCCGCAGGTGGTGCTGATGGATCTGGCGATGCCGGAAATGGGCGGCCTGCAGGCCACCCGCCTGATCAAGTCGCAGGACGATGCACCGTATATCGTGATTGCCAGCCACTTCGATGACGTCGAGCATCGCGAGCATGCGTTGCGCGCCGGTGCCGACAACTTCGTCAGCAAGCTGTCCTACATCCAGGAAGTCATGCCGATCCTGGAAGGCCTCAGGGAGGATCGATCGTGAGCGAATCGCGCATCCTGGTACTCGACAACGACGCAGTGCGTGCCGAGCGCACCGTCGCCCTGCTGGAATTCATGGACTTCAACCCGCGCTGGGTCTCCGACGCGGCCGATTTCGACCTGACGCGCCAGCGCCAGAACGACTGGATGGCTGTGATCGTCGGCAATCTTGACGACAGTGCCGCCAGCACCGCGCTGTACGCCTGGCTGGGTGGCAGCAGCCTGCCACCGCCGGTGCTGCTGGCCGACGGTGACGCCACTGCGTTCGCCCACCGGCATGGCCTGCACGAAGCCAACATCTGGCCGCTGGAAGCGCCGCTGCGTCATGCGCAGATGGAAGCCCTGCTGCGCCGCGCCAGCCTCAAGCGCCTGGATGCCGAACACCAGGCCGGCGCCGTGCAGGACCAGGGTCCGACCGGCAACGGTCCGGCAGTCAGCGCGCTGCGCACGATGATCGAACAGGTCGCCGCGTTCGACACCACCGTGCTGGTGCTGGGCGAATCGGGCACCGGCAAGGAAGTGGTATCGCGCAGCATCCACCAGCGCTCGCCGCGCCGCGATGGTCCGTTCGTGGCGATCAACTGCGGCGCGATTCCGGCGGAACTGCTGGAAAGCGAACTGTTCGGTCACGAGAAGGGCGCCTTTACCGGCGCGCTGACCTCGCGCAAGGGCCGTTTCGAAATGGCCGAGGGCGGCACCCTGCTGCTCGATGAGATCGGCGACATGAGCCTGCCGATGCAGGTCAAGCTGCTGCGCGTGCTGCAGGAGCGCAGCTTCGAACGTGTTGGCGGCAACCAGACGATCCGCTGCAACGTGCGGGTGATCGCCGCGACCCATCGCGACCTGGAAAGCCGGATTGCCGATGGCAAGTTCCGCGAAGACCTGTTCTATCGCCTCAACGTATTCCCGATCGACGTGCCGGCCCTGCGCGAGCGTCGCGAAGACCTGCCGGTGCTGGTGGAAACCATCGCCACCCAGCTGGCACGCACCGGCCGTGGCGAAGTGCGCTTCACCCCGGAAGCGCTGCAGGCGCTGGCCGGTTATGAGTGGCCGGGCAACGTGCGCGAGCTGACCAACCTGGTCGAACGCCTGGCGGTGCTGCACCCGGGTGGTTCGGTGCGCGTGCAGGACCTGCCGGCACGCTATCGTGGCGATGCCACGCTGGCCGCTGTGGCGGTTGCCGCTGCGCCGCCGGTGGTGGCCAGCGAGGAGCGCCTGGACCTGCGCAGCTTCTCGTTCCACACCCCGGGCAGCGGCAACCAGCCGTCGCTCGAACACGGCATCGCCGTCAATCGCGCCGCAGCGCCAGCCGCGTTGCCGGACGACGGCCTGGACCTGCGCAACCACATGGCCAACATCGAACTGGGCCTGATCAACGAAGCACTGGAACGCACCCAGGGCGTGGTCGCCCACGCCGCCCAGCTGCTCGGCCTGCGCCGCACCACGCTGGTGGAAAAGCTGCGCAAGTACGGCATTGAACGCGAGCCGGCCGAACTGGCCAGCTGACCCGCGTTGCCAGCATGAAGGGGGCACGAACGCCTGGGCTTGCCCGGGCGTTCGTGTTTATGGGGGTGTTGTTGCCGGGCTGCCGCCCGGCACCCGCAGAGGCAACAGCTGAAGCAACAGCTGAAGCAACGGCTGAAGCAACGGCTGAAGCAACGGCTGAAGCAACGGCAACAGCTGGCTTCCTGCGCGATGCGCGGGTGGGTCAGGTTGCGGGGGACGCTGCAAGTACGTCCATGTAAGCTCGGTCGCGCCATCCATGGCGCTCACGCCCCCGCAACCTGACCCACCCACGCCTCCGACGGTTTCCTTGTGACGGAGGGTTCGCGCCACGTAGCGTCGAGCCGGCTCCGAAGCACGCGGAGTATCTGTCGACACATATATCTGTTGAAGGTCTGCGCCGCTCCATGCAGCCATAGGCCAAAAAACCGACGCCGGTGAAATGACGCGTCACACATCCCCAGGAACGCCCCATCCACGCATGGCGTGGATCTACTGTGTCGACCAAGGTCGACACCCACCAGCAGCACAGCACGCCGCTCCGACACATCGCGGAGATTTGTCGAAGGCGGGGTGGGTCCGGTTGCGGGGGTGTCCGCGGCATGGATGCCGCGGCCAAGCCCCCAAGGACGGGTTTACGGCGTCCCCCGCAACCGGACCCACCCCGCCATCCCACGGATAGCCAGCTGTTGCTGTTGCACCGGCCTTTGCCGTTGCCTCGGCGGGTGCAGGGCGCAGCCCTGCCGAACACCCCCCAACCCTCACGTCACTGAACCGATCAGCGATTTCGGCACGGCACTTGCACTAGCTCCAGCAGACACCCCCATCCCTGTTTCTGGAACCGTTGCAGATGTCCCACTCCGTCACTTCGATCCTTTCCCAGATCCGCTCCTACCAGACCCAGGTGGGACAGCCCGCGCTCAACCCGCTGGCCGAAGCGCCGCGTAGCAATGCCCTGCCGGGCACGGTGCTGGATGCGCCGCAGGTACAGCCTGCCAGCTTCACCGAAACCCTGCGCGGCGCCATCGCCGGCGTCAACGACGCACAACAGAAATCCGGCGCCCTCGCCAAGGCCTTCGAACTCGGTGAGCCCGGCGCCGACCTGGCCAAGGTGATGGTCGCCTCGCAGCAGTCCCAGATCGCCTTCCGCGCCACCGTGGAAGTCCGTAACCGTCTCGTCCAGGCTTACCAGGACGTGATGAACATGCCGCTGTAAGGATAGAAACGCATGGCCCTGTCGCTCTCCAAGGAATCCCTGAACGCCGAAAAGGCGGGCCAGTGGTTCGACCGGCTGCAAAGCCTGCAGATCACCCGTCGGCTCGGACTGATGGCGATGATCGCCGTGGCCGTGGCGGCAGGCCTGTTCGTGTTCTTCTGGTCGCAGAAGCCGGGCATGGTGCCGCTGTACACCGGCCTGGACCAGAAGGCCACCGCTGAAGCGACCGACCTGCTGCGTGCCGCACAGATTCCGTTCCAGTTGGACCCGGCCACCGGTGGCATCACCGTGCCGGAAAAGAACCTGCACGACGCCCGCCTGAAACTGGCGGGCTCGGGCCTGACCGACAGCGGCAAGCTCGGCTTCGAACTGATGGAGCGCGACCCCGGTTTCGGTGTCAGCCAGTTCGTGGAAAGCGCGCGCTACCAGCACGCGCTGGAAACCGAGCTGTCGCGCACCATCAACACGCTGCGCCCGGTGCGCGACTCCCGCGTGCATCTGGCCATTCCCAAGCCCAGCGCGTTCACCCGCCAGCGTGATGTGGCCAGTGCCTCGGTCACCCTGGAACTGCGCGGCGGCCAGCAGCTGGAACGCAGCCAGGTCGATGCGATCGTGCACATGGTCGCTGCAGCCATTCCCGATCTGGCGCCGGAACGGGTCACCGTAGTCGACCAGAGCGGGCGCATGCTCAGCGTCAGCGACCCGAACAGCGAAGCGGCCGTCAACGCCGCCCAGTTCGAACAGGTGCGCCGCCAGGAAACCTCGTTCAACCAGCGCATCCGCGAACTGCTGGAACCGATGACCGGCCCCGGCCGGGTGAATCCGGAAGTCAGCGTCGACATGGACTTCTCGGTGACCGAAGAAGCGCGCGAGCTGTACAACGGCGAGCCGCAGAAGCTGCGCAGCGAGCAGATGAGCGAGAACAGCAGCAGCACGCCGGGCCCGCAGGGCGTACCGGGTGCGACCAGCAACAGCCCGCCGGGCCAGGCCGCTGCACCGGCCACCGCGCAGGCACCGACCGAAAGCAGCAAGAACGCGACGCGCAACTACGAGCTGGACCGGACCCTGCAGCACACCCGGCAGCCGGCCGGTCGCATCAAGCGCGTGTCGGTGGCGGTGCTGGTGGACAACGTGCCGCGCGCCGGTGCCAACGGCAAGGTTGCGCCGCAGCCGCTGTCGGCAGCAGAACTGACCCGGGTCGAGGCACTGGTCAAGCAGGCCGTCGGATTCAGTGCCGAGCGCGGCGACACCGTGTCGGTGATGAATGCCCCGTTCGTGCGTGATACCACGCCGGTGGAAGGCCCGAACTGGTGGGAACTGCCGTGGGTGCACGATGCCGGCCGCATGCTGTTGGGTGCACTGGTGGTGATGGCACTGCTGTTCGGCGTGCTGCGCCCGGCACTGCGTGGCATCACCGGGCAGAACCGCAGGAAGGAAGAACTGGCGCTGGAACCGCACACCGCGGACGTGCAGTTGGTGGATGACGATGGCACCCCGCTGCCGGCGCTTGGCGCCGACCGGGCAAGCCTGGGCGGGCCGGAAGCACTGGCCCTTCCGGTGGATTCTTATGAGGAACGACTGCGGATGGCGCGTGAAGCCGTGAAGACCGACTCCAAGCGCGTGGCCCAAGTGGTCAAGGGCTGGGTGGCCAATGACTGAGGTCGCGCCCCTGACCGGCGTGCAGCGCGCCGCCGTCCTGCTGCTGTCGCTGGGTGAACTGGATGCGGCCGAAGTGCTGCGTCACATGGAGCCGAAGGAGGTGCAGAAGATCGGCATCGCCATGGCCACCATGTCCGACATCACCCGCGAACAGGTGGAACGGGTGATGGACCAGTTCAGCAGTGAGCTGGGCTCCAAGACCTCGCTGGGCGTGGGCTCGGACGACTACATCCGCAACATGCTGGTGCAGGCGCTGGGCAGCGAAAAGGCCGGCAACCTGATCGACCGCATCCTGCTGGGCCGCAACACCACCGGCCTGGACGCACTGAAGTGGATGGACCCGCGTGCGGTGGCCGACCTGGTGCGCAACGAGCACCCGCAGATCATCGCCATCGTGATGGCACACCTGGAAACCGACCAGGCTGCCGACGCGCTGAAGCTGCTGCCCGACCGCACCCGTGTGGACGTGCTGCTGCGCATCGCCACCCTCGACGGCATTCCGCCCAATGCGCTGAACGAACTCAACGAGATCATGGAACGCCAGTTCGCCGGCAACCAGAACCTGAAGTCGTCCAACATCGGCGGCGTGCAGTGCGCGGCCAACATCCTCAACTTCATGGACAGCGGCCAGGACCAGGCGATCCTGGGTGAAATCGCACGCATCGATGCGCCGCTGAGTGGCCGCATCCAGGACCTGATGTTCGTGTTCGACGACCTGGTGGACCTGGACGATCGCGAGATGCAGCTGGTGCTGCGCGAAGTCAGCGGCGAACGGCTGGGCCTGGCCCTGCGCGGTGCCGACATCAAGGTGCGCGACAAGATCACCCGCAACATGTCCCAGCGCGCGGCCGAGATCCTGCTGGAAGACATGGAAGCGCGCGGCCCGGTGCGCCTGTCCGATGTGGAAGTGGCGCAGCGCGAGATCCTGGCCATCGTCAAGCGCATGGCCGATGAAGGCACCGTCACCATCGGTGGCAGCGCGGAGGCGATGCTGTGAGCAACGTCGTGCGCTGGCTTGCCCCCGATCTGCTGGCCCAGCCCGAACCGGTGCTGGACGTGGAGGATGCCTTCGAACTCACCGAGCCGGACCCGGAGCATGAGCCGGAGCCGCCGCTGCAGCTGCCCACCCTGGAAGAAATCCAGGCGATCCAGGACAGCGCCGAGAAGGAAGGTTTCGACCACGGCCATGCCGATGGCTTCAGCCAGGGCCAGGCCGAGGTGCGCCGACTGGTCGCACAGATCGAGGGCATCCTCGACAACTTCGGCCGGCCACTGGCGCGCCTGGAAAATGAAGTGGTCGGCGCGCTCGGCGAACTGGCCGTACGCATCGCCGGTGCGCTGGTAGGCCGTGCCTACGAGGCCGATCCGGCGCTGCTGGGGCAATTGGTCGGCGAGGCGATTGACGCCGTCGGCGGCAGCAACCGTGAGGTGGAAGTGCGCCTGCATCCGGATGACATCACCGCCCTCGCCCCGTTGTTGACCCTGTCGCCGCAGCAGCGCCTGGTACCTGACACCAGCCTGAGCCGTGGCGACCTGCGCGTGCATGCCGAAGCGGTGCGCATCGACGGAACGCTGGAAGCCCGCCTGCGCGGCGCACTGGATGCTGTGATCCGACAGACCGGAACCATCGCATGAACACCGACACCGCATCGCCGTCGTCTCCGCCGGCCGACTGGACCATTCCCCGCAACCTGCGCCTGGCCAACCGCCTGGACGGCCTGAAGGTCGACACCGCGCACGGCCGCGGGCTGATCCGCGAAGGCGTGTTGCGCCGGGCGGTCGGCCTGACACTTGAGGCGGTCGGCTGCGAAGCGCCGCTGGGAGCCAGCTGCAAGGTGGAAGTGGTCGACGGCGGCTGGGTCGATGCCGAAGTGGTTGGCTTCGCCGGCGAACGCACCTACCTGATGCCCAGCGCCGAACTGCATGGCCTGTTGCCGAATGCACGGGTGGTGCCGTCGGCCCGCCGTGGCGGCGTGGAAGTGGGCGAAGGCCTGCTTGGCCGCGTCATCGACAGCGATGGCGTGCCGCTGGACGGCAAGGGCCCGATCCGCGCGGAAGGCCACGTCGGCATGGCCGGCGTATCGATCAATCCGCTCGCACGCGAACCGATCACCCAGCCACTGGATGTGGGCGTGCGCGCGATCAATGCGCTGCTGCCGATTGGTCGCGGCCAGCGTGTCGGCCTGTTCGCCGGCTCCGGCGTCGGCAAGTCGACGCTGCTGGGCATGATGACCCGCTACACCGCCGCCGATGTGATCGTGGTCGGCCTGATCGGTGAGCGTGGCCGCGAAGTGCGCGATTTCGTTGAAAGCACCCTCGGCGAGGAAGGCCTGCGCCGCGCGGTGGTGGTCGCCAGCCCGGCCGACCGCCCACCGCTGGCCCGACTGCATGGTGCCTACCGCGCCACCGCCATCGCCGAGTGGTTCCGCGACCAGGGCCTGAACGTCCTGCTGCTGATGGATTCGCTGACCCGCTTCGCCCAGGCACAGCGCGAGATCGGCCTGTCGGTGGGCGAGCCGCCGACCACCCGCGGCTATCCGCCATCGGTATTCGCCAAGCTGCCGGCACTGGTCGAACGTGCAGGCAACGGCGCCAAGGGTCGCGGTTCGATCACCGCCTTCTACACCGTGCTGACCGAGGGCGACGATCCGCAGGATCCGATCGCCGATGCCGCGCGCGCGATCCTTGACGGCCATATCCTGCTGTCGCGCCGTGTGGCCGACAGCGGCCTGTACCCGGCCATCGACGTGGAATCGTCGGTCAGCCGTGTGGTCACGGAAATCGCCGACGAACCGTGGCGCCTGCGCATCCGCAAGCTGAAACGGCTGGTATCGGCCTACTCGGCCAACCGCGACCTGATCGCCATCGGCGCCTATCAGCGCGGCAACGACGCAGCGACCGACGAAGCCCTTGAGCGCTGGCCGGAAATCATGGAATTCCTCGGCCAGGATGTCGCCAAGGCCGCAGATCTACCGCACAGCCAGGCGGCGCTGCAGCGCCTGGTGGAACAAGAGAATGAGAGGCTGACATGATCCAGTCCAAGCGCATCGATCCGCTGCTGAAGCGGGCCCAGGAACACGAGGACGCGGTCGCCCGCGACCTGGCCGAACGCCAGACCGTGCTCGACACCCATCTGTCGCGCCTGGATGAACTGCGTCGCTATGCCGAGGAATATGCCTCGCAACAGATGGCCGACGCACAGATGGCCGCGACCAGCCCAGCGCAGCTGTTGAACCGGCGCGCCTTCCTGGACCGGCTGGACAGCGCGGTGGAACAGCAGCAGCAGACCGTCAACGGCAACCGCGAAAAAGTGGAAGCCGAGCGCGCACGCCTGATCCTGGCCAGCCGTGACAAGGCGGTGCTGGAACAGTTGGCCGCCAGCTACCGCGCGCAGGAAAAGGTGGTGACCGACCGCCGCGACCAGCGCGAGATGGATGACATCGGCGCACGCCGCGCGCGTCTGGCGCAGACCGAAGACCAGGATGATGGCGAGCAGGGAGGCCGATCGTGATGCCTTCCCCCCTGAGCAGCAACGCCAGCGCACCGACGCCCAGCGGCAGCGGCAATGCCAGCAGTACACGCACCTCGAGCAGTGATTCGGGCAAGGATTTCGGCCAGATGCTGCAGGGTGGCAGCGCGTCGACCGGCAATCCCAGCACGGCGGCCACCGGCAGCACCGGCAGCGGTCCGTCGAAGCCGGCCAACGCCACGTCAACATCCGATGGCAATCCGGGCAAGACGACGCCACGACCGTCCGACGCCGACGCCACCGCCACTGACACCACCACAACGACACCCGCTGCACCGGCAACGTCGGCCGCTGCCGATGACAAGGAAACGCCGGCCAGCGCGGACGACGCGCCCTGGCCGCCGCTGGGGTTGGCCGGTCTGGTGCTGGCCGTGCCCACCGGCGTCGATCCGGTGCCTGTTGTGCCGCCGCCGACGGCCAGCGATGCCGACGGCGGTGCACTGCCCTTGGCTGCAGCGGCACTTCCGGCGGCCGCCGTGGCCGCCAATGCAGCACAGGGCGCGGCAGTGCCAGCCGCTAACGCATCAGCATCCGCTGCCGGCGACGGTGAGGCCAGCGGCCTGCCGTTGCCCGAACTGGTGCTGGGTGGCAAGGCGCTGGATCGGGCCGACGGTGGCGACAGCCTGCAGATCGGCGACCGCGCGCCGCCGGCGCCGCTGCAGCCCCCGCTGCCCGCCGCCCTGCAGGACCTGAAGGCCGCACTGGCCAGCAATGCTGTCTTCAACGGCGAACCCACACCGAAGCCGGTACTGGGCGACGATGGCTTCGACCAGGCCATCGGCGCGCGCATCGGCTGGCTGGCTGACCAGAAGATCGGCCATGCCCACATCCGCCTCAATCCGGAAGACCTGGGGCCGGTGGACGTGCGTCTGCAGATGAACGGTGACAAGGTGCATGCCAGCTTCAGCAGCCCGCACGTCGATGTACGCCAGGCGCTGGAAAGCAGCCTGCCGCGCCTGCGTGAACTGCTCGGCGAGCAGGGCTTCCAGCTGGCCCATGCCGATGTCGGCCAGCAGCACAGCGGCGACGGCAATCCGGGCAGCCAGGCTGGCGGCGGTCGCGGCGGTGACGGAGAACCGTCACTGGGCGACAGCACGGTGTCGGCTTCGCAGCTGATCCGCCAGCGCGGGTTGTTGGACGCTTACGCCTGACAGGCGTGCCAACCAAGGTTGGCACCTACCAGAGCAGGACGGTTGGCACCCACCAGAATACGGTAGCGCCGGGCCATGCCCGGCGGATTCCCGACATTCCGCCGGGCATGGCCCGGCGCTACCGATTTGAACACCCGACAGAATTCCGTCGCGCCCCTCGCCGGCCACTCCGGCACACCCCTTGCATATCCCGGTGAAGCAACCCTCAGGAGCTTCACCCCGTGGCCGCAGCCGCTGACAAAACCAAGAAGACCGCCGACAAGGACAAGACCGCCAAGCCGCGTAGTCCGATCCTGATCACCGCCCTGGTCGCCGTACTGGCCGCCGGCGCCGCCGGCGGCGGGGTGTGGTTCTTCACCCAGTCCAAGCACGAAGACAAGACCGCGCAGGCGCCGAAGAAGACCACCACGCCGGCCCCGGCCCAGTACTTCGCGCTGGAACCGGCGTTCGTGGTCAACCTCAACGGCTCGATCGACGGCCCGCGCTACCTGCAGGTGGAAGTGCAGCTGATGACCCGTGATCCGGCCGCGCTGGAAGCGATCAAGACTCATGCCCCGGCCATCCGCGCACGCCTGCTGATGCTGTTCTCGCAGGTCAGCCCGCAGCAGATCGCCGACATCGCCGGCAAGCAGAAACTGCAGGCCGATTCACTGGCCGAAGTGCAGAAGGTGCTGAAGGCCGAGACCGGCAGCAACGGTGCCGACGACCTGTTGTTCACCAGCTTCGTGACCCAGTAAGGGCTCCCCGATGAATGACCTGCTGTCCCAGGATGAGATCGATGCCCTGTTGCATGGCGTGGACAGTGGCGCGGTCGAAACCGAGCCGGACGCCCCCAGTGGCGAAGCACGCTCCTACGATTTCGCCAGCCAGGACCGCATCATCCGCGGTCGCATGCCGACCCTGGAAATGGTCCACGAGCGCTTCGCGCGCCTGTGGCGGATCGGCCTGTTCAATCTGATCCGTCGTTCGGCCGAACTGTCCGTGCGCGGCATCGAGCTGATCAAGTTCAACGATTACATGCACTCGCTGTATGTGCCGACCAACCTGAACCTGATCCGCTTCAAGCCACTGCGCGGCACCGGCCTGATCGTGTTCGAACCGACCCTGGTGTTCGCCATCGTCGACAACTTCTTCGGTGGCGACGGGCGCTACCCGACGCGCATCGAAGGCCGCGAGTTCACCGCTACCGAAATGCGGGTGATCCACCTGCTGCTGAAGCAGACCTTCGCCGATCTGCGTGAAGCGTGGGCGCCGGTGATGGACGTGGAATTCGAGTACATCAACTCGGAGATCAACCCGCACTTCGCCAACATCGTGACGCCGCGCGAGTACGTGGTGGTGTGCCGCCTGCATGTCGAACTCGACGGCGGTGGCGGCGACATCCACGTGACCCTGCCGTACTCGATGCTGGAGCCGATCCGCGAACTGCTCGACGCCGGCATCCAGAGCGACCGCAACGACCGCGACGAGAGCTGGGGCCGCACCCTGCGCGAGCAGCTCAACGTGGCCGAAGTGACCCTCTCCAGCGTGCTGGCCAGCAAGCGCATGACCCTGCGCGATCTGACCCGGCTGAAGGTCGGCGACATCCTGCCGATCGACCTGAGCCCGCAGGTGCCGCTGTGCGTGGAGAACATCCCGGTGTTCACCGGTGAGTTCGGCGTCGCCAACGGCATGAACGCCGTAAAGATCACCGCTACCCATCCGCCGGGCACCCGTCCGCGCGTACCCGTCATCCAGGAAGACCCGCAATGAACGATATCGACGCCCTCGAACCGACCCCGGCCCAGTTCAGCAGCCTGCAGGCCGATGAGGCGACCGGCCCGGATTTGAACCTGGACGTGATCCTCGATGTGCCGGTGACGCTGTCGCTGGAAGTCGGTCGCGCCCGCCTGCCGATCCGCAACCTGCTGCAGCTCAACCAGGGTTCGGTGGTGGAGCTGGAGCGTGGTGCCGGCGAATCGCTGGACGTGTTCGTCAACGGCACGCTGATCGCCCATGGCGAAGTGGTGGTGATCAACGACCGCTTCGGTGTGCGCCTGACCGATGTGGTCAGCCCCAGCGAGCGGATCCGGAGACTGCGTTGAGCCTGCTCGCCGCCACCGCGCTGGCCGTCGCCAAGACGGCCCCGCAGATCGGCCAGCATGCGCCGGCCGCACCAAGTCTGTTCGGTGCGGTGCTGGCCCTGCTGGCGGTGCTGGCCCTGGTCCTCGGCCTGGGCTGGCTGCTCAAGCGCCTGCCCGGCAGTGGCTTCCGCCCGGCCGAGGGCATGAAGCTGGTGGCGAGCCTGAATGTTGGCGCCAAGGAGCGCGTGGTGGTGGTCGAGGTCAACGGCCAGCAGCTGCTGCTGGGCGTGACCGCCGGTGGCATCAACGCCCTGCACACCCTGCCAGAACCGCTGCCGCCCCCTGCGCCGGTGCGCGTACCCGACCTGAAGAACCTGCCGAATTTCGCCCAGCTGCTGCAACAGCGGCTGCGCAAGGACCCCTGACATGCGTGTGACCCGTTCCCGTCTTGCCACCCTGCTGCCGTGGCTGACCCTGATCGCCCTGTGCCTGCTGCCTGCGTTGGCGTTCGCCGCCCCGGGCGCGCCGACCACGCCGCTGCCGGACATCAACGTCGGCAAGATCGGCGGTGCGCCGGTCAGCCTGCCGCTGCAGACGCTGCTGCTGATGACGGCGATCACCCTGATCCCGTCGATGCTGCTGGTGCTGACCTCCTTCACCCGCATCATCATCGTGCTGGGCCTGCTGCGGCAGGCACTGGGCACCGGCCAGACGCCGTCCAACCAGGTGCTGCTGGGCCTGGCCCTGTTCCTCACCTCGATGATCATGCTGCCGACCTGGGACAAGGCCTGGAGCACCGGCATGGCGCCGTACCTCAATGGCGAAATCGACTTCCAGACCGCCTGGACGCTGAGCACCACGCCGCTGCGCGCCTTCATGCTGGCGCAGATCCGCGAGACCGACCTGATGACGTTCGCCGGCATCGCCGGGCACGGCACCTACGCCAGCCCCGATGCGATTCCGTTCCCGGTGCTGGTCGCTTCGTTCGTCACCAGTGAACTGAAGACCGCCTTCGAGATCGGCTTCCTGATCTTCATCCCGTTCGTGATCATCGACCTGGTCGTGGCCAGTGTGCTGATGTCGATGGGCATGATGATGCTGTCGCCGATGCTGGTCTCCGCACCGTTCAAGATCCTGCTGTTCGTGCTGGTCGACGGCTGGGTGTTGACCGTCGGCACGCTGGCGGCGAGCTTCAATCCGGCCTGACAGAGGCGACGCCGGGCAGTGCCGGCCGCCGCATTGACCACCGCCGGGCATGGCCCGGCGCTACCGATGGAACCATGATGTCCCCCGAACTTGCCTTGACCGAACTGCGTGGCGGCCTGATCACCGTGCTGTGGGTGGCCGGCCCGCTGCTGCTGACCGTACTGGTGGTCGGTGTTGTGGTGGGCGTGGTGCAGGCCGCGACCCAGCTCAACGAGCCGACCATCGCCTTCGTTGCCAAGGCCGCAGCGCTCACTGCGGTGTTGTTCGCACTGGGCAGCCTGTTGATCGGCCATCTGGTCGAATTCACCACGCTGCTGTTCCAGCGCATTCCGCACCTGATCGGCTAGACGGACGCGCACGCAGATGGACGCCGCCACCCAGATGGCTGCCGACGGCCTGAATGCCTTCGGCATGATCGGCACCGTGCTGTGGACCATGCTGCGCATCGGTGCGGTGGCCATGGCAATGCCGATGATCGGTACCCGCGCCGTGCCCGGCCGGGTGCGGGTGATGCTGGCCGGCACCCTGGCCATCGCGTTGGCGCCCCTGCTGCCGCCGGTACCGGACTGGACCGGCTTCGACGCCGCCACCGTGCTGACCATTGCCCGCGAGCTGGCCATCGGCGTGGCCATTGGTTTCATGCTGCGTCTGGTATTCGAGGCGGGCGCGATGGCCGGCGAACTGGTCGCCCAGGGCACCGGCCTGGCGTTTGCGCAGATGAGCGACCCACTGCGCGGCGGCACCTCCGGTGTCATCGGCCAGTGGTTCTACCTGCTGTTCGGCCTGCTGTTCTTCACCGCCAACGGCCATCTGGCGCTGATCTCGCTGGTGGTGGACAGCTACCGCGCCCTGCCGATCGGCGCGCCCCTGCCCGATCCGCACGCCTTCTTCAGCATCGCCCCAACCTTCCTGCTGACCGTGCTGCGGGGGGCGCTGACCCTGGCCATCCCCCTGACCGTGGCGATGCTGGCGGTGAACCTGGCCTTCGGCGTACTGGCCCGCGCCGCGCCGGCGCTGAATCCGATCCAGCTGGGCCTGCCGGTCTCGCTGCTGCTGGGCCTGTTCCTGCTGACCCTGCTGGTCGGTGAAATGGGTCCGCCGGTGCAGCGCCTGTTCGATGCCGCTTTCGAGGCTGCAGGTGCAGTGACCCGCTGACGCGGTCGTCACGTTTTGCTGCTTGCCGTCCCCCCCGGTGCCCGCGTTAGAGTGAATGCGCAGCGACCGGGGGGACGCTGCAACCGGCGGCCTCTGGTCGCTCGCCTTACGCATGCCCCACCGTAGTTTTTCCGTTGACAGGCAGGTCCGGGAGACTGACGAATGCTGGTAGGCACGTACAACCCGTGGTTGGTGGCGACCTCATTGCTGGTTGCAGTGATGGCGTCCTACACCGCGCTGGCGATGGCCGGGCGCACCGTCACCGCGCCAGGCAAGGGTGCGACCTGGTGGTGGCGCCTCGGCGGCGGCTTTGCGATGGGGCTGGGCATCTGGTCGATGCACTTCATCGGCATGCTCGCCTTCGACCTGCCCATTCCGCTGGGCTACGACCTGCCCATCACCCTGCTGTCGCTGGCACTGGCGATCGGCTCGTCGGTGTTCGCGCTCTGGCTGGTATCGCTGCGCACCCTGCCCCACCCACGCCTGGCCGGCGGTGCCCTGCTGATGGGCAGCGGCATTGCCAGCATGCATTACGTGGGCATGGCCGCGATGCGCATGCAGCCTGGCATCGATTACCAGCCAGCGTGGCTGCTGCTGTCGCTGCTGGTCGCGGTGGCCGCATCGTGGACCGCGCTGTACGTGGCCTTCCGCCTGCGCGCACAGCACACCCGCATCGGCGACCGTCTGGCCGCCGCCGGACTGCTCGGCCTGGCCATCGTCGGCATGCACTACACCGGCATGGCCGCCGCCCGTTTCCCCGAAGGCAGCATCTGCGGCGCAGCGGTGGGCGATGGCCTGCAGAACAACTGGCTGGCGATGCTGGTGGTGGTGCTGACCGTGGCGATCCTGGCGGTGGTGCTGGTGGTGTCCTGGCTGGACCAGCGGGTGGAGGCACAGCTGTTGCGCCTGCGCAATTCACTGCTCAGCACCTCGCTGACCGACGCCCAGCAGGAACTGACCCAGGCCGCGCTGCACGACCCGCTCACCCGCCTGCCGAACCGGCTGCTGCTGCAGCGACGCATCGTGCAGGCACTGGCCGAGGCCGAACAGGGCGGCAGCCGCTTCGCGGTAATGTTCATGGACCTGGATGGCTTCAAGCAGGTCAATGATGCCTATGGCCACCAGGCCGGCGACGCGTTGCTGGTGGCGGTGGCTGAACGCACCCGCCAGCTGCTGCGTCCGCACGATCTGCTGGCACGGCTGGGCGGCGACGAATTCGTGCTGGTGGTGCGTATCGAGCACGATGAAGACCTGCCGACCCTGGCCCGGCGCATCCTGCAGGCGGTGGGAAGCGGCCCGCTGCTGCCGGACAACGAACTGCAGGTGACCGCCAGCATCGGCATCGCGATCTGCCCCGACCACGCTGCCAGCGAACGCCAGCTGATGGCCTTCGCCGACGCAGCCATGTACCAGGCCAAGGAGTCGGGCCGCAATGCGTTCGTGCTGTTTGCCGACTGGATGAACGACAGCGCCGAGCAGCAGTTCCGCCTGCTGGCCGACCTGCGCCGGGCGATCGGCAGCGAGCAGCTGTTCCTGCATTACCAGCCGAAGATCCGCGTGGCCACGCAGAAGGTGGCCGGCGCCGAAGCGCTGATCCGCTGGCGCCACCCGGAGCAGGGCCTGATTCCGCCGGACCGCTTCATCCGCCTGGCCGAGCGCAGCGGTGCGATCAACGAGATCGGCCGCTGGGCGCTGGACCAGGCCTGCCAGCAGCTGCGCCACTGGCATGATGCCGGCCATGACAGCTGGACGATGTCGGTGAACCTGTCTCCGGTGCAGTTCAGTTCGCCGCACCTGCTGCAGGACGTACGCGAGGTGATCGAGCGCTACGCGATCGCCCCGCGCAACCTGGTGCTGGAGATCACCGAAAGCACCGTGATGCGCGATACCGATACCAGTCTGCGCCTGCTGCAGAGCTTCTCCGCTCTGGGCGTGGGCATCTCCATCGATGATTTCGGGACGGGTTACTCCAGCCTGCTGTACCTGAAGCGTCTGCCGGCCACCGAGATCAAGATCGACCATGCGTTCGTGCGCGACCTGGAACACAGCGCCGAGGACGTGGTGATCGTGTCGGCCATTGTTGCGCTGGGCCACGCGCTGGACATGGATATCGTCGCCGAAGGTGTAGAGACCGCCGCGCAGCGTGCCTATCTGGAACGCCTGGGCTGCGACTACCTGCAGGGCTTCCTGCTGGGCCGGCCGGTGGACGCGGCCCGCTTCATGCAGCTGCACGACCTGCCGCGGCCACGGGTGGAACTGGCCAGCGGGCCACCCCGTAACCCCCAGTAGATCCACGCCATGCGTGGATGCCCCTTCCCGCGGAGCCAAACCCAGTAGATCCACGCCATGCGTGGATGCCCCTTCCCGCGGAGCCAAACTCAGTAGATCCACGCCATGCGTGGATGGCCCTTCCCGCGAAGCCAAACCCAGTAGATCCACGCCATGCGTGGATGCCCCGTGCCCATGTCACGGAACGATTCTTGCACGCACCCCGGCATCCCCTGCTGCAGTGCCTGTGATGTCCGAGAACGAATCCGCCGGCGAGAAAACCGAACAACCGACAGAAAAACGCCTGCGCGACGCCCGCGAACAGGGCAACCTGCCGCGCTCGCGTGAACTGGGCACGGCCGCCGTATTCGGCGCCGGCGTGATCGCGGTGATGGCCATGAGCGGCTCGATGGCCAGCGGCGCCAGCGCCTGGATGCGCCATGCGCTCAGCCCCGAACAGAGCCTGCGCCAGCACCCCAAGGCCCTGTTCGGCCACTTCGGCGACCTGTTGCTGCAGCTGATGTGGGTGATCGCGCCGCTGGTGCTGGTCTGCCTGCTGGCCAGTTTCCTGGCGCCGGTAGTGATGGGCGGCCTGCGCTGGTCGGCCAAGGCGATGATGCCCGACATCAACCGCATGAACCCGATGAGCGGGCTGAAGCGCCTGTACGGCCCCGAAGCCGTGGCCGAGTTCATCAAGTCGTTGCTGCGCGTGGCCTTCGTCGGCGTCGCCGCCGGCATGGTCGTCTGGACCAGCTTCAACACGCTCCGCGGGCTGATCCACCAGCCGCTGGAAACCGCCATCGGCGACGGCCTGGGCTTCACCCTGCGGCTGCTGCTGGCCACCGCCGGCGCGATGCTGGTACTGGCCGCCATCGACGCGCCGTACCAGCGCTGGAACTGGATGCGCAAGCTGAAGATGACCCGCGAAGAGCTGCGCCGGGAGATGAAGGAGAGCGAAGGCAGCCCGGAAGTGAAAGGCCGCATCCGCCAGTTGCAGCAGCAGATGGCCAACCGCCGGATGATGGAGGCGGTACCCACCGCCGACGTGGTGGTGGTCAACCCGACCCACTATGCGGTGGCGCTGAAGTACGAAGGTGGGGCCATGAATGCGCCCACCGTGGTCGCCCTGGGCGTGGACGAAACCGCCCTGCGCATCCGTGAAGTGGCCGACGGCAACAAGGTCGCCATCGTCTCTGCCCCGCCTTTGGCACGCGCCTTGTATCGGGAAGGCCAACTCGGCAAGGAAATCCCCGTGAGACTGTATTCAGCCGTCGCCCAGGTCCTCTCTTACGTCTACCAGCTGCGCAGCTGGCGGACCGGCCCGATGCCGTCCACGCCGCACATCCAGGTCGATGAGTTCGGCAACGGGGGCCGTCCATGAGCGCCCAGGCATCCAGCTTCAATACCCGTCGCGCACTTGAGATGATCCGCCAGGGTCTTGGCGCGCCGCTGATCGTGCTGGCCCTGCTGGCCATGGTCGTGGTGCCGCTGGCCGCGCCGGTGCTCGATGCGCTGTTCACCTTCAACATCGCCATCTCGCTGATGGTGCTGCTGGCGGTGGTCTACGTGAAGCGCCCGCTGGATTTCACCATCTTCCCGATCGTGCTGCTGATCACCACCATGCTGCGGCTTGCGCTGAACGTGGCCTCCACCCGCGTGATCCTGCTCAACGGCCAGAACGGCCACGAAGCGGCTGGCAAGGTGATTGCCGCGTTCGGCGAATTCGTGATCGGCGGCAACTACGCGGTCGGCATCGTGGTGTTCGCGATCCTCACCATCATCAACTTCGTGGTCATCACCAAGGGCGCCGGCCGCGTCTCGGAAGTGACCGCGCGCTTCATCCTCGACGCCATGCCCGGCAAGCAGATGGCGATCGACGCCGATCTCAACGCCGGTTTGCTGACGCGCGAGGAAGCCAAGCTGCGCCGTGAAGAGGTCCGCGAGGAAGCCGACTTCTACGGCGCGATGGACGGTGCCAGCAAATTCATCCGCGGCGACGCGATCGCCGGCATCCTGATCCTGTTCATCAACATGCTGGGTGGCCTGGCCGTGGGCGTGCTGCAGCATGGCATGCCCTTCGGCGATGCCGCGGCCACCTACACCCTGCTGTCGATCGGTGACGGCCTGGTGGCGCAGCTGCCAGCGCTGCTGGTTTCCAGTGCGGTGGCGATGCTGGTTACCCGTGCCTCGCGTTCGCAGGACATGGCGCAGGCGATGACCGGCCAGGTGTTTGGCCAGTACCGTGCGCTGGCCATCACTGCCGGCATCCTCGGCGTGGTCGGCCTGGTGCCGGGCATGCCCAACGTCGCTTTCCTGACGCTGGCGGCAATCCTCGGCTTCATCGCCTGGAAGGTGTACCGCAAGGGCCTGGCGCCGGCGCAGGCCGACACCGCGGCAGGCGAAACCAACGCACTGAACGCGCTGGGCCGCCCTGCCGCCCCCGCACCCACGGCGGAACTGAGCTGGGACGAGCTGCGCCCGGTCGATCCGCTGGGCCTGGAAGTCGGCTATCGATTGATTTCGCTGGTGGACAGCAACCAGGGCGGCGAGCTGATGCCACGCATCAAGGGCGTGCGCCGCAAGCTCACCCAGGACGTCGGTTTCCTGATTCCGTCGGTACACATCCGCGACAATCTGGAGCTGCCGGCCAACGGCTACCGGGTACTGGTGCATGGCGTGCCGGTAGCCACCGCCGAAATCCATCCCGACCGCGAACTGGCGCTGGACCCCGGCAGTGCGCTCGGTCCGCTGGAAGGCATCGCCGGCAAGGACCCCGCCTTCGGCCTGGACGCGACCTGGATCCAGCCGCACCAGCGCGCCCAGGCAGAAACCCTGGGCTACACCGTGGTCGACCCGGCCACGGTGGTGGCCACCCATCTTTCGCACCTGATCCGCGAGCACGCGCCGGAACTGCTGGGCCACGAGGAAGTGCAGCACCTGCTGGCCAACCTGGCCAAGAGCGCGCCCAAGCTCGTCGAAGATCTGACGCCGAAGGCGCTGCCGCTGTCGGCGGTGGTGCGCGTGCTGCAGAACCTGCTGATCGAGCGCATTCCGATCCGCCAGCTGCGCAAGATCGCCGAAGCCCTGGTCGAACACGCCCCGCACAGTCAGGACCCGGCCACGCTGACCGCCGCCGTGCGCACCGCGCTGGGCCGCTTCATCGTGCAGGAGATCGCCGGAATGTCGGCGGAGCTGCCGGTATTCACCCTCAACCCGCAATTGGAACGTGTCTTGCAGGAGTCCACGCAGGGCAACGGCGCCGCGCTGGAACCCGGACTCGCTGAGCGACTGCACCAGAGCCTGGCCGAATGTGTCAGCAAGCAGGAAGCCCGCAACGAGCCCGCGGTCGTGCTGGTACCAGGCCCGGTGCGTGCCGCGCTGGCCCGCCTGGTCCGCCACAGCGTTCCGTCGCTGTCGGTCCTGGCGTACAGCGAGGTGCCGGAGGACAAGCGCCTGAAGCTGGTCGGAACGATCAGCTGACGCCGCCCTGCAACGCGCCAGAAAACAGACACCACTTTCAAACACCCGCAACAGACAGATTCCAAGGGGAACCCGAACCGTGCAGACCACCGACCACCCGCGTTCTCCGACCGCCACTCCGCCGACTTCGTCCCGTGACCACAGCATGAAAATCAAACGATTCGTCGCCGCCGACATGCGCTCGGCCATGAACCTGGTGCGCAAGGAACATGGTCCTGACGCCGTGATCCTGTCCAACCGCCGGATCGAGGAAGGCATCGAGATCGTGGCAGCCGCCAACTACGATGAGAGCGCCGTGCAGCGCGCTCTGGAAGCGTCGCGTCGCGACGTGGCGCCGCCGCCCGCACCGAAGCCGCGTACCGCCGCCGACGCGGTGATCGCCGCGGTCACCCGCCGTCGCAGCAACACCCCGGCGCCGGAGCCGGTGGCAGCCACCACTTCCGCCGTAGCCGCCCTCGCCCGCGCTGCCGTCGGCGCGACCGGCCGCACCCTCGACAGCGCCGACGAAATCGTGCCGACCCGTGGCAGCACCGGTTTCGCCGCTACGCTGGCGCGTGCCGCCGTCAATGAATCGACGCTGCCGGAACAGATCTTCGCCCCGTTCGCCGACGCCATCGTGGCGCCCTTGCCGGCCGCAGCCGCGCCGGTGAACCGCGCCCGCTTCCAGATCGATCCGCCGCTGGAAGACAGCGCGCAGGTGCCTGCAGCGTCGCCGCCGCCGTTGCCGGTTGCCAGCCAGGCCGCCGCGGCGCCCGAAGACGAAGCACCCCATGCGCCGGTTGCCGTGCAGCCGACGGAGGTTGCACCCGCACCGCTGCCGACCCTGGCGCCGGCACCTGCTCTCACTCTGGTTGCCGACGACGCCGAGATCCGCCACCTGCGCCAGGAAGTGGCCGGCATGCGCCAGGTGATCGAGCGCGAAATGAACCGCTTCACCGACGAGCGCCTGCGTGGCTGCCCGGTGCGCGCCACCGCGCTGGACTTGATGGACGAGTACGGCTTCGACGCCGGCATCGCCCGCGACGTGGCCATGCAGATTCCGCTGGAAACCGAAGCGCATCGCGGCCGCGGCCTGATGCTGGGGCTGATCTCGCGCAAGCTGCCGATCGCTCCGGTCGACCCGATGGAGGAAGGCGGTGTGATCGCCCTGGTCGGCCCGACCGGCGCCGGCAAGACCACCACCATCGCCAAGCTGGCCTCGCGCTTCGCTGAAGCCCATGCGGCCCGCGACGTCGCCCTGGTCACCACCGATACGATGCGCATCGGCGCCCGTGAACAGCTGTACGGCTATGGCCGCCAGCTCGGCATCGCGGTGCACGAGGCCAACAGCGGCACCGACCTGGACCAGCTGCTGGAGCGGCTGAAGGACTACAAGCTGGTGCTGATCGACACCGCCGGCCTGGGCCCGCGCGACCGTGCGCTGGCCGCCCAGCTGCAGTGGCTGCGCGCCGCCCGCCAGGTCCGCACCCTGCTGGTGCTGCCGGCCAACACCAGCTTCGGCGACATGGACGAGGTGGTGCGCCGCTTCGGCGCGGCCAACCTGCAGGGCCTGGTGCTGAGCAAGCTGGACGAGACCGGTCGCTTCGGCAACGCCCTGTCGGTGGCGGTGGACCACAAGCTGCCGATCACCTGGGTGACCGATGGCCAGGACGTCCCGGACGACCTGCACCGGGCCAGTGCAGCCAATCTTGTACTTCGCCTTGAAGATTTGCGCCGCGCGGCCGATATGCCCTGCAACCCGGAGTTGAACCATGCCGTCGCGTGAGTACGCCAAGCTGACCACCACCTTCCCGCTGACGGCGACCCGCAGCGAGCCACTCGGCCCTGTGCGCACGATTGCCGTGACCGGCGGCAAGGGCGGCGTCGGCAAGACCAACGTGTCGGCCAACCTGGCCGTGGCGCTTGCCGGCATGGGCAAACGCACCCTGTTGCTGGACGCCGACCTCGGCCTGGCCAACATCGACGTGATCCTCGGCCTGAGCCCCACCAATACCCTGGCCGACCTGGTCGCTGGCCGTTGCAGCCTGGATGACGTGATCATCGAAGGCCCGAACGGCGTGCTGGTGGTACCGGCCGCGTCCGGCCGCCGGCACATGGCCGAGCTCGCCCCGGCCGAGCATGTAGGCCTGGTCAACGTGTTCTCCGAACTGGAGCGCGAGCTGGACATCATGGTGGTGGACACCGCCGCCGGCATCACCGATGGCGTGCTGACCTTCTGCCAGGCCGCGCAGGACACCGTGGTGGTGGTCTGCGATGAACCGGCCTCGATCACCGACGCCTATGCACTGATCAAGGTGCTGTCGCGCGAACGTGGCGTGGACCGCATCCAGGTGGTGGCCAACATGGTGCGCGACCCCAACGAAGGCCGCGTGCTGTACGAGAAGCTGACCCGCGTCTGCGAGAAATTCCTCGCCGATGTCTCGCTGAACTACCTCGGCTGCGTGCCGCAGGACGACTGGCTGCGCCTGTCGGTGCAGCGCCAGCAGCCGGTGGTGAAGGCCTATCCGTCCAGCCCGTCGGCACTGGCGATCACCGAGATCGCCCGCCGCACCGCCCGCTGGCAGGCGCCGACCGAGCCGCGCGGTGGCGTCGAGTTCTTCCTCGAACGCATCATCAAGCAGCGTGGGGTGGCCGCATGAAAGGCGCCGCCCAGTACAGAGAGGTCCAGCGCACGGCGGCCAACGAGGTCATCGCCCAGCACTCGGACCTGGTGCGGCGCATCGCCCACCATCTGGCCGCGCGCCTGCCGGCCAGCGTTGAAGTGGACGACCTGATCCAGGCCGGCATGATGGGCCTGATCGAAGCGTCGCGCAGCTACGACGCCGACCAGGGCGCCTCGTTCGAGACCTACGCCTCGATCCGCATCCGCGGCTCGATGATCGATGAGATCCGTCGTGGCGACTGGGTGCCGCGTTCGGTGCACCGCCGTGCCCGTGACGCTGCTGCGACCATCCGTCGCCTGGAGCAGAGCACTGGTCGCGCCGCCAGCGCCACCGAAGTGGCCGCCGCCATGGAGATGCCGCTGCCCGAGTACCTGCGCCTGATGGAGGACGCCTCGCGCGGGCAGGTGCTGAGCCTGGAATCACGCATTGAAGACCAGGGCGAGCTGGACACCGTCGCCCAGGGCGGCCCGACCCCGCAGCAGGTGCTGGAACGCGGCGAGTTCGGCCGCGAGCTGGGCAATGCCATCGGCCACCTGCCCGAGCGCGAACAGCTGGTGCTGTCGCTCTACTACGAGCAGGAACTGAATTTGAAGGAGATCGGCGCAGTGCTCGGCGTGAGCGAGTCGCGGGTCTGCCAGATCCACGGCCAGGCGGTCCTGCGCCTGCGTGGCCGACTGAAGATTTTCGAGGCGGCCGACGCCGGCCTCGAGAGCTGATCAACAAAGGAACTCTGCTTTGAACAAGAACATGCGCATCCTGATCGTCGACGATTTTTCGACCATGCGTCGTATCGTCAAGAACCTGCTGGGCGATCTGGGCTTCACCAACACCGCCGAAGCCGAGGACGGGCATGCCGCGCTGTCGTTGCTGCAGAGCCAGCCGTTCGACTTCGTGGTCACCGACTGGAACATGCCGGTGATGACCGGCATCGAACTGCTCAAGGCGATCCGTGCCGATGCCAAGCTGAAAACCCTGCCGGTGCTGATGGTGACCGCCGAAGCCAAGCGCGAGCAGATCATCGAAGCAGCGCAGAACGGCGTGAACGGTTACATCATCAAGCCGTTCACCGCACAGACGCTGGAAGAGAAGCTCGGCAAGATCTTCGAACGCCTGGCGGCCAGCGCTTGATGGATACCACGGTCGACAAGAGCGCCCTCGCCCTGCGCCTGCAGGAAGCCCTGGACGCACTGGAATCCGGCGACGAAGCGGCCTGGCGCCAGCGCATCGACGGCCTGGTCGCGCTGCGTACCCAGCCGATGATGAGCGGCCTTTCGCGGCTGGCCCGCGAGTTGGGCCAGGCGCTGGGCGAACTGCCGACCGTGCCCGATGAAGCCGGCGAACTGGACGACGCCTGCGCGCGCCTTGACCACGTGGTGGCGATGACCGAACAGGCCACCCATCGCACCCTGGACCTGGCCGAAGAGTGCCGCAGCCTGACCGAACAGCTGCGCGCTGATGGCCTGCAGCCGGGCCAGGACGTGCAGCTCGACCGCATCCGCCACAACCTCACCGAGATCGCCCTGACCCAGAGCTACCAGGACCTGACCGGACAGATCATCCGTCGCGTGGTCGGCATCGTCCGCCGCGTGCACGAAGGCTTCGGCGCACTCGGCCTGCCGCCGGAACAGCATCGCACCGACCCGGAACTGGCCGGGCCGGCACTGAAGGGACTGGACCGCCATGCGGTCTCGCAGAACGACGCCGACGACCTGTTGTCGGATCTGGGGCTGTAACCATGGGCGCGGTAGCCGACGACATCACTGCCGATTTCATCATCGAGGCCCAGGAAATCCTGGATCGCCTCGGCGAACAGCTGGTGTCGCTGGAACAGGCACCGCAGGACAATGAACAGCTCAACGCGGTGTTCCGTGGCTACCACACGCTGAAAGGCGGTGCAGGTTTCCTCGGCATCACCGCGATGGTCGAACTGTGCCACGCCGCCGAAGAAGCGCTGGGCGCCGTGCGCGCCGGCCAGGCCGTACTGCAGGCACATCACTTCGATGCCGCCCAGCAATCACTGGACTATCTGCAGTCGATGCTCGACGCGGTGTCATCGGGTACCGAGCCGGGCTTTGCCCCGCCCGAACTGGTCGCCCAGTTCGACGTGCATGGCGGTGGCGCGGCTGCACCCTCGGCCGCGACGCCGGGTACGGGCAGTGGCGACCTGATCACCGACGACGAATTCGAGGCCCTGCTCGACCAGCTGCACGGCGGCAACGCGCCGACGACCGTAGCACCGGCGGCGAAGAAAGCCGACGACATGATCAGCGAAGACGAGTTCGAGGCGCTGCTCGACCAGCTGCATGGTGGCGCCGCCCCGGGCAGCAACACCACCGCAGCGGTTGTCGCCGCGCCGGCACCGCGACCGGTGCCCTCGCCGGCCCCGCCAGCTGCCGGCAAGCCGGCGCCCAACAAGCCCGTCGCCGAAGCCGAACACACCGTGCGCGTGGATACCAAGCGCCTGGATGCCATCGTCAACCTGATCGGCGAACTGGTGCTGTCACGAAACCGGTTGAAGACGCTGCGCGCACGCCTGCGCGATGAAGAGCTGGACCGCGCCGTGTCCACGCTGGACATCGCCACTGCGCGCCTGCAGTCGGCGGTGATGCGCACCCGCATGCAGCCGGTCGGCAAGGTGTTCTCGCGCTTCCCGAAGGTGGCGCGCGACGTTGCGCGTTCGCTGAAGAAGGAAGTGGACCTGGAACTGATCGGCGCCGAGACCGAGCTCGACCGCAACCTGGTCGAAGCCCTGGCCGACCCGCTGGTGCACCTGGTCCGCAACGCCATCGACCATGGCGTGGAAACGCCGGAACTGCGCGAAGCGCAGGGCAAGCCACGGATGGGCCACGTGCGCCTGTCGGCGCAGCAGGAAGGCGACTACGTCAGCATCGAGGTGCAGGACGACGGTGCCGGCATCGATCCGGAAAAGCTGCGCGCCAAGGCACGCGAGAAGGGCCTGATCGATCCGGAAGCCGCTGCTCGCCTGAGCAGCGAAGAATGCCTGCACCTGGTGTTCCTGCCCGGCTTCTCGACCAAGCAGCAGGTCACCGACATTTCCGGCCGCGGCGTCGGCATGGACGTGGTGCAGTCGCGCATCCGCGAGCTGAGCGGGCAGATCCAGATCCAGTCGGAACTGGGCCGCGGCAGCCGCTTCATGATCCGCGTACCACTGACCCTGGCAATCCTGCCGACCCTGCTGGTGCAGGCCGGCGAAGACGTCTACGCGCTGCCGCTGGCCCGCGTGATGGAAGTGCTGCATGCACCGCGCACCTCGCTGGGCTGGTTCGATGGCCGCGCCGTGCTTGACCGCCGCTCGCACACGCTGGCGCTGGTTGACCTGCGGCAATGGCTGGATGTGACGCCGGCCGCCTCGCCGCTGCTGACCATCGTCGTGCTGCAGGCCGGTGAAGCACGCTTCGGGCTGGTGGTGGACCAGGTGCGCGGACGCGAGGAAGTGGTCATCAAGCCACTGCCCAAGGCCCTGCGCGGCCTGCGCGGTTACGCCGGTGCAACCTTGATCGGCGATGGTCGCATGGCGCTGATCCTGGACGTGGACGGGCTGCGCAGCCCACACGACTGACCCGATTCCTGAACGCGATACGCAAGAGCGCCGGGCCCGCCCGGCGACACAGGAAACTGTGAACTCCGTTACACCAGATTCTCCCGGTGTCTCAAGTCCCATTCATACAAGCCGATACCGGACCCATGGATAGACTCAGCCTCATTGGACTTTTCCTCGCCCTGGCCTCGCTGGTCGGTGGCAGCATCCTCAAGGGCGCCGGCCTGGCGTCGTTGTGGTCGCCTGCGGCGTTTGTGATCGTCATCGTCGGCACCATCGCCGCCATCCTGTTGCATACCGCGCCGGCGGTGTTCAAGCATGCGTTCAAGATCGTGCGCTGGGTCGTGCGGCCGCCGCACAGCGACCGTCGCGAACTGATCCAGCAGATCGTGGAATGGAGCAACATCGCCCGCCGCCAGGGCCTGCTCGGCCTGGAATCGCAGGTGGAAGCGCAGCGTGATCCGTTCCTGCGCAAGGGTCTGCAACTGCTGGTGGACGGTGTGGAACCCGAATCGATCCGGCACATGCTGGAGATCGAACTCGGCAGCCAGGAACACCAGGATCAGGCCGGCGCCAAGGTATTCGAGGCCATGGGCATCTATGCGCCTACGCTGGGCATCATCGGCGCCGTGCTCGGCCTGATTGCAGTAATGAAGAACCTGGCCGACCCCAGCAAGCTCGGCCACGGCATCGCCGCGGCGTTCACCGCCACCATCTACGGCATCGCCTCGGCCAACCTGCTGTTCCTGCCCATCGCCGCCAAGCTGAAGGGCGTGATTGCCCACAACTCGCGCGACCGCGAAATGGTCATCGAAGGCCTGATCTCGATCGCCCAGGGCGAGAACCCGCGCAACATCGAAACCAACCTCTCCGGCTTCCTGCACTGACATGGCCCGCCGCAAGCACCACGAAGAGCACGCCAACCACGAAGCATGGGCCATCCCCTATGCCGACCTGATGACGCTGCTGCTCGCCTTCTTCGTGGTCATGTACGCGATCTCCTCGGTCAACGAGGGCAAGTACCGGATCATGGCCGACGCCCTCACCGATGCCTTCGGTGGTGCGCCGCGCACCATCAATCCGGTGCAGGTCGGCAACAAGCAGGTGCAGGGCGGCGGTTGGGACAGCCCATCGGTGATCAAGTCCGGCACCAAGATCGGGCCGTCCGCTCCAGCGCCGTCGCACGACCCCACCCTGCTGCCGGCGATGGCCTCGCAGATGCGCATGCCGGTGTCGGTGCACAACCAGGAGCAGATCGCGCGTGCCGAGCGCCAGCTCAACAGCATCGCCGACCGCCTGACCGCTGCGCTGGCACCCCTGATCGACCGCGGCATGATCAGCGTGCGCCGCACTGAACTGTGGATCGAAGTCGAGATCAACAGCGACATCCTGTTCCCGACCGGCTCGGCAGCGCTGGACGTGCATGCGCGCGACACCCTGGCCAGCCTGGCCGGCGTGCTGCGCGACGTGCCCAACAGCGTGCGCGTGGAAGGCCACACCGACAACGTGCCGATCGCCACCGCCACCTTCCCGTCCAACTGGGAACTGTCGGCCGGGCGCGCCGCCAGCGTCGTGCATCTGTTTGCCGACCAGGGCCTGCAGCCGTCGCGGCTGGCGATGGTCGGCTACGGCCAGTTCCGCCCCCGCGAAGAGAACGACAGCGCGCAGGGCCGCAACCGCAACCGGCGGGTGATGGTCATCATCCTGGCCGACACCAGTCATTCGGTCGACCCGCTTGGCGAACGCCTGAATGCCGCCACCGGGACCACCCGCAACGCGAGCGAACAGGCCGCCGCAGCGCCGGCCACCACCCCCACTTCCCCCATCGCACCGGTGCAGTTGCCACCGGTGCCGGCTGGCAGCCGTGTCGGCGCCGCCGTTCCCCCGGCAATGAAGGAGTAATCCGATGCGCATCTGGGCAGTCGCCAACCAGAAGGGCGGAGTCGGCAAGACCACCACCACCCTAGCCCTCGGTCGCGGCCTGGCCGCGCTCGGCCACCGCGTGCTGCTGATCGATCTCGATCCGCATGCCTCGCTGACCCGCGCCTTCGGTGTACCGATCGAACCGGCACCGGCCGGCGTGCTGGAACTGTTCGGCGCACCACCGGCCGACCTGTCCACGCTCAGCCACGCCAGCAACATCGGCGGACTCGATTACGTGTGCGCGCAGGCCTCGCTGGCCACGCTGGAACGGCGCAGCGCCAACCAGCCCGGCCTCGGCCTGGCACTGCAGAACGCCCTCGCCCGCCACCAGGGCCAGCACGACTACATCCTGCTGGACTGCGCACCGACCCTGGGCCTGCTGATGATCAACGCGCTGGCCGCAGCCGATCGCCTGATCATCCCCACCCAGGCCGAGCCGCTGGCCCTGCACGGCCTGGATGGCATGGTCCGCACCGGTGAGATGGTCGAGCGTTCGCGCCGCCGTCCGCTGCCGATCTCGATCCTGCCGACACTGTTCGACCGCCGCACCCGCACCGGCAATGAATCGCTGCGTGCCATGCAGGACCGCCACGCAAGCCGCGTCTGGGAAGATGCGATCCCGATCGACACACGCATCAGCAATGCGGCCGGGCTGACCCTGCCGAGCATCGGCGAGGACTATCCGGGCCGTGGCCTGGCGGCCTATCGGCGCGCGTTGAACTGGATCCTCGGTGAGGACGCACGCGCCCTGGAGCAGGCGGCATGAACACCACCGGCATGCTGGATGACTATCTGGACGAGCTGCTAGGCGACATTGCCGTGGCACCGGTCGCCGCTGATGCCGCGCCACGCCCGGTCAGTGCAGCGGCCGACACCGAGCGCGAGCCGACCTGGGACGATCTGCCGGCTGAAGTCATCTACGAAACCGGCACCGTCGCGGCCGCCCCGACCAATGACGATGCTTCCCTCCAAGCCGCGTTCGACGCCGCCACCGCGCCCGCGGCCGACGCCGAACGCGAGCCGACCTGGGATGATCTGCCGGCTGAAGTCATCTACGAAACCGGCACCGTTGCGGTCGCCCCGGCCAACGATGATGCGGCCCTGGAGGCTGCCTTCGACGCCGCTACCGCGCCTGCGGCCGACGCCGACCGCGAGCCGACCTGGGACGATCTGCCGGCTGAAGTCGTCCATGAAACCGCGCCCGTGGCCGTTGCCCATGTTGCACCTCCCGCGCCGGAACCCACGTGGGATGACCTGCCGGACGAAGTGATCTACGAAACCGACGCCGCCGACAGCCTCGCGCACACGGACAGTCCCGGGCTGCAGGCCGCATTCGAAGCTGCCGCCGACGGCGAGGTGGTTCCTGCCATCGCCGCGCCGGCCGTTGCCACGCCTGCAGCGCGCCCGGCCCAGGCAGCGATGCCGTCGATGACCCGCGCCGCCGTAACGCCACCGCCACGAGTCGCGGTCGACACCCCATCCAGCAACCGCCCCGGCACCTGGCAGGAGCTGCAGGCCCAGGCGCATCAGCCCGCCAGCAGCCCGCACCCGCAGAACCGCCGCGCCGGCGAACGCACGTCGCGTTGGCTGCGCCTGCGCTGCGGCACCCAGGCCTACGCGCTGGAGCTGCTGAAGGTGCAGGAAGTGGTGCTGCCGGTGCCGCTGCTGCCATTGCGCGGTACCGCCCCGGAAATGCTCGGCATCATGAACCTGCGTGGCCAGGTGGTGCCGGTGATGGATCTCGGCCTGCACCTGGGCGCAGCCTCTGCCGAGGATGACGCGCAGACCCGCATCGTCGTGCTCGAAGAGAACGGCGAGACCCTGGGGCTGCGCGTGTCGGCCGTCGAGGACGTCGCCAATCTGACCGACTCGCAGATCGAACCGCCCGATACCGCCCGCATCTGCCAGATATCCAATGACCTGTTCCGCGGCGTGGCCCGTATCAGCCAGCGGCCGATGATCCTGCTCGACGCCACGCAGCTTCTGGGGTGAATCGGCGCTCCGCGTCGATACCTCCCCTAAAGAACCGCCCCGCGGTGCCGTTATGAATGCTGGAACCGTTTGTCCGGAGCAACGATGAGCACTGTCGAACTGGGTGAGGATCTCGGCATCGAGAGCAGCACCGAGCTCAAGAACCGCCTTTCGCCCTTGGTGGCGGAAGCAGGCGAGCTGACCCTGGATGCAAGCCAGGTCGGTCGCATCCACACCGCCAGCGTGCAGGTGCTGTGTGCCTTCGTGCAGGCCCGCCGCGAGGCAGGCCTGGGCACTGGCTTCCACGGTTGCACTGCAACCTTCCGTGACGCTGCACGCCTGTTGGGCGTCACCCAGGCCCTGGGCCTGGACGTACCCCATGACAACCTGAAATCTGTGGAGAACGCTGCATGAGCGCACGTATCTTGGTGGTGGACGATTCGGCGTCGATGCGCCAGATGGTTTCCTTCGCCCTCACCTCGGCCGGTTTTGCCGTCGAAGAAGCTGAAGACGGCGCGGTCGCGCTCGGACGTGCCAAGGGCCAGCGCTTCAATGCGGTGGTCACCGACGTCAACATGCCGAACATGGACGGCATCGCGCTGATCCGCGAACTGCGCCAGCTGCCCGACTACAAGTTCACCCCGATGCTGATGCTGACCACCGAGTCGGCCGCGGACAAGAAGTCCGAAGGCAAAGCCGCCGGTGCCACCGGCTGGCTGGTCAAGCCGTTCAATCCCGAACAGCTGGTCGCCACCGTGCAGAAAGTGCTGGGCTGATCGCCCCGCACTGCTCCCCCTCTTCGCTTCCGGATCGCCACTGCCATGAGCATGGACCTGCAACGCTTCCACGCCACTTTCTTCGAGGAGAGCCGCGAAGGCCTCGACGCCATGGAGGCTGGCCTGCTGGCCCTGGAATCGGGACAACAGGACGCGGAGATCATCAACTCGGTGTTCCGTGCCGCCCACTCCATCAAGGGTGGCGCGGGTACGTTCGGCTTCGATGCCATCGCCGGGTTGACCCACGTGCTGGAGACGCTGCTGGATGAGCTGCGTGCCGGCAAGCGCGCACTGGAAGGCAACGCCGTCGATGCGATGCTGTCGTCGGTGGACGTACTGCGTGCGCTGCTGCGCGAGGCCGAGCACGGCCAGCCCGCCGATCCCGCAGCGGTTGCTGCGGTGAAGGCGCGGCTGGAATCGGTGCTGTCCGGCCAGGCGCCCGCCGCCGCTGCACCTGCTGCCGCCAGCCAGGTCGACGACACGCCGGAAGCTTGGCAGATCGGCTTCGCCCCGGCGCCGTCGCTGTTCATGAGCGGCAACGACCCGCTACGCATCATCCGCGAACTGGAGCACCTGGGTTCGCTGCAGGTGGCCGCGCGCATGGATCGCCTGCCCGGCTTTGCCCAGCTCGACCCGCTCGAAGCCCACCTTGCGTGGGACCTGGGCCTGGTCGGCAAAGTGCCGCGCAGCAAGATCGAAGATACCTTCGCCTGGGTGCTGGACGACTGCGAACTGGACATCCGTCCGGCCGCACCGCCGAGCCTGGCCACCCAGGCACCGGCTGCCGCCCCGGTGGCCGCCGCCGCACCCGCCGCTGCCGCACCGACGGCCAGCACCGGCGCCAGCCAGGAAGCGGAAACCTCCATCCGCGTCAGCGTCGACAAGGTCGATGCGCTGATCAATCTGGTCGGCGAACTGGTCATCACCCAGGCCATGCTCAAGCAGGTCTCGCACGCGCTGGACCCGGTCCATGCCGAGAGCCTGTTCGCTGGCCTGGACCTGCTTGAACGCAATACCCGCGACCTGCAGGAAGCGGTGATCGGCGTGCGCATGCTGCCGGTCGATGCGGTGTTCCGCCGCTTCCCGCGCCTGGTCCGCGACCTGTCAGGGCGCCTCGGCAAGCACGTGCGCCTGCGCACGATCGGCGAAGGTACCGAGCTGGACAAGGGCCTGATCGAGAAGATCGCCGATCCGCTGGTGCATCTGGTCCGCAATTCCATCGACCACGGCCTGGAAATGCCGGACGTGCGTCGCGATGCTGGCAAGGACGAGACCGGCACGATCACCCTGGCGGCCTCGCACCAGGGTGGCCACATCGTCATCGAAGTCAGCGACGACGGCCGCGGCCTGAACCGCGAGAAGATCTTGGCCAAGGCGCACGAACGCGGCCTGGCCGTCCCGGACAACCCCACCGATTCGCAGGTCTGGGACCTGATCTTCCAGCCCGGCTTCTCCACCGCCGACGCGGTCACCGACCTGTCCGGCCGCGGCGTGGGCATGGACGTGGTCCGCCGCAACATCCAGGCGCTGGGCGGCGAAGTGCAGATTGAAAGTGGCCTCGGCACCGGCACCCGTACGCTGATCCGGCTGCCACTGACCCTGGCCATCCTCGACGGCATGACCGTGGCGGTGGCCGGTGAAACCCTGATCCTGCCGCTGGCCTACGTGCTTGAAGCACTGCAGCCGCAGCCCGACGACATCCGCAGCATGGCCGGCGAAGGCCGCGTGCTGCGCGTGCGTGGCGAGTACCTGCCTATCCTGTCGCTGAGCGAATACTACGGCTATGGCCAGCGCGCCCCCGGCAGCGAATCGCTGGTGGTGGTGGTGGAAGGCGATGGCCAGAAGATCGCGCTGGAAGTGGACGAACTGGTCGGCCAGCAGCAGGTCGTGGTGAAGAACATCGAGAACAACTATCGCCGCATCGGCGGTGTCTCCGGTGCCACCATCCTCGGCGACGGCCGCGTCGCCCTGATCGTCGACATCGGTGGCCTGGTGCGTTCGCTGCGGGTGCCGCAGGCCGCCTGAGCCGCTCCACGCGCTGTGCCTGACCGCCGCCCTCCGGGGCGGCGGTTTTTGTTTGCGCGCGTGCACAACGGCGTTCCCGCTTGGACCTGACAGGGGTGCGCGCGATCCACTGTGAACTCCGTCAACGCGCACTGTGAACTCCATCGTCCGCATGGTTTCCCCTGAAACCACGATATCGATGCGAAAGCCCCGCCACAGCGTGCTTTGCGTTGCCTCTCCCTACGCCAGCGAATGTGACACAGGTCCATAAAGTCCGCCGCACAGGCGCCGCTATCTCGACATGACGGCAGTCACCGAACCCCCACCCGGCACGACCGTTCCCTCCTGCAACCACCTTTTGCCAGCGGCTCCGCCGCCGGCATTCTGCCCACCTTGGAGCACCCTGCATGAAGTGGTTCCACGATCTGCCCATCGCCCGCAAGCTGGCTGTGGGATTCACCCTGACCACCCTGATGACCGTCGTGCTGGGTGCGTTCGCCCTGGTCCGCCTGTCCGAAGCCAATGCCAAACTGACCTCGATGGCGACCAACGACATCCCATCGGTGCAGTACCTCGGTGAAGTGCGCTCGCAGCTGGGTGAGTTCCGCACCTATGAACTGGCCCAGATCAGCATGCTGGACCAGCCGGAAAAGGTGGCCGACTACAACAAGCGCATGAACGACACCGCTGCGGTCGTGCGCGAGCAGCTGGCCGCCTATGCCAAACTGCCGGCCGGCGACAAAGAGCGCGCGCTGTACCAGGCCGTGCAGGCCGACGTCGATGGCTACTTCGCCGCCAATACCAAGCTGCGCGAAGCGGCGACGGCGGGTGATGGCGAGGCCGCCCGGCAGATCTCCGATGAGCAGTCGCGCCCGCTGCGCCGCAAGGCCTTTGAGGACCTGAAGGCGCTGGGTACGCTGCTGGGAACCCAGATGCAGGGCAAGATCGAAGACGCCAACGCGACCCACCGCAACAGCATGCTGGCCATCATCGCCGCCATCGTGCTGCTGGTCGTGGTCGCCGCCACCTTGGCCGTGATCATCTCGCGCGCCGTGGTCGGCCCGCTGGGCAAGGCCGTGCATGCCATCCAGGCGGTTGCCCGTGGCGACCTCAGCGTCACCACCCAGGCGACCGGCAAGGATGAGGCCGGCCGCATGCTGGCGGCCACCGCGGAGATGACCGCGATGCTGCGTCGCTTCTCCGAGCAGACCCAGCTGATGGCACAGATGCATGCCGGCCCCGATATCAGCCACCGCATTCCGGAAGACTTCCCAGGCGTCTACGGCCAGCTCGCCGGCGGCATCAACACGGTGATCTTCGAGCACCTCGATGCGATCCGTGATGCCATCGACGTGCTCAACCAGTACGCCACCGGCAACCTCGCCCCCGATGCTCGCCGCTTGCCGGGCAGCCGCGCGATCCTGCACGAATCGATGGATGCGGCCAAGGCCAGCCTGCTGGCGATCAACACGCAGATCCAGCAGTTGGCCTCGGCCGCTGCCGCCGGCGATTTCAGCCAGCGTGGCGATGCGCAGCGCTTCGATCACGATTTCCGCGTGATGATCGAGCAGCTGAACAGCATGATGCAGGTCGCCGACGGCAACCTGGGCCAGCTGTCGCAGCTGCTGCAGGCGATCGCCGGGGGCGACCTGACCGCACGTATGGACGGCCAGTTCCACGGCGTGTTTGCCCGCATGCGTGACGATGCCAACACCACCGTCGCCCAGTTGACCCAGATCGTCAGCCAGATCCAGGCCAGCACGTCGAGCATCACCCTGGCCGCAGGCGAAATCGCCTCGGGCAACAGCGACCTGTCTCGCCGCACCGAACAGCAGGCCGCCAACCTGGAAGAAACCGCCGCGTCGATGGAGGAACTGACCTCCACCGTGCGCCAGAACGCCGAGCACGCACGCCAGGCCAACCAGCTCGCCATCGGCGCGCACGGCGTGGCCTCGCAGGGCGGCAGCGTCGTTGGCCAGGTGGTCACCACCATGTCGGCCATCGAAGCGTCCTCGAAGAAGATCGCCGAGATCATTTCGGTGATCGACGGCATCGCCTTCCAGACCAACATCCTGGCGCTGAACGCTGCGGTCGAAGCCGCCCGTGCCGGTGAACAGGGCCGTGGCTTCGCCGTGGTCGCCAGCGAAGTGCGTACCCTCGCCCAGCGCTCGGCCGCCGCCGCCAAGGAGATCAAGGGCCTGATCGACGAATCGGTCGGCAAGGTCGCCGAAGGTTCCAGCCTGGTCCACCAGGCCGGCAGCACCATGGGCGAGATTGTCGCCTCGGTGCAGCGCGTGACCGACATCATGGCCGAGATCTCCGCTGCCTCGCAGGAGCAGTCAGCCGGCATCGAACAGGTCAACCAGACCGTGGTGCAGATGGACGAAACCACCCAGCAGAACGCCGCACTGGTAGAAGAAGCCACTGCGGCAGCGCGGGCGATGGAAGACCAGGCCGCGCAGTTGGGCGAAGCCGTTGCACGCTTCCGTCTGGCCGCGCCGAGCGTAGCCAACGCGACGCCGCGTGCGGCGATGGCCCCGGCCGGAAGTGCGCCGCGCAAGGCGACGCCTGCACCCATCGCCACGCCATCGCGCGTGCGCAAGCCCGCTGCACAGCCGGCGCTGGCCGGCGACGGCGACTGGCAGGAGTTCTGATCGCAGCATCGGGGTGGCCCCGCGCCACCCCGACAGCGGACCGCAGGCGTCTGGCCATGCCGGGCCCCGTCGCACCGCTTGCCCTTCGGCGTCCGGCATGGCACAACGAATCAGTCGAGCGCGTCCGGTGCTACATAAATCCGCAACGCAGCCGATACTTCTTTCGAGCCACGCACCCACACGCGTCGGCGCCCGCCCCTGACCACAGATTCCATGTCCGACGGCCACGACACTGCACCGCCCGAAGTCCATGCGGCCGACGCCGCCGACGATCGCTTTCTGGTCCGCAATCCCCGCCAGGTGCGGCAGCTGCTGCGTTCACTGATCGAGCAGCGATCACTGATCAACGCCCATATCGACGGCCGCGATCGCTCCTTCCCGACCGCCCTGCTCGAACTGGACGAGGACGAGGACATCCTGCTGCTCGATGGCAGCCCGCAGGAAGCGTCCAACCGTGCCGCCGAACAGGCCGACCACCTGCTCTGCTTCGCCCAGCTGGAACGGGTGATGGTGCGTTTCCGCCTGCATGACCTGCAGCGCGTGGACAACGAAGGCCACGTCGCCTTCCGGGCACCGTTCCCTGAGGAGCTGGTGCACCTGCAGCGGCGTGAACTGTACCGGTTGGAGACCCCCATCACCGATTCACCGCACTTGCTGCTGCCGCCGGGCGAGGCCCAGGCCGAAGCGCTGTCGATGCGGGTGGTGGACATCAGTGGCGGCGGCCTGGCGGTGACCGTGCCCGTCGATTGCGCGATCTTCAGCCTGCAGCAGCGCTACCGGGCTCAATTGTCGATGCCCGATGGCCCGGACCTGCAGATCGAACTTGTGGTCTGCAACCTGCTGCCGCAACGCCTGCCCAACGGCACCGAAGTCAAGCGCGTCGGCATGCGCTTCGACGAACTGCCACGCGGCGGTGACAGCGCCATCCAGCGCTACATCTTCCGCATCGACCGCCAGCGCAAGGCACGCCGCAACGGCGAGCTCTGACATCCCCACAACGGGATCTGCCGGCCAGCGGCCGGCACTACCCTTCCCCAGTAGATCCACGCCATGCGTGGATGCCGGCCCCAGTAGATCCACGCCATGCGTGGATGGAGCGATGGCCGGCCCATAGCCGGCACTACCAGACCTCTAAAGTCCCCCACCGCGGGGCCGATATCGAGCCTGACACCGGCACTTCCGGCAGAACCAGGACCCCTCGATGAACGACAAGAACAGCTCCGCCGCCGGCGCCGATGGCGAATTCCTCAGCTTCACTCTCGGTGCCGAGCACTACGGCGTGGACATCCTCAAGGTGCAGGAAATCCGTGGCTACGACGCCGTCACCCGCGTCCCCGATGCCCCGGATTACATCAAGGGTGTCATCAACCTGCGCGGCACCATCGTGCCGGTGATCGACCTGCGCCTGAAGCTGCGCCTGGAAGATGCCCGCTACGACGCCTTCACCGTGATGATCGTGCTCAACGTGGAAGACCGCGTGGTCGGCATCGTGGTCGACAGCGTCTCCGACGTGATACCGCTGTCGGCCGAGCAGATCCGCCCGACCCCGGAATTCGGCGCAGCGGTAGATACCCGCTTCATCTCCGGCATCGGCACCCACGATGACCGCATGCTGATTCTGCTGGACATCGAAACCCTGCTCGACAGCGCCGACATGGGCCAGACCAACGTCGTCGAAGACGCTGCCGCCTGAGCAAACGGACCTTCTTCACGTTTCTGTTACGCAGCCCTTCAGTTCCCCCCATCCACGCCGATAGGGGGACAGAAGCCGGTCGCGCAGGAACGCGCCAAGGCCGGATCCACCATCACCATCCCCGGAGAATCACCCCGATGAAGTCCCTGCTTGCGTTCGTTTCGGCTGCCGTCCTGGCCACCACCGCTTCCTCCGCCTTCGCGCAGTCGGCCGAGATGATTCCGCCGGAGATGGCACCGCGCGCCGTCGGCAAGGACGGCATGGTCTGCGGCAAGGTCGAAAAGGCCCGCTTCGCAGAAGGTTCCGAAGGCCAGCCGACCTTCCTGTACATGGGCGGCGCCTTCCCGCGCCACACCTTCTCGGCCCGTATCGCCGGCGAGAACCGCGGCAAGTTCTCCTTCCCGCTGGAAACCCTGGAAGGCAAGACCGTGTGCGTGATCGGCAAGATCCAGCGCGATGCCTCGCGTGCGGAAATCGAAGTCAGCTCGCCGTCCAGCCTGAAGCTGGCCAACATCAAGTAATCCGCTGTCCGTCAGACCGCGCCGGCCAGCGTGCCGGCGTGGCTGTTGCAACCGGGCCCCGTGCCCGGCCGCGTCTGCCTTAGGAGATCGCAACGCCCATGCCGTGGATCAACAACCTGAAACTGATGCCGAAGCTCATGCTGACCTTCGGTGTCCTCTTGCTGGTGATGCTGCTGCAGGGCATCGTCGCCTACCGTGGCCTGCATTCGCTGAACAACGTGACCACTGAGCTGGCCGGTTCACGCATGGAAAGCATCCGCATGGCCGGCGAGATGCGCGGCATGCTCGGCGAGTATCGCAACAGCGCCTACCAGCAGCTGATCCGCGCCAGCGACGACGTCAAGGCCGACGCACGCAAGCAGGCCGTCGAACTGCGCACCAGCATGGACACCTCGATCAAGGACTATCCGAAGCTGGTCGACAACGCACAGCAGAAGAAGCTGTTCGAAACGTTCGCCAAGGACTGGAAAGACGCGCTGGCCTCCTATGACAGCGTCACCGAAATGCTGGAACTGGACCTGCCCGACGACGCGATCGATACCTTCGTCGGCGAGACCCGTACCAAGCACCGCAAGGCTGGCGCCGCGCTGGAAGCGCTGATCGCCGAAGACAACCGCCTCGCCCGCGCCTCGCGCGACGAAGCCGCCTCCACCTACTCCGCCTCGGCCGTGCTGACCGTGATCGCCCTGCTCGGCGGCGCCGCACTCGGCCTGGTGCTGGTGTGGCTGTTCGCCCGCGCCCTGGTCGGCAGCGTGCGTGGCGCCGTCTCGGTGGCCAACGACGTCGCCGGTGGCAAACTCGATGGTCACATCGATGTCAGCCGCCAGGATGAAGTGGGCGAGCTGATGCAGGCGATGCAGCGCATGCAGCGCGACCTGCGCGAGCGCACCGAAACCGACCAGGCCATCGCCCGCGAGAACCTGCGCATCCGCACCGCGCTGGATTACAGCTCGACCGGTGTCTACCTGACCGATCCCAACAACACCATCGTCTACAGCAACCGCGCCTTGCAGCAGACCCTCGCCCAGTACCAGGACGAGCTGCGCCGCGACCTGCCCGACTTCGACGTCCACGCCTCGCTGGTCGGCAAGCCGGTCACGGTGCTCGAGCACCGTGGCGAGATGGACAACACCCTGTTGGCCAACCTCAAGCAGCACGGCGTTGCCCGCCGCCCGATGCAGTATGGCGATGCCCAGTTCGCCCAGGTCGTGTCGACCATCCGCAACGAAGACGGCGACACCGTCGGCTACGTGGTGGAATGGCGCGACCGCACCCAGGAAGCGCAGGTCGAGGCAGAAGTGGCTCGGGTGATCGCCCAGGCCGCTGCCGGCGACCTGTCCGGCCGCATCGATGCCAACGACAAGGAAGGCTTCTTCCTGCAGCTGGCGCAGCAGATCAACGGCCTGCTGGACGCCAACTCGGGCAGCATCGAACAGATCTCCGGCCTGCTCGCCGCGCTTTCGCAGGGTGACCTGACCGTGCGCATGCACGGCGACTACCAGGGCGTGTTCGCCCGCATGCGTGACGATGCCAACGCCACCGCCGCACAGCTGAGCGAGATCGTCACCCGCATCAAGCAGTCCAGCCGCGCGATCAGCTCGGCCGCGGGTGAAATCGCCTCCGGCAACAGCGACCTCTCGCGCCGTACCGAGCAGCAGGCCGCAAACCTGGAAGAAACCGCCGCCTCGATGGAGGAACTGACCTCCACCGTGCGCCAGAACGCCGAGCACGCCCGCCAGGCCAACCAGCTCGCCATCGGCGCGCACGGTGTGGCTTCGCAGGGCGGCGAAGTGGTCGGCCAGGTGGTCACCACCATGACCGCCATCCAGGCCTCGTCGAAGAAGATCGCCGAGATCATTTCGGTCATCGACGGCATCGCCTTCCAGACCAACATCCTGGCGCTGAACGCCGCAGTGGAAGCCGCCCGTGCCGGCGAACAGGGCCGCGGTTTCGCCGTGGTTGCCAGCGAAGTGCGCACCCTCGCCCAGCGTTCGGCTGCAGCGGCCAAGGAAATCAAGGGCCTGATCGACGACTCGGTCGGCAAGGTCAATGACGGCTCGGCGCTGGTGCACAAGGCCGGCGCCACCATGGGCGAGATCGTCGCCTCGGTGCAGCGCGTGACCGACATCATGTCCGAGATCTCCGCTGCCTCGCAGGAGCAGAGCGCAGGCATCGAGCAGGTCAACCAGACCGTGGTGCAGATGGACGAAACCACCCAGCAGAACGCCGCGTTGGTGGAAGAAGCCACCGCTGCTGCACGGGCGATGGAAGAACAGGCAGGTCATCTGAGCGAGGCGGTATCGATCTTCGTGGTCGACGAAGCCGAAGTCGTGGTCGCCACGCGCACGCCGGCACCGCGTGCTGCCGCACCGGGTCCTCGTGCTGCTGCACCGGCCGCCCCGGCACCGGTCGCGCCGCCAGCCCGTCGCACCGCTGGCGGCCGCCCGATGGCCACCGAACTGGCCGATGGAGACTGGCAGGAGTTCTGATGCCTGCCTGACCTGACGTACGAAGACGCCCTGGCCCTGCGCTGGGGCGTTTTTGTTTACGGAGTATCTGATTATCCAGCCAACGGCGAAGCCCCTCGGGGTGGTCGCTCGAAGCCCTAGGCTGCTGAGGGTTGGCCGGGAGGGTGGGCTGCGCAGGGGACGCCGTGAATACGTCCCTGTAGGCTCGGGCGCGCCATCCATGGCGCTTACGCCCCTGCGCAGCCCACCCTCCCGGCCACGGACAGTTTCCTTGCGCGTCCACCCCGGATTGAAGAAAGAAAAGCAAAGAGCAAAGCCACAGCTGCAGCGCTTCCGGGGTCAGATTCGTTTTCCGTAGGAAAACGGATCTGACCCCTCTTTCCACCTGGAAACCCAACGCTCTTGCCGTCCGCCGACGTGAAGCCTCGGCGGGCCGGGTCGGGGTGGGCAGGCAGGACCGTTGGCGCCATGGATGGCGCCATCGAGCCCCCATGGATGGGTTTACGGCGTGTCCTGCCTGCCCACCCCGACCCGGCCAACCCATAGCAACCCATCGCCATGACCCGCCATTGCTGTTGCTGTTGCTGTTGCTGTTGCCTCAAAAGCCTGCCGCAGGCAGCGCCGCAGCCGCCGCAGCAAGCAAACCTGAATACGTTCGAACACCCCGCCTCAATCCCCCGCCCCCGCGGCCGATAACGGTCATGTCACCGCTGCTCCCGACCAGCACCGGCGCCTCCACCCACCACGACCCGGGTACTGCTCGATGAATCTCCTGCATCGCTGGCAACACTACTTCAGCAATCTCTCCGTCCGACGCAAGCTCAACCTGCTCACGCTGCTGATCGCGCTGGGCGTGATCGCGCTCTCGGTGATCGCTGCCCGCATGCAGTACCTGGACCTGACCGATACCCGCAAGTCTTCGCTGAAGACTCAGGTCGAGCTGAGCTACGGCATCCTCGACCACTACCATCGCCTGGCCGGAACCGGAGAGCTCAGCGAAGACGCCGCCAAGGCCGCCGCGCTGCAGGCGCTGGAAGTCATGCGCGCGCACAACGATACCTATTACTACAACATCTACGACACCGGCTATCACGTGCTCATGCACCCGTTCCGCAAGGATCTGGTGGGCAAGGACATGAAGGATTTCCGTACCGGCGATGGCATCCGCATCTACTACGATCAGATCGAAGCGGCCAAGGCCGGCGGCGGTTTCGTCACCTATCGCTGGGCCAAGCCCGGCGAGAAGGGCGAGGTCGAAAAGGTCGCTTACGCCGGCCTGTTCAAGCCCTGGAACTGGGTGGTCAGCAGCGGCGTCTACATGGATGACGTGCAGCAGCAGGCACTGGTCTTCACCGCCATCATGACCCTGGCCGGCGGCGTGCTGGTGCTGATCGTGCTGGCGTTGAGCTGGATCATCGGCAACCGCATCGCGCGACCGCTGAAGCAGGCCACCGCCGTCGCCGAAGGCATTGCCGGCGGCAAGCTGGACAGCCACATCGGCCCGCAGCCGCATGACGAACCCGGTCGCCTGCTCGAAGCGATGTCACGCATGCAGCAGCAGCTGCACGCGGTCATCAGTGGCCAGCGCGAGATGGCGCGCCGTCACGATGAAGGTGAACTCAGCTACCGCATCGACGCCAGTGCCTTCCCCGGCGAATACGGGCTGATGGTGCAGGAGACCAACGTCCTCGTCGGCAGCCACGTACAGACCCTGCACGATGTACTGAACGTCGTGCAGCAGTACGCCGTCGGCGACCTCAGCGGCGACATCGCCCGCTACCCGGGCGAAAAGGCGGCGATGACTACCACCGTCGATACGGTCAAGGCCAACCTCGGCCGCATCAATGCCGAGATCAAGCAGCTGGCCAGTGCCGCAGCCGCGGGTGACTTCAGCCAGCGCGGCGACGCACAGCGCTTCGATCACGATTTCCGCACGATGCTGGAAAACCTCAACGCCATGATGGCGGTCAGTGATGACAACCTCGGCAAGCTCTCGCAGCTGCTGTCGTCCATCGCCGACGGCGACCTGACTGCGCGCATGCACGGTGACTACCAAGGTGTGTTCGCGCGCATGCGCGACGATGCCAACGCCACGGTCAGCCAACTGACCCAGATCGTTGGTCAGATCCAGCTCAGTGCTTCCAGCATCACCTTGTCGGCCGGCGAGATCGCCTCGGGCAACAGCGACCTGTCGCGCCGCACCGAACAGCAGGCGGCCAATCTGGAAGAAACCGCCGCCTCGATGGAGGAACTGACCTCCACCGTGCGCCAGAACGCCGAGCACGCGCGCCAGGCCAACCAGCTCGCCATCGGCGCGCACGGCGTGGCCTCGCAGGGCGGCAAAGTCGTCGGCCAGGTGGTCACCACCATGACCGCCATCCAAGCGTCCTCGAAGAAGATCGCCGAGATCATCTCGGTCATCGATGGCATCGCCTTCCAGACCAACATCCTGGCGCTGAACGCCGCGGTCGAAGCCGCCCGAGCCGGTGAACAGGGCCGCGGTTTCGCCGTGGTCGCCAGCGAAGTGCGTACCCTCGCCCAACGTTCGGCCGCCGCTGCCAAGGAGATCAAGGGCCTGATCGACGAATCGGTCGGCAAGGTCGCCGAAGGCTCCAGCCTGGTCCACCAGGCCGGCAGCACCATGGGCGAGATCGTCGCCTCGGTGCAGCGCGTGACCGACATCATGGCCGAGATCTCCGCCGCCTCGCAGGAACAGTCGGCCGGCATCGAGCAGGTCAACCAGACCGTAGTGCAGATGGACGAAACCACCCAGCAGAACGCCGCGCTGGTGGAAGAAGCCACCGCTGCTGCACGGGCGATGGAGGAACAGGCCGCGCAACTGGCCGACGCCGTGGCGATCTTCCGCCTCGACAACCAGGTTGCCTTCGCAGTGAAGGCGGTGACCGCCAAGGTCGCGCCGAAGGCCGCCAGCCCTGCGCCTTCGCGGCCGTTGTCGACGCCTGCACAGATCCGCCGTACCCACTCCAGCACCGTCGTCTCCAACGACGGCGACTGGCAGGAATTCTGATCCTCGCGGCGGCTGCGGCCGCCGCCCCGCCGATGGACACGTCACCCGTGCAGAGCCCTACCCCCATCGTCAGCGGTACGCGCGAATTCGAATTCGCCGACCGTGATTTCCGCCGCGTCTGCGACCTGATCTACCAGCGCGTGGGCATCGCCCTCGCCCCGGCCAAGCGCGACATGGTGTACGGACGCCTGTCGCGCCGCCTGCGCACGCTGGGCATGCGCAGCTTCCAGCAGTACCTGGACCATCTGGAACAAGGCGATGGTGACGAGTGGCAGGCATTCACCAATGCGCTGACCACCAATCTCACCGCGTTCTTCCGCGAGCCGCACCATTTCGACAAGCTGCGCGAGGAACTGCAGCAGCGCAACACCCGCGGTCCGCTGCTGCTGTGGTCGTGCGCCGCCTCCACCGGCGAGGAGCCCTACTCGATGGCGATCACCGCCTGCGAAGCGTTCGGCACCCTCAAGCCGCCGGTGCGCATCGTCGCCACCGACGTCGATACCCAGGTGCTGGCCACCGCCGGGCGCGGTGTCTACAACATCGACCGTGTCGCCGGCCTCGATCCGGACCTGCGCCGACGCTACTTCCAGCGCGGCAGTGGTCCCAACGAAGGCCAGTGCCGCGTGCTGCCGGCGCTGCGCGAGCTGATCGAGTTCCGCCCATTGAACCTGCTGGCGCCGCGCTACGACGTCGGCGGTCCGTTCGACGCGCTGTTCTGCCGCAACGTGATGATCTACTTCGACAAGCCGACCCAGCGCGCGATTCTCGGCCGCCTGGTCAACCACCTGGCTGACGACGGCCTGCTCTATACCGGCCACTCGGAGAACTACCTGCACGCCGCCGATCTGATCCAGCCCTGCGGCCGTACCCTGTACCGGCGCGCGCAGGGAGCCAGCGCATGAATGCATCGCTGCGCACCGACGATGTGATGCGCTACCAGGACGCACGCTTCAAGACCATCGCCGCCAAGCTGCTGCCCACCCAGTATCTGGTGGTGGATGACACCACCGCGCTGACCACCACGCTCGGCTCCTGCGTGGCGGCATGCCTGCGCGACCCGGTGCTGAAGATCGGCGGCATGAATCACTTCCTGCTGCCCGAGGGCAACGCCGGCGACGGCGCGCCCGCGCGCTATGGCAGCTATGCGATGGAACTGCTGATCAACGACATGCTCAAGCGCGGCGCGCATCGCAAGCGCATCGAGGCGAAGGTGTTCGGTGGCGCCAACGTGCTGAAGGGCTTCACCAGCAATCCGGTCGGCACGCGCAACGCCGAGTTCGTGCGCCAGTACCTGCAGGCCGAGCACATCCCAATCCTCGCCGAGGACCTGTGCGGCATCCATCCGCGCAAGATCTGGTTCTTCGCCGATACCGGTCGCGTGGTTGTGCAGCGCCTGCCGCACGCCCATGAAGCCGAAGTGGCCGCGACCGAATCGGCCGTGCGCGCGCGCCTGTCCAAGGCCCCGGTCACCGGTGGCGTGGAGCTGTTCGAATGACCTTGACCGGCAACGCCCCCTGCCGGGTCCTGATCGTCGACGATTCCGCCGTCGTGCGGCAGATGCTTACCGAAATCCTGTCCAGCGATCCGGCCATCGATGTGGTCGGTACTGCCGCCGACCCGCTGCTGGCCCGCGAGAAGATCAAACGCCTGGCTCCGGACGTGATCACCCTGGACGTGGAAATGCCACGCATGGATGGCCTAGCGTTTCTGGAAAACCTGATGCGCCTGCACCCCTTGCCGGTGGTGATGATCTCCTCGTTGACCGAGCGCGGCGCTGACACCACCTTGCAGGCATTGGGTCTGGGCGCGGTGGACTTCGTCTCCAAGCCCAAGCTTGATGTGGCCCGTGGCCTGCAGGCCTATGCCGATGAAATCATCGCCAAGGTGAAGATGGCTGCGCGCTCACGGGTGCGCCCGCTTGTACGCGTTGCAACACCGAAACTCACGCTGGACGCCGCCCCTGCACTGCGTCCGGCGGCAACCCAGTTCCGCACCACCGACCGTCTGATCGCCATCGGCTCCTCTGCCGGCGGCACCGAAGCACTGCGCGTGGTGCTGGAAGGCATGCCCGCCGACGGTCCCGCAGTGGTGATGACCCAGCACTTGCCCGCCAGTTTCAGCACTGCTTTCGCCGAGCGCCTGGACCGTCATTCGGCGATGGCCGTACGCGAAGCCAGCGATGGCGAAGCGGTGCTGCCCGGCCATGCGTACCTGCCGCCCGGCGGCAAGCACCTGCGGATCATCCGCGACGGTGCGCGCTGGCGCTGCCGCGTGGATGACGGCCCCGCGGTGAACCGACACAAGCCGGCGGTGGACGTGCTGTTCCGTTCGGTGGCGCAGGCCGCAGGCGGCAATGCGATCGGCGCCATCCTCACCGGCATGGGCGATGACGGCGCGCGCGGCCTGCTGGAAATGCGCCAGGCGGGCGCACCCACTCTGGTGCAGGACGAAGCCACCAGCGTGGTCTGGGGCATGCCCGGCGCCGCGTTCAAGCTCGGCGCGGCCGAGGAACAGGTGCCGCTGGAACGCATAGCCGAGCGTCTGCTGGCGCTGGCCCGCGGCTGACCGTCCACCGCATCGCACCGTCTCACCCTGTCTTCCACACGCCGGCCCCGGAAGGGTCGGCATGGCTGTTTTGATTTCCAAGGAGCTTGACCATGGCCCAGCGTATCCTCCGTTTTCAATCATCCCTGCTGGCGACCGCACTGCTGGCCCCGCTGATGGCTGCCGCTGACGGGCTGCCGTCATCGCCGCAGGCCACACCGGCCGCTGCCGCCGTCACCGATGGTGCCGCGCCTTGGTCCGAGCGCGTCCAGATCCAGAGCGGTCCGGATACCGGATCGCAGCGTGTCCACGCACCGGATGTAGCACTGCGCATCGTTACCCCCGATGACAGCGAGGCGCTCACCCCCAAGGGGCTGGCACTGCTCTTCAGCGGCAATGAGCCGGACTACTTCCGGCGCAACACCCTGCCTGGCAGCATCGTCGAGAGCCAGGCCAGCCCCGCCATCACCCTCATGCCGTCGGTGGCCAAGGCACTGGTGGGCGGCTACTTCAGGCACGCCCCCGATGCTGTGCCCAACCAAGCCAGCACCCTGCGCTTCAGTGCAGACAGATGGGCCCTGGTGCACCAGGGCAATACGCGGAAGGATCCCCTCTACCGCCTCAATCACTCCAGCACCATCCAGCAGCGCCGTGCCGACGGCACGCTGGCGGAAATCATCAGCTGCAATGACAGCGACAACCGGGCGACTCTGGACGCATGGCAAGCCAATGATTACGCGCGGCTCAAGGCGGCCGCGCAGATCATCACGATGAAATGCCTCGAGAAGCTGGTCAAGAGAATCCCCGCGATGTACCCGCGCCCGTTGGCCGCTGAAGATGTCAGCGCCTACGCTGACGGCGCCGCGCCCCCGGCACGGGTGCGCGTCTACGCCGCCCTGGGGCGGACCACCACCCTGTACACCGATGCCGCCTGCCGCGAAGACTACCGCGACAGGATCGACGTCAAGTACAACAACGCCGGCGACAAGGGCGTGCTCGGCATCCCCGTCACGGAAACCCTGCGCAGCAAGGAGAACGAGCGGTTTTCCACGCTCAGCTACCAGGAATACGAAGTACCCGGTGGCAAGCCGCTGATCTTCGAGGCACGTTTCGACGCAAGCAGTCGCCTGTACTGCGACGGCAAGCTGTCGGGCCAGTTCGTGGCCAGGCCGGGCCAGGATTACGAAGTGGAATTTGAAGTGGCCGACAAGATCTGTCGGCTGCATATCCGCCAGGTGCATGCCGACGGCAGCATGACACCGCAGCAGGCACGGGCGACCCCGACCATCTGTGAGGGCACCCGCGCGCCGGTCCGCATCGAGCCGCGCCAGGACATGCAGGTGCTGCTGTTCAGCCCCGGCCAGCTGCAGATCCAGGATGCCAATCAGAGCAGCGCGCCGAAGCAGCTGAGCGACGATGCGGGCAGCAGCGAGGCACTGCAGCAGATGCTGCAGCAGGCCAGCGGCAATCCCGGCACGCGCCTGTGCGTGGTGGTACCGGCCACGGATTACAGCAGCGTCCTGCACGATGCCCTTCGCCAACGCGTGCTGGATGCACCGCAGGTGTTGCCCAGCCTGTGGGAGGAGGCGGCATCAGTGAACCAGCGCCGCAATGCCACCGCCGATGCTCCGGTCGACATCGCCGCTGCGGTCACCCGCTGCAAGGCGTTCCCGATCAAGGAATTCGTGGCGCAGTGAGTCGCAGCGCGCGCCTCCATCATTTTTCCCCAAGGAGTACCACCGTGGCATTACGCCCAACCTGCCTCACCGCCGCGATCGCGGCCAGCCTGCTGCTGGCTCCCTCGGCTCACGCCATCGACGAAGCGCCCGCACCCACGTCTGTCGCCGCCGCCGTAGCCGCGACCGAGGCAACGCCCGATCCGGCGGCGAATGCCGCGCCGGCGCCAGAGGCATCGGATGCTGCGTCCACGGCTGCTGTATCGGTTGATGAAGCAGCGGCAACCGTGGCCGTGGCCGCACCCGCCGCCGAAAATGTTGCAGCGGCTCCGGCACCCGCCACCGACCTCAGCAGCCTGCAACGGGTGAAGGTCACCTCCGGCTTGGGTCTTGGGCCGAACGGCAATCGCGTGGGCGACCATGTCCTGCGCCTGGTGATGCGCGCCGACACCGCTGCCGTCACCGCTGCCAAGGTCGGGCTGTCCGCCCTGGCGTTCCTCAGCGGCGTGGGTGACATCGGCACCAGCAACAGCTTCAGCAAGAACAACGTGCGTGGCGACGACATTCAGTCCGTGCCCAGTCCGGCCTTCGGTGCATTGCCGGGCATGATCCGTGAGCAGCTGGCGCTCTATTTCGCAGCGCATCCCGGCGCCATTCCCAGCGATGAGCGTACCGTGGAGGCCAGCGCCGGTCAGTGGTCGCTGGTATACCAGAAGCTCAGCGACGCAGAGACACCCTACGAGCTGCGCCACGATGTAACCATCGGCTTCCCGGTGGTGCGCAAGCTGTTCCGCAGCGCCAGTGGCGGCCAGGGCGTGCACTGCCAGGATGAAGCACGGGTTGCCCCGCTGCAGGAATGGCAGGCCGACGACTATGCAAAGGCGAAAGCCGCATCGCGTGAGTTCGCCGAAGCCTGCATCGTCCGCTTCGTCGCCGAACTGCCGCGCCTGTTCCCCGACCACGGCGTGTTGCCGGAAACGGCCGCGGAACCGGAGCTGCCGACGGACACGCCAGCCGTTACCGAGGAAGCGGCCGCCGTCACCCAGGTCTGACGCCCCGGCAGCGCCGGCCGCTGGCCGGCACTGCCGGGCATCATCCGCACAACAAAAAACCCCCGGCTTTCACCGGGGGTTCTTCGTTTCAGCTGGATGCCGGCCAGTGGCCGGCACTACCCTCAGGCAGCGACCGTGTTGGCCACGTCCTGGTATTCCTCGATCTGGTCGAAGTTCATGTAGCGGTAGATCTCCGCGCCGCTGGCGGCGATCACGCCCACATCGGCCATGTACTCTTCCTTGGTCGGAATACGGCCCAGGCGCGAGCAGATCGCGGCCAGTTCCGCCGAACCCAGGTACACGTTGGTGTTGCGGCCCAGACGGTTCGGGAAGTTGCGGGTAGAGGTCGACATCGCGGTGGAGCCTTCGCGGATCTGCGCCTGGTTGCCCATGCACAGCGAGCAGCCCGGCATTTCCATGCGTGCGCCGGTGGCGCCGAAGGTGCCGTACACGCCTTCCTTGGTCAGCTCCGACGCATCCATCTTGGTCGGCGGGGCCACCCACAGGCGGGTCGGCAGGTCGCGCTTGCCTTCCAGCAGCTTCGCAGCGGCACGGAAGTGACCGATGTTGGTCATGCACGAACCGATGAACACTTCGTCGATCTTCGCACCAGCGACTTCGGACAGGGTCTTCACGTCATCCGGGTCGTTCGGGCAGGCCACGATCGGCTCGTGGATGTCGGCCAGGTCGATGTCGATGACGGCGGCGTACTCGGCGTCGGCATCCGGCTCCAGCAGCTCCGGGTTGGCCAGCCAGGCTTCCATCTTCTCGATGCGACGCTGCAGCGAACGCGGATCCTGGTAACCCTCAGCGATCATCCACTTCAGCAGCGTGATGTTGCTGGTGAGGTACTCGATGATCGGTTCCTTGTTCAGGCGCACCGAGCAGCCGGCAGCCGAACGCTCGGCCGAGGCATCGGACAGTTCGAACGCCTGTTCGACCTTCAGTTCCGGCAGGCCTTCGATTTCCAGGATGCGACCGGAGAAGATGTTCTTCTTGCCAGCCTTGGCCACGGTCAGCAGGCCCGACTTGATGGCGTACAGCGGGATCGCGTTGACCAGGTCACGCAGGGTCACGCCCGGCTGCATCTTGCCCTTGAAGCGCACCAGCACCGACTCCGGCATGTCCAGCGGCATGACGCCGGTGGCGGCGGCGAAGGCGACCAGGCCCGAACCGGCCGGGAACGAAATGCCCACCGGGAAACGGGTGTGCGAGTCGCCGCCGGTGCCGACGGTATCCGGCAGCAGCATGCGGTTGAGCCAGCTGTGGATCACGCCGTCACCCGGACGCAACGAGATGCCGCCACGGGTGGAGATGAACTCCGGCAGGGTGTGGTGGGTCTTGACGTCCACCGGCTTCGGGTAAGCGGCGGTGTGGCAGAACGACTGCATCACCAGGTCGGCCGAGAAGCCCAGGCAGGCCAGGTCCTTCAGCTCGTCGCGGGTCATCGGGCCAGTGGTGTCCTGCGAGCCCACCGAGGTCATCTTCGGTTCGCAGTAGGTGCCCGGGCGCATGCCCTGCCCTTCGGCCAGGCCACAGGCGCGGCCGACCATCTTCTGTGCCAGCGAGAAGCCCTTGCCGGTATCGGCCGGCTGCACCGGCAGGCGGAACAGGTCGGTCGGAGCCAGGCCCAGCGCCTCACGCGCCTTGCCGGTCAGGCCACGGCCGATGATCAGCGGAATGCGGCCACCGGCACGCACTTCGTCGAACAGTACTTCGGACTTGACCTGGAACTCGGCGATCACTTCACCGTTCTTCAGCGCCTTGCCGTCGTACGGACGCAGCTCGACGACATCGCCGTGCTCCATCTTCGACACGTCCAGCTCGATCGGCAGCGCGCCGGCATCTTCCATGGTGTTGTAGAAGATCGGGGCGATCTTCGAACCCAGGCAGACGCCACCGGCGCGCTTGTTCGGGATGTACGGAATGTCATCGCCGGTCCACCACAGCACGCTGTTGGTGGCCGATTTGCGCGAGGAACCGGTGCCGACCACGTCGCCGACATAGGCCACCAGGTGGCCCTTGTCCTTCAGCGACAGGATCTGCTGGATCGGGCCGCGCTTGCCGTCTTCTTCAGGGGTGAACGCTGCATCGTCACGCTTGTTCTTCAGCATCGCCAGGGCGTGCATCGGAATGTCCGGGCGGGTGGTCGCGTCCGGTGCCGGCGACAGGTCGTCGGTGTTGGTTTCACCCGGCACCTTGAACACGGTGACGGTCAGGCTCTGCGGCACTTCCGGGTTGCTGGTGAACCACTCGGCATCGGCCCAGCTCTGCATCACGGACTGGGCGTTGGCGTTGCCGGCCTTGGCCTTTTCCTGCACGTCGTGGAAGGCGTCGAACACCAGCAGGGTCTTCTTCAGCGCGTCGGCAGCGATGGCGCCGACGCTGGCGTCGTCCAGCAGCTGCACCAGCGGCGCGACGTTGTAACCGCCCAGCATGGTGCCCAGCAGTTCGGTGGCGCGCTCGCGGCTGATCAGCGGGTTCTGCTCGCTGCCCAGTGCGATCGCGGCCAGGTACGAGGCCTTGACCTTGGCAGCGTCATCGACGCCGGCCGGCACGCGGTGGGTCAGCAGGTCGAGCAGGAACTCGGCCTCGCCCTGCGGCGGGTTCTTCAGCAGTTCGATGACATCGGCCGTCTGCTGCGCGGTCAGCGGCAGGGGCGGGATGCCAAGCGCAGCGCGCTCGGCGACGTGGTGGCGGTAGGCTTCCAACATGACAACTCCCGGGTAATGCGTGAGGTGAATAAAAAGTGGGCTCAGGCTTGCGGCACGATCAGCTTCAGGCCCTTGAAGTAGTCGCGATAAAACGTGTCGTTCCAGGTGATCAGGCCATCGCACTGCAGCAGGGCGTGGGCACCGATCATGAATTCGTCCAGGCCACGGCGCTGGCCGCTGCCGCGCTGGCGATGGCGGCGGTGCATTTCACCGGCGCGCAGTGCCGATTTGGCTTCCAGCGCGTTGAAGTGCACGCCCATTTCTTCCAGCGCTTCCAGTACCTCGGCACCGCCGCGCAGGGCGGCGCAGATCTCGGCCAGGGTTGCGCCGCAGACCACCACGCGGCCGCCGACCAGGCTCTGCCGCAGGCAGGCTTCCACCGCATCGGCCTGCGGGCCGTTGCTGAGCAGTTCGACCAGCACCGGTGAATCGACGGCGATCATCACCGCTTACTCCTCGTCGCGCAGGTCGCGCACGGCCGCGTCGGCCGATTCGAAGCCGTCCAGCGAGAACTTGCCGCGGGCGCGGGAGATCGCATCGTCCACGCTCTTGCGCAGGATGATCCGGCTGCCTTCCAGCTCCACCTTCAGCAAGGTGCCCTTGGTCAGGCCCAGCGCATCACGCACTGCCTTGGGCAGGGTGATCTGTCCGCGTTCAGCAACGGTGGCTTCCATGGGGTACGCCTCAAAAAGTATGTATGAATTATACATACCCGTCGCATCCGGGACAAACCACCTGATATGTGACCTTCATCCCGCGTCAGTCGCATTCGGGGGTTAGACTCCCTCGGCAGCCCTGCTGCGCTCCGGCTGGACGCCCCGGCGCTCCTACCGCACCTATCCGCTCCATAAATAAGGAAGTTTCATGCGCGCTCTCACTCTTGCCCTGATGCTGGCTGCCCCGTTGACCCTGTCGGTCCCGGCGGCCCACGCCTTCAACCCGTTCGGTGCCTACGTCACCGGCACCGAGATCACCCCGGCGCAGATGGACGCGGCGGAGATCGGCAAGACCACCCAGAAGCAGGTCAGCGAGGCCTTTGGTGCACCCAATCGCCGCGAGCAGCTGGGCGACACCCAGGTCTGGTACTACGACTTCACCAAGATCAAGAGCTTCGGCAAGAACATCAACGAATCGACCGTCTTCGAATTCAACAAGGCCGGCGTGCTGACCGCCAAGTCCAAGAGCAACGGCACCGGTGGCGCCAAGACCGGCAACCCGCTGCTCGATGCCGCCAACGGCAAGTAAGCCCTGCAGCTGATGCATTCCCGGACGGGGCGCCCATGAGCGCCCCGTCTGCGTGCGGGCCGGCGAAAAAAACGATGCATCCGCTGACACGAAGGCTACACACATCGCTGTAACCTTGCGTTCCAAGCTTGCCGGGTCATTGCCGGGCGCTGGATCGCCGATACTGGGCCGGATCCGGGGCCGGAGTGCCACCGGCAAACGCAAGCAGGCCCGCCCATGCGGGCCACTGCAAGCCATCCGCAAGAGGAGTCATCCCGCATGAGCGATTCGTTCTCCACCCGCAGCCAGCTGGACGTCGGCGGCAACACCTACGACTACTTCAGCCTGCCCAAGCTGGGCCAGCGCTTCGACATCTCCCACCTGCCCTACTCGATGAAGATCCTGCTGGAGAATCTGCTCCGGCACGAGGATGGCGGCGTCACCGTCGGCAAGGACCACATCGAGGCCGTCGCCCGCTGGCAGCCCAGCGCCGAGCCCGACACCGAAATCGCCTTCATGCCTGCACGCGTGGTGCTGCAGGATTTCACCGGCGTGCCCTGCGTGGTCGACCTGGCCGCGATGCGCGATGCGGTGGTCAAGCTGGGCGGCCGCCCGGAACAGATCAATCCGCTGATCCCCTCCGAACTGGTCATCGACCACTCGGTGCAGGTGGATGTGTTCGGCAAGCCCGACGCACTGGACCTCAACGGCAAGATCGAGTTCCAGCGCAACCAGGAACGCTACGGCTTCCTGCGCTGGGGCCAGAAGGCCTTCGACAACTTCAAGGTGGTGCCGCCCAACACCGGCATCGTCCACCAGGTCAACCTGGAAAACCTGGCCCGCGTGGTGATGACCGCGGACAAGGACGGCAAGGCCATCGCCTACCCCGACACCGTGTTCGGCACCGACAGCCACACCACGATGATCAACGGCATCGGCGTGCTCGGCTGGGGCGTGGGCGGCATCGAGGCAGAAGCAGCCATGCTCGGCCAGCCCTCGTCGATGCTGATTCCGCAGGTGGTCGGCTTCAAGCTGACCGGCAAGCTGCCCGAAGGCGCCACCGCCACCGACCTGGTGCTGACCGTCACCCAGATGCTGCGCAAGCTCGGCGTGGTCGGCAAGTTCGTCGAGTTCTACGGCGACGGCCTGCAGCACCTGCCACTGGCCGACCGCGCGACCATCGGCAACATGGCCCCGGAATACGGCGCCACCTGCGGCATCTTCCCGATCGACAACGAATCGCTGACCTACCTGCGCCTGTCCGGCCGCAGCGAAGAGCAGATCGCGCTGGTCGAAGCCTATGCCAAGGCGCAGGGCCTGTGGCACGACGCCAACAGCCCGCATGCGCAGTACAGCACCACGCTGGAACTGGACATGGGCACGGTGAAGCCCTCGCTGGCCGGCCCCAAGCGTCCGCAGGACCGCGTGCTGCTGGAAGACGTGCAGAAGAACTACCGCGACGCGCTGGTCGGCATGACCGCCAACCGTGACAAGCGCAGCGAGGATGTCTCCACCTTCGTCAATGAAGGCGGCGGCGCCGCCGTGGGCAACGAGCAGTTGGCCAAGGGCTACGCCGACATCGAGATGGACGGCAGGAAAGTACGGCTGAAGGATGGCGCGGTGGTCATCGCCGCCATCACCTCGTGTACCAACACCTCCAACCCGGCGGTGATGATCGGCGCCGGCCTGCTTGCCCGCAACGCGGCCGCCAAGGGCCTGGACCGCAAGCCATGGGTCAAGACCTCGCTCGGCCCAGGCTCGCGTGTGGTCACTGACTATCTGGAAAAGGCCGGTGTACTCACCGAGCTGGAAAAGATCGGCTTCTATGTGGTCGGCTATGGCTGCACCACCTGCATCGGCAACTCCGGCCCGCTGCCGACCGAAGTCAGCGCCGGCATCGCCAGTGGCGACCTGGTGGTGACCTCGGTGCTGTCGGGCAACCGCAACTTCGAGGGCCGCGTGCACCCCGAAGTGAAGATGAACTACCTGGCCAGCCCGCCGCTGGTGGTGGCCTACGCCATCGCCGGCACCACCGACATCGACCTGACCACCGAACCGCTGGGCACCGGCAGCGATGGCCAGCCGGTGTACCTGCGCGACATCTGGCCGAGCAACAAGGAAATCGGCGACGTCATCGCCGCTACCGTCGGCCCGGAGATGTTCAAGCAGAACTACGCGGACGTGTTCAAGGGCGATACCCGCTGGAACACCATCGCCTCGCCGGATGGTGATCTGTACGCGTGGAGCGATGCGTCCACCTACATCAAGAACCCGCCGTACTTCGATGGCATGACCATGCAGGTCGGCACCATCGACGACGTGCACGGCGCGCGCGTGATGGGCCTGTTCGGCGATTCGATCACCACCGACCACATCTCCCCCGCCGGCAACATCAAGAAGGATTCGCCGGCGGGCCGCTTCCTGCAGGAACGCGGCGTGCAACCGGCCGACTTCAACAGCTACGGCAGCCGCCGTGGCAACGATGACGTGATGGTCCGCGGCACCTTCGCCAACATCCGCATCAAGAACCTGATGTTCGGTGGCGAAGAAGGCGGCAACACCCTGTACTACCCGACCAACGGCGGCCAGCCGGAAAAGCTGGCGATCTACGACGCGGCGATGAAGTACAAGGCCGACAAGGTGCCGCTGGTGGTGCTGGCCGGCAAGGAATACGGCACCGGCTCCTCGCGCGACTGGGCCGCCAAGGGCACCCTGCTGCTGGGCGTGAAGGCGGTCATCGCCGAGAGCTTCGAACGCATCCATCGTTCGAACCTGGTCGGCATGGGCGTGCTGCCGCTGCAGTTCCGCAACGGCGAAAACGCGCAGTCGCTGGGCCTGGATGGCTCGGAAGTGATCGATGTCACCGGCCTGCAGGATGGCGCCAGCAAGCGCGCCACGGTCACCGCGACCAAGGCGGATGGCACGAAGAAGACCTTCGAAGCCTCGGTGATGCTGCTGACCCCGAAGGAAGTGGAGTACTTCCGCCACGGCGGCCTGCTGCAGTACGTGCTGCGTCAGCTGGCCAGCAAGTAACGCATCAACTGTAGAGCCGAGCCCGCGCTCGGCTACATCGCCACAGCATCAGCCGAGCATGGGCTCGGCTCTACAAGAAGAAGGGCCGGATCCTCGCAGATCCGGCCCTTCTTCTTTGACGCGCGCCTTTGGCGCTCGCCTGCATGGCCCGGCGCTACCTACCGCCGCGGTGCATCCGGGTCGGTACGCAGCGCCTTCAACAGACCCCACATGTAGAACGCCAGGATGAACGAGAACGGCAGGCCGCACAGCACCACCGCTGTCTGCATCGCGCTGAAGTTGCCGGCCAGCAGCAGGCCGACGCTGGCCACGGTGATGCCCGCCGCCCAGAACACGCGCAGCCAGATCGGCGCGTCATGCCCGTCCTCCACGCCATCGTCAACACGCCGGGTGCACAGGTTGGCGATCATCAGCGTGCCCGAATCGACCGGGGTCAGGAACAACACGAAACCGATCACCACCGCCGCGCCGGCGATGTACGGCGCTGCAGGCAGATACTCCAGCAGCTTGAACAGGGTCATCGCCGCATCATGCTGGGCCACTTCGCCCAGTGCTGCCTGGCCATGGTTCAGCACAAGATCGATGGCGGTGTTGCCGAAGATCGACAGCCACGCCAGGGTGAAGCCGAGCGGGATCAGCAGCACGCCCATGATCACTTCACGAATGGTGCGGCCACGCGAGATGCGCGCCACGAACAGGCCAACGAACGGCGCCCAGGCAATCCACCACGCCCAGTAGAACAGCGTCCACGAGCCCATCCACTCACGCCCCTTCGGGTCATTGAGGTACATGTCGAAGCTCTTGCGCACGAACGCGCCCAGGTAGTCGCCGGTGTTCTGCACCAGGCCATCGAACAGGTGCAGGGTCGGCCCAGTCACCAGCACGAACAGCAGCAGCAGGCACAGCAGCCGCACGTTGAGGTTGGACAGCCAGGCGATGCCCTTCTCCACACCGGCAACGACGCCGATGGTGGCCACGACCATCATCACCAGCACGATCGCCACCAGCACCTGCGGCGTATCCGGGATGTGGAACAGGTAGACCAGGCCGGACTGCACCACCAGCGCACCAATGCCGAGGTTGGTGACCATCGAGATCAGCGTCGCCAGGATGCCGAAGCCATCGACCATGTCACCGATGCGGCCATGGATGCGCTCGCCGAAGATCGGGTACAGCGCCGAACGCAGCGCCAGCGGCAGGTTGCGGCGATAGGCGAAGTAGCCCAGCGCCACGCCGACCAGCGCGTACAGCGCCCAGCCGTGCAGGCCCCAGTGCAGGAAGGTCAGCACCATCGCTTCGCGGCCGGCCGCAACCGTGCCGCCGGGCTGCCCGGGCGGGTTGAGGAAATGGTCCAGCGGCTCGTAGGCGCCGTAGTACAGCAGTGCGATGCCGATGCCAGCCGAGAACAGCATCGACACCCAGGCCACGTAGCCGAAGGCGGGCGATTCCTCGTTATGGCCCAGGCGGATGCGGCCATACGGCGAGAACGCCAGCCACAGGACGAAGCCCAGGCAGGCCACGATCAACAGCATGTACCACCAGCCGAACGCCGCCGAGACCTCGGCCTGCGCCCATTGCAGCCAGTGCTCGCTGGCCTGCGGGAAGAACACGGTCAACGCACCGAGAATGCCGATGGAGACCGACGAACTGAAGAACACGAAACGGTTCAAGCGCAGGGGCGAGCGCTTGGGATGAGCCAGGGAAGACATGGGGTCGTCTCATCAGTCCAGGGGGGCACATGGGCGGGGCCGGACCGGAAACCGGGCCCATGGCGTGGGGGCGCGACCGGCATCGTAGGGTTTATTGATTGAACGTTCAATCAATAAAAAGTATGATCTTCACCAGCCCGGCATCCCGGGTCGCAATCCGTGGAGAGACAATGCCGAAGAAAGGCGTGGAGCCGGTCCGCCGCGAGCAGTTGATCCGGGCCACTTTCCAGACCATCGACGAGATCGGCATGGCCGATGCCACCGTCGCCACCATCGCAAAGAAGGCCGGCCTGTCCAGCGGCATCGTCGCCCACTACTTTGGCGACAAGGACGGCCTGCTCAATGCCGCGATGCGGCAGATCCTGCGCGAACTGAAGGCCGCCGTCGCCCGCTATCGCGACGCCGCGCCGGATGACGCACGTTCACAACTTCGCGCCATCGTCGATGGCAACTTCGACGACAGCCAGACCAACGGGACCGCCATGCGTGTATGGCTGACGTTCTGGGCCGCGAGCATGCACCAGCCGGAACTGACCCGGCTGCAGCGTGCCAACGACCAGCGACTGTTCTCCAACCTCTGCCACCAGTTCAACCGCCATCTGCCGCATGCGCAGGCACGCCTGTCCGCACGCGGACTGGCCGCGATGATCGACGGCCTGTGGCTGCGCGGCAGCCTGGTCGGCGGTGACTTCAACGCCGACAAGGCACGTCGCATCGCCTACGGCTACATCGATTTCCAATTGCAGGCCAACGCGCCCTGAGCGCGCCAGCAACCCGCCCCACCCCTTCCAGGAGCAAGCCGATGACCACCCTGCCCGTGCAACAGCTCTACATCCACGGCCGCCGCGTCGATGCCACCAGTGGCAAGACCTTCCAGACCATCAACCCGGCCAACGGCCAGGTGCTGGCCGACGTGCAGATCGCCAGCCAGGCCGATGTCGAGCGCGCGGTTGAAAGCGCGAGCGAAGGCCAGAAGGTGTGGGCAGCGATGACCGCGATGGAGCGCTCGCGCATCCTGCGCCGCGCCGTCGAGATCCTGCGCGAGCGCAATGACGAGCTGGCCCACCTGGAAACCCTGGATACCGGCAAGGCGCTGGCCGAAACCACCACGGTCGACATCGTCACCGGCGCCGACGTGCTGGAGTACTACGCCGGCCTGGCCACCGCCATCGAAGGCATCCAGCTGCCGCTGCGCGAATCGAGCTTCTTCTATACCCGCCGCGAGCCGCTGGGCGTGGTCGCCGGCATCGGCGCCTGGAACTATCCGATCCAGATCGCCATGTGGAAGTCGGCCCCGGCCCTGGCTGCCGGCAACGCGATGGTGTTCAAGCCGTCCGAAGTGACCCCGCTGACCGTGATCAAGCTCGCCGAGATCTACACCGAAGCCGGCGTGCCGGACGGCGTGTTCAACGTCGTGCAGGGCCCGGGCCGCGAGATCGGCAACTGGCTGACCGAGCACCCGGTGATCGAGAAGATCTCCTTCACCGGCGGCGTCGCCACCGGCAAGAAGGTGATGGCCAGCGCCGCGTCGTCGTCGCTGAAGGAAGTGACGATGGAACTGGGCGGCAAGTCGCCGCTGGTGATCTGTGACGACGCCGACCTGGACCGTGCCGCCGACATCGCGGTGATGGCCAACTTCTTCAGCTCCGGCCAGGTCTGCACCAACGGCACCCGCGTGTTCGTGCCGCGCAGCATGCTGGCCGCGTTCGAAGCCGCCGTGGTCGAGCGCGTCAAGCGCATCCGCATCGGCGACCCGATGGCCGCCGAGACCAACTTCGGCCCGTTGACCAGCTTCCCGCACATGGACAACGTGCTGCGCTTCATCGAAAGCGGCAAGAGCGAAGGCGCGCGCCTGCTGACCGGCGGCGGTCGCGCCACCGACGGCGCCCTGGCCGACGGCGCCTATGTGCTGCCGACGGTGTTCTCCGACTGCCGCGACGACATGACGATTGTCCGCGAAGAGATCTTCGGACCGGTGATGAGCATCCTCGCCTACGACGACGAGGATGAAGTGATCCGTCGCGCCAACGACACCACCTTCGGCCTGGCCGCAGGCGTGGTCAGCAAGGACATCAGCCGCGCACATCGCATCATCCATCGCCTGGAAGCCGGCATCTGCTGGATCAACACCTGGGGCGAGTCGCCGGCCGAAATGCCGGTGGGTGGTTACAAGCAGTCCGGCGTCGGCCGCGAGAACGGCATCTCCACCCTCGGCCACTACACCCGCATCAAGTCGGTGCAGGTCGAACTGGGCGACTACGCCAGCGTGTTCTGACCGGCGCGACCTGAGCACCGCCCATCGTCCGGCCACCGCGCCGATCCGACATTCCGCCGGGACGCCTGCATGCAGCGCGCCCGGCCTGCAGGAGAGCAACCATGAGCATCCATAACGAGTACGACTACATCATCATCGGCGCCGGTTCGGCCGGCAACGTGCTGGCCACCCGCCTCACCGAAGATGCCGATGTCAGCGTGCTGCTGCTGGAAGCCGGTGGCCCTGACTACCGGCTCGACTTCCGTACCCAGATGCCCGCCGCACTGGCCTTCCCGCTGCAGGGCCGCCGCTACAACTGGGCGTACAAGACCGATCCCGAGCCCTTCATGAACAACCGCCGGATGGATTGCGGTCGTGGCAAGGGCCTGGGCGGTTCGTCGCTGATCAACGGCATGTGCTACATCCGCGGCAACGCGATGGACTACGACAACTGGGCCGGCATGCCGGGCCTGGAAGACTGGGCCTACCTGGATTGCCTGCCGTACTTCCGCAAGGCCGAAACCCGCGACATCGGCGCCAACGACTACCACGGCGGCGACGGCCCGCTGCGCGTCACCACGCCCAAGGCCGGCAACAACGAACTGTTCGCGGCGATGGTCGAGGCCGGTGTGCAGGCCGGTTACCCGCGCACCGACGACCTCAACGGCTACCAGCAGGAAGGCTTCGGCCCAATGGACCGCACGGTCACGCCGAAGGGCCGCCGCTCCAGCACCGCCCGTGGCTACCTGGACCTGGCCAAGCCGCGCCCGAACCTGACCATCGTCACCCATGCGCTGACCGATCGCATCCTGTTCTCGGGCAAGCGCGCAGTGGGTGTGCAGTGGCTGCACAACGACCAGCCGCAGCGCGCCACCGCCCGCCGCGAAGTGCTGCTGTGCGGCGGTGCCATCGCCTCGCCGCAGATCCTGCAGCGTTCCGGCGTTGGCCCGGCCGACCTGCTGCGCAGCCTGGACATCGACCTCGTGCATCACCTGCCCGGCGTCGGCGCCAACCTGCAGGATCATCTGGAAATGTACCTGCAGTACGAGTGCAAGAAGCCGGTCTCGCTGGCCCCGGCACTGAAGCTGTACAACCAGCCGGCGATCGGCGCCGAATGGCTGTTCCTGGGCACCGGCATCGGCGCCAGCAACCAGTTCGAAGCCGGCGGTTTCATCCGCAGCGATGCCGAGTTCGACTGGCCCAACCTGCAGTATCACTTCCTGCCGGTGGCGATCAATTACAACGGCTCTAACCCGATCAAGGCGCACAGCTTCCAGATGCATGTCGGCTCGATGCGCTCGCCGAGCCGTGGCCGCATCCACGTGCGCTCGAAGGATCCGCGCGAAGATCCCAGCATCCTGTTCAACTACATGTCGCACGACCAGGACTGGCGCGAGTTCCGCTCGGCGATCCGGATCACCCGCGAGATCTTCGCGCAGCCGGCGCTGGCACCGTACAGCGGTCGCGAGATCTCGCCGGGCAGCGCGCTGCAGACCGATGCGCAGATCGATGCGTTCGTGCGCGAGCATGCCGAGACCGCCTACCACCCGTCCTGCTCGAACAAGATGGGCCACGCCGATGATCCGATGGCGGTGGTCGACGGCCAGGGTCGCGTGCATGGCCTGGAAGGCCTGCGCATCGTCGATGCCTCGATCATGCCGCAGGTGGTCACCGGCAACCTCAACGCACCGACCATCATGATCGCCGAGAAGCTGGCCGATGTGATCCGTGGCCGCACCCCGCTGCCGCGCAGCACCGCGCCTTACTACAAGGCCAACGGCGCACCGGTGCGCAAGCAGGGCTGACGCAAACAGCCCTGCGCCGGCGTGCATCCTCCATTGGTGGGTGCCCACCTTGGTGGGCACACCTCCAGGCGCGCCGGCGGACATGCGGTGCCGACCAAGGTCGGCACCCACCGTCGCAGCCCTCGCGAACGCCTCTTCGCGTTTTCCCTACGGGGCGGTATGCTGCGGAGAGCGGTTCTGGCGGATACTGTCCGCGCCGCACCCATCATCACGATTCCTGGAGGGGGAATATGAGTCTGGATCGTCCCTGGCTGCAGAGCTATCCGAAAGGCGTTCCCGCCGAAATCGACGTCAACGAGTTCCATTCGGTAGTTTCGGTCTTCGACGCGTCCGTCGCGAAGTATCGCGACCGACCGGCCTACTCCAGTTTCGGCAAGACCCTCACCTACGGTGAGACCGATGCCCTGGTCGAGCAGTTCGCCGCTTACCTGCTGGGTGAGCTGAAGCTCAAGAAGGGCGACCGCGTCGCCCTGATGATGCCCAACTGCCTGCAATACCCGGTGGCGACCTTCGGCGTGCTGCGTGCCGGCTTGACCGTGGTCAACGTCAACCCGCTGTACACCGCGCGCGAGCTGAAGCATCAGCTGGTCGACGCCGGGGTTGCCGCGATCGTGGTGGTGGACAACTTCGGCGACACCGTCGAACAGGTCATCGCCGATACGCCGGTCAAGCATGTGGTCACCACCGGCCTGGGCGACCTGCTCGGCACCAAGGGCGTGATCGTCAACTTCGTGCTCAAGTACATCAAGAAGATGGTGCCCAACTACCATCTGAAGGGCGCGGTGCGCTTCAAACAGGCGCTCAAGCTGGGCAGCCGCCACACCCTGCCGAAGGTCGAGATCGACCACGACGACGTGGCGTTCCTGCAGTACACCGGCGGCACCACCGGTGTGGCCAAGGGCGCGATGCTGACCAACCGCAACCTGATCGCCAACATGCAGCAGGCCTCAGCCTGGATCAGTGCATCGGGCATCGAGATGGGCAAGGAATGGATCATCACCGCCCTGCCGCTGTACCACATCTTCGCGTTGACGGCGAACGGCCTGGTCTTCATGAAGTTCGGTGGCTGCAACCACCTCATCACCAATCCGCGTGACATGAAGGGCTTCGTCAAGGAGCTGAAGTCGGTGCGCTTCACCGCCATCACCGGCGTCAACACGCTGTTCAACGGCCTGCTCAACACCCCCGGCTTCGACACCGTCGATTTCTCCTCGCTGAAGGTGACTCTGGGCGGCGGCATGGCCGTGCAGCGTGCGGTCGCCGAGCGCTGGAAGAAGACCACCGGCGTCACCCTGGTCGAGGCCTACGGCCTGACCGAGACCTCGCCGGCGGCCTGCATCAACCCGCTTACCCTGGCCGAGTACAACGGCTCGATCGGCCTGCCGATTCCGTCCACCGATGCCTGCATCAAGGACGACAACGGCAACATCCTGGCGCTGGGTGAAGTGGGCGAATTGTGCATCCGCGGCCCGCAGGTGATGAAGGGCTACTGGCAGCGTCCCGAGGAAACCGCCAAGGCCATCGACGCCGACGACTGGCTGCACACCGGTGACATGGCGAAGATGGACGAGCACGGCTTCTTCTACATCGTCGACCGCAAGAAGGACATGATCCTGGTGTCCGGCTTCAACGTGTACCCGAATGAAGTCGAAGACGTGATCGCGATGATGCCGGGCGTGCTGGAAGTGGCCGCAGTGGGCGTACCGGACGAGAAGTCCGGCGAGGTGGTCAAGGTGGTCATCGTCAAGAAGGACCCGAACCTGACCGCCGAGATGGTCAAGGAACACGCCCGGGCCAACCTGACCGGCTACAAGCACCCCAGAATCGTTGAATTCCGAAAAGAGCTGCCGAAGACCAACGTCGGCAAGATCCTGCGTCGCGAACTCCGCGATACGCCCGCCCCGTAAGGGTTTGCGGAAAGTTGAACGCGCTCAGGCCCGGGTCGGCAACGACCCGGGCCTTTTCGCGTGCGTGGGCCCGGGGCCGGTGTAGCATCGCCGCGTGAGTGGACCGTTCGGCCCGCCGGCCACCACCTTGATCTGCGGGCCGCACCGCCGAGGACCCTTCCATGAGTACCATCGAAAAGCTGCCCAGCAGCGGCTCGCCCTATGCCACCATCCGCACCCAGGACAGCGCCGACGGCGCCGCCCACTGGCTGTTCATGCACGCCGACGCCTCCACCGGCGTGCGTCCCTGCTGCCGCAAGGACATGCTGGACGAGATGTGGAGCTACATGAGCGCCATCACCCGCGGCCCGGCGCAGCGCCACAGCGGCCAGCTGCGCCATTTCGTGCTGGCCTCCGACGCCGCCGCCTACAACCTGGGTGGCGACCTGGACCTGTTCACCCGGCTGATCCGGGAAGGCAACCGCGACCTGCTGCTGACCTATGCCCAACGCTGCGTGGAAGGCGTGCACCACCTGCACACCGGCTTCGGCGGCGACGTCCGCTCGATCGCCCTGATCCAGGGCGACGCATTGGGTGGCGGCCTGGAAATGGCACTGGCCTGCCACACCATCGTGGCCGAGGAAGGCTGCGGCATGGGCCTGCCCGAAGTGCTGTTCGGCCTGTTCCCGGGCATGGGCGCCTATTCGTTCCTGTGCCGCCGGGTGTCACCGCAGCTGGCCGAGAAGATCATCCTCGACGGCCGTGTCTACAGCGCCGAGGAGATGCACGCGATGGGCGTGGTCGACGTGCTGGTCAGGAAAGGTGAAGGTCGCAGTGCAGTGGAAGAGATGATCCGCCAGCAGCAGCGCCTGCCGCAGTCGTACCTGGCAATGAATGCCGCGCGCAACCTGGCGCAGGCGGTCAGCTATGACGAACTGCTGGAAATCACCAAGGTCTGGGTCGATTCGGCGCTGGCGCTGGGCGACCGTTCGCTGCGCACCATGGACCGTTTGATCAAGGCACAGACCCGACGCGCCACTCTGGATGTGGCCTGATACGTTCCCCTCCCCCGCAGGGTTCAAGCCCGGCTGGCCACCGGGCTTTTTTTATGGGGCCTGCGAGCATGGGCAACCCGCCGCACAGGCCAGGCAGGCCCGGCGCTAGCGTTCGCCGTCGTCAGCCACGCCACGTGCCTTGCGTTCGGCACGCGCATCGAGCGCATGCCGGCCTTCCTTGATCGCCCCCTGCAGCACCGCAAGACGCTGCCGCCATTCGGCTTTCAGCTGCCAATCGGCCATCCGCATCAATTCGCCGGCGCGGTTGGACGCGCGCACCAGGCCGAGGTTGCTGGCCACGCCCTTGATCGCATGCGACTGCTCGCGGAAAGCGTCCCAGCGTGCCGCTTCGCCATCGCCTTCTGCCTTGCGCAGGCACGACTCGGCATCATCCAGGCACTGGCGGATGAACTCGCGTTCGAAACCCTCGCCCATTCCCAGCGACGCCAGTTCATCCAGCACGCCGGTATCAAGCACGCCATCGAGGTTGGTGACGGTACGCACGATCGGCGGCGCACTGGACTTGAGCTGGGCGTTGTTGGCGATCTCGGCCAGGGTGTCCAGCAGGCGCACGGCCACCACAGGCTTGGCGAGGAACGCATGTGCACCGGCCTGGGTACAGCGCTGGATCGCTTCGGGAGTAACGTCGGCGCTGAGCACCAGCACCGGCGTGCGCGGGCCGCCACCGGCCTGCATCACCCGCAGTTCCTTCAACATGTCCAGGCCACTCATGCCCGGCATGTGCAGATCGACGATGGCCGCATCGAACTCGCTTTCGGCCAATGCATCCAGCACCGCCTCGCCACCATCGACGCACAGCACCTTGTGCCCGGCCTTCTGCAACAGCCGCTGCAGCACCATGCGGTTGGCCTCGTGGTCGTCGGCGACCAGGATCTGCATGCTGCGCACCCGAGCGCGATGGCGCAGGAACGGATCGGCGAACGCAATGACGTTACCGCCGGCACCGGCTTCGTCGCCCGCAGCGAGGGTCGGCACCGCACCCGGGACCACCGGCTGCGGCGGCGCGAACGGCAGTTCCACCCAGAAGTGGCTGCCCTGCGGCGGGTTGTCCAGATACCCGATCTCGCCGTCCATCGCTTCGACCAGCCCCTTGGCGATGGTCGTGCCCAGGCCGGTACCTTCATGGCGACGGGCCATGCTGACGTCGGCCTGCTCGAAGGCCTCGAACAGACGCGGGCGCATCGCCGGTGCGACGCCGATGCCGGTATCAAGAATGTCGAAGCGCAGCCGCACCCCACCCTGCGTGTCTGCATGGACAACGCCGACGCGGATCTCGACCCGGCCATGATCGGTGAACTTGACCGCGTTGCCGGCCAGGTTGAGCAGGATCTGCCGCAGATGCCCGACATCGCCGCGCAGGGTCGGCGGGACGGTCTCGGCCACCTTCACCCGATAGTCCAGGCGCTTGGCCTTGGCCTGCGGCAACAGGATCAGGCCGATGGCCTGGATCACTTCGGAAAGAACGAAATCCTCGGCAACAACGCGCAGTTTTCCGGCCTCGATCGCCGAGATGTCCAGCACTTCCTCGACCAGTGCCAACAGGCTGCGCGAAGACGCCTGGATGGTACTCACGCACTCACGCTGTTCGTCGTCCAGGCGCGTGGTCGCCAATACTTCTGTCATGCCATTCAATCCATTGAGTGGGGTACGAAACTCGTGGCTCATGTTGGCCAGGAATCGACTCTTGGCTTCGCTGGCGCGCCGCGCCTCGGCCATCGCTTCGGTCAACTGCCGCAGCAGCGTGGAAAAATACAGGGGAACCGCGGCAAGACCAAGCCACAGGCCGATGGCCAAGCGTGCGTTCTGCTGCCAGTACGGGGTGGACAGTGCGGTGCTACCGAAGCTGACCATCGCCATCGCCACGGCCACATACAGGTAGTGGTTGCCGAAGCGCATGCCGTTGCCCACCGTCACCCACATCACCACGATGTAGACCCACGACAGCGGCTCACCCATCTGGATCATGCCGGCGGCGATCAGCCCGTAGTCGGCCAGCATGCCCAGTACGCGCCGGGGATCGGAGCGCTGCGGTCGCCACAGCAGCCAGCCGAACAACAGCAGCGACAGGCTCAGGCCGGTCAGCACGATCGCCAGCACACCCACATACTGGCTGTGCGGCAGTTCATGCCGTGCCGAAGGCAGCAGCACGTACGCCAGGATCAGGCTGATCAGGATGATGCGGACGATCTGCTGTCCGTGCTCGCTGTCCTGTCGCTGGGACAGGCGCAGCCGCAATCGCGACAGCAGGCGTTTCACGCGCCCAGTCCCGGGCGTGCAGAGGCGATGGAGTGCTCGGCGCAGATCTGTTCCAGTTGCTCGCGGCCGCGCAGCAATGCATCCACGCAACGCGGATCGAACAGACGCCCACGCTGGGCGTACAGGTAGGCCATGGTGGCTTCCATCGTCCACGCTTCCTTGTAGGGGCGCGGCGAGATCAGCGCATCGAACACGTCGGCCACCGCGACGATACGCGCCTCCAGCGGAATCGCGTCGCCGACCAGGCCATCGGGATAACCACTGCCGTCGTAGCGCTCATGGTGACGCAGCGCGATCAACGCACCGACCTGGATGAAGCGGTTCTGGCTGCCACTGAGCAGCTCATGGCCAATGCGTGGATGCCGACGCATGATCGCCAGCTCCTCATCATTGAGCTTGCCCTGCTTGAGCAGCACCGCATCGGGAATGGCAATCTTGCCCATGTCGTGCAGCGGCGCAGCCATTTCGATCAACTTGACGTCGTCTTCCGGCAGGCCCAGCTGCTCGGCGATCAAGCCAGCCACGCGCGCCATCCGTTCAAGGTAGGCACTGGTGCCGGCATCACGGAACTCGATCGCACGTGCCAGCCGCGAAAGCGTCTCGCGCTCGCGCTCCTCCACCTCATGCATGCTGGCCAGCAGCCGCTGCTCCAGTGACAGCGCACGCTGCTTCACGTTCTCGGTCTGCTGGCGCAACTGCAACAGGTTGTAGCAGCGTGCGCGCAGCTCGCGCGGGCGGATCGGCTTGACCAGGAAATCGATCACGCCGGCTTCGAGCGCCGCCTGCCGGATCGGCTCGTCGCCGACCACGGTGATCAGGATCACCGGGATATCGCGATGTTTGGGCAGCCGGCGGAAGCGGCGGGCGAATTCCAGTCCGTCCATCTCCGGCATGCGGTAATCGAGAAGCAGCAGGTCGACCGGATACGATTCGCACCATGCCAACGCGGTCAACGGATCGCCGAAATCATGCACGCTCAGTTCCGGCGCGATGTCTTCGATGACGTGACGAAGCATCGTCCGTGCGGAAGTCTGGTCATCGACGATGACGATGTTCAAGGCGTTCTCTGCCTGCTTTCTCGACCATGCTGAAAGGTCAGCGGGCGAGGATACCCCGCCGCTGTGCACGCTGGCACCCTGCATCGGCTCGACTCCCGTCACAAGCTCCCCGATTCATGATCGTCGTCACAATGTGAAGCGGATTCTCCACATTGCGGCCTCCCCTGACGCCATCAAGCCATAGCCAGTGTCAAGGTTGTGCAATAACGATACGCCGAGTGCGGGACGCGTCAATCGCGCCGTCTCAAACCGAGACGGCGCGCACAAACAGACGCCGAAAAACGCCGATTACTGCTCCGGACGCATGTACGGGAACAGCAGTACGTCGCGGATCGAGCTGCTGCCGGTCAGCAGCATCACCAGGCGATCGACGCCGATGCCGAGGCCGCCGGTCGGCGCCATGCCGTACTCCAGCGCACGGATGTAGTCGGCGTCGTAGTGCATGGCCTCGTCGTCGCCCCCTTCCTTCGCCGCCACCTGCGCCTGGAAGCGCTGGGCCTGGTCTTCCGGGTCGTTCAGCTCGGAGAAGCCGTTGGCCAGTTCCTTGCCGTTGACGAACAGTTCGAAGCGGTCGGTATAGCCTGGATCGTTGTCGTTGGCACGGGCCAGCGGCGAGACCTCTACCGGATGATCGGTGATGAAGGTCGGCTGGATCAGGGTGTGCTCGACGGTGGCTTCGAAGATCTCAAGCAGCAGCTTGCCCCAGCCGTAGGACGGCTTGACGCGGATCTTCAAGCGCTCGCAATGGCGCAGCAGCGCATCACGGTCGGTGCAGTCGGCCGCGGAAATTTCCGGGTTGTGGTGGCGTACCGCCTCGTCCATGCGCCAACGGCGGAACGCCGGGCCCAGGTCGATGTTGGCGCCGTCCCACTCAACCGTGGTGGAGCCGTTCACCGACTGCGCCACGTCACGGATCACGCCTTCGGTCAGGTCCATGATCTCGTTGTACGTGGCATACGCCTCGTACAGTTCCATCATGGTGAATTCCGGGTTGTGGCGGGTGCTGACGCCTTCGTTGCGGAAGTTGCGATTGATTTCGTAGACGCGCTCCAAGCCACCGACGGTCAGGCGCTTGAGGTACAGCTCCGGCGCCACGCGCAGGTACAGGTCAAGGTCCAGCGCATTGTGGTGGGTGGTGAACGGCTTGGCCGCCGCGCCGCCCGGGATGTAATGCATCATCGGCGTCTCGACTTCGAGGAAGTCGCGGTTGTCCAGCCATGCACGCATCGCACGGATGATCTTCGAGCGCTTGATGAACACCGCGCGCGACTCCGGCGTCACGATCAGGTCGACATAGCGCTGGCGGTAGCGCTGCTCGACGTCGGCCAGGCCATGCCACTTGTCCGGCAGCGGGCGCAGCGACTTGGTCAGCAGGCGGATCGACTCGGCCTTGACCGACAGCTCGCCGGTCTTGGTACGGGTCAGGCCACCCTCGACCGCAATGATGTCGCCCACGTCCCAGCCCTTGAAGGCGGTGTAGGCATCGCCCAGCACGCTGCCCTGCAGGAACAGCTGGATGCGGCCGGATTCGTCCTGGATCTGGGCGAAGCTGGCCTTGCCCATGACCCGCTTGGCCATCAGGCGACCGGCCATCTTCACCTGGCGGCCGTTGCCTTCCAGGGTTTCGGCGGTCCACTGTTCCGCATCGGCGAACTCGTCCTGCAGGCTGCCGGCGAAGTCCTCGCGACGGAAGTCGTTCGGGTACGCGATGCCCTGCCCACGCAGCGCTTTGAGTTTCTCACGGCGCTCGGCGATCAACTTGTTTTCGTCGACGGGGGGGGTATCGGTAGCTTCGCTCATGGATCTGCGGGAATCGTGTAGTGAGGGGGAGTCTTGCGCCCGGCACAGCCGGTTGCCCAGCATACCAAAAGCGCCCTGCCCCGGCCTCCGGACGGCCCCTCCCCGGCCTTGGGCCGCCCCCGCTCCGGTAGCCGCCAACCTTGGTTGGCGCTCCACCGTGTGTCGACCAAGGTCGACACCTACCGGGTCATGCCCCGGATTCACCCGTTCCCTGGGAACGCCTGCCGCAGCTCGTCCACCAGCACCCGCTGGTTCTCCGAATAATCAATCGGCACCGACACCAGGTGCACGCCGCCCGCCGTGAACGCCGCTTCCAGCGTCGGAATGAACTGCTCGATCGCGGTCACCTCATGCCCTTGGCAGCCATAGGCTTCGGCGTATTTGACGAAGTCCGGATTGCCGAAGGTCATGCCGTAGTCGGCGAAGCCGTCCACCGCCTGCTTCCAGCGGATCATGCCGTAGGCGCCGTCGTTGAGGATCAGCACCACCAGGTTCAGGCCCAGCCGGCGCGCCGTCTCCAGCTCCTGGCTGTTCATCATGAAACCGCCATCGCCACACACCGCCAGCACGCGGCGCTGCGGGTACAGGATCGAGGCCATGATCGCCGACGGCAGCCCCGCCCCCATCGTCGCCAATGCGTTGTCCAGCAACAGCGTGTTCGCCACCTGGGTGCGGTAGTTGCGCGCGAACCAGATCTTGTACATGCCGTTGTCCAGCGCCACGATGCCGTCCGGCGGCATCACCTGGCGCACGTCATGCACCAGCCGCTGCGGCGTGAAGCCGGCCTCTTCGGCACGATCGGCGATGTGCTCCAGGATCGTCGCGCGCAACGGCAGCAGCGCAGCGGCGTTGTCGACCTTGCCTTCGATACGGTCGGCCAGCAGGGTCAGCGAACGGCCGATATCGCCGATCACTTCTACCTGCGGGAAATACACCTGCTCGACCGCGGCCTGCGAATAGCCGATGTGGATGACCGTGCGGCCACCCGGGCGCATCACGAACGGCGGCTTCTCCGTCACCTCGTGGCCAATGGTCACGATCACGTCGGCCTGGTCGATGGCCATGTGCACGTAGTCTCGCTCGCTCAGCGCCGCCGTGCCCATGTACAGGCCCGAGCCGCCGGCGACTGCGCCCTTGCCCATCTGTGTGGTGACGAACGGAATGCCGGCGCGCAGCACGAAGGCCGACAGCGCCTCGCTGGACTGTGGCCGCGATGCCGCCGACGCGATCACCAGCAACGGCCGCTTGGCGTCGCGGATGATCTGCGCCGCACGATCCAATGCCTCGGGGCTGGCAATCGGCCGATCCACCGGGTGTGGCGGGATCAGTGCGGCGTCCTCGACCTCCATCGCCGCGATGTCCTCTGGCAGTTCCAGCAGCACCGGGCCGGGGCGTTCTTCCAGGGCCGTGCGGAACGCTTCGCGCACGATGATCGGGATGGTGCGTGCCGAGACGATCTGCCGCGCGGACTTGGTCAGCGGCTTCATCGTGCCGACGATGTCCACGATCTGGAAGCGCGCCTGCTTGCTGGCAACGATGCCCTTCTGCCCGGTGATCATGATTGCCGGCCACGCGCCGAGCAGCGCATAGGCAGCACCGGTGGTGAAGTTCAAAGCGCCCGGGCCGAGCGTGGCCAGGCAGACGCCCGGCTTGCCGGTCAGGCGACCATAGGTGGCGGCCATGAACACGGCAGCCTGTTCGTGGCGGGTGATGACCAGCTCGATGCTGGAGTGGCGAAGCGACTCGACGACATCGAGGTTCTCCTCACCGGGAATGCCAAAAATGCGCTCGACGCCCTCGTTTTCGAGTGCGGCGACGAGCAGATCGGAACCCTTGGACATGGAATGACGTCCTTCTCGCAATGCGTGATGGTGGAACGGTGCAGGGATGCTGACAGCAAGCGTGGATGGCCCGCGTCAACGGCGGTCGAACCACACCGTCTGCGCGTTGACGAATTCGCGGATACCGAAGTGCGACAGCTCGCGGCCGAAGCCACTTTTCTTCACGCCTCCGATCGGCACGCGCGGATCGGAGGCCGAGAAGCCGTTGACGAACACGCCACCGGTTTGCAGCCGGCGTGCCAGCTGCATCGCGCGGGCGTGGTCGCCCGTCCACAGATTGCCGCTGAGCCCGAACTCGCTCTGGTTGGCCAGATCCACCGCATGGTCGGCATCGCGCGCGCGGCTGATCGACGCCACTGGGCCGAAGGTCTCGGTGTCGAACGCCTGCATCCCCGGCTCGACGCCGGCCAGCACGGTGGGGGCGTAGAAGCTGCCGGGGCGATCAAGCTGCTTGCCGCCCACCAGCAGCTGCGCACCGGCCGCGACCGAGGCGCGCACCTGTGCATCAAGCTGTTCAAGCAGGTCCTGCCGGGCCATCGGGCCGATCCGGTTGCCGGCCTCGCGGCCATCGCCGACCGTCAGCGCCTGTACCCGCTCGCAGAACAGCGCCACGAAGCGCTCGTACACCGGCGCTTCGACGATGATGCGCTTGCCGGCAATGCACACCTGCCCGGTGTTCTGGAAGCGCGAGGCCACCGCTGCATCGACCGCTGCATCGAGATCGGCGTCGGCCAGCACGATGAACGGATCCGAGCCACCCAGTTCAAGCACCACTTTCTTCAACGCCTGCCCGGCCTGCGCGGCAATGCTGCGCCCGGCGGCGACGCTGCCGGTCAGGGTCACTGCCGCGATGCGGTCATCGGCGATGGCGGTACTGGTGCCTTCGCGGCTGATGTTGGCAGCAATGAAGGTGCCCTCCGGCAAGCCAGCGTCACGCCACGCAGCGGCGAGCAGCGCGGCGGTGCCGACGATGTTCTCGGCCGGCTTCAGCAGGAAACCATTGCCGCCCATGAGGATCGGCACGGCCGCGCGCATCACCTGCCAGTACGGGAAGTTCCACGGCATGATGCCGAGCACCACGCCCAGCGGCAGGTAGGAGACATAGGCCTTGTTGTCGGCCACTGACGTCGGTTCGTCGCGCAGGAACGCCGCGCCGTTGTCGGCGTACCAGTCACACAGCACCGCGCACTTCTCGATCTCGGCCAGCGACTCGGCGTGGACCTTGCCCATCTCGGCGGTGGCCAGCGCGGCCAGGGGCTCACGGTCACGACGCAGCACGGCGGCCATCGCACGCAGCACGCTCGCGCGTTGATCGAGTGACTGCGCACTCCAGGCAGCAAAGCCGGCCTGTCCGCGATCAAGGATCGCTTCCAGCTCGGCAGCAGTGGCGAAGGGATGGCTGGCGATCTGCTGGCCGGTGGCCGGATCGCGGGAAATGGCAGCGGGGGCTGCGGGGGAAGCGGACATGCAGGTCTCCTGTTGTCTCGACAACGGGCGGCTGCCCGTTTCCTGACAAGGAATGTGGACCCGATCGGCAAAGGCAACAAGGCGTCTGTTTATCCTGTGACCTGCACTTACCTGCCTGAATAGGGTTGGGGTTATCGGCAGGGCTGCGCCCTGCACCCGCAGAGGCAACAGCAACGGCAGAGGCAACAGCAACAGCGGCACTCCGTGGGATGGCGGGGTGGGTCCGGTGGCGGGAGACGCCGTAAACCCATCCATGGGGGCTTGGCCGCGGCATCCATGCCGCGGACACTCCCGCAACCGGACCCACCCCGCCTTCGACAGATCTCCGCAATCTGTCGGGATGGCATGGCCTGCTCTTGGTTGGTGTCGACCTTGGTCGACACGGTAGATCCACGCCATGCGTGGATGAATCTCCATCGAAATCGAATATCTCGAATCGAAATCGAAAAGCATCCACGCATAGCGTGGATCTACTGGCCACCGGGAGACTGTCGAAGGTGGGGCGGTGTCGGATTGCGGGGTGTCAGCCGCATGGATGCGGCTGCCAAGCCCCCATGGATGGGTTCACGGCGTCCCCGCAATCCGACACCGCCCCGCCAACTCACGGAAAGCCCGCTGTTGCTGTTGCTGTTGCTTCGGCTCTGGCCTCTGCAGGTGCAGGGCGCAGCCCTGCCGAACAACCCTCTACCTGCGCGGCAGGTAGGTCACCAGTGACAGGTCGTGCCGGCTCTCCGGCACCAGCGCCACGTACTGCAGGTCCAGCAGCCCGCGCGTGGGATGGTTCAGCTTCTTGGCACCTTCGTCGAAACGACGGACATCGTGCTCCGGCCACCACGCACGGAACTGCACGCTGTGCGCGCCGATGTCTTCGGCCAGCGCCAGGAACGGTGCCTTGTCCGGTGCCTGCGCCATCGCCGCGCGGAAGCTGGCCAGCAGGCCGCGGGTCATTTCTTCCCAGTTGAGGATCAACGTTCTGTACGGCGGATACAGGAACATCAGCCGCAACGTGTTGCGCTCATGCGGCGCCAGCTGACCATAGTCGACGAACAGATCGGCAATGGCCGGGTTCCAGGCCAGGATGTCGAAACGGGTGTTGCGCACGTAGGCGGGGATCGGCTGCATGGCCTCCACCAGCTGGCGCAGGCCGTCGGTCACCGTCTCGTCGGGTGATTCCAACGGCACCCCGTAGCCGGACAGCGCGAACGCGTAGGCGCGCTCGTCGTCGCTCATCCGCAGCACCTGCGCCAGGCGCTCCAGCACCTCGGGCGAGGCACGAACTTCGCGGCCCTGTTCGATCCAGGTGTACCAGCTGACGCTGACCCCGATCGCCAGCGCGACTTCCTCGCGCTTCAGGCCCGGCGTGCGCCTGCGCCCCGCTGGCAGCCCCAGTGTTGCTGGCTCGACCCGAGCGCGGCAGGCCTTGAGAAAGCCACCCAGTTCCTTGCGTTCGGCTTCACTGCGCATCATCGCCCTGCCTTGCAGGTTTCAACAGCATTGCGGGACGCCCATGACGTCCCGCAACGCAGGGCCCGGGCAGCGGACGGTACCGCTGTCGCCGGGCACGCATCAGGCATCGATGCGCTTGGAGCCGACCGCCAGGCCGGCCTTCAGGCTGGCCTCGACGAACTCGTCCAGGTCACCATCGAGCACTTTCTGCGTATCCGAACGCTCGATGCCGGTGCGCAGGTCCTTGATACGGCTCTGGTCGAGCACGTAGTTGCGGATCTGGCTGCCCCAGCCGATGTCGGACTTGGTGGCTTCCACCGCATCACGCTCGGCGTTGCGCTTCTGGATTTCCAGCTCGTACAGCTTGGCCGCCAGCATCTTCATCGCGTTGTCGCGGTTCTGGTGCTGGCTGCGGCCGGTCTGGCAGGCCACGACCGTGTTGGTCGGGATGTGGGTGATACGCACCGCCGACTCGGTCTTGTTGACGTGCTGACCACCGGCACCGGACGAGCGGTACACGTCGGTACGCAGATCGGCCGGGTTGATGTCGATTTCGATGTTGTTGTCCACTTCCGGCGACACGAACACCGAGGTGAAGCTGGTATGGCGGCGGTTGTCCGAGTCGAACGGCGACTTGCGCACCAGGCGGTGCACACCGGTCTCGGTCTTCAGCCAACCATAGGCGTAGTCGCCTTCCACGCGCAGCGTGGCCGACTTGATGCCCGCGACGTCGCCACCGGACACTTCCATCAGCTCGGTCTTCCAGCCACGCGATTCGCACCAGCGCAGGTACATGCGCAGCAGGATCTCGGCCCAGTCCTGGGCTTCGGTGCCACCGGCGCCGGCCTGGATGTCGACGAACGCCGGGGCGGTGTCCATCTGGCCGGAGAACATGCGCTGGAACTCCAGCTTCTCCACGTGCGCCTGGTGCTTGTCCAGGTCGGCCACCACGGCCAGCGCGGTGTCCTCGTCCTGTTCGGACTCGGCCAGCTCCAGCAGTTCGGTGGCGTCGCTCAGGCCTTCCAGCACCGCGGCGATGCCGCCCACGGTCTTTTCCAGGGTCGAGCGCTCACGCCCCAGGTTCTGGGCGTACTCGGCGTTGTTCCAGACGTCGGGGCTTTCCAGCTCCCGCGTTACTTCTTCAAGACGCTCTTTCTTGGCGTCGTAGTCAAAGATACCCCCGGAGCGACAACACGCGATCGGTCAGATCGGCGATGCGCTGGCGGACAGGATTCAGTTCGATCATGTCGGCGGTTATGCATTCAAAAGATGACTGCAAATGATACCGCAGCCCGGAGTGAACCGGCGCAAAAGCCGGGTTCGAACGGCCCCGGCCCTACCCGGCGAGCGCCTGCCGCAGCAACGGCAGCTGCCGCCGGCTGCATGGCACCCGGGCCCCGTCAGCCATGTGCAGCAAGGCCTCGCCACCATCCAGCGGCTCGATCGAGCGCAGCTGGTCACGATTGACCAGCCAGCTGCGGTGGCTGCGCAGGAACAGGACCGGGTCCAGCCGCGCTTCCAGCACCGCCATGGTGATCCGCAGCGGGTAGTCATGGCCGCGCACCCGCAGGTTCACGTAGTTGCCGGCGGCCTGGGCGTACTCGACGTCGGCCGTGGCCACCAGGAACTCCTTGCCCAGCTTGCGCACCAGGAAATGGTCGGGACGATCGACCGGCTCGACCGGGGGACCCTCATCGGGGGCGGCCAGCAGGGTCGCTTCGCCCTGCCGGCGCCGACCGAACCAGGCCACGGCATGTACCGCCGAGACCAGCAGCGCGTAGGTCTGGATGTCCTTGAAGAACTCATAGAACCATTGCGCCGGCCAGTCACCGAAGGTGTAGTGGCTGCCAAGCAAGGCGTGCGCGGCCTTGCGCAGCAGCACCATCCCACTCACGTGCAGCAGCCACCACGCGACCGCACCCAGCAGGTACGGCATCAGTCGCTGCCGCCAGGTATCGGCATGCAGCGGCCAGCGTGAAGCGGCACGGATCAACAACACCAACAGCAGCAGCGACACCAGCGCACTGCTGAATTCATCGATCGTCACCGCCATCCACTGCGCTGGCACTCCATCACGCGCCGCCATCATCACCTTGGCCAGTACGTTGGCCGCCGCCGTGCCCAGGAACAGCACGGCCCAGAACACGGCCGCCTGTCGCCCCTGCCTGCTGCTGCCCATCGGTTCGCCACGCACTTGCGGGTCCTGCTGGTTGTGCTCATCCATCGCTGGATTATCGCCAACCACAGCCCCGGTGACGTACGCCATTCGTCCCCCAACCCCGCCATTGGACCCTGCGCGGCATCCAGCTACCCCCTCCTGATGGTGACACCCCGGAAGACCTTCCACTCTGCGACAACGCCAACACGGATACAGCCATGACCCGCCGCCACGACCTCGACACCCTGCGCATCGGTGCCTTCGGGTTGCTGATCCTCTACCACGTGGCCATGGCTTACGTGGCCGGATGGGACTTTCACCTCAAGAGCGCTTACACGGCCGGGTGGCTGCAGTGGCCGATGATCGCGTTGAATCGCTGGCGCATGCCGCTGCTGTTCGCCATCTCCGGCACTGCACTGGGCATGTGCCTGCCCGCGCACGGCCGTTGGCAGTTCGCGTTGCGGCGCGGCTGGCGCCTGTTGTTGCCGCTGCTGTTCGGCATCGTCGCGGTCGTCTCGCTGCAGGCCTACTGCGAGGCGGTGGACAAGGGCGACGTCACGCCGGGGCTCGGCGCCTTCCTGTGGCGCTACTGGCAATTCCGGCCGTGGCCGGGTGCCAGCTTCAGCGGTGCTGCCTATGGGTTCACCTGGAACCACCTGTGGTACCTGGCCTATCTGATCCCCTACACGCTGCTGGCGATCCTGTTGGCCAGCATGTTGCGGCCGCTGCGCCACCGCCTGCCGGGTCTGCATCTTCGCGACCGTTGGATCGTCACGCTGGGCCTGCTGCTGCCGGTGCTGTGGCTGGCGTGGGCACTGCTGGCCATCCTGCCCGCGCACCCGCCAACCCATGCACTGGTCGATGACCTGTATGTCCACGCCGAATCGCTGCCCCTGTTCCTCGGCGGCTTCCTTGCGGCGCGCTGGCAGCGCGGATGGGATCTGCTGGTGCGCGGCCGACGATTGACGCTGCTGCTGGCAGTGATCGGGCTGACTGTCGAACTGGGCATCCGCGCACTGGCCCGGATGCCCGATGTTGGCGATCTGCCGGAATGGGTACTGTCGCTGCCATGGGCGCAGACCGAGCGCGTCGGCCGCGCGATGTACACCTGGTGCGCCCTGCTGGCCATCTTCGGCTGGGCGCAGGTCCTGCTTGCGCGGCCATGGCGTGGCCTGGGCTACTGCCGCGAGGCGGTCTTCAGCTGGTACATCCTGCACCAGACCGTACTGATCGTACTGCTGTACTGGCTGCGGCCACTGCAGCTGGGCGCATGGCTGGAACCGGTCTTGGTGATCATCGGCACCATCAGTGGCTGCCTGTTGATCCACGAACTGCTGGTACGGCGCGTGCGCTGGCTGCGGCCGCTGTTCGGGTTGCGTGCCGATCCACCAGAGTCACCGATCGCACGCGCCGCAACAGCACGGTTGTAGAGCCGAGCCCACGCTCGGCTGCTTGTGCCATGAGCCGAGCATAGGCTCGGCTCTACCTCGAAGCAGTCGAGCAAGCTCGACCCTACACGGGCGTCCCAGTGATCAACGCACCTCGAACTCGCCGACCAACACGGTCTCGGCACGGTCCTTCAGCCGCATCGTCACCATCTGGTCCTTCTGCTTCGGCGTGCCCCAATGAGTAGTCAGGCGCAGCATCAGCGTCGTTGCGCCGGTCACCAGCTGCTGGCGGCTGCCGAAGTAATTCGCCTCCACCTTATACTTGCCAGGCTTGGCGTTGCGCAGCGAGAACTGTTCCGGGCCATAGCCACCGGTGAAGTCCTGCGACATCTGCCCGCCCTGGTAGGTCAGGCGGTTGCCGTAGTAGGCGCGCTCACCGTTCGGGTCGGTCACCCACAGGTCCATGTCGCTGTTGTCGGCATCCCAGGCCAGCACCACGCGCAGGTCCAGCGGCATCGCCTGCAGCAGACGCGGGTCGATGCCCTTGGTATCCAGCCGCGGCTTGCTGCCGGCCACCAGGTTGGTCAGCTCGTCCAGGGCGATCAGCGCGATGCCGTCGAAACGGGAATCCCAAGGGCGCACGACCACTTGGTACAGCGGCGCCAACGCCTGCTGCGGTTTGCCCGCTGCAGCCAGCGCCAGGCCCAGGTCGCGGAAGCTCTGCGGTTCTTCCTGGCCCATCGCCAGCACCTGCTCGAACACCGGCACCGCCAGCGCCGGAGCGTCGGCCTGAATCAGCCGATAACCGAGCACCCGCAGCAGATGGCGGTTGTCCAGATCCATCTCGGCCAGGTTGGAGAGCACGCGCAGGGCAAGATCACGCTGCCCCTGTTCGATCAGCAGGTCGGCCACGTCGAGGAAGAACGCGCTGCTGTCGGCATGCGCAGCGCGCTCGGCCAGATAGCGATCGTACAGTTGCGACGGCGGGCCCTGGCGCAGGCGCCGGGCGATGGCCGAGTCTGGCTGCCACGCTGCCAGCTGGATGCCGAGCTGGCCGTCGTTGGCGGCAGAGGAAGGGGCAGCAAGGCCACCGGTGAGCGTGATCAAATCCAGCGCCTTGCTCGATGCAGGCGCTGAGCGACGTGCACGCGCACTGCTGGCTTCCATGCGCTGCTCGGCAGCCGCTGCCACCGGCGCGGGGGCGGGCGGAGCCGCCGGGGACGGCGCAGCAAGCATCGCTACCGGCGCCGATTCCATTGCGTAATCTGCAGACGCCACCTCCAGCGCCTTCGCGTCCGCTTGCGGCGGTGACCCCTTCGGCCAGCTGCGATTCCACCACTGCTGGCGCTGCTGCCACTGCGTCACCACCTTGTCCAGGCGCTGACGGTCGGCCGCATCGCGGTCTGCAACCTCGCGCGCGAAGCGCTGGTCGTACTCGGCGCGCAGCTTGCCCGACGGGCGGATTGCATAGCGCAGGTAATCGTCCAGGGTTTCCAGCACGATCAGCGAGGTGTCCGGGCCCACCAGGCTGAACTGCTGCGACAGCAGCTGCATCGCCTCGCGGTTGCTGCGTCGATCGGTCGACATCTGCTGCAGACGTGCCTGTGCCCACAGGCCGGCCAGCAGATCACCGTCTTCGTTCTTCTGCGTCGCGGGCAGTGCCTGCCACTCGCCGCCGGCCACGCGTACCCGCATCGGCACGCCTTCGGCCGCCAACCGCGCATGCAACCACAGCCAGCCCTGGGCCTGGCTGCGGCGATCGATCACCACATCCTGCACGCCACGGCCGGCATCGATCTGGACATCCAGCGGTACCGACAGCAGCTCCCGTGCAGCGGCATCGATATCGCTGCCGAGTGCCACGAAACTGCCGGCATGCGCCTCGCTCCAGCCGCGCAGGCGGGCGGCATCGGTGCGTGCACCGGCACTGCTGATCGCGAACAGGCGCTGGTCGGCACCCAACGCCGGCAGTGCTTCCGGTCCGTAGGTCAGCAGGCCATCGCTGACCATCAGGTATTCCTTCACCTCAGGCTGCGGCTGCCACTGCGCCAGTGCACTGGCACCATCCGGCTGCACCGCCATCAACGCCCTGCGCAGTTCACTCCAGTCGCCGCTGCGGATACGGAACCGACGCACAGGCTCCGCACGATCACGCAGCACGGTAAGCGCGACATTGCCCTCGCCCATTGCCGCGAAGTAGTGATCGAGCAGCGCGAGCTCTCGGGTGCGGTCGCGCTGGCCTGCGGAGCCGGAACCGTCCCACAGCAGCCCCACTTCCGACGGCACACGGCGCGGCGCGGCTGACGTCGGCACCGGCAGCTGTGCCAGCAGGTAATGACCGTCCTGCCAGCGTGCAACCTGCACCTGTGCCTTGCGCTCGGCCGGCAGCGTCCATTGCAGCTGGGCCGGCAACTGTGCGCCGCGCCCTTGCCAGTGCAGGCGGCCATCAGCAATGCGGAACGGCGCACTGCCAGTATCAGCACCCTTCGGTGCCTGTACGTCCAGTTCGACGGCAGCGGCGCCGGCGACGAACTGCAGCGGCAATGTCCAACGCCAGCCCTGCCCTGCGTATCCCAGCGGCTCGCGTACGACCAGCTGCACGCGGCGGCTGCCGCCGGCGGGCAGCGGATACACGCGCAGCCGGAACTGGTTGCCGGCGGTCTGCTCCAGCAGGCCCGGATCGACGCCCCGACGGGCGATCTCCTCGAACACCTGGCGACCGCGGTCCTTGGGCACCGGCACCGCCTCGCGCAACTCGCCATTGATGTCCAGGGCAAAGCCGGTGATCTGCTGGCCATCGCCCAATGGGAACTGCAGCTCGCCCTCCAGCACGCGCTGATTGGGGTTGTGGAACTCCAGGGTGATCCGGGTCTGGGCGATGCCGGCCTGCACCTCGCCCTCGATGCGCGCCTGTCGCAGCTGCACGGGCTGTTCCGCCGCGGGTGCGATCAGCAACGGCGTGGACGTCATCGGCGGTGCCGGACGACGCGACGCCTGGGGCGAAGCCGGCCAGGTTGCCAAGGCCAACAGCAGTACGGTGCAGCATCGGGCGAAGACCATGACAGGACTCCAATGGGATCGTGATTGCTTGAACGCACCAGACGGAGGGATGGGGTTAACGCGATTCGATGCTGGCTCTTCGCCGCCCCTGGGCGCACCATGTGCGACTTCCCGATCCCGCGCAAGGATGCCCATGCGTTCTCCCCTGCTTCCCACCCTGCTGGCCCTGTGCTGGCCACTGGCCGCCGGCGCCGTCGACGCGCCTGCCGGGCTGTATTTCCAGCATCACGACTGGGTCCTGGCCTGCGACAACACCCGCACCTGCCGCGCGGCCGGCTATGCCAGCGGCGACGACAGCACCCTGAGCGTGCTGCTGACGCGGCAGGGCGGCCCCGATCAAGCCATCTCCGGCCGTGTGTCGTTGCAGCCGATCGATGACCAGCCGCAGCCGAAAGGCGCCCTGCACCTGCGCATCCAGCAGCGTAACCTCGGCGTACTGGCGCCGGCCAAGGATGCAGGCACCTATGCGCTGAGCCCGACGCAGACCGCCGCAGTCCTCTCGGCGCTGGTGCGCGATGGCGGCATCACCGTTGTCGATACCGCCGGGCACGCGTGGCCGCTGTCGGACAAGGGCGCAGCAGCAGTGCTGTTGAAGGCCGACGAGCTCCAGGGCCGCGTGGGGACGCCGGGCGCGGTGATGCGCAAGGGTACTGCCGCCGAAAGCAGCGTACCTGCCGCCGTTGCCAAACCCGTTGTGCGCAAGGCAGCGACCTTGTCGACGCCGCCGGACGACCCGGCATTCGCCAAGTTGGCCGCGTCACCGGCGCTGCGTGCAGCGCTGCGCGCCACCCTGAAAGAGCCCAGCTGCGAAGGCCTGCTCGAGGCCGACCCGGATCTTCCGATCAGCAATTCGCCACTGCAGATCCAACGTCTGGATGCCAAGCACCTGCTGGTCAACGTTCCCTGCTGGCGCGCGGCCTACAACACCGGCGATGGTTACTGGGTCATCGGTGAGAAAGCGCCTTACCAGCCGCAGTGGGTGACCAGCGATGCGATCGACTACGGCGACGGTCAGATCGTCGCCTCGCACAAGGGCCGTGGTCTGGCCGACTGTGTGTCGGATGAAACGTGGACCTGGGATGGCACGCGCTTCGTCGCGACCTCGGCGATCAGCGGCGGTCTGTGCCGCGGCGTTCCTGGTGGAACCTGGGAGGTGCCGACGCGGGTAAGCGAGGTCCGCTGACGCCCCCTTTTTTCATGCGGGCAGGCAGTGCTCGACGATCAGCTGGATCGCGGCGCCACCGCGATAGTCATCGCAGGCCAGGCGATAGGCCAGGTGGACATGCTTGCCGGGCGCGTTGCCGTGCCAGCCACCGAAGTGAATCGCGTTGATCGTGCCCGGTACGCCGGGCAGACGCAGTTCCAGCTTCAGATGCCGTTCCTTCAATACGCGCCAGTTGGCCACTTCGAAGTGGCCGTCGAACAGCGGCTCGGGGAAACCCTGTCCCCAAGGCCCCGCCAGGCGCAGCGCATCGGCGTGGCGATGATCGAGCTCGTCCGCCGCCAGTTCGCCATCGCTGAGCACCTGCTGCTGCAGTGCCGCCGGATCCAGCATTTCCAGCACGGTGGCGACGAAAGCGGCTTCGAAGTCGGCCAGATGATCCAGTCGCATGCTCAAGCCGGCAGCCATCGCGTGACCGCCGAAGCGCTCGATCAAGCCGGGATGGCGAGCATCGACCAGCGCCAGCGCATCACGGATATGCAGGCCGGCGATCGAACGCGCTGAACCGCGCAGGGTGTCGGCACCCGGCTCGGCCGGCGCGAACGCGATCACCGGGCGATGCAGGCGATCCTTCATCTTCGAAGCGACCAGGCCCACCACACCCGGGTGCCAATCCGCATCAAACAGGCAGGCCGCGACCGGTCGCTGACCGGCGGTATCGAGCACCACTCGCGACAGCGCCTGTTCGGCGTCATCGGTCATCGACTGCTGCACCGCACGCCGCTCGGCGTTGATCTGCTCCAGCGTCTGCGCGATGTCGCGGGCCTGGCGTGGATCTTCGGTGAGCAGCAGCGCGATTCCCAGTGCCATGTCTTCCAGTCGACCGGCCGCGTTCAAGCGCGGGCCGAGCCCGAAGCCGATGTCGGTAGCGGTCAGGCGTGCGGCGTCGCGGCCGCTGGCTTCGATCAATGCCTTCAGGCCGACACAGCCCTGACCGTTGCGCAGCCGCCGCAGACCAGCACTGACCAGGGCGCGGTTGTTGGCATCCAGCACCACCAGATCGGCCACGGTGCCCACGGCCACCAGATCCAGCAGCGTGGTCAGGTCCGGACCCTTGCCATCGGCAAATACACCCGCTTCGCGCATCTGCCGGCGCAGCGCCATCAGCACATAGAAGATCACGCCGACACCGGCCAGCGACTTGCTGGGGAAGGCGTCGCCGTCCAGATTGGGGTCGACGATGACATCGGCCGGTGGCAGCTGCGGACCGGGCAGATGGTGATCGGTCACCAGCACCTGCCAGCCCCGCGCTTTGGCTGCGGTCACGCCGGCATGGCAGGCAATGCCGTGATCGACGGTGACCAGAAGATCCGGCTGCAGCGCAGCCAGCTCGTCCACCAGCGACGGCGACAGACCGTAGCCGTGCACCATGCGGTTGGGCACGGCATGCAAGACATGCTGCGCGCCGAGCATGCGCAGGCCGCGCACGCCGACCGCGCAGGCAGTTGCGCCGTCACAGTCGAAATCACCCACCACCAGGATGCGCTTGTCGGCGGCGATGGCCTCGACCAGCAGGTCCACGGCCGCATCGATGCCGGTCAGCAGCTCCGGCGCATGCAGGTTGCCCAGCTTGGGCAGCGCCAGCTCCGGCGTCTGCGCTCCGCGTGCGGCGTACAGGCGTGCCAACAGTGGCAGCGTGCCGTCCGGCCAGACGCCGGGTACGGCGACATCGCGGCGGCGGATCATCGGCGTATCGGAAGACGGCAGCGCAGCATCGGCGGCAAGGGACATCGGCATCGCCGGGTTACGGAAGACCCGCGCATGATACCCGCTCGGCTTGCCAGGCTCTCCGCGGGCTTGGCGCAGGCGTGCTGATCGCCCATGCTTGTTCACTTCTGAAACGGAATTCGCCATGTATCGCCCGCTGTCCGTACTGCTGGCCAGCCTCCTGCTGCCACTCGCTTCCCACGCCGGAAACACACCGTTGGAACCCGGTATCGAGTTCGTGCACCACGACTGGTTCCTGGCCTGCGACAACTCCGGCACCTGCCGTGCCGCCGGCTATGGTCCGGAACCGGCTGACAGCCTGCTGGGCCTGATGCTGGAACGTGCTGGCGGCCCCGGCACGGCAGTGAAGGCGCGGCTGCGGGTCGGTGAGGATGGCGAAAGCACAATGCCTGAAGGATCGATGCATCTGCAGGTGAACGGACGTGATCTGGGTCCCGTGCAGGACACTGGGCCCGACGAAGCAGTCGCGCTGCGACCGGCTCAGGTTGCAGCCCTGCTCGCCGCCCTGCCCGGCCAGGCCCGCATCGAAGTGATCGACAGCAGGGGCACGCGCTGGTCGATCTCCGATCGTGGTGCCGCCGCCGTACTGTTGAAAATGGACGAGGCACAAGGGCGCGTGGGCACGCCCGGCGCCCTGATACGGCGCGGCACGCGTGCCGAAGCGAGCGTGCCGGCTGCGCGCGCCAAGCCTGTGATCGTGAGCGCGGCCCTGACGGCGCCACGCTCCGAAGACAGCGCATTGGGCAGCAGCGAAGCGCTGCGCGACGCGCTGATTGCCACGCTCGGCGACAGCGACGACTGCCCGCGTCTGATCGAGTACAAGGGAACCCCGGAAATGGTGATCGAGCGGCTGGACGAGCGCCATGTCCTGGTGCAGGCGCTGTGCCAGATGGGTGCGTACAACTACAGCAATGGTTTCTGGATCGCGCGCGATCATCCACCGTTTGCCCCGCAGACGGTCACGCTGGAAGCAGAGGGCTTCTCGCGCGTCGAGCGCACGCTCTACGCACGCTACAAGGGCCGCGGCATCGGCGACTGCGTTTCCGGCTCGGACTGGACCTGGGATGGCCGCAGATTCCAGCCAAGCAGTGCGTTCAGTACCGGCTTGTGCCGTGGCATGCCGGGTGGGCACTGGACCCTGCCGACGCTGGTCAGCGAGGTTCGTTGAATGCGCGCATCCTCACTACTACCGACAGTCCTGCTGCTGGCCTCCCTCACTCTGGCGCCAATTGCCTCGGCCGCTGACCCGCTTGGGACTTCTTTCGTCGAGGGTGACGGGGTGATGGCCTGCGACAACACCCGCACCTGCCGGCTGGCCGCCTACGGTCCGCTGGCACCGCTGATGCTGAGCGTGCTGCTCGAACGCGCTGGCGGGCCACAGACGGCGGTCACCGCACGGCTGTCAATGGCCGAAGGCGCCGAGGACGCGCCTCGTACCCCTGCGGCGATGGCACCCGAAGGGGCGCTGCGACTGCGCGTGGACGGAAGGGACCTCGGTGCCATTGGCCACAGCGACGCGCTCGACCTTGGCCTGGAACTACCCTCGCGCTACGTGGCAGCGATGATCGATGCGCTGGTGAGTGGCAAACGCATCCAGATGAGCGATGCCTCGGGCCACGCCTGGCCGCTGTCGGATCGCGGCATGCGCACGCTGCTGCTGAAGATGGACGAAGCACAGGGTCGGCTGGATACCCCAGGCGCGCTGGTGCGCAAGGGCGCACAGCCCGAATCGAAGGTGCCGGCCGCGGTAGCCGCGCCACCACTGAAGGCACCGCCCCTGCTGGTCGAAGCACATGACACGGATGGACAACTGGCTGAGCGGACAGACCTGCTTCAGCAACTGCAGCCGGTGGCCGCCGCGCGGAACGCCTGCGAACAGATGTCGTCGCGCCAACTACGCATCGAACGAGTGGATGCTACCCATGTCCTTGCCCTGTTGAACTGTGCAACCGGCCGCTACATCGTGTCCGCGGGTACGTGGCTGATCCGCGACCGTCCCCCCTTCGCACCCACGCTGATCGCCCGGACCACGCTGTTTCCACTCTACCCGCACGCCGTGTTCCTTGAAGAAGGATTCGTGGCCGGTACGGATGCCTGCGGTACGAGCCGGCATTGGGCGTGGGATGGAACCCGTCTGAGCCTGAGCGCGGAGTTTGTCGGTCACTACTGCACCGGCCCGAGCCGCAGGCACTGGCAGTTGCCGACCTACGTCACCGATGTTCAATAGCGCATCCGCCGGGCATGGCCCGGCGCTGCCGCCTTGCCTCAACCGTCGTGAAGCTGGCGCGGCTTCTTCCAGAACTGCCAGCGCTGGCCTTTGTCCAGCTGGAACTGCAGGCCATCCTCGAAATCCAGCACCAGCCGTTGCAGTTCACCACGCTTGAGCGCGGCCAGCAGCGGCCGGATTGCATCGCTGCCCAGCTGCTGCAACGAGCGCAGCTGGCGCAGATCAACCAGTGCATCGACCGATTGCTCGCCATCCACCGCTACGCCTGCGGCCTGGGCCAGACCCTGCAGCAGCGCATCGCGGCTGCGCACCTGCGCATGTGGCGTGGCCACCGATACCGGCATCACGCCACCACCCCAGAACCACAGCGAGTTGATCGGCTGTTGGCCTTGTGCGGCGCGCTGCTGGTTCCATGAATGGGTGTGCAGCAGCACCTGCGCTTCCGTCATCAATGCGCGCCAGCGACGGCCCGCCTCGCCCGGTGGCAGGTGCGAGAACAGATCATCACCCAGCACCTCGTCCGGACTGTCGAACTCCGGCAGTTCGGTACCGATCGGCAGCCGCAGGTACCAACGCGAAGGATCGGGTGCATCCAGGACGAAACCTGCATCCGCAAACAGTGGCTGCAACACGGGCAGCAGGGCCAACGTATCGGCCAGGCTGGGCCGCAGCGTTTCGCCGTGGCCCATCATGCGCGCGCCATGCATGTCCGGCACCATGCAGGCAGGATCGGCACGCAGCCAGCAGGCGCCGGCGGCATCGCCGACGTCACGCTGGCGGGTCAACGCGGCTACCGGCCATTGCGGCGCGGCGACCGTGAAGTGACGCAGCAGCTGCGCACGTTCACCGGCGTCGCCCTGCGAGGTGGTGGCGCGGCCGAGGGCGCGCGCCACATCATCCGGCAACGCAGCCACCGCAAAGCGGCTGCGCGCCGGCAACAGCAGGGTCGCCGTCGCCACGGATCAGTCCTGGTAGCTGACGCTGACGATCTCGTACTCGCGCTGGCCGGCCGGCGCATCGATCACGATCGAGTCACCTTCCAGCTTGCCGATCATCGCGCGGGCAACCGGCGAGGAAATGGCGATCAGGCCCAGTTTGATGTCCGCTTCCAGATCGCCAACGATCTGGTACTTCTTCTCTTCGTCCGATTCCACGTCGGCCAGGGTCACGCTGGCGCCGAACACCACCTTGGAGCCTGCATTGAGCTTGCTCACGTCGATGATCTCGGCGTGCGACAGCTCGCCTTCCAGCTGCTTGATGCGGCCTTCGATGAAGCCCTGTTCCTCGCGCGCGGCGTGGTACTCGGCATTCTCCTTCAGGTCGCCGTGCTCGCGCGCTTCGGCGATCGCGGCGATCACCTTCGGGCGCTTGACCGACTTCAGGTGATCCAGTTCATCGCGCAGTCGCTGCGCGCCCTTCATCGTGATGGGTGCTCTCATGCGTTCAACTCCTTGTGCAGTTCCTGCAGCGACCAGACCGGGCCGGTACCGCGGAATTCCAGTGAATCCACCAGCGCCTTGGCACCGGCAATGGTGGTCGAATAGGTGACGCGATGCTGCAGCGCCTCGCGACGGATCGAGAACGAGTCGTTGATCGCGGCACGACCTTCGGTCGTGTTGACGATATAGACGATCTCGCCGTTCTTGATCGAATCGACGATGTGCGGACGACCCTCGACCACCTTGTTGATGATCTCGCAGTCCATGCCGTGCTGCTGCAGCCACGCTGCGGTGCCACGGGTGGCAACCAGGCTGTAGCCACGTGCCAGCAGGGCCTTGGCCACCGGCAACACGCGCTTCTTGTCCGGGTCGCGCACCGACACGAAGGCCTTGCCCACCGGCGGCGCCTTGATGCCACCGGCTTCCTGCGCGCGCGCGAAGGCGGCGTTGAAGCTGCGGCCCACGCCCATCACTTCACCGGTGGAGCGCATCTCCGGCCCAAGGATCGGGTCGACGCCCTGGAACTTGGCGAACGGGAAGATCGCCTCCTTCACCGAGTAGTAGTCCGGCACGATTTCCTTGGTGGCGCCCTGCTCTTCCAGGGTCTTGCCCGCCATGCAGCGGGCCGCGATCTTGGCCAGCGGCATGCCGGTGGCCTTGGACACGAAGGGCACGGTGCGCGAGGCACGCGGGTTCACTTCCAGCAGGAAGATGGTGTCGTTGCCTTCCTCGTCGGTCTGGATCGCGAACTGGGTATTCATCAAGCCCACCACGTTCAGGGCCTTGGCCAGCTCGACCACCTGGCGACGCAGCTCTGCCTGGGTTTCAGCCGACAGCGAGTACGGCGGCAGCGAGCAGGAGGAATCGCCCGAGTGCACGCCAGCCTCTTCGATGTGCTCCATCACGCCACCGATCAGGACGTTGCCCTGGGCGTCGGCGATGATGTCCACGTCGCACTCGACGGCGTTGTCGAGGAAGCGGTCCAGCAGCACCGGCGAATCGTTGGACACTTTCACCGCGTCACGCACGTAGCGGGCCAGGTCGGATTCGCCGTAGACGATTTCCATGGCGCGGCCACCCAGCACGTAGCTCGGGCGCACCACCAGCGGGTAGCCGATCTCGCGGGCCAGCAGCAGGGCTTCCTGGTCGTTGCGGGCAATGCGGTTCGGCGGCTGCTTCAGGCCCAGCTGGTCCACCAGCTGCTGGAAGCGCTCGCGGTCTTCGGCCAGGTCGATCGAGTCCGGGCTGGTGCCGATCACCGGCACGCCATTGGCTTCCAGCGCGCGTGCCAGCTTCAGCGGGGTCTGGCCGCCGTACTGCACGATCACGCCCTTCGGCTGCTCCAGCTCGACGATTTCCAGCACGTCTTCCAGGGTCAGCGGTTCGAAGTACAGGCGGTCGGAGGTGTCGTAGTCGGTCGACACGGTTTCCGGGTTGCAGTTGACCATGATGGTTTCATAGCCATCCTCGCGCAGCGCCAGTGCCGCGTGCACGCAGCAGTAGTCGAACTCGATGCCCTGGCCGATGCGGTTCGGGCCACCGCCGAGGATCATGATCTTGTCGCGGTTGCTCGGCGCGGCTTCGCACTCGTCCTCATAGGTCGAGTACAGGTAGGCGGTGCCGGTGGAGAATTCACCTGCGCAGGAGTCCACGCGCTTGTACACCGGGCGCACCTTGTGCGCGCGACGCAGCGCACGCACGGCCGCTTCGTTGGTGCCGGTCAGCTGGGCCAGGCGGGCGTCGGAGAAGCCGGCGCGCTTGAGCTTGCGCAGGCGCGCCGCATCCAGTGCGTCGATACCATCAGCCGCGACCTGGGTCTCAGCGGCGATGATTTCTTCGATCTGGTCCAGGAACCACGGATCGATGTAGGACAGCTTGAAGATGTCCTCCACGCTCATGCCGGCGCGGAACGCATCGCCCACGAAGAACAGGCGTTCCGGACCCGGCGCCTTCAGCTCGCGGCGCAGGGTCTGCAGATCATCTTCACTGGTCAGGTCCAGGCCGGTCGGGTCGAAGCCGACCTTGCCGGTTTCCAGGCCACGCAGGGCCTTCTGCATCGACTCCTGGAAAGTGCGGCCCATCGCCATCACCTCGCCCACCGACTTCATCTGGGTGGTCAGGCGTGCATCGGCGGCCGGGAACTTCTCGAAGGCGAAGCGCGGGATCTTGGTGACGACGTAGTCGATGGACGGCTCGAACGACGCCGGGGTCAGGCCGCCGGTAATCTCGTTCTTCAGTTCGTCCAGGGTGTAGCCCACGGCCAGCTTGGCGGCGACCTTGGCGATCGGGAAGCCGGTGGCCTTGGAGGCGAGCGCCGAGGAGCGCGACACGCGCGGATTCATCTCGATCACCACCACGCGGCCGGTGTCCGGGTTGATGCCGAACTGCACGTTCGAACCACCGGTATCCACGCCGATCTTGCGCAGCACGGCGATGGAGGCGTCGCGCAGGCGCTGGTATTCCTTGTCGGTCAGGGTCTGCGCCGGGGCCACGGTGATCGAGTCACCGGTGTGCACGCCCATCGGGTCCAGGTTCTCGATCGAGCAGACGATGATGCAGTTGTCCGCGGTATCGCGGACCACTTCCATCTCGAACTCCTTCCAGCCCAGCACCGACTCTTCGACCAGCACTTCGGAGGTCGGCGACAGCTCCAGGCCGCGGTTGACGATCTCGATCAGCTCTTCGCGGTTGTAGGCGATGCCGCCGCCACTGCCGCCCAGGGTGAAGCTGGGGCGGATGATGGTCGGGTAGCCGACGCGGGTCTGGATCTCCAGCGCTTCGTCCAGGGTGTGGGCAACGGCGGCGGTCGGGCACTCCAGGCCGATCTCGCCCATCGCCACACGGAACAGTTCGCGGTCTTCGGCCATCATGATCGCTGCGCGCTTGGCGCCGATCAGCTCGACGTTGTACTTCTCCAGCACGCCGTTGTCGGCCAGGTCCAGCGCGCAGTTCAGCGCGGTCTGGCCACCCATGGTCGGCAGCAGCGCGTCGGGCTTTTCCTTGGCGATGATCTTCTCGACCGTCTGCCAGTTGATCGGCTCGATGTAGACGGCGTCGGCCATCTCCGGGTCGGTCATGATCGTGGCCGGGTTGCTGTTGACCAGCACCACGCGGTAGCCCTCGTCACGCAGGGCCTTGCAGGCCTGGGCGCCGGAGTAATCGAACTCACAGGCCTGGCCGATGACGATCGGGCCGGCACCGATGATGAGGATGGTCTTGAGGTCAGTGCGCTTGGGCATTTTCTTCTCTAAGTCAGTACAGCGTGACAAGGGGGGTGATCGCACGCTGTCGATCAGGAATCTTGATCCGCAGCGCCGCGCCAGGGGCAGCCGCGATGCGGAGGCTTACGGTCCATCGCGACGCCACCGGCGAACCGGCGGCGTACTGATCACGCCTTGGCCTGTTCCATCAGCGCCACGAAACGGTCGAACAACGGGCCCACATCGGTCGGGCCCGGTGACGCTTCCGGATGGCCCTGGAACGAGAAGGCCGGCACGTCGGTGCGGGCGATGCCCTGGTTGGTGCCGTCGAACAGCGAACGGTGGGTCACCCGCAGGGTGGCCGGCAGGGTCGCTTCATCCACTGCAAAGCCGTGGTTCTGCGAGGTGATCATCACCCGACCGCTGTCCAGGTCCTGCACCGGATGGTTCGCACCGTGGTGGCCATGGCCCATCTTGATCGTCTTCGCGCCCGAGGCCAGGCCCAGCAGCTGATGGCCCAGGCAGATGCCGAAGGTCGGGATCTTCACGTCGATGAAGGTCTTGATCGCGGCGATCGCGTAGTCGCACGGCTCCGGGTCGCCCGGGCCGTTGGACAGGAACACGCCGTCCGGCTTCAGCGCCAGCACTTCAGCAGCCGGGGTCTGCGCCGGCACCACGGTGACCTCGCAGCCGCGCTCGGCCAGCATGCGCAGGATGTTGGTCTTCACGCCGAAGTCGTACGCCACGACCTTGTACTTGGCCGGCACGCTGACGAAGGCATTGGCATCCAGGTCCAGCTGGCCCTCGGTCCAGACGTAGGTCTTGTCGGTAGTCACGACCTTGGCCAGATCCATGCCCTTCAGACCCGGGAACTTGCGGGCCGCTTCCAGTGCCTTTTCCACATCGATGCCGTCGCCGGCCATCAGCGCGCCGTTCTGGGCGCCCTTCTCGCGCAGGATGCGGGTCAGCTTGCGGGTGTCGATGCCGGCGATGGCGACCACGCCACGCTGGATCAGCCAGTCCTGCAGCGACACCTGGCTGCGCCAGTTGCTCGGGCGGCGCGGTACGTCGCGCACGATCAGGCCGGCCGACCACACCTTGGACGCTTCATTGTCCTGGTCGGTCATGCCGGTGTTGCCAATGTGCGGATAGGTCAGCGTGACCATCTGCCGGGCGTAGGACGGGTCGGTCAACACTTCCTGGTAGCCGGTCATGGCGGTGTTGAACACCACCTCACCGACGGACAGGCCGGGCGCGCCTACGGATTCGCCCTCGAATACGGTGCCGTCTTCGAGGACGAGGATTGCGGCTTGGGTCACGGAATTCTCACTTTGGCTACCGAGGGGGTGCCGAAGTCACGCCTGCGCTTCACGGAAATCCGGTTGCAAAAAAGCGCGGACGTACGGTCTGGGACCGGTCCGGCTTTCGTGATTCGGCGAGTGCGAATTGTAGCGGTGCCGGGGCGCGCGCGCCAGCGGTTATCGCCATTCATGAACAGGCGATTGCGCATTCATTTCAATCCGGGGGCGTATGCAGGCCGATGACCGGGCCGCTGCCATCCCACCTGCCCGGCTCCGGTAGGCGCCAACCTTGGTTGGCGCGTTCAGCAACGGCTGCCAACCAAGGTTGGCATCTACCATCGACCCGGGCCCGTTACCCGGGCCCGTCCAGCAGGTCGCGTACCCGGTAGCTGCCCGCCGCCCGGCCCTGCAGCTGGCGCGCGGCAAACAGCGCCCCACGGGCGAAGATGTCGCGGTTGGTGGCCCGGTGCACCAGCTCGATGCGCTCGCCCAGGCCGGTGAACTGCACCAGATGCTCGCCGACGATGTCACCGGCGCGCAGACTGGCGTACTGCGGCTCAGCCCCGCCCCGCTGTGCTGCGGCGCCCAGGGTCAGCGCCGTGCCCGAGGGCGCATCCTTCTTCTGCGTATGGTGCGACTCGACGATGTCGCAGTTCCAGCCCGCCAGCGCCTGCGCAGCGCGCTCCACCAGCTCATCCAGTACCGCCACGCCCAGGCTGAAGTTCGACGCCCACACCAGCGGAATCTTCACCGCCGCCGTCTCCAGCGCCTGCCGCTGCGCAGTGGAAATGCCGGTGGTGCCCGACACCAGCCCGGCGCCGCGCTCCACGCACAGTGCCAGCAGTGCATCGAAGCCCTCCGGCAGGCTGAAATCGATCGCCACGTCGAACACCGGCGCCCCCGGCAACTCGCTGGCCGCGAAGAACGGCACACCATCGATCACCCGCTGGGCCGGCGCGCGGCCGGTCACCGCAGCGACAATCTGCAGGGAATCAGGGTGTTCGGCGGCCAGCCGCAACAGGGCCTGGCCCATGCGCCCGGAGGCGCCGTGAATAAGCAATCGCAGGGGAGTCTGGTTCATGCACGCAGGCTAGCGGCAGCACGCATGGTCCGGCAAGCACTGTCGCTGCTACGCTGCGTGCCCTTTTGCCATGGATTGCCCGACCATCATGCAGATCAGCGAACAGCTGGTACTGGTCACCGGCGCCGGTCGCGGCCTCGGCCAGCACATCGCCCGCGCCTTCGCCGCGCAGGGCGCGCGGGTTGTCATCAACTATCACCGCAGCGAAGCGGCCGCACGCGCACTGGCCAGCGAGCTGGGCGGCCAGGCCATCGCCCTGCAGGCCGACGTCACCGATCGCGCCCAGGTCGAGAGCCTGTTGCAGCACGCACTGGCGCACTTCGGCCAGGGCGTGACCACCGTGGTCAACAACGCGTTGGCCGCGTTCTCGTTCAATGGCGATGCCCGCGACAGCGCCGCCGACATCCGCTGGCCGGCCTTCCAGGCGCAGTTCGAAGGCAGCGTGCGTGGCGCCCTCAACACCGTGCAGGCCGCCCTGCCCGGCATGCAGGCGCGGCGCTTCGGCCGGATCATCAACATCGGCACCAACCTGTTCCAGAACCCGGTGGTGCCCTACCACGACTACACCGCCGCCAAGGCCGCGCTGCTGTCGCTCACCCGCACCCTGGCCGGCGACCTCGGCCCGCACGGCATCACGGTCAACATGCTGTCCGGCGGCCTGCTGCGCACGACCGACGCCAGTGCAGCCACGCCGGAAGCCGTATTCGACTACATCGCCGCCAACACGCCGCTGCGCAGCGTCACCACCCCGGCCGAATTCGCCGACGCCGTGCTGTTTTTCGCCAGCCCTTGGGCACGCGCGGTGACCGGGCAGAATCTGGTGGTCGACGGCGGCCTGGTGCGGGACTGAACGGATGCGCATTTCAGAGGTCGCGCGCCGCACCGGCGCCAGCGCCAAGGCGATCCGCCTGTACGAGGCACGCGGCCTGCTGCCACCGGTGCCGCGCCTGAACCGCTATCGCGACTACAGCGAACAGGACGTGGCGTGGGTGCAGCTGATCCGGCAGGCGCTGGGACTGGGCATCGGCCTGACCGCGATTTCCCGTTTACAGCGCGATGACGGCCAGCTCGATTGGGTGGCGGTGCTGGCCCTGCTGGAGCGCCAGCGCACGACGATCGCTGCAGAGCGCGAACGCCTCGCCCGCGTCGAGATCGCGTTGCAGCAGGTGGGCGACGAGCTGCGGCAATGGCTGCAGCAGGGCGACGGCACCTGCGTACTGGTCCCCGCTGGCTGCCCTGCCGCGGTTTGACTCTGCCCTTGGGGCATAGCGCAACGTCGGGTGCTTTCCAGCCCCCGAGACTACCGTGCCCCGCTCCATCCTGATCCTCCTTGGCCATCCCGACCGCGATAGCCTGTGCGGCGCCCTCGCCCAGCGATACGCGATCGCCGCCGGCAACGCCGGTCACCACGTGCGCATGATCGCCCTGGGCGACCTTCAGTTCGACCCGGTGCTGCGCCACGGATATCGTCAGATCCAGCCGTTGGAAGCCGACCTGCAGGACGCCGCCGACGCGATCCAGGCCTGCGATCATCTTGTGCTGGTCTACCCGACCTGGTGGGGGGCGATGCCGGCCCTGCTGAAAGGCTTCTTCGACCGGGTACTGCTGCCAGGCTTCGCCTTCCGCTACCGGCGCGATTCGGTCTGGTGGGACCGGCTGCTGGCCGGACGCAGCGCGCGGGTCATCACCACCCTGGACACGCCGCCCTGGTATTACCGGTGGATCTACCGCGACCCGGGCATTACCCAGATCCGCAGCACTATCCTGGAATTCTGTGGCATCCGCCCGGTGCGGGTCAGCCGCTTGGGCACCGTGCGCAGCAGCACGGCCCAACAGCGCGAACGCTGGCTGGCTCAGATTGCCGATCTGGGTGCGCAGGCACGCTGACGCATCGCGGCAAACTGCTCGCCTCGCCCTGCCCGCAACATGGATCCACGCCAAGCATGGATGATCAATTCCGACGCCGCTGGAGGGCGGCGCGGGAGATGAGTAGATCCACGCCATGCGTGGATAAGGATCAAGGGCGTGCGAACCAAGGTTCGCACCCACCAAAGAACCAAGCTTCGCACCCAGCAAAGCAGGAAAGGCAGCCTCAGTGCTGCTTCGGCGGCGTCGGTCCGCAACTGTCACAGCCGCCACACGCGCCGCCACCGCCAGTGGCCGGCGGCGCGATCTTCCGGCCCAACGCCTGCAGCCAGGCCGCGCGGCCCGGCTTCAGCAGCGCCAGTGCCAGCGCGCCACGCAGCTTGCGCACGGTGCCGGGCGCCTGCTTCTTCAGTACCACCCAGGCACTGACCAGCACGGCCACCGCGATGATCAGGTACTGGATCAGCAGGCCGGCGTCCATCAGCCGCCCCCCAGCGCCACGGTCACCTGGTAGGTGATCAGCGCCGCGACATAGGCCGCAGCAAACAGGTAGAACGCCGAGAAGCCCATCGTCTTCCACGAGTTGGTCTCGCGCTTGATGGTGGCCAGCGTCGAAATGCACATCGGCGCGTAGATGAACCACACCAGCAAGGCCAGGCCGGTGGCCAGCGACCAGCCGTCGGCCACCACCGGCGACAGTGCGGAGATCGCCGCATCGTCATCGGCAGCCGACAGCGCATACACCGTCGCCAGCGACGACACCGCCACTTCGCGCGCGGCAAGGCCCGGAATCAGCGCGATGCAGATCTGCCAGTTGAAGCCCAGCGGCGCGAAGATCGCCGTCATCGCATGGCCGATCTGGCCGGCATAGCTGTAGTCGATGGCCGGCATCGTCGCATCGGCAGGCGCACCCGGGAACGACAGCAGGAACCACAGCAGGATGGTCAGCGCCAGGATGATGCCGCCGACGCGCCTGAGGAAGATCATGCCGCGCTCGTACAGGCCGACGGCGAGGTCGCGCGGATGCGGAATGCGGTACGACGGCAGCTCCAGCATCAGCGGGTGCTCGCTCTTGTCGCGGCGCCACTTCTTCATCACCCACGACATCACCAGCGCGCTGAGGATGCCGGCCACGTACAGGCCGAACAGCACCAGGCCCTGCTGGTTGAAGATGCCGATCTTGCCGGCCGGAATGAACGCGCCGATCAGCAGCGCGTACACCGGCAGGCGCGCCGAGCAGGTCATCAGCGGTGCCACCAGGATCGTGGCCAGGCGGTCACGCGGGTCCTGGATGCTGCGGGTGGCCATGATGCCCGGCACCGCGCAGGCGAAGCTGGACAGCAACGGGATGAACGAACGACCGGACAAGCCCGCCGCCGCCATCATGCGATCCAGCAGGAACGCGGCGCGCGGCAGGTAACCGGACTCCTCCAGTGCCAGGATGAAGGCGAACAGGATCAGGATCTGCGGCAGGAACACCACCACGCCCCCCAGGCCGGCGATGATGCCGTCGGTCAGCAGACTGGTCAGCGGGCCTGCCGGCAACACGCTGGCGGCCAGTTCACCCAGCCAGGCGAAGCCGGCCTCGATGCCATCCATCAGCGGCGTCGCCCAAGCGAACACCGCCTGGAAGATCAGGAACATCACCACGACCAGGGTGATCAGGCCGAACACCGGATGCAGCAGCCAGCGGTCGAGCGTGTCGTCGATCTTCGCGGTCCGCGCCGGCATCCGCACGGCGGCGGCCAGGATCGCGCGCACCTGCGCGTGGTAGTCCGCGCCACTCTCAACACCGGCCAGCGGCGCATCCAGGTGCGGCACCATCGTGTCCAGGCGTTCCACCAGCGCGCGCGCGCCCTGCTTGCGCACCGCCACGGTTTCCACCACCGGCACACCGATCTCGCGCTCCAGCGCGGCAACGTCGATCTGGATGCCGCGACGCTGCGCGGCATCGACCATGTTCAGGGCGATGATCATCGGCTTGCCCAGCTCGCGCAGTTCCAGCGCGAAACGCAGGTGCAGGCGCAGGTTGGTGGCGTCGATCACGCACAGGAGAACGTCCGGCGCGGCCTCACCCGGGTAGAAACCCCGGCACAGGTCGCGGGTGATCGCCTCGTCGAGGCTGGCCGGATGCAGGCTGTAGGCGCCCGGCAGGTCGAGCACGGCGAACTCGCGGCCGGACGGCGCACGCAGGCGGCCTTCCTTGCGCTCGACGGTGACGCCGGTGTAATTGGCGACCTTCTGCCGGCTGCCGGTCAGCTGGTTGAACAGGGCGGTCTTGCCGCTGTTGGGATTGCCGACCAGCGCGATGCGCAGCGGGGCGGTGGTTGCGGTGGCGCTCATGCGCGTCGCTCCTGGCTGGCCGGGTCGATGACCACGCGCCGTGCCTCACTGATACGCAGCGCGAAACGGGTGAACCCGACCTGCACCAGCAGCGGCTCGCCGCCGACCGGACCTCGCGCCACCAGGCGCACTTCCTCACCCTTGACGAAGCCCAGCTCGCGCAGGCGCCGGGCGATGGCATCGTTGGCATGCAGGTCCTGCACGGAATCGACCACGGCCGAGGTGTGCAGGGGCAGTTCGGACAGCGTCATCTAGCGTGTTCTCTGCTGGATGTAAATGGTTCTCGATTCTAACATTCCCGCGTCGCGTCATGGCCCATGACCAATGGCCCGCTATGATCCATACAGGTATGGAGCAACCCCGGAATCCCATGAACGATGCTTTGCAGATCGAGCGCAATGGCGCTGTCCTGACCCTCTGGCTGAACCGGCCGGAGCTGCACAACGCCTTCGATGCCGGCCTGATCGCCCGGCTGACCGCCGCCCTGGAAGCGGCCGGCCGCGATGACACCGTGCGCACGGTGGTGGTGGCCGGCCACGGCGCCTCCTTCTCCGCAGGTGCGGACATGCAGTGGATGCGCGGCATGGCCACGGCCAGCGAGGCCGACAACCGCGAGGACGCGCTGGCCCTGGCCCGGCTGATGCGCACCCTGGACGAGCTGCCCAAGCCGACCCTGGCCAGGGTCCACGGCGCCGCCTTCGGTGGGGGTGTCGGCCTGGTGGCCTGCTGCGATATCGCCATCGCCACCACCGCCGCCCGCTTCGGCCTGACCGAAAGCCGTCTGGGCCTGTTGCCGGCAGTGATCTCGCCCTATGTGATCGAGGCCATCGGCAGCCGCCAGGCCCGTCGCTGGTTCGCTACCGGCGAGCACTTCGACGCCGACACCGCCCTGCGTATCGGCCTGATCCACCATCTGGTGGAGCCCGAACGCTTGGACGAGGCGGTACAGCGGCAGCTGGCCCTGCTCGACAAGGCTGGGCCGATCGCCTCGGCCTCGGCCAAGCTGCTGGTCCGGCAGGTGCGCGACGCCGATGATCGCGACAGCCTGGACCGTGACAATGCCGCCCTGATCGCCCGCCTGCGGGTGTCCGCCGAAGGCCAGGAAGGCCTGGGCGCGTTCCTCGACAAGCGCGCCCCGCACTGGGTCACGGAGGCCTGACATGCTGGACCATATCGGTTTGAACAGCGGTGACCTGCCGCGCAGCAAGGGCTTCTTCCTGCAGGCGCTGGCACCGCTGCAGATCGGCCTGGTGATGGAGGTCAGTGCCGAACAGACCGGCGCCCACGACCACGTGGGTTTCGGCAACCACGGCAAGCCGTTCTTCTGGCTGGGTAATGCGGCGCCCCTCAGCCAGGGTGTGCACGTGGCCTTCGTCTGCGGCGAACGCGCCCAGGTTGATGCGTTCCATGCCGCCGCCCTGGCCGCAGGTGGGCGTGACAACGGGATGCCCGGCCTGCGCCCGTGGTACCACCCGGACTACTACGCCGCCTTCGTGATCGACCCGGATGGCAACAACATCGAGGCGGTCTGCCACCTGCCCGGGTAGGCCCTTCCGCCACAACCAGGCGCAGGCGTGGCCGCTTGTGCGACCCGCCTGCGTATCTCATCTGGCAGCCTGGCGAAGACCGGGCCGCCCCCGTTTCCCAGGAACCGCCGTGACCCCAGTCGATCCCATCTGCCCTGCCCATCCCGCCTCGCCTGCCGTGGGGGTGCCGCGATGAGCGATTTCGTCCGCATCGTCGAAGTCGGCCCGCGCGATGGCCTGCAGAACGAAAAGCAGGCCGTGGCCACCGCCGACAAGATCGCCCTGATCGATCGCCTGTCGGCCACCGGCCTGCGCACCATCGAGGCGACCAGCTTCGTCAGCCCGCGCTGGGTCCCGCAGCTGGCCGACGCCGCCGAGGTCTATGCCGGCATCCAGCGCCGCCCGGGCATCGCCTATCCGGTACTGGTGCCGAACGAACAGGGCTACGACCGTGCGCGCGCCGTCGGCGTGCAGGAGATCGCGGTATTCACCGCTGCATCGGAAGCCTTCAACCGCACCAATACCAACGCCGGCATCGATGAATCGCTGGCCCGTTTCGAGCCGATCCTGCGCCGTGCGGCGGCTGATGGTGTGCGCGTGCGTGGCTACGTCTCCACGGTGCTCGGCTGTCCGTACCAGGGCGAGGTGCCGCTGGCCGACGTTGTGCGTGTGGCCCGTGCCCTGCATCAAATGGGGTGTTACGAAATCTCGCTGGGCGACACCATCGGCGTCGGTACGCCGCGCAAGGCCCGCGCGATGCTGCAGGCAGTGGCTGCCGAGATCCCGATGAGCGCGCTGGCCGTGCACTTCCACGATACCTATGGCCAGGCCATCGCCAACATCGCGGCCTGCCTGGAAGAAGGCGTGCGCGTGGTCGACAGCGCCGTGTCCGGTGCCGGCGGCTGCCCGTACGCGAAGGGCGCCAGCGGCAACGTGGCCAGCGAGGACGTGGTGTACCTGCTGCAGGGCCTGGACCTGGAGTGCGGCGTGGACCTGCCATCGCTGGCCGAGACCGGCCGCTGGCTGGCCGGGTTGCTCGGCCGCGCCACCGCCAGCCGCGTCGGGCAGGCGCTGGCGGCGACATGAACGACAGCGGCCCGCGCGACCGGCCGGCCATCGGCGATGCTTCCGCCGCAACCGACGACGCGCTGGCCGCTCTGGACGCGGCGCTGGCCGCTTCCCCATCGCCGGCCCAGGCCAGGCTGCTGCGCCAGGCACGGCAGGCGTTGGCCGATGCACAGCAGCGCGAACTCGATACCCAGGCCCGCTACGCCGCGCTGTTCGACGCCGTGCCCGACCCGGTCAGCATCCTCAGCGCCGAAGGCGTGGTGCTGGACGTCAACCGTGCCGGCATCGTCGCCTACGACCGCCCGCGCGAAGACATCGTCGGCCAGCCGATCGAACTGCTCAACCCGGACCTGCCCAGCGACCACCTGCAACCAGTGTGGGAAGCGCTGAACCGCGGCGACACCTACGTCATCGAAGTGACCAACATGCGCGGCGACGGCAGTCGCTTTCCGGTGGAAGTGCATTCGGCCGGCTTCCAGGACCGAGGCCAGCCCTGCATCGTCGCCGTCGCCCGCGACCTGAGCGGGCGCTGGCGCGCCGAGTCGCGCTATCGCCTGTTGATGGAGTCGATCGACAAGGGCGTGATCCTGTTCGACCGCGATCTGCGCGTTTTGTCTGCCAACCCCGCAGCGCACCGCATCCTCGGCCTCACCGGTGGTGGCGTGGGCTTGAATTCGATGCTCGATCCCGAAGCCTGGATCATCGTCGACGAACACGGCCATCCGCTGACCCAGTCACAGTGGCCGACCAGCCGCTGCTTCCAGGCCGGGCGGATGATCCGCAGCACCATCATCGGCCTGTACCACCGCCCACGCGGACGCATGCTGTGGTTGTCCACCACCAACGTGCCGGTGTTCGGCAACGGCTGCGACCAGGCCGACCATGTCTATGCGATGTTCAGTGACATCACCGAACTGAAGCGCAACAACACCCTGTTCGCGCGCGCGCAGTCGCTTGCCCACATCGGCGGCTGGGAGTGGGATCGCGGCCTGCCGCGCCTGTACCTCACCGATGAGGCGCGGCGCATCGTCGGCCAGCCAGCCGATCTGGATGACATGCCGGACCTGCTGGACTGCCTGCGCAGCGACGACCGCGCCGCCCTGCAGCAGGCGCTGGCCGACACCATCGAACACCGCAGCAGCTTCGGCCTGGAGCTGCAGGGCCAGCGCCGCGATGGCCACTCGTTCTGGATCCGGATGATCGGCGAGGTCTCGGCCGGCGATGTCGATGCCGCGCGCATCACCGGCACCGTGCAGGACATCACCGAGCGCAAGCAGGCCGAGGAAACCCTGCGCGTGCAGGCCCGCACCGACCCGCTGACCGGCATCATGAACCGCGATGCGGTGCTGAGCGACCTGGGCGTGCGCATGGACAGTCCCAGCCACGACCGCGTGGCCGTGCTGTACATCGACCTGGACCGTTTCAAGGTGGTCAACGATCTGCTCGGCCACAACGCCGGTGATGAACTGTTGATCGAAGCGACCCGGCGCATCGCCACCGCAATCGGCACCGAAGGCCTGCTTGCACGCTTTGGCGGCGACGAGTTCCTGGTGATCTGTGACCTGCGCGACCAGCCGGACCAGGCCGAACAACTGGCCGAGCGCATCACTGCGGCCTTTTCGGCGCCGTTCCAGCTGGGCAGCGACGAGTTCCCGGTCACCGCCAGCATCGGCATCGCCCGTGCACCGCGCGATGGCAACCGGCCGCAGCAGCTGATCCAGAACGCCGACACGGCGATGTACGAGTGCAAGCGACGCACCCGCAACGGCTGGCAGGTGTTCTCCCCGGAACTGGCACAGCGCCAGCATGACCGCCTGCAGATCGAGAGCCGGCTGCACAAGGCCCTCGATGGCGACGAGTTCCACCTGGTCTACCAGCCACAGGTCAACCTGCGCAGCGGCGCCACCATCGCCTGCGAGGCGTTGATGCGCTGGCACAACATACAGTTGGGCCAGATGCGGCCGGACCTGTTCATCCGCCACGCCGAGCACACCGGCGACATCGTGCGCATCGGTCAATGGGCGTTGCGCGAAGCCTGCCGGCAGGTCCGGCAATGGCAGGACGATGGGCTCGGCCTGGTACGAGTGGCGGTCAACGTGTCCTGGCGGCAGTTCGTCGGTGAGGATCTCGCCCGCTGGGTGCGGCAGGTGCTGGATGAGTTCGGCCTGCCCGGCAGCGTGCTGGAGCTGGAGTTCACCGAGCGGGTGCTGATCGAGGATGCGCCGGACACCCTGCGCACTTTCGCCCGCCTGCGCGAGATGGGGGTGATGCTGACCATCGACGACTTCGGCGAAGGCTACAGCGCGCTGAACTACCTGCGCCGGCTGCCCATCCATGGGCTGAAACTGAGCCAGTTGTTCGTTGAAGGCATTCCCCGCAACCGCTCGGATGTCGCTGTCTGCGAGGCGGTGTGCGCGATTGCCCGCAGCCTCGGCCTGGGCGTGGTCGCCGAAGGCGTGGAAACCGAGGCGCAACGGCAATGCCTGCTCGACCTGGGGGTGACCGTCGGCCAAGGCTTCCTGTTCGCCCACGGTCTGCCCGCCGCGGACTTCGAGCGTCGCCTGCGCCGTGCCCGCGAACTGGGCTGAGGCCGGCGGCGCAGTGCACAACGGCGGCTGCCGCCGCTTCCGTTAGAATCGGCGGTTCTTGAACCTGCAGGACCGTGCAATGCAGCTGTCTTCCGTACGTGCCGTGATCACTGGCGGCGTCTCCGGCCTCGGCCTGGCCGTGGCCCAGCACCTGGTTGCCCAGGGCGGCAAGGTCGCCCTGTTCGACCTCAACGACGCCAAGGGCGCGGCGGCTGTTGCCGGGCTGGGGCAGGACAACGCCCGCTATTTCAATGTCAACGTCAGTGATGAAGGGTCCGTGTCGGCGACCATCGACCAGGCCTGCGATTTCCTCGGCGGCCTGAATGTCGCCATGAACTGCGCCGGCATCCTCGGCGCTGGCCGCGTGCTGGGCAAGGAAGGCCCGATGCCGCTGGCCGGGTTCCAGGGCACGGTGATGGTCAACCTGGTCGGCAGCTTCAATGTCGCCAAGGCCGCCGCCAACCGCATGCAGCACAACGAGGCCGGCGTGGACGGCGAGCGCGGCGTCATCATCAACACCGCCAGCGTTGCCGCCTACGAAGGGCAGATCGGCCAGGCCGCCTATTCCGCCTCAAAGGGCGGCGTGGTGGCGATGACCCTGCCAATGGCCCGCGAGCTGTCGCGCTTCGGCATCCGCGTCAACACCATCGCGCCGGGTGTGTTCTGGACGCCGATGGTCGATGGCATGCCCGAAGCCGTGCAGGAATCGCTGGCCGCGTCGATCCCGTTCCCGTCGCGCCTGGGCAAGCCGGAAGACTTCGCCAGCCTGGTCGGCCACATCCTCGGCAACACCTATATCAACGGCGAGACCATCCGCCTGGACGGTGCCACCCGGCTCGCTCCGAAGTGATTCCCCCCGGGCGCCGGGACGGCGCCCTCCCCCAACAACCAACATCATCATGAAAGCCAACGACATCAAGAAGGGCAACGTCGTCGAGTTCAACAACGGCGTCTACCAGATCCGCGACATCGAGCGCAGCTCGCCGCAGGGTCGCGGCGGCAACGTCCGCTTCCGCTTCATCATGTACAGCGTGCCGGGCGGCAACAAGCTCGATGCCAGCTTCGATGCCGACGACAACCTGGTCGAAGTCGAACTGCTGCGCCGCCAGTCCACCTACTCGTACAAGGATGGCGACGCGTTCGTGTTCCTGGACGACGAGGACTACACCCCCTACACCCTGGACGCGGACGTGATCGGTGATGACGCGGGTTACATCACCGACGGCCTGACCGGCATCTACGTGCAGGTGATCGACGACCTGCCGGTGGCGATCCAGTTGCCGGCCTCGGTGGTGCTGGAAGTGGTCGAGACCCCACCGGAACTGAAAGGTGGCACCGCCACCAAGCGCCCGAAGCCGGCCAAGCTCAACACCGGCATCGAAATCATGGTGCCGGAATACATCGTCAACGGTGAGCGTGTGCTGGTGAACACCAGCACCGGCGAATTTGCTGGCCGTGCCGATTAACCGCGCGGCGCTGATCGCCTGCCTGTCCCTGCTTGCTGCGTGCTCGCCGCAGGCAGCGGACAACGGCGCAGGTGGTGCCACGCCAGAGGCCGTAGCGGTCGATCCGGTGGCTCCCATCGCACCGGCAGCGGCGTCGCCCGCGGCCCTGCAGGAACCCGCCGAGGAGCCCTCCGCTGCCAGCCTGCCCTCGAGTTACGAGGAACTGGAACAGGCCCGTGCTGCCGCTGGCTGCGCGGTGTCCAACGACGTGTACGACATCGAAGACATACGCATCTACTGCCAGATGCCCGCCGACGTGCAGGCGTTCATCGCGCGCGAAAACACCTGCCAGCATTTCGCCGGCGAAGAACCCTACGACGACGAGCGCCGTCGAGAGCTTGAAGAGGCCAGCGCGACGTACTGCGAGGGTCGCGAGAAGATCTTCACCGATCTGGTCGCGCGCCATCGCGGTGACTGTGCGATCCGCACGGCGCTGATCGGGATCAACAGCCGCTACGGCCTGGTGTTCGAGCTGGACTTGAAGCCCTGTGAGGACTGACCGATCAACGCCGGGCATGGCCCGGCGCTACCGATCCGCGTAACCACGCGTTACTTCGCGCCGAAGTTGCCGCAGCCGTGGTACTGGCGCGTGCCCACGGTCAACATCGCCTTGGCCTCGAACGCCTCACCGCTCATGTCGTCCTGGCAGGTGGTGCGCTGGAAGCTCAACTTGATGTCGGTGCCATCGGCGGCCTTGCCAACCCAGCCGTCTGCACCCTCGGTCGGTTTGGCGACCGCGAAGCGGCGCTCGCCGTAGTCGACCTCCACCTGCAGGCCCGGCGCATCACCATCGACGACGGCCAGCCAACCCGGCTCGTTGCCAGTGGCACGGAACGCCGCGTCGCCGGCCCTGCCATCGCCCTCGGTCGCTTCCACCGCTGCACACTCACGATCCGCTTCGCCCTTCAGGCTGAGCAGCGCTTCCTCGCTGCCGCGGGTCCAGAAGCTGTTGCCCTTGCCGTCGGCATACTTCGCACCGGAGGCCGCGCGTTCGGAGGACATCGCGAAACTGCGCCCGCCAACCACAACCGTCGCTGCGTCCTCACCGTTGAAGGTCGCGCGCACATCAATATCGCCGCAGCGATAGAGGGTTTCGCTGCCGCCGCCATCAACAGCGGCAGCCACAGGTGCCGGTACCGGCGTTGCGGCCGCATCGGCTGCGCCGCTGGAGGCGGGCGTTTGGGCCGGCTGGCAGGCGCTCAGCGCAAGGCCGAGGGAGGCAGCCAACAGACTGGAAATTACACGCATGGCTCGACTCCTTGTCGAAACTACAGAGACCTTGGACCCTACCATCTGCGCGCAAACGGGGCCTGAAAGCTGCATGACCGTGTTCAGCCCGCCAGCACCGTCATCGACAGCAGTTGCGCGCCGCTGGCACCGGAAGCGCTTGTCCAGACGCGCAACAGGCGCATGCGCTGCGTGTGTTCGCGACCCAGCCAATGCACATGCAGCTGAACATCGCCGGACAACAAGGCGAGGCGCCCACACAGCAGCGTTTCCACCGCATGCACCTGCAGCGCGTGAATCTGCAGACGGCCTTGTCGCCAGTCCTGCAACCAGGGCAGGTCGAGCATCCGGCCGCCCTGCCCGTCCATCATGAACAACACCGGTGACAGCAGCGCAGTGGCTGCGCCATGGTCGCCGTCCAGCAGCGCATCCCGCAGCTGCTGCTCCAACACGCGCAACTGCGCCTCATACAGGCCCTCAGGGCTCCCGTTTTCCATCCACCTGCTTTCCATCCACGCTTCCTCCCGGCGTCGGCCGGCGTCGGCGCAGGCGCTGCGCAAGCCACTGCTGCGCGCCCTGCACCACCACATAGAACACCGGCACGAAGAACACGGCCAACACGGTCGCACTGACCATGCCGCCGAACACGCCGGTACCGATGGCCTGTTGCGTTTCCTTTGAAGCACCCTGCGCCAGCATCAGCGGCACCACGCCCAGCGCGAACGCCAGCGAGGTCATCACGATCGGCCGCAGCCGCAGGCGTGCCGCTTCGATGGTCGCCTCGACCAGACCGCGTCCCTGCTGTTGCAGCTGGCGGGCGAACTCGACGATCAGGATCGCGTTCTTCGCCGAAAGCCCGATCACCGTGATCATGCCGACCTTGAAGAACACATCATTGGGCATCCCGCGCAGCAGCACTGCAGCAACGGCGCCGAGCAGGCCCAACGGCACCACCAGCATCACCGCCAGCGGAATCGACCAGCTCTCGTACAGCGCCGCCAGCACCAGGAACACCACCAGCATCGACAGCAGCAGCAACCACGGCGCCTGTGCACCGGACTCACGCTCCTGCAGCGACTGGCTGGTCCACTGCAGGGCAAAGCCCGCTGGCAGCTGCTGTGCAAGGCGCTCCATCTCGATCATCGCCTGACCGGTGGACACCCCGCTGGCGGGTGCGCCGGACAGGTTCAATGCCGGGAACCCCAGGTAACGCTGCAGCTGCAGTGGCGCCTCGGCCCAGTGCGCGGTGACCAGCTCGGACAACGCCACCATGCCGCCCTCGCTGTTGCGGACATACAGCTTCAACACATCCTCCAGCTGCATGCGGTGCGGCGCATCGGCCTGCACGATCACCTGCTGCATGCGCCCGCGATTGGGAAAATCGTTGACGTACTGCGAGCCCATCGCCGCCGACAGCGTTGCACTGATGTCGGTGAACACCACACCCATCGCCTCCGCCTTGGCGCGATCGATGTCCAGGCGCACATTGCTGCCCGCCGGCAGGCCATCGGCATGCACTTCGGCCAGCAGCGGGCTGGCCTCTGCCAGCTTCAGCAACTGCTGCAGGGCGGCCCGCAGCTCGGCCTGGCCCTGCCCGGTACGTGCCTGCAGCGCCAACGAGAACCCGGAGGAACGGCCAAGACTGTCGATGGCCGGCGGCATCACGCTCATCACCTCGCCTTCCGAGACCGTCGCCATCGCCTGCTGCGCCGCCTTTACTTCGTCCGCTGCGGTGCTGCCGCCGCGCTCACCCCAGTCCTTCAACATGGTGTAGGTCAGTGCAGCGCTGGGGCCGGAACCGGAGAAGCTGTAGCCGAGGATGGCCTGGTTGGACGCGATCGCCGGCCGCGAGGCGACGTGCTGCTCGTAGGCTTCGACCACGGCCAGCGTGCGTTCGGCGGTTGCTTCGGCCGGCAGCTGGATGGAGGTCATGAAATAGCCCTGGTCCTCTTCCGGCAGGAACGCACCCGGCAACCAATGCAGGCCGATCAGCAGTGCCACCAGCAATGCTGCGAACAGGCCCATCACCCGGCCACTGCGCCGAAGGACCGTCGCCACGCCCTGCTGGTAACGCCCGGTCATCCGCTCGAAACCACGGTTGAACGCACCGAACACGCCGCCGCGGCCATGATGACCACGTGTACCCTGCCGCAGCAGCGTCGCGCACAACGCCGGGGTCAGGCTCAGCGCCAGCAGTGCCGAGAACAGGATGGACACCGACATCGCCACGCTGAACTGGCGGTAGATCGCACCGACCGAGCCACTGGCCAGCGCCATCGGGATGAATACCGCGGTCAGCACCAGGGTGATGCCGATCACCGCACCGGTCAGCTCACGCATCGCCTTGATCGTGGCCTCGCGCGGCGGCAGGCCCTCTTCGGCCATGATCCGCTCCACGCCCTCGACCACCACGATAGCGTCGTCAACAATGATGCCGATCGCCAGCACCATGCCGAACATGGTCAATACGTTGATCGAGAAACCCAGCGCCAGCATCACCGCGAAGGTACCCAGCAGCGCGATCGGCGCCACCAGGGCGGGGATCAGCGTGTAGCGCCAGTTCTGCAGGAACAGGTACATCACTGCAAACACCAGCAGCATCGCCTCGACCAGGGTCTGTAGCACCTTCTGGATCGAGACCTTGACGAAGGGCGCGGTGTCGAACGGAATGCTGGATTCAACACCGTGCGGCAGCAGCGGCTGCAGGTCGGTCATGCGTTCGCGCACAGCCGTGGCGGTACGCACCGCATTGGCACCGGGGCGCAGCTGCACGCCGGCGGCCGTCGCCGGATAGCCGTCTTCACGCGTGCCCCAGGCATAGCTCTGCGCACCCAGTTCGACCCGGGCGACGTCACCCAACAGCACCCGCGAACCATCGGCACCGGCGCGCAGCACGATCGCCGCGAACTGCTCGGGGGTGGACAGCTGGCCTTCGGCACTCAAGGGCACGGTGATGCGCTGGCCGGGAACACCGGGCGAATCGCCGATGCGACCCGGCGAGATCTCCAGGTTCTGCTGCTCGATCGCGCTGGCCACATCGCCCATGGTCAGGCCGTAGCCGGTCAGGCGGGTCGGGTCCAGCCAGATCCGCATCGCCTGTTCGGCACCGAACAACTGCACGCGGCCGACGCCGTCGATGCGCCGCAGTTCCTCGATGATGTTGCGCGCCATGAAATCGCCCAGCGCCGCTTCGCTGACACTGCCATCGGGTGAGCGCAGGCCCACCAGCATCAGGAACCCCGAGTCGGCAGCCTCCACGAACAGTCCGTTCTGGCGCACGCTGCGTGGCAGGCGTGGCTCGATCGCCTTGATCCGGTTCTGCACATCCACCTGTGCCAGCTCGGGATCGGTGCCGGGCTTGAAGGTGGCGGTGATCGACGCTTCGCCGGAAGTGTCCACCGACGATTCGAAGTACAGCAGGTGTTTGACGCTGGACAGCTCACGCTCGATCAGCCCGACCACCGCATCATTCAACGTCTGCGGGCTGGCGCCGGGATAGCTGGCATAGATGCTGACGCTGGGCGGTGCGACCGCCGGATAGCGCTCGACCGCCAGCCGCGGAATGGCCAGCACGCCGGCCAGGATGACGAAGATCGCCAGCACCCAGGCAAACACCGGGCGATCGATGAAGAAACGAGCCATGTCGTAGGTTCCTGGAAGGGCTCAGCCCTGGCTTGCGGGTGTCGGCGTTGCGTTGGCGTTGGCGTTGGCGCTGGCGACCGGCACCTGCCAGTCGCGCGGATCGACCAGCACGCCCTCCTGCAGGCGCTCCTGGCCTTCCACCACGACCTTCTCGCCCGCCTTCAGGCCATGCCGCACCAACCATTGCCGGTTGACGCTGCCGTCCACCTCGAGCGTGCGGATCACTGCTTTGCCATCGGCGGCGATGACCCAGGCATAGGCCTGGCCACCGGCGCTGCGCAGCACCGCCTGCTGCGGCAGCAGCAGCGCGCTGGCCGGCGCACCGCGCGGCACCCGGGCACGCACGTACATGCCCGGCAACAGCTGCCGCTCAGGGTTGTCGACCAGGATGCGCAGGATCACATCACCGGTGCGTGCATCGACATTGACACCGGAGAACAACAGCCGGCCGCGCTCGGGAAGCGGCGTACCCGCCGCGCCGATGATCGTCACCGGCAGCTCACCGTCCACCGCGCCGCGGCGCAGAGCCTGCAGCTGCGATGCCGGCTGGCGCACGTCCACATAGACCTGGTCGATCTGCTGCACCACCGCCATCGGCTCGGCATCGGCGACGCCGACCAGTGCACCTTCGGTCACCAATGCCTGGTCGATGCGGCCATCGATCGGTGCACTGACCGTCGCGTAGCGCAGGTCGAGCTGGCGTCGCGCCAGGATCGCGCGCGCCTCGTTGACCGCCGCCCGGGCCTGCTCGTGCTCGGCGCTGGCATCGTCGCGATGCTGCTGGCTGACCGCCTGCGCGGCGGCCAGCGCCTGCAGCCGCTGTGACTGCACACGGCTGCGGCCAAGGGCGGCCTCGCTGCGCTGAAGGGCAGCCAGCGCCGAATCGACGTCGGCGCGGAACGCCGCCGGGTCGATCTGGAACAATGGCTCGCCGGCGTGTACTTCCGCGCCCTGCTCGAACATCCGGCGCTGCACGATGCCGCCGACCTGCGCACGGATCTGCGCGGTGCGCACTGCCGCCACCCGACCGGGCAGTTCATCATCGCGCTGCACCACCTGCGGGCCGACCGTAACCACGCTGACACGCGGCACGGCCTCGACGGTGGGTTCGGGGCGGGAGCAGGCCGTCATGGCCAAGGCGAAGGTCGCGACCAGCGCGACCGGAGTCCTGAAGGTTCTCATTGCTGTGCACAGTGCCGCAGACGCGGCTGACGAATCATGAAGCGCGCAGTGTGCGTGGCGATGATGGGGTTTCGATGGAGGAACTGTGGAGATACGATGGAGGGCAAGCACCTTCCGGCCTCGCCTTGCCATGCATGCCTCCCCTGCCCTCGCGGCGCTGGTCCTGATCGTCGAGGACGAAGCCGAGATCGCCGACATCCTTGCCGCCTACCTTGAACGCGAGGGCCTGCGTACCCTGCGTGCGGCCGATGGCCAGATTGCATTGGACATGCATCGCAGCATGCGCCCGGACCTTGTACTGCTGGACGTGCAGCTGCCGCGGCTGGATGGCTGGAGCGTGCTGACCCAGCTGCGCCAGCGCGGCGAAACGCCGGTCATCATGCTGACCGCGCTGGACCAGGATCTGGACAAGCTGACCGCACTGCGGATGGGCGCCGATGACTATGTAGTCAAACCGTTCAATCCCGCCGAGGTGGCGGCGCGCGTTCGCGCAGTACTGCGGCGTACGCTGCGCAGTTCGCGGGCGGATGCGCCCAGCGCCCTGCGCGTCGGCCCGCTGCTGATCGACACCGCCACCCACGCGGTGCATGTGGAAGGCGACGGCTACAGCCACGAGCTGCTGCTGACCCTGACCGAGTTCAAGCTGCTGCATTGCATGGCATTGGCGCCGTCACGGATCTTCAGCCGCAGCGAGCTGATGCACGAATGCCTGCCGGAAAGCGAAGCGCTGGAACGCACCGTGGACAGCCATGTCAGCAAGCTGCGGCGCAAACTGGACGAAGTGGGCCTCACCCAGATTCCGGCCAGCGTGCGCGGTGTCGGCTACCGCCTGATGGCCGACCGCTGATGCGCCGCTCCGGGCTCAGCCGGCACATCATCGTGTCGATGTCGCTGATGGTCGTCGGCGTCATCGTGATGGTGATCCTCTCTTCGTGGCTGCTGTATGCGGTACTGATCGAATTTTTCCCGGCCAGCGCCGAAGAGCCGGAAGGATGGCTGCCGACTGGACCCGAGCTGGCGTGGATGGTCGGGGTGATCCTGACTGGACTGGCGCTGGCGATCGCCGCCTCGTTCCGCCTGGCCCATCGCATCCTGTCGCCGCTCAATTCACTGGTGGACAGCGTACGCGCGCTGGCGGGCGGCGATCTCGGCGCGCGCGCCACGGCCGAGGCCAACTCCCCCGGCGAGGTCGCCGCGCTGGTGGACGACTTCAACGCGATGGCGCGCCGCCTGCAGCACATGGAAAGCGAACGGGTGATGTGGCACGCGGCCATCGCCCACGAACTGCGCACACCGGTAACGATCCTGCGCGGCCGCCTGCAGGGCCTCGCCGAAGGCGTTTTCCAGCCTGATGAGTCGCAGTTCCGCAGCCTGCTGGCGCAGGTCGAGGGCCTGTCGCGGCTGATCGAAGACCTGCGGGTGCTGAGCCTGGCCGACAATGCCCGCCTTGATGTGCGCCGCGCCCGCACCGACGTGGTGGCCGAAGTACATTCGGTGATGACCCTGGTCGATCCTGCCTTCCGCAGCGCCGGCTTCGTGCTGGAGCTGGAAACCAGCCGCGAAGAGCACCCCGCCCATTGCGACCCGACGCGGTTGCGGCAGGCGCTGCTGGCCCTGCTGGAAAACGCGCGCCGCTATGCCAACCCCGGCAAAGTACGCATCGCCGTGCATGACACCCTGGCCCACGTGCAGGTGGCGATTGAAGACGAAGGCCCGGGTATCGACCCGGCCCTGCATGCTGACATCTTCAATCCGTTCATGCGCGGCGACGGCTCACGATCGCGCCTGGGCGGAGGCAGCGGCCTTGGCCTGGCGGTGGTCAAGGCCATCGCCGATGCGCACGGCGGCCAGGTCTACTGCACCCCGGGCACAGCCGGAGGCAGTCGTTTCGTCATCGAGCTACCGCGCCAGTAGGCGGCTCTTCGGCCGCCTGCTCACGTACGCGCGCACCCAACACAGCGAGATTGCGGTCGATGTCATCCAGCTCACGTCGCTGCGACGCGGGCAGCTGCGCGCGCAGCTGCACGCGCAGCGCCTGCCAGGCGGGTACCGTCTGTGCGCTGGCAGCGGCCGCTGCCCGTGCAACTTCCGCCTGTTCTTCCGCCTGCGGCAGGCCGTAACCAGCGTCGGCCAGCAACTGGCCCGGGCGCAACCACTGGCCGCTCTGTTCCAGCAACGCACGCAGCGAACGGGTGGCCGCGCTGTCCGGGTCGGCCAGCAACCGTCGCTTCAGTGCGTCGCGTGACCGCAGTTCCGCGCGCCGCTGCGCCGCCTGTTCCAGCAGCAGCAGGCCGGCGCTGGCACGCACATCACCGCGCAGCAGCCACGGTGCGCGCTGTTGCGCCGGCAGCGCCAGCCATGCGCGCACATCGCGCGCCGGCAACGCCATCTGCGCTGCGGCAACCGAAAACAACTGCTGGTAGTGATCGCGCGCAGAGGCAAAGTAGTAACCCTGCGCCTTGGCCTGCCCGGGATCGGCCAGCACCTGCTCGTCCAGGGCATGCAGCCGTGCCAGCCGTCGCCGCAGCCCACGCGGGCTCAGCTGGGCAAGGCCGGCTTCGCCCAGACGCGGAACGCCTGCCTGCAGCAGCTTCGCCGTCTCCACCGCGCAGTTGTTGCTGACGAAGTAATAGCGGCCGTCATAGCTCCAGTGCACCTGTGCCGTGCGCTCGAGCAGGCTGGCGATCTCGCTGCGGTCCAGCTGCAGCGGCAGCGAGGCCAATCCGCGCAGTTCGACCTTGGTGTACTCGTCCACCACCTGCTGCAGCGGCAGCACGAACAGGCGCGAAGGATAACCGCCGGTCAGGCCGCGCCAGTTGGAGATCTGCACGTCGCCGACGAAGGCGCGGAAGGACAGCACCCGGTGATGCTCCAGGTCCAGCCGGCAGTCCGGTCCCGGTGCGCGGCCGGGCCGGCAGATCACCAGCCGCAGCATGCTGTGGCCCCAGCGGCTCATCGGCTGCGCACTGCCTTCGGCGAACAGATAGTCCACGGCGTACACCCGGGCCGGGTCCAGCTCCAGCAGCGAAGCGGAGCCCTCTTCCGCGTCGGCCTGCAGCAGCGGAAGAGTGCCCGTGCAGTGCGGCGCAGGCAGCGATGGCGGCGTACCGAAGTGCGTCCGATACCATTGCGCCAGTGCCGGGCGTCGGCACGCGAACTCTGCATCCAGCACGAAGTGTTCGGCGTTCACCGCCAGGTACTCGGCCGGGTCGGTCAGTTCGTAGGCATCGGGGCTGCGGTCGCGGAAGGCATTGTCACCGCGGCCCAGATGCCATGGCTTGCGCTGCCAACCGGCAAGGTCACGCCAGCGGGCGCTGCGCGACCAGTTCGCAACAGTGCGGTCGGCGACATGGGTCAGTTCATGCACCAGCGCGCTGCGGCGGGCACGACGGGCACCGGCCACATCGTCATCCAGCAGGTCGCGCCGCAGCGCGATGCGCCCGGCGAAGGCGCGGCCATGCACGTTCGCGGGCAGGTCGTCACGCCAGCCGACCTGCACCTCCGCGGGCAATGCACGCAGCAGGCCTTCCGGCAGCAGCGACCGCACGTCGGCCAGGGTCTGGCTGGCGAGCTGCTGCTGTGCCGGATCGAGACCGGACGGATCGAGCTGCAGGCGCTCAGCCGCATGCGCAGCGTGGGCGATCAGCAGTAGAGCCACGCCATGCGTGGCTGCTGTGATCGCCCGCCTGCGCTTGGCATTCAGCCGAGCATGGCTCGGCTCTACAGAAAGCGATGACGCGGAGGTCATGCTGCCCGGATCAACGCGCCAGAAGCGCGCGCGCCAGCTGCAGGTCGCTCTGCTGCTGTGCAGCTGCATCCTGCTCGCGCAGGTGCACCAGTGCCGCCTGCAGGCGCGCGCCACGGATCTGGCCATCGCTGGCGACAAAAGCCGCCGCATCATCGCGTGCAGCCAGCACCACCTTGTCATCGCCCGAGCTGCTGCCCGAGGAACCCGAAGAGGCACCCGTCGCCGACCCGGCCGAGGTGCCGGCAAAGCTCGAAGCGAAGCCGGCCAGCGGCAGGGACAACAGGGCAAGCAGCAGAAGCGGACGGATCATGGTCAGGGAGTTCATCGATTGGGTGGGTGGAGCGTAACGGCTGGGTGAAGTCTTTGCCCGTGTCAAAGGTCGAACAATTTGCCGGGATTCAGCCGCCCTTCGGGATCGAACGCGCGCTTGACCGCCTTCATCAGCGCAATCTCGGCCGGGCCACGGGTGCTGTCCAGGTAGCCCTTCTTGACCAGGCCGATACCGTGCTCGGCCGAAATGCTGCCATTGAAGCGCGCCAGCACATGCGCCAGCAGCTTAGTCACGTGCTCGCACTGGGTCACGAAGTCGGCATCGCTGGTGTCATCCGGCTTGAGCACATTGATGTGCAGGTTGCCGTCACCGATATGGCCGAACCAGACCACATCGAAATGCGGGTAGGCGTCGCCGATCAGCGCCTGGGTCTCGGCCAGGAACGCCGGCATCGACGAGATCCGCACCGAGACATCGTTCTTGTAGGGCTTGTAGCGCGCCAGCGCCTCGGTGATGCCCTCGCGCAGGCGCCACAGCTGCGCCGCCTGGGCATCGCTGGCACTGATCACCCCATCGCTGACCCAGCCATTGCCCATGCAGTCTTCGAAGGCGGCCATTGCCGCAGCTTCCTGCGCTTCATCACCGGCAGCGAATTCGGTCACCACGTAATAGGGATGTACTTCATCGAAAGGTGCCTGCGCGCCGTGGGACAGCACGTGCTCCAGCGCACGGTCGGTGAAGAATTCGAAGGCCTGCAGCTGCAGTCGCGCGCGGAAGGCGGCGAACACCTGCATCAGCACGTCGAAGCTGGGCAGCGCCAGCAGCATCACGTTGCTGGCCGGCGGCGGGTCGGTGAGTTTCACCGTGGCCTCAACGATCACGCCCAGCGTGCCCTCTGAACCAATCAGCAGCTGGCGGAAATCGTAGCCGCTGGAGTTCTTGATCAGGCCCTTGTTGAGCTCGAGCAGCTCGCCCGTGGCAGTGACCACCTTCAGTCCGGCGATCCATTCGCGGGTATTGCCGTAACGGATCACCCGGATGCCACCGGCATTGGTGGCGATGTTGCCGCCGATCGAACAGGAACCGCGCGCGGCGAAATCCACCGGGTAGATCAGGCCGTGCTCCAGCGCGGCGTTGTGCAGTGCCTCCAGCGGCATGCCGGCCTGCACCACCAGGGTACGGTCGACGGCGTCGTAGTCCAGCGCCTTGTTCATCCGCTCCAGGCTCAGCACCAGCTCGCCATGGGCCGCTACCGCGCCGCCGGACAGGCCGGTGCGACCACCGGACGGAACCACCGACACGCCTTCGGCCGCGCTCCAGCGCATCACCGCCTGCACTTCTTCCACCGTGGCCGGCAACGCGATCGCCAGCGGCGCCGGCGTCCAGCGCCGGGTCCAGTCGCGACCGTAATGCTCCAGGTCGGCAGGGTCGGTCTTCAGCTTCAGGCCGGGACAGGCCTGCTGCAACGAGGCGATGCGGGAATCGGTCATGACGGTCCAGCGCGGGGCGTGAAGAACGGGCAAGCGTGCCAGTGGCTGGGCCCAGCGTCCAGCCCTGCAGCGCCTTCAATAGCTGCAGTTGCAACCAATTGCGCACTGCACCATGGGCGTTCCGATCTGGCATAGTGGTCAGCCCCTGTCCCACTGGCCGTGCCGCCCCATGTCGCCGAAGAAGACCTCGTTCCCGAAGCAGGATATCCGTGTGCTGTTGTTGGAGGGGGTCAGCCAGACCGCCGTGGAGGTGTTCAGCGCCGCCGGCTACAGCCAGATCGAGGCGCACACCAAGGCACTGCCCGAGGACGAACTGAAGGCGCGCATTGCCGAGGCGCACATCGTCGGCATCCGTTCGCGCACCCAGCTCAGCGCCGAGGTGCTGGCCGAGGCCAAGCGCCTGATTGCGGTCGGCTGCTTCTGCATCGGCACCAACCAGGTCGACCTGGATGCGGCCGAACTGGCCGGCATACCGGTATTCAACGCGCCCTACTCCAACACCCGCAGCGTCGCCGAGCTGGTGATCGCCGAAGCGATCATGTTGACCCGTGGCATTCCGCAGAAGAACGCCGAGTGCCATCGCGGCGGCTGGTCGAAGTCGGCCAGCGGCAGCCACGAGGTGCGCGGCAAGGTGCTGGGCATCATCGGCTACGGGCATATCGGCACCCAGGTGGGCGTACTGGCCGAATCGCTGGGCATGCAGGTGATCTTCCACGACGTGGAAACCAAGCTGTCGCTGGGCAATGCCCGTGCCGCGGCCAGCCTGGATGACCTGCTTGCGCGCGCCGACATCGTCACCCTGCACGTGCCGGAGACGCCGTCCACGCAGTGGATGATCGGCAGCACCGAGCTGGCGAAGATGCGCCGTGGCGCGCACCTGATCAATGCTGCGCGCGGCACCGTGGTCGACATCGATGCGCTGGATGCTGCACTTGCCAGCGGCCACATCGGTGGCGCGGCGCTGGACGTGTTCCCGGTCGAGCCGAAGGGCAACGGCGATATCTTCGAATCGCCGCTGACCCGCCACGACAACGTGATCCTGACCCCGCACGTGGGCGGCAGCACGCTGGAAGCGCAGGACAACATCGGCATCGAAGTGGCCGCCAAGCTGGTGCGCTACAGCGACAACGGCAGCACCCTGTCGGCGGTCAACTTCCCGGAAGTGACCCTGCCCGAGCACGCCGACAGCCTGCGCCTGCTGCACATCCACCAGAACGTGCCGGGCGTGCTGTCCAAGGTCAACGAGATCTTCTCGCGGCACAACGTCAACATCGACGGCCAGTTCCTGCGCACCGACCCGAAGGTGGGTTACGTGGTGATCGACATCACCGCTAGTGAGGAGCAGGCCAGCGCGGTGCGTGACGAACTGGCAGCGATTCCGGGCACGTTGCGCACGCGCATCCTGTATTGAGTGGCGTGCCGCCGGGCATGGCCCGGCGGAACGCATCCGGCACCACGCCATCCACGCATGGCGTGGATCTACTGGGCACTATGCATCGCTGCCTCTAGTAGAACCGAGCCTACGCTCGGCTCATGCACGGCATGGGCGCTCTCAGAAAGGCAGCCGAGCATGGGCTCGGCTCTACAGGTTGCTAGCGTGCCAGCCACCGCCGCGCCATGCGCTGCATTGATTCATCCGACTGCGGATCGCTGGCGACCTCGGCCACCGGGCGCCAGGCCAGCTCCAGCGACTCTTCGCTGAGCACGAAATCCTCACCGCCCAGCGCGCGGATCACGAAACGCACGTCGTAGTGCCAGTGCCCCGGCACGTCTTTGCGTTCCGGAATCCAATGCTTGTCCAGGTCGAAGATCGCCGGATCGTCCAGCACCAGCCCGGTCAGGCCGGACTCCTCCTCGGCCTCCTTCAGCGCCACCCGGGCCAGGTCGCGGTCGCCGTCGGCATGCCCGCCCAGCTGCAGCCAGCGCTGCAGCTTGCGATGGTGGGTCAGCAGCAGGCGCTGGCCGTCTGCGCTGACCAGCCAGCAGCTGGCGGTGAAATGGCCTGCCAGCCGCTCGCGGCGGAAAGCATCTTCTACATCGTCGATCAATGTGCCGAATTCGGCAGCCAAGGCGTCGTGGGCGGGTTCTTTGCGCGCATAGTCATGCAGCAGGCGGCGCAGGCGATCGTCAAGCACGGCAAGGGATTCGGTGGTTTCGCTCATGAATGCGGGGTGCCCGGAAAAATACCGGCCATTATCGCCGCTCATTGTTGCGTTTGCGCTTGTGCGGTGCCTTCAGCATTGGCTAAGGTACAGCGGGCCGTTTGCGCGGCCTTCACCATTCGGGCCGCTGGCAATGTACCGGCAGCCCTCCCAATCCGATCATCAGGAAGTACTGCATGCTGAAAGCTCTGTTGAGGGTCAAGCCGGTCGAACCGGCCGGGCACGTCGATGCCGGCGAACCCATCGAAGGCAGCCTGGACGGCGAAGCCACGTTGAAACGGACCCTCACGGCGAAACACCTCATCATGCTTGGCATTGGTGCGGTGATCGGCGCAGGTATTTTCGTGCTCACCGGCCAGGCCGCGGCCAACCACGCCGGCCCGGCGGTGATGCTGTCGTTCGTGTTCGCCGGCATTGCCTGCGCGCTGGCGGGCCTGTGCTACGCCGAGTTCGCAGCGATGATGCCGGTCTCCGGCAGCGCCTACTCCTACTCCTACGCCACCCTCGGCGAGGGCATGGCCTGGTTCATCGGCTGGTGCCTGGTGCTGGAGTACCTGTTCGCCTCGGCCTCGGTCGCGGTGGGTTGGTCGGCGTACCTGATCAGCTTCATCACCACCACGCTGCACATGCCGTTCCCGGACGCGCTGAGTGCGGCGCCGATCGCCTGGAACGGACACGAGTTCGCCGCCTCCGGCAAGCTGTTCAACCTGCCGGCGGTACTGATCGTGGCGGCAGTGACCGGCCTGCTGTACGTGGGCGTGACCCAGTCCGCGTTCGTCAACGCGATCATCGTCGCCATCAAGGTGTTCGTGATCTGCCTGTTCGTGGGCATCGGTGCGGCCCACGTGGACCCGGCCAACTGGCACCCGTTCATCCCGGAAAACACCGGCGTGTCCGGCGAGTTCGGCTGGAGCGGCGTGTTCCGCGCGGCCACCATCGTGTTCTTCGCCTACATCGGCTTCGATGCGGTCTCCACCGCCGCCGGTGAAACCAAGGACCCACAGCGCAACATGCCGATCGGCCTGCTCGGCTCGCTGGCGGTCTGCACCATCGTCTACATCATCGTCTGCGCGGTGCTGACCGGCATGCTGCCGTACCATCTGCTGGGCACCGACAAGCCGGTGGCCACCGCGCTGGAAGCCTACCCGAGCCTGTCCTGGCTGAAGACCGCCGTGGAAATCGGCGCGATCGCCGGCCTGTCCTCGGTGGTGCTGGTGATGATGATGGGCCAGACCCGCATCGCCTACACCATCTCGCGCGACGGCCTGCTGCCGAAGGTGTTCGGCAAGGTCCACAAGCGCTTCCGCACCCCGTACTGGGCCACTATCGTGGTCGGCGTGATCGCCGCCTCGCTGGCCGGCCTGGTGCCGCTGAACGTGCTGGGCGAGCTTGTGTCGATGGGCACCCTGCTGGCCTTCGCCACGGTCTGCGTGGGCGTGCTGATCCTGCGTTACACCCGTCCGGAGCTGCACCGTCCGTTCCGCGTGCCGCTGGTGTGGGTGATCTGCCCGCTGGGCGCGCTGTCGTGCCTGTTCCTGTTCTGGCAGGCGTTCGTGGTGCATTGGCACCTGTTCGTCGGCTGGACCTTGCTGGGCCTGCTGATCTACTTCGGCTACGGCATCCGCCACAGCAAGCTGGCCAAGTCGCCCTGATCCTCCCGACGGGCTGGCCCCTGCGCCGGCCCGTCGATATCCGCAAGCATTTCCGCCCGCGCCCGTTCACAGGGCGCACCGCACAAGACCACCACACATGTTCAAGCAACTGTGGGCCACCAAGCACCCGCACGCCGCCCACGAAGACGCCAACGGCCTCAGCCTGCGTCGCCACCTCGGCCCTTGGGGTCTGACCGCACTCGGCATCGGCGCGGTGATCGGCGGCGGCATCTTCGTCATCACCGGCCAGGCCGCCGCCAACCACGCCGGCCCGGCCATCATGCTGTCGTTCGTGCTGGCCGCGATCTGCTGCGCCTTCTGCGCCCTGGCCTATGCCGAGTTCGCGGCGATGGTGCCGGTCTCCGGCAGCGCCTATACCTATACCTACGCCACCTTCGGTGAGCTCTCGGCCTGGTTCATCGGCTGGATGCTGGTACTCGAGTACGGCGTCTCCGCCTCGGCCGTGGCGGTCAGCTGGACCGGCTATTTCCTCAGCCTGCTCAGCCATTTCGACATCCATCTACCGGCAGCGCTGGTCAGTGCCCCACTGGACGCGCAGCTGCGCCCGACCGGTGCCATCGCCAACATCCCCGCCGCGATCCTGGTGCTGTTGCTGACCTGGCTCTGCTACGTCGGCATCAGCAAGTCGTCGGCGATGAACATGGCCATGGTCATCCTCAAGACCGGCCTGATCGTGCTGGTGATCGTGGTCGGCTGGAAGTACGTGGACACCAGCAACTGGACCCCGTTCATTCCCGCCAACGAAGGCCCCGGAAAGTACGGCATGGAAGGCGTTCTGCGCGGTGCGGCGATGGTGTTCTTCGCCTATATCGGCTTCGAAGCGGTATCTGTGGCAGCGCAGGAATCACACAGGCCGCAGCGCGACATGCCGATCGGGATGATGCTGTCGCTGGTGATCTGCACCGTGCTGTACATCGCGATGGCTGCGGTCATGACCGGCCTGGTGCCTTACCAGCTGCTGGGCACCGATGAGCCGGTAGTCACCGCCGTGGCCGCGCATCCGCAGCTGGGCTGGTTGCGGGTGGTGGTGGAGATCGGTGCATTGATCGGCCTGTCCTCGGTGGTGCTGGTGATGATCATCGGCCAGCCGCGCATCTTCATGATCATGGGTCGCGACGGCCTTTTGCCGCCGGTGTTCACCAAGATCCACCCGAAGTACCGCACGCCGCATATCAACACGGTCATCACCGGCATCGGCATCGCCCTGCTGGCGGCGCTGTTCCCGTTGGACATCCTCGGTGAACTGACCTCGATGGGCACGCTGATCGCCTTCGCGGCCGTATGTGCCGGTGTACTGATCCTGCGCCGTACCCAGCCGGACCTGCCGCGTCCGTTCCGCATCCGGGGCGCGTGGTTGATCTGCAGCCTGGGCGTGCTGAGCTGCCTGGCGCTGCTGTCGGCGATGACGCTGCACAACTGGATGCTGATGGGCGTGTGGACGTTTGTCGGCTTCGTGATCTACTTCTTCTACGGGTTCAAGCACAGCCGTCTGCGGGGGAAGTGAGGTTTTTTGCATTGCAGGGCCTGCGGCCCTGCACCCGCCTTTGAAGCCAGAGCAACGGCACCGGCGGGTCTGAGGGTTTGGCGGGGAGGGGTGAGATTGCGGGGGACGCTGCAAGTGCGTCCCTGTAAGCTCGGTCGCCGCATCCATGCGGCTCACGCCCCCGCAATCTCACCCCACCCCGCCTTCGACAGGTCCACGCAGCTGTCGGTAGATCCACGCCATGCGTGGATGAAGCGTTCCCGGAAATGAATGTTTGGGGACGAATCTGCTGTAGAGCGGAGCCATGCTCCGCTCCGAGCAAGCGCAGCGAAGCGACCCGCTTCTGCTCTTACTTCTTCATTCCGTGGCTGAGACGCACGGAACCTGTCCGTGGCCGGTCGGGTGGGCTGCGCAGGGGTGTCCGCGGCATGGATGCCGCGGCCAAGCCCCCATGGACGGGTTCACGGCGTCCCCTGCGCAGCCCACCCGACCGGCCAACCCACGGAATCTGCTTCTGACGCCAGCCACGAGGGGCTCAGCCGTTGGCCGAATCCAGTAAAATCGCCCCCATGAACGCCCCCACCTTCCCCTACGACACCGCGCGCCTGAGCGAACTGGCCCAGCTGCTGATCGACAACGTCCGCGAACTGGCCCAGGCCGGCTGGACCCCGGCCACCAGCAGCAACTTCTCCCACCGCCTGGATGACCGCCATGCCGCGATCACCGTGTCCGGCAAGGACAAGGGCCGCCTGATCGAAGACGACATCATGGTGGTGGACTTCGATGGCAAGGCCGTCGGCCGCCCGCTGCGCCCCTCCGCCGAAACCCTGCTGCATACCCAGCTGTATCGCCGTTTCCCGGAGATCGGCTGCGTGCTGCATACCCATTCGCCGGTGCAGACCATCGCCTCGCGCCTGTATGCGCCGCAGGGGCATATCCGGGTGGAGGGCTACGAACTGCTGAAGGCCTTCGCCGGCAACAGCACCCACGAGATGGCCATCGACATCCCGGTGTTTGCCAACACCCAGGACATGGACGTGCTGTCGGCCCAGGTTGACGCGTTGCTCGACACCCAGACCCTGTGGGGCTACCTGATCGATGGCCATGGCCTGTATGCGTGGGGCCGCGACATGGCCGAAGCGCGCCGGCACATGGAAGCGTTCGAGTTCCTGCTGCATTGCGAGCTGGAGCTGCGCAAGCTGCGCCGCTGACGTTTCCGGTAAGGCCAGATGCCATTCTGGAATCTGGCCCTCGGTGCCACCCTGCTACCCTGTCCTCCCCCCGAGACGTTCAAGCTGCCGCCATGAGCCGACTGCGCATCTACGACGATACCCATCCCGAATCGCCGCTGCTGGACAGCCAGGACGGCGCGATCATCACTGCTGAACTGCAGAAGATCGGCGTCACCTTTGAACGCTGGCAGGCCACCGCGCCGGTCGCCCCGGGCGCGAGCCAGGACGAGGTGTTTGCTGCCTACCGCGCTGACATCGACCGCCTGGTCGCCGAGCGCGGCTTCAAGAGCGTGGACGTGGCCTCGATCGCGCCGGACAACCCGAACCGCGCCGAGCTGAGGAAGAAGTTCCTCGACGAACACTTCCACAAGGAAGACGAAGTGCGCTTCTTCGTCGCCGGCTCGGGCCTGTTCACCCTGCACGTGGGCGACAAGGTCTACGAGATCGAGTGTGTGAAGGATGACCTGATCGCTGTGCCCGACGGCACCACCCACTGGTTCGACATGGGCGATGAGCCGAGCTTCGTGGCGATCCGCTTCTTCACCGAGCCGGATGGCTGGGTCGGTCACTTCACCGGCACCGACATCGCGCAGAAATTCCCCCGTTACATTCCGACCCAGGCGTCCTGATCAATGCAGCCCCGCGTCATCCTGACCGACATCGAAGGCACCACCAGCAGCATCTCGTTCGTCAAGAACGTGCTGTTTCCGTACGCACGCCAGGCGCTGCCCGGCTTCGTCGCCGAACATGGCCAGCAGCCGGAGGTGCGTCGTTGGCTGGACGCCGTCGCCACCGAGATCGGCGGCGCCTGCCAGGACAGCCTGGTAGCCGAGACGCTGCAGGGCTGGATCGACCAGGACCGCAAGCACACCGCGCTGAAGGCCCTGCAGGGGCTGATCTGGGACGCGGGCTACCGTCGTGGCGACTACACCGCGCACTTCTACCCGGAAGTGGCGCCGGTCTTGAAGGGCTGGCACGCCTCGGGCCTGCCGCTGTATGTGTACTCCTCCGGCTCGGTGCCGGCGCAGAAGCTGTTCTTCGGCTTCAGCGATGCCGGTGATCTCAGTCCGCTGGTGTCGGGCTGGTTCGATACCGAAGTCGGTGGCAAGCGCGAGGCCGACAGCTATCGCCACATCGTGCAGGCCATCGGCGTTCCCGCTGGCGAGATCCTGTTCCTGTCCGACGTGGTCGAGGAACTGGACGCTGCCCGCGAGGCCGGCCTGCAGACGCGCCTGGTCGATCGCCTTGAGGACTACCCGATGCCGCGCATCGGCGCAGCCGCCAACGGCCATGATCGCGTCGAGAACTTCCAGCAGATCCAGCTGTAAAGCCGGCCGCTTTGGTGGATGCCAACCTTGGTTGGCATGCTTCTGATGTGCCAACCAAGGTTGGCACCTACCAATGCAGATCAGCCTGGGTTGGCACCTGCCAGAGCAAGGTACAGCGTGTCCCTCAACGATCGTTGAGGGTGCGCACCTTCAACGCCTCGCGCAGCGCAGTCAGATCCACCGGGCCGCGCACGGCGATGTCGCGGGTTTCGCCCGGCAGCAGGTCCAGCAGATTGTCTTCCACCTGGACGTCGAGCGCGCCGAAATCGATCCATGCCGCGCGCACCAGCGCTGCGCTCTGCAGCCGCAGGCGGTAGTGGTCACCGTCGATCGCCAGGGTTGATTTCAACTGCTGGCGTGGCAGCACCTGGTCCTTGGCTTCGACGAAACCGACGACCTGCTGCGCCGTCACTTTGCCACCCTGCAGTAGCTCGAACACCGCCACTGTCCGCGCCGGATCGGCTCCAGCCAACAGCTCGGCATCGGCGTAGTTGCCGATGTCGGTGACCCCGGCAGCGGCCAGTGTCACCGCCTGCTCGCGACGGCGCAGCACCTTGCCTTCCACGTCCATCACCCGCAGGCGCCACCGTGCATCCAACGGCGTGGCCTGGTCATTGATCACGCGCACGCGTGTCCTGCCCTCATCGCGCAGCGCCGCCACGGTGACCGGCGCGAAGAAGCGCCGTGCGGCAAAGTGCAGCGCCTTCCAGCGGCCGAAGTAGTCAACGCTCGACCACGAGGCACCTGGCCAGACATCGTTGAGCTGCCAGTACAGCGAGCCCATCGTGTAAGGCCGCGAAGCACGATGGTGCAGTGCTGCCAAGGCAATGCCATCAGCCTGCATCACCTGGCTCAGATAGACGAAGTCCTCGAAGTCCTTCGGCGTGCCGTAGCCAAGCTCGATGTAGTGCAGCAGGCGCGTATTGCCCTCGCCGGCCATGAATTTCTGGTGCGCGCGGATCACCGGACTGTCGATGCGCTGCTCGGCACGGGTGGCAATCTGGTCCACCGTTGCCACCGCAGGCCAGGCCTGCAGGCCGTACTCGGACATGAACCGCGGGGTCTCACGCAGATAGGCCTGCACCGGCAGCGCTGGATTGCCCCACACCTGCCAGTAGTGCTTGTCACCGCGGGTGGAATCGTTGGCTTTCTCGTCCAGATCGTTGCTGGGCGAGCTGGACCAGTACGGCACGCCGAGCCCGTCTTCGCTCACCACCTGGCGCAGGTCGTTGCCGAACAGGTCAACGTAACCCTGCCAGACCTTCGCTGCGAACGCCGGATCGGCGGACTTCAGGTCGCGGCCATGGCCCCAATCCTTCCACGCCGTTTCTTCTTCGTTGTTGCCACACCACAGCACGATGCTGGGATGGTGCCGCAGGCGGCGCACGTTGTCGCGCGCCTCGGCGACCACGCTGGCGCGGAATGCCGGATCGTAACCCGGCTGCATGCCACCGCCGAACATGAAATCCTGCCAGACCAGCAGGCCCAGTTCGTCGGCGATATCGAAGAACGCATCGTCTTCGTAGTAACCGCCGCCCCAGTTGCGCAGCATGTTCATGTTGGCATCGCGCGCGGCGACCAGTACCTGGCGCAGGCGCGCAGCATCAACACGCGCAGGGAAGGCGTCGAACGGGATCACGTTCGCGCCCTTGGCGAAGATCGGCACACCATTGATCACGAAGGCGAAGCCCTGCCCTCCCTTGTCGTCCTGCTCACGGCGCAGCTCGACCGTGCGCAGACCGATACGCTGCTCGCGCTTCAACGTGGAATCGGCACCACCGTCGAGCGAGGCCAGCACGGCGTAACGATCCTGCGCACCGTGGCCCACCGGCCACCAGCGCCGTGGCTTGGCCAGTTCGACCGGCACGTCCACGCTGTTCTGGCCGGGCTTCAGTTCGACCGTGCGCTGCACCCGCGCAACGCTGCGGCCATCGGGATCACGCACCTCGACGTCCACCGCCACCGGACCGGCGGCCGCACCCTGTTCCACCTGCAGCACTATGGCCAGCGTTGCCTTTTCCGCATCAAGCGCATCGGTGCGTACGGCCAGGTCGGTCAACCGATGCGCGCCCCATGCCTGCAGGTCAACGCCGCGCCAGACGCCCGCCGTAACGTAGCGCGGGCCCCAGTCCCAGCCGAAGTGGTAGGCTGGCTTGCGCGCGAAGTTGCCGACCATCGCGTCCTTGGGTTCATCGCCGTACGGCGAAGGATAATTGCCTGCGATTTTGTGCGGCATCGCCTGCACGCCCGGCAGCAGCGTGCGGATCGGCGAACGGAACACGATCTGCAGCTCATTGCCCTTCGCTCGCAGGCGACCTTCGACGCGGGCGCGCCAGGTGCGGTGGGCATTGTCGGCACGCAGCAGCGGCTTGCCGTTGAGCTTCACCTCGGCATAGGTATCCAGGCCATCGAAGCGCAGCTCGGCGTTGGGCCTGGCCAGGGTGGCCGCATCCACATCGAAACGGGCGCGGTACTCCCAGTCAGCGAGGCCGATCCACTGCAGCTCGGCTTCGGGCGCGCCGACGTAGGGATCACGGATCAGCTCGTGCGCCAGCAGATCGGTATGCACACTGCCCGGCACCGTGGCCGCGCGCCACTGCTGCAGGCCCGGATGCGCCGCGCCCTGCGCGTCGCCGGGCAGCAGCCGGAATTCCCATTGCGCCTGCAGCGGGTCGGCGGCGGCGGGGAATGCGGTCGCCGCGAACAGCAGCAGGAGCAGACGGACAACGAGGGGAAGGCGATGCACGTGATGCTCCTGTTGTTTTTGCCAGGCATGGCCTGGCACTACTGCATTCGGACGATGTTCAACGCACGACGTTCAGCACTTCGTAGCAGGCGCCCATGGTGTGGTAATCAACCTTGCCAGCCGGGCTCTTCTCATCGCTGTACTTGCGGTTGTCAGCGTCGAGGATGCGGAACCACGCGCCATAACGATGGTCGACAAAGTGCTCCCACGAGTACGCCCAGATACGGTCGTACCACTGCCAATAGCGGTCATCGCCGGTGCGTTTGGCCATCAGCGCGGCGGTGGCCAGCGTCTCGGCCTGCACCCAGAAATACTTGTCGTCGTCGCAGACGAAGCTGTCGCCGCCGATCGGCGCGCCGTCCATGCCATGCTGCCGGCGCGACTCCGGTGCGAAGCCGTAGTACAGGCCGCCGCGCGCCTCGTCCCAGCTGCGCTCCACGGCCACATCGAACAGATGCTGCGCGGTCGGCACCAGCCAGTCGGCCTGCACGTGGCGGTCCAGGATCAGCAGCAGCTTGGCCCACTCGGTCTGGTGGCCGGGCTGGAAGCCCCATGGCCGGAACAGGTGCTTGGGATCGTCCAGGTTGTAGTCCCAGTCGATGTTCCAGTTGACGTCGTAGTGCTCCCAGACCAGACCGCCGGCCTTGGCCGCCTGGCGGCGGGTCATGTTGTCGGCCAGCTGCAGCGCGCGCTCGACATAGCGCTGCTCGCCACTGGCCTCGAACGCAGCCAGCATCGCCTCACACATGTGCATGTTGGCGTTCTGGCCACGGTAACCGGTGAAGTTCCACTTGCCGTCGGCCTCGTCCCTGTACAGGCCGTGCTCGGCTTCCCAGAAGCGCGCCTCCAACAGCTGCCAGGTCTCGTCCATCCACGTGCGGGCTTCTTCGATACCCGCCTTCAATGCACAGCTGTAGGCCAGCAGCACGAAGGCTACGCCGTAGCAGTGGTTCATGTCGTCCTCGACCACGCCATCGCGTAGGGTCCAGGCGTAGCCGCCGGTGGCCGGGTTGCGATGCACCTCGCGCAGGTAGCGCACGCCGTGCTCGACCGCATCGCGATACTCGGCATTGCCGAATTCGCGGTACGCCATGGCGTAGTTGAAGACGAAACGGGTACTGCTCACCAGGTGGCGATGGCTGGCATCGTAGATGCTGCCGTCGTCACGGAAGTAGTGGAAGAAGCCGCCCTTCGGGTCGATGCAGCGCGGGTGGTAGAACGCCATGGTGTCGGCGATGTGCGCGCGCAGGAAAGCGGGGGAACGGAAATCGGGCGAGGTACTCATGCGGGAAGGTCCTGTGCCTGCAGCAGCTGCTGCACTTCATCGAACGAGGGCATCGCAGCGAACGCGCCCTTGCGTGTCACCGCCAGTGCGCCAACAGCGGCGCCGAAGCGCAGCGTGGCGGCGATTGCCTGCGGGTCCTGGCAGAACGCGGCAAAGCCCGCACCCGCCCCACGCCGCTCCAGCAGCCCGACCAGCACGCCACCAACAAAGGCATCACCGGCGGCGGTGGTGTCCACGGTGGGCACACGGAAACTGGTGACCTTGCCCTGCGTTTCGCGGGTGTACCAATGCAGCGTGGCGGCGCCGTCGGTGATGATCACCCAGCGTGCCTGCGCAGCCAGCAGGCGCCGCAGTACCAGTGCCTCGCCGTCATCGCCGAGCGGTGCCGCCAGGTACTCCAGTTCCTCGCGTGACAGCTTGACCAGGTCGGCACGTTCCAGTGCCTGCCACAGCCGCGGTGTCGGGTCGACATCGGCCGGCCACAGCGCCGGACGCAGGTTGAGATCCAGGCTGACCACCGCGCCGGCCGTGCGCGCCCGGTCCATGCCGGCGAACGTCGCTTCGGCGATGTCTGCTTCGGTCAGGCTGTTGGAACAGACATGGAAGCACTGCGCGCCATCGAAGCAGCCTGCCTGGAAGTCGCTGTCACGGAACAGCAGGTCGGCGGCAGGCGGACGGTAGAAGCTGAAGCTGCGTTCGCCGCCCGCGTCCAGTGCTACGAAGGCCAGAGCGGTTTTGGCCGCGTCGGTACGCACGATGTAGTCGGTGCCGACGCCGTGTTCGCTCAGGCTCTCCGCCAGGAAGTCGCCGAACATGTCGCGGCCGAGCATGCCGACGAACTGGGTCTTCGCGCCCAGCCGTGCAGCGGCCACCGCGACGTTGGCCGGCGCACCGCCGGCGTACTGCAGGAACGCGCGCGGGGTATCGGCCGAGGCCGGCGGCTGCGCTAGTAGATCGATCAAAATTTCGCCGAAGCAGACGATGGAACCCATTTTCGACTCAGCCTCCCTGCGTGCCGGCAGCCGGCGCGCGGGCGCCGACCAGTCCGTAGAAAATGATGTAGCCATAGCACAGCAGCGGCAGGATGAAGCTGGCCTGCACGCCGACGTGGTCGGCCAGGACGCCCTGCAGGTAAGGCACCACGGCGCCACCGACGATGGCCATGATCAGCAGGCTCGAGCCCTTGCTGGTCAGCGGGCCCAGGCGCTCGATGCTGAGCGCGAAGATGGTCGGGAACATGATCGAATTGAACAGGCCGATCGCCACCACCGAGTACAGCGCGACATTGCCGGAAGTCATCATGGTCAGCGTCAGCAGGCCAACATTGACCAGCGCGAAGATCGCCAGCAGTCGGCTCGGCGAGAAGCGCGCCAGCAGCGCCGAACCGGCGAAGCGACCGATCATCGCCATCGTCCAGTAGGCCGACACATAGTGGGTGGCTTCCTGCTCGCTGAAGCCGCCGATGGTGGGCATCGACAGGTAGTTGACCAGGAAGCTGCCGATCGATACTTCAGCGCCGACGTAGAAGAAGATGCCGAGCACGCCCAGCAGCAGGTGACGCTTGCGCAATGCATCGAAATAGCTGTGCTGGTGGCCGTGGTCGGCCTGCTCGGTGGTGTCGTTCAGCGCCGGCAGGCGGAACAGGAACACGAACAGCGCCAGCAGCACCAGCGCAATGGCCAGGCCCACGTAGGGGCCCTGCACCGCGTGCGCCTCGGCGGTACGGTAGGCCAGCTGTTCGGCGGCCGGCAGCGCGGCGATCTGCTCACCGCTCATGGCCGTGTTGGACAGGATCAGCATGCCGCCGAAGATCGGCGCGATCGCCGTACCCAGTGAATTCAGCGCCTGCGCCAGGGTCAGACGGCTGGAACTGGTCTGCTCCGGGCCAAGCAAGGCGACATACGGGTTGGCTGCTACCTGCAGCACGGTGATGCCGGTGGCCAGCACGAACAACGCACCGAGGAAGGCGCCATAGACGCGCAACTCAGCGGCCGGCCAGAAGCCGAGCGCGCCGATGCCGGCGATCACCAGGCCGGCCACGATGCCCTTCTTGTAACCCAGCGCTGCCACCAGCCGCCCGGCCGGCAACGACATCAGGAAGTAGGTGCCGAAGAAGGTGAACTGCACCAGCATCGCCTTGGCGTAGTTCAGCTCGAACACCGCCTTCAGATGCGGAATCAGGATGTCATTGAGGCAGGTCAGGAAGCCCCACATGAAGAAGATGGTGGTGACCACGGCCAGCGCCTTGCCGTTGGTGACGGCAGGCTGGTTGCCCGGGGAACCCGATGGGCGGGGCGTTGCGGAGATCGGCATGCGGTACGCGCCTCGATGCGCGAAAGGTCGTTGGTGCGTGGAAGGGTGCAATCAGTTCAGCAGCAGAGCATCAGTTCGGACGTGCGGCGCTGCTTTCGCGGATGCGCAACTGTACCGGGGCGACCGTGCGCCGTGGTGGCGCATCCGGTTCCTCCAGTCGTTGCAGCAGCAGGGACGCCGCCTGCCGGCCGCGCTCGCGCGGGTCGGCAGTCAAAGTGGTCAGCGGCGGCACGGCAACCGACGCTTCAGAAATATCATCGAAGCCGGTCACCGCGAAGTCACCGCCGGGGCGGATGCCGCGCGAGTTCAGGCCCAGCATCAGCCCCAGCGCGACGGTGTCGTTGTAGCAGACCGCCGCGCTCGGCCGATGGCCGTCGACGAACAGTTCGTCGGTGCGCGCGGCCGCTTCCAGCCGGTTGGGTGCCGATTCGATCATCCAGCCCTGCGGCAGCGCCAGACCGGCTTCGGCCAGCGCCTGCTGGAATCCAGCGCGACGCTGGTGGCAGGAACTCGATGCCGCGTGCCCACCGAAGAACGCGATCTGGCGATGACCACGCTCGATCAGGTGGCGGGTGGCCAGGTAGGCACCATGCTGGTTGTCCAGGGTCAGGAAGTCCCAGTCGGCGCCGTCCAGTTCGCGGTTGAACAGCAATACGTTGGCATTGGCACCCAGCGCCTGCCGCAGCAGCGTGGCGTCGCTGCCTTCGGCCGGCGACAGGATCAGGCCTGCAGGCGTGTGCTCCATCAACGTGGACAGCACCGCCTGCTGGCGCTCGGGTGACTCGCCGGTACTGCCGAGCAGGGTCACGTAGCCGCGCCCACCCAGTGCTTCGTCCACACCGGAGGCGAATTCGGCGAAGAACGGGTTGGACAGATCGTTGATCACCAGCGCGATGCTGGACGATGTGCGCCGCCGCAGGTTCGCTGCAGCACGGTTGTAGACATAGCGCTGGCGGCGAAGCTCAGCCTCCACCCGGGCACGGGTATCGACGTTGACCAGCGGGCTGCCGCGCAGCACCAGCGACACCGTCGCGCGCGAAACGCCGATGGCGCGGGCGATGTCGGTCACCGTCACCGCCTTGCCGGAACGCTTGCTGGAACTGTCGCCGTTGTCGTTCATCGTCTTCCCGCACTCCGATGGATGCTCAAGCCTAATGGATCGCGGCCCTGTCGTGCCGTGCCGTTCGCTGGGTTGCCTCGAACGGCACAGCCCGGCTCAGTGCAGTTGGCTGCCCGGTGCCGCACACCAGGACACCGGCAGATCCTTCACCGCCGTGCCCCAGCCCTGCGTGGGCGCCGTGCCATCGAGGGCGAAACGCAGCTTCGGGCCCTGCTGCAGCTGGTTCCAGCCCAGCCAGACAGGGGCATGTGCCTGGCCATCGACCTGCACACCCTGCACGTACTGCAGGCGGCGACCATCGGCGCCAGGCGCCTCGATGCGCAGGGTGCGGCCATTGCCCAGCTCGACCTCGACCTTGGCAAAGCGCGGCGTATGCAGCAGGAACTCGCCACTGCCCGGCACCGCCGGGTACACGCCGATCGCACTGAACAGGTACCAGGCCGACATCGTGCCGAGGTCGTCGTTGCCGGTCACACCGTTGGGTGCATTGGTGAACAGCTGCTGCGCCGCACGCACCACCGCGGCGGTCTTCCAGGGCTGGCCGATCAGCGTGTACAGCCACGGCGAGTGCAGGTCGGGCTCGTTGTTCGGGTTGTAGCGGAACTGGTTGTAGTAGCTGTACGGCCCGACCACCCATTCCTTGCGGGCGGCATTGAGCGGGTCGGCCTGCAGCGCATCCATCGCGAAGAAGGCATCCAGGCGGCGGCCCGCCTGTTCGCGGCCGTCCATCGCCTCGACCAGGCCCGGCACGTCCTGCTGCGCCAGCCACTGGTACTGCCAAGCCGTGCCTTCATGGAAACCATGGTGCGAGCGCGGGCTGTAGTGGCCATCGGCCGGGCTATACCACTGGCCGTCTTCGGTGCGCGGGCGCGGGAAGCCGCTGAAGCCGGTTTCCGCATCGCGTACCTGCGGGTCCCACACCTTGCGCCAGTTGCGGCCGCGCTCACGCAGGGTCGCCGCATCCTGGGCATGGCCGAGGCCATCGGCCATCTGCGAAAGCGCGCAGTCGGCCAGAGCGTACTCCAGCGTTGCCGAACCACCATGGTGAGGATCGACATCCATGCCCTTGGACGGGAACGCACGGTCGTAGACCACGTAGCCCTTGTCCAGGTAGGTCGGGTTGCCGGAGCGGCCGGCAGCGCGCGAATTCAGCGGCGGCGTACCGAACGCGTTGCGGCGCAGCGCATCCCACGCCTGCGATTCACGGCCTTTGAGCGCACCGAAGCGCCACAGGTCGACCATGAACGGGGTGACCGGATCACCGGTCATGATGTTGGTCTCGAAGTTGGCATAGCCCCAGCGCGGCAGCCAACCGCCCTGCTCGTCAATCGCCAACAGGCTGCGGCCGATATCGCGCGCCACGTCCGGGCGCGTCAGTGCCAGCCACTGGTTCTGCGCACGGTAGGTATCCCACAGCGAGAAGTACTCGTAGTAGGTCCAGCCATCGGCGCGATGGATGCCATCGTCGTAACCACGGTAGCGGCCATCAGCGTCGCTGCCGGTCAGCGGCTGCAGCAGCGCGTGGTACAGCGCGCTGTAGAACACGGTGCGGTCATCGCCATTGCCACCCTGCACGCGCACGCGTGCCAGCTGCTCGCGCCAGGATTGCTGCGACAGCGTGCGCATGCGTTCGAAGCCGAGCAGCGCCCCGCCCTGCATGCCCTCGGCACGCAGGTTGTTGCGCGCACCTTCGGCGTCCACATGCGAAATCGCGCTGACGGCCGTGACCGACTGGCCCTTGGCCAGATCGAAGCTGAGCCACGCGCCATTCGGCTTCTGCTCGCCTTCCATGCTGTGGCGCGCGCCCGGCAGACCACCGCCCTCGCCCCAGGTGCCATGCGCCTTGAACGGACGGTCGAACTCGATACGGAACCAGGTGGTGTACTGATGGCCACCGCAGAAGCTCTTGGTGACCAGCTTGCCTTCAACCACGCGGTCACCCACCACGTCGACCACGCTGCCGATCACCGAGTGGCGCTCGTTGGCCTGGCCGACATTGACCAGCACGTGGCCATCGCCCTTGCCCTGGCTGAAGGTGTAGCGCTCGGCAGCCGCGCGGGTACGCGCCGTCGCTTCCGCATCAATGCCGCCGTAGCTGGTCAGGCGCACCTTGTAGTAGCCGGCCTGGCCGATTTCGCCGTCATGGGTATAGGCCGAGGCATACGCCTTGTGGTCGAACTGCTTGGGGTTGGCGGTATCGAAGTCGCCACCGGGACCGATGCTGCCGGTCACCGGCAGCACCGAGACCTGCCCACCCTGTTCCCAGCAACCGGCGCCGGACAGGAAGGAGTGGCCGAAGCCGCGGATCTTGTCGTCGTCGTAGCGCCAGCCCGAGTAGTGGCTGCCGATCGGGCTGACCTGGATCAGGCCGAACGGCGCCGAGGCACCGGGGAAGGTGTTGCCGTCATCCTTGCTGCCGATGAAGGTATTGACCTCGCGCTCCAGCGCGGCCGGTGCGGCCTGCAGCCAGGGCGTCACGGCCAGTGCCAGCAGACAGACGATGCGGGCCAAGGGCCGATGGGACAGTGCCGACAGGCGGCGGTCGGGACGACGGTGGGACAACCTGGTCACGGGCAGGACTCCTTGGCGGCAGGGCGGCAGCGAAGGACCGGCCGCACAGGCCGAGCCCTCGTTTCCATCGGTACAAATCCGCACCCCGGCGGATTTAGATCGATTTAAGTAGACCATGGGAATTTCGCCCAATGCATTCTGCGGCGCAGCATGAGGGATGGGCTTCGGCCGGGCTGCGCCCGGCACCCGCAGAGGCCGGAGCAAGGGCAGAAGCAGACTACCGGGGTGGGCGGGGCGGTGTGGGTATGCAGGACACGCCGTAAACCCATCCATGGGGGCTCGATGGCGCCATCCATGGCGCCAACGGTCCTGCATACCCACGCCGCCCCACCCCTGACAGTTTCCTGATGTCTGGTAGATCCACGCCATGCGTGGATGGATGTTCCTACCGATTTCGAAATCATCGAATGGATTGGATTTCATCCACGCATGGCGTGGATCTACGTGTCGACCAAGATCGACACCCACCAGGAGCACGCCATGCCATTCCAACAGATCGCGGAAACCTGTCGAAGGCGGGGTGGGTCCGGTTGCGGGGGTGTCCGCGGCATGGATGCCGCGGCCAAGCCCCCAAGGACGGGTTCACGGCGTCCCCCGCAACCGGACCCACCCCGCCATCCCACAGAAAACCAGCTGTTGCTGTTGCTGTTGCTGCCCTGGCTTGAAGGCCTCTGCGGGTGCCGGGCGCAGCCCGGCCGGCCCCGCCCATTTGCGCATGTAACCGCTTACAGCATTTTTCCGTAAAGGGTCATTTGCACGACACGTCACTGCCATATTGCGCAGCAACATGCGTCGGCGCCGTTGCCGTGCTAAAAATCGCCCCGCCCATCGCTTAGATCGATCCAAGACGACAGCGCGATGGCCCGGAGTTGGGGAGCAAGACAGGACGTGCCGCGCCATCTGCCAGGCGCTCGTTGCATCTGCAGGGCGAAGGCAAGATCGGCATCACGAATTAGATCGATTCAAGTTTCCGCGTCAGTCAGTCACCGGATCAATCCAGGAGAGAGGGAGAGATGGCAATGAAGCATTCAACACGTACGCAGGGCCACGACGCGTTGTCGCTGGCCATCGCGCTGGCCCTGGCCGCCGCCGTCGCCCCGCTTGGCGCTTCCGCGCAGCAGGCGGCAACGACCGGCGCGCAGGACGCCACCACCCTGGACAGCGTCCAGGTCACCGGCTATCGCTACGCAATCGAAAAGAGCCTGCAGCAGAAGCGCGACGCCAACGCCGTGGTCGAAGTGATCACCGCCGAGGACGTTGGCAAGTTCCCCGACAAGAACGTGGCCGACGCGCTGCAGCGCGTGCCCGGCGTGGTCATCACCCGCAGCGGTGGCGAAGGCAAATCGGTCAGCGTGCGCGGCCTCGCGCCCGATCTGACCCTGACCCAGTTGAACGGCAACTACGTCGCCTCGTCGGAGACCAACAACGAAGCCACCCGCTCGTTCAACTACACCCTGCTGCCGTCGAACATGCTGTCCAGCGCCGAGCTGTTCAAGTCGCCGGAAGCGCGCATCGACGAAGGCGGCATCGGTGGCACGGTCATCCTGCACACGCGCCGACCGCTGGAGATGGAAGCCAATTCCGGCTACGTCAACCTGGAAGGCACTTCGTCCGATACCAGCCACGACATCGATCCCCAGGTGTCGGCGCTGTATTCCTGGCACAGCAAGGACGAGCGCTTCGGCGTGCTGGTCGGCGTGACCCAGCAGAAGCGCACCACCCGCACCATGGAGACCAGCACCGAGGACTACCAGTGGTACGGCAACAACACCACCGCGCGCGATGCCAACGGCAACCTGCTGGAACAGGATGGCATCCACTACTGGTGGGGCCAATCCGGTTTCAACAACCAGGCTGGCACGAACTACAGCGAATTCTTCATGCCGACCTCGGTGAACTTCGCGGTGAAGGAAGAGAAGCGCGAGCGCAAGGGCGGCCAGCTGACCTTCCAGTTCAAGCCGATCGACAACCTGACCCTGACTGCGAACTACTTCCGCTTTGAGCTGCAGGGTGATTACACCCAGAACATGCTGAAGGTGCCGGAGTGGAACCTGGCCCGCTACAACGGCGATGGCAACTGGGCCGGCGGGCGCCTGCTCAACGGGCTGAGCTTCGATCCCAGTGGCAGCATCGTCACCGGCGCGCAGTACGAAAAGCTTGCCGGCAAGACCTATTACTGCAGCGAAGACCAGGCCGCCGCAGCTGGCCTGCCGCCGGGGGGCTGGGGTCCGGATGACTGCACCATCCCCACCCCGCAGCTGACTGGTGGCTACAGCAAGGAAAAAGCGCTTTCGCAGACGGCCGATCTGACCGTCGACTGGGACATCAGCCCGCTGTGGAAGGCCAGCTTCACCGGCGGCCGCACCTGGTCCAAGGGTGGCCCGTCGATGAATTTCCGCATGTCGGCAAAGCCCCGCCGCAAGGTCGGTGACCAGTGGCAGGCGGGCAACCAGTACACCGCGTGGGACCTGACCGGCACGCCGTCGCTGACCGTCTCGCCGGACATCCAGCAGCAGCTGATGGCTGGCGTCGCCGAGGTCGATACCGGCTCCACCGATTCGTCGTGGATGCAGACCGAGGTCAAGCAGAACTACTTCCAGGCGGACGTCACCAAGATGTTCGAAGCCGGCTGGCTGGACTCGATCCAGTTCGGCGCCAAGTACCGCGACGGCCAGGTGCACCGCAACACCGGCAACACCTACTGGGTCTGCCAGGGCCTGGACCCGGCCGACTATGACAACAATCGTTACCAGGCCGGTTGCGATCCGACCGCAGGCAATGCGCAGCCGGGCTTCTTCCTGTCCAACCCGATCAGCAACATCGCCGGTGGCTTCAATGCCAACGTGTTCCCCGGCATCAACTACCCGGCCTACATCGACTACCTCAACCAGACCTACGGTGGCTCGCACAATCGTACCGAAGAAGACTTCGTCTACGACGTCAACGAGAAGATCTACTCGGGCTACTTCCAGGCCAACTTCCGCACTGATCGCGTGCGTGGCAACGTCGGCGTGCGTGTGGTGCGTACCAAGCAGTTCGCCCAGTCCAGCGATTCGGTCGAACGTTTCAACGACTACTTCGTGGACAACGCCGCTGGTGCGCCGATGAGCTGCGATGACCCGGCTGCCGATCCGAACCTGCGTTGCCAGGGTGGCTTCGTACGTCTGCCGGACAACCAGGTGCGCGACAAGGTCTATACCCTCAGCTCGCTGGAAAAGACCTATACGGACTTCCTCCCGAGCTTCAACATCGCCTGGGACATCACCGACAACCTGGTGCTGCGCGGTGCCGCGTCGAAGGTGATCGCGCGCCCCGGCTACACCAGCATCGCCTATCCGGGCGGCCTGCAGTACATCAGCCAGGAATACAGCAACGATCGCCGCGTCGCTGGCGGCACCGACACCCCCGGCTGGTACGGCTCGGGCAGCAACAAGGCACTGGAGCCGTTCAAGGCGGTGCAGTTCGACCTTGGCCTAGAGTGGTACTTCAAGCCGGGTTCGGTTGCAGGTGTGGCGTTGTTCCGCAAGAACGTGGACAACTTCACCGTGCCGGTCGTGCGCGACCAGCAGATGACCGTCGGTGGTGAAACGGTGGTGGTGCAGAAGTACAGCACCGAAGCCAACGGCCGCGACGGCGTATCGCAGGGCGTGGAACTGTATGGCCAGTACACCTTCGACATGGGCTTTGGTGTCCAGGCCAACTACACCTACAACGACACCAATCTGGCCTCGATCGTGCTTGATGGCGAAGAGATCGGTTCGTCGCCGCTGGTCGGCAGCGCCAAGAACCAGGCCAACGTCACCGTGTTCTACGAGAACGAGAAGTTCCTGGCCCGTGCCTCGTACAACCGTCGTGGCGAAGTGGTGGGCGGCCTCAACAACGGCCTGACCACCTACACCAAGCCGTACAGCCAGCTGGATCTGAACGTGGCCTACAACATCACTGCGGACTGGACCGTGACCGCAGCAGTGCTGAACGCCACCAAGTCCGAGCTGCGCAGCTACATCGGCAACGACAGCCAGGCCCGTCTGCTGTCCAACCTGTATGCCGGCCGCCAGCTGTACTTCGGCGTGAACTGGAAGTTCTAAGGCACCAACCCCGCCTGCGGGCGGGGACGATCCTCCACGGCAGCCGCGCTGGTAAAGGTGGCTGCCGTTTTTTTGTTCAGCGTATCGCTTGACCCTGCCATCGTTGCAAGGTGCACACTGCTTCCACCCCCAAGTGAATCGAAGGAGCTACAGATGGAATTCCATGTGGAAGGCATGACCTGCGGTGGCTGCGCGCGCAGCGTGACCAAGGCGATCGAACTGGTCGACCCGGCAGCGACCGTGTCGGCCGACCCGGCAAGCCGCCGCGTGCAGGTACAGACTTCGGCCAGCGAAGCACAGATCGTCGCGGCACTGACCGAAGCGGGTTTCCCGCCACGTACGGCCTGATCACGCTGCCAACTGCATGAACAATGCCCGCCCCGCGCAATTGCCGGGGCGGGCATTTTCTTTTCCATCTGTCTTCGTCAGGTCCTGCGCGCGCGCCTGCGTACTGCCCCGGCGGGCGCTGCAACCGGCGCAGCACCCTCTTCGCCCTCGCCCAGCCGCTGCAGGATCGGGCACTCGGGGCGATCATCGCCGGCGCAGCAGCTGATCAGCGATTTCAATGTGTCGGCCATCTGCCGCATGTTCTCGATGCGCTGTTCCAGGTCATCGATGTGCTGCTCGGCCAGGCGCTTTACATCGGCGCTATGCCGCGACGTGTCGTTCCACAGGCCCAGCAGGTCGGTGATCTCGGCCACCGAAAAGCCGAGATCACGCGCGCGACGGATGAAACGCAGCCGATGCACGTCGGCCTGCGAATAGGCGCGATAGCCCGCGACGGTGCGGTCAGCGGGCGGAATCAGGCCGATCTGCTCGTAATAGCGGATCATCTTGGCCGACACGCTGGATGCCTTCGATGCTTCACCGATGTTCATGCCATCGCTCCTTCAGTGGGCCGCATGGGACGCGTCTACCATCGGCGCCTGGAAGCGCCGCAGGCGCAGCGCATTGCCGAGCACGAACACGCTGGACAGCGCCATGGCACTGGCGGCGAACACCGGTGACAGCAACACGCCCCATACCGGATACAGCGCACCGGCCGCGACCGGGATCAATGCGGTGTTGTAGGCGAAGGCCCAGAACAGGTTCTGGCGGATGTTGCCGATGGTCGCCTTCGACAGCGCGATGGCGTTGGGCACGCCCTGCAGGTTGCCGGACATCAGCACCACGTCGGCCGACTCCACCGCGACGTCGGTGCCGGTGCCGATGGCCAGGCCCACATCAGCCTCGGCCAGCGCCGGCGCATCGTTGATGCCATCACCGACGAACGCGATCTGACCGTAAGCCGCCTTCAACCGGCGCACCGCTTCCACCTTGCCTTCCGGCAGCACTTCGGCCACCACGTCATCGATGCCGAGCTGGCGGGCGATGGCCTGCGCGGTAGCAGCGTTGTCACCGGTGATCATGGCCACCTTCAGGCCAAGCTGGTGCAGGGCGGCAATGGCGGCCGGCGTACTCGGCTTGATCGGATCGGAGACTGCGATGATCGCCGCCAGGCGGCCATCGATGGCGGCATACAGCGGCGACTTTCCTTCGTTACCCAGGCGATCGGCCAGCGCGGCGAAACTGCCGATGTCCACGCCCAGCGAACGCATGAAACGATCGGCGCCCACTTCCACGCGTGCGCCATCGACGGTGGCACGCACGCCCATGCCGGTCACCGACTCGAAATCAACCATCGCCGGCAGCGCGATGCCCTCCTCCGTCGCCGCCTCGACAATGGCGCGGGCGATCGGATGTTCCGAGCGCGACTCCACCGCTGCCACCCGGGCCAGTACCTGCGCGCGATCGAAGCCGTCGGCGATCTCCAGGTCGGTCAGCAGCGGGCGGCCTTCGGTCAAGGTGCCGGTCTTGTCCACCGCCACCACCTTGGCGTCCTTCAACAGCTGCAGCGCCTCACCCTTGCGGAACAGCACGCCCATCTCGGCGCCGCGACCGGTGCCGACCATGATCGAGGTCGGCGTCGCCAGCCCCATCGCGCACGGGCAGGCAATGATCAGCACGGCCACCGCGTTGACCAGCGCGAAGGTCAGCGCCGGCGACGGCCCGAAGATCAGCCACACCAGGAAGGTAGCGAGGGCCGCCAGCATCACCGCCGGCACGAACCACAGCGTCACCTTGTCGACCACGGCCTGGATTGGCAGCTTGGAGCCCTGCGCCTGTTCAACCAGACGGATGATCTGCGCCAGCATGGTCTGCCCACCCACCGCCGTGGCACGCAGAGTCAGTGCGCCCTTCTGGTTGACGGTGCCGCCGACCACGTTGCTGCCGGCCGACTTCTCCACCGGGATCGGCTCGCCGGTGATCATCGACTCGTCGACGAAACTGCGACCTTCAGTCACCTCACCATCCACCGGCACGCGCTCGCCCGGACGCACCTCCAGCAGGTCGCCCAGCAGTACCTCGTTGATCGGGATATCGACGGTGCGCCCTTCGCGGCTGACGTGCGCCACCTTGGCCTGCAGGTTGACCAGGCGCTTGATCGCCTCTGACGTGCGGCCTTTCGCGCGCACTTCCAGGAACCGTCCGAGCAGGATCAGCGCGACGATCACTGCCGCCGCTTCGTAGTAGACATTCACCGTGCCCGCCGGCAGCAGGTGCGGGATGAAGGTGGCCACGACCGAATAGCCGAACGCCGCCGCGGTACCCACCGCCACCAGCGAGTTCATGTCCGGCGCCAAGCGCAGCAGCGCCGGGAAGCCCTTCTGGTAGAAGCGCCGGCCGGGAATGGCCAGGACCAGCGTGGTCAGCACGAACTGCAGGTACCAACTGGCCTGGAGGCCGATCGTGGACATCACCCAGTGATGCATGCCGGGAATCAGGTGCGAGCCCATTTCCAGCACGAACACCGGTGCTGCCAGCACGCTGGCCAGGATCAGGTCGCGTTTCAGCGCCACCCGCTCGGCATCCTTTTTTTCCGCCGCTTCCTCATCGACCTGGGTGCCGCCATCGATCGCGTGCGCCGCGTAGCCGACCTTGTCGATCGCCGCCACCAGTGCGTCGATGCCGGCGACGCCGCGCACGGTCGCACGTTCGGTGGCCAGGTTGACGCTGGCCTGGCTGACGCCCGGCACCGCCAACAGCGCGCGCTCCACGCGCCCGACGCAGGACGCGCAGGTCATGCCTTCCACGGTCAGTTCGGTGGTCGCAGCCGGCACCTCGTAGCCGACCTTCTCCACTGCCTGGATCAGCGCGTCGCGATCGATCGGGCCAGAGGAGCGGATGTCCGCGCGCTCGGTGGCCAGGTTGACCGACACGCTGGCGACTCCCTCGACCTTGGCCAGGGCCGCTTCGACCCGGCCAACACAGCTGGCGCAGGTCATGCCTTCGATCGGCAGACTGAGGGTGGAAGCCGTCCCGGGGACGGCGGTAACGCTGGAGGTGCTCATGGCCTGGTTTCCCTGGTTCCATCTGGAGAGGTGACCAGCCTAGACCTTGCCATCGTGGGAAGGTCAAATCCACCATCTTCCGCCGAAAGCCCATCCACGCATGGCGTGGATCTACTGCAAAGCCTCAGGAGAGCCACGCCATGCGTGGCCGCCCCGTCACCCCGCGCACCCAGTAGAGCCACGCCATGCGTGGCTGCCCGGCATCCCGTGGCTGGCGCCGGGTCATGCCCGGTGCCGCCGTCCTTCAGAACGTGAACACATACTCCAGCGCGAACTCACGACCCACCGCACCGAGCAGGCGGGTCGGGGCGAAATCGTAGTCGACCTTGTACGGGTCCTTGTGGTTCCAGCTGGTCGCGTTGAAAGCGTTGTTCACGTACAGATTGACCTTCATGAACTCGGTCACCTGGTAGCCAACGTTGAAATTCCAGGTGATGAACGGCCCGACCCGGCCGTAGTAGCGCGCCGTCTGCTGGCCGGCGTTCGGGTTCGTATTGGCCGATCCATCCGGACGCGTGGCTGGCTCCAGGCAGTTCAGCGACGGGCTGTCGCTGGGCACGTAGCCATCGGTGAACGGCAGACAGCCGCCGGGGTTGTCCAGGCGGTCGGTGCCCCAGTGATAGCGCACGCCCGGCACCGAGCCGATGCGGTCGGCATACACGTTCGCGTTCCAGTTGCCGCCCTGCCAGGCCAGGCTCGCGCGCAGCTTGCTGCGCAGGTCACGGTCGCGGCGCTCGGGGTTCGGATCGTTGGCGTAGCGCTGCTCCTTGGTCGAGATCTGGTTGGTGTAGTTCACCCCCAGCTGGAAGCTGCCCCATGCGGCCGTCTCCAGGCGATAGCGCGCGCTCAGATCGATACCACGCACTTCGCGGCTGGCCAGGTTGAACGGCCCGCGCTCGATCGACACCAACCGCCCGCTGCTGTCACGGTTCACCCGGGCGAGGATGCCGGCGCAGTAAGCCTCACCCGCCGGGTTCGCCCACGGCGTACCGTCCATGTTCTTGCCGGTCAGGCAGCCCGCTTCGCTGGCCAGTACTTCGTCCGCACCGACGTCGACGATCATGTCTTCCAGCTTGATCGCCCAGTAGTCCGCGCTCATCGACAGGTTCGGCAGCACGTCCCAGACAAAGCCGACCGTCCACGAATCACCGGTTTCCGAGCGCAGCAGCGGCGTACCCCGACGGTTCACGTCGAACGCATACCAGACATCGGTATTGCCCACGCCGCAGTTGTTGACCAGATAGGCGCCGCTCTCGATGCAGCGCAGGCGGTCATAGGTCAACACCTCGGAACTGCTGGCCTGGCCCAGCAGGTAGTGCATGTCCGGCGCGTGGAAGCTGGTGGCGTAGGAGCCGCGCACCAGCAGCGACTCGAACGGACGCCATTCCAGGCCGGCGTTCCAGGTGGTTTCCTTCTGGCTGCCGACATCCAGCGCCTCGCCGCCGCCGTCGGCCTTGTAGCTGCCGTAACGGTCGTAGCGTGCCGCAGCGGTGGCGATCAGGCTGTCGGCCAAGGGGATCTTGAACTCGACACCGGCCGAATAGCGGGTGCGCTCACCGCCACCACGATCAACGTTCTGCAGGTCGAAATCGATGCCAGCCCGCGGGTCCGGGCTGAGGTGATAGCCCTGCTTCGCCACTTCGGCCACTGCCGCGAACGAGATCGGTCCGGCCCAGCCTTGGAACAGTTCACCGGTGATGTCGGCCGAGGCCTGGTTGACGTAGGAGGACGCGCGGTTCTTGGCGACCGTGCCCATCTGCCAGTACTGGTCCGGGGTGATCGGGTTCCACCAGCGCGCCTCGTTCAATGCGTAGATGGCCTCTCCGTCGCCGGTGGTGCCCAGCCGTGGGCCGAGGAAGAAGTCGTACGACTTCTGTTCGTCCACCACGTTCTGCCGCTCTTCAACGCGGTAGTAGGAACGGCCAACCGTGGCGCTCCAGTCGAAGCGATCGGCCAGGCGCCCGCGCAGGCCTGCGCTGATATCCCACGACAACTCGCGGTTGGTATTGCGCAGCGTGTCCAGGCCACCGACTTCGTTCGGGGTGAACTGGCGCACGCCGAGCACCGGGCGATTGCGGTTGGCATCCCAGTAGTAACCGTTGGCGTCGTCGATCAGCGACACGCTGGGCGGATTGGTGCCCCAGATCGCCTCGGACCGGTACACCGCCAGGTTGCTCCAGGCCTGCAGGCCATCGCCGAAATCAAAGGTGCCATAGAGATTGCCCGACACGTTCTCCGAGCCGCCGGTCAGCAGCCAGTTGGCGTAGTCGGCGCTCATGCCGCACAGGCGGCCGGTGTTGCTCACCGTATTGGCGTTGTAGTTGTAGACCAGCCGATCGGCGGTGTAGTACTCGCCAGCGAATTTCTCGCAGGTGCCGTCCGGCGGCGCCAGGCGCTGGCCGTTGCTGGGGTCGATCAGGGCAAGGCCTGCGGTGGGACGGAAACCGACCTTGCGCTGTTCCATGTTCCAGGACGGGTACAGCGCATCGTCAGCGTCGTCCATCTGCGGCCGGTCGCGGCCGAACAGCGGATCGCGCTTGGTGTACTGCAAAGCGTAGGTCACGCTCCAGTTGTCGCCGGTCTTGCCGCCTGCCCAGGACAGGTCCCAGGTATCACGCCCGCCTTCGGTGGACGTGCCGCCGCGCACGCGTACTTCGTCGCCGTCGTAGTTGGTCTTCAGGATGACGTTGACCACGCCGGCGATGGCGTCCGAACCATAGATCGCCGACGCGCCGCCGGTCAGCACTTCGATGCGCTCCACGGCAGCGGCAGGAATGTTGCTGTAGTTGGAGAAATTGGTCTCGCCGCCATAGGGCAGCGGGTAGTCGGCCACACGGCGGCCGTTGACCAGCAGAAGGCTGCGGTTGGGCCCCATGCCGCGCAGGTTCAGGCCGCTCGCGTTGGGTGTGTGCGAGCCCCACTGCGACGCCGCTTCGACGGTGCCGGTCGCTTCGGTCAGCGTCTTCAGCGCGTCGTAGACGGTGACGAAGCCTTCCTTCTGGATCTGTGCGGCGGTGATCACGTTGACCGGGGCCGGACCTTCGACGCCGGCACGCTTGATGCGCGAACCGGTAACGGTGACGGCATCGAGGTCCTTGGTGGACGATGTGGCCGCTTCCTGTGCGCCAGCGGCAAAGGGCAGCAAGGCAAGGACAAGGGCCTGGGACAGCAGATGACGACGGTTGCGGACGGACTGAGCCATGGGTGGTTGCTCTTGGATGGTGGACGCGCGGTCGGATGGCGATCCCGGGCGTTGAACCGATCCCTCTCGATTCGATCACCCTCCCCTGTGGATCGATCCAAACTAAAGCACAGCTGAACCACGCCCGGCATGTGGCGACGCAGCATCCGACCGCTGCGTGTCGCTATCGCCTGCCGGCAGGCAAATTAATCAATGAGTTGCGAAACATCGCTACGAAAGCGGCACAGATGTCGATGACACGATCACGACACTCGCGCGCAGAACGATTTTGTCCGTGGCGAATCGGGTACCCGGGTCGGATCCTCCCGTAGAGGGGCTCTGACCCGATAGCGTCTGGCCGGGGTCAGAGCCCTTCTGCGAAGGGATCCGACCCCGGGCGACTCTCAGCCGTCCAGCGCCTTCCGCAGCGCGGTCACCGTCGCCGCGTCGGTCTGGCTCCAGTCTGGGTCCAGCCCGCGCAGGGCCGGGTTCTGGAACCGCATGGCCGAGCGTCGTTGCCCCTTGGCCGAGGCGTGCAGCTCGGTACAACCGGTCTGGCGCGCCACGGCGGCGATGTTGCCCGGACCAAGCCCGGCGCCGGCCATGACGCTGATCCTGCCGGCCGCCTGTGCGACCAGCGCGGCCAGTACCTCGGCACCGGCTTCGGCACTGGCCTGGCCGCCGGAGGTCAGCACCCGCTGGCAGCCCAGCCCGATCACCTGTTCCAGCGCCGCAGGCAGATCGCGGGCGGCATCGAACGCACGGTGGAAGGTCACCTGCAGCGGGCCGGCCGCCTGCACCAGTTCCCGGCACAGTGGCAGGTCGATGTCGCCCTGTTCATCCAGCGCACCGATCACCACGCCGTCACAGCCCAGCGCGCGGCACTGCGCGATATCACGCAGCATCAGCTCGGTTTCCAGCGCGTCGTAGTGGAAATCACCCGGGCGTGGTCGCACCAGCACGAACAACGGAATCTGCAGCCGCTCGCGGGCGATGGCGATGCTGCCAAACGACGGTGTGGTGCCGCCCTCGGCGAGGTTGTCGAACAGTTCGATGCGATCAGCACCACCGGCCTGCGCGGCCAGCGCCGAGGCCACCGAGTTGCTGGCGATCTCCAGTGTGCGGCGCTCGCTCACGCCTGCGTGCTCGCATAGATCGACGGCGAGTCGCGCAGGTCATCCTGGCGTTGTGCATCGCACACCGCGTAGACGAAGCCGCGATGCAGCGCATAGGCACCGACCTCGCCCTGCTTGTTCATCGCCAGGAAGCAGACCTGCAGCGTGCGGCTCGCTTCGGGGCGCTTGCGCACAACGCGGTCGATCGCCTCGCGGCAGGCCTGTGCCGGCGAGCGCCCCTGGCGCATCAGCTCGACCACCAGGAACGAGGCCGCGTTGCGGATCATTTCTTCGCCGACACCCGAGGCGGTGGCGGCGCCCACTTCGTTGTCCACGTAAAGGCCGGCGCCGATGATCGGGCTGTCGCCCACCCGGCCGTGCAGTTTCCAGGCCATGCCGCTGGTGGTGCAGGCACCGGCCAGGTTGCCCTTGGCGTCCAGCGCCAGCATGCCGATGGTGTCGTGGTTGTCGCTGTTGCCGGGTAGACCGCGGCGCTCGGCATTGATCTGCGGCGCGTACTTCTCGGTCTTCAACCATTCGCGCCACGCCGCTTCGGCCTTCGGGGTCAGCAGGTGCTGGCGCTCGAAGCCCTGCTGCACGGCGAACTGCTGCGCGCCCTCGCCCACCAGCAGCACGTGCGGGCTGTTCTCCATCACTTTGCGGGCCACCGACACCGGATGCAGGATGTCGACCAGCGCAGCGACCGCGCCACAGCGGCCATCGCCATCCATGACGCTGGCGTCCAAGCTCAGCACGCCGTCGCGGTCCGGGTTGCCGCAATGGCCGACGGTGGGATTGCACAGCTCGCTTTCGGCCCAGCGGGCACCGGCTTCCACCGCATCCAGCGCACTGCCGCCCTGCGCCAGCACTTTCCACGCGGCCTGGTTGGCCGGCACGCCGAAGTCCCAGGTCGATACAACCTTGGCCCCGCCCTGCGTGCGCGCCTTCACCATCGGCAACGCTGCCACACCTGCGGCCAGTGCACTGGCCTGCAGGAACTGCCTGCGATCCACCATCTTCGCCTCCGTCTGCATGCTGCGCCCGCCGGCCCGATGCCGGCAGCGCCGATCAATCGTGCGCGGGCGTCCGCGCGGCGTGCCAGGCCGCTGCGCCGAGCACGCCCAACTGGCCATGTTCGACCCGCCACACCGGCACCTGGCGCAGGACGTCGGTCAGCACGCCCTTGTTGAGGAAGCGCTCACGGAAACGGCCGTCGGCCAGGAAATCCTGCACATGGGTGGAAATGCCGCCGGCCAGGTACACCGAGCGCGCGCCAACCGCGATCGCCGCGTCGCCGGCCAGGCTGCCCAGCCAGGCGCAGAACACCTGAAGGGTCTCCACCGCCAGCGCATCGTCGCCTTGCCGCGCAGCCGCGATCAGCGCTTCGGTGCTGGTCCATTGCGGCGCCACGCCGCGCAGTTCGCACAGGCAGGGGTACAGGTTCATCAGGCCGCTGCCGGACAGCACGCGCTCGTTGTCCACGTGCGGCCAGCGCTGCAGCAGCTGGCCCAGTACATGCAGCTCCAGCGCGTTGCCGGCGCCCAATGCAGCGTGGCCGATCTCGCTGGCCAACACCGGGCGCTCGCCATCGGCGAAGCGCAATGCCGCCCCCAGGCCGGTGCCCGGCCCCAGCACCAGCGCCGGGAACGTCTTGGCCGGATCGGCATCGCCGTTCAACGGCACCAGTGTGTCGGCCTGCAGATAGGGAATGGCCAGCGCCACCGCTTCGAAATCATTGATCAGCTGCAGGTCGGGCAGGCCCGACTCGCGGCGCGTCGCCGACAGCGACACGGTCCACGGCAGATTGGCGTTGATCAGGGTGTCGCCGTCGAGCAGCCCGGCGATGGCGACCACCGCGCTGGCCATCGGCTGGCCGAGGCTGGCGGTGAAATCGGCGAGGATCGCCGCCAGGCTGGGGTGGTCGGCGCAGGCGTAGGTGCGGTAGCTGCCCAGCCGCGGCGCCTGCCCCGGCACGGTCTCAGCCAGCGCCAGGCGGGCGAAGGTGCCACCGACATCGGCGACCACCAGGCTGCGGGGAACGCCGCTGCGGGCGGGTTCGGATGGAACCGGGGACACTGCTGCAACGTTCACGCTGGCCTGCTTGGATCGATTGAATCGTCCCGATTCTCAGGCATCGGCCGGCCTTTGCCTAGCGCGGCGACAGCGGCGCCCGGGCTCACATGCCTTCCTGCTCGGCCACCTGCACGCCATCCACCAGCACCCGCAGGCGCTGCGGACGGAACCCGGCGAACAGCAGCGGCCGGGTCCGCTCCACCAGCACTTCATGGCCGGCGATATGGCGCTGCCACGACTGTACCAGCGAGAACGAGAAATGCGTGCCTGGATGCAGCGGGTGCTGCACCCATACCTTCTCGCTGGCGCTCTGCAGCATCATCGCGCCGGTGAACCAGTGGCGGCTGAGGGTGACCGGCGTGGTGCCGGCAATGAAGCGGATATCCATGCTGCGTCCTTTCGTGATGGAAGTGCGTGACGGAAGCCCGGCCCGCGCTCAGGGCTGCGCGGTCTGCAGGCTGTAGCTGGTGCTGGCGGTGAACACCGCACCATCCGGCTGGGTGGAACGCACCTCGACCTTGTGGCTGCCCACGGCCAGATCGGTCGGCAACGCACCACGCCACAGGTGCGGCGAGGCGGTGGCTTCCGGCGAGCGGTCGTAGCCGCGCAACGTAGAAGCCAGATCGTCGGCGACGTTCTCCACCATCAGCCGCGGATCAGGCTGGCTGACCTGCTTCATGGGCTGCCAGGCGCCGCCATCGACGCGGTACTCGACCACGCTGGCGTCCTCGCCCATGTAGACGTTGGCGTAGATGCCCCACGCCGGGTACGCGCCCTTGCGCAGCACCTTCGGCGCATGCAGGCCGATCTGCTCGCTGGCTGCCGCACCCGCCACCCGGTACTGCAGGCGGTAGCTGCCGTTGCTGGCCACGTCCAGCAGCGCATAGCCCTTCGGCGTGCCATCGCTCATGGTGCTGTCCGGTACGCCGGCGGCATTCTTCACGCCCGACCAGAACGCACCGCAGTTGGCACCGACGTTGTACTCGTGCAGCGGCCTGGCACCCTGCCAGCCATCAGCCTTGCCGTGGTAGACGTGCTGCTGGGTGTGGCTGTGGCCGCTGAGCACCAGCACGTTGCGGAAGTCCTTCAGCAGGTCGAACAGGCGCTGACGGTCGGCATGGCGGAAGGTCTCGCGACCCGGTGCTGCATCGAACAGCGGGATGTGCATGCCCAGCACCAGCAGGCGGTCCTTGTGCAAACCCTTCAGATACGCAGCAAGGAAGGCGAACTGATCCTCGCGCAGGCCACCGACATACTTCGGCTTGGCATTGGGGTCGTACACCACGTCGTCGAGGAACACGAAGCTGGCGCCGCCCTCTTCCACCGCATAGGTATCGGGGCCGTAGATGTTGCGCCAGCTGTCCAGCGAATGCGCGTCATTGGCCGCGTCGAAGTCCAGGTCGTGGTTGCCGGGCACGTGGAACCACGGCACGCCGAGCTCGGTGGTGACCTTGTTGATCGCCGGGTACAGGGTCAGGTCGTCGTTGACGATGTCACCGAGCGTGGTACCCAGGCGAGCCTTGGTCTGCCCCACCAGCGGCGCCACGATCGACTGCTGGTAGTAGCCGATGTCCTGCAGGCTGGCAGTCTGCGAATCGGTGAACACCAGCATCTGGAAGCCACGGCGGCTGTCATGCCGGTCGTTCTGCAGGGCGAAGTCCCAGTTGCGGGCGACATCACTGGTGGCCGCGATGCCGCCGTACTTCAGCGCAGGGGAACCGTTCGGCCGGTAGTGCCGCCAGAACGACGGCAGGCCGTCGGCAGCCTTCGGGAAGGAATAGGCATCGGGCTTGATGACGAAGACCGTCTGGCCGTCACGCACCGCCAGGCTGTAGCTGCCATCGGCAGCGGTCTTGACGATGGTTTCGCCATTGGACACCTGCACGCCGGCCAGGCCCGGATCGGTCGCACCGCGGCCCGGCTTGGCGTCACGCTCCAGATAGACCTTGCCGCTGACCACGGTGTCCGCGGCCCAGGCCGGCGAGGTCAGCAACAGGCAGCACAGCCAGGCGGCAGGCAGTTTCATGGGGGGGTCCGGGGAAAAGAAGACGCCATATTGTAGGTGCGGACCGTTGGTCCGCACACCTTGTTCAACGATGGCGCTTTTCCAGCACGTCGCGGGCATCTTCCAGCGACAGCCCGCGCGCGCGTAGCAACACCAGCAGGTGGTACAGCAGGTCCGAGGCCTCGCTGAGCAGTGCTTCATCGTCCTGCGCCACGCCGGCCAGCGCCGTCTCCACGCCTTCCTCGCCCACCTTCTGCGCGATGCGACGGATGCCGCCCTCGAACAGGGATGTCGTATAGCTGCCGGAAGGACGCAGCGCCTCACGCACGGCGACCAGCTGGTCCAGGCCACCGAGGAAGTCCTTCGGCGCGCCATCGAAGCAGCTTTCCGCCCCGGTGTGGCAGGTGGGGCCTGCCGGGCGTGCCAGCACCAGCAGCGTATCGGCATCGCAATCGACGCTGATCGACTGCACCGCCAGCACATTGCCGGACTGCTCGCCCTTGGTCCAGAGACGCTGCTTGCTGCGGCTGAAGAAGGTCATGTGACCGATCGCCAGCGTCGCCGCCAGCGACTCGGCGCTGACGTAGCCCAGCATCAGTACCTGCAGGGTGTCGACGTCCTGCACCACGGCCGGCAACAGTCCATCGCCCTTGTCCCAGTCCAGCGTTTCCAGCGCCTGCGGCGACGGCCGCACATCAATAGACATCTCGTACCTCGATCTGCTGCTCGCGCAGGTAGCGCTTCAAGTCGGCAATGGCGATGGCGCCACTGTGGAACACGCTGGCCGCCAGCGCACCGTCAACGTCGGCCTGGTCAAAGGCCTGGGCGAAGTGCTCCATCGCACCCGCGCCTCCCGACGCGATGAGTGGCACCTGGCACAGCGCACGCGCCTGTCGTAGCTGCTCCACGTCATAGCCGCGGCGCACGCCATCGCTGTCCATGCAGTTCAGCACGATCTCGCCGGCACCGCGGCGCTGCGCCTCGACGATCCAGTCCAGCGTGCGCAACGGCACCGCCTGGGTCTTGTCCGGGTCGCCACTGAATCGGCGCACGCGCCACTGGCCGTCTTCCTCGCGCACCGAGTCGACACCCACCACCACGCACTGCACGCCGAATTCTTCAGCCAGTTCGCTGATCAGTTCCGGGCGGCCCAGCGCGGGTGAGTTGATCGATATCTTGTCCGCACCAGCGAACAGCACGCGACGCGCTGTCTCCACGCTGTCGATGCCACCGGCCACGCAGAACGGGATATCGATCAGGCGCGCGATGCGCTCGATCCAGGCCACGTCCACCGAACGTGCCTCGGGGCTGGCGCCGATGTCATAGAACACCAGCTCGTCGGCGCCCTGGTCGCGATAGCGCTGGGCCAGTTCGGCGATGTCCCCCATGTCAACGTGATCGCGGAAGCGCACGCCTTTGACCACGCGGCCATCGCGTACGTCCAGGCAGGGAATGATGCGGCGGCTCAGCATGCCAGCGCCTCCGCCAGGTCCATGCGCTGTTCCAGCAGCGCCTTGCCGAGAATCGCACCGCCGCACCCGGCGGCCTGCGCCGCAGCCACATCGGCCACATCGCGGATACCGCCCGACGCCTGCACCGCCACGCCGGGCAGCAACGCCACCAGGTGCTGGTACAGGCTGATGTTCGGGCCGGCCAGCATGCCGTCGCGGGCAATGTCGGTGCACAGCAGATGGTGCATGCCCGCCTGCGCGTAGCGTTCGGCCAGCGCATCCAGGGTCACCCCCGCGTTTTCGGTCCAGCCGTGCACCGGCAACTGCCACTGCCCCTGCGCGTCCTGGCGCGCATCGAGGGCAATGGTCAACCGCTCCGGGCCGAACTCGGCCAGCCAGCCGATCACCTGTTCGGGCTCGCGCACCGCCAATGACCCGATCACCACGCGGCTGGCGCCGGCATCGAGGATGCGCGCCACGTCGTCGCGGCCACGCACACCGCCACCGGTCTGTACCTGCAGCGGCGTCTGCGCACGGATTGCGGCCAACAGCGGCGCCAGCGTATAGCCACCGGCACGTGCGGCATCCAGGTCGACCAGGTGCATCCACTGCGCGCCCTGCGCCGCGAACGCCTGCGCACGCGGCAACGGATCGTCGCCATAGTGGGTTTCCTGCGCGTAGTCGCCCTGGCGTAGCCGCACGACGCGGCCATCACGGATATCCAGCGCGGGATAGACGGTGAAACTCATGCAGCGGTGCCCTCGAGGAAATTGCGCAGCATCAGCGAACCAGTATCGCCGGACCGCTCGGGATGGAACTGGGCACCGAAGTAGCGGCCCTGCTCGACCACCGCAGTGAACAGGCCACCGTGGTCGCAGGCGGCCACGGTATGGCTGTTCAGCGGCGCGGCGTAGCTGTGCACGAAGTACGCACTGGCGCGCTCGGGAACCCCCTGCAGCAGCAGCGACGGGCGCAGTGGCAGCAGCCGGTTCCAGCCCATGTGCGGCACGCGGATGCCACAGGCCGGCACCAGCTTGCGCACCACCCCGGGAATCAATCCAAGCGTATCCACGCCGGCCTCTTCGGAGCGATCGAACAACAGCTGCATGCCCAGGCAGATACCCATCAGCGGCACCTGCAGTTGGCGCAGCGGCTCGACCAGTCCCTGCGCATGCAGTCGCTGCATGCCGGGGCCGGCCGCACCGACGCCGGGCAGGATCACCCGTCGCGCACCGGCCAGGCCAGCGGGGTCGCGGACCAGGCGCACCGTGGCGCCGAGCCGCTCCAGTGCGTAGCGCACCGAGCCCAGGTTGGCGCCGCCGGCATCGATCAGCACGACCTCGCTCACAGCGCCCCCTTGGTGGTCGGCAATGCGGTGCCCTGCCGCGCAAGCGCAGGCCGCAACGCACGCGCCAAGGCCTTGAAGCACGCTTCGACCTTGTGGTGGTCGTTGTCGCCGCGCACCTGCAGGTTGAGGTTCAGGCCGCTGGCATCGCACAGCGATCGGAAGAAGTGCGGGACCAGTTCGGTCGGCATGTCGCCCACACGCTCGCGCTTGAACTCGCCTTCGAACACGAAATACGGGCGGCCACTGAAATCCAGCGCAGCACTGGCCAGGGTTTCATCCATCGGCAGGGTGAAACCGTAACGACCGATGCCGCGCTTGTCCCCCAGTGCTTCGCGCAGGGCTTGGCCCAGCGCCAGACCGGTGTCTTCGATGGTGTGGTGTTCGTCGATGTGCAGATCGCCCTCGGCGCGGATGTCCAGGGCGAAGCCACCGTGCTTGCCGATCTGTTCCAGCATGTGGTCGAAGAACGGCAGGCCGGTGTGGATGTGCGCATCGCCGGCACGATCCAGATCCAGTTCGACACGGATCTTCGTTTCCTTGGTATTGCGCTGGACCACCGCCGTACGCGGCGCATCGGCGAGTGCGTGAGCAATGCCCGGCCAGTCCCACTCACCACCAAACTGTTCGGTGCGAAGCTGGAAGCCACGGATGTTGAGGTTGTCGGCGAACTGCAGGTCGGTGATGCGGTCGCCGACCATGCCCGAGCGCGCCCAGTCGATGCTGCGGTCCTGCAGGTAGGCGGTCATCAGGCCGATGCCGGGCTTGCGGGTCGGCGCATTCTCGTGCGGCCAGCTGGCGTCGACCAGCACGTCACGGAAGACGATGCCCTGGCTTTCGAAGATCTGCAGCATCAGGTCGTTCGGGCCATCGAAGCTGGCGCGCGGATAGCCTTCGCTACCCAGACCGTCCTGGTTGGTGACGATCACGAACTGGTAGCCGGCATCGCGCAGTTTCAGCAGCGCCGGGATCACCTGCGGCACGAAACGCAGCTTCTCGTAGGCATCGATCTGGAAATCCGCCGGTTCCTCGATGAGGGTGCCGTCGCGGTCGATGAACAGGATGGGCGTCATGCCACAGCCCTCCGTGCCGACAGGGCCGCAAGCACGCGGTCGTTCTCCTCGGGGCTGCCGATGCTGATGCGCAGTGCATCCCCCAACAGTGGCGCAGCGCGCTGGTCGCGCACCACCACACCGGCAGCGAGCAGTGTGTCGAACGCGGCCTGGGCATCGGCAAAGCGGACCAGCAGGTAGTTGCCGGCCGAGGCGTACACCCGGCGGACGCCCGGCAGGCCAACCAGCGCGGCGCCCAGGCGTTCGCGCTCAGCGATGACCGTGGCCACGCGTTCGGCGGTGCGTGCCAGCGCGGCCGGCTGCAGTGCCTGCACGGCCAGCTCGGCGCACGGCGTCGGCACCGGGTATGGCGCTTGGCAGCGACGCAGCACGGCAATCAGTTCCGGCGCGGCGATCAAGGTGCCGACGCGGGCGGCAGCCAGTGCGTGCGCCTTCGACAATGTGCGCAGCACCGCCAGGTTGGTGTGTGCGGCAAGCAGCGAGGTCGCCGAGGCGCGCTGCGCGTACTCGACATAGGCCTCATCCACCACCACCAGCGCCTGCCCACGCAGGGCAACGGCTACGCGCTCAATTTCCGACAGCGGGATATCGCTGCCGGCAGGATTGGACGGCGCGCACAGGAAAACGAGCTTGGCGCCCTGCCCCTTCGCAGCGGCAATCACCGCATCCAGGTCCGTGCGCAGGCCCTCTTCATCATCGATCAGTGGGACTTCAATCAACGGCGCACCCTGCAACCGCGCGCAGACCGCGTACATGCCGAATACCGGCGGCGTCACCAGCACGCCATCGCGGCACGGCACGCACAGGGCGCGCACCAGCAGATCGATCGCTTCGTCGCTGCCACGGCCTACCAGCAGCTGTTGCGGCTGCACGCCGTACAGCGAGGCAAGTGCTTCACGCAGCGCAGCTGGCTGCGGCTCCGGGTAGCGGCGGCTGCCGCCGGTGGCATCGGCCGGATTGGCCCACGCCGATTCATTCGCGTTCAACCACACCTCACCCTGCACAGCGCTGCTGCGCGCCGAACTGTAGCCGGCGAAGGCCTGCAGATCCGAGCGCACCAAGGCCAGCACGCCGTCGATGTCCGCGCTCATGCGGCCACCTCCATGCGCAGCGCCACCGCACGTTCGTGCGCGTCCAGCCCTTCGGCGCTGGCGAGGATGCGCGCGCAGCCACCGATCGCGGCCAAGCCGGCGGCACTCGCGCTCTGCACGCTGATCAGGTTCTGGAAACTGGCCACGCTGACACCGCTGTAGGCACGCGCGGCACCGGCGGTGGGCAGCACGTGGTTGGTGCCGCTGCAGTAGTCGCCCAGTGCTTCCGGCGTGTAGTCGCCGAGGAACACCGAACCGGCCGCCTGCACCTGGCCCAGCCAGTCGCGCGGTTCGCGCAGGGCCAGGATCAGGTGTTCGGGGGCGTAGCGGTTGCTGATCGCAAACGCATCCACCAGCGATTCAACCTGGATCAACTGCGACGCCGACAGTGCCTGGCGGGCAATGTCCTGCCGCGGCAACAGGGCCACCTGGCGTTCCACTTCGGCCTCGACGGCAGCCAGCATCGCTGCGTCATCGGTCAGCAGGAGTACCTGCGAATCCGGGCCGTGCTCGGCCTGCGACAGCAGATCGGCGGCGACGAAGGCCGGATTGGCGCCGGCATCGGCGATCACCAGCACTTCCGAGGGACCGGCCGGCATGTCGATGGCGGCGGCACCGTCCTGTGCCACCTGCTGCTTGGCCTCGGTGACGAAACTGTTGCCCGGCCCGAACAGCTTGTCGCTCGCCGGGATGCTTTCGGTGCCATAGGCCATCGCCGCGATCGCCTGCGCACCACCCAGCTTGAACACGCGTTGCACACCGGTCAGGCGCGCGGCCACCAGCACCGCAGGATCGGCCGTACCGTCGGCACGCGGCGGGGTGCACAGCACCACCTGTGGGCAAGCGGCCAACTGCGCCGGCACGCCCAGCATCAGCGCAGTGGACGGCAGTGGCGCACTACCGGCCGGCACGTACAGCCCAACCCGGCCGATCGGCCGCAGCATGCGCTCGCAGACCACGCCCGGCGCGGTTTCCACCGTATAGCCCTGGCCCATGCCGGCCGCGTGGAAGCGGGTGATGCGTTCGGCCGCTTCCACCATGGCCTGGCGCAGCTCGGCCGGCACCGCGGCATCGGCAGCTGTGAACTCGGCTGCGGAAACTTCGAAATCCTGCAGATCCACGCCATCGAAGCGCGCGGTGATCGCGCGCAGCGCGGCGTCGCCCTGCGTGCGCACCTGCGCGATCAGCGCGGCCACCGCATCACGGGTCTGCTGCGCCACGGTCTGCACCGGGCGGGTCAGCGCCGCGCTGCGTGCGGCCTCGTCAAGTTGCGACCAGATCAGACGATTCATGCCAGCGACCGCTCCACGCTCAGTACCATCAGGCCCTGGGCGCCGGCGCGCTCCAGTTCTTCCATGCGCTGCCAGGTCAATGGACCGGGGCACATGGTCTGCAGGCGCAATGCACCGCCATCGGCAGGCAAACGCACCAACGGTTCGGCATCGGCCAGCAGCTGCGACAACGCGTCGACGCGGTCCTCGCTGGCGCGGAACATCAGCAGCTTGCGGTCCTGCCGCTGCACCACACCGTCCAGGCGGCGCAGCAGCATGCTGCGCAGCGCGCCGCGCGCATCATCGGGAACGCGTACCGCACCGGCCAGCACGGCTTCGCTATCGAGCAGGTTGTGCACCGGGGTGAGCTGGTTGGCACGCAGCGTGGCGCCGCTGGAGACCAGGTCGCAGATCAGGTCGGCGGTGCCCAGGCGCGGCGCGATCTCCACCGAGCCGGACAGTTCCACCACCTGTGCATCCACGCCCTGCGCGGCCAGCCACTGCTTGAGGATGGCGGGGTAGCTGGTGGCGATGCGGGTACCGGCCAGTTGTGCCGGCCCCTGCCATTGCCAGTCTTCCGGCACCGCCAGCATCAAGCGGCACTGGCCAAAGCCCAGCCCCCGCAATGCCTGGTAGGCATCGGCCAGGCCGATCTGGCGACGCGCGGCCGCCTGTTCGTCCAGTTCATTGCGGCCGACGATGCCCAGGTCGCAGACGCCATCGGCGATCAGGCCGGGAATGTCGTCGTCGCGCACCAGCAACAGGTCCACCGGCAGCGATTCGCCGTAGCAGAACAACTTGTCGCGGCTCTCGCGCCAGCTCAGGCCACAGGCACTGAGCAGGTTGCGGGCGGGCTCGGCCAGCCGGCCACTCTTCTGGATGGCGATACGCAGCCGGTCTCGCGCCGGCGCTGCCTGGGTTGCACTCATGGGGGAGGTCTCGAAGTCTGGAACGGGGCGCGGATCAGCGCGAAGCAAGGCGGTCGACAGCGGCGGCATAGCCTCGATGGCCATGCTCGAGCGTGCGTGCCACCCGTCCGGTGGTGGTCACGCTGACGCCGGTGCGCTCGTGGATCTCGCGATAGGGCACGCCCTGCTGCAGCAGCGGCACCACCTTCCAGCGGTCGGCCATGGCTTCCAGCTCGGCTGGCGTGCACAGGTCACGCAGGAAGGCGACCACCTGCTCCGGCTCGCGCAGCGCGGCAAAGGCCTGGGCCAGGGCGTCCAGATCGGCTTGCGGATCTTTGGCGGCGATGTCGGGGCGGGCTTTCACGAGCGGGGCTCTTGCATCAATGTAATAGCGTGTTAGTACATTAACGCATTCTTGCACGCTGCGTCAAAGGCACGGCCAGGTTCCGCCAGGCCCGTTCAGGCAGCGGAAACGAAAACGCCCACCGGGCGGTGGGCGTTCGGATGCAGCAATGGACAGGACTTCGATCAGGGCAGGCAGCGGACCTCTGCCTGCAGCGCGCCGCGCCGCAGGCATTCACCGAACAGGCTGCCCTGCCGGCTGGGACGAGGCTGCAGGTTCTGCAGCGCTCCGGCCCGGCCCGGGCACGCCCGCTCGGCAAGGGCCTGCAGATCCTGCTCAAGCTGCGCTCGATCCATCACATGGCAGCGATCAGCCACCAGCTGGTAATACGCAGGGCCGATCCGGGTGCTGCGCAACGCTGGATCGCTCTGGCATGCCGCCAGCAGGAACAGCATCAGTGTTCCTGCAGCGGCACGCGTCACGGCATGACCCGCGACTGCTCCAGCTCCACCTGCAGAGTGCTGGCCAGTTCGTCGCGCGAGATTTCGAACTGCTGCTCGCGCAGCAGGTCCTTCACCGCCACCACGCCGCGCGCCAGTTCGTCTTCGCCAGCCAGCACCACGAAACGGATACCGGCCTTGGCCGCGTACTGGAACTGCTTGCCGATCTTCTTCGGCTCCATCTGCACTTCAGTGTTGATGCCACCGGCGCGCAGGCGACGGGCAATATCCAGCGACTGCGGCATGCCCTGCTCGTCCATCAACGCTACCAGCGCCTGCACGCTGCTGGCCTCGATGCCCTCGATCAGGCCGGCTTCGCGCAGCTGCCAGAACAGGCGCGACAGGCCGATGGAAATGCCAACGCCCGGCAGCTTGGACTTGCTGTAGTGGCTGGCCAGGTCTTCATAACGGCCACCGGAACAGATCGAACCGATCTGCGGGTGGTCGGTCAACGTGGTCTCGTACACCGTGCCGGTGTAGTAATCCAGGCCACGGGCGATGGAGAAGTTCAGGCAATACGCACTTTCCGGAACGCCCAGTGCCTGCACCAGCTGCAGCACTTCGCGCAGCTCGGCCACGCCGGCACGCAGGATCTCCGACGAACCGGCGCCGGCTTCCAGTGCCGCCAGCTGCGCCAGCGCATCGGCATGGCCCTGCGAACGCACGGCGACGAAGGCAAGAATCTTCTCGACCTGTTCGGCCGGAATACCGAAGCCCTCGCCCACCAGCGTCTCGCGCACGTAGTCGGGGCCACGCTTGTCCAGCTTGTCCACTTCGCGCAGCACCGCCAGCTGGCGCTCGCCCTCGGCCACGCCCAGGCTCTCGAAGAAGCCGCGCAGCAGCTTGCGGTTGTTCAGCTGGATGCTGAAGTCACCGATGCGCAGTTCGGCAAACACCGCGTGGATGACCGCCAGCACTTCGGCGTCGTAACGCACGCTCAAGCTGTCCTTGCCGATCACGTCGATGTCGCACTGGTAGAACTCGCGGAAGCGGCCGCGCTGCGCACGCTCGCCGCGGTACACGCGCTGCATCTGGTAGCGACGGAACGGGAAGGTCAGCTCGTGTTCGTGCTCGGCCACGTAACGCGCCAGTGGCACGGTCAGGTCGAAGCGCAGCGCCATCTCCGGCAGCGAACGGTCGCCGGATTCGGCGGCGTTGGCCAGCGCGCCGGTGGACTGTACGAAGTACACCTGGCGCTCGGTCTCGCCGCCGGACTTGGTCAGCAGCACATCGGACAGCTCGAACACCGGCGTCTCCACCGGCAGGAACCCGAAGCGCTCGTAGTTCCGGCGGATCACGTCCAGCATGCGCTGGAATGCAATCTGCTCGCGCGGCAGCAGTTCAAGGGTGCCGGGCGGGGTACGGGGCTTGATCACGGGCGGAACTCCTGCAGGAACGGGACGTGGGAGGGGGCGACATTCTAGCGCCCCCGCCTCGGGCAGGGTCGAACGGCCGCTTGAAGTATCATAAGGCCCTCCCCGCCCGCGATACGCCCCCGCAACATGTCACGGCCTTCCGGCGCTCCGCCCGCCACCAATGACTCCGCCTCGCCGTCCTGCCCTACGCTGGACTGCCTGCACTGCTCGGTTCGCCACCTGGCGGTGTGCTCGGCGCTGTCTCCCGATGAAGTTCAGGCGCTGGAACAGGTCACCGTGTCGCAGCAGTTGACGATGGGCAGCACCCTCGCCCGCAGCGGCGAAGAGCGCCAGCATGTCTATACATTGACCGGCGGCGCGCTGCGGCTGGTACGCACGCTTGCCGACGGCCGCCGTCAGATCAATGGCTTCGTGCTGCCCGGCGATTACCTGGGCCTGAGCGGCAGCGACCACCATCGCTACGACATCGAGGCCATCGCCGACAGTCGCGTCTGCCGCGTCGCCCTGCCGCAGATGAAGGGCCTGCGCGCCCGTTATCCGCACCTTGAGCGCAAGCTGCTGCAGCGCGCCTGCCAGGAACTGGATGCTGCGCAGGATGCCGCACTGGCATTGGCACGCCTGCAACCGGCGGAAAAACTCGCTGATTTCCTGCTCCGCCTGGCTGCGCGCGAGGCCAAGCTGGGTGGCGATGGCCTGCGTGTTTCGCTGCCGATGGGCCGCGGCGACATCGCCGACCATCTTGGTCTGACCATGGAAACGGTCAGCCGCACCTTCACCAAGCTGCGCCAGCAGGGCCTGATCGCCCTGCCCCATCTGAACGTCGTTGAGATCCTCGACGAGGATGCCCTGCGCAGTCTGGCTGGTGAAGTGCAGGGCTGAGGGCCCTGACGTTGCTGGGGTTGCCGGCCAGCGGCCGGCACTACCAGAAGCACGCATCAGGGTAGTGCCGGCCGCTGGCCGGCAACCACGCAGACGCCTCCATCAACGCAACAACACCGCGCGCAACGCCGCGTAATCGGCCGCCAGCGGTTCGGCATGCGCTGGACGCTGCAGCAGCGCCTCCAAGGCCGGCGGCACCGCAACCGCTTCGCCGATCAACGGTTCCACCACCGCCTCGAACTTGGCCGGGTGCGCGGTAGCGACAACTGCCCAATCGCCCTTGGCGCCGCCCGCACGCAGATCCTGCAGCACCTTCACCGCCGTGGCCGTATGCGGGCAGAACAGCTCGCCATTGCTGGCATGGACACTGGCGATGGTCGCGCGGATGGTCACGTCATCCACTGCGAAGGCGCGGAACGCTGCGCGCAGTTCGGCATCGTCACCCTGGTACAGCCAGCGCAGCCGCTCGAAATTGCTGGGAGCGCCGACGTCCATGGCGTTGGCCACAGTCGCAATGCTGGCCAACGGCTGGTACTGATCGCCACCGAAATAGCGTGGCAGCACCGCATTGGCATTGGTGGCCAGCACGATCTGCCCGATCGGCACGCCCAGCGCGCGTGCCAACACCGCCGCCATCGCGTTGCCGAGATTGCCGGTCGGCACCACCAGGTTCAAGCGCCGTTGATGCTGCGCGTGATGGGTCAGCGCCGCATGCGCGTAGTAGCTCATCTGCGGCAGCAGCCGGCCCAGGCTGATGCTGTTGGCTGAACTCAGCGGCACCTGCGCCTGCAGGTCGCGGTCGGCCAGCGCCTGCTTCACCATCGCCTGGCAATCATCGAACGAGCCGGCTACCCGCAGCGCCCGGATGTTGTCGCCGAAGCAGCCGAGCTGATGGGCCTGTCGCGGTGACACCCGCCCATCGGGATACAGCACCACCACGCGTACACCGGGCTGCCGATGGAAGGCCGCTGCCACGGCCGCGCCGGTGTCACCGGAGGTAGCCACCACGATGGTCAGATCGCGGTCCTTGCCGGTCTGCAGCCGCGACAGCACACCGGCCAGGAAACGCGCACCGATGTCCTTGAATGCCGCCGTCGGCCCATGGAACAGCTCCAGTACGTGATCACCGTTGCCCAGCGCACGCAATGGCACGGGGAAATCGAAGGCCTCACGGCAGATCGATGGCAAGGCATCGGCCAGCGCATCCCCGTCGAAGAAGGGCGCCAGCAGGTCAGCGGCGGTGTCGGCCAGGGTCGCACCGGCCTGCAGCGTGCGCGGCGCCGGCAGCGCCTGCGGAACGTACAGCCCACCATCAGGCGCGAGACCGGCGGCGATGGCCGCACTGAGTCCAACAGCCGGCGACTGGCCACGGGTCGAAACGAATTGCATGGGATCGATATCCGGTAGGAAGGGAGAATTCAGCACAAGTTGGCTCCGGGTGCATCGAGCGGCGAGATCCAGGCATCGCTGTCGAAACCGGCAGCGGCGAAGGCCGCACGCACCGGTTCCGCTGCCGCGCGCGCCTGGTCGGCATCTTCAAACCAAGCGAATACGCTGGGCCCAGCGCCGGAAATGCCTGCGCCCATCGCGCCTGCAGCCAGTGCGGCGTCACGCGCCGCGTCGAAGCCGACGATGAGGCCCGCCCGCCGCGGCTCGACCAGCACGTCGCGCAGGCCGGCGCGCACCAGCGATGCATCACTGCGATGGCAGCCACTCAATACCAGCGCCAGGTTGGCGCTCTGCGCAACGAATTCGCCCAACGCATAGCTGCCCTGCAGCGCCTGCCGCGCGCGCCGGGTTTCCAGCACCGCATGTGGATGCACCAGCAGGCTGTGCCAGCTGGCCGGTACCGGAACCGGCACCAGGCGATCGGCGGTGCACAGCGCCACGCCACCCAGCAGCAGTGGGCCGACGTTGTCGCCATGGCGGCCACCGCTGGCCACGGCTTCGCCATCCAGTGCGAACGGATACAGCGCCTCACGCGACAGTGGCACGTCCAACAGCGCATTGGCCGCCACCAGTGCGGCCACGCAGGACGCGGCCGATCCGCCCATGCCGGAGCCGAAGGGAATGCCCTTGTCGATCTCGATGGCAAAACCGAAGCCCAGTCCCAGCCCCTCACGCAGCGATATCAGCGCCGCGCCAGCGGTGTTGCCGGCGGCTTCCAGCGGCAATTCGACCGCACTGCCGCGGATGGCGTCGATGCGCACCCGTGGTTCGTCGATGCGGCGCACGCTCACCGTATCGCCGATACCGGCGATGGCGTGGCCCAGGATGTCGAAGCCCACGGCCACGTTGGCCACCGATGCGGGCGCGAAGGCGCGTGCGATCACAGGCGCGCCCCTTCGCCGGCCGCCACCCGCAGCAGATCGGCGAACACACCGGCAGCGGTGACTTCCGGACCCGCGCCCGGGCCCTGCACCACCAGCGGGTTGTCGCAGTAGCGGCGGGTACGGAACTGCACCACGTTGTCGGTCAACCGCAGGTTGGCGAACGCGTGGTCGGCCGGCAGCTCCTGCAGGCCGACAGAGGCACCGTCCGGCCCCAGCCGCGCGACATAGCGCAGCACTGCACCGCGCTCACGGGCGTCGTGCAGCCGTGCCAGCAGCGCCTCATCGGATGCGCCCAGGCGGGCCATGAAGTCGTCCACGCTTCCCTCGCGCAGCAACGCCGGCACCAGGCTCTCCACCTGCACCTGCTCCAGGCTGAGTGCGTGTCCGGCCTCGCGGGCGAGGATCACCAGCTTGCGCGCGACGTCCACACCGGACAGGTCATCGCGCGGATCCGGCTCGGTGTAGCCCATCGAACGCGCCTGCGCGACCAGATCCGAGAACGGCTGGCTGCCGTCGAAGCGATTGAACAACCAGGCCAGCGTGCCGGAGAAGATACCTTCGACAGCGAGCACTTCGTCGCCGGTATCCACCAGATCACGCAGCGTGGTGATCACCGGCAGACCAGCCCCCACGGTGGCCTCGTAGCGGAAGCGCGCACCACTGGCGGCCGCTGCCGCGCGGATGCGCTGGTAGCGTGCAAGTGGCCCGGCGCCGGCCTGCTTGTTCGGGGTCACCACATGGATGCCGGCGGCCAGCCAGCCTTCATAGCGCTCGGCGACCTCTGCGCTGCCACTGCAGTCGATCACCACCGCATGCGGCAGATGCGCGGCCAGCAGGTGCTCGGTGAACTGGTCCAGATCGCTGGCCTGTCCGGCGTCCTGCAGCGCCTGGCGCCAGTCTTCATGCAGGCCATCGGCCTCCAGGCGCATGCGCGAGCGTGACGCAAGCGCGCGCAGGCGCAGATCGACGTTGGCCCTGGCCAGCAATTGCGGGCGTGCGGCCAGCAACTGGTCCAGCAGCGCGGCGCCGACATTGCCCGGACCGATCACGCCCACCGCGAACGTCTGCGGCGACAGCCAGAACCCCGCATGCGCGGCACGCAGCGCGCGGGTGGCATCGGCGCTTGCCACCGCCACCGAAATGTTGCGCTCGGACGACCCCTGCGCGATCGCCAGGATGTTCACCTGCGCCCGGCCCAGCGATTCGAACAGCCGCGCGGCCACGCCCGGCTGGCCCGCCATGCCATCGCCGACCGCAGCCAGCACGCTGACGCCCTCGCTGACCTGCACGCGCTGCACCTGACCGGCAGCCAGTTCGTGCGAGAACGCCTGCACCACGGCATCGCGACCACGCGCCGCTTCGCCTGCGCGGACAACACAGCAGATCGAATGTTCGGAAGACCCCTGCGAGATCATCACCACCGAGACCTGCGCCTGGCGCAGCGCGGCGAACACGCGTTCGGCGGTGCCGGGCACGCCGATCAGACCGGTGCCTTCCAGGTTCAGCAGGGCCAGATCCGCGCTCAGCGTCAGTCCTTTCACCGGTCCGCGTGGCGAGCGCTCGGCGCTGATGCGGGTACCCGGATGGCTGGGGTGGAACGTGTTGCGGATGAAGATCGGCAGACCCAGCCGGATTGCCGGCGACATGGTCTGCGGATGCACCACCTTGGCCCCGAAGTAGGCCAGCTCGCAGGCCTCGTCGTAGCTCAGCGCGTGCAGCTGCACGGCCTCCGGCACCAGCCGCGGGTCGGCCGACAGCACACCGTCGACGTCGGTCCAGATGTGCAGCTCATCGGCGTTGAACAGTGCAGCGAAGATCGCACCGGAATAGTCGCTGCCGTTGCGACCCAGCGTGGTGACGCGATCCTGGCGGTCGCGGGCGACGAACCCGGTAGCCACCACGCGCAACTGCGGGTGCTGCAGCCGCCATGCGGCAAGGCGGCCGGCACTGGCATCCCAGTCGACATCCACGCCCAGTTCGCCATGGCCGACCACCAGCACATCGCGCGCATCCAGCACCGCGCAGTCCTCACCCAGGGCACGCAGGTGGGTGCCGAGCAGCTGCGCGGAGAACACTTCGCCCAGGCCCTGCACGCGGTCGAGTACTTCGCGTGGCAGTTCACCGATCACTGCCAGAGCGGCCAGCACCTCGGCCAGCTGGTCGAAGCGCGCGTCGATCCAGTCCACGGTGTCGCCCACCTGCTCACCCAGCAGCGCTACCGCGGCACTACGATGGCGTGCGCGCAGTGCATGCCAGGCTTCCTGCCAGCCGGCATCGCCCTGGGCTGCCAGGTGCGCCAGTTCGATCAGCGCGTCGGTAACACCCTTCATGGCCGAGACCACGCTGACCTGCAACGACTCGGGGCGGGCCAGCAGCAGACCGGCAACATGGCGATAGCGCTCAGCGTCGGCCACCGAAGTGCCGCCGAACTTGTGCACGACAGTGGACGGCGCAGCCAGAGCGGACGCAGCAGGCGAATGGGCGGGGGCGATGGAAGACATGCAGACCTCGGTTGGAGGCCCCGTCGCATGCAGGTGGTCGAGTTTCCCCGTCACCTGGATGGTGCGGGGCCGTTGTTTTCGGGAGTTACACGAAGACGACGGGCCGCACCAGGGCAGTGGTGACGGTGGTGGTGGTAATGGTGGTGGTGATGGCGACCGGCGCAGTCGAACGGCCCGCGGCAGCGGGGGCGATCAGACAGGCGTTGGCGGCATCAAGGACCATGGCGTACAGAAAACACCGGCACGATGGCCGCTGTCAAGTGTTGCGGCGCAATATTTCCTTGCGGCGATCATCGGCCAACGTGCCGGCATTTGGTTGCAATTGAGACAAACCAGTGATCGTCGGCTTCAACGCGTCGATTCAGCCGACATGTTCGGTGATCGCGCGGGGCGTGCGGTGCGCATGCGCGCACAACAGCACGCCGCCGACCAGCAGCATGATCGCCAGCAGTTCCAGAAGGCTTGGCCAACGACGCTGCCAGGCGAAGGCATACAGCAGCGCGAACAGGGTTTCGAACACGATCATCTGCCCGGTCAGGGTCAGCGGAAGCAGGCGACTGGCGCGGTTCCAGAATGCATTGCCGAGGATCGAAGCAACCACTGCAACGCCCGCGCTGATTGCCCAGAACCCACCCCACTGAGCGGCCGTATGAGACCCGGCGTGTCCGATGAAGGCCATCGGCACCAGCAGCAATGACAAACCACCGGTAGTGACGCCGGTCAGCAGCGACCAGTCATGGCTGGAAAGATCAGGCCGCCGCGCCAACCAGCGGCTGTTGCCGATGGAATACAGCGCCCACGAGAACAACGCACCGAACGCGCACAGCAGGCCGATCAAGCGCTGCCGCCAGGGGGTGCCCAGGTGTTCGGACATCAGCGCTTCCCAGCCGACCATCGCCACCCCGAGCACGCACAGGCCCAGCGCCGGCAGCAACGGCTTCAACGGCACCGCGCCCTGCTCGCGCACGCCCACCAGGGTGACCACTACCGGAATCAGGCCGACAATCAACGAAGCAGCGGCGCCACCGGCCCACTGCACTGCCGTGGCCAACAGCAGGAAATACACCAGGTTGCCGGCGAGGCTGAGCCACAACAGGCCGATCCATTCGGCGCGGCCGAGTTTCGGCGCCAAGCGCTTCCAGCGCGGCAGCAGCAGCGCCACCGCGATCAGGCCATAGACCAGATAGCGACCGGCGGAAAGCTGCAGTGCATTGAAGGTGTCCAGCACGGCGGGCGCGAGGAAGACCACGCCCCAAAGCGCACCGGCGGCGATGCCATTGGCGATGCCCAGAGCAATCGGGTTGTTGCGCATTGCGGGTTCACGGGGAGAGCGGGCCGCGCAGTGTAAGCGGCCGCTGGCGGCCGGTCTTGACCGAGGCTACTGCCGGTTGGTTTGCGTAGCGTCGGGGGCGCCTCGCCGCCAGGCTGCCGGCGTCTGCCCGCATTCGCGGCGCAGCGCACGAGTCAGTGCGCTCTGCTCGGAATACCCTGCAGCAAGTGCGATATCGCTGATCGATGCCGGACTGACCCGCAGCTGGTGCTTGGCCCAGCGCAGGCGGCTGGCACTGAGCCAGGCCTGCGGGCTGACCCCGAACTCACGCTGGAACACCGCATGCAGACGGCTTTCGCTGATGCCGACGAAGGCGGCCATGCGCGCGACCGACCACGCCTGCCCCGGCATCGCTTCGACGGCAGCGCACAGGCCCTGCAGGCGGGCGCCGCTACCCGCCGGCGCGAACATCCGCAGCAGTTCCGGCAACAGCACTGGGACTGGCTTGCCCATCTGCACCTGGGCAAGCCGCTGCCGCAGCGACAGCGGCAGATGCAGCCAGCGCTGCCGGCACAGGTGCTCCTGGGTCGCGTCATCGAGCACGCCCGGCCCGCAGTCGACAATCACAAAACCGTTGGGACCCTCGGCCATCTGGTCGTGCGCCTCGCCGGCCGCCACGAAAGCGCCCTGCAGCAGGTCCAGCCGACCTCCGCGGCCCTCCATCTCGAACTGCAGCTCACCCGCCAGTGGCAGCACCCACTGTGCATAGTCATGACGGTCCAGCCCAGTGGCCCGGCCGTAGTGCCGCAGGTGGAAAATGGCGCCCATCGGGCCAGTGTGCGCGTGTAACACGGGCCGTGCAAACCGCTGCTATAGTCGGCCCGTCACCCACGCATGGAGTGCAGGTCATGACCCAACAGCAGGTATGCTTGATGCTGGCCGCCAGTCTCAGTCTGGCACTGGCCACCGGCGCCTCCGCACAGGAACGCACGCCACCGGCCCCGCACTGCATGGACGCTACCGGCGTCCAGGAAGTGGAGCAGGCATCACCACGCTCGATCGCGCTGCGTGCCGCCTCCGGCCAGGCCTATCGCATCGACTTCTCCGAGGATTGCCCCGGCGTCCGCGCGGCCACCACGCTGAAGCTGGAAGCACCCGCCGGCTGGGCCTGCGGTCGTCCCAGCGAGCGCGTCGTGGTTGATGGCCGCAGCTGTGCCGTCAGCGCTGTCACTCCGGTGCAGAACCGCGACTACGCCAGCGTTGCGCGCGATAGCGACCGTCTGCGCACGGCCACCTTGCCGGCGCTGACCATCAGCGAACGCAGGGACGTCCGCCGCGGCTTCGGCGGCTCGGCCTCGTACTGCTTCGCCACCCGCAACGTGCGCGGCTGGTCGTCCGACACGCAGGGCATGCTGGTGGAAACCAACCCGCTGCGCAGCGGCGGCCATCGCTTTTACCGTGTCGAACTGGGCAGCCACTGCCTCCAGCTCGACCGCGCACCGGAATTGAGCTTCCAATCCGGCATGCAGAACGGCCTGATCTGCGGCAACCCCGGCGATCGCGTGGTTACGGCGGATTTCGACAGCTTCGACGAGCGCAGCGACGCGGTGGCGCCGCTGCCCCGCTACACCCGCCGCGGCGCCTGCACGATCCAGGCGGTCTACCCGGCCTCAAGCCAGGCGTCGAACTAGCCGTCGACGCCGAGGAAGGTGAACGGTGCGCTGGGCACGAAATGGCCCAGTGCATCGCCGGCGAACGTATTGCGCTGATCACGGCCGAGATCGAGCTTGAGCACCTTGCCGCCGAAATCGACCTTGTTCAGATCTACCCAGAAGGTGTTCGGTGTCAGTGCCGACTCGAAGAAGTACAGGCGCCGCTTGTGGTCGGCAACCGTGCGCCAGCGGGTGGACGAAATGTTGGGCTCGCCCGGCGTGGTGATGCCGAACGGCACCGACACGTTGCGGATCACGCTGAACACACTGGCCAGCGCCTCCACCGGATCTTCCGCTTTCGGAATCGCGTTGATGTAGAACGAAGCGCGCGCGAAGCGGTCGGCCGATCGGTTGGTGCCCGGCAGCATCACCGTGCCACCGATCTGCTGCCAATAGCTGTTCAACGCCAGTTGCTGGTCGAAAACAGGCGAATTGGTCATCACCTGGTAGCGGCGATCGTGGTGGATCACCTGGCGTCCGCCGATGTATTCAACGATCGCGCTGTCACCCGTGGCATCGGACAGTGACAGATGCAGCGTCGCCTGGCGGTCCTCGCCCGGCACCTTGTCGGTGACGATCGAATACGGCTCGCGCTGCAGGGCGGTCACGGCTTCTTCCACCGTCGCGAAATTGTCCAGCACGTACTGCGCCCACAACGAGATCGACAGGCCGGGCTTGCCGCTGCGTTGGGCCGGGTATTCCGACTCGACCAGCCACAGCAGGTTGGCGACCAGGCCCTTCTCGTTCATGCCATCGGTGGTGGAGATGTCGTAGCCGGTGGCCACCACGCTGCCGTAGCGCGCCGTCCACGCGATCGACGCCGGCCCCGCCTGTCCGGTGCGCGCGATGCCACGCGGCAACACGTAGAGATTGGTGGCGACATCCACTTTCCAGTCCATCGAGCGGGCGGTGATGACATCGCCGTTGTCGCCCAGATACACCGCGCGCGTGCAGGCCATGGCCGGCATCGCCGCCGTCGCCAGTGCCGCCGCCAACAACGCGCTGCCGTTCCACTTCATCCGTGCCATGCCATGCTCCTTTCCCCGGGAAAAGTGATCTGAACCCTGCACCGGTGAGGCAAACGTGAAACCTCAGCGCAGCCAGCGGTCATGCAGCCAGAAACCAGCCGCCATCGCCGGCACGAACCACAGGGCTTCGCGCGCGCCCACCGCCAACGCGGCCAGCGCGGGCCCCGGGCAATAGCCGACCCAGCCCCAGCCGATACCGAACACTGCCGCACCCAGCAACAACCGCCTGTCTACGGCCTGCGCCGTCGGCAGCTGGAAACACTCGGCGCAACATGGACGTTGCCGCCGCCGCAACCAGAACTGGCCAAGTGCACTGACCAGCAGTGCCGACGCCAGTACCCAGGCCAGCGTGGGATCGAAGTCGCCGGCCACATCGAGGAAACCGAGCACGCGACGCGGGTCGGTCATGCCGGCCAGCGCGAGACCGGCGCCGAACAGGCCACCGGCAGCACATGCGGCCCACAGGCTGCGGCTCATGACAGGCCTCCGCCGTGGCGCGCCAGGAACGTGGTGAGCATCGCGCAGGCCATGAACACCAGCACCGCCACCAGCGATCGTCGTGAACCACGGGCGAGGCCACAGACACCGTGGCCGCTGGTGCAGCCATTGCCCAGCCGCGTACCGACGCCCACCAGCACACCGGCAGCGATCAATTGCCAGGCCGGCAGTGCGTCACGCAACAACGCGCGCGGTGGTTGTCCCGCGCCCGCCTGCCAGCTCAGCACCGCCGCGGCAGCCACCATCAATCCGAGCAGGAAGGCCCAGCGCCAGCCACGATCACCACGTGGTGCGGCCACCGCGCCAGCGGTGAGGCCGCTGATACCCGCCACCCGCCCCAGTGTGGCCAGCAGTGCCACCGCCGACGCACCGATCAGGCCGCCGCCTGCAATTGCCGCCCATGGCAGGTTCATGCCCTGCCCCTCTGCATCGCGCGCATCGGCTTGCCCTTTAATTTAGATTCTCCTAAATTAGTCTTTCCTGAACTATCGGGTCAAGCCGTGCCGAGCATCACCACCGACAGTGCCGCGATGGCCACGCATGCCGCACAGGCGGCCGCTTTGCTGAAATCGCTGGCCCACCCGGCGCGACTGCGTGTGTTGTGTCGTCTGGTGGAAGGCGAAGCACCGGTGCCGGAACTGCAGGCCGTGACCGGCCTGAGCGCATCGGCGCTGTCACAGCATCTGGCCGTGCTGCGCCATCTGGATGTGGTGGCAACGCGACGGCAGGCACAGACACTGCACTATCGGCTGCTGGACGGTCCGGCGCTGGGGGTACTGCAGGCATTGCACGCGGCGTACTGTGCACCGCAGCGCTAGCGATCAGCCCGCGCTGAGCGCCGGCCGCACGACCTCGGTCAACAGATCCACCGCGGTGAGCAATGTGCTGTCACCGTTCACCGTGCGGGCGAATCCCGACCAGTCACCCGCGGAAAGCTGGCGCAGCAGCGCAGCATCGACCGGCAACTCGCGCATCGCCCAGTACGGAAACTGGCGCTGGCCAACCCGGCCGCGCGCGAGTTCGACGATGTCGACATGGCTGCTGGCCTGCAGGATGCGCTCATACACCGAATCGATACCATCGGGTGGGCCTTCGATGTACTGCAGGAAGCGCTCGCCGTCATTCAGCAGCACGCCGGTCACCCCTGCCAGCTTGTTGAAGCGCGCGGCATCTTCGACCAGCGTCTGCAGACGTTCGGCGGACAGATCCGGCTTGGACTGGCTGACATAGGCGATGGCACGCAGTGGCATGGAGCTTCCTTTGCAAGAGTGGTGCCACGGTAGCAGTTGCGGACGAGTCCGTCTCAGTACGCTCACTCACCAGCTGAAGAATTCAGGAAACGACCGGGCTGCGTCCATCACTGCGACGAGGCAGCACTGCCTCGAACACCACCTGCCCGGCATCGTTGCGCGCGCTCAACTGCCCGCCATGGGCACGCACGAACTGGTCAACGATGTACAGGCCCAGCCCCAAGCCGTTGCTCTGGTGGAAGCTTGCCTTGAACGGCTCGAACAAACGCGGCAGCAACGCTTCATCGACATGGCCGGCGTTGCTTACGCGCAGCGCGACCACGCGTGCATCGCCGCCATCGACCTGCACCTGCACCACTGCATCAGCGCCATGGGTGAGTGCGTTGCCGACCAGGTTGGCGATGATCTGCCCCAAACGATCCATGTCGCCCTGCAAGGTCGAATCACCGCGCACATCCAGTGCGATGCGATCAGCCCGATGACCGGCTCCGGCCTCCACCAGCACCGCACGCGTCACCTCGGCCAGGTCGCAGGTACCGGTCTGCAGGCGCAGGCCACCACTGCGGATCCGCGAGAAGTCTAGCAACTGCTCGACCATGCGCGCCATCCGCAGCGTGCTGGCTTCCAGATAGCTCAGTGTCTGCTGCGCGCCGGCATTGTCGGCCGGCAGCTCCAGCGACAGCTTGTCGGCACACAGCAGGATGGCCGACAGCGGCGTGCGCAGGTCGTGGGTCAGCACCGCGGCCATGGTCTCGTTGAGCTTCAACGCGCGCTCCAGCGCCTCGTTGCGTGCCTTCAGCAGCTGTCGCTGCTGGTAGAGCTCGATGAACACATTGACCTTGCTGAGGATCACCTGCGGCGCCACCGGCTTGTGCAGGAAATCCACCGCGCCGGTCCCGTAGCCCTTGAAGACCCTGTGCGGATCGTCCGGCGAGGCGGTCAGGAAGATGATCGGCACGTCGCGGCTGCGCTGCGAGCCGCGCATCAGCTCGGCCAGCATGAAGCCGTCGATCTCCGGCATGTGCACGTCCAGCAGCGCCAGCGCCACCTCATGCTCCAGCAGCAGTTCCAGCGCCTGGGCGCCGGAATCGGCCAGCAGCAGGTTGACGCCCTCGCGGCGCAGCAGCGCCTCCATGGCCACCAGGTTCTGCGGCACGTCGTCGACGATCAGCAGGTTGACCGGGGCCTGCGACTGAGCAGGGTCCGGCGGCAGCAGGTTCATGCAAACAACTCCTTCAGGCGGCGACACATCAGTTCAAGGGGCAGCACGGCGTCGGCGCCGGCATGCTGCAGGGCGGAGGCCGGCATCATCGATGCTTCGGCCTCCTCGGGGCATTGCAGCCAGGCCTGGCCACCAGCGGTGCGCACCGCGGCTACGCCATCACTGCCATCGCTGCTGGCACCGGTCAGCAGGATCGCCAGCACACGCGTGCCGAACACGGCTGCGGCGGATTCGAACAGCGGATCGATGGCCGGCCGCGAGAACAGCACCGGATCGTCCATCGACAGTGCGATTGCCTGCTTGTCTTCCACCAACAGGTGGTAGTCCGGCGGCGCGAACGTCACCGTTCCCGCCTGCAGCGGCTGCTTGTCCTCCGCTTCGCGCACGGTCAACGTGCAGTACGGTGCCAACACATCGGCGATGCGGCTGGAACGGTCGCGCGGCAGGTGCAGCACCACCAGTACCGGCACCGGCAGGGTGGCCGGCAACGCGCCAAGCACGATCTGCAGGGCGGCCACGCCACCGGCCGATGCACCGATCACCACCACATCAGGGCGGGACATCGCCACCATCAGGCCACCTTCCGGTACAGGCGGTGCTCCCGCGAACAGGCTTCGAACGCATCGTGATGGCGACCGAACTGCAGCGACTCCTTGCTGCCCAGGCCGAGGAAGCCGCGATGCACCAGTGCTTCGCGGAACAATCCCACCGCCCGATCCTGCAGGTCGCGGTTGAAATAGATCAGCACATTGCGGCAGGACACCAGGTGCACTTCCGAAAACACCGTGTCGGTGGCCAGACTGTGATCGGCGAACACCACGTTGCGGCGCAACTGGCGGTCGAAGACCGCGCCATCGTAGGCGGTGGTGTAATAGTCCGACAGTGAAGCGGTGCCGCCGGCGGCAAGGTAGTTCCGGCTGAACTGGGCCAGGCGGTCGATGCCGTAGGCGCCGGCCTCGGCCGTGGCCAGTGCAGCGGGGTTGATATCGGTGGCGTAGACGATGCTGCGCTCGAGCAGGCCTTCCTCGTGCAGCAGGATCGCCAGCGACCACACTTCCTCGCCGGTACTGCAGCCGGCCACCCACAGCTTCACCGAGGGGTAGGTGCGCAGCACCGGCACCACCTGTTCGCGCATCTGCCGGAAATACTCCGGGTCACGGAACATCTCCGAGACCTGCACGGTGAAGAACTGCATGGCCTGGGCGAACAGCTCCGGCTCATGCAGCAGCCGATGCTGCAGGTCCGACAGGCGTTCGCATTCGTAACGCTGCATGGCCTGGCTGACGCGACGGCGCAGCGAGGACACCGCGTAACTGCGGAAGTCGTAGTGGTAGCGCTGGTACAGCGCTTCCAGCAGCACCTTCAGCTCCAGGTCGAACAGCGCCTGCTCGTTCATTGCCGCGAGCACCAGACCCGGCACAGCGAAACCAGCTTGTCCACGTCGATGGGCTTGGCGATGTAGTCGTTGGCACCGGCCTGCAGGCAGCGCTCACGGTCATCGGGCATGGCCTTGGCAGTCAGCGCAATGATCGGCAGGTCCTGCAGGTGGCGCTGCGCGCGGATCTCGCGCATCGCCTGCAGGCCATCCTTCTCCGGCATCATGATGTCCATCAGCACCAGGTCCACCTCACGCTGGGCCAGCCGATCAACGGCCTCCTGGCCGTTGCGGGCGATCTCCAGCGTCACCCCCAGCGGCTCCAGCACGCTGGACAGCGCGAAGATGTTGCGCACATCGTCCTCGGCCAGCAGCACGGTGCGTCCGTCGAGCACGGTGTCGCGGCGGCGCGCTTCGCGCAGCAGGCGCTGCTGGTCGCTGGGCAGGTTGGCCTCCACGCTGTGCAGGAACAGCGTCACCTCGTCGAGCAGGCGCTCGGGCGAACGCGCGCCCTTGATGATGATGCTCTTGGAGTAGCGGCGCAGGCGCTGCTCTTCCTCGCGGCTGAGGGCACGGCCGGTGTAGACGATGACCGGCGGGAAGCCGACATCATCGTTGCCGGCCATGTGCTCAAGCAGGTCGTAGCCACTGCCGTCGGGCAGCGACAGATCCATCACCATGCAGTCGAAGGTGACCGTGCTCAGCTGTTCCACCGCTGCGGCAAGCGTGCCGACAGCGGCGATCTGCAGCTGATCGCGGCCCAGCAGCAGTTCCAGGTTGCGGCGCAGGTCGTTGTCGTCCTCCACGATCAGCAGGCGCCGTACGTCGCGCTGGCTGGTCTGTTCAAGCTGCTCGATGGCTGCCACCAACCGCTCGCGCGTGGTCGGCTTGATCGCGAAACCAATCGCGCCCAGCTCGCGCGCCACCTGGCTGCGGTCCATGCCGGAGACCACGTGCACCGGAATGTGCCGGGTATCGGGATTGCGCTTGAGCCGTTCGAGCACGGTCAGGCCGGAGACGTCGGGCAGGCCGATATCCAGCAGGATGCCGTTCGGGCGCAGTTCCGCCGCCAGCGCCAACGCCTCTTCGGCGGTGGTGGCTACCACGCAGTCGAAATCGAGTTCGTGCGCCAGCGTCACCAGTGCTTCGGCGAAGACCGCATCATCTTCCACGGCCAGGATCAACCGCCCTGCGTGGTGGCGCCGGCCACGGTCATCGGCCACCGCGGCGACCGGAGTGGCGCTGGAGCGCTGGGCAACAGGCGTAGGGGCCGTCGGCGCGACGGGTGCCTTTTGTTCGGGCGCGGCGACTGCGGTGTCTCCGCCGGCCTCGGCCATCGGCGCGCCTTGCAGGGGCAGCTCAAGAATGAAGCAGCTGCCGCGGCCTGGCTCGCTGTCCACCTGGATGTCACCACCCATGCGTACCGCGAGGTCACGCGAGATCGACAGGCCCAGGCCGGTGCCACCGTAACGGCGGCGGGTGCTGCCATCGGCCTGGCGGAAGGCCTCGAAGATCAGCTGCAACTGATCGCGTGCGATGCCGATGCCGCTGTCGGAGACCTCGAATCGGATCCGGCCATTGCCGCCGCTGCGAACGTGCAGGCTGACCTTGCCATGCTCGGTGAACTTGACCGCATTGGCCAGCAGATTCTTCAGGATCTGCTGCAGGCGCTGGTTGTCGGCCACCAGCTGGCTGGGGGCCAGGCCATCGGCCTCGATCTGCAGCGCCAGGCCTTTCTGCCGCGCCATCGGCTCGAAGGTCTCACGCAGCCGCTGCAGCACGCTGTCGACCACCACGACTTCATCGGCCAGTTCGACGTGCCCTGCTTCGATGCGCGACAGATCGAGGATGTCGTTGATCAGCGCCAGCAGGTCGTTGTTGGAGGAGAGGATGGCGCGGGCGTACTTGACCTGCTCGTCGCTGAGCGCGCCGTCCTTGTTGTCCGCCAGCAGCTTGGCCAGGATCAGCGAACTGTTCAGCGGTGTGCGCAGTTCGTGCGACATGTTGGCCAGGAATTCGGACTTGTAGCGTGAGGTGGCAGCCAGTTCGTTGCTGTTGCGCACCAGCTGGCCCTGCGCGACCAGCAGCGCCTGCTTCTGCGCCTCCAGCTCGTGGGTGCGCTCTTCCAACTGCACATTGCTCTGCTCAAGCTCGGCCTGCTGCTGTTCCAGATGGCTCTGCGACTGCATCAGGCTGCGGCTCTGCTCTTCCAGCTCTTCGTTGGCCACGCGCAGTTCTTCCTGCTGTGCCTGCAGCTCTTCGCCCTGGCGCTGCGACTCCTCCAGCAGCACCATAAGCTGCCCGCGCAGCATCGAGGTACGCAGTGCCATGCCGATCGTTTCGGCGCAGCGCTGCAGCAGCTCGTCATCCAGTGCACGCTGTGCACCGATGGCTGCGCGGCCCAGTTCAAGCACGCCCACAATCGCGCCGTCACTGCTGACCGGGGCGAGGATGCGCTCGCGCACAGGCACGCGCCCCAGGCTGGTCTGCAGCTCAAGGGGGGCCGCTTCGTCACCCTGCAGGTGCCGCGCCAGCTGATCGCGGGCGACCTGCCCTGCCACGCCTTCCTGCAGGCCCAGCGTCGCCGGGATGCCGGTCGGCAACGCCAGTCCGCCGGTCAGCTGCAGGCGACCGCCTTCCAGCCGGTAGAGGGCACCGACATCGGCCCCCAGCTGAGTCGCCAGCGTCGACACCGCCGCTTCGGCGATCTGTTCCGGCCCCAGCTCACCGCGCAGGCTGAGCGCGACTGCGTTCTCCGCTTCCTGCAACCACAGCGCGCGCATTGCCTCCCGCCGCGCCTGGATCGCACGCGATGCGATCAGCGCGATCATCAGGAAAGCGGCGCCACCGATGGTCCGGTTGACGAACGAGAAGGACGAATTGGTACTGGCCGGCGCCACGTTGTAGCCCACCGCCAGCAGCACGCAGGCGCTGACGGCCACCACGAACGGCACCCGGGCGCTGCGCTGGAACACAGTGACGCCGATGGCCATGAAATAGGCCAGCCAAACGGCGTAGCCCAGCGGCACCACCAGTTCCAGCGCGGCCGTAGCCGCCACCAGTACCGCCGACGTCATCCAGATCCAGCGGTCACGCGTAGTCGCACCAGGACGCATGCAGATCGGTTCCACATTGGAAAAGGGGGCTGATGTTACTCCGTGTCGCATTCAGCCGCATGCGACCAATGGCACGGGCGTTGCGTGCACACCTTCTTCACACTGCACTGCCTACGTTCTCGTGCCTCACACAGGTAATACGCATTTCATCGTGGTCGCTGCCGCTTCGACGCCGTCCGTGCTGACGGACCCTTCCCGACAGCTGCGACTGCTGATCGACAGCGTGCGCGATCATGCGCTGTACCTGCTCGATCCCGATGGCATCGTCTGCAGCTGGAACCCCGGCGCCGAGCGCATCAAGGGCTACCGGTCGGAAGAAGTCATCGGCACCCACTTTGGACGCTTCTACCTGCCGGCCGATCGCGATGCCGGCGAGCCGCAGCACCTGCTGCGACTGGCGGCGGAAAGCGGGTACCACGCCGCCGAAGGTTGGCGGGTGCGCCGTGACGGGTCTCCGTTCCGTGCGAGCGTGGTCATCGAATCGGTGCTCGAGAACGGTGAACTGGTGGGCTTCGTCAAGATCACCCGCGACATCACTGAACAGTGGCAGGCGCAACGGCTCCTGCGCGATGCCCAGCGGGCGCTGCGCCAGACCCAGCAGTTCGAGACGGTCGGCCAGCTCAGCCGCGGCCTTGCCCATGAGTTCAACAACCTGCTGACCACCATCGTCAATGCGCTGGACCTGCTGTCCGCGCGCATGGGTGACGATGAGCGTGCCAACGCCCTGCTCACCACCGCGCAGGCAGCCAGCGACCGGGGTGCACTGCTGACCCGGCAGCTGCTGGCCTTCAGCACCGGGCAGACCCTGATCCGCGAAACGCTGGACATCAATGCGCGGATCCGCGACTGGTTGCCCGCCCTGCAGGCCACCTGCCCTGCCGGCGTCACCCTGGAAACCGCGCTGGCTGCCGGCCTGCCTGCGATACTCAGCGACACCGTGCAGCTGCAGACAGCGCTCACCAACCTGGTAGGCAACGCTGCGGACGCCACGGTTGGGGGCGGCCGGGTGCTGATCGCCACCGCGCTGGAACACCGCATGGACCCCGACGCCGACACATCCCGGCAACGGACCTATGTGACGTTGAGCGTCTGCGATGAGGGCCATGGCATGGCCCCGGACATCGCCGAGCGCGCGACCGAGCCCTTCTTCACCACCAAGGACATCGGCAAGGGCAGCGGTCTGGGCCTGAGCCAGGTGTTCGGATTCACCACCCAGAGTGGCGGTTTCGTTGATGTGTCCACCACGCCCGGTGTCGGCACCACGGTCAGCCTGCTGCTCCCTGCAACCGAGGACCCCGCACATGACCGATGATCCGATCCGCGTATTGATGGTGGAGGACCAGACCGATCTGCGCGAGATGATCGGCCTGGCCCTGCGTGACTTCGGCATCGACGTGGCGACCACGGCGGATGCGCAGGAAGCAGTCGCCCTGCTGCAGGGTGGCGCGCGTTTCGATGTGGTGTTCAGTGACATCAGCATGCCCAACGGCATGTCCGGCATCGAGCTGAGCGAGCATGTGGCGCGGGACCAGCCGCAGGCGCGGATGATTCTTTCCTCCGGCTACGCGCGCTCGCAGTTGCCGCCGTTGCCCGAGCAGGTGGAATTCCTGCCCAAGCCTTACCGGTTGCGGCAACTGGTGGAGCTGCTCAAGCAGGAGTGAGGCGTCGCTGCGACGCCAGGCATGGCCTGGCGCGCCGCGCTGCTACCAGGGCACGAAGAGCAGGATCAGCACGATCACCAGCAGCACCGCGGCAACGGTCAGCAGCACGTTGCGCTGGCGCCAGGAAGGCTTGGGGGTGCCGGGTGTATTCATGGAGGCGCTCCTGGGCAATCGATGGGGACAGCCCCAGACTGCCGAGTCCGCTTGCAGCAGCGCGTGCACAGGATGTGCAGCGGGAGTGCAGAGCCCTGCCCTTTCCCGCTCAGGTTGTACGGCGAGCCATGAACAGAAGCTCCGGCGTGGATGCGTCTTCGCTGGCAACGAAGCAAAGGTCGCGGTACAGCGCAACGGCCGCCGGATTGTCCCGATAGACCTTCAACGTCAGTTGCACTGCAACGGCGTGGCGAACGGCTTCGGCGCACAGTGCCGTCATCAGCACCCGGCCCAGGCCACGACCACGTGCCTGCGGCGACACGATGATCCGCCCAAGGTGGGTGCTGCCAGGGGCCGCCTGCCAATACTGGCCAAAGCCCACGCAGGTTCCGTCGGCGTCCAGCAGCGTCCAGCCTGGGCGCGTAGGCAACGCCAACGCAGCGGCAAAAACGTTGGAAGGCAAGGGAAACGGCACACCGGGGCCAGCCCAGCGCAGGGTCGCCCCTGGCGAGTCGAGCCAGCCAGCGATGACCGCGAAATGCGAAGGGGGGACGGGCTGCAGAACGTGATCCATGGCGCCGGCATTGTGGCGGGCACGAGCCGATGCACCCGACGTGGATGGTGACCCCGGCCCGATTCGAACGGGCGACCTTCCCCTTAGGAGGGGGTTTCCACTGATAGTTAGATCAATGTCTTACAAGGTGGATGGGACCGGCTTGGGTCCATTTTAGCTCAAACGCCCCGGCGCATCTGCTGCAGACCGGCCCTCACCCGCGCCTTCTGCGGATCCCTCGCCCTGGGCTTCGTCGCTGCCGGCGGCTTGCGCGGCTCCAGCGCTTCCTTGACCCGTTCCAGCTCCGTCGTGCCGGCCTCCGCCAAACGCCGGGCCTGCTGCAGCTGCTCTGGGGTGGGTGGCAATCCGGGCATCGGCGGCGGCAGCTCGGTCGGCGTGCTGTCCACCAGCCTGGCCACCGCTTGGCGCAGTCTCAGCTCCGGGTAGAGCCTGGTCGCGCACCACCGCTCGGCGTAGCGCTTGCCCTGCTGGATGCTGGCCGCGCGCACGTCCTTGGTCTGCCACATCTTCCTGGCATCCATGTGCACGCGCGCGCCGCCGTCCTTTGCCGGCGTGACATGGACGATCTGCCGACCGCTCCACCACAGCACCCAGCCGTCGCCCATCTGGACCCAGCCAGAGGGTGGTGGTGCTGAGCGGAAGCCTTGGTAGCCGTGCGAGGGAAGCATGGCAGGAAGGATACGGCCAGCGGTCGCAAAGGCTGCGACAAGGGATCGTTCACCGGCTGAACCGTTCGGCGAAGGAATTGTTAAGCGCTGCATCGGCGATTTGACGCAATCGTCAATTTGCCCGAATTGCAGGGTCGAGTCTGACTCGACTCTGTGCCGGCGCGGCGCTGCTCAAACGCCCCCGAGTTGAGCTGCCTGCGGCCCCGGATCCGGTAAGGTCAGGATGCCCGCTCTGCCCGACCCGCGCCATCGGGCAACCTCGCCCTGTCGGGTCGGGCTGTCCCTACACGCCCCGGGCACGGCCGGCCGGGCTACGCTCCTGGCATGTGCGGCCGATTCGTCCAGGTTCCCGTTGTCGACTTTGGCCAGCCCGGTCTGGCAGACCTTGCCCCCGGCTTGGCCGAGATCCAGCCCTGCTACAACTTGGCGCCGACGCAGCGTGCGTCGATCATCCTGGACCGCGGCGAAGGCCGGCAGGTCACCCGGCTGGCTTGGGGGCTGCTGCCGTTCTGGGCGAAGGCCAAGGGCCTGCAGGGCTCGACCATCAACGCCCGCATCGAGACGGTGGACACCAAGCCGGCCTTCCGGGCAGCGTTCAAGAAGCGCCGCTGCGTCATCCCCATGGCCGGCTACTACGAGTGGTCGGTGAACCCCGAGGACGGGAAGAAGGACCCGTGGTTCATCCATGCCACCGGTCCACTGCTGGCCGCCGGCCTGTGGGAGGACACCAGCCACCTCCTGCCCGACGGCAACCTGGGCACCTTCACCATCATCACCGGCGACAGCAGCGGCGTGTCAGCCGAAATCCACGACCGCATGCCGGTGTGGCTGCAGGCCGGCCAGATCGATGAGTGGATGGCCGCCAGCCCGGACGATGCCATGGCCATGCTGCTGGCCAGCGAGACGCCGGGCATGGAGGCCTACCGCGTCAGCCGCGCGGTGAACACGCCCCGGAACAACCGCGAGGGTCTGCTGCAGCCCGTGGCCTGAGATCACGTTCGCGGCGGCCAAACGCGAACGGTTTTCCATAAGGCGCCTGCCCCAGATTGGGCGTAACCTCTCCCTTGTTCGCAGCACAACACAAGGAGAGCGTCATGCGCGTATCGATCTTTGTCGCAGCCCTGGCCGTTGCCGTCGCCGGCCATGCCCTCGCTGACTCCACGCAGGATCCAACCCATCTGTACGACGAAGTGTCGACGCAGGGCGAGACCATGGATGCGTTTGTCGCTCGCATCAGCACCAAGGCGATCGAGGTCACGGAAGAGCGTCGCGTCTCCATCTGCGGCGTCATTGGTCAGTCCGGTAATCGGTTCGGCATTCGCGTGGGCACCAGCAACACCTGGAAGAAGTGCGACATCGACCTGGCCAACACTGTGGCCGGGTTCACGTCGACGGGAATTACCTTCCACACCACCACCAGCGACGAGGGCAGCCAGCGCGGCTTTTCTGCCGAGAACTTCAAACGCCCAGGTGGGTATGTAGCGTTCGGCAATGTGGTCCGCTACCAAGAGGGTCGCACCAAGGATCGAATCGTTAGTAGCCCGTGATATCGAGCGCGAGGTAAGCCCCTACCCCCGACGATATCAGGCCGATGTCGGAGGGGACGCCCGGTGACGAGATAACGGTGTGCACCATCATTGATTCCCCTTGGAATACACCGTTGTAGATGCGGGCACCAGGAATGTAGGTGTACTGATCGATCTCTGCCGGGTTCACCTCTGGCTGATTGATCCACTGCCGGGATTGCTGGATGCCAGCGCCGCCAAACGCGATTGCGTATGTCCTCGATGGATCAAGCGGGACGTTGTTGGTCGCACCGATCAGCTGGCCCGCGACTCGCATCCATTTCATCCCGGAGTCAAAGACAAGCTTTCCATCACTCTCGCGCCAGAGCTTCAAGCCCCTTGTGCTCGACACGATGAAGGAAGGGACACTGAATACATACCAGTCGAATGCGACGGGACCTCCCTGCGTGCGAATCAGGAAGGTGTAGACGTTGCCGCTGATAGAAAGGCCAACGATCCCAATGTACTTCGAGGGGTCGTGAGTTCTCAGAGCCAACTGAGGGATCGCAGCGGAAGGCAATGAGATCGGAAGGGTGTAAGTACCGTAAGCGACCTCAGCATTCGCTGCTGAGGTCTCGCCGCTTCCAAAGGAATACAGCGAGAGGTTCTCATAGTTCTGATCGATGGTCAGAACGCTGCCACCGTTGGTCCAAACTTTGAATCCAGCAGCCATCACCAGAGCCCGTAGTAGAGAGTGCAGGAAGTACGCGTGTTGTCAGTGAAGTTCCACGCCAGGCGAGATACGGCGGGACTCAACACGGTGATTGTTACGTTGGGCATGCCCATTGTGGGTCGGCTGGGATCCGTCGTAACGGCGAAGAAGAACACGTTGTTCCCCTGTGTAGGCACATCGATGAATGAGTCCTGCGTTCCGGTTCCGATCGAGCCAACCAACCTGGTCAAGCGGGTTGTCAGGTCGAACTTTACCGACCCATCGTTGTTCCAAACCTTGAAGCCAGCCGCCATCAGATGTTGTCCCCCATGGCGACGAGCGGCTGCCCGTTGGCCGCTCGGACGATGATGTTCTGATCATTGATCGACAGATACCCGCTACCCACTGGACCGTTCATTACCAGGCTGCCGTTCTTGTCCAGCTTCCACCGCGGCTGCCCACCAGCACCGACCGCCGTGGACTGGATCACATCCCCGATCATCGCGTTCTGGATCCAGCCGGTGCCAATCAGCGCCTGGCTGATGAAGGTCTGGCCGCCCTGCACCACGAATGGTGCGGTGGTCACATTGTTGGCGATGTTGATCAGTGCGAAACGGTCCACCTGGAACAACGCCTGGCTCTGGAAACTGCCGTCGGGCTGCTGCTCGACGCCCAAGCCGAAGCCTGCGCCGTAGATCCGGCCGTCAGAGGTGACCTGCGCGCGTAGGGTATAGGTAGCGCTGATCTTCCCGTTGAGGTCGACCACGGCCAGCGAGGTCTGCTCGACCGCAGCCTGGGTCTGTCCAACCTGCGCCTGCACAGTGTCTGTCCGCTTCGCCTGGGCGTAATCTCCCTCGGCGATCACCGTCTGGATGGTCATGGTCCCGGCAAAGACGGTTTCGTCACCGGCGCCCCAGTCCTCATCGCCCGCGGCCTGCACATCGAGCTGCACGAACAGGCCCTCGGTCTTCTGCCCGATAGCCTGCAGACCCGTTTCCGGATCGTTGATCTCCAGTTCCAGCGTATCCACCCGGCCGACAATGGCGCCGGCCTGCGCGATCGCATCGCCCACGTCCTGCCAGTTCGTGCCGGGCGGCTCCTCGTTGCCGGGCTCGGTTCCCTGCCAGCTCCAGATCTTCCCGTTGTGCACCACGGTCTGACCCGGCTCGTAGGTCGCAGCGGCGTCCCAGATCAGCGGCACGATCTGGTCGATGCTGTCAATCTTGTCGCGCAGCGCCTGGCCCAGCGCGCTCTCGCTGATCTTGCCAGCGAAATAGGCGTCGTAGTCGGACTGGTTGGTGCTGGCCTCGCCCATCACACCGGTTCCTTCCGGATACCAAGGACCGATGTTGCCGCTGCGGTCGACCAGCCGCGCCCAGAAGAAGAAGCGGGCGCCGGCGGCCAGGCCGTCCAGTTCCAGCCGGTTCTGCGGATAGGCATAGTCGCCCAGTTTCGTAGCCGTCTCGCGGTTCGGGCTGGGGCTGCGCCAGATTTCGGTGCGCTGCGTGTCCGTCGCCCCGGGCGGGAAGGCCCAGGCCAGCCGGATGCCGAACACGATGGACGTTGCGGTCAGCGAGGTCACCGCCGGCGGAGGCTCGGTCTTGCCCGCGATCGTGGTCAGCGGACTCATGGCCGGCAGTGACACGGCATTGAGCGCATTCACCGCCCGCACGCGCGCGAGGTACTGGCCGGCATAGATGCCGGGCACCTCGATGCTGGTGGTGGCCACCCGGCCCGCGCGCACCCAGTTGAGGTCGTCTCGGCGCCACTCCACGTCGTAGGCGATGGCCTTGTCCGCTGCGTCCCACTGGATGGTCAGCGTCGGCGTGGCAATGCCCTGCTCGATCACCACGTGCGAGGACAGCGCCACGTTGGTCGGCGGCGGCTGCACGCTGGGCGGGATGATGCTGATCGGCGGCAGCTCCAGACGGGTGCCGTCGTCGATCGCGGCGTACTTCCCGGGGACATGCTTCAGCGCCGTCACATTGAAGGTCAGCCCCTCGCCTTCCTCGATGCCGATCACACGGAACAGCTGCAGCACCAGGTCACTGGATTCCGTGGCCCATACAGACTGCGGAACCGGCACAGCGCTCCACGGGGCCGATACGGTGACGACGCCTGTCGATGCATTGACGCTATTGACCGTCCGCGCCTCCGTCCTGCCGTTGGGGAGCGTGGCGCGCAGCGTATCCCCGACTTCCATGGTGTCCGGCACAAGGTCCAGCGTCAGACTGTTGGCACTGGCGGCCCGGACGCGACCAGCGTTGCGACGGCCTGCCCGGTTCGGATCGGACACCTGGATCACGTCACCAGGCATGCAGTTCAGAGAATCAAGGCCGACGGCGAACCGGATCGTCTCCGTTTCGAGGTTCTCGGTAAATAGAATGTGGTTGCCAATGCGCTGTGCCTGACCGCGAGAATGGCAGCCGATAGCAGTCACCTCGGTCTGGTTCACACCGTACCGTGCGATGCCATCCAGATGCTGCACCGGCTCGACCTTTTGCCGGCCGAAGTCGTCGGGGTCGGTCCACGACACCAGCGCGACGGTATGCCGCGCCTTCCTGCCGCTGCCCTCGTAGCGGAACTGACCATCGACCACGTTTGCCGGGCTGTAGGTGGCGCCTGGATCCTTGGGCATGTCCGCCGAAGCCATGACCTGCCCCGCAGCGTAGAAGCTGATGCCGCGGAACATGCTGGCCATGTCCTGCACCACTTTGTACGCGTCCGCTCGCGTCTGGAGATACAAGCTGCAGGTGAACCGTGGCTCCTGACCACCCTGCCCGTCGCTGACGAGCTGATCGCAGTATTGGGCAATCTGGTACAGCCGCCACTTATCGACCCAGTCCAGGGGGATGCGATTGCCGAGACCGAAACGGTCGTTCGTGACGATGTCGAAGAACGCCCATGCGGGGTTGTTCGTCCATGCCGACTTGAAGGTCCCGTCCCACACGCCGCTGTACGTCCGCCCTATGGGATCGTAATTGCTGGGCACTCGGACGATGCGGCCCCATATCCGATAAGAGCGTGACGGCACGCTCTGGAAGGCGCTTGCGTCGACCTGCACTGCGGCCAGAGCGCAGTTCGGGTAGCGCAGCTTCACATCGATGATCTCGGTCATCGACAGCACGTTCACCGTGTCCGAGATCAGAGAGTTGTTCTGGTTCGGGGTCAGTCGGCGAATGCGGATCTGCCACTGCGAGCCGGTCGGCAGGTCAATGCGGCGGCTGCGCTCATATTGCGTCGTGGTCTTTCCGGTGATCGAATCATTGAGTACGGTCGTATAGGCGCCGCCGTCGACAGATAGATCCACTGCATAGTCGATGGAGTAGCCGTTGCGGTCGCCGTTCTCTTCGTCGACCTTTTGCAGCGCAGGCACAGCCAGCCGGATGCGAAATGCTGACAGGTCAGAGCCGCTCACGGTGCGCACGATAGGCTGGTCGCTGCGCAGCTCGACATTCACCCCGATCTCGTTCTCAACCGAGGGGAAGCCGGGGATGTACTCCTGGTCCTGCGTTCCGGATCGGGTATCGACGGTGACGCCAGCGAAGTTCAGCCCACCATCCGGGTTCTGGATCGGAACCTGATTGAGGTAGATCGACTGATTGCCGGCGACCAAGCCACGTATTTCGCCCTCGCTGACCAGGTCGATGATCCTGGCCACGGCCATCGAGTGCAGGCTGTCCGGGGTCTCCACCGGCGTGCGGCCGTTGCTGCCACTCTTGCCGCCGGCGCCGGCCAACTGCACGGCATTCGCGATCGGAGTTGCGACGGGAAGGTTCAAAGCTGGTCCTCCGCCATGATGCCACCACTGATGACTGCGGAACCAGTCAGCATGCCCTTGGTGTCATGGCCGCCATAGGCCACTGGCACCGGATTGCCTTGCGCCTGGGTGTTGACGGTCCCGTTCATGCTGTAGTTCGGACGGTTATCGGGACTATCCTGCGATCCCAAGCCCTTCGGCTGCGGCCCAAGCATCTGCACCACGCCGCCGATGACCATGGCGATACCGGGCTGCAGCAGGTATGGCGCGGTTACCGGAAACACGTACGAAATGACGATCAGCACCACGCCGATGATGGTCTGGAGCACTCCTCCGCGCTTACTTCCGAGCAGCACCGGCGCAATGCGGATGTCCTCGCTCCCTGGAGGGTCCTGCAGCTGATCCTTCGTCAGGTTCTGCTTGCCGACGAAGACTGCGAAGGCCATGCCGTTCTCCTTCGCACGGGCCAGGTACTGATGGAAGCCCGGCAGGATCGCGCACAGCGCGCGCACAGCCTCGGCAGGACTGTTCACAGCCAGCCGGAAAGAGCGGCCGAAGCGGCTGCCCAGCTGGCCGTACAGGCGGACGGTGCGCAGGCGCTCAGACACGGACTGCCTCCTTGTGGCGGACGATGTAGCGGGTGCGCTCGGCCCACATGCCGCCGTAGGTGATCTCCTCCGACAGGCGGCCGTGCATGTGGTGCAGCATCTGGCCCTCGCCGAGGTAGACGCCGGCGTGGTTCGGCACCGGTGAACGGATCTGCATCAACACCATGTCGCCGCGCTGCGGCTCGCCCTCGATCAGGTCGAAACCCTCGGCGCGGAGCCGGTCCAGGCTGTAGAGATCCTGCCCTTTCTCCCACCAGTCATCGTCGCGGTCGTACTGGTTGAGGGCGATGCCCATCTCGCGGTCGTAGAAGTCCCGCACCAGCGTGTAGCAATCGAGGATGCCGTGGGCGAACTGCCGGCCCACCAGTGGCGCGACGTAGCCGATGGGCTGGATGGTCTGCAGGTCGCCGCACTCGGGATCGGCACCGGTGACCTGGCCCACGCTGACGATGTGCCACGGCAGGCCGCTGGCCTCACACATGACGCGATCGGCGTCCGATGCGGTGGCCGGCGCGTTGGGGTGGCTGTGCACGACGGCCAGCACCTCGCCCACGTCCTCAGCATCGGCATAGTCCTCCGCCGGCAGCCGGAAGTGCTCGCTGGGCGTGGACGCCACATTGCGGCACGGCAGGTAGGCCTCGCCACCAGCACCGGCCACGATCAGGCCGCAGCACTCGCGCGGGTACTCGGCCACGGCGTGCGCCTGGATGGCGTGAAGAGTGGTCTTTTGCATTGGGTGTCGCCCATAGAAAAGGCCCGCACACGGCGGGCCTTGTAGGTGTTTTTGATTGATCGATAGTGAAGCGACTAGCTTCGGGTATGAGCCTGTTTCCGAAGGATCTCCCCGGCTTCCGATATCCACTGCTGGGCCGTGGCTTGCACCTGGGGTTGCTGCCCACGCGCGAACGACTCCATGTCAAATATCCTGTCCCACAGAGGGTGCATTGGCCCAGCCTCGCTCGCGATGCTGCGCAACTGGGCTGCGAGGTCGCTAATGCGATTCAGCTCGTCTTGATTCTCCACGCCATTCTCTCCGTAAATGCACCGGACAAGGGTTCGACGAAGCGGATTCCGCCTCGCGGTTAGCCGTTGCTCGTCCCGATTCTACGTGCGCAGCAGGCCGGCGGCAGGGAATCCGCCGTAGGGCAGCGGTTTGTCTGCGCCGAAGCGCATCTTGCAGCTGCCTACCCTGCCCCCGCATTGGTCGCGCGATGGGTCAGTGGTCGGCACGTCGTTGGCATCGGCCACGGCCGGACCGTTGTAGCCGCAGTAGGGGCCGCGGTAGCCCCCACGGATCAACCAGCCGCAGACGCCAGCGATGACCTGCCGGCCGGGAAGCTGCTCGCCATTGAGGTCGATGGCCGTGGTCAGCTCGAACTCGACCGTCTGCTTGTCCTCGGCCACCTTGCGCTCGATGAACCAGATCTCGTCCAGGAAGTGCTCGTTGGGGTCAGCCGTCGGATTGCCCTCGGCGAAGTTCGCCGCATCCAGGTACTTGGCCAGCGTCTGCCGGCGGATGACACGTGCACCCACCAGATCATCGAACAGGAGGCACAGGGCCGTGATACGGCCATCGATGTTGCTCACCTTCAGCCTAGGGTTCGGCGGCTGATCACTGGTGCGCGCGAAGCCGGTCGCCTCGATCGGCCACGGGCCATACTCTTGCCCTTGCCACCAGATCACGCCCGATTGCAGGTGCGCGTGGAAGAACAGCTGGTCAGCACCGAAGCTGCTGGCATCCAGCTCGAACAGGGTAATGCGGCCGCCGGGTTCGAGTTGCTGGGCATCGGCGGTGATCATTCCAGCGTCACCGGTGGAGCCGATTCACCAGCATCCAGTGGGAGTTCCACCGCCCCCGGCCACGCATACGCCTCTGGCTGTGGAAGCAAGGCACGCACCTGATCCCACGTCTCAATGCCGGTCGGCGGATTGGTAACCAGCTGTTCAAGCGCAAGGTTCACGGCATCACGCCATGCCACCATCGCCCGCGCTTCCGAACGATATCGCTCCACGCTGCTGCTGAAGTAGCTGCAGCAGCTCTCAATGCTGTCATAGCGCCGATCAACTACCCAGGCTGTCATCCAGGCCCAAGCCGCACTTCGGATGAACCGATAGTGCTCGGGGCTGTGAATCTCATAGGGTGTTGGCACAGGAAGCGCGGTGTTGCCGGCATCTAGGTACGCGGCATAGTCATTCCAAAGTCGGTGGCCGCGAGGAATCAATGCTCCAGTGTCCAAGCACATGATCTGATCGGGATCATTCGTCAGTTGGTACATGGCTAAAGCTCCGAATCAGCAACTACAGTAACCTGCCCAGAAGCGCTCGAGCCGCCGTCCATAGTGAAGAACAGCGTACTGCCACGGGCATTCAGCGTAGCCGGGGCAATGCTCCCCGAAACTACCGTCAACGCTGGAACTGCACGTTTTGGCACCTTGTAGAGAACGTTCTTGAAGAACGCACCGTCTGATGTAGCAATGAACGCCAAGGGCTCATAGAACCGATAGCAGAGCATCAATTCAGCGCCAACTGGGCGCGGCTCGAAAGCTGTGGAAGAGCTTCCCCGCTCTAATTTCGGTCGGGAGTAAGTGACACCGGATGCCGTCAGTTGAACGATCATGTTTCCGCTACCGGTCGGAGTGAGCGTCACTCCTCTGCGACCGGATCCAGCCGATATGGTCCCGCTCGCTCCCCCCACGCTTACGGCGATAGATCCACTTGGGTTCTCTACGCTGATCGTTAACGGCAACCCCCAAGCCATTTGCGGGGATTCGACCACCTGCTGCAGAGGACCGCTGGTATGCGTGTAGACGCCGGTGGCGGCGTTTATTGAGACGTTGCAGCCTCCTGCCCCAGCCTTCCACCGGTCATATCCATACGCTCCGGCCGCAAGCGCACCACCAACAAAGCCACGATGATTGATAGGTAGACCGCAATTGATAAGCATGTTGTCGCCGCCGACTGACGCCAGCCCCAGCATCAACGCATACAGTTCTTCGAAGTTCGCATTCGACTTGTCAAATGCCAGCTTTGCCGGGTCACCCTTGTAGGCCCCATGGTCAGTAGTTGTGTCGATTATTTGGCGTACCATGGTGATCCCTTACGGCTGGAACGTCTGTTCGAACGTGGCATTGAGCGTGTAGACGCCATTGCCATGCGGGGTGATGGTGTAGGTCTCGCAGAGGTACAGGCCCTGCGCACCGAGCGGCGGCGTCCAGAGGAAGGACACCGCGCCCTTCCGCGCACGCAGGAAGGCCAGCGCGGGCCCGACCTTCGACTCGCGGCCAACGATGGAGATCGGCCACTGCTGGGTCTCGTTGTTCAGGCCATCGGCAGCGGTCTGTCGGTAGCCGTCGCCGAACTGAGCAGCGCGCGTGCGGAAGTCGCCGGTGCCGGTGATCTCGGTGCGCACGCACCAGGTGAATACCTCAGCCATTTCGCACGCTCATCTGGTGGAAGAGACCGCCCGGGCGGGACTGCTGCACGGCCCACTGATTGATCATTGCCAGGAACGCCCTCTGGATCTGCTGCCCCTCTTCGTCACCGCTACCCTGCTGGCTGGTGCTGGTGCCCTCAGACGTGACGTTCAGGGTGGTGTTGAACTGGTTCGTGGGTCCGCCGCCACCGGGCATCGACGATGCAGGGAGCCCTGCGGTGATGGGCCGGACCGAGCCGGCATCGCCGGGAATCAGGTACGTCTTTCCGCCCTGGTCGAACAGCTCCGGACGACCGCCCTCGCCCACGCGATACATGCTTCCTGCCGCTACCGGGCCGCCGCCGGCGCGGCCACCTGACGAGCCAATGGCCGAGCCGATCGCGTTGACCCAGCCCGCGCCGGCGCCGCTGTAGCTGCTGGCCCAGCTGCCAATCATCTTGAAGATCTGCGAAGCAGCTGCCTGTGCGGCCATCTTCTGCAGGGCCTTGGCGAACCCCTGAACCATGCCGCCAAGGCCTTCGGAGAACGGATCGAACAGGAAGTCGGCGAAGGCGTCCTGCATGTTGCGGGCAGCCTGGTCGGCAAAGACGCTCATCTGGCTGTTCGCTTCTTGGGTCTTGCTGGCCAGGTCTTGCAAGCCGTCTCCGTAGAGCGCAGCGAAATCGTCCTGTGCGTCCTTCACCGCGGCCAGGTTGCGGAGCACCTCCGCCTGCGCTTCGCTCAGCGCCCCAAACGCGTTGGTCTGAATGTCGTAGTTCAGCTTTGCCGATTCGCTCAGGTCACCATGCAGGGCGATCTCGCGTTCCAGCTTTGCGATCTGGTCATCCGCACGGCTGCTGCCGGCGCCGTACAGCGCTTCGTAGTCCTCCTGGATCTGCTCCAGCAGCGACTTTTCCTTGGTCAAGGCACCCGCACGGCGATCCGATGCACCAGCGGCACCAGCCCCCGCAGCAGGGCCGCTCCCCGGAATGCGCGCTGTGCTGTCGACCGAACCCGTCACCCCCTTGAAGCTCTCGCCGGCGGCCTCCGACCTGTACCGCTTTGTCAGTTCCCTCTGGATGTCGAGCCGTTTGGCTTCAAGGTCATTGATGCGCTTCAGGCGCGCTTCCTCCTGCCCGTCGGTCAGCGGCAGGCCGAACAAGCCTGAGGTGTTCTTCTTGGAGTAGTTGATCTGGTCGGTCAGCCGCGCCATCTGGGTGTTCAGGGCATCTTCGCCGGCATCGCCGACCATTCCACCCGCGTCCAGCTTTCGTAGCTGGTTGGCCTTGTCGATGAAATTGACAATCAGCACGGCGCCGTTGGCCATCTCGGCGGCCAGGTCGCCCACCCACTTCGTGATCGAGACGAACGCGCTCTTCGTCTGGTCCGAGCCCAGGAACGCTGTCAGCTCCTTGAACTGCGGCAGCAGCTCGGCCGCGACCTCATTCTTCAGGCCCTGGAACGCAAGCTGGATCAGGTTGGACTGTTCCTTCACCTCCTTCATAGCCTTCAGGGTGTCGGCGTCGAGCACCGCGCCCAAGCGCTGCGCCTCATCGCCCCACTTCCGGAAGCCCTCGCCGTTACGCGCCAGCAGCGGCGCCAGCATCGACGAGTCGCTGGCGATCGCCTCCATGTAGAAGACCATCTCTGCCTGGCTGGCGCCTGCCTGCTCCAGAGCGGTGTAGTAGCGCTGCAGGACTTCCGGGCCGCTCAGGTGCTGCAGCTCCTTCGCGGTCAAGCCGATGCGCGGCGCGATCTGCTCGAAGAAGTCCTTCATTGCGCCGCCGCCGGTCTGCAAGAAGTCACCCAGCTTGTCCTGGGTATCCTTGAAGATGTCGGCCAGCTTGTCCTGCTGGATTCCAACGGTGGCCGCGCCGGCGGCCATGCGCTGGAACACTTGCTCGTTGCTTCCAGACAGGCGGGAGAACTTCTCCAGTTCCGCCGATGCATCTACCAGCTGCCGGGTCCAGCCCAGCACGGCTGTTCCCGCCGTGGCCAGGCCGCCAGCAACGGTGCCGCCAATCAAGCCGAAGGCGCGTCCAATGTCAGCGGCAGTGTCGCCAGCATCCTTGCCAAGCTTTTTCATCTGCTTGGACGCGCGATTGGTGTCGGTCTCGAACGACCCCGTGCGCATCAGTAGGTCGACAACGATTGAGCCGGCAGTGGCCATGGTGTGGTCCAGTCAGGTTAGAAGCCGAGGGCCTTGGATACATCGCGATCGGCGTCGCTCAGAACCGGGTCGTCAGGGCTCGGGGCGAGGAAACCGATGATGCTTTCGTACTTGCCGCCGAAAGCGGTACTGAGCACTGCAGCCGGGCGGTGGAACCGATGCAGATCGTCGAATGGATACAGCTCGTAGAAGGCACGCCAACCGTTCAGTTCAGCGGCCGGCATCGCGTCGATCTCGCCGAGGGTCTTCCCGAGGCTCAGAGCGAGCTGGTATCGGAACCACTCTCCGCTTCCTCGGCGGGCAAGCTCTCCTTTCCCTGGTAACTGTGCACCTCGCTGATCGCCTTGGTCAGTGCAATCTGGACAGCGAACTTCAAGCGCTTGGCGTCCACCAGCGACAGGGCTTGCTTACCTTCCGGGTCGCAGATTGCTTTTGCGATCAGACGCGCCATTGAATCTGCCTGCTTGTCCGAATCGTCGCTGGCCTGCCCGGCGAAGAAGGCGCGCAGGACTCCAGCATCCTGCTCGCGGATGTAAAAGGTGTGCTTGCGGCCGTCGGCAAGCTTCACCTCGCGCCGATGCACGTCTTCGGAGATGAAAAGCGAGGGGTCCAGCAGCGGTTCTGCGGTGTTGGTGGTCTCAGTCATGGGGCGCTTCCGTAGGGATGTTGCGCCACGGCGCCGCTGGGGCGCCGGGCACTTGGATGGGATCAGGACAGCGGCTTGCCGTAGCGGGTGACGCCGCCGCTGCGCTGCACGGTGACCGTGCCTCGCACGATCTCGTTGGTGGCGATGTCGATGTTCACGTCGGAGATGTAGCCGTTGAACAGGAAGCCGGAGCGGGCAGTGGCCAGCGGCGGGACCAGTTCGTCTTCGCTGTCGAGCGTGGGCGTTGCGGTGCCGTCGCTCAGGCCGATGTACCAGCTTACGTTCTCGCCGGTGTCCTTCAGTTTGAACAGCGCGTCGTGCGATGCGTCGCTGGGGATGTAGTTGAACGGGATGGACACCTGGCCCGGGTTGCCCAGGCCTCGCTGGTACTCCTTGTCCACCGTTGCATCCAAGCAGGTGGATTCGATCTGGTCGGCAGCTCCGCCCAAACCGGATGCTCCTGTCGGGCAGGCGAACTTCACGATCGCCGGGCCGCCGGCCGCATTCGGGTTGACGAAGAACAGATGGGTGCCCTGGGTCTTGACGACGCCCTCGGTCATGGCAGTTTCCTCTGAAGGGCCGCACGAGGGCGGCATTACGGATGACCAGCGTTCAGCGCTGGTCGATGAAATCGGCTTCGAGGCCGATGCGGTACAGCTTGGTTTCGGTATCGCGGTTGTTGACCGCGACCCTGTTGACGATCAGGACGGCATCAAGTGCCGCGCGTACGGCGTTCGCCAACTGCTCCACGCCTTCATCCTTGGCGTGGTAGCAGTCGATCTGGACTGTGGTGAAGTCACCGCCTGGCGCGGAACTCAGGTTGTCGAAGGCCGAGCCCGTAATGACCTGCCAGACAACGTAGGGCCGCTTCTCCGTCTGCGCGATTTCGCCATGACGCGCGATGCGGTCCTCAGCAATCGCCATCACGGCTGGCGTATGGATCGTTCGGAACACCTTGGGGAGCATCAGCGGCTTCCTCCATTCTGCGCAGCCAGGCGCTTGGTGACCTGCTCCAAACGCTTAAGCAAATCCTCAGTGACCACGTCGATCACTTGGCTGCCTCTGCGCTGTACCGCTGGCCGCAGCCATGGTCTGGCAGGCTGCGAAGCTGATCCGTACTCCATCAGTTGCGCAGCGCGCAGAGTGGTGGTCTTTGCGCCGTTGGCATTGATGTAGCTGCGCCGCTTGACCCTGACCAGCTGGCGCTCGCCCTTCGTGCCAACGGGCGCTTTGCCTCGGCTGGCCACGATGTGTTCCACAGTCGTGCCAGTGGTATCACCGCCACCCTCGGCCACTGACCGCCGGAAGTTGTCCTTGGCGTGATCGCGCAACAGTCTGGCGCCTTTGGCCAGCGCCAGTTTCACCGGGCCGCCGCGCTTACTCACCACTTCTGCGGGCAGTGCCTCCAAGATGCTCAACACGCCGTCCAACCCGTGGAGCTGAAATTCCACTTTCACAGGTATACCTCGGCGTCTTCGCCAATCCAGTCGCGCAGCAACGCGCCATTGGCGTCGGCCTCGCCTCTGAACTCGGGGTCATGCCCCATGCCGATGCCGCCTCGCCCAGACAAGCCCTTGATGCCCACCACGCGGTGGCCACCGAACAGGCGCCGGTCGCGCGGGCGGCGCCACAGTTCGAGGTCGATGAACTTCGGGCGCGATCGGCAGGCTGCGGCGAAGTCCTGCAGCGCCGAGCCGCGCATGGCCGTGCAACACAGGCTGGCGTGGCCGGTGTTAACCAGCTGTCGGCCGCGGCGCTGCTCCACGTTGTAGTAGCGGGCGCGGTGCTCGCCGACCAGCTCGGCGTGCTGTAGCTCGGCGGCAACCGTGGTCAGCCAGTCCGGCGCATACCAGTCGTCGTCCTCGATGATCACCAGGCTGTCAGCCGGATCGACTGCGGCCAGGCCCTTCAACAGGTTGCGAGCCTGCGTGTTCTGGCCCGGCGCCCAATGCGGCGAAGGCCGGACCAGCACCAGCTGCCAGCCATCCCGGCGAAAGGTCACAGGCTGCGGCTCGGGGCCGTCGTCGACGATGATCCAGCGCACCGGGCCGGTGTAGTCCTGTCGCGCCATCCAGCGCTCGCACAGCGCCCAGGCAGCCGGCCGGGCACCGGTGGCCGTGAGTAGCGTCAGCATCGGGCCACCGCGAACGTGTGCATCGGCAACCGGCGACGGGCCACGCCGCGCTCGCCGTGGTCGTTCAGTTCAATCGGCACCTCGCCGGCGTACTCGGTGGCGATGTCGCTGAAGCCGGCATCGGCCAGCAGCAGCCGCAGGCCGCTCTGGCTGTAGCGGTAGTAGTCGTCGGGGTAGCCGTGCTCCGGGAAGGCGAACAGCGTGGTGATTACCAGCAGGCGGTCCGGCTGCAGCACCCGGCGCAGCTCCGGCAGCGCCAGCCACGGCCTGGCCACGTGCTCCAGCACTTCCGAGCACACGATGCCGCTGAAGCGCCCTGTCCATTCGGCCGGTAGGTCGTGGATGTCGGCCACCTGGTCGACGCCCTCGCCTGCCTGCATGTCGATGCCGGTCCACTGGCCGGTAGCCAGATCGCGGTTCGTACACCACCAGGCAGCCGGGTCATGGATGCGGCTGCCGACCTCCAGCACGTCATCGCCCAGGGCACCGGCATGGCTCTCGATGTAGGCGCGGATGCGACCGCGCACCGAGTTAAGCGGCAATCTGTTCATCGAATTCAAAGCACCTGAGAGCTGAGCCGGCCGTGCAGTTCACGACGCGGACGTGTGGGTTCTGGCTCGCCCACTGGGCGAACTGCAGCTGATGGATCTGTCGACGGGATGGCGCGGTGTTGCGCAGGCCGTTGGTGTACGGCCCGAAAAAATGGGAGCCGTGCAGGTCAAACCCGTGGAGGCGCACCAGCGTGGCGCCCAGCGACGCCGCTACTGCCAGGCCAAGCACACCGCTGTTCCAGTTGGTTCGCGCCCCGGCAAGCTGCTGCAGCCCCGCTTTTCGATGCGCGGTGTATCGCGCTCCCTGAAATTGCATCGCATCGGGGTGCATGTCCCACCACTGGACGTCGCTGGCAGCCAAGAACTCCGCCCAAGGCGCCAGCTCGAAGGCGTTACCGACAACGCCAACCCGACGGCCGCGCAGCCTTTCGGCCAGGCTCGCCGATGCGCTCGGGCCTGGTCCAAGAAGGTCGATCTCGATCATTGGCCGTCGTTGACCCCGGCCGAGACGGGAATGGTGATGTACTCCAGCCCCGATACCTTGTCCGGCAGCAGGCCGGCAATGTTGAAGATCTCGCCACGGTGGACCAGCCGCATCGTCGGCAGCATGCCCTCGCGATAGCGCATGGTGATCCGTGCGGTGACGGCGGCCTGCGTCTGCCCGGACTGGATGAACTCGCGGGCCGACAGCGGCTCCACCGAGGCCCACACCGTGGCCACGCCGACCCACACCGTCTGCGACACGCCATCGCTATCCCTGGAGGTCACCTGCTGCTGGATCAGCACGCGGTGCCGCAGGGTGCCAGTCGCTACGTTGCTCATCAGGCCACCGTCGTACGGCGCAGGGGCGCCAGCTGCGCGGTGGCGGCCTTCGACAGCACATAGCCGTGGCCAGCATCGGCCGGCACTACGTTGTCGCCCTCGCCTTCCCGGAAGCGGTACTTGGAGGCCAGCTCCAGCAACGTGGCGGCGATCACCGCAGGATGCAGGATTGGCTCACCGTTGCTGTCCTCTGCCGGCACCGGCCGGCCAGCGCTGTCCCGCACCAGCTCGCCATCCGAATCGCGCTGGAGAACGTACAGGCGCCACTCCTGTTTCAGCCAGGTCGCCACCGATGCGGAGACGGCAGGGATCCAGATCGCCAGCCAGCGGTCGTCGGCGTCGCTGTCGATGCGCATCTGCTCGCGGGCGTCGGCCCGGGTGACGAACTCATGCATAACTGCCACCCAGCTGCACGGGCTCGGCCGGTACGCGCACGCTCTTGCCGTCCTTTCCGTCCCGGCCCTTGCGCGCTGCAAGGATCCAGTCATCCGCGTTCTCCAGGCACGGCCGCGAAGCGTTATCGCGCTTGGCGATCCACAGCGCCCCGTCGTGCGTCACCGACTGGCCCGCCTTCATGCCCAGGCCGTCGCGGTGGAAGCCGCGGTGCACCATGTACGGCAGCACCAGCTCGGCCCGGCGCTCGCCAGCGCCCAAGGTAATCACGAAGCCGCGCTCGGCGTCGTATTCGCCGGCGGCCGTTTCGAAGCTGAGCCCGTCCCGGCCATCTTCACCGACGACCTTGCCCAGCCTGACCGCCTCGCCCTTGGTGGTGGTGATCACCAGCTCGCCGGCACGATCGATCATGGCGCCGGCCAGGCCGACGCCGTCTGCACCGGCCTGCGGAGGGTTCTCGGTCAGGTACTTGGCGACCGCTGCGGCCAGCTGCGGCTCGGTGACCGGATCGGCGTCCCGGCCATCCTTCGGCACCGGCAGCGCATCAACAGCGGCCTTCACGGTTGCCTCGATCACTGCGGGGTCTGCGTCGCGGCCGTGCTGCACCGGATTGGCTTCGAAGTGCTTGGAAACCGCATCGGACGTGGCCACGTCGAGCAGCGTCAGCAGGCGAGGCGATTCCAGCAGCTTTGCCACCACCAGGTCGGCCAGCGCATCCACGTCCACCGGCTCCGCGTCCTGCCCGGGATCGCCCTTCTCCGGTGCAAGCTCTCGCAGCTCCTGCAGCTCGCGCTTCACCGGCGCGATCGCCTCGCGGATCAGGCCGCCGATCTCCTTGCCGAAGTCGATGGGGTCAGTCATTGCGGAATACCTCGGCTCGCGCGGCGTGAAGGGCCTTCATCATGAAATTCTCCTGCTGCAGCGCGCGCAGTTCGTCGCTATCGTCAGGCGGCGTGTCGTCGTCGGTGGCCGGCACAGCAGGCTGCGGCTCTGGCGCGGCGCTGATCTTGTTCTGGCTGACCTGGTCCAGCGGGTAGTCCTGCTGCTGCATGTAGACGGTGTCGCCGCCTTCCAGCGGCGGAAGGTTGAACGCAAGCCGGCCCTCGTTCGGGGTCTCAATGCCACCACCGGTCAGCTTGGTGTGCACGTCCGCCTGCTTGCCCACGTCCATTCGCAGCAGCGGCTCCAGATCCAGTTCCACGCCCATCGGGCGGGAGATGCCAAGGCCCTCGTCCAGAAGCTCTTCGATGCCCTCGATGTGCGCCTGCAGCGCATCCGAGTAGTACAGCTGGTTGATGTCGTCGACCTTCATGCCCGCAGGGATTGAGCCGATGCCGATCTTGAACGGCGGAATGCCGAACGGCTGACACACCTGCTCGTCGGAGTACCGCATCTGCTCGACCATCTGCGAATCGGCCGCCTTGAAGGCGAACGGGGTGAACTTCATGTCCGCACCGACCACGGCGACCTTGCCTGCATTGGAACCTTGGAAGCTGCTATTCCAGTAATCCTTCACAGCCTGCGCATCCTCGTCGGACATGCCGGCCGGCGCGGTCAGGATGCCGCCCGGGTTGGCGCCGTTGGAGAAGAAGGTGGTCGAGTCCTTCAGGATCTTGAGGTTCTTCACCGCTGGCCAGTGCGCCGCACACAGCGGCGGCACGCCGATCAGCTGGTGATGGAAGCAGTTCATCCGATCGTGAATGATCTCGGTGGCCGGCACGATCAGTTGCGTGCCTGGGTAGTTCTTCGGCAGCAGATTCTCGCCGGTGCTGTAGTTGAGCTGGTAGAAGACCTCGCCGCTATCGGACACCATGGGCTGCACGCTGCAGGGATCGAGCACCCATAGCCGGTTGACGACGCGGCGCTCATCGCGGCCCTTCAGCACGTAGGTGTTGCCCTGGATCAGCTTTGACAGCATCCAGGCTGCGCGGAACTGCTGCGCGATCTGGTAGTTGTTCGGCTTGCGCAGGACGGGCCAGTAGGCGGTGTTGTTCTTCTCGACCCGCCAGATCCCATTCTCGTCCTCAGACTTCAGCACGAACGGCAGCTTGCCGATGTCGGAGGCGATGCGGTTGAGGCAGGCGTAAAGGGTCGGGTAGCAAAGAATCGTGCTGTGCCGCTCTTCCTTGTTCTGCTGCCATGCGCCGGAAAACGGCTCACGCACGGTCAGCGAGTGCCAGCCCTCTCGCCCCGGCCGCGCATCGACGGGCGACAGGCTCCGCAGGTACTCGACGCCGTGCTGGCGAACGCCCATCGCAGTGGCCAGTTCGCGGGGCGAGAATCCGGTCATCAGTCTTTGCCCTTGGCTTCCGCAGCCTTCTGCTGCGCTTCGGCTTTCTTCGCCGCCTTCTTCGCAGCGGCCTCGGCCGCCTTCCGTGCCTTGGCTTCCGCAGCCTTCTGCTGCGCTGCTGCCAGTTCTTCCGGCGTCGGGCCAGCCGGCTGCTGCGCCTGCATGTCGCGGCGCAGGTAGCCATGGCGCTGCACCAGCATGTCGGCCACTCGCGGGTGGACTTTCGCCACCCTGCCACGCTTCTCGATTTCGACCTTGGTCATGATGTCCTCACCTGGTCCTGTAAACGCACGAAAGCGGCAGGGGCCGAAGCCCCCACCGCCGTCGATCGCTGTGGATTACGCGCCGCCCCAGCTCACGCCGGTCAAGTACGCCACACCGGACGCGCGACGACGCGCCCAGTTGATGTAGCGCTCTGCGCGGAACGCGGTGCTGTTGGTCTGGAACATCGAGACCATGGTGGTCGGGCTGCCAGTCGCCGAGTTGTTGGTCGGGTTGTCCAGCATCTGCAGCGAGGCTTCCTGCGACGCATCGACCGTGACCTGTCCATCGTCCGCCAGCCAGATGTCGGAGGCGTTGACCAGCACCACGATGCCACCGTCGCTGGTGACCGGCAGATAGTCGGACACGATCACCGGCACACCGTTGAAGGTGCCACCGTTCATGGTGATGCCCGGGAACTCCGGCTGACCCAGCGGATTCAGCATCAGGCTCAGGGCCAGCGCGGTGGTGCTGTCCATGATGTACACCGCACTGCGCGGCGGATTGCGCGCCGCGATGAATGGTGCCCACAGTGCCTTCAGGTCCGCACGGATGGCATCGGCGTCGTTGCCCGAAGAAGGGATCGCGGTCGCGCCGTTGGTGATCGACGCCGGGGACACGTTGGCTACGGCCGCCTTCGCCGGGTTGACGAAGTCGATGTCCAGACGCTCATTCACGGCAGCGGCCAGCGCATCGCGTACCAGTCGTTCGGCCGACGGGCTGGAGAAGCGGATCAGCTCGTTGGTCAGAACCGAGATCGCCGCCACCTTCGCCCAGCGCAGCTCGGTCGCGTTGAAATCGAACGCGGTGAGCGGCTTCGGAGCACCTTCACCCACCCAGCCGGCGCTGCCACCGCTGGTCTGGCCGGCAATGCGCACGTTGAACGGAATGCTGTTCAGCGCCGGGATGTTGCCCTGGCCGAACTGGCCAATGATGCCGCGCGGACGCTGGAACTCGACGAAATCCCCGGCGAAATTCTGGTAGTCCACCAGCGGCGCAGCGAAGGTCGGGTCCAGCGTGGTGCCGGCCTCGATCGTCGCCTTCATGATCAGTTCGAGGTCAGCGCCTTCGGCCTGGGCCTTCAGCGTGCGCACGACGCGATCGCTTTCCGGGAAGTGGCGTTCGGCGAGGCGGAATGCCTTCTCCGCATTGCCCTTGGCCTTCAGCTGGCACATGGCATACCGAGCGAACTCGATGCCCTTCTCCAGCTTCTGGGTGTTCTTCACCTGAACCGGCTCCAGGCTGCGGCCTTCGCCGCCGGCGACGCGGTTGCCGTTCTCGTCGGCGATGGGGGCGACCGGCTTGGCCGACTTGGCCTGGATCGCCACCAGCTTATCGAAGCGCTCGATGTCACCGTCCAGGTTCTTGATCTGGTCGCCGATGGCATCGAACTCTTCCTGCTCGGCAGTGTTCATCGAGCGCTTCTCGGCCATCGACTTTTCGACGACGGTGCTGAGTTTCTTTTCCAGCTCGGCGCGGGTTGCGCGGAGGGCTTCCAGCTGTTCTGCGAGGGTCATGACAGTTTCCTTGTGGCGCAGCCGTTCGGCCCGGATTCCACGCCGGGCAGTGCCTGCAGATGATGGGTAGCGGGTTCCACCCCGCAGGGCCATGCGGCCCGGTGCTTCAGTGCAGCAACTTCACCGCGCCGTCGGCCGGTCGTTCGACCTTTGCCGCCTGGCGCTGGATGAGAGGGACGCCGTAGTTCACCGGTCGCCGCGCGCCGGTATCCATGGCCTTGATCGTCTGGATGGTCGCCGCGGCGTTGGCCGGAATGGTGACCAGGGAAAGCTCGTAGATCTCGGTCTCGGTGAAGCGGATGCCGCCACCGTCCATGTAGCTGTACTCCAGCGCGCGGAAGCCGATCGACACGCCGCGCACCAGCTGTTCCTTCACCGACTGCCAGGCGAGGTCGCAGAGATCCTTCAGCGCGCCGGGGGTGGCGATCTTCGCCACGCTAGCGGTGAACGGGATGCCCTTCGCCGTCGGCTTGCCGAACTTCACGATGCCCACCGGGCTGTCGTGGCGGTGCTGCCACAGCAGCGGCAGCTCGGCGGCGAACTTGGCGCCCAGCGGCTCGACGATGTCGCCATAGCGATCCGGCTCCGGCGTGGTCGCCCAGCCGGTGATGATCTGCTGGTCGTCGTCGTAGGACTTGACCTCCAACACGCTGTAGGCGCGGTTCTCGTTGTTCATCGGGCTCCACCCAGAGTCATGAGGATGAGTTTCTTGTCGCTCTTCTCTTCTGCGACCGGGATGCTGATGCCTATGGCCATCAGCAATGCCGTCATGTCGTCGATCTTGTCTGCAGATCGGCGCTTGTCCGGCGCCATGTTCAGGTTCACGTCCTTGCGCGCGACGAGATTCGCCGCGCACCACGCGAGCACCGGGTCGCCGTCGTGCACCAATCGCTTGCTGATGTAGGCCCGCTCCAGGTCCACCATCGCTGGGTGGTAGGACTTCGTGCCCTGGATGAATTCAACCAACGGAACCTCCGCGGCAACCAGCCTGCTGACCATCTCGGTCGCGTTCCAGCGGTCGAACGCCAGCGACTGCAGGTTGAACCGCTCGTGGACATCCAGAACCGCCTTCTCGATCACCGCGTAGTCGGTGACCTCGCCCTCGGTTTGCTCCAGCAAGCCGGCTGCTACCCAACCTGCATACGGAACCGTTCCGCGCTCGGTTCGCTGCGCCACTGCGGACTCTGGAACCCAGCGACGGCCCCATGTGATGATCTTGTCGTCCAAGCGCCAGACCAATCGCAGCGATGCAAGGTCGCGCGTACTGGCGAGGTCGAGCCCACCCCAGCAGGGAACGTCCTTCAGCGCCTCCAGGTCGACTGCGCCATGGCAGGCGTTCCACTTCGGCAGCAGGATGAAGCCATTCGCTGCAGCAGCAGGACGGTTAAGCCGCTTGATTTGGAACTCAGCGAGCTTCGAAGGCATCGCCTTCGCCTCGATGGATTCCTTCCTGATCGCCGCCAGCAGATGGGGATTGACGTCCATCAACGGGTTGGCCTTGTGCCAGGCCTTCTCGTCGAAGTCGCCGTCGTCCTTGTCAACCGCGAAAAAGATGGCCAGGAAGTGATCGGCCGCGTCGCCGAACACCCCCTCCAGAAGCTGTGTCGCGAACTGCCGAATCTCCGACCATGGGCCGGGATTCGCGTAGCCCTCGGTGGTGGTGAACAACCACAGAGGATTCCGCCGAGCACCGGCGGCCGATTGCAGAACGTTCAGCAGATCAGGCGTCTTGTGCGCGTGGATCTCGTCGAGGCCGACATGGGACGGGTTCAGACCATCCTGCGTCGAGGCCTTGGCGTTGATCGGTTTGAAGGTCGCGCCGGTTTCTACTCGGCTGATAGCGTTTGCCCAACACTCCAGTCCGTAGGCTTCGCGCAGATCAGCCTTCTTCTCGGCCATCCGCTTGGCCACGTTGAAGATGATTCGAGCCTGGCTACCGGTGGTGGCGGCCGAGATGACCTGGGCGCCTTCTTCCTCTTCGCAGCATTCGCAGTACAGCAGGATCGCCGCCGACAACGTCGACTTCGCGTTCTTACGTGCTACCGCGAACAGCGCTGAAGTGAAGCGACGCGTTCCGTCAGCCTTGCGAAAACCAAAGAGTTGGACCACGAACCAAACATGGGACGGATGAAGCCGGATCTCTGGCGTCTCCCACTTTCCTTCAACGTGCGGCAGTAGTTCTATCCAGCTGCAGGCGTGGTTGGCGTGGTCGCGCGAGAATGTGAAGGGGCTTCCCTTCTTCTTGGCTCTCTTCAGGTCATCCAGGAACCGTTTCGCCGCCAGCTTGATCAGCCGGCCGAACTTGCCTCCACGATCCGCCGCTGCCCTCTTTGCATACTCAACCGCTACATCAACGTAGTCACTTGCCGGCGGCGCGGGGCTTTCCGAGCGCGGCGAACGCGTTGCCCGGCTTTTCCGTGTCGCCATTCGGTTTCACCTTTCCCTGCGCTATGGGCGTCAGGCCGAAGTCATTCATCAGTCCGCGAAGCTGGGCGACCATCGATGCGACCGGAGCTTCGCCCGCGGCGTAGAGCTGGACAGTCTTGCCATGCAGAGCGCAGAGCTGGCCGAGCGCTGACAATCCAGCCTCGGTCAGCAACTTGTTGGCGTGGAGGATCGGAGCTAGTCGCTCCCATTCCTTGTGTGCGTGAGCGTTCGGGAGCCAGTCCGGAGCGGGTGGCACGTCGGACACTAGGGGGAGTTCAGCAGCTGCGGGGGCTGCTCGGTCGGGCCGGTCCGTGCCGGCCACCACCTTCAATGCGGTCGGCTTGCGGGGACGGGACATGTGGAACCCTCAAAAACTGAATTTTCTGAATTGACGGTGCAAAAAAACGACTGAGCGGCCGGTGTCCGAGGGCATCGCCTCAAACTTTTTCCCCTCCCCCCTTCATTTTTGTTGCGAATCATTCTCATTTGTTACATTGCGTCCGCGCCGTGGATGCGAACGATTCGCACCTCTGGCCGCCTCAGCCTTCGTCTTCACGTCGTGGCAGCGGATGCAGATCGCCTGCAGGTTGTCCATCGTGTCGGTGCCACCCTCGGCTTGCGGCACGATGTGGTCCACCTCATCGGCTTGGGCGATCCGACCGGCGTGCCGGCAGGGCTGGCACAGGTACTTGTCACGCTGCATCACCGCGTCACGCTTACGGCGCCAAGGCCTACCACCTCGACCTTTGCCGTAGTTCTCTGGCGCGGCTTGGGCAACATGGACAGGTGCCAGCTGAGGCATCGGACGGTGACGACCTGGGAACCTAGCCATCAGGGAACTCCACTTCGACCTTTCCGCGAAGGGTCCTGCTGATGGCTCGCTTGCCGTGCTTGTGGATGCGCAGGGGCTTCTCGTAGAAGCGCACGATGCCCTTTCGCGTATCCGCATAGAAGACCTGCTCCACAACCATTCCATTCACTACCACCTTGCGGCGGCCACGGCCGTCATCGCGGGTGTGAACGTGATCTGGTGTGGCCATCAGCCGAGGCTCTGCGACTGGTCGCGCTCACCGGGAACCAGCTCACCGTCCAGGCTGCGGGAGGGTTCGTCCTGCCCGTCCTCGCCCTCAGCTGCCAGTGCCGTCAACAGAGCATCGAGCTTTCCGTTGATCTCCAGTAGTGACTCTTGGCTGCCAGGCGCAACCTCCATGCCGCACGGAAGGAGAACAACAGCGCGGTCCGGAAACGCCTCGGCGAGGCGAGACCGAAGCAGCGTCAATCCTGCGGGGGTTGGCTCCGTTGCATCCGCTCGGAACTGGAGAATCAGCGGATCCTTCATGGCTTCACCTGCTTCTGTTCGTTGGCCTGATCCAGCTTCTCGATGGCGCCCAGCTGGTTGTTGCACTGCTCAAGGCTGAGCACGTTGGCGTTGTAGGCTGACACCACGCTCTCGATGGTCCGCTGGGTTGCGCGCTTCACCGGGCAGCGGGTGGTCAGGGCCGCCGGCACGGCCACGGTGCGCTCGACGGTGACGTACACGGTCTGCGGGATGTCGGGCTTCTGGGCCTTGCTGCAGCTGCCGAACCCGCACAGCGGCAGGGCCGCAGCCAGGATCACAGCAACGGAATGGCGTCGCATAGGGTCTGCTCCAACTGCTGCCGGCATCCCGGCTGGGTCTTGGCTGCCTGCAGGGCCTGCTCGGCCTGGGTAGCGCGGCGCTGGGTCTGGGCTGCGGCTGCCTCGGCAAGGCGGGCCGCCTCCTTGGCTGCCTGCTGCTGGCGGGTGGCCTCGTCGATTGCGCGCTGGGTCTGGCGGTTCACTTCCTGCAGCAGCTGACCGGCGGCATTGGCTGCGCGCAGGTTCTCTGCAGCTTCCGCCTGGGCGTCGTCGCGCTGCTTCTCGGTCCTGGCGATGCTGGCCTGGTCCTGCGCGGCCTGGCGGCTCTCGCCACGCTGACAGCCGGACACATACAGGCCGCCGGCGAGCAACGCCACCAGACCCCAGCGGATCAGGACCGCATACGGCCGGATCGGATCAGGAATCAGCATGCCTGCCACCCAGCTTGGGCTGAACGAAGATGCGCGACACTGCAGCGAGGAACGAGGTCACGCCAGCCGATGCCAGGGCGCTGTAGGCCACGGTCTGCTTGAATCCGGCATGCACCTCCGGCAGCCAGTCTGCAGGCAGGAGGGCATATGCAGCGATGATCCCCAGCGCGGTTGCACTGATTACGCCCGCCAGTAGCGACAGGCGAACCGACCAGAGCCGCCAGAAATGGCGCCGGTCGCTGGTGAGTTTCATCTTCTTCACTTCAGCCCCCTGAGCTGCTTCAGCTCGCGGATGTCCTGTTTGTTCTGCTCGACCTGCACGGCCTGCTTGGCCAGTTCGAGCTTCAGTGCCGGCACGTCCGCCAGCTGGGTGTTGATGGTTTGCAGCTGCTGCTGCACCGTGGTCATCTGCTGGTTCGTGACCTGCTGCTGGGTGAGCACTGCCTGCATGGAGCTGACCAGCCAGATGCCACCGGCTATCGTGAAGCTGGCGAAGGCGCCAACAATCCACTTTTCCACCGGTCCTAGGGAGATGCGGATTCGGCCGTCCTGGCTCGGCTGGGCTTCCATCGTCATGCGGCCAGCGCCTTCAGCGCGCGCGCATACCGTGCCCGACGGTCTGCCGCGCCGGTCTGGCCGCCATTGACTCTTTCGGTGATCTCGTCGAATCGGCCGGCGTCGGCCAGCTTGTTGAGGTTTCGCGCGTCCCAGAAGGCACCCGCTGCGAGAGCGCCCCACTTCGGCAGCTCCAGCGCCTCGGGCTGGGCTTCGAAGTCCGGAACACCCTTGATGCCCTTGGCGCGCAGTGCGTCACGGATCGCTGCGTAGTTGGCGCGGCCAGTGTTCTGGATCGGCCCCCGACCACGGTAGCGGTAGCCGTCTCCACTGGCCTCGGACCCATTCCCCAAGCGGTTTGCATAGGCGTTGTTGGCGATGGCCACCGGCTTCCGCTCCAGCGCGCGCGCCAGTTCGTTCGGCTTCTTCGGCTTGGCCTTGGGATCGACCGCGTATCGGCTCGGCCAGGTGTCGGCCAATCCCTGTGCCCCGTAGTTCAAGCCCTCCACAACGCGAGTCAGACCGCCCGACTCATGCCCCACCTGCGCCAGGAATGCGGCCACCCGCTTCGCTGTGCTGATGGCAAACGCATTGCAGGCGTCGGTCAGGGGCTGGGCCCACTGGGCAGCAACGGCGGCACTGCAGCCAACCGCCTGCTGGATTGTCGAGGCGGTCAGGATCATGGCGGGTCCGGAAATGAAAAACCCCGGCGGGGTGGCCGGGGTTAGGTCGTGCGCGATGGTAGAAAAATAGCGGGAAAAGTGCGGGGGTATCAACCCCGCACTTCACCAAGGCCATGCCTTGATGTTGAGCAGAGCAGGCAGGTTGATCACCTTCGCCTGCAACAGCGCTGCGATGGCCATAATCACCGTGAGCCAACGGATAGCATTTTGGTTCTTCATCGACTCGCGATGCTTCCGCTCCTCCTCTTCGTACTGGGACAAACTTGCAATCCCCTTGCCCGTGACCAGGTAGCGAGCGCCGTTCTTCTTCACTTCACCCAATTCCTCCAAGGCGTCCAACATAGCCTCCACCTGATCAAGCCGGTCAAACGCATCGACATTGTCGGTCCAGAATTGCCCCAGCAGCTTACTCGCTACGTCCCAAGCCGTCGGGTGGTTATCTCCGACTCGCAGGGTTTTGACGGTGTTGAGCACGGTATAGCGCTCCACAGCAGTCGTCTTCCTGTAACGGTCCAATTTGGAACGCGCTGCTCTGATCAAACGCAATATGCGGATTCGGATTCGTCCCCAGCGATATCGCCGCTCGAGAGCGAAACTCTCCCAGTCATTGAAGGTGAGCTGTACGAGTCCGAGATACTCGTCAATTCTCGGCTTAGCCAACCATGCCTCGTGGATGCTGATTTCCCTTTCTGGCCCGAAGTGGCCTTCCTCATCAAGGGATAGGCAAACTACTCGACCATTCTCAAGCCGTCGATACAACAAAAGGTCATCGCCAACTTTAAGCATTACGCTCACACCTCGGACAGCCTCTCCGGCTGGACCAGTGCGCGGTATGCGGTCGGGAACCGCGTTGGCTTCGGCATACGCAAGCCATTTCAATAAGCGATCTGTCGAGAGCAAGCGACCTCCGAAATGTCACAGAGCGACATGGCCAAAGCGGCAGCCGCTTCCTGTTCCGCTTCCGTCATTCTATCCAGCAGCCACTCGTACACGCCACGCCAGCGTTCTCTGTAACTGGACTCATCCCGGCCGATGGCAGCAGCCCGCCGTCGATCGCTGACCGGGCCGAGCCCCGATCCGCCGCACCCCTTGCACGGCACCAGCAGCTCCCCCAGCATCGCCTGCCCCCTACCCTCACAGGCCGGGCAATGCGGGCGCTTCGCAATCTCCCCGATCACCGCACCGGCCAGCGTCGGCAGCGACTCCAGGGTGCTGATCGGCCAGCACTGCGTCTTTACCCGGCCCAGCCGCTGCTGGGCGGCATCACGGTTCGCCCGTTGCTCCGCCGTCGCCGCGCCACCCCAGCCCATGCAGACCTCCGCCAGGCCGAGATCCGTGCGGGCCTCCGCGAGGCGTCGCTGCTGCCGCTGCAGCTCCGGCGTCACCAGGGCAATCACCGCGTCCCGCAGCTTGTGCCGGCGCAGTGCGGCTCCATCCGGCCACCAGCAGGCCTCCAGCAGCTCCCGGCCAAGGCCAGCCGGCACCATGCCGAGCGCCGCTGCGATGTCCTGGTTGGTCAGGTCCGGCTTGCCACCGCCGCGGCCGATATCGAACTTCACCGTGCTCGTGCCAAGGCGCGCCATCGTCTCTCGTGGATTCATGTCCGTTCCCCTGTTGTTGAATGGCCGGCCGCCGCCGGCCCGCCCGTGATCCGCACCACCACCTGGCCGCCAGCCCGGCGCTCGTCGTGCACGTATGGGTGGATGACGAATCGCCTGTCGTCTATGCCGAGAACCTGGGCGATACCGTCGCGATACGGCTTAAACCTGCGGATCATGTTGTCGTCGTCCGGCAGGGCCTTCCCTGGCGCTTGGTAAAAGTCGAGCCAGAGATGCAGGCGGCCCGGCGGTAGCTTCATACCCTTCCACCCCGCCTCGTACGCACGAACAGCGCCCAGCTGCCGTCCCAACGCCGTGGCTTCAGCCTTCCTGCGCCAGTGCACCCTAGCGTTGGGCGATAGATCCTTGCTCGGCCAGGGCAGAACCAGCTCCAGCGCGCGCTCAGCCTGCATGGGCGGCCTCTTGCTGCTCGATCGCGTCGCGGAAGGCCGCACGCCAACGAAATGCCGTCGCCCGGCTGACCCCGAAGTCCGCCCGAAGCTGGGCAACCGAGGGGAGGCGGTCGCCGTACATGCGGACCATCCGCAGGGCAGCCGTCAGCGTGATGTTCTGGCGCCCGCACTCCGGCCAGCCGGGCACTCGGTTGTGGTGGTGATAGGCGGGTTGCTGGCTCATGGGACCTCCGCGCGAGCGGCGCCAACGGGGGACTCGATCAGTGCCCAGGCCTGGTCAGCCAGCCGGCGAGCGAGAGGCTTCGACTGGGCTCTGCCTCCAACAAAGTCAGTGGCTGTCACCACATCCCGCAGTAGCTGGCGAAGCTGCGTGTGGTTCACCAGCACGTAGCCCTCGGGCGGCGCGAGGGCGGCTCCCTGAGCGAAAGCCTCGAACAGCAGTTCCAGACTGCTGGACTCAAAACGGCCACCATCCAGAATCCGGATCAGGCCCTTTGCCTTCGCCCATTCCTCAAACCGCGCCCGCTTCTCGATGGCGTCCATCAGTGCCTCCCTCCCATTTCAGGGACTGGCTCAAACTGTTCGTAGGTGCCCTTGAACGGCCCCAGGTGGTCGCTGACTACTTCCATGCCTAGACCGTCCATACACGGAACGTCGAGAGCAGCCACGCGCGCAATCTCGCCACAGAACGGGAACACGTCGGGATCCTCTTTCACCATGACCAGCTGGCCAACATGGAATCTGGTGTCCATCAGGCCACCTCCGGGCCGGCCGGCTCGGCCGCATAGTGCGTGATCGCCGGGTTGTCCCCGCGCCAGCTGCCGAACACCGGCCGCTTGCTCACCGAGTCCCACAGCATCAGCCGCGTACCGTCCTGCGGAGCCCAAGAGATGGGCAGCCATTCCACCTTTGGGGTCCGGCGCTCCCACGACGCGGTAGCGGCCGGACGGGCGTCGTCCATCGCCGCGATATGGGGCGCACCGTTGCAGCCGCAGCCGCTGCAACCAACTGCGAACAGCCGATCACCCTCGCCATCGAGGAACTCGACCACGCCCACATCACCGCTACCGCAGAAGGGGCAAGGCTTCATGCCGCCTGCTCCCAGCTGGCCGGAAGGCGCTGCACCTGGCCGCCACGGGCCTCGAACTGCTCCACCGTCTCGGCCTCCTGCTGCCCCAGCTTCTCCTTCCCCCATGCCCTTGCTGGCATCAGGTCAGCACGCAGGTCAACACGGGCGCGGTTGATCGTCATCTTGTCGATGCGCAGCTCCCTCGGCTGGGCGCCGTGTGCTGCACGGTAAGCCCTGCCACGCTCGATTCGGCGTTCCCGCAGCTCGTCGGCACTCGCCTTCTGGAAGCGCATACCCTGACCGCTGTAGTGGTATGCCGCCGTCGCGCGGTGGCCCGTCTTGATCAGGTATCCGCAACGAACCAACCAGGTGAGCACGTCGCGAACGGAGTTCCGCTCAGCGGTCTTGGTCACGCCGGCCACGCCCATCAACTCGAACACACGATGGGGCGTGAGCGACTCCTTCTTGCGGTCCTCAAACAGGCAGCGGACTTGTTCGGACAGGCCATTCGGCTTAGCCATGGGTGCTTCTCCTGAGATGGTTCACATAGGTCTGCTGGGCGATCAGTTCGTCGTCGGAGCAGTACATTTCGTGGAAGGTCCTGGACCCGTCTTTCAGGCTCCAGCCGTAAACCTCGGACATCCATGCGAACGACCTCCCCTCCTGCGGGATGCGCTCGTGATGCCATTGGCACATGGCGAAGCCGAAGGCATGGCCGCGCCGGATGTTTCCTGACTTGCAGTGGTGGTAGTCGCAGCCGTACACCACGCGGTGCTTTGGGAGCAGGTTCCGCGTGTAGAGAAGAAGGCAGACCATGCAGGGCCCGACCTTCGCCTTTCGAATCCGGCGCGCTTCTTCTTTCGTCGGTGGCGGCGTTTTCGACCGCATCAGCGCGCGCCCTGGTCGGCCAGCCACCAACCGTGCTGCCATGCTTGCGCCTTCTCACTCAGCGGCCCCGCCCTACGATTGGCGCCGTCCTCGGTCTCGCATTCGATCCAGACCAGGTGCGGGTTCTCGCTCAGGCGCAGACCATTCAGACGCGCCGAGTACCCGGCGTTAATATCCTTGGCGAACCTGCTCCGCGTTGTGTAGCTGGTGAAGTCCATCAGCGCTTCTTCCTCATCGTGGTGCGGCGTGCCGCGCTCAGTTCCTGGTCCCGCTTATCCCATCCGGCCTGCCAGCGCCGCCGGCGCCTGACGCCGTCCTGCCCCATCTCGTAGCGCGGTGCCGACTCCCTATCCCGGCAGGCGTCCCGCGCCCAGCTCCCGGCCTGCTCGGCCTGGGCCAGTTCCGCTTCAGTCACCATCGAAGTTCAGTTCGGCAGCGGCCCGTTCCATCGCAGCGCGCGCCGACTCGCGATCGCGGACGGGCCGAACGCCGTGCTTCTCCTGTTCGATTGCCAGCACCGGCTCTGGCACCGGCTTTCCGTCGACCACGTGGCGCACTGCCCGTTCGTAGGCCTCGCCCAGCATCTGGCGCTGCTGGTAGCCCGTGTCGGCGCTGGCGTAGACGTGCAGGTCCAGCAGCGAACGCACCAGCACCGTGAAGCCGCTCTGCGGTCGGCCCGGTGCCATCTCCCGCTCCACCGCCGCCATGACCGGAATGTCCAGGCACATCGTCAGGAACCTCGGCGGGTTCGGCGGCCACTCCCTGCCCTCGCTCAGGCAGCAGGCCATCCCGCGCGCGTGCTGGGCCCGGCTGCGTCCCTTCAACACCTGGAACCACGTGCTCGCGGCGATGGTCAGGCTGCCGTCCTTCTTCAGCGGGGCAGCGCCGTTCTCGCGCTCCCACTTCCCCGGGAACATGGCCGTCATCTGCTTCCAGAATTCCCACAGGTACGCCGTCTGCTGTTCGTTCAGCGCCTCACCCGACGACGGCGAACTCGGCGTCGACGACATCGGCTGGCTCGAAGCCAGAACCGCAACCGTGGCCACCGCCTCGGCGTTGGGCGTAGAACTGCTGCTCAAGCTGTTCGGTGCGGTCGGCAGAACCGTGTTGAGGGCTTGCATGGGTTGCTCCTGCGGATTGCTGGGCGACAGGGATCACGGGCAGCGCCAGGCCGGCGGCCATGGTCTGCTTCAGGGATTCGTTCGGGTCGTGGCCGGCGGCGATCAGCGCGACCAACTGCTGGCGGACCTGCAGCCAGCCCTGGACGGACAGCGGGCGGCGGATCGCAGCGCGGTGGCGGACGAACCGGGCCAGCTGCTCACGGTCGACGCCGGGCGGCGCGCTGCCGAAACCGGCCAGCTCGCGCTCGACCTGCTCGACGGTCAGCGCCAGCGGATCGGCCTCGCGCTCACACTCGCGCTGTGAGGGTTGCTCTTGGTTGCTTTTGGTTGCTCTTGGTTCGGGTGCAATAGCTGTTGCACCCTTTTCGACGCCGTTTTGCACCCTTTCCTGCGTCGTTTTGCACCCTTCAAGGGCCTGTTTTGCACCCTTCGCAAAGGGTGCAATATCTGCACCCTTCATCCATTCAGGGTTGATCCGATACTGGCGGGTACGACCCCCTTCACCGAACCCGCTGCGGCGCCCGCCGATGCCGGCGTTGACCAGCACCAACCACCCGGATTGCTCCATGCGGCGCAGCTGGTACTGGACCGAACGTTCGGACTGACGGGTCTTCTCGGCAAGGCGGGCAATAGACGGGAAGATGTGCGTGCCGTCATCGTGCGCATGGTCGGCGAGCGCCAATGCCAGCAGCATCTCGCCACCGCCGTTCGGGTAGCGGTCGAAGACCATGCCTGTAACTCGTGCGCTCACGTCAGATCCCCAGGGCCAGGTTCTGGCCCGGGGCCACAGGCCACCAGGTGCACGCGGAGCGGCCGCTGACCCTGCAAGGCTTGTTCGGGCCGCGCCAAACGCGTCCGTCCTTAATCAGCTCCGGCAGCCGCCGGGCGAGCATGTACCGGTCCAGCCCGGTGGCCTGGGAAAGCTCGTGGCTGGTCATGCCGGGGTTGTCGGTGACAGCCTTTGCGCTCTGGTCTTGCTGATGAGCCTGCAGGCCGCTGGACACCACGTAGTCGGCGGCATCGTGGCTGGTGCTCAGGTCGGTGGAGCGTGCCGGATGGTTCATTGCGCGTCCCTCGCGGCAGCGTTGGTCGCGTGCTGAGCAAGCTCGGCGAAGATCTCCTGCAGCCGCGCGCAGTGCTGTGCGATCGCGCTGGCTTCGTTGGGCGTGATGCGCTGATCAGCCATCGCTTCGGCGATCACATCGGCCAGATCGCCCTTTGCCCCACTCGCTGCCAGCAGTGAGCCGATCAGGCTCCCGCTCACCGGACCATCCATCTTGCTCAGCGTGTAGCCGTGCTCACCGGCCAGGGCGTGCAGGATGCGGTAGTCGCCTGTGACGCCCATCACCTCGCTGGCTTCAACCAGGCTCAGGTGATGGGTGCTGTTATTGGGGTTGACCTTGTTCCGGAGCACCGCCGCTGACATGGCAATGCGCGGGGCCAGTGACTCGCTGCCGCCGGGATAGGCGTGCACGGTCTTGTGGGCTGCGTCGATGATGTTCATTCGGGGCTCTCGTGAACGTGGTTTCAGGCATTCGTGCGGCGCAACATGTGCGCCATGGACATCAACTACTCATGGATGAAAGGCGCCTACGGCGCCCGGAGCGCGTTCCCCGCGCCGCCGGAAATAAGCCTCTTTGCCAACACCTCCCACTGCTGGAAGGCCAGCAGCCGGCGATGGATCGCCAGTCGTCGCTTCAGCGCGCGCATGTCAGGCAACCTCCAGAGGGGCATAGCGGTCTTCATCGGGGTCATGCGGCGCTGGCTGCGCCTGGGGCTGTTCCTGGACGCCGAGCAGACGCTGGATCTGCGGCAGCGCCGGCAAGGCGCCCTCCTCTGCCCAGCCCTCAACCTGCTCGGCGGGGAGCTGCAGCACTTTGGCCAGCTGCTTGTCGGTGCTCATGCCCAGCCGGGCGCGCAGCGCGCGCTTGCTCATGCGGCTATCGATTTCCGGTCCAATCCGAGTCAGTGGACGATCACCGGAAGCGTTCCCGAACACATCGGGACGAAGGTCGTGACGAGAGACCCCGGTGGCAGCCTCGATGGCCAGAACATGGCGCGGTGGCACCGGTCGATTACCGTTGATCCACTGATTGACGGCTTGCGGGGTGACCCCCAACAGGCGAGCCAAGCCAGCCTGACCTGCTCCAGACCTCTCAACGGCGATGGCAATAGGGTTCATTTGCCAAGCTTAAGCGTCGCTTTAGTTTTAAGTCAAGCGATGCTTTCTTACAATCGACAACTCGCCCATGGACAATCAAGCGATGCTTGACAATTCAGCCATGGCGGCCGCCATTCGTTCGGCCATTGAAGAGTCCTCGCTCACCCAGAAGGGCATTGCCGATGCCTTTGGTGTAACTGAGCAGGCTGTCTCCGGCTGGCTTCGCACTGGGAAGGTGGATAAGCGCAAGCTGCCAAAGTTGGCACAACTCACCGGCAAGCCTCTGTCCCACTTCGGGATGGGAGAGGCAGTGGAGGTTGTCTCTAGTTCTGCGACTAACCGCAGCTATGTTCGCGTCCAACAGCTAGATGGAGAGGCGGACATGGGAGACGGACGGATCAATGATGACTTCCCCGATATCGTCAGGGCCATGGACTTTGCTCCCACCTACATAAGGTCAATCGTTGGCTACGTGCCAGCGCCCGGCCGATTGGTGCTGGTCACCGGGCGCGGTGACTCCATGATCCCCGTCATCAACCCGGGCGAATCACTGATGGTCGACACGGGGGTAACTTCCTTCGATGGTGATGGCATCTACCTGATCAACACAGGCAACGGGCAGCAGGTAAAGGCTCTCCAAGATCGTGGCGATGCTGTGTACGTGGTCAGCGCAAATGCAGCGCTGTATCCGGCTTTTGCGATGCCTCGTAATACTGTGATCGGCGGCAAGGTCTACTTGCGAAACAGGATTGATCGACTCAACTGATGGAACAGATAGGCAGGGGGAAAACATGGCGTTGATTGCGTGCGTGGAATGTGGCCGACAGGTCAGCGACCAAGCGGAGGCGTGCCCGAATTGCGGCCATCCGATCCGAGCTACGGCCCCTCCCCCGGTTGTTCCCGCATATCAGCCCAAGCCTGCATCAAAGACCAATACCGGATGTGCGCTGATCATTCTGCTGGTGGTGATCCTGGCTATAGTGGCCACCTGCATGCCCGCCCGGGACAGTGCAAGCTCGGGAGGCACCAACCCTGGCGCTCAGGGCAAGCCAGCAGAAAGCGCGGAGCAGAAGCAGGCTCGCCTATTGGCCGAAGCGAACGATGAACGCCGCACCGACGAGGCTCGACTCACGGCCGCGAAGCAACTGGTGGCCTTCAATGGCAGCAGCGAGGCTGGCAAGAACGCAGCGTCGCTGGCCGCGGCGCTAGAAGACAAGATCCGGAAGGCAAACCTCGGCAGGCAGTGGCGATACTGGTCGGACAATGACTCGATGACCGGCAAGAAGTCCATTGGCGCTGACGTGCAGAGCAGCAATACCCACACGTTCGATTTTCCTTACGCGGGCGCTCAGCACGCCACCCTATCGTTGCGAAAGCACCCGCAGCACGGGAACGATGTGTTCATGCGAATCGAGAGGGGGCAACTGCAGTGCAGTAGCTACTCGGGCTGTGAAGTCCTGGTACGGTTCGGCGAGGGCGAGCCAAAGCGATACCGCGCTATTGGGCCTGCTGATAACTCTACTGAGACGATCTTCATCCAAGGCTATGCCGATTTCGTAAGGCGCATGAAGGACGTGGACGTTGTCCGTATCCAGGCAAACGTATTCAGACAAGGTTCTCCGGCTTGGGAGTTCGACGTAAGCGGGTTTGATCCAGACCGCCTCAAGAGCCCCTGAGCGGCCTCATCCCGTCACTTTATATAAGCCCCGCTTTGCGGGGCTTTTTCGTGGATGCATGAAAATTAACCTAAAGCATCGCTTGACAATTACCTAAAGCGTCGCTTTACTGTTGCCAGCCGCCCATGAAGCCTCCCAGCAGAGGCAGGGCGCTGGAGACCAAGCATGGCCACGCTCAACGCCACAGCGCGAGGCGCACTCAGCGCAACCGCCCGGCCCCGCGCCGGAACGATCACCATCGAAGTGTGCCCAGGCATTAGCCTGGCCCTGACCGCACCGGAGGCCCTGAGCCTCGCTCTCGAACTGAACCTGGCCGCCCAGGCTATCCGGGCTTTCGCCGCCAACGCGGTGATCATCCAGCGCGCCATGGCCGAGCCCGACCAGCCGGTGGCCCGAGCATGAGCGCCGTCATCCTGTACTTCCCCACCAGGCGCGTCCGCGCGGCCGCCGTCGCTGAAGCCGTCCGGCTCGCCGCCCTGCGCCTCGGCTTCCACCAGCACAACGCCGACTTCGCGGCCATCATCGCCCGCCGCGACTTCCTCGAAGGCCGTTGCAGCGCTGCACGCGCCATCGGCGACATGGTCGGTGCTCTCAGCACCGCCATGCGAATGATGCGCGCCCAAGGCGGTGCTGCATGAGCGCTCCTATCACCTTGCAGCGCGTGCGGGACAACCTCGCTTGGTGCCTGCGACTGGAGCGCGGCGCCAGCCATCGTGCTCAGTACTTCGAGCGTCGGGCAAACAACCCGCGCAACCCCAACCGGGCTGCGTCAGCGCGCGTCGCAGCGGGCTACCAAGCAGATGCTGCGAAGGATCGCCGGCGCATTGTCGAGTTGCGCGCCGAACTGGAGAGCGTGAAAGGCGGTGCCGCATGACCGCCGCCAGCGGTAAGCACGGCTGCTGCGCCGACAAGGCGTGCAGCGACAGCACCTGCATGGAGCTGCCCACGGGAAAGACGTGTGGCGACTGCGTCCACGTGCGCCGGTGCTGCGGAATGTTCGGGCACACGCCCACCGACACCTACTGCGATTGGTTCCCCCGGCGCTACCGCGAACCGGTGGCAACGGCTACCGAAGGCGGTGCGGCGTGACCGACTCCGACTTCTTCGCCGCCATGGCCGTCGGCATCCCGCCCATCACACCGCCCGCCGCACCGGCTCCGATCTGGATCGGCGTCGACCTGGCCAACGGCCCCGACATGCACGCCGAGGTCGGCATCGCCGCCGACGGCACGTTCCACGTCATCCCCCAGGAGCAGAACCATGGATAAGCCCACCTACAGCTGGTCCTTCGATGAAGAGACCTACCACGGCCACCTCGGTTCGATCGATGAGGCCATGAAAGCCGCCTTTGATCGAGAAGTGCGCACCGCTGATGCCGGCGAACTGCGGCCGGGCGTGCACATCGGCGAATGCGAGCCGTTCTATCCGGCCAGCCACTTGGACGCCGACGCGTTCATCGACTGGGCGCAGACGCAGATGTACGACGAACTGGGCGAGGCGTCGGAAGACTTCCTGGGCTCGATCACCGCCGAGCAACAGCAGGAACTGGTCAACTTCCTGGCGGACTGGATCGGCCGCGCCGACGCCGGAAGCAACTACTGGAAGGTCGTCAACAGCTCGTTCCACCGCTTCGCCGACTACGGCCTGCGGCAGGAGGCCGAGTAATGCGCCACCTGGCTCTGCCCTTCTACTGCGCCGTCATCGTCGGACTGCTGCTCGCGCTGCTCGCGCGCGCCATCTACACCGGCGCCGCGTCGTTCCTCCTGCCCTGCGCCGCCGGTATCGCCTATTTCGCCTGGTGCGGCGTGCGCGACCTGGTCCGGAACTGGCCAGCGTTCCGCGAGGAAATGCGACAGCGCGCGGCCGCACGACAGCGCGCGCCGCTGCAGGCCGACGACACCCACTGAGCAACCGCCCGCCCGGGGCAATCGGGCTCCGCGCCGGCCGGACTTCCACGCGCCGGCAACCCATCCACGGAGAGGCCATGCGCAACCAACTCGACATTTTCGACCACGACCCGGTGCGCATGGCCGCAGTGAACCGCGCTGCGGCGGAACACGCCCTGCACGACGTGCAGTTCACGGAAGCCATCCGGCAGGAGCGCCACGCCTTCTACAAGGCCGAGGCAGAGCGCTGGGACAACCTCGCCGCGCACAGCGCGCGCGCCATCACCGAACGCAAGGAGCAGCACGCATGACCACCGACAAGACCCCCGCCACCCTGGCTGTCGATGTGCTGGCGGTGATGGCTCGCGATGCTGCCTCCGCATTTGAGGCGCGCCATGGCGACCGAGAGATTCAGGAATTCCTTGGAAAAGAATCCGACGCAGCCCGCGTCGCAGTCGCCGAGCTGATTGAGGCCGCCTATCTGCTGCACGCGCTCGGCATATCCAATGAAGAGTTTCCGGACTGGCCGGCTGGGTGGGGTTGGGTTCGCATTCATGCCGCCCTCGCCCGCGTCAAAGGAGAATCAGCATGAGCAACGAAAAGACCCTGGCGACCGCGACGCACGGCGGATGCGTGCAGTTGGGCGATTGGCTGCCGCCGCTGCCGAAGGCCGGATACGTAACTGGGGGAGACTTCGGGCATGAGGCGCACAACGCCTTCACCCCCGAGCAGATGCGGGACTACGCACGCGCCGCCCTCTCCGCCCAGCCCTCCCCGGGTGGTCAGGATGCGATGCCGGCGCAATCAGCCTGGCTGCTCCCCGACGATGCCCGCATCGTCGGCGTAATCGCGGACAACATCGAGCAGGGCAAACTCGATCATCCGGGCTTCTACCGAAACACCCAGCTTGCTGAGGTGCTGCGGAGGATGCTGACTGCCGCCCTCGCCGCCCGCCAGCCGGTGGGCGTTGATGCTGCCACCCTGCGAGTGTTGTCCGACCGGTGGGCGAATGACCGCAATTACACAGGTAGTCCGGTGGATGACATTCGGGCTCTTATTGACGAACCGACTCCATCCCGCCAGCCGGTGGGGGAGCTGAATCTTCCGCCTGATGGGTACTACAAGATCGTGTACGACGACGCCCAGGTGCCGGACGAGAGCTTCGCCCGCACCGGCGCTCTCGATGCCGCATTGCGCCGATTTGAGCAGATCAGCGAACGGTGGAATGCGCATCTGTTCGTGCGGTTCGCCAACAACACCCGTGACTGCACCGTGCCCAATGCAACGCCCGCGCAGGCCGTGGACCTGGAGCGCGCCCGCAACGAAGGTCATGACGGGGCTATTCGCTATGTCCTCGGCTATCTCTGCGGAATGGGCGACTGGGGCAGCACTCAGTACGTTGAGATTCTCAACGGTTGCGGCCGTGAAAGCATCATCCGTTCGGCAATCGAAGACGGAGAGCTGGAATTCACCGGGCTGGGACGCTGGGTGGCAGAACGCGGCACGGACGAAGAGCGCGCCCTGATCGCCAGCCAGGCGGTGCGCAATGGCTGAGCGCGCCGTCATCAGTGATTGCGGTAGCTACCGCTACCTGCTCTCCCGCCCCTGCGAAGTGCTGCACCCGGAGCGCGGCACCGCGCTGTTCCTGATGCTCAACCCAAGCACGGCCGATGCCTCAGTGGACGATCCGACCATTCGCCGGTGCCGTGGGTTCGCCAAGGCATGGGGTTGCAACGGCCTGACCGTCGCCAACCTCTTCGCCCTCCGCTCGACCGATCCGGCGCAGCTGCTGGTGCACGCAGATCCAATCGGGCCTCTCAATGATGACTGGCTGCGGCGGGTCGCACGCGAATACGGCGACGTGGTGTGCGCCTGGGGTGCCAATTCGATGGCGTCCGGCCGCGGCGCCACGGTCGCGCGGCTCATGACCGACGCTGGTGCGCGGTTGTGGTGTCTCGGCACCACCAAGCATGGCGCGCCCAGGCACCCGCTCTATGTGCGCGCCGAGCAGCCACTGCTGCCCTGGCCGGAGCCGAACAATGGGTAAGGGCATGCCTATCGGTCTGTGCGGTGTCTGCGATGACCCGCTCGACCTCAGCGATGCCGGTGTCTGCAAGACCTGCGGCAACGGCTTCTGCTGGAACGAGTGCGGCCAATGGCACCGAGGCGAACACACCTGCTCCACCTGCATGGACGCCGACGAAGGCGACCAGGACGACGACGAGGACGATTCCAATGGCTGACGGCTCCCGCTCCTTCAACTTCCCCGCCCCGCAGCGCTCCCGCCTGCGCACCGGCGAAATCGTGGTGGATCTGTTTGCCGGCGGCGGCGGTGCATCGGAAGGCCTCAAGCAGGCGCTGGGCATAGATCCCGCACTGGCCTACAACCATGACGAGCTGGCCATCGGCATGCACGCCGCAAACCACCCGCTGACCCAGCACCACCGAGAAGATATCTGGCACGCCGACCCGCGCGTGGACGTGGCCGGCCGCCCCGTCGGCTGGTTCCATGCCTCCCCGGATTGCACGCACTTCAGCCAGGCCAAGGGCGGTCAGCCGCGCAGCCGGAAGACCCGCGCCCTGTCGTGGGTCGTGCTCAAGTGGATCGGCATGCTGCAGCGCGCGGATCGGCTCAACGGCACCAACACCGCGCCGCGCATCTTCTCCATGGAGAACGTGTGGCAGATCCTGACCTGGGGCCCGCTGATCGCCAAGCGCTGCAAGGCCACCGGTCGCGTCCTGAAGATGGACGGCACCGTCGCAGCGCGCGGCGAGCGCGTGCCGGTCGAGCATCAGCAGCTGGTGCCGGACAAGAGCCGCGCCGGCCGCACGTGGCGTCAGTTCGTCGCCGCGCTACGTGCGCTGGGCTACGCGGTCGAATGGCGAAAACTGGTGGCGAGCGACTATGGGGCCGGCACCAGCCGGGAGCGCCTGTTCCTGCTGGGCCGCCGCGACGGCGAGCCGATCGTGTGGCCTGCGGCAAGCCACGGCACCGCGCCCGGCCAGAAGCCGCGCGTATCGGCCGCCGACTGCCTGGACTTCAGCATCCCCTGCCCGTCCATCTTCGCGCGGAAGCGGCCGCTGGCAGACGCCACTATGCGCCGCATCGCCAAGGGCACCATGCGCCACGTGATCCAGTCGGCTGACCCATTCATTGTGCCGGTGACCCACCAGGGTGCCGACCGCGTCCATGGCGTGCACGAGCCGCTGCGCACCATCACCGCTGCCCAGCGGGGCGAGTTGATGCTGGCCATGCCCGAGCTTGCACCGTTCATCGCCGAGCACGCGAACAGCAGCCATTCGCTGGGCAGCATGCGAGCCGACGAGCCACTGCGTACCGTCTGCGCCGGCGTGAAGGGCGGCCACTTCTCCGTGGTCACGCCGATCCTTGCCGGCGTCGGCGGGCGGGCCGGCCAGTCGGAGCCGCGCTCCGGCGCCGACCCGCTGTACACGATGACCGCGAAGGCTGACACCGCGCTTGTGGCGCCGGTGCTGGTGCAGACCGGCTACGGCGAGCGCGAGGGCCAGGCACCCCGCGCGCTCGATCTGCAGCAGCCACTGGGTACGGTCGTGGCTGGCGGCGTAAAGCACGCGATCGCCGCCCCCCACTTGGTGAAGTTCCGAGGCGACAGCATTGGCACGCCGGCAACCGAGCCAGTGCCGACGATCACCTCTGGTGCTGGTGCCGCGCGCCCGGCTGGCGCTGCGCACGCGCTGGGCGTGTCTGCCGCTACGCTGGTCACCCTGCGCAACAACATGGCCGGCGCGGACCCGCAAGAGCCGCTGTCGACCATTGCCGCGCAGGGTGAGCACCACGCGCTGGCCACTGCATTCCTGGAGCAGGCCAACGGTGGCTTCTACGAGGGCGGCGGGCGCGATGCGCGCGACCCGGTCAGCACGATCACCGCCACCGGCAGCCAGCAGCAGCTGGTAACCGCAGACCTTGCCCAGCTGTCGCCGGAGCATCAGGAAGGCGCGCTGCGTGTTGCCGCGTTCCTGGTGAAGTACTACGGCACCGGCGCCAACGTGCCGGCGCTTCTCGACCCCGTCGATACCATCACCACTCGCGACCGCCTGGCGCTGGTCACGGTCCACATCAAAGGCACGCCCTACGTCATCGTGGATATCGGCCTGCGCATGCTCAAGCCGCACGAGTTGTACCGCGCGCAGGGTTTCCCAACCGGGTACATCATCGATCGCACTGCCAACGGCACGCCGCTCACCACCAGCGCGGCCGTCCGCATGGTGGGCAACAGCGTCAGCCCGCCGCCGCTGCGCGCCTTGGCTGAGGCCAATCTGGATCGGGTGCCGGCCGACATGGCGGTGGCTGCATGAGCGCGATGCAGTTCCCGGTGGCGCCGGCCGCCGTTGTTGACGCCACCAAGGCATCATCGCCGGTCGCCGCGGTGGTCGCCGCCATGCGTCGGATCGACCCGGCCGGCGGCCCTGTTGCCGCCGACCAGGTCCGGGCCTGGGCCAACACCCTGATGGCCGAGCTTTACTCGGCTCACGTGGCCCGCTGGGAGTACCGCCACAAGGACGACGTTGGCCCCGGTTGTTGGATGCAAGCCGATGCCGCGCAGGTCTGCTACGCAGATACGCGCGGCCTGGTCATCCGCGCCCTGTTCGACAAACCACGCGTGCCGCAGCCGGAGAAGGAACACGTGTTCCAGAACCGCAGCTGCACCAGGTGTGGCGACTCCGAAGATTGGGCCGGCCCCGACTGCATGCCGCCGGAGCTGCCGGTCGATCCGCGCAGCAGGCTTCCTTTCGATCCGCGCTGGCTGCTGCAGCCGCTGCAGTGGCTGATCGACGCAGGACCTATCCCCATCAACAGTTTTGACAGGCGTTCCAGGGCCAAGGAAGCGACGTTCCTCCGGGACCAACTGAATGCCTACATCGAGGAGTGCGAAAAGCCATGACACAGAAGCAGATCAGCCATCCCGAAGGACTGCCCAACTGCGCCGCTGGGCATCGCGCGCGCCACATCCACGACGAGCGGCGCGCGAGCGCCGGTGGTGGCCACCTGGTCGAATGCTGCTGCAGGTCGACCAGCAAAAAGGCGGACGCCGATGCAGCGCTGGCCGAGTGGCGCCGGATCAACCGGCCAGCGCGGAGCCCGCGCGCAGCACCAGCGGCGCCAAGCAACGTCGTCCAGTTCAATCTCGGTCTGTCCGAGCAATCGCCAAAGGTGCAGCGCGCGACGGGAGGTGGATATGGGAGCCGCTGAAAAGCTGGACATCGTCGGAAAGGACTGGCTGACCGTGGACGAGGCCGCGCACTACTGCGGCGTATCACGAAGCCAGTTCGATTCGAACATCGCCGACTACGGCATCGAACCCCGAAATTTCATGGGCAAAAAGCTCTACGAGAAAGCCGCCCTCTACTCTGCAATCTACGGCTCCAGACAATGGTCAAGGTCACAATCTTCTGGCGGGACGGCGCCGCGTACCTCAACTGGCGGGAAGGCGGCAAGCGAAGCCGTGTCACCATTGGTCGCGTCAGCCCACGCGAGGCTGAGGGCATACGAGCAGCGAAAGAAGCGGAGCTGACCCATGGAGTGCGCATCCTTCCCCGGCTACCCACGGTCAGGGACTTCCTGGAGGCATACCTGGATTGGTACAAGGCCGAGCATCCCACCACGCACGGCAAGGCAAAGAGCGAGGTCCGGCTGTTCATTGCCCGCTTCGGCCATCGCCCGATCGACACCCTGCGCCCGATGGAAATGGAGTCCTACAAGACGGACCGCCTGACCAAGGACAAGGTGGCCCCGGAAACCGTAGGCAAGGAAGTACGCAGGCTGCAGGCGGCGTTCCGTCGCGGAGTGAAATGGAAAGAGCTGGACTTCAACCCGCTGGAGGAAACCAAGGCACCGCGCGGGGTTCGTAGCGTGGCGGTGCGGTTCTACGACCGGGCGGCGATGCGCAAGCTCTATCGTGCCAACCCTGCCCGGGCAGCACTGTGGTTGTTCATGGCGCACACGGGGCTGCGCCGCGGTGAGCTGGTCGGACTGGGTAAGGATTCGGTGGCCGGGCGCAGGCTCAGAGTCGAGAGCGATCCAGACGAAGTTGGCCAGGGGCGCACGAAGTCGGGCAAGTGGCGCGAGGTGCCGCTGAATCGGTATGCGCGCTGGGCGCTGCGCCACCTACCCGATCCGCTGGTGGCCGTGCACAAGGACACGGTGTCGGACTGGTTCGCCTCGGATGCCAAGCGGGCGGGGATCGGTGGCAGCCTACACCGGTTGCGGCACACCTTCTGCGCCCACATGGTCATGGCCGGGGTGCCGTTGCGACGGGTGCAGATCCTGGCCGGACATGCCGATTACGCCACAACCGAGAAGTACTATGCCCACCTGACGCCTGAGGGCGACGATGGCGCAGTGGCCAAGCTCAAGTACTGAACGGGACCGTTGGGACCACTGGGACCAAATCCTGTGGATATGCGGGAAACAGTGGGAAATGAACACCACTGAGGCTGCCTAAGTTGTTGATTGTGGTGACCCCGGCCCGATTCGAACGGGCGACCTTCCCCTTAGGAGGGGGACGCTCTATCCAGCTGAGCTACGGGGCCATGCAGCCGCCAAGTTTACAGGCAAGCCGCCCTGCCCTCCAAGCATTCATCTTTCCCGGTCGTACCGTGCGCCCTCCGCTGGCGCGTCGCACCATGGGCAATCGGGCGGCTCTGCTACCATCGTCGGCTCAGTTCGTCGCGCCCCCATCTGCCCGCGACGGCACCAAACACAACGTAACGAAACACAGGAGTCTGCATGTCTTCCGAGCTGCTCAAGTCCCTTGGTCTGGACGCGATCAACGCTGGCACCTACCTGGGCAACGGGGAGTGGTCGAGCGCTACCGGCGGTGAGCTGATCACCCCGATCAACCCGACCACCGGCGAGCCGATCGCGCAGGTCCGCGCCACCACCGAGGCCGAGTACGAAACCGTCATCGCGCGTGCGCAGGAAGCCTTCAAGGTCTGGCGCACCACCCCGGCTCCGCGTCGCGGTGAAGCCGTGCGCCTGTGCGGCGAAGCGCTGCGCAAGCACAAGGACGCCCTCGGTTCGCTGGTTGCGCTGGAAATGGGCAAGAGCAAGCCTGAAGGCGATGGCGAAGTGCAGGAGATGATCGACATCGCCGACTTCGCCGTGGGCCAGAGCCGCATGCTGTACGGCTACACCATGCATTCGGAGCGCCCGGGCCACCGCATGTACGAGCAGTACCAGCCGCTCGGCCTGGTCGGCATCATCAGTGCGTTCAACTTCCCGGTCGCGGTGTGGGCATGGAACTCGTTCCTGGCCACCATCTGCGGCGACATCTGTCTGTGGAAGCCGTCCAACAAGACCCCGCTGACCGCCATCGCCTCGATGCGCATCTGCAATGAAGCGCTGCGCGATGCCGGTTTCCCGGATCTGTTCTTCCTGATCAATGACGCCGGCACCGCACTGTCGGAAAAGATGGTGGCCGACAAGCGCGTGCCGCTGATCAGCTTCACCGGTTCGACCCAGGTTGGTCGCACCGTCGCCGAGAAGGTCGCGCACCGCCTCGGCCGTTGCCTGCTGGAACTGGGCGGCAACAACGCGATCATCCTCGACGAAACCGCCGACCTGAAGCTGGCGATCCCCGGCATCGTGTTCGGTGCCGTCGGCACTGCTGGCCAGCGCTGCACCACCACCCGCCGCCTGATCGTGCACGAATCCATCCATGACGACGTGCTGGCCACGCTGGTCAAGGCGTACAAGCAGGTGGAAGGCAAGATCGGAGATCCGACCGACCCGGCCAACCTGATGGGCCCGCTGAACAGCGACGGCGCCGTGCAGCAGTTCCTGGCGTCCATCGAAAAGGCCAAGGCCAGCGGCGGCACCATCGAAACCGGCGGCACGCGCATCGACCGCGCCGGCAACTTCGTGCTGCCGGCCATCGTCACCGGCCTGAAGAACAGCGATGAAGTGGTGCAGCACGAAACCTTCGCGCCGATCCTGTACGTGATGAAGTACAGCACGCTGGACGAAGCCATCGACATGCAGAACGGCGTGCCGCAGGGCCTGTCCTCCTCGATCTTCACCACCAACCTGAAGACGGCCGAGCGCTTCCTGTCGGCGGCCGGTTCGGACTGCGGCATCGCCAACGTCAACATCGGCACTTCGGGCGCGGAAATCGGTGGCGCCTTCGGTGGCGAGAAGGACACCGGCGGTGGTCGCGAATCCGGTTCGGATGCATGGAAGGTCTACATGCGCCGCCAGACCAATACCATCAACTATTCGGATTCGCTGCCGCTGGCCCAGGGCATCAAGTTCGACCTGTGATGGCAGCGACCGCGTCTCTGCGCGACGGCCGGCCGGTGATCGATTTCACCGGCCGCCGGGTGTTGATCGCCGGTGGCAGCAAGGGCATCGGCCGCGAACTGGCGCTGGCGTTTGCCCGCGCCGGTGCGCAGGTTTCGGCCTGCGCGCGCGGCCAGGCCGGCCTCGACGCCCTGCAGGCCGATGCGCAAGCACAGGGCACGCAACTGCACACCTTCTCCGTCGATCTGGGTGATCCTGCCCGGATCAGCGCCTGGCTGCAGGCCGCTGCCGACACGCTCGGCGGCATCGATGTGCTGGTCAACAACGCCACCGGCTACGGTATGGCCGATGACGAAGACGGCTGGGCCGCCAGTCTGCAGATCGACCTGATGGCCGCTGTCCGCGCCTCGCGCCTTGCGCTGCCGTGGCTGCGCGCCTCGTCCGATGCCTGCATTCTCAATCTTTCCTCGATCGCCGCGCAGCAGCCGCGTCCCGGCGGTGCACCGTATGCGGCGGCCAAGGCCGCGCTCTCGCACTACACCACCTCGCAGGCCCTGGCTCTGGCCCCGGACCGGATCCGGGTCAACGCCATTGCACCGGGCTCGATCGAATTCGCCGATGGCCTCTGGGATCGACGTCGTGTCGAAGATCCCGCCCTGTACCACGGCACCCTGGCGAAGATTCCGTTCGGCCGCTTCGGGCAGCCGCGCGAGATCGCAGACGCCGCGCTGTTCCTGTGCTCGCCGCTGGCGCGCTGGATCACCGGCCACGTGCTCAACGTCGATGGCGGACAGGTATTGATGGGCTAGCGCCGATACCTCGGTAGCCGCCAACCTTGGTTGGCGGTGCCTTCGTCGACCAAGGTCGACGCCTACCAACGCCACCCCGCTCCCGGCTCCGATGGTTGCCAACCTTGCCTGGCAGCCTTGCATTGGCCGGGCCATGGGATTGCCGGAGCAGAGGCACTATCATGTCGGCACTGCCACGGAGGACTCGATGAGCGTGCCACCCCGACAGAGCAACGCCCTGGCCGTGGTCAGCCTGATCGCGGGCATCTGCAGCTGGACCGTGCTGCCGGGTGTCGCCGCCCTCGTTGCGATCATCACCGGGCACCTGGCCCGCGCCGAGATCCGACGCCGCGCTGGCGAACAGGACGGCGATGGCATGGCCCTGGCCGGGCTGATCATGGGCTGGCTCAACATCCTCGCTGCGGTGGGCCTGGTGGCCATCCTGATCTTCGCGATGGTGGCGGCCGGTGCCGACGCCAAACCTGGACTGCGCTGGTGAAAGCACGATGACCTCCCCGGACAGCACTGAACGCTTCAGCAGCCGCGTCGCGGACTATGTCCGCTACCGCCCCGACTATCCGGTCGCGCTGATGGACTGGCTGCATGGCCCGATGGCCGTGGCAACCAGCGCGCTGGTTGCTGACATCGGCGCAGGCACCGGCATCTCCAGCCGGCAGTTCCTGGCCGCCGGCCATCCACTGGTCGCCGTCGAACCCAACGCGGCGATGCGCGCCGCCGCCGAGCAATGGCTGGCGCCGCAGTATCCGCACTTCTCCGCCGTCGATGGCCGCGCCGAGGCCACCGGCCTGGCCGATGCCAGCGTTGACCTGGTCAGTGCCGCGCAGGCCTTTCACTGGTTCGACACCGTGGCCGTGCGCGCCGAGTGGCAGCGCATCCTGCGCCCGGGCGGCCTGGCGCTGATCTACTGGAATTCGCGCCTGCTCGATGCCAGTCCGTTCCTGGTCGGCTACGAACAACTGCTGCTGGACTACGGCACCGACTACACCGCGGTGGCCGAACGCTACCAGGACGATGCCACCATGCAGGCCTGGTTCGGCTCCGGCCTGCGCGGCATGGTGCAACTGCCGAACGTGCAGCACCTGGACCTGGACGCCCTGAGCGGGCGCCTGCTGTCCTCTTCCTACGCGCCGCAGCCCGGCCATCCGCGCCACGCGCCGATGCTGGCTGCGCTGCAGGACCTGTTCACCGCCCACGCGGTCGACGGCCAGGTCGCTTTTGAATATCGAACCCGAGCCTTCCTCGGCACGCTGGACTGAAACCTACGCATGTATTCGCTTGCCCGCCCCTTCCTGTTCTCGCTCGACGCCGAACGCGCCCACGGTCTCGGCCTGTCCGCTCTGGACCTGGCCTATCGCACCGGCACCACGCCGCTGGTGGCCGCACGCATCGCGCCGATGCCCAGCACGGTGTTCGGGCTGACGTTCCCCAATCCGGTCGGCCTTGCTGCCGGCCTGGACAAGAATGGCGAGCACATCGATGCACTGTTCGCGCTGGGCTTCGGCTTCGTGGAGATCGGCACGATCACGCCGCGACCGCAGGCCGGCAACCCGAAGCCGCGCCTGTTCCGGCTGCCGGCGCACAACGCGATCATCAACCGCATGGGCTTCAACAACGCGGGTGTGGATGCGCTGGTGCGCAACGTCGAACGCGCGCGCAACCGGCGCGGCCTGCTCGGCATCAACATCGGCAAGAACAAGGACACCCCCAACGAACAGGCCGCCGATGATTACATCGCCTGCATGGACAAGGTGTACCCGCTGGCCGACTACATCACCGTCAACATTTCCTCGCCCAATACCGCCGGCCTGCGCGAACTGCAGGAAGAGACCGCGCTGCGGCAGCTGGTCAGCCAACTTCGTGAGCGCCAGGAAGCCCTGGCCGCGCAGCATGGCCGTCGCGTGCCGATGCTGGTGAAGGTGGCCCCGGACCTCAACGAGCGCGACATCGATGCCGCCGCACGTGTACTGGGCGAACTGCAGGTGGACGGTGTGATCGCCACCAACACCACCATCGACCACAGCCGGGTTGCCGGCGATCCGCTGGCCAATGAAGCCGGCGGCCTTTCCGGTGCACCGGTGCTGGAGCAGTCCACCCTGGTGCTGCGCCGCCTGCGCGCGCGCCTGCCCGAATCGGTGCCGCTGGTGGGTGTCGGCGGCATCCTGTCCGGTGCCGACGCCGTGGCCAAGATGGCCGCCGGTGCGGCGCTGGTGCAGTGCTACAGCGGCCTGATCTTCAAGGGCCCGGCGCTGGTCGCCGATTGTGTGGAGGCGATCCGGCGCCGACGCGAAGCGCCCAGCCGCGGCGCGGTGGCACCGCTGTGAGTACCCCCATGGACGACACCAACAACACTGCAGCACAGCTGCGCTGGACCCTGACCCGCAACGCACCGCTGCAGGCCCTGAACACCTTCCACGTGCAGGCCAGCGCCGCGCAGTTGCTGGAACTGCACGATGCCGCGCTGCTGCCGGAGGTCCTGGCCCTGCCGGACGTGGCCGACGGCCCGCTGCTGGTGCTCGGCAGCGGCAGCAACGTGCTGATCGCCGATGACCTGCCCGGCACCGTGCTGGTGTTCGGCAACCGCGAAATCAGTTTCCTTGAACATCGCGCCGACCACGCCGTGATCCGCGCCGGAGCCGGCGTGTCCTGGCACGGGCTGGTGATGTGGTCGCTGCAGGAAGGCCTGTCCGGGTTGGAAAACCTGGCGCTGATTCCCGGCACGGCCGGTGCATCGCCGATCCAGAACATCGGCGCTTATGGCGCACAGGTCGGCGAGTTTATCCAGACCGTAGAGGCCTGGGACTGCCTGGAAAAGACCTGGGTGCGGCTGGACAATGAACAGTGCGGATTCGCCTACCGCGACAGCGTGTTCAAACAGCAGCCGGACCGCTACCTGATCACCGCCGTTGAACTGAAGCTGCCACTGCTGCACGACCTGCGCATGGGCTACGCCGGCATCCGCGAAGAACTGGAGGCGCAGGGCGTGGAACTGCCGAGCGCGGTGGACGTCGCCAATGCGGTGATCGCGATCCGTCGCCGCAAGCTGCCCGACCCCGACGTGCTGGGCAACGCAGGCAGTTTCTTCAAGAACCCGGTGCTGCCGCTGGAACAGGTGGAGGTGCTGCTCCAGCACTTCCCCGAGCTGCCGGTGTTCCCGGCTGACCGTGACGACCGCCGCAAGGTCTCGGCCGCATGGATGATCGAATCCTGCGGCTGGAAGGGCTTCCGCGAGGGTGATGCCGGCGTTGCGCCCAGCCATGCGCTGGTACTGGTGAACCACGGCAACGCCACCGGCACTGAACTGCTGACGCTGGCGCGGCGGATCTCCGCCTCGGTGCTGGAGAAGTTCGGCGTACCGATCGAACCGGAGCCCCGCCTGCTCGGCGCACAGTGGTGAGCACACCGGCCCTACCCGCCAGCGCCACCCCGTTGCGGGCGGCGCTGCTGATGCTCGGCAGCACCATGGCGTTCGGCCTGATGGCGGTGGCGATCCGCTATGCCACCCGCTACGTGCCGACCCAGGAAGTAGCGTTCTTCCGCAATGCCTTCGGCCTGCTTGCGCTGCTGCCGATGTTGCTGCGCCCGGGCCACGCGCCATTGAAGACCCAGCAGCTGCCGCGCTATTTCGTGCGCAGCGCGATCGGCCTGGGGTCGATGCTGTGCGCGTTCTGGGCATTGGGCCACCTGCCACTGGCACAGGCCGTTTCGCTGTCCTACTCCACCCCGTTGTTCGTCACCATCGCCGCGGTGCTATGGCTGGGCGAAAAGGTGCGCGTACGGCGCTGGGCGGCGGTGGTGGTGGGCTTCATCGGCGTGCTGGTGATCGTGCGGCCGGGCACCGCCGGTTTCACTTCCGGCAGCCTGATTGCCGTGGCCGCCGCCGTGCTCAGCTCGCTGGTGGCGATCCAGATCAAGCAGCTCACCCGCATCGACAGCGCCGACACCGTGGTGCTCTACACCTACGTGTTCTGGGTGCCGCTGTCACTGATACCGGCGTTGTTCGTCTGGGTCTGGCCCGCCGGCATCGCCTGGGTCTGGCTGCTGGCCACCGGCGTGCTGGGCACCATCGGCCAGTTGCTGTGGACGCGTGCATTGCGGCTGGGCGAAGTCTCCGCGCTGACCCCGATCAGCTTCCTGCAGTTGCCGCTGGTGACCCTGTGCGGCTGGCTGCTGTTCGCCGAGAGGGTTGATCGCTGGACGATCATTGGTGCCGGCATCATCCTCGCCGCCAACGCCTACATCGCCCACCGCGAAGCGGTACTGTCACGGCGTGCAGCGAGCGTCGCCGCGAGCGCGGCCGCCAAGCCGGCAGAGTAAGGGTTCTGGCCGGGCTGCGCCCGGCACCTGCAGAGGCCGGAGCAACGGCAACAGCAACAGCGGGCATTCCGTGGGATGGCGGGGTGGTGTCGGATTGCGGGGACGCCGTAAATACGTCCCTGTAGGCTTGGCCGCGGCATCCACGCCGCGGACACCCCGCAATCCGACACCACCCCACCTCTGACAGTTTCCCGGTGTCTGGTAGATCCACGCCATGCGTGGATGAATCTCCATCGAAATAGAATATTTTGACAATTGATTGAAGAGCATCCACGCATGGCGTGGATCTACGTGTCGACCAAGGTCGACACCCACCAAGAGCAAGTCATGCCATCCCAACAGATTGCGGAGATCTGTCGAAGGCGGGGTGGGTCCGGTTGCGGGGGTGTAAGCGCCATGGATGGCGCGCCCAAGCCTCCATGGACGGATTCACGGCGTCCCCCGCAACCGGACCCACCCCGCCCTCCCACGGAATGCCCGCGGTTGCTGTTGCTTCGGCAGTTGCTGTTGCTTCGGCTTCGGCCTCTGCAGGTGCCGGGCGCAGCCCGGCCGAAACCCCTACAGCACCCGATACGCGCGCTCGGCCGCATCGAATACATTGCCCGGCGCGAACTGCTCGCCCAGGTAATGCAGTGATTGCCGGTGCTGCTGCAGCGAGCGCTGCGCCGCGCCGGGGCCCAACAGCATCTGCTCGAACTCGATCAGGTCCTGCAGGATGCGCCAATGCCGGTACCACGCAATCCAGCGCGGATCGCCGAGGTCGCTGCCATACCCCTCGGCAAAGCCCAGCGGATGCTCACGCCCCCAACGGCCACCCACCGCAGCGCCGACAAACATCAGGTCGCGCTCGCGCGGGGCCAGTGCCAGGCCGTCCCAGTCGATCAGGTGCAGTGCGTCATCCTGCCCCATCAGCAGGTTGCCGGCGTGCAGATCGGTGTGGCACAGGCACAGTGCGGGGGCTTCGTCCTGCAACGCACGACGCAGTGCTTCAGCACGTTGGTGAAGTTCGGCGATACGCGGCCGCTGCTGCTGCCACAGCGCGAGGAATGCACTGCCGGATCGATCCTGCGCCTGCGCCAGCATTGCGGGTTCCTGCAACCACGCACCCACCGTATCGACCGCCGCGGTTTCAAGCCGCAGCGTCGGCAATGCCTGGCGCAGCGCTGGCGGAATCCCGGCCTCATGCAGGCGCCGCAGCACTTCGCCCAGCCTGCGCCATTGCGCGCGGCTCAGCGGTGCCTCGAAGCCCGATTGCCCTTCGATATAGGGAAACAACGTGAACTGCAGGCCCCAGCGCTGCACCGAGGCACCGCCGGTCAATGCCGGCCAGGGCGCAACGATCTCTTCGATGCCCAACGTGCCACGCAGCCAATGCAGGCTGTCCCAGACCGCTGGCGCAACCTGATAGTTGCGGCACTTCAACCACCAGTGGTCGTGGCGGGCATCGATGCGGAAGACGCATGCGTTGGCGTCGGCACCCACCGGACGCGGCACCACCGCTGTCGCGTTGATGTCGTAGGACTGCTGCAGGACCTCAACGATCTGCTGCGCCGAAGCGAATGACATGGTTGCAGGCGTGCTCTGGTGACGACACCTACTATCGCAGATGGCCCTGCATCCGCACAGGCTAACGGGTCACAACAACGGTCTCCTGCGACGAAATAACTAGCCGGCGACGCGTCGCATGGCCGCCTCCAGCGGACCACGTGCGAACTGCCAGGACCACAACCAGGCTGCTGCGGTTGCCAGCATCACGAACAGCAACGCGGCCATCAACACCCACGACAGGCTGGCGCTTCCATCCAGCAGACCGAGCGATTCCAGCACGCCCATGCCAATCAGGATGTGCGCCACGTACAGGCTCAGCGTCATCCGTCCGGCCGCGGTGAACGGCTCCAGCCAATCACCGGGATGCAGCCGCACCAGCCACAGGCACGCGGCGATCAGTCCACACGCCGCGCCTGCGCCGGTCAGCAGATACGCCGGACCGGGCGGCATCGGCTGCGTCGCCAGCCACAGCTGCCACGCCGTGCCGTGGCCCCACTGCTGCAACGCCTGGCCGGCGCCCATCAACAACAGGCCGAGCAGCAGCAGGGCGCGCTGCACCCGTGGCTGCGACAGCGGCAGCCGCGCCAGCAGCATGCCCAGCAGGAAGAAGCACAGCCACGGCAACACGGGATGGAAACCGTTGAACAGCAGGTTGCGCATCGCACCCGGCCATTGCCACAGACCTTCGTAAGCCAGCGTCTGCCAGTTCCATCCCTGGCTGTAGTCCCAGCGCAGCAGGGCCCAGAACGAGACCATCGCCAGGGCAGCCATGCTGCCCAGCAGAACACGAGGCGAGGCGCGCAGCCACAGCACCGCCACCGCGAAGTACACCGCGTAGTAGTGCAGGATATCGGCGGGAAACACGGTCAGGTTGAGCAGACCGAGTACGGCCAGGAACACTGCCCGCCGCCAGGTCTGCATGCTCGCCTGCCACCACGCTTGCCGCTGCGTGGCCAGCATCAACCCCACCCCGGCCAGCGTCACGAAGGTTGCCGAGGCTTTGCCTTCCAGCAGATGGAAAAATCCAGCAAGCACCCCGCCACCGTCGGCCTCGACGGCCATCGCCAGACGGAAGTTGACCAGCACCATGCCGGCCAGCGCGAGATAGCGCGCGAGGTCCAGCCCATGCAACCGTCGATCGTCGCTGCTCACGAACGTCCGCCAAGCAGCGCTGTCAACAGGCCGGGATCAAGCACGTCGGCATCCGCATCGCGCGCCTCGCCCAATCCCTGCCGCAGCGCATCGCTTTCGATCGCATCCAGCAGCACCTGCGACTGCAGCGTCGCCGACAGCGCGGGGCGCCGGCGCTCACGCCGCGCAACCTCCTGCAGGGCCTCTTCCAGACCGCGCTGCAACTGCACGCGGTTGCCCGCAAATGCCGCCGCCACCGCCGGATTGCGCGCGCTCTCGGCCAGCACTTCCACACTCAGCAGCGCCCATTCCGGCTGCCGGCACAGGGCATGGAAATCCTGCAGGAATACCTGCACCTGCGCACGTTCGCCATTGCAGTCCGTCAAGCGTTGCAACAGGGGCTGCAGCTCATCCTGCTCGACCTCGGCGGTCGCCAGGATCAGCGCCTCCTTGCCCGGAAAGTGGTTATAGAGATTACCCAGGCTGACCCCGGCCGCCTGCGCGATGTCGCGCATGCTGGTCTGGTGGAAGCCTTTCACCAGGAAGCATTGCAGTGCAGCCTGCAGGATCTGCGCGGCGCGCTGCTCATTGCGGTCGGTTCGGTTCATGCCGCAAACAATGAACGAACGTTCGTCCTTTTAAAAGATAGGCCGAGGCTATCGGCCAGTTGCCGTTCAGGCCGCCGCGCTTGACCTTAACTGCAGTTGAGGACCGATCCTGCCGCGCCATGCAACGCCAGTGGACCGCGCATGCCCCTAGAAGAATTCGTCCAGCAGGCGGTAGAACGCCAGTCGATGTTCATCGGCACGCATGCCATACCGGGCCAGCAGTGGTGCGATCCAGCGGGTGTCGCCGTAGTTGTGGACCAGGCTGCGCGCGGCCAACGCCAGGTCCTGGCAACGATCAGCCACGCCCAGCCGGCCGCAATCGATGAAACCACTGAAGCGCCCGTCGACCGCGATCAGATTCGGCAGGCACGCATCGCCGTGCGCTACCACCAGATCCTCATCCGCCGGACGGGTTGCCAGCAGTTCGGCATAGACCTCTTCTGCACTCTGTCCCAGGCGTTCATCGTCGAAGTCACCCGCATCGACCTGTCCTGCCGCCACGCGCGCGGCTACCACAGGCAAGCGCGAAGCGAGGCGATGATCGAATGGGCAAGCGACGACCGGCAGCGCATGCAGATCGCGCAGCGCATCGGCCAGCAGCACGACCACCTGGGTGGGCTGCAGCGTCGGCGACGATGCCAGGTCATGGCCGGGCAACGCGCTCATCAGCAGCCAGCGCCGACCACCCTCCTCCGTCGTATCCAGCACCGTTGGCGCCGGCTGTCCCTGTGCCCGCAGCCAGCGCAGACGAAGGATCTCGCCATCCAGCTCGCTGAAGGCATCAATCACTTCCGATTTCAGGAACGCATCCGGCAACCCCGGGCGTCGCACCCGCGCTACATCAGCGCGCGACACGCCGATGCTCTGCATCTCGATCTCCGCATCGCGCAACGCGCTGCACCACTGCGACGGCAAGGGCATGACATCGCCATCGCTCGATCCTGCTTCCATCTCCACCGCTCCGGCCCCGGTCACAGCCTGGATTCTCTCCGAAGCGGACACTTCACAGCAAAGGACATCGCATGAAACTCATGGTCATCGGCGCCAGCAAAGGCCTCGGCCGCGCCTTCGTGGAAGGCCTCTGCCAGCCCGGCGATACCGTCATCGGCGTGTCGCGTACACGCCCCACGCAGCTGGACTGCGGCGAGGGCGTCGACCTGCACTGGATTGAAGCAGACCTGAGCCAGCCGGCACGCGCGGCCGTCAGCATCGCAGCACAGGCGCCGCCGGATCTCGATGTCCTCATCCACAATCTCGGCATCTGGGAGGAGACCGCATTCAGTGACCACTACGATTTCCTCAACGAAAGTGACAGCGCGCTGGCGCAGCTGGTGGACGTCAACATCACCGCCACCCTGCTGCTGCTCAAACAGCTGCTGCCGCGTGTGCTCGGCGGACGCCGCCCACAGCTGGTGTTGACCGGCTCGACCTCGGCACTGCCGCGCAGTGGCCGCCCCGAGGTGGCCTTTGGCGCGTCCAAGTTCGCCCTCAACGGCATCGCCGATGCCCTGCGCGAAGGCTTCCGCCAGCAGCGGCTGGCCGTGACGACGCTGCAGCTGGGCTACCTCAATACCGACGATGCACTGTCGGTGCCCCTGCAGCAGGCGGCCGCACGCGGCGATGGCGAGTACGTGCCGGTGCACGACGTGGTGTCGATGGTGCGCGCCCTGCTGCAGCTGTCGCCCTCCAGTTTCGTCCGTGAGCTGGTACTGCCTGCGATCGCCGATCCGCGTTACTAACGCTCAGCACGCGCTGGCAACCCCGGTTTGGCCGCACACGCGGCCGTGGTTTACCCTGCGGCTACTGGCAGTTGGCCGCACACAGGACCGGCTATGGCTATGGACGCGCTATCAAGGGTTTCGACGCGGATCCTGGACAGCGCCCTGCCCAGCCTGCCGCTGTACCTGCTGCAGGCCACCGCAGTGATCGGCATGATCGGCGTATTCCTGATCGCCACCCGCCGCCAAGGTCAAGCCATCGAAGGGCGCCGCGTCTACATCGGCGCGATTCTCGGCCTGATCTATCTGTTCAACTCCTGGTTCGTGGCCGGCTACGCGCAAGGCGTGGTCAAGCTCAATCTCGGCATCGACATCCTGCTGATCAGCGGCCTGCTGGGCGGCTGGCGCGGCGGCGTCACCTGCCTGCTGGCCAGCCTGCTGGCGCGCTATCAGTTCTCCGGCACCCAGTATTTCCTGCCGGCCGGCCTGGAAGCGGCGCTGCAGGTGCTTGCAGGCATCTGGCTGCGTGGGCGGATGTACCCGCGCATGCTCACCCACCTCTCGCTGCGGCTGATCCTGCAGGCCTGGGGGGTGCGCATTGCGGTGACTCTGCTTGGCCTGGCGCTGGGCGTGGCGATCATTGGCAGCGCGCAGCTGCCCTTGCTCGAGCTGGCCACCCAGCGGGTACTGGCCCTGCCGGTGTCGCTGCTGGTGCTGGCGGCGGTATTCGCACTGGTCTACAACGACGCGCAGATCGATGCCCAGCGCCAACGCGAACATGCCTGGATGCGCATCGATCCGATCAGTGGCCTGCCCAACCTGCGCGCCCTCGACGAGCGCCTGCAACGCCATTGGCGCAGCAGCGAAGATCGCGGCAATGCGTGCCTGATCGTGACCGAGATGGGCAACCTGCAGGATCTGCTGCTGCGCTATGGATCCCTGAATGACAGCGGCCTGTGGAACCCGCACACCGCCGAAGCCGTGCGCCGCACCCTGCTGCATGCAAGGCCGACCGGCACGATGGAGGTGTATCAGTTCGGAGACAACGCGCTGGCAATCCTGCTGTTCGACGCAAGCCTTGCCGATCTACGCGCGGATGCCGAACTGCCTGCGTTGGCCGACCGGTTGTCCACGGTGATCGGCGATGACTGGCCGGGCTTCCGCCCGGTGTTCCGCTGTGCGGTGGTCGAGCTGACCCCACCCATGCACGACGACAACTCCATCCCGTTCCGCGCCGTCACCCTGGCCTTGAATACGATCGACTCCGGCGTGGTGTTCTTCGACGATCCCATCCAGCGCGACAGTGAAGTGGATGCACTGATCGAGACCGCGCTTGACCACTGGCTGCGGCACGCCGATGCACCGCTGTACTACCAGCCCAAGTTCCGCCTGCATGACCGCCACCTGGTCGGCGCCGAAGCGCTGTTGCGGATGCGCGATGGCGATGGTCACCTGATTGCGCCGATGCGGGTGGTTTCGCTGCTGCGCCGCCGCGGGCGTCTGGCCGAACTGGAATGGGCCACGCTGCAGGCAGCGATCGCCTTCCTTGGCCGCTGCAGGGATGACGGGCACACGCTGACGATCGCGGTAAACGTGTCCGCCGAATCGCTGCGCCAACCCGGCTTCGGCGCGCGCCTGTGCACCTTGCTGGAGCAGCAACGCATACCCGGCGCGATGTTGCGGCTGGAGATCGTCGAGTGGACCGAGATCGTCGAGCGCGACGTCGTTGACGCCAACGTCGTGGTTCTATTGGCCGCCGGCATGAGCCTGTCACTGGACGACTTCGGCGCCGGCTACTCGACGCTGATCCTGCTGTCGCAGCTGTCGGTGGCCGAGGTCAAGATCGAACGGGCGCTGATCGCTACGCTGTCCGATGCCAAGTCGCAGTCCATCGTCCGCTTCATCGTGGAGGTGGCGCACCGCTGCGGTGCCATCGTCGTCGCCGAAGGCACCGAAACCACGGCACAGGAACAACTACTGCGTGCGCTGGGAGTGGATGTCGGCCAGGGCTATCTGTATGCACACGCCCTGCCGCCGGAGCAGTTCCGGCAGCTGGCGTGAACACCTCTCAGGCAAGGCGCATCGACACTTCCACATCTTCGGCGAACGGCACCGACAGATAGCCGGCGCTGCCCGAGCGCATGCGCTGCTGGTAGCGCGGGCTGTCGTCGGCATTGTCGGCCACCACCAGCGCGCCCGAACGCAGCCGCTCCTGCAGCAGGTCCAGCACATCGTCGTACAGCACCTTGGCACCATCGAGCAGCACCAGATCGATGGTATGGGGCAGGTCCACTGCCAGCGTCTCCAGTGCATCGCCCACGCGGATCTCCACCAGGTCGTCCAGACCCGCTTCACGCAGGTGGCCGGCGGCACGGCGCGCCTTCTCCGGCTCGAATTCGGTGGTGATCAGGCGGCCGCCGCCGTTGTCACGCAACGCAGCGGCCAGATGGATGCTGGAGATGCCGAACGACGTACCGAACTCGACGATGCTGCGCGCGCCGCTGCTGCGCGCCAGCAGGTACAGCAGGTTGCCGGTTTCCGGCGACACCGGCAGCCACAGGTCCTTCAGCAGCTCGCCGTACAGGCGCCGGTATTCGGTACGGCTGCCGAGCAGTCGCTGCCGCTCTTCGGCGGAAACAGCGGTCAAGGCCGGGCTGAGCGCGCTGTCGGCTTCGGTGAACAGGCGCGCCAGGAGGGGCGCGACCGGGGCGGAGATCAGGGTGGACATGGGCGGGTGTTCCTTTCGGTGGCGGGGTTAGAATGCGAATGATTCGTCGCAATCAAGAATACGGACGATCCCCCGTTCCGCCTATTCGCATTGGAAAACCACCATGTCCGAGCGCCGCCCGCCGCAGATTTCCTCGAGAAAACAGCCTCGCCAGTCACGATCGAACGACCTGGTCGCGGCCATCCTCGAAGCCGCTGCTCAGGTTTTGAAGCATGAAGGCGCCCCTCGGTTCACCACCGCGCGGGTGGCCGAACGCGCCGGCGTCAGCGTCGGCTCGCTGTACCAGTACTTTCCCAACAAGGCGGCGATCCTGTTCCGTCTGCAGCGCGACGAGTGGCAGCAGACCGGCGCGATGCTGCGCGACATCCTGCAGGACACACGGCAACCGCACCTGCAGCGCCTGCGCACGCTGGTGCATGCGTTCATCGAATCGGAATGCGAAGAAGCGCAGACCCGTGGCGCGTTGAACGATGCCGCGCCGCTGTACCGCGATGCACCGGAAGCGCAGGAAGCACGCAGCGAGTCCGACGATGCGATGCTCGCGTTCATGGCCGAAGTGCTGCCGCAGGCCTCGGTGGGCACGCGCCAGCTGGCGGTTGATCTGATCGACACCACGCTGGGTGCCACCGGCCGCGAATTCTCCAGTGAACCGCGCACCGCAGCGCAGATACGCACTTACTCCGATGCGGTGGCCGACATGTTCTGCGCTTACCTCAGGCATCTGGGCGCGCACTGATCCCGCAGGCCGAGGTCTACACCGCGTAGAAACCGAGGAACATCGCCACCGCCGACTCGGCCACGCGCGTGCGTTCGGCCTGTGCCAGCGGCGCCTGGCCCATCGTTACCTGCGGCCAGAACGCGAAGCTCTTCACCAGGCCCTGCAGCTGATGGCCGGCGAACTCCGGATCGACCTCGCGCAGCCGCCCATCGGCAATCGCCGCACGGATCCATGCGCTGACGCCACTCTCCTTCTCGCCCATGCGGCAGACGATCGCCTGCGCACGCTCGGGCGAATGGATGATCTCGGCCATCGCCACCCGCGCCAGATCGATGAAGTTGGCATCGCCCAGCAGGTCCAGTTTCTGCCGCAGCAGTTGCAGCAGCTGCACGTCCAGCGGCTGGTCGGCCCGGTACGGCAGCTCGACGCTGGCCACGCTGCTGTGCCACAGCTCTTCCAGGATCAGCGCGAACAGTTCTTCCTTGCTCGGGAAGTGGTTGTAGACGGTGCGCTTGGAGACACCAGCCACCGCCGCGATGCGATCCATGCTGGTCGCCTCGTAGCCGGCCGAACGGAACTCCTCCACCGCCGCGCGGACGATGGCCTCGCGTTTGCGGTCGGTAAGGCGTTGCGGGGCACGGGACATGGCGGGACCAGATAGCTGAACGAACGCCCTCATTTTACACCCAACAGTGTACTTTTCAGAAATCGGAAACTACACTGTGCAGTGTACCCTGCGGACGTCACTCATGAAGCGCCTGCTCCTTGTCCTCCTGCTCGGAATCCTCGCCGTGACCGCCTATACCTTCTGCAAATCCTGGTCCCTCCCCGACTTCCCCGATTCGCCGCAGTACCGCGAAGGCAAGTTCCGCAATGCCCTGCCGAAGCCGGCGATGGGCCTGCGCGATGGCCTGGAGATCTGGTGGACCTTCCTGTTCAACAAGCCCAAGGGCACCGTGCCCAACCACCCCATTCCGGTGCAGACGCTGGACCGTGCCACGCTGGACGCGGCGCCTGACCGCAGCCTGTTCCGGCTCGGCCATTCGACGATCCTGCTGAAGCTGCGCGGACAGTACTGGCTGACCGATCCGGTGTTCTCCGAACGCGCCTCGCCGGTGCAATGGATGGGCCCGGCGCGCTTCCATGCACCGCCGATCAGCATCGACGAACTGCCCCCGATTGCCGGCGTCATCCTCTCGCACAATCACTACGACCACCTCGACCACGCGGCCGTGATGAAGCTGGCCGACAAGACCGCGCGCTTCATCGCGCCGCTGGGTGTGGGCGACCAGCTGATTGCCTGGGGCGTGGATGCCGCCAAGGTTGAACAGCTCGACTGGTGGCAATCCACCGAAGCCGCTGGCCTGCGCCTGACCGCCACGCCCGGCCAGCATTTCTCCGGCCGCGGCCTGGGTGACAGCGATCGCAGCCTGTGGGCCTCGTGGGTGATCCAGGACGGCGACTTCCGCATCTTCTTCAGCGGCGACACCGGCTACTTCGATGGCTTCAAGGCCATCGGCGAGAAGTACGGTCCATTCGACCTGACGATGATCGAAACCGGCGCCTACGATCAGCGCTGGGCGTTCGTGCACATGCAGCCCGAACAGACCCTGCAGGCGCACCTGGACCTGCGCGGCAAGTGGCTGCTGCCGATCCACAACGGCACCTTCGACCTGGCCCTGCACGAATGGCAGCAGCCGTTCGAACGCATCAGCGCATTGGCTGCGGCGAAGAACGTGCCGGTGGCCACGCCGATGATGGGCGAGGCACTGGACATGCAGGCACCGACCGCTGGAACGCGCTGGTGGGAGCGGGTGGAACTCCGCTGAGCCCTCCCGCTCGGCGGCCAAGTATGGGGCCGTGTCGGCACGACCCCACGCAACGGTCACCCAGCAACGTGGATACCCACCCCTGCCTCACCCTCAGCCAACTCCGGCCGCAGCTCCAGCGACGGAATCAGGTAATCACCGCCGTTCTGCCGCCGGTAGGCAATCACCGGATCGCTCGCCAGCCCATCCAGCCGCGCACCCAGACCCTCCAGCACGGCAGGCAGCGACGCCTCATCGATACGACTGCTGCGGTAGATCACATGCGCGGGCAGCACGTCAAAGCCGGGATAGAACAGGATGCCGTGCTGGATCGGGAACAGCACGTCGTCGATCGGCCCATTGATACCGCGCGGACCGTAATGCGACTCCCAGCCGCCGGTGGTCACCACCAGCATCGCGCGCTTGCCGGCCATCGCGCCCTCGCCATAGCGGTCGCCCCAGTGCCGATCGGAATGTTCGCCCACGCCATACGCAAAACCATAGGCGTACACGCGGTCCACCCAACCCTTGAGGATGGCCGGCATCGAGAACCACCACAGCGGAAACTGCAGGATCACCGCGTCGGCCCAGCGCAGTTTTTCCTGCTCGGCGGCGATGTCTGCACTCTGGCGGCCGGTGGTGAACGCTTCGCGAGAATCCAGTGAAGCTTGGAAAGGCACCGAAGGATCCCGCCCGATGTGATCGTCGGCGTCGATCTGCGCCTTCCATTGCATGGCGTGCAGATCGGACACCTGCACAGTGTGGCCGGCGCGTTGCAGGCGCTCGACCGTGAAGGCCTTCAGGGTGCCGTTGAGCGAGGTGGGTTCGGGGTGGGCGTAGACAAGCAGGACGTTCATGGTGGTACCAGGGAGGGATTGCCGGCCACGTTAGGCGCCGCCGCGCTATAGTTGAAATGAATTCCTGCAATCCCCGGCATTGCCATGGACAATACCCTGCGTCGTATCGACCTCAACCTGCTGGTGACCCTGCAGGCCTTGCTGGAAGAGCAGAACGTCACCCGTGCGGCCGAGCGGCTGCATCTGGCCCAGCCCACTGTCAGCGTGCAGCTGGCGCGCCTGCGCCACCTGTTCGACGATCCACTGCTGCTGCCGGGCCCGCGAGGCATGCGTGCCACCGCACGGGCCGATGCACTGCGCGAACCGTTGGCCGAGGCACTGGCTGCACTGCTGCGTGCGGTCGCGCCGGTACAGGCGTTCGATCCTGCCCAGGCCACGCAGACCTGGCGGATCATGGCCTCGGACTTCGGCGAAACCACGATCGTCCTGCCGGCGTTGGCCGACCTGCGCCAGCGTGCACCCGGCACCCGCATTGCCGTCGTCAGCCTGGCGCCGGCGCAGATGGTGGCGCAGAGCGAACGCGGCGAGATCGATCTCGCCCTCCACATCACCTCCGACGCGCCTCCCTCGCTGCACCATCGTCCGCTGTTCCAGGAACGCTACGTGCTGGCCGGGCGTCGCGACCATCCACGACTGAAGCGGCGGCCGACGCTCAAGCAGTTCTGCGCGCTGGACCATGTGATCGTGTCACCTGATGGCGGCGGCTTCCATGGCGGCACCGACAGCGCGCTGGCCCATGCCGGCGCGCGTCGCAACGTGGTGCTGTCGGTGCCGCACTTCCTGTTCCTGCGCAGCGTGCTGCTGCGCACGGATCTGGTGGCGATGATGCCGTCGCGCCTTGTCGCGCAGGACCCGGCCTTGAAGGCCGTCGAAGCACCCCTCGATGTGCCGGGGTTCGAAATGGTGATGCTCTGGCACGAGCGCGTGCATCGCGATCCTGCACATCGCTGGTTGCGCGAGCGGATCTGTGCGCATTCATGAAACGTCGGGCTGGGACGCGTCCGGGAAATATTGCGACGCGTCATGTAACCGGTTACATCCCTTGCTAGCGTAGGCCCGCCCGTTCCCGGGCCCTGCTGATGTGAGGCCTTCGCAATGACGTTGTGCGCTGACCGCTGGACCGCTCCCTGCCCGCCGAACCGGCGCCTTGCCCTGGCCTTGCTGCTGCCGACCCTCGCACTGGCCGCAACCGTGAGCGCACAGAACCTGCCGCCTCGTGCGCAATGGCAGGCCAGCGCGTCATCGCAGCAGGTTCCGGCGATGGCGATCAGCCACCTGATCGACAACGATCCGAAAACGGTGACCGGTGGCGCGTTCAGTCCCGGCCATTGGTTCCAGATCGATCTCGGCAAACCGGCGATGCTGGCCGGTGCGCGCCTCACCTGGGATGTCTCCAACCCCGAAGGCTATTCGCTGCAGACCTCGCTCGACGGCAAGCAGTGGCAGAGCGCCTATGTCATGGCCGACTCGCTGGGCGGCATCGAGACCCTGTATTTCGCGCCGCGCCAGGCTCGCTATCTGCGCCTGGCCAGCCCGCAGCGCACCTCCGACTGGGGCGTCTCCATCTTCGAGATGGAGCCGCTCGACGCTGCACTTACTGCGCGGGTGACCGGCCTGGATGCCGCCCAGTCCGCTGGGCTCTGGCAGGGCGGCGGCACGGTTGCCATCCCCGCAGGCAAGGGTGGCATCCACACGCTCGACATCACCCTGCCCCGTGCGCAGCCAAGCACCGGGCTGGCGGTGGATTGGGCCAACGTGCACGGCGCTGCACGGCTGCAGGCGCAGGATGCGAAGGGCCGCTGGCACGAACTGGCGCACGATGCGCAGGCAGCGAGCCGGCAGCAGAGTTGGCTGGCAGCCGACGTCCCGCTCGACCTGCAGGCACTGCGGCTGACCGTGGAAGGCGATGCACCGCAGATCAAGCGCATCCGCCTGCTCGGCCCGAAGGCGGTGATGACGCCGATGAAGCGCTACCAGATCGCCGCCAGCGGCGCCCAGCGCGCCTTGTTCCCCGCGTCGCTGCACATGCAGCAGACCTACTGGACCGCGGTGGGCGTGCATGCCGGCCGGCAGAAATCGATCTTCGACGAATACGGCAACATCGAGGCCTACAAGGGCGCACCGCTGGTGCAGCCGATCTGGCGCAGTGCCGATGGCCGCGCGGCCGGTGCCGCCGAACATCCCGTGCAGCACGCCCTTCGCGATGGCTGGAAGCCGATGCCATCGGCCACCTGGTCACCGCAACCGGAGCTGGAACTGCGCAGCGAAGCCTTCGCCATCGAGCGCGACGGGCAACCGGTCACCTTCGTACGCCATCGCCTGCGCAACACCGGCAGCACGGCGATCGAAGGCACGCTGATCCTTGCGGTGCGACCGATGCAGATGAACCCGCCGTGGCAGAACGGCGGGCTGTCGCCGATCCGCGAAGTGGCCGTTGCAGGCAACGCCGTGCGCGTCAATGGCCGCACGCTGCTGCAGTCACTCACCGCGGTGGATGCCGCCGGCGCCGCGCCCTTCGGCAACGAAGGCGACACCGAGATCACCTCGGCCATCGCCAGCGGGCAACTGCCTGCCGCGCAGCAGGCAAGCGATGCCGCAGGCCTGGCAGCGGCGGCGTTGAGTTATCGCGTCAGCCTGGCACCCGGTGCCAGCGATGCGGTGGTTGTGGCCTTCCCACTTGGCACCGCCACCGCCGATGCCAATGGCGTGCTGCCGCAAGCACCGACCCTCGACCTCGCATCGCTGCCGCGCGATGGCGACAAGGCCTTCGACACGCTGGCCAGCCGTGCCTCCGCCGATTGGCAGGCGCGCCTGGGCCAGGTTGGCCTGCGCCTGCCCGATCCTTCGCTGGTGGACATGCTGCGCGCGCAGGCCGCGTACATGCTGATCAACCAGACCGGCCCGGCGATGCAGCCCGGCCCACGCAACTACAACCGCTCCTTCATCCGCGACGGCATGGCCACCTCGGCCATGCTGCTGCGCATGGGCGAAGCCAAGGTCGCGCGCGATTACCTGGCCTGGTACAGCGAACATGGCGTGCACGGCAACGGTCTGGTGTCGCCCATCCTCAACGACGATGGCAGCGTCAACACCGGTTTCGGCTCGGACATCGAGTACGACAGCCAGGGCCAGTACGTCACCCTGGTGGCCGACGTTGCACGGCTGGATGGCGGGCCGGAAAGCGTGCGCGCCTATCTACCCAAGGTGAAGGCCGCGCTGCGCTTCCTGCAGGAACTGCGCGAACGCACGCTGGTGCCGGGCTACATGGCCGACCAGCCCGCACCGGAGCGCTTCGCCGGCATTCTTGCGCCGTCGATCAGCCACGAGGGCTACCCATCACCCACCCACAGCTACTGGGACGACTACTGGGGTCTGAAGGGCTGGCATGACGGCGCGTGGCTTGCCGAATCACTGGGCGACCACGAAACCGCGAAGTGGGCGCGCGAACAGTACAAGGCGTTGTATGACGCCTTGCATGCCTCGATCCGCGCAACGATGGCATGGAAGGGCATCGACTTCATTCCCTCGTCGGCCGACCTCGGCGACGGCGACCCGACCGGCGTGTCGATCGCGCTGGACCCGACCGGCGCACAAAGCGTGCTGCCCGCCGAGGCCCTGCGTACCACCTTCGCCCGCTACCTGGACGATGTGCGCAAGCGCAACCAGCCCGGTGCGCTGTATGCCTACACGCCGTATGAAATCCGCAACGTGCTGAGCTACGTGCATCTGGGCCAGCCTGAAGCGGCCGATGAGTTGCTGCAGGGCCTGCTGCACGATCGCCGGCCGCTGGAATGGCAGGTGCTGGCCGAGGTCGTGCATTCGCGGCTGCGCTTCCCGCGCTACCTGGGCGACATGCCGCACACCTGGATCGGCGCCGAATACGGCCGCACCCTGTTCGGCATGCTGATGCGCGAGGACGATGATGCGCTGTCGCTGCTGCCGGGTACGCCGCCTTCCTGGGTGGCCGGTGAAGGCCTGGCCGTCGACCGCCTGCCCACTGCCTATGGAACCCTGCAGATGCAGGCGCACCAACGCGATGGAACGCTGCAGGTCTCGCTCGGCAAGGGACTGCGCAAGGGCACGCCGGTACGTGTGTGGTGGCCGAGCCGCACCCTGCCGAAGGACGTACGTGTCGACGGGCGATCGGTACAGAGCTTCGACAAGGACGGGGTGCTGCTCGATGGCCCGTTCCGTATGCTTGAGGCACGCTGGTAATGACGCCCCTGCAGGAACCGAAGTGATCGAACTTCTACTCAATGGCGGCCCGGTTGCCGCCACTACCGACGAACAGCTGGCCAGCGCACTGGCGCTGGCCGCATCCCTGCCCCAGTTCGAGCTGTGGGCATCGGTGCCCGATGGGCCAACGCTGTGCATGCTGCGCAATGCGGAGCACGCGTGGCTGATGTACCTGCACGAGCCGGGCGACGGCGGCTTCCATTCCTGCGGAAACGAACATCGCGCCGGCAACGCCTATTTCCGGCTCGACAACGGCCAGGTGGATGGCTATCCGCTGGCATGGTGCATCGACCTCGAGGCGTGCTTCGCTGCGATCCGTTTCTTTCACGGCAATGCAGGCGCCCGTCCGGAGCACATCGATTGGCAGTCCTGACCCCGGTAGAGGCCGACCTTGGTCGGCATGCCCCGCCGGTAGAAGCCGACCTTGGTCGGCACACCGTCCGTCGAGCAAGCTCGACGCCTACCAAGCGGCATCGCTAGAACCCCGGCAGCCCCGGCGGATTGGTCTGCGATTGCGGCACCGCTTCTTCGGCCACATTCCAGCGCGCCAGCACCTTCGCGTAGGTGCCGCTGCTGATCTGCGTGTTCAGCGCCTGGGTCACCGCGTCGGCCAGGCCGCTGCCCTTGCGCGTGGTCACCGAGATCGCCGCCGCGTCCGGCCAGCCGCCCGGGAACAGGCCAACCCGGCGCACCTTGCCATCGCGTGCCGAATAGGCGCCGGTGGCATTCGGCTCGAACGACACATCCGCGCGACCGGTGATGACCGCCAGCCGCCCGATCACCGCATCATCGAAGTACTGGTATTGCACCGGTTTCAGGCCAGCGGCGATGTTCTGCTTGTCCCATTGGCGCAGGATCTGATCCTGGTTGGTGCTCGCGCCCACCACCACTTTCAGCCCGGCCACGTCGGCGGGCGTGGCGATCTTCTGGATCGGCCCGTCGGTGCGGGTGTAGATGCCCAGCAGGTCGAAACGGTAGCTGGAGAAATCGAACTTCTTCTTGCGCTCTTCAGTAACCGTCACGTTCGACAGCACCGCATCGTACTTGCCCGATTCCAACCCCAGCGGCCAGTCGGCCCAGGCCACCGGCACCACCACCAGCTTCAGGCCGAGGCCATCGGCGATCAATCGTGCGATATCGGGCTCCACGCCCACCACCTCCTTGCTGTCGGCACCGTAGTCGGCCAACGGCAGCTGGCCCGGATGGGTGGCGATGGTGAAGGCACCCGGGGTGACGAAACGGTAGCCGGTCGGAATCAGCGCCTGCGCTTTCGGATCGGGCGTGCCCTTCAGTATCTCCGCATTGCTGGCTGCAAGCGATGTCGCCGCAACAGGCACGCCATCGGGGCCCTGGCGTACGCGCGAGTAGACGATGCCGGCGATGCCGATGACCAGCACACCGACGATCAACAGGGTGCTGCGTGCGGGACGTCGCTGCGATGCTGGGCTCATGGGGTTTCTCGAAAGGGGTTACAGGGTCTTGGCCAGGAAATCGGCGGTGCGTTGCTGGCGCGGGTGTTCAAACAGCGCGTCCGGCGTGCCCTGCTCGATCACCCGGCCCTGGTCCATCATCACCACGTGGTCGGCCACACGGCGGGCGAAGCCCAGTTCGTGGGTGACGATCACCAGCGTGGTGCCGGAACTGGCCAGCTCCTCGATCACGCTCAGCACCTCGGACACCAGCTCCGGGTCCAGCGCGGAGGTCGGCTCGTCGAACAGCAACACCTTCGGCTGCAGGGCCAGTGCGCGGGCAATGGCCACGCGCTGCTGCTGGCCACCGGACAGCTGGCGTGGGAAGGCATCGGCCTTGTCGGCCAACCCCACCCGCTCCAGCAGGGTGCGCGCCTGCTGCTCGGCCTGTGCCCGCGAAATGCCGCGCACGGCGATGGGCGCTTCGATGATGTTCTCCAGCGCGGTCATGTGCGGGAACAGGTTGAAGCCTTGGAACACCATGCCGACTTCCGCGCGGCGCCGGCGGATCTCGCTTTCCGGCAGCTCGTACAGGGTGTCGCCGTCGCGGCGGTAGCCAATCAGCTGGCCGCCCACGGTGACGAAGCCACTGTCAGCGCGTTCAAGATGATTGATCAGCCGCAGCAGCGTGGACTTGCCGGCACCGGACGGACCGATCAGCACGGTCACGCTGCCCGCCTTCAGCTCCAGGTGCACGTCATCCAGCACCGTCTGCTCGCCGAAGGCCTTGCCCACACCCTGCAGTGAAACGGCGGCGCCCGTGCCCGCCTCGATCGGCACGGCAAAGGCCGCGCGACTGGGTACGCGTGCGCTGGGCGGCGCTACGGGACGCGGCGGCGTCGACGGTACCCGCGACACGTTGCGCTCATGCTGCAACTGGCCGCGGGCGAAACGCTGCTCCACCCGCCGTTGCAGCAGCGACAGCACCGTCAGGATCACCAGGTACCAGACCGTGGCCACCATCAGCAGCGGCACCACCTCCAGGTTGCGGCGGTAGATCACCTGCACGGTGTAGAACAGCTCCGGCAGCGCCAGCACGTAAACCACCGAGGTGCTCTTGGCCAGCCCGATCACATCGTTGAACGCCGCCGGCAGGATCGAACGCATCGCCTGCGGCAGGATGATGCGGCGCACCTGGCGACCGCGCGGCAGGCCCAACGCGGCGGCCGCTTCGTACTGGCCGTGGTCGACCGACAGGATGCCGCCACGGATCACCTCGGCCGAGAACGCGGCCTGGTTCAAGGTGAGGCCGAGTACCGCCGCAGTGAACACGCCGATCAACTGCGTGGTCGGGTACGAGAAGAGGCTGATGCCGGTGAACGGCACGCCCAGTTCGATGGTGCTGTACAGGTAGCCCAGGTTGTTCAGCAGCAGCAACAGCACCAGCAGCGGAATCGAACGGAACAGCCACACGTAGCCCCACGACACCGCCGACAGCAGCGGTGAACCGGAGACGCGGGCCAGGGCCAGCAGGGTGCCCAGCGCGAAGCCGAGGCCGGTACCGAGCGCGGTCAGCAGCAAGGTCCGCCCCAGCCCTTCCAGTACCGGGCGGGCGAAGAACCATTCGGCGAACGTGCCCCAGCCCCAGCGCGGGTTGCCCAGCACCGACTGCAGCCCGATCAGGATCAGCGCCAGTGCCAGCACCGTACCGATCACCTGCAGCGGGTGCCGCGCCGGCACGATCTTCAGCGTTGTGGCCGGCTGGCGGGGAATGCCCTCGATAGCGGTGGACGGTGTGCTCATGCCACCGCTCCGTGCAGTGCGATGGCGGGCGCGACGCCCACCTGCGGCTGCGGCACCAGTTGTTTTTCGAACGGCAGATGCGCGATGGTTTCCGGGTCCGCATCCAGATCGAACAGCGCGGTGTAGCCGTGGCTGAGGTACAGGCCGACTGCCTCCGGCTGGCGGAAGCCGGTGGTCAGGAACACGCGTCGATAGCCCTGCCGCGCAGCCTGGTCTTCCAGTTCCTGCAGTACGCGACGGGCGATGCCCTGCCGGCGCAGGCCAGGCAGCGTCCAGATACGCTTGAACTCGGCGGTATCGTCGTCGCGATGTGGCATGAACGCGCCGCCGGAGATTGCCACGCCGTCGCGCAGCAGCAGTACGAACGCACCCACCGGGGCCGCGAACGCTGCTGCCGGGTAGCGCTGCAGTTCTTCGCGGGCGCTGCCACCAATGCGCCGGCGCACGTCCGCATAGCGGTTGTCGTATTCCTGTTCCAGGCCGTCAAACAGCGGCCGCGCCAACGGGTCATCCACCGCGGTGTACAGGAAGCGATCGTTGTCGTACCGCACGCTCATGCCACGTCCTCCACCAGGTAGTGCTCGGCCAAACGCGCCCACAGGCTGGCCGCGGGGGCGATGGCCGCATCGTTGAACACATAGCGCGGGCTGTGCAGCGGCGCGCTGTCACCGTTGCCGATGAACACGAAACTGCCCGGCCGCGCCTGCAGCAGGAAGGCGAAGTCCTCGCTGGCGGTACGCGGTGCGAATGCCTCCACCACCTGCCCGGCGCCGAAGCCCTGCACCGCCACCTCGCGGATGTACGCAGTCTGTTCGGGGTGGTTGATCACGCTGGGGAAGCCGCGCGGGAATTCGATCTCGGCACGCGCACCAAACGCGGCGGCGGTCTGCTCGGCAATGTCGGTGACCCGTCGGCGCAGCGTATCGCGCACCTCCGGCAGGTACGCACGCACAGTCAGCTTCAGCTCGACCACATCGGGGATGACATTGGCCGCCTGCCCACCGTGGATCGAACCGACGGTGACCACACCCATCTGCCGCGGATCGACATTGCGCGACACCACGCTCTGCAGCGCGGTGATGATGTGTGCAGCGGCCAGGATCGGGTCGACGCTGCCCTGCGGCTCGGCGCCGTGACCGCCCTTGCCGATCACCCGCAGCCGCGCCCAGTCCACCGAAGCCATTGCGGGTCCGTCGACGAACCCGAAGTGACCCACCGGCACACCCGGCCAATTGTGCAGGCCATAGATGGCATCGACAGGGAAGCGTTCGAACAGGCCATCGGCGATCATCTTCGAAGCACCTGACCCGGTTTCCTCGGCCGGCTGGAACACCAGCTGCAACGTGCCATCGAATCGGCCGTGGTGTGCCAGGTAGTGGGCGGCCGAGAGCAGGATGGCGGTGTGGCCATCGTGGCCGCAGGCGTGCATCAGGCCTTCGCGCTGGCTGGCATAGGCCAGCCCGGATTCTTCATGGATCGGCAGCGCATCGATGTCGGCGCGCAGGCCCAACCGGCGACTGCCCTGCCCGCGCTGCAGCGTACCGACCACACCGGTGCCACCGATGCCGGTGCTGACCGCGTAGCCCCATTGCTGCAGCAGTTCCGCCACGCGGGCACTGGTGCGGTGTTCTTCGAAGGCCAGTTCCGGGTGCTGGTGCAGGTCATGGCGGATCGCGATGGCCTCGTCGGCACGTGCCGCGATCTCGGGCAGTACGCCCGTTGCCGGCGAATTCCTCCGGGCATGGCCCGGCGCTACCGAGGTATCTCCGCTCATCGCCTTATCCCACCTTCCGCGCCGGCTCGGCGTCGGTCGCATAACGGCTCGCCTTGCGTGGCAGGCCCAGGTGGTCGCGCAGAGTCTCTCCTTCGAGCTCACTGCGGTGGTAGCCGCGCGCTTCCAGCAAGGGCAGCACAAGGGTCACGAAATCATCCAGGCCTTCGCGCTGCGCGGCGAAGCCGAGGATGAAGCCATCGCTGGCACCGGCGTCGAACCAGCGGATCAGTTCGTCGGCCACATGTTCCGGCGTGCCGATGAAGTTCGGCCGCGGGCTCACCGCCTGCAGCGCCACCTGGCGCAGGCTCAGGCCCTGCTCGCGCGCGTCCTGCTTGATGCGGTCGGTGGTGGAGCGGAAGGAATTGGCACCGATATCGCCCAGCTCCGGGAACGGCGCGTCCGGGTCGTACTGGCTGAAGTCATGGTGGTCGAAGAAGCGGCCGAGATACGCCAATGCATCGTCCAGCCCCGCCAGCGCAGCAATCGCCTGGTACTTGGCCTCGGCTTCTTCCGCCGTACGGCCAACGATCGGGCCGATGCCCGGGAAGATCTTGACGTCCCCGGCGCTGCGGCCATGGGCGATCGCCGAGTTCTTCACCTTCTGGGTGAACGCACGGGTCTCCTCCAGCGACGGCGCGTGGGTGAACACCGCATCGGCGTACTTGCCGGCCAGCGCAATGCCATCGTCGGACGAACCGGCCTGGAAGATCACCGGCTGCCCCTGCGGCGAGCGCTGGATGTTGAGCGGACCTTCCACCTGGAAGAAGCGGCCCTTGTGGTCGAGGCGACGGAACTTCTCCGGTGCGAAGAACGTGCCGCTGTCGCGGTCGCGCACGAACGCATCGTCATCCCACGAATCCCACAGGCCCTGCACCACCTCAAGGTACTCATCGGCAATCTGGTAGCGCAGCGCGTGTTCCGGATGCGGGCGGCCGTAGTTGCGGCCCGAACCTTCCAGCGGCGAGGTCACCACGTTCCAGCCGGCGCGGCCACCGCTGAGCACGTCCAGCGAGGCGAACTGGCGGGCTACGGTGAACGGATCGCTGTACGAGGTGGAAAGCGTGCCGGCCAGGCCGATCTTCTTCGTTGCCGTCGCCAGTGCCGACAGCAGCGAGATCGGCTCGAAACGGTTGAGGAAATGCGGGATCGACTTCTCATTGATGTACAGGCCGTCAGCAACGAAGCCGAAGGCGATGCCGTTGTCCTCGGCGGTGCGCGCGATATCGATGTAATAGCCCAGGTTGACGCTGGCATCGGGCGCGTTGGACGGATGCTTCCAGGCATGCATGTGGCTGCCGGGGCCCTGCAGCATGATGCCGAACGGGATGGGACGCGGGGTCGTGCTCATGGGGTCGCTCCAGCAGTCAGGCCACCGCCGCGCGGGGAGCGGGCGACAGCAGTTCAAGGGACGTCAGGCGTGCGTCGAGGTCGGCCACCGGCGCGTCGAGGATGAATTCACCCACGCCGAAGCGTCGATGCAGCGCATCCAGCTCGCTGCGTACGTGCTGCGCGTCGCCAGAGAGCACGCTGGGGCGTGTTTCTTCGACGCGGAAATCAGTGACACCCACCTGCCGTGCGTACTCGGCAGCGGCCTCGGGGCTGGGCAGGTTCACCGTCTGTCCGGGGCCCAGGTGCAGCTTGTAGACCCGCAGCGCGCCGATATGGCGCGCAGCGGCCTCGCTGGTGGGCGCGGCGAAGGCCACCGTTGCCAGCAACGGGGCGTGCGCGGACACCGTGCGATACGCCTCGAAGGCGGCCTCGATGTGCTTCGGGTCACCGTCGAAATGCGCGGCATACACGAAGCGCCAGCCCAGTTCCGCAGCCTGCCGTGCGCTCTGCGGGCTAGCGCCAAGCAGGAAGCGCTCCGGCGACGTCTGCGGAATCGGCCGCGCCTGCGCATCAGCCTGCGCATCGGACAGATACCCTTCCAGGTCGCGCAGCTGCTGGTCGAAATCGGCGAATGCCGGGCGACCGGCGGCCAGTGCGGCAGTCGATGCCGGCAGACCGCCCGGTGCCTTGCCCACGCCCAGATCCACGCGCCCCGGCGCCAGTGCCGCCAGCAGGTTGAAGTTCTCGGCCACCTTGTACGGTGCGTAGTGGCGCAGCATCACCCCGCCACTGCCGATGCGGATGCGCCGGGTCTGCGCCAGCACCCACGCCGCCAGTACTTCCGGTGCCGGGCTGGCCAGCGTCGGCGCCGCGTGGTGCTCGGCAAACCAGTAACGGTGATAGCCCAGCTGCTCGGCACGCTGCGCCAGTTGCAGGCTGTTGCGCAGCGCCTGTTCCGGCGTGCTGCCGTCGGCCACTGGGCTCTTGTCCAACACGCTGGTGAGGTAGCTCATCGTCACGTCCTCGCTCAGGGATGGGCCACGGGAATGCCCAGCAGGCCGTTCAGCGCCGCCAGGATCGGCTCGGCACCGGAGATGTACTGGCGCTGCTGGTACTCACCACTGGCGTGTTCATTGACCACGCCCTGCGGCAGCACCAGCTTCGGCAGCGACTGGTCCTGCTCGCCGATCTCGGCAATCACCTCGCGGCGCGGCCGGCTGAAGCCGATACGGCGCACGTCCAGTTGCGCGTCCAGGCCGTCGATGCTCGACAGCGCACCTTCCAGCAGCAGGCTGTGCCGGCAGAAGAAGCGTTGTCCGGGCAACTGGCCGTCCTCGAACTCGCGGTCCAGCAGGAACAGGATGGGTTTGTGGGTTGCGTCTACAGCCACGGAATCGTCCTCGTAGGGGCCGGCAATGCACTGCCGCTTCGATATCGATGCTAGAGAAGGAAGGCCCGATGCCAGCGCCAGAACTCGACAATCCACGGTCGGATCCGGCCATGCAGATGCAGGTTGGCAATAAGCAGACTGCCGGCCGTTATGGGCGCGGGTGGCGTCAGGCCGCCTGTGCAGGCGCGCGCCAGCCCAGTGCCGGCGCGATGTCCTCGATCACCGTAGTGAGGATGCGCCGGTAGTCCTGCTCGGGCAGCTCATAGGGCAGTTCCACGCGAAGCTCGTCCACCTGCTGCAGCAGCGGATCGGTCTGCAACCGCGCGATGATCTGCGCCGTGCTGCCGACCACGTCGGGTGCGAACATGGTGCGACGCGGCCCTTGCGGGGCCAGGGTGCGCGCATGCCGCTGCGCACTGAAGGCGTCGATCCGCTGGCGCGTGGCCGCATCCACACCATCGGTGGGCACCAGCACCCGCCCCACCGCCACGCGGCGCGGGCTGTCCACCGGCAGTGCAGCGCGATAGGCCTGCAGGTGCTGCAGCTGAGCGACGAAGAAGTCATCACTCAGCTCGGCGCGGTTGACGTTGCCCAGCAGCAGATGCAGCCCCTGCTCACCCGCCGAACGCGCCGACTGCAGAGAGCCAGCGCCATACCAGACCCGGTCCACCAGCCCCGGCGCATGCGGCTGCAGTCTCGGCCGATAGCGCGTGGCAGCATTGCCGACCTCGGCATCGTCGGCACCCAACGGCTCCCCCCGCAGCGCTTCCAGCAACCGCGCCACCCGGCCATGGGAAAAGTCGATGTGCGCAGGGTCGCTGTCGTACAGCAGTGGCCCAACCAGTTCCCCGTGTGGCGGCGCGCCGGTACTGACGCCCACCTGCAGCCGGCCACCGGCCAGCGCATCCAGCAACGACAGATCCTCGGCCAGGCGGAACGGTGCTTCATAGCCCAGCTGGATCACTGCACTGCCCAGCTCGATGCGCGTGGTGTGCTGGCTGGCCGCCGCCAGGAACACCGCTGCCGAGCTGATGCCCGGTTCCAAGTGACGGTGGCGCACCCACGCGCCGTCATAGCCCAGCTGTTCGGCAAACGCGATCAACGCCAGCGTCGCGTCCAGGCCCGCGCGTGGTTGTTCCGGCAGATAGCTTCCGGGCGTGAGGAACGCCAGGTGCCGCAGCTGCACCGCCATGTCCTAGGCGATCCTGCGCAGCGGCGCCGGCAGCGCCGCCGCCAGTGGCGCCAGGTGTCCCGCTGCACGCTCGGCCGCCAGTTGGATGCGCGCCTGCAGTGCAGCACTGTTGATGCGGTCGCCGTCGAAGTCGGCCGGCGTGGCATACACCCCGATCGGCAACGTATGCGCCTGCAGGAAGCTGAAGAGCGGCCGCAGCTGATGGTCGATCACCAGCGCGTGGCGCTCGCTGCCACCGGTCGCGGCCAGCAGTACCGGCGTATCCACCAGAGCGTCCAGTTCAATGAAGTCGATCAGGTGCTTGAACAGGCCCGGATAGGACCCACGATACACCGGCGTGGCCGCTACCAGCAGCTGCGCCGATTCAATCGTGGCCAGCGCGCGCTCCACCTGCGGCTCCACTTCACTACGCTGCAGCGCCTGCCCCAGCGAGCGCGCGATCGGCGCCAGCTCGACCAGCTCCACGCTGATGTTGACCCGCTCTCGCAGCTCTTCCAGCAGATGCCGCACCAGCAGCAACGTGCGCGAGTTGGCCGATGCCGTCGGCGAACCAATCAACGCAACCACATTCAATGCAGATGACATGAAACGCTCCCATGTAGCGCCGAGCCATGCTCGGCTGCGTGTTGCATGAACCTCAGAACCGATAGTTGACGCGCCCGTACCAGAACGTCCCGACGTTGCTCAGCACATCACCGCTGTCCCAGGTGGTCTCGATGCTGGCCACATCGGTGGCGCTGCGTGCGTACGCGGGCACCTTGCGGGTGCGCTTGTCGAACAGGTTGTTGATGCCCAGTGCCGCGCTCCAGCCCGCACCCAGCTCCACCCCGCCGGACAGGTTGGTCACCAGCACCGGCGGCTGCTTGTACTCCACGCCGTTGTTCAGGCGCTTGATCGGGCCGTAGTAAGTGAAGTCCACGTTCGAGCGCCAGCGCCCGTTCTGCCAGCCCAGCCCCGCCACCTGCGTGTACGACGGCGTGCGGAAGCGCAACGCGTACTCACTCGACTTGGTCAGCAGGTTGATGTTCGGCAGCCCCTGCAACGCCTGCGGAATCGCGCTCACCTTCTGGATGGTGGTGCGGCCCACGTTGGCCGCGTAGGTCCAGCGCAGCTTGCCCCACTGTGTTTCCTGGTTCGCTTCCAGGGTCAGCTCCACACCGCGCGTGCGGGTGTCGCCCACGTTGGTGAAATAGCTGGCGTAGAACGCATCACCGGGCAGGATGCTGATGCCGGCCGTACCCAGCAGCGCATCAATCGTGTTCTTCTGCGCAGCGGTCAGCACGGTGCCGCTGTTGTCGGTCACCCGCGCCGGGTCCTGCGCGTTGTAGCCGATCTGGCTGGACTGGCCGAGTTGGCCGCGAATGTCGATCTGGTACGCATCCACCGCCAGATGGAAGGCCGGGCTCGGGTCCCAGGTTACACCGAGGCTGTAGTTGGTGGCTTTCTCCGGCTTCAGCGGCGTGGCGCCCAGCGCCACCGCTGCCGGCGAAGCGACCTGCGCCACCAGCGTGGTACCGCACGGGCAGCTGCCGGTGGCCTGGTAGAACTGCGCCCCCAGGCTCGGCGCGTGGAAGCCGTTGCTGACCGTGGCACGCACACCCAGCGCGTCGGTGAAGTCGAAGCGCGTGGTCAGCCGACCGGTCGACACCGTGCCGAAGTCGGAATGGTCTTCCCAGCGCGCGGCCGCATCCAGGTACCAGCGCGAGGTGATGTTGGTCGCCGCACCTGCGTACACCGCCTTGCTGTTACGGGTGGCCTTCACCGCATCGGCGGTGGAATAGCCCACGAACGCGGCCGCACCGAAGCCGGTGTACGACTCCCACTGCCCTGCCCCGCGCTCGTACTGCTCGTGCTGGTATTCGGCACCGGCACTCACTTCCAGCGGCGATGCGAAGGCCGCCACCTCGAAGCTGCGACGAAGATCGAGGTTGGCAATGCCCTGCTGGTAGTCCAGCTTGCCGTCGTAGAAGTCGGTGGGCGAGCCAGGGTACGGCAGCGAATAGTTCACCGAATTGCGGGTGTAGGTGCGCACCGTGTTGCGGTTGCCGGTCAGGCTGACGTCGTAGTTCCAGCCCGCAACCTGCCCCTTCACCCCGGCCGTGCCGGTGTACTGCTTCTCCTTGGTTTCCAGCACCGGCAGGAAGCCGTCGGGAAACACGCTCAGCACGCCCGGCGCCCTGTAGGTGGTGAAGATCGTCGCCGGCAGCCGGAAATTCTGGATCGCCTGCGCGGTACGGTCACTGGCCGTCGCATTGGCGTAGAACTGCGCGTTCTCGCCCAGCCCATGGCCCACGTTCACCGCGAAGGCCTTCAACGCATACGACGGCGAGCTGAGGATGATGTTGGCCTCCGCATCGCGCCCGGCCTCGGCCGGGTTCGGCGACGCACCTGTCGGCAGCCGGTTGTTCGGCCGCAGCGCCACCAGGTTGCCGTTGCCGTCCACCGCCGGATAGCTCAGGTAGCCATCGATATAGCGTCGCGTGCGGATCGCATGGTGCTGGCGCGTGCTCTCGCCGGACAGGTTGATGAAGCCATCCTCGCCCCAGGGCAGGCCGATGTTGGCGCGCACGCTGGTGCGGCTGCCGTCACCATCGGTGCTCTGCCCGCTCTCCACCGACACGTCGCCACCGTGCGCCTGCGACTTCAGGATCACGTTGATCACCCCGGTGATCGCGTCCGAACCGTAGATGGCCGATGCGCCATCACGCAGTACTTCCACGTGGTCGATGGCCGACACCGGAATCAGCGCCAGATCGGCCCAGGCGTGGCCCGGATAGCCGCCACCGTTGGCACCACTGACGTACGCACTGGCGTTGCGCCGCTTGCCGTTCACCAGCACCAGCGTGTAGCCCGGCGACAGGTTGCGCAGCTGGTAGCCGCGGATCAGGCTTTCCTGGTCGCTTTGATAGCCACCAATCTGGCTGAGCGACGGCAGGCTGCGCTGCAGCGCTTCCAGCAGGTTGGCCTGTCCGGTAGCTGCCAGGTCCTCGGCGGAAATCACGTCGATCGGTGTCGAACTGTTCTTCACCGTGCGCGTACCGGTGCGCGAACCGGTCACCACCACCGCATCCAGCGTGGACGCGGCAAGGTTGGCGGAAGTGGCAGTGGTCGCCGACGGCGCATCGGCATCAGCCGCATACGCCGGGGCAGCGGCCAGGGCGGCGGCAATCAGAAGGGAGAGCGTGGACAGCGCAGGAATGTGGGCAGCAGGCATGGGGGCTCGTGGGGGTGGGCCGGAGACACGCCTCCATTCAAGGGCCCACGCCCAACGCGCAACAGCGGATATCGCGTCATGTGACCGTCACATCGCGCCAGCCACATGACCGCTGGTAATGACCTTACGCAGCCGCGCCGGTGCACTACTGTCTGTAGAGCCGAGCCCACGCTCGGCTGCTATTCGCGACCGCGTCAGAATGCATCCACCCCTTCCGGTATTGAGCCGAGCGTGGGCTCGGCTCTACAAGAAGGGAGCGACCGCTCCATATACCCCGCGGGCATCACCTCATGCCCGCGCGCCACTCAGCGGCACGTGCCTGCGTCGGTAGCATCAAGCCATGCCCACCCTGCCTGCCGAACCGAACGCGCCCACCGTCGCCATCGTGGCCTGCCACGGCCAGGGCCTGTTCGAATTCGGCTGCGCGGTTGGCCTGTTCGCGCCCATCCGCCCCGAACTGGGCGTGGCCTGGTACCGCACCCAGCTCTGCGCTGGCGAGCCCGGTGCGCTGCGCATGCTCGGCAGCGCGCAGGTACAGCTGCCCTACGATCTGAGCGCCGTCGACGACGCCGACATCATCGTCATTCCCGGCTGGCGCGAACCCAGCGAGCGCCCACCGCAGGCGCTGCTCGATGCCCTCACCCGTGCCCACGCGCGCGGCGCACGCATCACTTCCATCTGCTCCGGTGCATTCGTGCTTGCGTGGGCCGGCCTGCTCGATGGCCGCCAGGCCACCACCCACTGGCGGCTCACCGAAACGCTGGCCCGCGAATTCCCACGCATCCACGTACGCGACGACGTGCTGTATGTGGACGCCGGCAGCATCATCACCTCGGCCGGGTCGGCCACCGGCATGGACATGATGCTGCACATGGTGCGCAAGGATTACGGCGCGCGCGTAGCCAACCTGGTCGCCGAACGACTGGTGCTGGCGCCGTGGCGCGATGCCGAACGCAGCCAGCGCGTCAGCCGCGCGATCCCGCTGGGCGAGCCCACGCGGCTGGCGAAACTGATGGAATGGATGCGGCGCAATCTGCGCGAACCGCATTCGCTGGGCAGCCTCGCCGAGCAGGCCGCGCTGAGCCAGCGCACCCTGCAGCGGCAGTTCCTCGAAGCCACCGGCCTGTCGCCCATCGACTGGCTCATCCGCGAACGCGTGGCCTACGCACGCGAACTGCTGGAAACCACCGACCGTCCACTGCAATGGGTGGCCGAACAGGCGGGGTTCGGTTCGCAGGAATCGTTCCGTCGGCACTTCCGCGGCATGGTCGACGCCAGCCCCATCGAATACCGCAACCAGCACCGCAGTAGCATCAGCGCCGACCGGCTGGTGGGCTGCTGACAGCCGCCCGGTCTTTCCACGCAGCCATCCACCCGGCAAGATGCAGGCACGCCCCGGCCTGCCGATGGAACGGTGATGACTGCTACCCCGTACAGGAACTACCGCTTCGGTATCGGCGTCTCGCTGGTCCTGGCCAGCCTCCTCGCCGCGCTCGGCCTGATCGCAGTCTGCACCCCGAATCTCGGCTGGGGCGTAGTGGCGTTGGTCACCCTCGCGCTGTGGGCTGGCGTGCCGCTGCTGCTGGTGCTCCTGCTGGCCTGGGTTCGCTACATGGTGCGCGAGCGTGGGCATGTGCCGGGCCGTGTGCATGCCGTGATGTTCCTGCCCACTGTCCTCGCCCTGCTCATCGTTCCGCTGGGGCAAGCGCTGCACAGTACCGTGGATACCGCCACCGGCGGCTCACGCGCAGCCATCGCCGAAACGCACATCAACCTCAGTGGCAATGCACTGTGGCTGGACACCTCCCCCTATGCCTCCACCTACTCCGGTGCCGGGCCTGACCTGCCCATGCAAGGCGACAGCCCCGAGCGCTTCGTTGCCTTCCACCGCTACCCGAACGCGCAGTCCGATGCAGACAGCGCCTTCCCCTACGACAACGCACGACTGAAACCAGGCATCGAGCACTACCATTACGGCGCCCCGCCCGGGGGCACCGGCACCCGCCTGCCACTGCGTCGCCAGTCCTATCCGGATACCACAGCGCTCCCCCCCGTGTGGGGCACATCGGGTGGGCCAGACATCGTCCACCTCTACTACCACTATGCCGACCACGTCGAGGTTGCCCCCGCGCTGGCGCGTCTGGCCGGCGCTACCGAATACGAGCTCGAGCGCAGCCGCGTGGAAGAGCTGGTGCAGTTCAGGACGCACAACTACGGCGCCGCGCCGATCGTGCGCCTGGAAATCAATGGCGCGACGCTGGACATCGGCGACGACGCCATCGCGCCCATTGCTGCGCCCCCCGCTGCGTGCACGGCTTCCAACCACCCCGCCGGTGTCGCGCTGTTGAATCTCGACCAGCCGCTACAGGTTCGCTGGCAGACTGCCGCCGCACCGCAGGAATGGCACAGCGCGCGCGTGCAGGTTCCTGCATTCCGCCAGCCACAGCCATTGGACGGCCAATCCACCCTGCAGCGTGTGCTGCTTTACGTTCTGCCCGACGACACGCTGGCAGCAGAGCGCTACGTGGAAGTGTCCGCGGGCGATTCGCGGCGTGCCATCAAGGCCACCGGCCTGCCTGCCAACGCGGCGGCGTACGCGACCTGCGGCAGCGCCAACGCCACCTATGGCGAAGACGCACCAGCACCGCTGGCAGACTGATCACCCGGACTGTCCCGCGCAGCGTCAGCCGCGTGCGCGTGCGTTGCGCGCATGTATCCGCCAGCACTGCGCCACGAAGCCAATCGCAAACACCACCGCACATCCCAGCAACGTCTGCAGGATCACCGGCGCCAGCGGCGCGGCCGCAATCGGATGCGCCACCGGCAGTCGCGTCAGCGTTTCATTCACGCCCGGAACCAGCGACAGCAGGAAGCTGAAAGACAGCGCGAATGTCGATAGATAAGGCGCCAACCGGCCAAGGAACCGCAGCCGCGCCGCAAGCACGCCACCGAATGCAATCAGCAGGATCACCACGCCAAACGCATGGCCTGGATTGAGCCCCCCGGTGCTGGAGACGGTGAACGACGTCACCACCGACAGCACCAATCCCAGCAGATAGAGCTTGCCTGTGCGCGTAGCTGGATCAATGGCGCGATGGCGGATGAATCCGTAAACACCGGCGACGATGGGAATCAGGCTGATCGCGGTGTGTACGACGCCCAAGGGAGAAAGCGGATGACTCATGGCAACCTCTGCTGGAGTTATGAACCTACTAGTAGGTAGATTAGATGGGCAAAAAGAAGACCCGCTTCGCGCAGGCCTTCCGGGAATCACTCAGACCGCCGCGCTCACCCGGGCAATCGACAACCGTGCCAGCGCCGCGAACGTCGCTGCATCACCAAAACCGCGTGCCGCCAGCATCGCGCCGTGCACCGACGCCATGAAGGCCTTGGCCTCGTCGGCAGGCGTGCCCTGCAGGCGAAGCTGACCGCGGGCCACGCCCTTCTCCAGCGTCACGGTCAGCCAGCTGGTCAGATCCTCGAAGTGCCCGCGCACTTCGTCGGCAACCTCCAGCGGAATCATCGGCATCTCGGCGGCCAGCATCGCGCAGATGCAGAACGACGCCGTGCCGCCGGCAATGCAGCTGGACCAGTAGTCCACGTACGCATTGAGCTCCTGCAGCGGGTCGCCCAGCTGCCGGTCCAGCAGCGCCAGGCCCTCGCGTGCCTCCGCCCGGTACAGCTCCACCACCGTGCGCACCAGGTCGGCCTTGCTGGGGAAATGGTGGTGGATGCTGGCCTTGCTGATGTTCACCCGCGCGGACACATCGGCATAGCTGAAACCGTTGTAGCCACCGGCCTCCAGCAGCGAACGGGCCTGGGCCAGGATCTCGTGGGCCTTGGGGGAGAGTGACTCTTTCATGGGTGCAAACCTACTAGTAGGTAGACTCAATGTCAACCGCCCTCCGCTGCGCTCGCCGGGCATGGCCCGGCGCTACCTGACACGGGCTTCCCTGGTAGCGTCAGGCCATGCCCGGCGAATGCCGCAATCAATGCGAAGACAAATACACCGCATCGGCCGGCGCCGGCGGCAACGCAAAACTTCGCCGCATGCGCGCCACCTCGGCCGCCGGCGGCAACCCGAACAGGCGCTTGAACTCCCGATTGAACTGCGACGGGCTGGCGTACCCCACCGCCAGCGATGCCGCCTCCGCCGTCATGCCCTGCCGCAGCATCAGCAGCCGCGCCTGGTGCAGCCGCGTGGACTTCACGTACTGCATCGGCGAGGTACCGGTAATGCTGCGGAAGTGATCATGGAACGTGGCCACGCTCATCTCCGCCTGCGCTGCCAGCGCCTCAACATCCAGCGCCGTCGAATAGGCCGCATGGATATACCGCAGGACCTTGCCGATGCGGCCGAAGCGCCCGCGCATGGCCAGCGCCTCGCGCATCGCCCCGCCCTGTGCACCGGTCAGCACCCTGAAATACAGCTCGCGCACCAGCGAGGGGCCCAACACGTCTGCCTCCAACGGATCGGCCAGCGCTTCCAGCAAGCGCAGCACCGTGGCCTGCATCGCGCCCTGCATCGGGCTGGACATCATGCTCTGTGCGGGCACTTCAGTGCTGGCGGCGCGCTCGCCCAGTTCAATCAGCAGATCCGCCGCCAGCTGCAGGTCCAGATGCAGGTAGATCGCCAGCAGCGGTGCCTCCGCCGTGGCCTCGGTTTCCATGGTGAACGGCACCGGCACCGACACCGCCAGGTAGTGCTGCGCGTCGTACTGGTAGACCTGCCCGCCCAGATACCCGCGCTTCACGCCCTGGCAGACGATCACGATGCCCGGGTCGTACAGCACCGGCGTGCGCGCCAGTGGCCGGTTCGAGCGCAGCAGCCGCACACCGGGCACTGCCGTCAGCGTGTAGCCCTCGTCCACGGCCAGCGCCTGCAATAGACCGACCATGCGCGCCTGTGCGGGATGCTGCAGCGGATCATCGGTCAATTGCATCGGGCGCCCCATAGGAATAGGCAAGAACGACCGAATCTTAGGCCTGGGCCTGCCCCGCACTCAACCACTAACGTGCAAGACCCCAGCCACGAGCCCTCAGCCATGACCGTATCCCGCCTCCTCCTCATCACCGGCACCAGCAGCGGCTTCGGCCGCGCCCTGGCCCAGCAGGCCCTGCTGGCCGGCCATCGCGTGGTCGGCACCGTGCGCAGCGAATCCGCCCGTCAGGATTTCGAAGCCCTCGCGCCCGGCCGCGCCTTCGGCCGCCTGTTGGACGTCACCGATGCCGTCGCCATCGATGCACTGGTGGCCACCGTCGAAGCCGACATCGGCGCCATCGACGTGCTGATCAACAATGCCGGCTACGGCCACGAAGGCATCCTCGAAGAATCCACGCTGGACGAGCTGCGCCATCAGTTCGAAGTGAACGTGTTCGGCCCTGCCGCGCTGATCAAGGCCGTGCTGCCGCGCATGCGCGCGCGCCGCCGCGGCCACATCCTCAACATCACCTCCATGGGCGGCTTCATCACCCTGCCCGGCATCGCCTGGTACTGCGGCAGCAAGTTCGCGCTGGAAGGCATCAGCGAGGTGCTGGGCAAGGAAGTTGCGCCGTTCGGCATCCACGTGACCGCTATCGCGCCGGGTTCGTTCCGCACCGATTGGGCCGGTCGTTCGATGGTGCGGGCCTCGCGCAGCATCGGCGACTACGACGCGCTGTTCGACCCGATCCGCCGCGCACGCGAGGAAAAGAGTGGGCATCAGCTGGGCGACCCGATCAAGGCCGCGCAGGCCATGCTGCAGGTGATAGACAGCGATGCACCGCCCAGCCATCTGCTGCTGGGCAGTGACGCCGTGCAACTGGTGCGGGCGAAGCTGGCATCGATGGCTGACAGCATCGACACCTGGGAATACCTCAGCCGCTCAACCGATGGCGCAGCGTCGCGGTAGCGCCGGGCCATGCCCGGCGAGCGACGCGGCCCACGCGGTGGAAGCCGCCGGGCATGGCCCGGCGCTACCTACGCCCCGCTCGCTCAGTCGTCCTGCACCAGCTTGAACTCACGCAGCAGCCCGCCGATCTGGGTCTTGTCCAGCTTGTTCATCAGCAGGTTGCGCAGGAACGCCGGCCCCGGAATGTCCAGCTCCTTGCCATCGCGCAGGCGGCCGGTCGCCGCCAGCAGCGTGCGCACGTCATAGGTGGAATTAAACACCTCCGGCACGCCACGCTCGATGCCCAGCAGGGTGTACACCGCTTCCATCGGCGTGCGCACCGAATACTCGGTGGTGAAGATGCAATCGCGCTGCTTCGATTCGGCGAACTGACCGATGAAGGCGAAGTTCACCGCGCCCTCCGGCACCACGTCCGGGCGGTCACCGGCCTGGCGCGGCATGAAGAACGCGGTGATGTACGGCATCATCACCGGCACCGTCTTCGCACCGGTCGCTGCCAATTCGTCAATCTCCTCCACCGGCACGCCCAGGTGGTACAGCCACTCGCGGGTGATCTCCTCACCCGTGCAGTCCTGCATCGGCTTGTTCACGTAATCGCCGGGCGTATCCACGAACAGCGAATACACCCACACCACGATCTGGTCCTTCGGCTGGTTCTTGAAGTGCGGCTGGCGGTTCACCGTCCAGCTCATCAGCCAGCGCGAATCGCGCACGCTCACGATGCCGCCGGTCACCACCCTGCCACTGAACGGATCGCGCTTGGCGATCTTCTCGATGTACGCCGGAATGCGCGCGTCCAACGTGGTCACCGTTGCCGATTCCCACTTGGTTTCCGCTATATGCGCGCCGAACACGTCCGGGCGCCCGAACGCCACATCCTTGGCCGCGATGCGTCGCCACAGGTCCCACGCCGGTGCCGGGCCTTCATCCAAGCGCGCAGCGGTGTGGTGGTCGCCGTTGTCGGAATTCTCGGTGAGCGAGCCGATCGTCATGAACAGCAGATCGTCCGCGCCCAGGTCCATGCCACCGGCCTGGCCATCCCGCGTCCAGTGGATGCGCGTGGCCTGCTTGCGCCCTTCCTGCAGCGCGAAGTCCACATCGGTCACCTCGGTGCCGTACTGGAACTGCACACCGCGCTCCTGCAGCCACTTCACCAGCGGCAGCACCAGCGATTCGTACTGGTTGTACTTGGTGAACTTCAGCGCAGAGAAGTCCGGCAGCCCGCCGATATGGTGGATGAAGCGATGCAGGTACAGCTTCATCTCCAGCGCCGAATGCCATTCCTCGAACGCGAACATCGTGCGCCAGTACAGCCAGAAATTGCTGTCCAGGAAATCGCGGCCCAGCACTTCATTGATGCGCTTGTTCTCCATTTCCTGCCGGGTAGCCAGGAACAGCGCGATGATGTCCTTCTGTGCCTGCTCGCTCAGGGTGAACAGGCCATCCGTATGCGCGTCCTCGCCCCGGTTGACGGTGGCACGCTGCAGCGAATAGTTCGGGTCATCCTTGTTCAACCAGTAGAACTCGTCCAGCACGCTGGCATCGTCGACTTCCAGCGACGGAATCGAACGGAACAGGTCCCACAGGCACTCGAAATGGTCTTCCATCTCGCGGCCGCCGCGGATCACGAAACCCTTCTCCGGCACCTTCAGGCCATCCAGCGCGCCACCGGCAATCTGCTGCTGCTCCAGGATGGTGATGCGCTCGCCGGGCATGCGCCCATCGCGCACCAGGAACGCCGCACCGGCCAGCGAGGCCAGGCCCGAACCCACGAACCACGCCGTCTTGTTGTCCACGCCCGCCGGCTTGCGCGGGCGCGCGAAGGCCTCGTAGTTGCCACTGCTGTAGTACATGCGCGTCTCCTTCCTGGATGGGTATGCCCACTCTAGCGCTGAACCGATGTACCGCATCCTGCAGAGAGGCTGCGACGCAGTGACGCAGCTACCTCACAGGCGGCGACCCAACACCTGTCCCGGCCAACCATCCACATTGAAGGTCGACAACCTTTCGTAACCACACGATTCGTAGAAGCGCACCAGCTCACCACTGCCACCGCCATAGCAATCAACGCGCAGATAATCCAATCCCGCCGCGCGTGCCTGCTCGTCGGCGAACGCCATCAAGCGACGGCCGATGCCCCGCACCCGCGCATCGCGCGAAGCAATCAGCACGCGTACGTACAGCTCTGGCTCGGTTGCCGCAGGCACATACGGCATCGCCTCGCCCAACGCCAGGAATGCACGCACCTCGCCCTGCGCGGTTTCCGCCACCCACGCACCGGGCAGTGCGCAGGCATCGGTCACCTGGGTGATGCGGCGTGGAATGGATGACCACGCCTCGGTGCCCCACTGCTGCGGATTGCCGATGGCCACGAACCACGCAATCACCTCATCGAACAAGCCCAGCACCGCAGGCGCATCGGCCACACTGGCGCGACGGATCGTCAGCGCCTCTCTTCCTGCATCAGTCACGCGTTGTGCTCCTTTCATTCAACGAACCCGAACGACTGCAATCACCCGGCTCCGCTCAGAATGCCGCCGCGCAGCCGCCATCACCATGGCCAAAAGTCCATTGCGCGCCGCTAACCGGTAGTGCCGGCCGCTGGCCGGCAACTGCAATCTCCCAACCCCACCCTGGTTGCCGGCCAGCGGCCGGCACTACCTCGGTTGGAAATCCATGGACCACAGTTGACATGCAGGCATTTGCCTGCCTATAGTGATCCCACGGACGGCACCCGCCGCCCACCGTGGAGCCGCAGTCATGGTGGATATCGCAGACAGAGTTGGCATCAAAGCCACTGCAGCACCAAATGGGCCATTTTCCTGATGAGCCTGAAATCCCTGCTGGAAATCGGGCGCGGCCAGCCCAGCCCGCACGACATCAAGATCGACAACTGGAACTGAAGGCCCCCATGGATGCAGACAAGGTGTTCAAGGCACTGGCCGACCCCACACGCCGCACGCTGTTGGACCTGCTGTGCGAGCGCAACGGGCAGACACTCGGGCAGCTCTGCGAGCACCTGCAGATGGCCCGGCAATCGGTCACCCAGCACCTGGGCCTGCTGGAAGACGCCAACCTGATCAGCACCGTCAGGCGCGGCCGCGAGAAGCTGCACTTCATCAACCCGGTGCCGCTGCACGACGTCTATACGCGCTGGGTAAGCAAGTTCGAACAGCAGCGCTTGAGCCTGCTGCATGACCTCAAACAGGAACTGGAAGGACAATGACGATGAGCACTGAATCCACCCGTTTCATCCACGTGATCTATATCGCCTCCACACCGCAGAAGGTGTTCGAGGCCATCACCCGGCCGGAGATTGCCCGCACCTACTGGGGGCATGAAAACGTATCGGACTGGACACCCGGCTCGCGCTGGCAGCACGTGCGCGCCAATGACGAACGCAAGGTCGAACTGATGGGCGACGTGGTGGAAAACACCCCACCCTCACGGCTGGTGATCACCTGGGCCGCCGCCTCGCAGGCGGACAACCCGAAGGCCTACAGCCGGGTGACGTTCGAGATCGTGCCGTATGAGGACATGGTCAAGCTGACGGTGACCCATGACGAGCTGGAACCGGGCAGCGGCATGGATACCGGCATCCGCCAGGGCTGGCCGATCGTGCTCTCGAGCCTGAAGTCGTTGCTGGAAACCGGCAAAGGCCTGGACGTCTTCGCCAAACCCCAGTAGTGCCAGCCCATGGCTGGCAACCCTACCCCGGCCCCCAACCGACCCGTGAAGGAGCCTTGATTCCGCTGAACGACGCATGCAACGCGTGTTGGCCGCTCACCCGTCAAGCACGCGTTGCACCACGTCAACACGGCATCATTGCGTCGCAGTCTAAATACCCTTCCACAGGTTCCTCTTGCAGCCCTCTCCCCCTTCGGCCGGTGAACCGGCCCCGTCGTCGCCGGCCTTCATTGAAGTTGTTGTTGTGCGGGCCGGTACCCACCTGTTTGCCATCGATGTCGAAGCCGCGATTGAAATCCGCGGCCCGGAAACCTTTGATCGCCCCGGCAGTGGCGCGCGCCCGCACCTCACCGTGCGCGGCCACGCCCTGCCGGTGGTCGACCTGCGTCAGGCCATCGGCTTGAGCGCGTTCGCCCACGGCGGCCCGGCCATGCTGCTGATGCAGGCCGGCGCGGAGCCCTTCGCCTTGGCCGTCGATGAAGTGCAGGACATCGAAAGCGTGCCACGCCACAAGGTGCGGCCCGCCGCGGATACGCCGTTCGGGTTCTACAGTCATCGCATCGCGCTGGATGCCCTGGGCGAGATTCCCCTGATCGATCCCAGCCGGCTTCGATAACGCCGAACCATCGCACCGACCTCCCGATAACACCGGACCCCACACCGATCTCCCGGTAGCGCCGGGCCATGCCCGGCGGGCAGCCGGCCAGCTAGCGCGCCGTCCAGCCCCCATCCACCGGCAGCGCCGTGCCCGTAATCTGAGCCGCAGCATCCGAGGCCAGGAACACCACCATCTCCCCCAGCTGCTCGGGTGTCACGAACTGCAACGACGGCTGCTTCTCGGCCAGCAGCGCGCGAGCGGCGGACTCCTGATCCGTTCCCTCGCGCTCAGCCAATGCTGTGATCTGCTGCTCGACCAGCGCCGTTCGCACCCACCCCGGGCAGATGGCGTTGGCGGTGATGCCCGTGCCCGCGTTCTCCAGCGCCGTTACCTTGGTGAACCCCACCACGCCGTGCTTCGCCGCCACATAGGCAGACTTGTTCACCGACCCAACCAGTCCATGCACCGACGCGATGTTGATGATGCGGCCGGCACCCTGCTGCTTCATGTAAGGCAAGGCCGCCGCCGTTGAGTGGAACACCGCCGAGAGATTCAGCGCGAGGATCGCATCCCACTTTTCGACAGGGAATTCCTCGATCGACGCGGTGTGCTGGATGCCCGCGTTGTTCACCAGAATGTCGATGCGTCCCATCGTCGCAACGGCGTGGTCGATCATCTCGCGCACCGCATGGCCACGCGAAAGGTCGGCGCCATCGTGCGCCACCCGTATACCAAACTCGGTTTCCAAGCTGGAACGGATGCGTTCGATCTCCGCCGCATCGCCAAATCCATTCAACACGATGTCGGCGCCTTGCCGCGCCAGCGCGGTGGCAATGCCAAGACCGATACCGCTGGTGGAGCCGGTAACTACCGCGACTTTTCCATTGAACATGGGCGAGCTTCCATCGGGCGTAGGTGACCAGTGTAGCTCCGTAGATCCACGCCATGCGTGGATACTCTCCCTCAACGCCACCTACCCCAATGATCCCGCTCAAGGCGGCCGGCAACTTACCCAGCCGATGTCGTAAATGACATTGGACCCAGCGAGTCATGTGCGGATACTCTCGAATCCGCATGGATCTGCAGAAAAGGTGAAAGTCGTGGCCCCCTCTTCCCCTCCCGTTCCAGCAAAACTCCGGGAAATGCTTAAAGACTATCCGGAGCATATCGAACGGCTGCAGGAGGCTCTCAACTCGGTAGAGCACAGAAGAATCAAGTCCGACCCGCCTTTTGAGACAGCGGTATGGCTATTGGAGGACTGCCTTGATGGCTTTATCAGCGAAGCCCGCATTCACCTGGCCGCCGTTGAGGCATCGTGCGAAGCTCGATCTATTGCGAAAGCAGATGAGAAGTTCAAACTGATGTTCCGGGCGCGCTCCGGCAACGGGGGAATGAAGGGCCTCCATGAGCTTTACGAGTACTTTCAAGTCAACCCCTGAGAGATCTGACCACTCCTCTGATGCCCAGCAGGACCTGGGTGGCGTTGAACTCATACCTGCAAGTGCAGATACTCATGAAAACGTGTCAAACCGCTGACCAGGTGAAACCCATGCCTCATTCCCCTCCCCCGGTACCGACAAAGCTCCTTGAGTTGCTCAAGGACTATCCGGATCACATCGAACAACTGCAGAGGGCTCTCATTTCAGTGAGCGACGGGCGGCAGAGTTACGCCCCCCCCTTTGAGGCCGCAGTCTGGCTGTTGGAGGACTGTCTTAGTGCATTCAAGAGTGAAGCGCGCGCTGAAATTGATGCCGCTGTGGCATCAGGCGATCCGCAAGCCATCGAACGAGCCAAAGAAAAGGAACGACTGATGTCATTTGCCAGGTCCAGCAACATTGGCCTAGCCAATCTCAGTGAGCTGCGCGCCTACTTTGAAGCCAGTATGAGGTAACGCTGATGGCCTCCATGGACGGTCAATTGCCAGCAGATGTGCACCAGTCGGCTCTTCGGGAAAAGATCATTCCCGAGAGTGGCTTGAGTCACCACACCTCACAGACAACACCGAAGGCCATCCTCCTCGCAGGACAGCCTGGCTCAGGAAAAAGCACACTTAAGGACTTCGGCAAAGCGGACCTTGGCGGAAATGTAGTTGTCGTGGATCCCGACGAGCTACGCGATGCGTATCCAGGTGTAGAGCGACTGTATGAGCGGCACCCATACACCTGGGCCGGTCATACCCACGAGGACGCCAGCCAATGGGCCAAAGAATTGCGCTCCGCAGCAGTTGAGGGTCGTAGGAATCTCATCCTCGATACCACGCTCGGCAACGGTGATAGCGCGATCAAACTGATAAAAGGCCTTCAGGCCAAAGGCTACGATGTTGAGATTCGAGGCGTCGTCGCACACCGACTGGAAAGCGAGTTGGGCGTCGAAGGTCGCTTTACCAAATCCATGGATCGCAATGGCTTTGGCCGCTACGTCCCCGAGGACGTGCGCAAACACGTCTACGAAGCCTTGCCCGGCAATCTGGACAAGGTCCAGGCCGAGACCGGCATCCAGATTCGGCTCTACGGACGCGAAGGCGCTCAGGTCTACGACAGCCAGAACGACGCCCGCCTACCGGGCGCAGCACTGGAAGCCGAACGCGAAGCTCGGCTGAAAGACCCTCGAATCACCCAAGCAGTGCGCGATGGCTGGCGCACACAAGGGCGCTGGCACGCCGAACTTGCGAACACCCTGCCCTACAACGACAAGGTCAGCCCACCAACAGCGGCAGCCGTTTTCGATGAGCGCGCGGCACTCAAGGTTGTTGAAGCCAATGCGTCCAACTTCCGCCAAGCGCAAACCATTGACCACACCATCCGCGTCCGTCCAAACATGGTGCGGGGCGCCGTCATCGGCGGTGCCGCAGCAACTGTCGTTGAAGCAGCCACGGCAGGGACAAAGATTGCCGACCTGTACGCGCGCGACAACCGCACAGGCGCGGAAGCCGCAATATTGGACTTCGGCGTACGCAGTGTCGGCGCTTGGACCGGCGCGGTGGTTGGCGCCAAGGCCGGCACACTGTTGGGCATCGAGTCGGCCCCCGGAGCGATTGTCACCGGCATCATCGGTGCCGGGTTGGGTGCTTGGGGTAGCAGTGAGATCGTCGAATGGATCGAGAAATACCAGATCAACAACCAAACCGACGGCACCGGCAGAGTCTGGACGTTTGATCCCGGCCATCCTGAGAAGGGCTGGACACACAGCGAACGGGAAATCATAGGCACCGTCGGCACCTTGGCCGATCGCCCGATCTACGGCCCGACTACGCTGCTGACGGCCGATGCCGAATTGACACAGCGACTGAACTACCAAGCCTCAAGCTTGGCCGTTGGCCTGCGGATGCGGGAGCCTGATCAACCGATAAATCCTTTCAGCATTGCCGGCGACGCCACCGACACACCCAGCGCACTGCCGCGCTCCTGGGAGCGCAGTCCGGAAACCGGCGAATGGCGACGTGAGGTCGTCCATCAAGTCCTTGAGCACGGCATCAAGAACACGACGGTGGAAGTAGCCGATGCCGCCAAGGCGGCCCATCTCGATGAGACCGCTCAAGGCATCATGGCCTTCAACGCCGCCCGGAGTTCAGCCGCCTTCGCCAAGCAGTACGAGCAGGTATACACCACGCAAAGCTGGTCCCAGTACGGCGAGATTCCGGAGGAGGTGGTCTTCGCCCGGAACCATCCCGATCACGTTCTGGCATCCGATGGGCGCACCTATGAACGCCAGCACGATGGCGAATGGCTGCATGACGGTTGGATCTACGATTCGCTGGCCGAGGGCAACATCCGCGACGAGTTGAACGGCACCTACCCGCAGATCCGGGCGATCCAGCAGCAGGAGGCTCCCACACCCGGCTCCCATGAGCGACGTATTGAAGCCCTGACCGCAAACGAGCGCGATGCCTACGATCAGGCCACGCAGGAAGCGAACCGGCTGGGCGTCGCGGCTCCTCAGGCGCAGCAACTGGCCGCCGCAGCGGTAGCCGAGGTGCGCGGCGAACACGCCGATGAGCGCCTGACGCTGCAGGCAGTAGTCGATGCGCACGCCGAGGAGCGAGCTGCGCCGGCGCCCAGCGCATCACCTCTGGTGCAGGAGCACCGCACTCCTGCGCCTGCAGCACCGACTCCGTCGGTTCGTGCCGAATCGGCACAGGAACCGGCGCGCCCGGAAGGGCCACGACCCGAGCCAACCGCAGCTGAAGCGCCCCAAACACAGGACGATTCGAGCGAGCAGAAAGCACGCGCGGATGCCGACTCTTCTGCCCACCAGACGCCGTCTGCACCCGTGCCATCACCTGGCGTTCCTGCGGCTGAGCAATCTCGCGCTCAACCCGAAGCGAGGGCGTTGCTTACGCCAGGCGTCGAGCGCCCCGTGCCCGTGCAGGATCCCGTTGCGACTCACGCCCACTCCCCGGCCCCGGCGAACCAGACCGAAGTGGCCGACGCCGCGCCAGTGACTGCTCGCCTCCACGAAACCGACCCAAAGCCGGCGCCGATCCAGCCCGAGTCAGAAGTTCCAGCCAGCCGCACCGCAGCCGAGCCAGCTACGCCCCCGCTGTCTACAGAATCCACGCCCAAGGTCTCGGGGCACGAGCCTCCTTACACTCCACCACCCGTGGAAGCACAGGCAGCTCAACCCTCAAGCGCAACAGCCTCGCGAGTACCAGAAGTACGGCCCGCACCCCTGCTACCCACCCAGCCTGAGCATCCCGATCACGCCCTCTACCAGCAGGTACGCGCAGGCGTGGCAACGTTGGATGCAAAGCACGGTCGCACCTTCGACGACGCCAGCGAGCGCATGACCGCCAGCCTGCTGGTGCTGGCCAAAGACAACGACCTGGGACGCGTCGACCACGTACTGCTGAGCAACGCGACCGCAGACAAGCCCGCCGGTCACACCCTGTTTGTGGTCCAGGGCGAGCCCAGCGACCCCGCACACCAGCGCGCCGCAATACCCACCGAGCTGGCCGCACAGACCTCGGTTGAAGAATCAATGCAGCAGTTCGACGCGGTCAGCCGCGAAGCGCAGCAACGCGCCATCGCCAACCAACTGGAACAGCAACTGGAAGATCAGCGCGTACAGCAGGATATCCAGATCCGCGCCGCCAGCATGGGCTGAGCGAATCTACTGCGTAGCGCTGTCTCAGTAGATCCACGCCACGCGTGGATGCTCCCCCTCAACGCCCCATCACTTCCAATGATCCGGCCCCAAAAACGGCAGGCTCAGCACAAACACCGGAACCGCCACAGGCACCAACGCAGCCCCCAGCACCTTCCCGGCCGCCGTCCCAACGCCCGGCTTGTCCGTATCGTCCGGCCGGATCCGCTCAGCCCGCGCGGTAATCGACTGCGGCAGCTTCGCCTTCGCGGCCAGCGCAGCGGCATCCGGCAACTTCACCCGCTCGCCATCACTCTCGAACAGCGCGCTGTAATAGCTGCCGCCCTGCCTGGAAAGATTGCAGTCCGGGTTGGCCGCCAGCTCGTAGCGACTCCGCGCTTCAAGGATGTACGGCCGGCGTGTCAACCGATCGATCGCCTTGGCCACCCGTGGGCTGATCTCCAACCGCTCCAGCTTGAACTGCGCCGCCTGTTCCGGCGTCACCTGCTCCGGCCGCAGCAGCAGCGCGTAGCTGCCATGCACCTTGGTCCTGTCGGCCGGCACGCGCCAGTCCTCACGGAAGTACAGCTGCGCGCAGACCACGGCCTCGCGCAACGGGCTGTCCATCAGGGCGCGGTAATCACGGAACGGCGCGGCATCGAAGCGCATCGGCTCGTCATAGACCGGCAGCAGGTACAGCTTGCCGTCATCGGCCACGAACGCGCCGGTAATCTCGCGACTGTAATGGTGGTAGTCCGGCCCACTGGCGCAGCCAGACAGCAGGCCAAGGCACAGGGCGGAGAGAATGAAGCGGATGGACGTTCGCATGTCGTAGTGATTGGCTTCCCTGGAAAACCGACCTCGCCCCAAAGGACGAAGCCGGTCCACCATGGTGCCATGGCGCAGCATGCGATGAAGAAACCGACTTACTTCAACCGCTCCACCAACCGCTGCCCCACCTCCAGCGCCGACGCTGGGTTCTGCCCGGTAATCAGCTCACGGTCCACCACCACATGCCCGGTCCACGGCGTAGTGTTGCTGGTGAACCGCGCCCCCGCCCGCTGCAGCGCGGTCTGCGGGTAGAACTTCATCTCACCGCCGCCCAGCAGCGGCTTGGCCTGCTCTTCTTCTTGGTTGCTGATCACCGTCATCTGGTAGCCGCTGTAGATCCACTTCGGCGTGGCCGGCAACGCACCGGCCTCCAGCTTCGCCACGAAACCATCTGCATCCGGCAGCGTGGACAGCAGCGCGATCGGCCCGTGGCAGACCAGCGCGGTGGTCTTGTTGCGCTGGTGGAAGTCAGCCAGCAGCCGGCCCAGCGCCGGGCTCTTCAGCAGGTCCTGCATCGGCGCGTGGCCACCGGGAATGTAGACCGCATCGAAACGCGCATAGCCCTGCTGCTCGATATGCGACAGGCTGACCACCGGCGCCGCTGTCGGCGAGGTCAGCGCCAGCTTCTCCAGCAGGTCTTTGTGCAGTTTCAGCTGCGCGGCATCGTTGCCGAAATACGCCGCCGTCACCGAGGACGCGTCCACCGTCGGCGCCCGCCCCTGCGGCGTGGCGAAGGTCACCTCGTGGCCTGCGTCCAACAGCAGCTTGACCGGCTGCATCAGCTCGTTGAGATAGAAGCCGGTGGACAGCACCTTGCCGTCCTTCAGGTCCAGGTGGTTTTCGTCGGACAGCACCACCAGCACGTTGGCGGCATGCGCGCCGGTCGCGGCCAGGGTCAGGGCCAGCGCTGCGGCCAGCCGGGTCATCAGGTTCATGGGGAGCTCCTATCGGGGAATGGCCGCCACTTTATTCATCGCCCCAGCGGCGATAAATTGGCCCCGTCGCAAAACATCTGTTCCCCGGAGAGCCAAATGAGCCGCAAGTTCGACTACCTGGGCGACGTGGAGGTGTTCCTGGCGGTGGTCGAGCACGGCTCGTTCACCGCCGGCGCGGTGGCGCTGTCCACCACGCCCTCGGTGCTGAGCCGCGCGGTCACCCGTCTGGAAGCGCGGCTGGGCCGGCAGCTGCTGCAGCGGACCACCCGCCGCGTGGGCCTGACCGACGCCGGGCGGCTCTACCGGGAACAGGTGCGCACCGCCTTCGGCCTGCTGGACGCCGCCGAGCGCGACGTACTGGCTCAGGACGGTGCGCTGGCCGGCCGCGTGCGCCTGAGCGTGCCCACCACCTATGGCCACTACCGGCTGCCGCCCGTGCTGGCGCGCTTTGCGCAGCAGTACCCGCAGGTGCAGGTGGAACTGAACATCACCAACCGCAACGTGGACCTGGTGGCGGAGGGCTTCGACCTGGCCATCCGCCTGGGCCAGCTGCCGGACAGTGGGCTGGTGGCGCGCAAGCTGGAAGACGCCCCACTGCTGCTGGTGGCCGCGCCGGACTACCTGCAACGCCGCGGCACGCCGCAGACGCTGGACGACCTGCAGCAGCACCTGTGCCTGCCCTTCGTGATGCCGCGTACTGGGCGACTGGCGCCGTGGATCTTCCGCGACGGCGGGCGCGACGTGGACTGGCTGCCGCGTTCGTCCATCGAGACCTCCGACGATGTGCTGGGCGTGGTGTCGCTGGCCGAACAGGGCATCGGCATCTGCCAGAGCTATGCGTTCATCGTGCGCGAGCGGTTGATGCGTGGGGAGCTGGTGGAGGTGCTGCCGCAGCTGCGCGGGAGATCGCGCCCGTTCTCGGTGATCTATGCGCCGCATCGGCGGCAGTCGGCGGCGGCGCGGGCGATGATTGAGTTGCTGGTGGGGAATGCGGCGGTCATCGAGGACGGCGTTGGTTGAGATCTCTGATACTCCCTAGCGATGTCGGGTTTGAACCGAATTTCGGACTGGGCGGCTGATCGAGCAGCGTTGCCATTCGCTATGGACTAGGAACTGTTGTAAAGAAAGCCATCGCACTATTCGCTTGCAGCAAAGGCGATTGCGCCACTTTGATTCGCAATCAACATAGCGGCTGCACGAATGCGTCTTGTGGCGTCGCGTGCTGCACGAAGGGCGCGTGCAACAATAGATCTTCGCTCTCGAATCGCGCGATTTCTTCGCAAATTTCTATTGGCATTCGAAGCGGCAGCGTAAACACCATGGCGCGCCACCGACAACGGGTGGCCGGGTCTGCAAACCCGAACTGTTAGTTGTTTACGCTTACCCGTCGGCACCGCCCTTAACCGGTGCCGGCGGGTAATCCGTCGGCCTTTATGGCGGGCGGTGCGTGGGGGTCTTCGGGCCCGCCGGGTACTGACAACTGACGTCCGGTTTGCAGCCACGCATCGTCCGCCACCCCGCTTACGCGGTGGCGCTGTTAAGCACAGCCCAGGAAACCGACGCCATGAGCGAATCCGAGACCTTCTCCTCGTACGACGCTGTTGAGCCCATCAACGACGACACCCCGCTGCCCGACCTGAACACCTTCTTGGGCATCCTCAAGCGCATGCGCGGGTGTGAGGGCGCCGACGGACTGCCCTGGCCGGAGAACGACGTATCACCCGGTCGCCGCGTGAGCCTGGCAAGAACCGAGCGCGCATTGGTGGGGCTGCTAACGGTGCTGGAGGTGCTGCATTCGGCGGACCGCTGCCGGGTGGCAGCGGAGCCAGAGCGGCATCTGGATGAGGGAGTTGTTGATGGGCTGTTTCTGGCTTGCCGGGGGTTGTGTGAGTGGGCTTGTCGGGAGGTTAGGCCGGAGTGAGATCCGAGCCCTTCAAGATCAATCCAGTCACCGATAGAGATCAGCAAGACGCACATTGACGCTCTCGATGGAGTTGGTGGTTATAGATCACCTTCCAGATATCAGGTGGGAACGCGAAGGGGTTCTACCCCGATGTCGCGGACGCTCTTCGTTCTGGCATGGCCGCGAGGCTTGAACTCACAGCCGGCAGCAGCCGTCTGGGCGGCCATGTCCTCGGTGGTGAAGAACGTTTCGTTCTCATCGTTCAGTTTCATGCTGACAGCATATGGACGATCTAAAGACCAGGAGCCTATCCACCTCACTCTCAGCCGATCAGTCAAGAACTTCCGGCCGGCTCCAGCAAGCTGGGACGCGCCACGATAGCCTTGAACAGATTGCCGGCCCGATCATCGATGAGTTCGATCTGCGGCCATGCCCTCAGTGAGCGCAGCAAGCCGCTACCCAATCCGCGATAAGGCAGGAGCTTGGCGGCAAAGGACGCCAGGATGGGGTTGCGCATATTGGAGTTGCCTGCCTTGATGTTCTCGATAGTCAAGTTGTTGGGCAGGTGGCCAGGGCTGATGATCTCGACACGATCCGCGAAGACCAGTACGCGGATAGGCGCGCTGACGAAGTAGTCGCGGTGAATGAGGGCGTTGGCGACCAGTTCTTCCCAGACGATGCGGGGAATCTCAGGCTGCCCTTGAGAGTTGAAGCCCTGCTCGCCCTGCGCGGCGCGGGTGTTAGCGACGATAAAGCCCAGCGTCTGCTGGAACACGTCGGCCAGCTTGCCGACGATGTCGCGGCTGTCGATGTAGCGTTCGTCCTCAATCTGGGTGCCGACAAAGGCGACGGCCTTGACGACGAAGGCGGGCAGCGCGTAATACGGCGATTTGGCAAACAACAGACCGCCCGCCACGTTGAGCTGCCCCTCGTTCATCAGGTTCATGTTGGTCAGTACCTGCGGCAGCGGCTGGTTATGCTGGGCGAGCGACTCACCGAATTGCTGCTCGAAAAAGGTTTCGAAATAGGGCATGTCCACATCGCCCGCGCTCAAGCCCGCTACGGGAGTTTCGTCGGCGTGCACCAAACCTGCCTGCTGGAACAGGCGCTGCAATTCCTCGCGCGAGGTGGCCCGGCGCTTGTCCGAGCCGTTCTTCACCCAAATCGCGCCGTTCTTGTCCATGTAGGGCTTGTTAACACCTTCAGCGACGGAGAGCACCAGCACCGTGCCTGCCGGGTGGGGCACGTTCTCAGTGAGCGGGTTCACGGCTGGACGCACGATCTGCGAGGCCACGTTGGCGATGAGCATGTTGAGACGAGCAACATCGGCGCTGGATAGACCGCGCACCGAACCGTCGTCGTTCACCCCAATGAAGATGCGACCACCAGCGGTGTTGCTGAAGGCAACGATCTCTGCTGCCAAGGCGTCAGAATTGTTGATGTCCGTTTTGAACTGCTGCCTACTGTCCTCGCCCCGGCTGAGCAGGTCGATCAGCTCTGTGGTTTCCATAGGTTATAGACCTCTTTGCGGCGGTTGAAGGCTTCCTGGCCTCCTTCCATGATGTTGATGATGGCGTCCTGCACCGGCCGGGCGTCGATGCTGCCGCTTCGCGTGGCGACCTTCTCGTCCTGGTATTGGCAGGCGTGCACCTGTTCCGCGTCACCCAGCACCGGGAAGTTAGCGTTGTGCGTCGCGAAAATGAATTGGGCATGAGGCTTCATTTCCCGTAGCAGCTTGATCACATCGTCGTAAATGGTCTGGTTGTCCAGATCGTCTTCCGGTTGGTCGATGATGATCACGTCGTTCTGGCGTTGACTGAGGACGTACAGCAACAGCGCCGAAGCGCGCTGCCCGAGAGAGTGGTGCTTCAACTCTTTGCCGCGATAGCGGATGACGAAGCGGTTGGGCACCTGCCAGGTGACGAAATCGGTCAGGTTCTGCATGAAGGTCTTTTCGAAGACCTCGGGGGTGCTGCCAGCCTTCGCCAAGGCTCCCGGCAGGGCACGCAGGAGGCCGCCGAAATCGGCATAGTCATCCATCACTGCGCGCAGCGTGGTTTCGCGGATGTTGCTGCCCTTGAAGAGTTGCTGCATGAAGTTGATGGCGGCTTCCTTGTCACCCTTGAAGTCCGCTTCGATCTGCAGGGCAGTGTGGCCAGCGTTCACGCGGTCCAGCTCTGCCTTGATGGTGTTGAACTCGCGCAGCCATAGTTCATTGAGCTTGTCGATCTCGGCAAACAGCGCGTCGCGGATGCTGGTCTGCTGTGATTCCTGCTTGGCCAGCGCCTCCAGCATTTGCTCCGCCTTGGTTTTGCGCTGCTGCTGGGCCAGGAAGTCGTCCGGCTGAATGGCTGTCATGCCGGTTTGCTTGAGTTCCTGAGCTAGTTGACGCTCGACTTGTGCGAACTCCTCCTGAAGGCTCTTGCTTGCACTTTCAAACTCGCTCTGCTTAGTCTTGAGGCGTCCCGCAATGGCTCGCGCGTCTTGCTCGATCTGCTTGAGCTGATCGACCTTGGCCACGAGGTTGGAGAACTCGACGTAGTAGGCTGCGAAGAAAGCCGGATTCTGCTTGGACACGTAGCTCGTTGCGTTCCGCAGCTCGTCCTCATGCTCGGCAATCAGACTTCCTAGAGCGAGGATGAAGCTGTCTGCCCGCTCCATCATGCGCGCGAGCGCTGTGACGTCCTGCTGGAAGCCAAGTCGCTTTTGGAGCTTGTCGGCAACGCCGTGCTCCGCGAACTTGGTCAGACGGAAGTTGGCATCATTTAGTTGGGTCTCAAAGTCGCGCTTGAGTTCGGCCGTGTTGCTGAGCTTGAGCCAGCGCTGAGTTGCGTCACGCACGCGCTTGCGTTGAACCTCTATTTCGTCACGCAGCACACGCAGCTTCTCGCCAACCAGCTTTTCCACCAGATCGGTCTCGAAGCCCTCACCGGTGCTGGAAAGGTCCTTCTGGCCGAAGTAGATCGGACGGCGCAGTACGGTCTCCCGGATCGACACGCCGGGTTGCAACTTGTCGCCCAAATAGACATTCGGCGCTTCGCGGAAGATGCGGGAGATGGTGAATTCCTGTCCGTACACGTCGCATGCTGTCAGCGTCACCTTGCCGCCGCTGCCAAGGGTATGGCGGATCAACTCATCCTTGTACTTGGTGTCCTGCGCCTTCTCACCACGTGGAATGTCGAGGGCGTAGCGTACTGCCTCCAAGATCGATGATTTTCCACTGCCCCGGATGCCGATCAACGTGTTTAGTTCGGAAGAGAAATGCAGCACTTGCCCGTCGAGGATGCCGCCGTCGAAGCGAATGCTGAGGATGTGCGACGCTTGATGTTTTGGCGGCTCCATGGCTACCCGCCCTGCCGGATCGCTCAAGGCAAACTTGACCGCCTCGAAGGACAGCTCGCCCAATTTGAGATAACAGGCTTTGCCCTGGCCAATGTCTTCTATGCATTTGGCGTCGCAGCCTTCGAGTTCGGCGGGATACCACTCACCTAGATGCTGCTGTGCTTTAGTTCGGCAGGGTTTGTTTTTCTCTTGCACCTTGTTGTACGTGCGCACCTTCTGAAAACCAAACGTGCGGCGGCGAAATAACTCATTTCGGCCCAGCTCAGCAAGACGCCCCCCATCCAGCTCAGCCCAAAGTCCACTCGGCGCTTCGACATGAGCAAAGACGAGAAAGAAGTCTCTGTGGTAGCTTTCCAACTCCTCGATGGTATTGACCAGAGACAGCGATGATCGACCATTTTCCTGCTCATACTGAGCTGGGACTTTTCCTTTGAATGCGACGCCCAAGAAGGGATTGATATGGTCATGACCATCGGCCAACCAATCATCTGAAAAGACAACAAGCGTGTGGATACCATTGGCCCCGTCATTGACCGACAACTCAACGCCTGGCAGCAGCGCAACACCCTTCTTCTGGGCAGTCTTTCGCAGTGCCTTGAATTCTTCGAAGTCGAACTTATTGTGGTTGGTGATGACGCCCAATCGGATGTTCGCTTTCTCCAACGCATCCACATAGTTGCTGTTGTAAAAGTTGTCATCGCCCGAGAACTTGAATTCACGGTCCGCTCGGGTATGCAGATGAAAGTCAGCGCGGACCCACAGCGCCCCTTCTGCAAAGACCATAGATCGAGCCTCTGGCTGCTTCGGTCGCAGATTTTCCATCATGGTCCATCCTCATAGTGAGTCCGCGCGCAGCCTGCCAGTTGCGCGGTATTTGGATCATAGATAACTTCGTTAATCGATCCATTTCGAATGTGCGGATTCGTCATTGCGCTTAGACGGTCACTGGTAATCATCTGCCAACCCGCTGCTGAACAAAACCTCTGCATCCTGGCCCACGGCAATCGCATCCCGCACTTCCGGCCGTTTCAAGTCAAGCACGCGCAGTTTGTCGCTGCCCTTCACCTGCGCAATGGACTCGATCCGGCGATAGGCATCGGCATGGTTGGCTGCGTACAGCGCCAAGCCTTGCAACTTGACCAGCGCGTCGCTCAAATGCAGCCCGTGCGGATCAACCAGATCAACGACAAGGAAGCCATCCCCCTGCGTGGCAAAGAACAGAAAGTCCGGGCGAACAATTCCGTACTGCCCAGCTTTCTCATAGACGATACCCAGCGAAGCCTGCCCTGGCTGCTGCGGGTTGCGATACCAGAACGAGAATCCCGGCTTTGCCGATTCCGTCTCGACGACCGTCCACTCCCAGTCATTCAGTTCAGCAGGATACTTACCGGCCTCGTTGCACAGCAAGTGGCCATCCCAGACCGGGAGCACTCTCACCTTGCCGTTCTCGTTCGCCTTGGTCGCCTCATAACGAGCCTCGGGCTTGAGCAAGCCCACGTCCTGCGGCTCCGTGCTCATTTCGATGATCTGCCTGTAGGATTCCCGTCGATCGTCACTGAGCGCCTTGATCTGCGCCCCATACTTGACCAGCCAGTCCTTCGTCAGCTTATCGGCCTCGGCATCGAAATAAGCCTGTGCCTCCATCATCAGCCCCAAACCGGCAACGGTTACGCGAGCCTCCATGATGGCCTCAAGAAAGCCCTCCGGGTCTTCGTCGCGGTCGGCTTCCTGACTGGCCAGATGGTCAACATAGGAATGGGCAATCGGCGGACTGAAGATGCGCGCCGCACGGCGGTAGGCATCGTCGATGACTGCCACATCGGCGTCTTCCCAGAATTTCTCTAGACTTCGGCCCTGACCCAGCAGGTCAGCCTTCACGGTCTTGCCGTCCACCACCAGCACCGACTGCCGCTTGGCCTTGATCTTGGCCTCGTTGTCGGCCTGAAACGCATCCAAGACCGTATGCATCTCGGCGTGTGCCCGTTGGCCTGCGCCGGACAGAATATCGTCGGATACCAATTCATGTGCTAGTGCGGTCAACCTGACCGCCGGCCTGGCACCCCGTTGCGGCCGGGTTTGCGACGGCAGCGCCTCGAATGCCTCCCACACCGCAGGCGCGGCCGCCGGGTTCGGCCGCACCTCGATGTAGTCGATCAACACCCGTCCGGGTGTGGCGGCCTCGCTGCCGGTCATCAACGCATCAACCACTTCTTCCACGGCCTTGCGATTGAATTTCGGCAGTAAGCAGTCCACCGCATTCAGGCGGTCGTTACCGGGAACACGGCGGGCCAGCGGCGAGCGCACCAGACGACCCAACAACTGCGTGATGTGAGTTTTGTCGTTGGCCGCACGGAACGACACCATGACCTCGGCACGCGGGCAATCCCAGCCGGTACTGATGGCATCCTTGGCAATCAGCACCCGCACCCAAGTCGATTCCTGAACCCGCTGCGGCTCGATGTAGGGCACATCGCGGTTGCCGAAGCGCTGGGTAGTGTGATCCCCAAAAACATGCGCCACGCAGGCAGAGGGCAGCTCTGGATAGTGTTTGAAAATCGTATCCAGCGCCCGTCCGATTTCATCGGGTTCAGGCGTGTTGGGTACCTGTAGGACCATCAACGGCACAACAACATGGGCTTCCTGTTGCAGCCTAGAGTAAGCGCTCCAGGCAAGGCTGGACTCCTTCAATTTATCGGTCGCTCGCCGCACCAGCACGGTATCAAAGTCGCCAGCTTCATCTGGAATATCCAGCAGGATGGTGTCCTTGATCAGGCCGGATTCCTGCACCTTGGAGGCATCCACTTCCACATTCGGCAGCTTGATGTGCTTGCCTGCCGACTCAATCGCCTTGTTAAATCGTTCCACTGTGGCCGAAATGCCCCAAACCGCCGGAATGCCCGGCACGCTGCCCACGCCATTCATCAGCCGCTGGACGATGGTGCTCTTGGCGTTCTGACTGGCGGCTGTTTGCGCGCCCATGCCACGGTGCGCCTCATCCAGCACCAGATAGAGCGTCAAATCCGGGTCTTCAATGGTATTCTGGATGGTGTCCCAGATCGTATAGGCCCGCAGGTCTGGTCGCATGTCCGGGAAGGTGCCGTCCCGCTTGGCGGCCATCTCTTCAGGGTCGTAGCCGCGAACCAGCAAGCTGTTCTTGCTGAGCTTCTGGGTGTTCAGAAAGTAGATTTTCCCCGCCTGGAACTTCGGCCGGTTGAAGGTGTTTTCCACCACCACCAGATCGGTGTAACTGATGCGGTCACTGGCCTCGATAAAGCGAAAGCGGGTCTGCTCGTTCAGCGAAGGATCGTCGCTGAACCAGATCACCACCGCGCCAGGGTCGGCGTCGAAGCTGAATTCATCGTCACCGTGAAACAGCGCCTCGAACGTGGCAGCGGCCATCACGGTCTTACCCGCGCCGGTAACCGCCGTCAGTGAAAACGCCGTCCTGTCGGCCTCGCCCTGCCAAAGGCGGCGGGCCTTGCCCAGATTGTTCAGGGAGTCGCGGACGGCGTCGCGCTGGTAGTCTTTTAGCGTGAACTTCATCCCTTACTCTCCGTTAGCGAAGCTGAAATTAGTCAGATACGATTCGTACAAACGCACCGGCTCAACGCCATCAGGCAAGCGCTTGGCAATGGCCTGAAAGCGCCGGTCGTCATCGGTGACGATATAGGCGATGCGGATTCCATCGGCCTTGGGCAGCGCCTTGATAAAGGGTGTGGCCGCGTCCACCTGGTGAAGCAAGCCATAGGCGTCTGCCACCGCCCAGCCATCACTAGGCAGCCTGTCTATGCGGCCGCCCCGCGCCCCGGCTCGCAACCACAGCAACGGCGCAATCCGGTTAAACGCAAGGTTGTAATTGACCGATACCGGCGTCTCATAGGTCAGCGTGAAGAACTCTGCATTTTCCTCAAAGCCATCGGCCATCGGGAATTCGTCGGGGAATTTGTAGTCGCCCTTGATGGGCTCGCCGTTGGGTGTCTTGCCTGTGATGGCGCTGGCAACGCGGGGCTTGGTGATGTAGTCGCAGATGCCGTTCTTTTCCCACTCGGCATCACCGGGGCGTAAACCCGCTTCGCGTAACATCTTCTGTTCATCGGCAGCAACTTCATTGTTGGTGACGCTGATGCATTGACGATGACCGCCATCCTGACGGTTCAGTCGCATTACTGCGTGGGCAGTGGTGCCGGAGCCGCTGAAAAAATCGAGGATGACGGCTTCGGGCTTGTCGCCTATGAAGAAGCGAAGTGAGTCTTCTACGGCATACAGTGATTTAGGAAACGGGAATCGGCGGCCAAGAAGCAATTTGGACAGGATCAGTGACCCGCCGTTCTCAGCATTGTGCGACGTCATGTTCCATACCCGTTTGGGGATCACGCCTTTGCGTTCGCGGTAAACTGCTTGAACTGCGCCGTCAGGATCGCGACCAACAACGTCGATCCGCCCATCTTGAATTGCGCTCACCGTTCCGCTGGGAAGGTAGTGGATAGAAACCTGTTCAAGCTCTGGCTTGTAGTTACGGGCGCGGATGTAGCCATCTTTGAGGTAGCACTTCGCGGTTTCAGGCGTAATTCCCCAAAGCCCTTCGCCGCCATTTGGCCTTAGCGGCCAGACCGCGAAGGTTCCCTTTGGGACTTTGACTTTCAGGCGGTCGATATCATCAGTGATCGGTTCACCGATGGACTCGATGTAGCCGGTCTTCGTGTCCACGAAGATCGGGTAGAACTGATTTGGTCGCGCTCCGCGCTTTGCCGTGGGCTCCCGACGGCGCAGCCCAAGCCAGTCAATGTCTTTTCCGATCTGTGCTGTCGCCGAACGCGACTCGTCCAGCATATTTTGCTCGCCGAGCTGGACTGTAGACTTACCGATTCTTGCAAAAAAGATGAACTCTTCAACACGAGAGAACTGACCAAAACGAGCCACACCTTTGGCACTGATCACTGTCGTGACCATTTCGATTTGGGCCTCTGGGAACAACTGCTCCAACAGCAGCCCCAGCCGCAGATATTCCTTTTCATCAATCGTAACGATCAACACCGAATCCGCCGGATTCAACAACTCCTTCGCCACTTGCAAGCGGCGCTCCATCATCGCCAGCCATTTGCTGTGGCGATATTGGTCATCACCTTCTACATAGTCGTTGTTGTACTTCCAATCCTTCGCCCCGGTGTTGTACGGCGGGTCGATGTAGATGGCATCCACCGTGCCCCGATGCGTGTAGGTCAACGCTTTGAGAACGTGGTAATTCTCGCCATTGATGACAGTGTGGCAGGGCTTGTCACCACCACGCTGCACCTTGCCGGTACTGACCAAGCCGGGATAGATGGTGTCGCGGAACTCGGCCACCACCACCAGATCATCCAGCGCCACGGTCTGCGTTTCGATCTCTGCCGCACCCAGCAACTCCAGGTCGGCCGTCTTCTTCGCCTTGTGGATGGCCTTCACCCGCCACAGCCGCTGATCGCCCTTTCGGGTTTCGCCACGCTCCGGCAGCACACGCACCTTGTCGCCCTTGCGCAGCGGGCGCAGCGGTAGTTCCACCGCCTCCGGGCTATGCCGCTCGAAGTTCAAGCCAAAGGGAAGGCGCGAAGAGAGCATCTTGAACTCTCGATCCAACTCAGCCCCCAGGGTCGAATCCTTGGCTTTGGCCTTGGCAATCAAATCAGTCAGTCTGGACACGGAAATGTTTTCTCTCTATTGTTTCTTCGCTATTGATGACGTGGTTGTACGACACCGCAATGCTTGTAGATCGTGGTTCGGCACACGCCATAACGGCGGGCCACGTCCGCCACCTGTATATCGGGGTCATGCAGCAGGGCCTTGATCTCTCTCACCTGTTGCTCATCCAGCTTCGGCTTGCGACCAACGGCGCAACCAGCCTCCCGTTGCTGGCTTATCCGCCAAGCTGCTGTCTTTCTGTGGGGCGCTCATGTCTTGTCCTGCGTCTTCTAGGCTATCGGCAACTTCTCATGACGTAGAAGAGCTCAGTTTTATCCATCATGCCATGAAGAAACGGTATTTAGCGATGCCAGATGTTGGCCGGCAATGCGCTCAGCTAAATCATAAAAAAGCCCGCAGTTGCGCGGGCTTAGGTAGACCTTCGTGCGACTAACTGCCAGCAAACACCAGAGGCCGAATCACTCCCACTCAATAGTAGCCGGCGGCTTCCCCGAGATGTCATAAACAACCCGCGACACCCCCCGCAACTCATTGATGATCCGGTTGCTCACCGTACCCAGGAACTCATACGGCAGATGCGCCCAATGCGCCGTCATGAAATCGATCGTCTCCACGGCCCGCAGCGCAATCACCCACTCATAAGCTCGCGCGTCACCCACCACGCCCACCGACTTCACCGGCAGGAACACGGCAAACGCCTGGCTGGTCTTGTCGTACAGATCCGCCTTGCGCAGCTCATCAATGAAGATGGCATCGGCCTTGGCCAGCAGCTCGGCGTATTCGCGCTTCACTTCGCCCAGGATACGCACGCCCAGGCCCGGGCCCGGGAACGGATGGCGGTAGACCATGCTGCGCGGCAGGCCCAGCTCCACACCCAGGCGGCGCACTTCGTCCTTGAACAGCTCGCGCAGCGGCTCCACCAGGCCCAGCTTCATGTGCTCCGGCAGGCCGCCCACGTTGTGGTGGCTCTTGATCACATGCGCCTTGCCGGTCTTGCTGCCGGCCGACTCGATCACATCCGGGTAGATGGTGCCCTGCGCCAGCCACTTGGCGTTCTTCAGCTTGTTCGACTCTTCGTCGAAGATCTCAACGAACAGGTTGCCGATGATCTTGCGCTTGGCTTCCGGGTCGCTCACGCCTTCCAGCGCGTTGAAGTAACGGTCGGCGGCATTCACGCGCACCACCTTCACGCCCATGTGCTCGGCGAACATCGCCATCACCTGGTCGCCTTCCTGCCAGCGCAGCAGGCCGGTATCCACGAACACGCAGGTCAGCTTCTCGCCGATGGCCTTGTGCAGCAGCGCGGCCACCACGGACGAATCGACGCCGCCGGACAGGCCCAGGATCACTTCGTCATCGCCCACCTGTTCGCGCACGCGGGCGATCTGGTCGTCGATGATGTTGGCGGCGGTCCACAGGGTCTGGCAACCGCACACGTCCACCACGAAGCGGCGCAGCAGCGCCTGGCCCTGCAGGGTGTGGGTCACTTCCGGGTGGAACTGCACGCCGTACCAGCGCTTTTCTTCGTTGGCCATGGCGGCCACCGGAATGCGGTCGGTGGTGGCGGTGATGGTGAAGCCCGGCGGCGCAACGGAGACGTGGTCGCCGTGGCTCATCCAGACATTCAACTTCGGCTCGCCGCCGTGGTCACTCAGGCCCTTGAACAGGGCATCCGGGTTGATCACGTTCACTTCGGCGTGGCCGAATTCGCGCTGGTCAGCCGCTTCGGTGGCACCGCCCAGCTGTGCGGCCAGGGTCTGCATGCCGTAGCAGATGCCGAAGATCGGCAGGCCGCTGTCGAACACTTCCTGCGGCGCGGCCGGGGCGCCCGGCAGCGTGGTCGATTCCGGGCCACCGGACAGGATGATGCCCTTGGCGCCGAACGCCGCGATCTCGGCCGGGTTGTGGTCCCACGCCCAGATTTCGCAGTAGACGCCCAGCTCGCGGATGCGGCGGGCAATCAGCTGCGTGTACTGCGCGCCGAAATCGAGGATGAGGATCTTGTCGTTATGGATGTTGGTCATGGTGCCGTTCCAGTGGTGTCTTTCGCTGCGCCCGAAGCTTCAAGGCTCTGCGTCAACGAGGCGATGAGTGCCTCGCGTTGTTGAATATGTGAGGCATCAGCCTCGTCCCAGCGCAGCATCAGCAGCGCGTGCGGTGCACCGGCAGGATCATCGACCATGCGTGGCAGCTCGACCGCTTCCTGCACTTCCGAGCCTTCCATCCAGCGCCGTTCGATTGCCACCGCCTGATGGAGCGGCTCGGTGGGCGTGCCCCAGTAGATGCGCTTGGCATTCATGGCCGCCGTATCCAGCGGGCCCAGCACGGGTTCCAGCACCGGGTCGGCAGGCCCGTCGAGCGAAAGCGTCCGGCACTGCAGTGTTACCTGCAGCGGGCGCGCGCCGGTGCCGTGCAGCATCCAACGCTCCTCGCCCAGCGGTTGCACGCGCCATCCGGCGGGCAGCGAAAATGCCGTTGAACACGCCTGCACGTCCTGCAATTGCGAAACCGCCGCGCCCGGAGACCCGGAGCGCGGCGGCGGTTCGGACAACGAACAGCCTGCCATCAGCAGGCTGCTCGTGACCGCAAGGACGGTGCGGAATCGCATCAGGAGCGGTAGTTCGGCGGCTCTTTGGTGATCGTCACGTCGTGGACGTGGCTCTCACGCTGGCCGGCGCCGCTGATCTTCACGAACTTGGGCTTGCTGCGCATGTCCTCGACGGTGGCGCAGCCCACGTAGCCCATGGTGGCGCGCAGGCCGCCCATCAGCTGGTGGATGATGCCGCCCACCGGGCCACGGTATGGCACGCGGCCTTCGATGCCTTCCGGCACCAGCTTGTCGGCGGTGGCGGCGTCCTGGAAGTAGCGGTCCTTGGACCCCTTCTCCATCGCGGCCAGCGAGCCCATGCCCCGGTAGCTCTTGTACGAACGGCCCTGGAACAGCTCGGTTTCGCCCGGCGATTCCTCGGTACCGGCCAGCAGGCCACCGACCATGATGGTCGAGGCACCGGCGGCCAGCGCCTTGCCGATGTCGCCGGAGTAGCGGATGCCACCATCGGCGATCAGCGGGATGCGGTCCTGCAGCGCTTCGGCCACCAGGTCGATCGCGGTGATCTGCGGCACGCCCACGCCGGCCACCACGCGGGTGGTGCAGATCGAGCCCGGGCCGATGCCCACCTTCACCGCGTCCGCGCCGCTGTCCAGCAGCGCCAGCGCGGCTTCACCGGTGCAGATGTTGCCGCCGATGACCTGCACGTTCGGGAAGTTCTTCTTGACCCAGCTGACGCGGTCCAGCACGCCCTGCGAGTGGCCGTGCGCGGTATCCACCACGATCACGTCCACGCCGGCAGCGACCAGCGCTTCCACGCGGCGATCGGTGTCGCCGCCCACGCCGACGGCGGCGCCGACCAGCAGGCGGGTGGCGATGTCCTTGGCAGCGTTCGGGAAGTCGGTGTTCTTCTGGATGTCCTTGACGGTGATCAGGCCACGCAGGGCGAACTCGTCATTGACCACCAGCACCTTTTCGATGCGGTTGCGGTGCAGCAGCTGCAGCACTTCATCAGACGCGGCGCCTTCCTTGACCGTGATCAGGCGATCCTTCTTGGTCATGATGTGGCGGACCGGATCGTCCAGCTCGGTCTCGAAGCGCATGTCGCGATGGGTCACGATGCCGACCAGCTGGCCGCCGCCGTCCACCACCGGCACGCCGGAGATGTTGCGCGCCTGGGTCAGGGCCAGCACGTCGCGGATGGTGGTTTCCGGGCCGACGGTGATCGGGTCGCGGATGACGCCGGCCTCGAACTTCTTGACCTTGGCCACTTCGGCGGCCTGTTGCTCCACGCTCAGGTTCTTGTGGATGATGCCCATGCCGCCCAGCTGTGCCATGGCGATGGCCAGGCGTGCTTCGGTGACGGTGTCCATGGCTGCGGACAGGATCGGAAGCTTGAGCTTCAGGTCGCGCGTCAACCGCGTTTCGAGGTTGACGTCCTTGGGCAGGATGGTCGAATGAGCGGGGACGAGCGAGACGTCGTCGTAGGTGAGAGCTTCAGCCTGGATGCGCAGCATCGGCATACCCGAGATGTGGGGAAGCGCGACATTTTACCCTATTTTGGCGGCCAAGAACAGTAATTTTGGTAGCCGGGAATAGGCAATGCTGCGACACAGTGTCGCGCGGGCGCACCGCCCTTGGTAGCTGCCAACCTTGGTTGGCACGAACCGTCCGGCATCCGGACCCCAGCTGGGGCAACGGCCCCGTCAGATGTGTGCCAACCAAGGTTGGCATCTACCAAGAGCGGGTCATGCGGGGCACCAAGAACACCCGGTAACTGCCTTTGGTAGGTGCCAACCTTGGTTGGCACAAACCGTCCGGCATCCGGACCCCAGCTGGGGCAACGGCCCCGTCAGATGAGTGCCAACCAAGGTTGGCATCTACCAGGAGCGGCCCATCGCGATCAGCACGCCCCCATCAACAGCAGGCCCGGTCAGACCCCGGCTTCCGCCGCTTCCAGCGTGTTCTGCATCAACGTGGCCACGGTCATCGGGCCCACGCCGCCCGGCACAGGGGTGATCCAGCTCGCCCGCTCCGCAGCCGCCTTGAATCCAACATCGCCCACCAACCGGCCGTCGTCCAGCCGGTTGATGCCCACGTCGATCACCACCGCGCCCGGCTTCACCCACTCGCCCGGCACGATGCCCGGGCGGCCCACCGCCACCACCAGGATGTCGGCGTTGCGCACGGCCTGTTCCAGCACGTCCTTGGGGGTGAACTTGTGGCAGCTGGTGACGGTGCAGCCGGCAATCAGCAGCTCCAGGCCCATCGGCCGGCCGACGTGGTTGCTGACGCCGACGATGGTGGCGTTGCGGCCACGCACGGGCTGGTCGGTATGGCCCAGCAGCGTGGTGATGCCGCGCGGGGTGCACGGGCGCAGGCCGAACTCGCGCAGGGCCAGGTGGCCGACGTTTTCCGGATGGAAGCCGTCCACGTCCTTGCGCGGGTCGATGCGCTGGATCAGCCGGCGTGCATCGGGAATGCCCGGCAGCGGCAGCTGGATCAGGATGCCGTTGATCTTCGGGTCGGCGTTGAGCTGGTCAATCAGGTCGAGCAGCTCAGCCTCGGTGGTGCCGGCCGGCAGATCGTAGTCATAGGCTTCGATGCCGACCTTCTCGGCGGCGCGGCGCTTGTTGCGCACGTACACGGTCGAGGCCGGGTCACCACCCACCAGCACCACGGCCAGGCCCGGGCGGCTGCCGCCGGCGGCAACACGGGCGTCGACGCGCACCTTCAGGCTGTCGAGCAGGTCCTCGGCGATACGGCGGCCATCGAGGATGCGGGCAGGAAGCTGGGAGGCAGAGTCGGTCATCGGGGGCAGGCGTGGGGCGGCGGGGACGCTATTGTCCCCGATTCACGCCCCCCTCGCCCACCGCTGCGATCGCCCGCTGCGCTCGCCGGGCATGGCCCGGCGCTACCCACGAATCGCACGGCACCCCGGTAGCGCCGGGCCATGCCCGGCGAGCGCGAAGCGCGGCGCGTGACGGTCATTCCTCTTCTTCTTCCGGAACGTCCTGCGGATTCAGCGTCTTGCTCGCGCGCTTGGGCGCGGTGAACGGCGTCGGCGTCGGCACGCCGGGCGGCGTGTTGCCGTACATCATCCGCGCACCGGCAGTCAGACCGGCACCGGCAATCTCCAGCTCGAAGCGCTCGGCGTCGCGGCGGCGGATCTCGGTCGCGATCTCGATCGCATCGTCTTCGTCCGCGCCCAGCTCGACCAGTGCAGACTGCCCGAACAACACCGCCGATTCGAAGGTCTCACGGATCTGGAAATCGACACCGGCGTGTATCAACCGCAGCGAATGTTCGCGATCGAACGAGCGCACCATCAGCTTGGCCTGCGGGAACTCATGCGCCACCAGTTCGACGATGCGGTCGGCGGCCTCGGCCTTGTCCACGCACACGGCAATCGCGCGTGCGGTAGCTGCACCGGAAGCATGCAGCACATCCAGGCGGGTGCCGTCGCCGTAGTAGATCTTGAAGCCGAAGCGCGCCGCGCTCTGGATCATCTCCACATCGTTGTCGATGATGGTCACGTCCACGTCGCGGGCCAGCAGCGACTGGCTGGCCACCTGCCCGAAGCGGCCGAAGCCGATCAGCAGCACGCTGCCGGACAGGCCATCGGCCTCGTCCACGCCATCCAGGTTCACCGTCGGCTTCGGCGCCACGCGCTTGTAGACCAGCACCACCAGCGGCGTCAGCGCCATCGACAGCACCACCACGGCGGTGAAGTTGGCATTGATGTCCAGGCTGATCACGCCGGCGCTCGCAGCGGCCGAGAACAGCACGAAAGCGAATTCGCCGCCCTGCGCCATCAGCACGCCACGGTCCAGCGCCTGCGCATGGTCGCTGCCCATCAAGCGCGCCACCACGTAGATGCACAGCGCCTTGGCCGCCATCAGCGCCACCACCAGGCCGAGGATCATCGGCCAGTTGCCGGCCACCACGCCCAGGTCCAGCGCCATGCCCACGCTGAGGAAGAACAGGCCCAGCAGGATGCCGCGGAACGGCTCGATGTCCGCTTCGATCTGGTGACGGAAGGTCGATTCGCTCAACAGCACGCCGGCCAGGAACGCGCCCATCGCCATAGATAGGCCGGACAGCTGCATCAGCAGCGCCGCACCCAGCACCACCAGCAGTGCGGCGGCGGTCATCACTTCGCGCGCCTTCGATTCGGCCAGCACCCGGAACAGCGGATTGAGCAGGAAGCGGCCGACCAGCACCAGGCCGACGATGGCGCCCACGCCGATCGCCACCGACATCCAGCGCGAGCCCTCGCCATCGGCGCTGCCGGCGGCCGGCGCCATCCACGCGACAAGCGCCAACAACGGCACGATCAGCAGGTCTTCGAACAACAGGATCGAGACGATCTTCTGCCCCGACGGCAGCGCGATGTCGCCGCGCTCGGCCAGCAGTTGCATCACTACCGCAGTGGAGGTCAGCACGAACCCGGTGGCGCCGATGAAGGCGATCTGCCACGGCAGCCCGAACAGTTTGGCGATGCTGGTCAGCACCAGCGCGCAGGTGACGATCTGCAGCGTGCCCAGGCCGAAGATTTCCTTGCGCAGGCTCCACAGGTGCGAGGGCCGCATTTCCAGGCCGATGACGAACAGGAACATGACCACGCCGAGTTCGGCGGTATGCAGGATCGCCTGCGGGTCGGAGAACCAGCCCAGCCCGAACGGACCGATCGCCAGGCCGGCGGCGAAGTAGCCCAGCACCGAGCCCAGGCCGAGCCGACGGAACAGCGGCACCATCACCACCGCTGCGCCCAACAGGGCGACGACCTTGACCAGTTCGCTGGTCGCTGCTTCTACCGCCATGCGGTGGGTTCCCCGGAAATCGAAATCGGACTCAACGATAGAGCAACACCGATGACGGCAATAGCATGTACGTTGCGTTTTATTGTCTTGGAGATGGAACGATCACGGGATTGGCCCCGCACATCATCCTGAAACCGTGCGCGCGCTTCGGTAGGTGCCAACCTTGGTTGGCACAATCCCGAAGCCATGACCTGTAGAGCCGAGCCCACGCTCGGCTGATTCTGGCCTCAGCGCGAAGAGCAGCCGAGCGTAGGCTCGGCTCTACAGTAGATACACGCCATGCGTGGATGAGGCCCAACCGGGTTCGCCCACCCCAGTAGATCCACGCCATGCGTGGATGACGCGCCGACCGGTTCATCCACCCCGGCAGAACGCGGCGTAATCGATATACCCCGGGAACGGCACACCCGGCGCACACACCGGGCATTGCGGGTCCGGCCCGATGCCGGTCTCGCGGAAACGCATGCCCAGCGCATCAAAGCGCAGCAGGCGCCCCACCAGTGGCTCGCCGATGCCCAGCAACAGCTTCAGCACTTCGGTGGCCTGCAGCACACCGGCCAGGCCCGGCAGCACGCCCAGCACACCCGCCTCGGAGCAGTTGGGCGCGAACTCCGGCGGCGGCGGCTCCGGAAACAGGCAGCGATAGCACGGTGCCACACCGCGCTGGCGGCCGGCGTCGAACACGCTCACCTGGCCATCGAAACGCTCGATGGCGGCGTAAACCATCGGCTTGGCGTGCTTGATGCAGGCGTCGTTGAGCAGGTAGCGCAGCGGGAAGTTGTCCGAACCGTCCAGAACTACGTCGACATCTTGCAACAGGCGGTCCACGTTCTCCGAGGTCACCCGCTCGGGCACGGCCTCGACCTCAATGGACGGGTTCAATGCCAGCAATCGCTCGCGCGCCGAATCCACCTTCAACTGGCCGACACTAGCCTCGGTATGCACGATCTGCCGATGCAGGTTGCTGCGCTCGACACGGTCGTGGTCGGCGAAACGCAGGTGCCCTACCCCGGCTGCGGCCAGATAGAAGCCGGCCGGTGCACCCAGCCCGCCTGCGCCCAGCACCAGCACCCGCGACTGCTGCAGCCGACGTTGGCCGGCCTCGCCTACCTGCGGCAGCAGCAGATGGCGCGAATAGCGGTCGTAGAAATCGCGGTCGGCGGCGCTGGTCAGCGGCTGCACCAGCGGCAGCGACAACTCACGCCAGGCCACGGTGCCGCCAGCGACGGAGCTCACGTTCGTGTAGCCCGCATCCAGCAGCGCCTGCGCCGCATCGGCCGAGCGCTTGCCGCTCTGGCAGATCAGCAGGATCTCCTGTTCCGGCCGCGGCAGGTGCGCGGCCGCGTCAGCCAGCAGCTCACCCTTGGCGACGCCGCGCGCGCCTTCGGCCATGCCGCCGGCCCGCTCATGCGCCTCGCGCACGTCGATCAGCACCGCGCCATGGGCCGCGCGCGCGCGCGCCTGCTCGGGGGAAATCTCTGGAATGCTCATGGCGCCATTATCGCGCAGGCCACGCCTACCCGCCTTGACCAGAATCTGTAGAGCCGAGCCCGTGCTCGGCTGACGCGTGCAGCGCGTCCGCGGTTGACGTGCGAAAAGCAGCCGAGCACGGGCTCGGCTCTACAGGACCATCGCAAACGGGGGGTAGCGCCAGCCCATGGGCCGCAAACCAAAAAGGCGACCCTGCGGCCGCCTTTTCGTGGATCACTTGCCCTTGACGTGCTTCATCAAGCGCCGCTTGGCCTTGACCTGCCGTTCGGTCAGCACGTTCTTCTTGCCTTCGTACGGGTTGGCACCCTCGCGGAAGATGAACTGCACCGGCGTACCGATCAGCTTGAAGCGCTTGCGGAAGAAGTTCTCCAGGTAGCGCTTGTACGACTCCTGCAGTTCCTTCAGGCGGGTGCCGTGCACGATGAAGGTCGGCGGGTTGGCGCCGGCCGGGTGCACGTAACGCAGCTTGGAGACGTGGCCGCGGATGGTCGGCGGCGGGTTGGTCTCGTAGGCCACTTCCAGCGCCTTGTTCACTTCGCTGGTGGTGAAGGTCTTGTTCGCCGATTCGTGCGCGCGGTGCACCGCACGGAACAGCTCGCGCAGGCCCGAGCCATGCTTGGCCGAGATGCGCACGGATTCGGCCCACGGCACGAAGCCCAGGCGCAGCGACAGCATCGTTTCCGCCTGCTCACGCTGGTAGTCGGTCAGGCCGTCCCACTTGTTGATCGCGATCACCAGCGCGCGGCCGGCATCCAGCACGGCGCCGAGCACGGTGGCGTCCTGGTCGGTCACGCCTTCGGTGGCGTCGAGCATCAGCACGGCCACCTGGCACTGCTCGATCGACTGCATGGTCTTGACAACCGAGAACTTCTCGACGACCTCGTCCACGCGCGAACGGCGACGCAGGCCGGCGGTGTCGATCAGGCGGTACTCGCGACCGTCACGCTCCAGGTCCACCGAGATCGAATCGCGGGTGGTACCCGGCACGTCCGAGGCGATCATCCGCTCTTCGCCGAGGATACGGTTGACCAGGGTCGACTTGCCCACGTTCGGGCGGCCGACGAAGGCGATGCGCACGCGGTTCGGATCGTTGTCCAGCTCTTCGCCGCTGCCCTCTTCCGGCAGGCGCTGGATGACCTCGTCCAGCAGGTCGTCCAGGCCCTGGCGGTGGGCGGCCGACACGGTCAGCATCTCGCTGAAGCCGTAGCGGGCGAACTCCGAACGCACGGTGTCCTCGTCGGTGCCGTCGATCTTGTTGATCAGCAGCAGCGTCGGGCGCGACAGCTTGCGCAGCCAGGCCAGGATCTCATCGTCCATCGCCGAGGTGCCCTCGCGGGCATCAACGACAAACAGGATCAGGTCAGCTTCGCCAGCGGCAGCGCGGGCCTGGCGCGTGGTAGCACCAGCCAGGCCTTCTTCTTCCTCTGCGATGCCGCCGGTATCGACGACGAGGAAATGGTTGTCCTCGTCAAGCCGGCAGACGCCATAGTTGCGGTCCCGGGTGACGCCGGGCTGGTCATGGACCAGGGCGTCACGGGTTCGGGTCAGTGCATTGAATATGGTCGACTTGCCGACATTCGGCCGTCCAACCAGGGCGACCAAAGGCAGCATCGCGATTACTCCGTATTAATTTGCCAACCGGAATGCGGTCAGCTTGCCATCAACGTTCTGCACCAGCAGCACCCCATCGACGACGATTGGCTGGGCCAGAAGCGCATCACCGCCGCTTTTCGCCCGCGCTGCCATCGCGCCATCGGAGGCCTGCAGCCAATGCAGGTATCCCTTGTAGTCACCGACCACCACGTAGTCGCCGTGCAGCGCCGGACCGGTCAGCGAGCGCCGGGCCAGTGCGGTCTGCGACCACATCGCCGCGCCGCTGGCCTTGTCCAGGCCGAACACGCCGCCCTTGTTGTCGGTAACAAAAACATTGCCCGAAGACACCGCCACACCGCCGGCACCGCCGTGGTCACGCGCCCACATCGGGCGACCGGTCGGGCCTTCGATGGCCATGGTCTGGTTCTTGAAGCTGCTCACGAACAGCGTATTGCCGTCGAGCACCGGGGCGCCATCGACGTCGGCCATGCGGTCCAGCTCGGTACGGCCTTCGCCGGTGCCGACATTCTGGTCCCACAGCGTGCGGCCGTCCTGCATGGCCAGCGCAGCGACGCTGCCCTCGTCCTTGCCGATGAACAGCACGCCCGGACCGGCCACCACCGCCGCGTTGCCGCGCACGGTCAGCGCCGGCAGCTCGCTTGGGTTGAACCACTTCTGGGTGCCGTTGCCGGCATCGAACGCGGTGACGCGACCGTCATTGCTGCGCACGAAGACCATGCCCTGGGCAATGGCCGGCGCGGCGATGACTTCGTTCGGCACGCGTGCGCGCCACTTCTCGCTGCCATCGTTGATGTCCAGCGCGATCACCTGGCCATCGAGGGTACCGATGACCACCAGGTTCTCGCCGACGCCCGGACCACCGGACAGCCGCAGCTTGGCCTTCTTCTTTTCCTTCTTCGGCTCCCAGGTCCAGACCTTCTTGCCGGTCTGCAGGTCGATGGCGTGCACGCCACCGGTGATCGCCGCAGCGAACACGTGGCCATTGGCCACTGCCGGGCCCTGGCGCACGCCGATGCGGCGCTCGCCCTTGCCGAGGTTGACCGACCAGGCCTTGTTGACCTTCAGGGTCGGCTCGAACTTGACCAGTTCCGCCGGCTCCTGTGCCTTCTTTGCTGCTGCGTCCTTGCCGGCAAACCAGCCCTTCATGGTGCTGCAACCGGACAGCGCCATACCGAGCAGGAGTACGGTGGCGACGCGCGTGATCATGACCTTCTGACTCATCAAACCGACTCCGCAGGGGCGGCGACGGTGCCGCCGGCGTCCATAACCTTGGTTTCCAGCAGTCGCCGCTGCGGCGCTGCCACGTCCAGCGTCTTCAGCGCCTTCTCATACTGTCCGCGGGCCGCGTCACGCTTGCCCTGCGCCATCAGCGCATCGCCATGGATTTCCAGGCTGCTGCTGTCGGTGGCGCTGCCCAGCAGCTTGATCGCTTCATCGCCCTTGCCAGTAGCCACCAGCAGGCGTGCCACGCGCTGGTCGACCACGCGCTGCAGGTCGCCTTCGACCTTCACCGCGCGCAGGGTAGCCAGCGCTTCTTCATTCTTGCCCGCATCAACCTGGGCCTTGGCCAGCTGCAGCGCCGCCAGGTCGCCGTAGATGCTGGACGGGCCAGCCTCCAGCGCCTTGACCGCCTTGGCCGCGTCATCGAGCTTGTTTGCCTGCAGACCCGCCAGGGCCTTCTGGTACTCGACATTGGCCGAGGCCAGCTTGCCGCCCTGGTCCTTCTGGTACCACTGCCAGCCGGCAATGGCACCGATGGCGATGACTACGCCACCGAGGATGCTGGCGCCATTCTTCCGCAGCCAGCTGCGGACGCGTTCACTTTGTTCGTGCTCGTCGAGCAGGTCGTCGATCGCCATGCGTACTCTCGCCCCGCCCATCGGGAGGGACCATTGGGATTATCGAAGGTGGTGAAACCGCGCCTCAGTGTGAAACCGGGACAACGGAGCCTTCAGAGGATACCTGAAAGCGTGCCACGTTGGCTCGCTGATAGGGCGTCAGATCGACGATAGCGCCGTTCTGCTGAACCTGGACCGCCGAAGCATTGCCCAAGGTGACGCGGGCAACCTGGCCCGGCGTGAAGCTGCGGCTTTCACCGGACTTGATCAGCGCCTTCTCCACAGTACCGCCATCGGGGCCACCGATATCAACCCAGCTGTCGCCGCTGAACTGCATGTCCAGGTTGGCGGCAGCAGCCGGCGCGGCGCGTGGCACCGGGGCCAGCGAGGCAACGTAGGGGGTAGCCGTCGGCTTGATGACGGGCGCGGCCGTCACTTCGGCCGGCGCGGCAGCGGCAGACCCGGGACCGGCCGGGGTAACCGGTACGGCGGCCGGGATCACGTCCAGCGAGGCAGTGTTCGGCGAAGGCGCGGTGCCATCGAAGTGGCCACGGGTGGCGAACCAGACCGGGACCGCCAGCACGGCGGTAATACCGACATACAGCGCACGGCGACCGAGATTCTCGGCGATCCGGCGCGCACGCGGGGTATGGGTGTGGCTGACCAGGGTCGGCGGAACCACCGGGCCCACCTGGGCCTGTTCCAGCAGTTCGCTGACGTCGACACCGAGCAGGCGGGCATAGCTGCGCAGCTGGCCGCGCACGAACACCGGCGCACCGAGCTTCTGCCACTGCTCCTGTTCGAGCGACTTCACCACTTGAACCGGCATGCGCAGGCGCTGGCCGACATCTTCGAGGGTCAGTCCGGCGGCCTCACGGGCCTGGCGCAGGCGGGTGCCGCAGCCGGCCACGGTCTCGAGATCGCTCACAGTCTGGTCATCAATCACAATGCATCAACCCTGGAGTTAGGAGCCCGCGTCCTGCGGAAATTCCTGTCGAATCCGCTGAAGATAGCGATCAGATGCTGCCTGATCACCCAGCCGCGCCTCGATTTGAGACGCAAGTTGTAACACGGAACGCGTGGCCGGTGCAGCCGCAATCCTACGTTCGGCGAAGGCGCGGGCCTCCATGAACTGGCCGCGACGGAAGCTCAGCTGGGCCATCGCCTCCAACGCGACCGGGTTGTTCGGCACCTGCGTCAAGGCCGCACGCAGGTTGCGTTCGGCGCGATCCAGCTGGCCAGCATCCAACGCACAGCTGCCGCCGTTGGCCTGCGCCTCGGCCGGCGTGGTGTAGCTGGGCGCCTGCAACGCACGGTCGAACCAGGCCAGCGACTCGGCGGCCTGTCCGTTCTGGCACAGCCAGGCACCATAATTATTGAGCACGTCACCCCGCTGCGGCGCCAGCTCGGCGGCCCTGCGGAAGCCCTCCCCAGCCTGCCGGGTGCGGCCACGCTGATCATCGATGCCGGCCAGCAGCACCAGCGCATCGGGGTCGGTAGGGGCCAGCTTGATCGCGTCACGCGTTTTGCGCTCGGCCGCATCGAGGTTGCCGCTCTGCATGTCGCGGACTGCCAGGGCCAGCAGATCCGCCGCGCGGACCTGGCGACGAACGCCCTCCGGGTCGCGGACCGAATAGACCGTCGCCTGGCTGGGACCCAGCTTGGCTTTGGGTTGCGATTTGCAAGCGGTGACCGAGAGGGCCAGCACGCCTGCAAGCAGCGCCAGCCAGAAGCGGTCAGGCAGCAGCATCGCTCCCCTTCCCTGCCTGCAACGTCTTGTTGAACTCGGCCTGGCGGCGGGTGCGATCCATCACCTGGCCCTTGAGCTGACCGCAGGCGGCGTCGATGTCGTCGCCACGGGTCCGTCGGACCATGGTCAGCACCTTCGCGTCGAGCAGGATCTTCTGGAAGGCACGGATATGCGCTTCTTCGGAACGCTCGTAGCGGGTTCCCGGGAAGGGATTGAACGGAATCAGGTTGACCTTGCCCGAGTGCGACGCCTGCACGGCGTTGTCGAACTGGCGCATCAGCCGCGCCAGTTGCCGGGCATGCTCGGGCTGGTCGTTGATGCCCTTCATCAGGGTGTATTCAAAGGTTACCGACTCGCGGCGCTTGTTGGCGCGCAGGTAGCGTGCGCACGATGCCATCAGCTCGGCGATCGGGTACTTCTTGTTGAGCGGGACCAGCGTCTCGCGCAGCGCATCGTCGGCCGCGTGCAGCGACACCGCCAGCGACACGTCGCTTTCGGCGGACAGGCGATCGATCTGTGGCACCAGGCCGGAAGTCGACAGGGTCACGCGCTTGTTGGCCAGGCCGTAGCCCAGGTCGTCGCGCATCACGCTCATGGCGCGCACGACGTTGTCGAAATTCATCAACGGCTCGCCCATGCCCATCATCACCACGTTGGTGAGACGACGCTGCTTGTGCGGGATGTTGCCCAGATGACGCGCAGCGACCCATACCTGGCCGATGATCTCGGCAGTGGAGAGGTTGCGGTTGAAGCCCTGGGTGGCGGTGGAACAGAACGTGCAGTTCAGCGCGCAGCCCACCTGCGAGGACACGCACAGGGTGCCGCGGTTCTTGTCCGGAATGTAGACAGCCTCGATGGCGTTCTTGCCATCGGTACCCATCGCCAGCAGCCACTTGTGGGTGCCGTCGGCGGAGGGCTTGTCGAACACGATGTTGGGGACGCGGACCTCGGCGTGCTGGTGCAGCTTGGCGCGCAGCGCCTTGCCCAGGTCGGTCATCTCATCGAAATCGGTGACGTAGTGATGGTGGATCCACTTCATCACCTGATGGGCGCGGTAGCGCGCTTCGCCGAGAGTCTCGGCGAAGAAGCGCTCCAGACCCTCGCGATCGAGGTCGAGCAGATTCTGCTTTGCCACAACCGGACCCGCAACGAGTACGGAAGGGATGGCGGTTGGCTGTACGACCTCGTTCACGGCATCACTCTCAGCGCGAAACGACTTCGGTGGCGGCGAAGAAGTAGGCGATTTCGATCGCGGCGTTCTCGACCGAGTCCGAGCCGTGGGCGGCATTGGCATCGATGGATTCGGCGAAGTCGGCGCGGATGGTGCCCGCAGCGGCTTCCTTCGGATTGGTGGCGCCCAGCAGGTCGCGGTGGGCCAGGACGGCGTTCTCGCCTTCCAGGGCCTGGATCATCACCGGGCCGGAGATCATGAACTCGACCAGTGCGTTGAAGAACGGACGCTCGCGGTGCACGGCGTAGAAGCCTTCGGCTTCACGGCGCGACAGCTGCTTGTACTTGGCGGCCACGACCTTCAGGCCAGCCTTTTCAAAGCGGGCGTAGATTTCGCCGATGACGTTCTTGGCAACGGCGTCCGGCTTGACGATCGAAAGGGTGCGCTCCAGCGCCATGGGATGTCTCCAATGGAATCGGGCCGCTGATGGCCCGAAGGGTAACAAAAAAAAAGCCGCGTCGAAACGCGGGCTTAGCCTGATAAACGTGCGCGGATTGTAAAAGATAAAGCCCGCGCGTGGTAGAGGGCCGTGCGGCCCTCTTGTAGAGCCGAGCCCATGCTCGGCTGGTCTTTGGGCCGAAGAGCAGCCGAGCATGGGCTTGGCACTACAGGTTCAGGTCCGCCCATTCACCCACCTGAGCGGATTCTGACCGGCCCAGGCATTTTTGCTGCACTGCAAAATGCCATACGGTACCGTCTGGTTCTAGTATCAAACAATCGTTTGATTAAGGTCCGCCCGCCCGATGGCCAAGCCCGCCCACTTCTCGACCAAGGACCGGATCCTCGGCGCCGCCGAGGAGCTGTTCGCCCAGCACGGCTTTGCCGGCACCTCGCTGCGCCAGGTCACCAGCCAGGCCGACGTCAACATCGCTGCGGTGAACTACCACTTCGGCTCCAAGGAAAACCTGGTCAACGAGGTCTTCCGCCGCCGCATGGACGAGATGACCGGCGCTCGCCTGGCCCAGCTCGAGCGCGCCCGCAACGAACATCCCGGGCAACTGCGGCCGGTGCTGGCCGCCTTCGTCGAGCCCGCCCTGGCACTGGCCCAGGACCGCCAGAACGGAGGCGCCTTCGTCCGCGTGATCGCCCGCGCGTACGCTGAAAAGAACGACAACCTGCGCAAGTTCCTGTCCGACCACTACGGCCACGTGCTGCGTGAGTTCGGCAAGGCGATCGCCATCTGCGTGCCCGGCCTGAGCAAGGAGGAGCTCTATTGGCGCCTGGATTTCCTGGCCGGCTCGCTGACCTATGCCATGGCCGATTTCGGGCTGATCAAGCGACCCGCCGGTGTCACCGAAACGGCGCATCGTGCCCATGCCGCGCATGAACTGATCCATTTCGCCGAGGCCGGATTCCGCGCCGCCGCCCGCAGCGGCAGCGCCCTGCCCGCCTCCATTGATTCCACCCAGTAACTGCTGACCAACAAAGGCCCTACACCATGTCCAATTCCCTGCTAGTCCGCCGCGCCGCCGTGCTGGGTGCCGGCGTCATGGGTGCCCAGATCGCCGCCCACCTCACCAATGCCGGCGTCGACACCGTGCTGTTCGACCTGCCCGCAAAGGAAGGTCCGGCCGATGGCATCGTGCTGAAGTCGATCGCCAACCTCGGCAAGCTGAGCCCGGCACCGCTGGCCAGCAAGTCGCTGGCCGAAGCCATCACCCCGGCCAACTACGAGACCGGCCTGGAACAGTTGAAGGACTGCGACCTGATCATCGAGGCCATCGCCGAGCGCATGGACTGGAAGCAGGACCTGTACAAGAAGATCGCGCCGTTCGTGGCCGACCACGCCGTGCTGGCCTCCAACACCTCGGGCCTGGGCATCAACAAGCTCGCCGACGTGCTGCCGGAACAGCTGCGCCACCGCTTCTGCGGCGTGCATTTCTTCAATCCGCCGCGTTACATGCACCTGGCCGAGCTGATTCCGGCCACCACCACCGACGCCAGCGTGCTGGAAGGCCTGGAAGCATTCCTGGTCACCACCCTGGGCAAGGGCGTGGTGTACGCCAAGGACACCCCGAACTTCATCGGCAACCGCATCGGCGTGTTCTCGATCCTGTCCACCATTCACCACACCCAGCAGTTCGGCCTGGGCTTCGATGAAGTGGACGGCCTGACCGGCCCGCTGGTCGGCCGCCCGAAGTCGGCCACCTACCGCACCTCCGACGTGGTCGGCCTGGACACCATGGCCCACGTCATCAAGACCATGGGCGATACCCTGCCGAACGACCCGTGGCATGAATTCTTCAAGTCGCCGAAGTGGCTGGATGCGCTGATTGCCAAGGGTGCACTGGGCCAGAAGACCGGCGCCGGCATCTTCCGCAAGGTCGGCAAGGACATCGTGGTGCTGGACCTGGAAAAGCAGGACTACCGTCCGGCTGACCGCGCCGCTGCACCGGAAGTGGTCGAGATCCTGAAGATCAAGAACCCGGCCGAGAAGTTCGCCAAGCTGCGCGAGAGCCAGCACCCGCAGGCGCAGTTCCTGTGGGCGACCTTCCGCGACCTGTTCCACTACAGCGCCTACCACCTGGCCGACATCGCCGAAACCGCCCGCGACGTCGACCTGGCCATCCGCTGGGGCTACGGCTGGTCGCTGGGCCCGTTCGAAACCTGGCAGGCCGCCGGCTGGAAGCAGGTCGCGCAGTGGATCGCCGATGACATCGTCGCCGGCAAGAGCATGAGCAACGCCCCGCTGCCGGATTGGGTGTTCGATGGCCGCGACGGTGTGCACGCCGCCGAGGGCAGCTACAGCCCGTCGCGCAATGCCAAGCTGCCGCGTTCGTCGCTGCCGGTATACCAGCGCCAGCGCTTCCCCGATCCGCTGCTGGGCGAGAAGTTCGCCCCGGGCGAGACCGTGTTCGAGAACGACGGCCTGCGCATGTGGCACGACGGTGATGGCATCGCCGTGGTCAGCTTCAAGACCAAGATGAACACCGTGTCCGACCACGTGCTGGACGGCCTGCAGGAGTGCGTCACGCGCGCCGAGAAGGACTTCCAGGGCCTGGTGATCTGGCAGCAGAAGGAACCCTTCTCCGCCGGTGCCGACTTGGCCGGTGCCCTCGGTCTGCTGCAGGCCGGCAAGGTCGACCAGTTCGAGGAAATGGTGCACAACTTCCAGCGCACCAGCCAGCGCATCAAGTACTCGCTGGTGCCGGTGGTAGCTGCGGTGCGCGGCCTGGCCCTGGGTGGCGGTTGCGAGTTCCAGATGCACAGCGCCAAGACCGTGGCCTTCCTGGAAAGCTACATCGGTCTGGTCGAAGCCGGCGTCGGCCTGCTGCCGGCCGGTGGCGGCCTGAAGGAACTGGCCGTGCGTGCCTCGCAGGCCGCAGGCCCGGGCGGTGACGTGTTCGCCGAACTGAAGAAGACTTTCGAGACCGTGGCGATGGCCAAGGTGTCCAACTCGGCGGTCAACGCCCAGGAACTGGGCCTGCTGCGCAGCACCGACAAGGTGGTGTTCAACAGCTACGAAGCGCTGTACATCGCCAAGGCCGAAGCACGCGCCCTGGCCGAAGCGGGCTACCGTCCGCCGCTGCCGGCACGCCGCATCCAGGTGGCCGGTGACGTCGGCATCGCGACCTTCAAGATGATGCTGGTCAACATGCTGGAAGGCCGCTTCATCAGCCCGTACGACTACGAGATCGCCGAGCGCATCGCCACCGTGCTGTGCGGCGGCAAGGTCGACCGCGGCACCCTGGTCGACGAAGAGTGGCTGCTGACCCTGGAGCGCAAGCACTTCGTCGAACTGGCCCAGCAGGAAAAGACCCAGGCCCGCATCGCGCACATGCTGAAGACCGGCAAGCCGCTGCGTAATTGATTGATGGTGGGTGCCGCCCCTGATTCGGGGCGGCACCGTCCCCTGCTTCTGGTAGGTGCCGACCTTGGTCGGCACGCCGGTAAAAACTCAAGAGATCACTGCAATGACCAAGCAAATCCAGGACGCCTACATCGTCGCCGCCACCCGCACCCCGGTTGGCAAGGCGCCCAAGGGCATGTTCCGCAACACCCGCCCCGACGACATGCTCGCCCACGTGCTGCGCAGCGTCGTCGCGCAGGCGCCGGGCGTGGACGTCAACCGCATCGATGACGCGATCATCGGCTGTGCGATGCCGGAAGCCGAGCAGGGCATGAACGTGGCCCGCATCGGCGTGCTGCTGGCCGGCCTGCCGAACACCATCGCCGCGCAGACCGTGAACCGCTTCTGCTCCTCCGGCCTGCAGGCCGTGGCGCAGGCGGCCGACGCCATCCGCCTTGGCAATGCCGACCTGATGCTGGCTGGCGGCACCGAATCGATGTCGATGGTGCCGATGATGGGCAACAAGATCGCGATGGCCCCGAGCGTGTTCGACAACGACCACGTCGCCATCGCCTACGGCATGGGCATCACCGCCGAGAAGGTCGCTGAAGAATGGAAGGTCTCGCGCGAAGACCAGGATGCATTCGCCCTCGCCTCGCACCAGAAGGCCATGGCCGCCATCCAGAATGGTGATTTCAAGGACGAGATCAGCCCGTACGAGATCGTTTCGCACCAGCCCGACCTGGCCGACGGCAAGCGCATCATCACCCGCAACAAGGTGGCCGACACCGACGAAGGCCCGCGTCCGGATTCCTCCGCTGAAGGCCTGGCCAAGCTGCGCCCGGTGTTCCGCAACGGCCAGTTCGGCGGCACCGTCACTGCCGGCAACTCCTCGCAGATGAGCGATGGCGCCGGCGCGGTGCTGCTGGCATCGGAACAGGCGATCAAGGACTACGGCCTGACCCCGCTGGCCCGTTTCGTCAGCTTCTCGGTGGCCGGTGTGCGCCCGGAAGTGATGGGTATCGGCCCGATCGCCGCGATTCCGAAGGCACTGAAGCAGGCCGGTCTGACCCAGGATCAGCTGGACTGGATCGAGCTCAACGAAGCCTTCGCCGCACAATCGCTGGCGGTGATCCGCGATTGCGGCCTGGACCCGAGCAAGGTCAATCCGCTGGGCGGCGCGATTGCATTGGGCCACCCGCTGGGTGCGACCGGTGCAATCCGTACCGCGACCCTGCTGCACGGCCTGCGTCGTCGCCAGCAGAAGTACGGCATGGTGACGATGTGCATCGGCACCGGCATGGGCGCGGCGGGCATTTTCGAGGCGCTGTAAGGTTCAAAGCGTTGCCGGCTGATTGCTGGCTGTGGGGCCCGGGTGGGTGAGGCTGCCCGGGACACGCCGTAAAACCCATCCATGGGGCTTGGCAGCGGCATCCATGCCGCTGACAGTCCCGGTCAGCCTCACCCACCCGGGCCACCCAACATTCCGTGCGGCGGAGGGGGTGAGAAAAGTAGATCCACGCCATGCGTGGATGCTTTCCACGATGTGGTCAGAGCCCTTTGCTGCGCAAAGGGATCCGACCCCGACCCACGAAAAAAGGCAGCCATCGGCTGCCTTTTTCGTTTCTGCCCTGCTCTTGATTCCGCCCTTCCCGTCCGCGCCACCAGCCAACTGTCGAGAGGCGGGGGCGGGCCGATGCAGGACCGCAGGCGCCATGGATGGCGCCTACGAGCCCCCATGGATGGGTTCACGGCGTGTCCTGCAGCGGCCCGCCCCCGCCTCCCCACCTATGCCGGGAGGCGCTGCACGGAGCGCTTGATAAAACCCTTATTCCGCCAGCATCGCCGCCAGCTTCTCGCGCGCCGGGCCGGCCAGCTTCGGGTTGTCCAGCGCAAAACGAATCGTCGCCTCGACCAGCCCCAGATGGGTGCCGCAGTCGAACCGGGTACCCTCGAAACGATAGGCATCGACCTCGTCGGTTTTCAGCAGCTCGGCGATCGCATCGGTCAGCTGGATCTCGCCGCCGGCACCGGTCCGGGTCTGCTCAAGCAGTTCGAAGATCTTCGGGCTCAGCACGTAGCGACCCACCACCGCCAGATCGCTCGGTGCGTCTTCCGGCTTCGGCTTCTCCACGATCTGCGAGATACGCCCCTTGCGGCCATCGAACGCCTCGGTGGCGACGATGCCGTAACTGGCCGTCTTGTCGTGCGGCACGTCCTCCACGGCGATGACGCTGGCGCCGCTGGCCTCGTTGAGGTCGGCCATCTGCTTCAGCGCACCCGCGCCGCGGTTCCAGATCAGATCATCCGGCAACAGCACAGCAAACGGCTCGTCACCGATGACCGCCTTGGCGCACAGCACCGCGTGGCCCAGGCCCAGCGCCTCGGCCTGGGTAACGAAGATCGCGCGCACGCCTTCCGGCAGCACATGGCGGATCAACTCCAGCTGTTCGTGCTTGCCCGCGCGCTCGAGCTTCTGCTCCAGCTCGTAGGCCTTGTCGAAATAGTCGGCGACAGCGTGCTTGTAACGGTTGGTGATGAACACCAGGGTGTCACAGCCCGCCTCGATCGCCTCATCCACGGCGTACTGGATCAGCGGCCGATCGATGATCGGCAGCATCTCCTTGGGCACTGTCTTGGTCGCCGGAAGAAAACGCGTGCCCAGACCCGCTACCGGGAATACCGCCTTGCGAATGCGCTTGCTCATTGGTGCCTGCTGGCCTCACGTGCCGGAAAGGGCACAACCTTAGCGGATGAAATGTAAGCATCCTGTTCGATTGGCGAGAATTCCGGCATGGTCGCGAACAGGATTTCCTGGATCGTATCGATGTCGTACCTGGCAATCGCCTCGCGCAGCTTGGGCACGTTGCCCAGCACGATGTCACGCGAGAACGCACGTACGCCGGCTTCCAGGATCTTCGGATGCGCGGTCGGCCGGTAGTCCTCGTCGGAATAGAACAGCGTCTCGTGCAGCTTCTCGCCCGGACGCATGCCGGTGTAGATGATCGGGATGTCCTTGTAGGGTTGCTTCCCGGCCAGGCGGATCATCTGTTCGGCCAGCACCCGGATCGGCACGGGCTCGCCCATGTCCAACGTATAGATCGCCCCGTGCGACGCCGACGCAGCCGCCTGCAGGATCAGCTGGCATGCCTCGGGAATGGTCATGAAATAGCGGCTGACCTCCGGATCGGTCACCGTGACCGGGCCGCCCTTGAGAATCTGCTCGCGGAACAACGGCACCACGCTGCCGGCCGATGCCAGCACGTTGCCGAAGCGCACGGTCACGAAACGGGTGTGCGTGGACTTCTGGTCCAGGCTCTGGCAGATCATCTCCGCATAGCGCTTGCTGGCGCCCAGCGCATTGACCGGATCCACCGCCTTGTCGGTCGAAATGAACACAAAGTGCTCGACGCGGGCTTCCAGGCAGGCGCGGGCCACGTTCTCGGTGGCCAGGATGTTGTTGCGCACGGCTTCGCGCAGCTGACGCTCCAGCACCGGCACGTGCTTGTAGGCAGCCGCATGGAAGGCGGTGTCGACCGGGTGCAGCGACAGCGCATGACGGATCACCGCAGGATCGCCGCAGTCACCGAGCACGGCTTCGATCTCGACATCAGGAAAGCTGCGGCGCAGCTCGCCCTCGATGGTCAACAACAGCAGCTCGCTGATCTCCAGCAGCACGATACGACCAGCACCATGGCGCGCACACTGGCGACACAACTCGGACCCGATCGAGCCACCGGCACCGGTGACCATCACCGTGCGCCCACCCAACCAGCCTCGGATGAGGTTCCAGTCCGGCATGATCGGCTTGCGCCCGAGCAGGTCTTCGATCGCCACTTCCTTCAACTGGCCCGGCAACGACTGTCCCTGCAGGATGTCGCTGAGCTTGGGCACCGTGCGGAACGGAATGCCTGTGCTCTCGCAGATGGCCACCACGCGCTGCATGCCGACGGCATCCAGCGAGGGCATGGCAATCACCAGCAGCTTGGCCGCGGTCTCACGGGCCACCGCCGGTGCGTCGTCCAGCGTGCCCAGGATCGGCAGGCTCTGCAGCTTGGCGCCACGCAGGTGCGGTGCATCATCGAGCAGGCCGACCGGCTCGAAATTGCCGGATCGGCGAAGGTCCCGCACCAGGGTCTCAGCGGCTTGGCCGGCGCCGAGAATCAGCACGCGGCGCGCGGACGAATCGGACTGCAGCGACTGGTAGTCCTTCCACGCCCGGTACAACAGGCGCGGCGCGCCCAGCAGTGCCGACAGCGCGAACGGATAGATCACCAGCACCGACATCGGCACGCCGTTGAAGCGCTTCCAGGCCAGCACCAGAACAATGGCGATCAGGCCGATGAAGCTGGCCTTGAAGATGTTCAGCAGGTCGCTGACGCTGGCGAAGCGCCACAGCCCGCGATAGAGGCCGATACGCCAGAACACCAGGCCCTGCAGCGCCAGCACCAGCGTGGTGTCCACGTTCCACAGCGGCAATGCCGGAGCGTCGGCAAGGATCGAGTAACGACCTGCATGCAACAGCTGCCAACAGGCCCATACCATGAACAAGTCGTGGCAGACGATGGCCGTACGCGGCATCAGACCGAGGATTCTGTCCCGCCAGGGTGAAGACATAGATCGAGTAATTCCTTATCGGTGGCGCAATCCATTGCGCAGGAGGAGCCACAGCAGGGTCAACGCGGCAAACCACGCGACCGCTACGGCAGCCTCCCACCTCGGCTGCAAATTGGTGCAGATATTGAACACTGTAATACTGAACAGGCCCAAAACAAAGTACATCCCTGTCACCTGGGCATGGCTGGCTCCTGCCTGGACCGCGCGCTGGTAGACGTGCTGGGTGTGGGGTTCCATCCAGCGTTGCCCGGAAAGCATGCGCGCCAACAGCGTGAAGCCCGCGTCCACAAGGAAGGCAGACAACGGCAGCAGAAGCAGGATCCAGTTGATGTCGGTGTGCACCGCAGCGACGGCCAGCACCACCGCCACGGCATAGCCCAGCGCGCCACTACCGACATCACCCATGAAGATCCGCGCCTGCGGGAAATTGAATGGCAGAAAACCCAGGCATGCCAGGCCAAGAACAACGGCCACCAGCGAATAGGGCCAGGGCAGCACGGTGGCGAAGCCCAGCGCAACGATGACTGCCTGACTGCTGGCAATCCCGTTGATCCCATCCATGAAATTCCAGATGTTGATCAGCGAGGCGGTGAAGAACAGCACCAGCAGGGTCAGCAGCCAGCTGCCCCCGTGCATCTTGACCAGCCCCGCCAGCAAGGCGGCGGCGAGGAAATGCACCAGCAACCGGCGCATGGCTGGCAGCGGCCGATGGTCATCCCACCAGCCAATGCCGGCAACCAGCAACAGACCAAGGCTGGCGACGGCGAGGCTGGGGGCAGCAACCGGCCAGACGCAGGCGGCCACGGCCGCAGCAACCAGCAGACTGATCACGATGGCGATGCCACCACCACGCGGGGTGGCGACGCTGTGGCTGCGGCGCTCGCCGGGCTGGTCCAGCAACTGCCTGCGCAGGGCATACACGCGCGCCGCCCAGGTCAATGCCGCGCTGAGCAGGGCCAGGCCGAGCAGCGCGGCCATCACAAGCCACGGCATGGTTCAGAGCACCGCGTAATTCAACAGCGGCTTGACCGTGCCCCACTCCTTGCAGCTGGGGCATTGCCAGTGGTGGGTACGCGCGCCGAATCCGCAGCGGGTGCAGCGGTAGGCAGGATTGCGCACCAGCAACTGGTCGGTGATGTGCTTGAGGTCGTGTAGGGTCGCGGTGGAATCTGCGCCCTCGGCCAGGGTGAGGTCGATCAGTGCCGATTCGCCACGCACCGACGGGCGATCCTTGAGCTGGCGGCCAAGATAGGCGCGGGCAGGTGCAACACCCTCCTGCTCTTCCATCAGGCGGGTCAGCGCCAGCACCGGGGCGATGCCGCGGTAGTGCTCGGTCATCTCGGACAGGAAGGCGCGCGCACCGCCCAGGTCACCGACCTTGCGGTAGTTTTCCATCAGCGCCGGCAGCACTTCCGGCAGGTACTCCGGATCGTTGCGGGCAGCACGCTCGAAGGCGCGCACGGCGGCCTCGGCGTTGCCTGCATCGGTTTCCAGGCGGCCCTCGATGATGCCGGCACGGACCGACATCGCATCGGCCTGGTAGGCGCGGGCGATGGCCGCCCTCGCCTCTTCCAGCTTGCCAGCGCCACGGAAGCGCTCGGCAAGCTCGCATTCGAACTGCCCGATCAGCTTGCCCATCGGCTCGCCGGTGACATCTTCGAAGCGGGTAGCGTTGTCGATCGCCTTTTCCCAGTCACGCTCGGCCTGGTAGATGCCGATCAGGTGCTTGAGCGCCTGCGGTGCGCGCTGGTCCAGTTGCGCCAGCTCGGTGAACACCGTTTCGGCACGGTCCAGCAGACCAGACTTCATGTAGTCCTCGCCCAGTGCCAGCAGGGCCTGCACGCGCTGCGCGTCGCTCAGGTCCTGGCGGTTGACCAGGCCCTGGTGCAGACGGATCGCGCGGTCCACTTCACCACGGCGGCGGAACAGATGGCCCAACGCGACCTGGGTCTCGAAGGTTTCCTTGTCCAGCTCGGCGATGTGCAGGAACAGTTCGATGGCCTTGTCCGGCTGCTCGTTGAGCAGGTAGTTCAGGCCACGGAAATAGGTGCTGGACAGGTGGCTGACCTGGTTGTCACCGTGGCGTTGACCGCCGCGGCGTCCGATCACCCAGCCGGCCAGCGCCGCCAACGGAAGACACAGGAAGAACCAGAACCACTCGGAAACGAATTCCATCTTCGATCAACGTCCATCAAAAGATTGGGAGGGGGCCACCGGCGCCGACGGTGCAGCCGCCGACTTGTTGGCACGGCGCAGCTGGCTGTAGAGCGGAATGACCACGCTTACCAGCACCAGGCCAGCACCGACCACGACACCGATCAGCAGGGCGGCAATCAGCGCCACGCCGACGGACGTGTTCAATTGGGTAAACAGCAGGTTGATCGACATGGCCGTCATGTTGACCGCACCGATGATCAGACCAAGGATGAGAACCGCCAGCAGGACCAGCAGACGAAAAACTTTCATGCGACAGCTCCATTGGCAGGAGGCCGTAGCTTATCCGACTCGTGGTGGGATTCGCACGAAGTCGCGCGACGGATGGCTCAGGCCGGATCTGCGTCCAGCGGCAGCACACTGCTGACCCGCTCGCGCAGTTCCTTGCCTGGCTTGAAATGAGGGACATGCTTGCCCGGCAGGGCAACCGATTCGCCGGTCTTCGGGTTGCGACCCAGGCGCGGCGGACGGTAGTGCAGCGAAAAGCTGCCAAAGCCGCGGATCTCGATGCGATCGCCGGCCGACAGTGAGCCCCCCATCATTTCCAGCAATGACTTGACCGCCAGATCGACATCATCGGCCTTCAGGTGCGCCTGCCGGCGCGCGAGGATTTCGATCAGTTCGGATTTGGTCATTACCGGCTCACATCAGGGGCATCTCAGCCTGAAACGGCCCGGGCAGTGCCCGGGCCGTCCAGGAAACAACGAACAGCGTAAGGCCGATATTACTCGGACTTGTTGCCGTTCAGCTGTGCACGCAGCAGCGCGCCCAGCTGGGTGGTGCCGCTGGAAGCCGAAGAGGACTGGTATTCCTCCAGCACTTCGCGCATTTCAGCGTCGTCCTTGGCCTTGATCGACAGCTGCAGGGTACGACCCTTGCGATCCATGCCCACGAACTTGGCTTCAACCTTGTCGCCGACCTTCAGGTGCTGGGTCGCGTCGTCGACACGCTCGTTGGCGATGTCGCGAGCTGCAACATAGCCTTCGATGCCGTCGGACAGCTCGATGATCGCACCCTTGGCGTCGACTTCCTTCACCACGCCTTCGACCTTGGAGCCCTTCGGATTGGTCGCCATGTACTGGCCGAACGGATCCTGCTCCAGCTGCTTGACGCCCAGCGAAATGCGCTCGCGCTCCGGATCGACGGCCAGGACCACTGCGTCCAGGTTGTCGCCCTTCTTGAAGTTGCGAACGATGTCTTCGCCAGTGGTCGCCCAGCTGATGTCGGACAGGTGAACCAGGCCGTCGATACCGCCGTCCAGGCCGATGAAGATGCCGAAGTCGGTGATCGACTTGATCTGGCCCGACACCTTGTCACCCTTCTTATGGGTGGCAGCGAAGGTTTCCCACGGGTTGGCGGCAACCTGCTTCATGCCCAGCGAGATGCGGCGACGCTCCTCGTCGACGTCCAGGACCATGACTTCAACTTCGTCACCGACCTGCACAACCTTGGACGGGTTGACGTTCTTGTTGGTCCAATCCATCTCGGAAACGTGCACCAGACCTTCGACGCCCGGCTCGATCTCGACGAATGCGCCGTAATCGGTGACGTTGGAGACCTTGCCGAACACGCGGCTGTTGGCCGGGTAACGACGGGCGATGTTATCCCACGGATCTTCGCCCAGCTGCTTCAGGCCCAGCGAAACGCGGTTGCGCTCGCGGTCGAACTTCAGCACGCGCACGTCCAGCTCGTCGCCGACGTTCACGACTTCGGACGGATGGCGCACGCGCTTCCATGCCATGTCGGTGATGTGCAGCAGGCCGTCGATACCGCCCAGGTCCACGAATGCGCCGTAATCGGTCAGGTTCTTGACGACACCCTTCAGGATCGCGCCTTCCTGCAGCTTGTCCATCAGCTGCTCGCGCTCTTCCGAGTGCTCGCTTTCGACGACAGCGCGGCGCGAGACCACGACGTTGTTGCGCTTGCGGTCAAGCTTGATGAGCTTGAATTCCAGCTCCTTGCCTTCCAGGTAGGCCGGATCGCGCACGGGGCGCACATCGACCAGGGAACCCGGCAGGAAGGCGCGGACATCCTTGATGTCCACGGTGAAACCACCCTTGACCTTGCCGCTGATGCGACCGGTGATGGTTTCGTTCTTTTCCAACGCTTCTTCCAGCTCGTCCCACACCATCGCGCGCTTGGCCTTCTCGCGCGACAGGACGGTTTCACCGAAGCCGTTCTCGATCGAGTCGAGGGCGACCTTGACGATGTCGCCTTCGGCAACATCGATTTCGCCAGCGTCGTTACGGAACTGTTCGATCGGCACGATGCCTTCGGACTTCAGCCCGGCGTTGATCACCACGACGTCGCCGCGGACTTCAACAACGGTACCGCTGACGATGGCGCCCGGCTTCAGCTTGGCCAGGTTGGCCTGGCTGGCTTCAAACAGTTCGGCAAATGATTCGGTCATTAGATTTACTCTGTTGGACACATGGGTCGGCTGGCTTCCCTTCAGGGAATGGCTGCCGCCCGCCTGTTGGTCGACCCCGGAAATGCAGGTCGTGTGTGGAAGTAGGAAAACCGCCACGCATCATTGCGCGACGGAGCTTTTACAGCACTGCAGATACGCGACCTCCACCGATGCTGCTGGCAGAGCTCCCGCGCGAACGGATCAGGCAGCCGGAACCGGAAGCAGATCCATCACTCTGGCAACGACATCTTCGATGCCGATGCCTGTGGTGTCGATGAGGACAGCATCGTCTGCCGGCTTCAGGGGCGCCACGGTACGCTGAGCATCACGGGCGTCGCGGGCCATGATCTCGCGCAGGAGGTCTTCAAAGTTAACAGAAACCCCCTTGTCTTTCAACTGCTTATGCCGGCGCTCGGCGCGCTCCTCGGCACTGGCGGTCAGGAAGACCTTGTAGGGGGCGTCCGGGAAGATGACGGTGCCCATGTCGCGGCCGTCGGCGACCAGCCCCGGCTCCATCCTGAATGCGCGCTGGCGCTCCTTCAGGGCGGCCCGGACCTCGGGAATGGCGGCAATCGCCGACGCCAGCGCCCCGGTGGTCTCCAGCCGCAGCTCGTCGGTGGCGTCGGTGCCATTGACCAGGACCCGCATGGCATCGCCCTGCTCGACGAACTGGACATGGGTGTCAAAGGTGCAACGCACCAGCGCGGAGGCATCGGAGGTGTCGATGTCGGCCCAGCTGGCCGCTACGCCGACGGCGCGGTACAGAGCGCCCGAATCCAGGTAGTGCCAGCCCAACCGGCGCGCCACGATGCGGCTGATGGTACCCTTGCCGGCCCCTGATGGGCCGTCGATGGTCAGGACGGGAACGAGTGGATTCATGGGGGTCCTTGCGCGTGTGAAGGGGGCATTCTAGCCCCTGCCAGACACCCCGCAACGGGCCATTTGTGCAACCACTTGAAACCATGGGGAAAAGCCCGGTAGAATGGCGGGCTTGAACGAGCGTCAACTGCCGATTGTCTTTCGCATATCGCGGCCACGCTCCACCCGAACAACTACTGTTTACGCCGAGGTATGCCATGAAAGTTCTGTCCTCCCTGAAGTCGGCGAAGGCCCGTCACCGTGACTGCAAGGTCGTGCGTCGTCGTGGCAAGATCTTCGTCATCTGCAAGTCGAACCCGCGTTTCAAGGCGCGTCAGCGCTAAGCCCAACGGTCCTTGTGACCGCGGCTGGCCCCACGCGGGGCCGACCCGATGCAAAAAGCCGCCTTCGGGCGGTTTTTTGTTTATGCGGTTTTTTCCTGCCGTTTTTGCTGTAATCGCTGTTCTTGACCACTGGGGAGTAGATCGAGATGACGCGTTACCTGTGCACCCTGGCCGTACTGGCCACCCTGGCTGCCGCCACCCCGGCGCTGGCCGATACCCTGCTTGTCGACCGCGCCCGCGAAAAGCCGGCCGGCGCCCTGCCCGTCCGCGGCCAGAGCATGCAGCAGGTGCAGTCCCAGTTCGGCGCGCCGGCAGAGCAGCTGCAGCCGCGCGGCGGACAGAAACGGCAATGGCCGACCATCCACCGCTGGGTGTACCCGCAGTTCACCGTCTACTTCGAGAAGCAGAAGGTGATCGACGTGGTGGCAAACCAGGCGGATCCGAACGAAATCGGCCCCAAGCCGCCGATCCGTTGACCCCCATGCCCGCCACCGGCGGGCGCGTGTAGCGAGACCATGAACCAGACCCTTCGTTTTCCTGCCGAATGGGAAGCCCAGAGCGGCGTCCTGATTGCCTGGCCCACCGCCGACACCGACTGGGCCGACCGCCTGGGCCAGGTGGAAGAGACCTACATCGCCCTGGTTGCGGCGATCACCCGCTTCCAGCCGGTGCTGATCTGCGTGGCCGACGATGACGTGGAGACCTACGCCGAAATGCGGCTGCGCTCCAACCGCATCGACATGGACAAGGTCCACTTCACCACCGCCGCGTACGACGATACCTGGCTGCGTGATTCGGGCCCGATCACCCTGCGCCGCGCCGACGGCAGCTTCCAGCTGCTGGACTTCCGCTTCACCGGCTGGGGCGGCAAGTTCGATGCCACCCTCGATGACCAGCTGGTCGGCGTGCTCGACCAGGCCGGCGTGTTCAACGATGCGGCGGTACGCAGCATTCCGTTCGCACTGGAAGGCGGCGGCATCGAGACCGATGGCGAAGGCACCCTGCTGACCACCTGGAAGTGCCTGCACGAACGCCATCCCGACCGTGACCGCGACAGCCTGAGCGCCGACCTGGCGAACTGGCTGCAGCAGGAACGCGTGCTGTGGCTGGATCATGGCTACCTGGAAGGCGACGACACCGACGCCCATATCGACACCCTCGCCCGCTTCGCCTCGGCCGACAGCATCGTCTACCAGGCCTGCGACGACGCCAGCGATTCGCACTACGCCGAACTGCAGGCGATGGGTGCCGAGCTGGCCGCACTGCGCACGCGCGACGGCCAGCCGTACCGGCTGTTCCCGTTGCCGTGGGCAAAGCCGGTGATCGATGAGGGCCGCCGCCTGGCTGCTTCGTATGCCAATTACCTGATCGTCAACGGCGCGGTGCTGATGCCGGCCTATGGCGACCCGGCCGACGACCTGGCCCGTGATGTGCTGGCACAGGCCCACCCGGACCGCGAGATCGTGCAGGTGCCCTGCCGCTCGCTGATCTGGCAGAACGGCAGCCTGCACTGCATCACCATGCAGCTGCCGGCAGGGTTGTTGAAGGCATAAAGCCACGCGGTAGCGCCGGGCCATGCCCGGCGAGCGCAGCGGCATCTGGAAAATCCGCCGGGCATGGCCCGGCGCTACCGGTTGCGTGCACCATTCAGCAGCCAACACGCTGTCATGCCGCATCCGCGTTAACATGCGGGTTTTCCCCCGCAGGATCGCCCCGCATGAACTCGCGCAGCCCCCTTACCGTCGCCCTGATCCAGGAGCGCAACCACGGTGATGCCGCCGCCAACCTGGCGGTGATCGAAGCGCGTGTTGCCGACGCTGCGGCGCAGGGCGCGAAGCTGGTGCTGCTGCAGGAACTGCACAACGGTCCCTACTTCTGCCAGCACGAATCGGTCGATGAATTCGACCTGGCCGAGCCGATCCCGGGCCCCAGCACCGAGCGCCTGGGCGCGCTGGCGAAGAAGCATGGCGTGGTGCTGGTCGGCTCGCTGTTCGAGCGCCGCGCTGCCGGCCTGTACCACAACACCGCCGTGGTCTTCGAGAAGGACGGCACGTTGCTGGGCAAGTACCGCAAGATGCACATTCCGGACGACCCGGGTTTCTACGAGAAGTTCTACTTCACCCCGGGCGACATCGGCTTCAAGCCGATCGACACCTCGGTCGGCCGCCTCGGCGTGCTGGTGTGCTGGGACCAGTGGTACCCGGAAGCGGCGCGCCTGATGGCGCTGGCCGGTGCGGAACTGCTGCTCTACCCCACCGCGATCGGCTGGGACCCGGATGACGTGCAGGACGAGAAGACCCGCCAGCGCGACGCCTGGGTGCTGAGCCACCGTGGCCATGCCGTGGCCAACGGCGTGCCGGTGCTCAGCTGCAACCGCGTGGGCCATGAAGCGTCGCCGCTGGGCGCCTCGGGCATCCAGTTCTGGGGCAACAGCCACGTGCTGGGCCCGCAGGGCGAATTCCTGGCCGAAGCCGGCACCGACGCGACGATCCTGATGTGTGAGGTCGACCTGCAACGCAGCGAGCACGTGCGCCGCATCTGGCCGTTCCTGCGCGATCGTCGCATCGACGCCTACGGCGATCTGCTCAAGCGCTACATCGACTGACCCGGAGCCCGCGCATGGCCGTACTCATCCGTGATGCCGGCCCTGCCGACATCGCTGCGATCACCGCGATCTACGCGGTGGAAGTGACCGACTTCGTCAACACCTACGAGTACGAGATTCCCGACCAGGCCGAGATGCTGCGCCGCATGCGCGACATCATCGACCGCGGCTTCCCCTACCTGGTGGCCGAGATCGACGGCCAGGTTGCCGGCTATGCGTATGCCAACACCTACCGCACGCGCATCGCCTACCAGTGGACCGTTGAGAACTCGGTCTATGTCGATGCACGCTTCCAGGGCCGTGGCGTCGGCACCGGCCTGCTGCAGGCACTGATCGATGCCTGCACCGCGCGCGGCCATCGACAGATGGTGGCGGTGATCGGAGAGCCGACCAATACCGCCTCCATCAAGCTGCACGAACGCTTCGGGTTCCAGCTGGTAGGCGTGTTCCGTGGCCTCGGCCGCAAGCACGGCCGCTGGCTGGACACCGTACAGATGCAGCGCGCGCTCGGCGATGGCGCCGATTCCGCTCCTTCCAATGAATGATTCCATGACCGAAACCCTTCCCGAAACCGGCGACGATCTGTTCGCCGGCCAGCCCGTACGCGTCGTCGAACGCGACGGCGTGCGCTACACCCTGCTGGGCACCGCCCACGTCTCCCATGCCAGCGTCGAGGCAGTGGAAAAAGCCATCGACAGCGGCCGTTTCGATGCGGTGGCGGTCGAGCTGGACCCACAGCGCCTGCAGGCGCTGAGCGACCCGGACACGCTGGCCAAACTGGACCTGGTGGAAGTGATCCGCAAGGGTCGCGTGGCCCTGTTCGCGGCCAACCTCGCGCTGTCGGCCTATCAGCGCCGACTGGCCGAACAGCTCGGCATCGAGCCCGGCGCCGAACTGAAGCGTGCGGTGGAACTGGCGCGCGAGCGCAACCTGCCGGTGCACCTGATCGACCGCGAAGTCGGGCTGACGTTCCGCCGCGCTTCGCAGCGACTGGGCTTCTTCGGCAAGCTGAAGCTGGTGGCCGGGCTCGGCGCTGGCCTGTTCTCGTCCGAGGATGTCGGCGAGGACGAGATCGAGAAGCTGAAGCAGGGCGACATGCTGGAATCGAGCTTCGGCGAGTTCGCCAGCGAGAACCCGGCCTTGTACGAAACGATCATCGGCGAGCGCGACCGCTATATGGCCACGCGCCTGCGTGAAGCGCATGATCCGCAGCAGCGCGAAGTGCTGGCGGTGGTCGGTGCCGGTCACCTGGCCGGCCTGGCGCGCTATCTGGAAACCGATACCGAGGCGGCCGCGCCGTTGCGCGAGCAGCTGGAAGCGGTGCCGAAGAAGCGCAACATCCCGTGGTTCACCCTCGCGATCCTGGCCATCGTGGCTACCGGCATCGGTGTCGGCTTCTATCGTGGTGGACTGGGCGTGGGCACCGAACTGCTGGCGACCTGGGCGATGTATACCGGCGGCCTGGCTGGCCTGGGCTGCCTGGTGGCCGGCAGCCACCCGCTGAGCATCCTCACCGCGATCGTGGTGGCGCCGTTCAAGCCGTTCCGCCTGAGCATCCCCACCGGTGCGTTCGCGGCCCTGGTGGAGGCGCGCCTGCGCAAGCCGACCTACGAGGATTTCCTCAAGCTGCGCGACGACGCACAGTCGTTGAAGGGCTGGTACCGCAACCGCGTCACCCGCGTGGTGCTGACCTTCATGCTGACCAACCTGGGCAGCATGCTGGGCTTGTGGCTGACTGCCGGCAAGGTGTGGAGCACGGTGGCGAGCTGATCGCGCTGCCCCGCCGGGCATGGCTCGGCCCTGCTGCTAGGTGCCAACCCAGGTTGGCACGGCATTTACACGATACGGCGATGAAAAAAAGGGGGAGACCGCCCCACTACGACCGGTCTCCCCCCCACCACAAACACATTTTGCTGTGCATTACAGCCGGGCAGCGCCCGGCTCTACCGTCTCCAGCCCGCGGGCGCGCTGGATCAGGCGCACCACCGCATTGCGCAGGTCATCGAGCACCGCATAGATGGTCGGCAGGAACAGCAGGCTGACCACGGTCGAGAACGCCAGGCCACCGGCAATCGCACGCGCCATCGGCGAATACTCCGGCCCGTTGCCGAACATCTGCGTATCGGTCAGCGAGATCGGCACCATCGCCAGGATCGCCGTGCCCATGGTCATCATGATCGGGCGCAGACGCTCGCGTGAACCCTCCACCAGCGCCTGGGTACGCCCCATCCCGCCCCGGCGTAGATTGTTGATGTGCTCGATCATCACGATGCCGTTGTTCACCACCACGCCCATCAGCACCAGGATGCCGATGAAGGACATGATCCCGAACGAGGTGCCGGTGATCCAGAACAGCCAGAACACGCCGAAGATCGAGAACAGCACGCCGCTCATGATCGCCGCCGGGAACAGCAGCGATTCGAACACCGCGGCCATCACCACGTAGATCATCACCAGCGCGATCAGCAGGTTGAACACCATCTGCTGCATCGCCTCGTTGTCATCGCCGTAGTCGCCGCCGTCGAAGGTGAAGCCGTAGCCGGCCGGGAAGTTCATCGGCTTGAGCACTGCTTCCATGGCCTTGCGGCCGTCCGGCGCAGTGATCTTCTCGGCCAGGTTGGCCTTGATGGTCAGCGTGGTCTGGCGGTTGGTGCGGCCGATCTGGGTCGCCGATGAACCAACATCGACACTGACCAGGCTCAACAGCGGCACGCTGCGGCCATCGCCGGTGCGTACGCTGAAGCCCGCCAGGTCTTCGGGGCTGCTCTGTTCGGCACCGGCAAAGCGCACCCACACCGGTACTTCGTTGTCACCACGACGGAACTCGCGCATCGGCGCGCCACGCAGCGCCAGGCCGACGAAGCTGGCCACCTGCTCGGCATTGAATCCGAACGCCGCTGCACGCTCGCGGTCGACGTGCACTTTCAGCTCGCCACCCTTCTCGCCATTGTCGATGCGCACATCGCGCAGCTCAGTGCGTTGGGCCAGCAGCGGCAGGACTTCCTGGCCGATCTCCTGCAGCATCGCGCTGGAGTCGCCGACCAGCTGCACCTGCACGCCCTGGTTGCCGCCACCACCACCATCACCGCCCTGGTTGCCAACGAAGTAGTCGGTGCGCGCAGACTTCGGCAGGCCCTTGCGCAGCTCTTCCTGCAGCGCCTTGATGTCCTTGGCGTACTTCTCGTCCAGGGTGACCACGGTCGAACTGCCTTCCTGCTCGCTGTACCAGGAGTAGACCTGCTGCACGTGCAGGCGTTCGCGGTTCTCCTCGACCCAGGCTTCGACGCGGGCCACTTCCTCGGACATCTGCCGGTAGGTGTAGGCGCCCTTCCACATGTAGCCGATGAAGATGTCCTTGCCGCCATCACCACCGAACATGTCGATCTTGGTCAGCTTCATCGGCACCAGGCTGACCAGCACCACCAGCAGGATGCCCAGCAGGCTCCAGCCACGATGGCGCAGTGACCAGTCCAGCAGCTGCGCGTATCGACGCTGCAGGCGCGCGATCACGCCGGTCTGCGAATGCACCAGCTTCGGTGTGGCCATGCGTGCGGACAGCATCGGGATCAGGCTGACCGCCACCAGCCACGAGGCCAGCAGCGAGACCGAGATGGTGATCGCGATCTGCGCCATGAAGATGCTGATGTTGTTGGTTTCGCCGAACAGGTTGGGCACGAACACGATGCAGTGGCACAAGGTGCCGGCGCTGAGCGCGATGGCAACGTTGCGGGTGCCGATGATCGAGGCCAGGCGTGGCTGGTCCGGCAGTCGCTCGCGTTCCTGGTAGATGCTCTCGACCACCACCACGGCGTTGTCGACCAGCATGCCCACGGCCAGCAGCAGGCCCATCATGGTCAGGATGTTGAGCGTGACGCCGGCGAAGTACATGAAGCCGAGGGTGATGGTGAAGCAAATCGGAATGGCCAGCGTCACCATCAGCGTGGACGGCCAGTGGCGCAGGAAGAAGAACAGCACCGTCACCGACAGGATCAGGCCGACGCCGCCGGCCTCGGCCAGCTCCAGCAGGGACGAGGTCACCGCCTTGCCCTGGTTGTCGATCACCTTGATCTGCACATCGCGCATCGAGTCCTGCGCGCGGATCGCTTCAACCTCGGCAAGCGCGCCGCGTGAGACGTCCACCAGGTTGGCGCTGCGTTCCTTGTAGATGTCCAGACCGACGGCAGGATTGCCATCCAGGCGACGGCCGTAGCTCATACGCGCCGGCTTCAGCCGCACGTCGGCAATGTCACCCAGGCGCAGTCCCTTGGCGTTGATGACCAGATCACGCATTTCCTGCAGGTCGGTGATCTCACCCACCGGCTGCACGCGCACGCGCTGGCCGTTGTCGTCGATCTGCCCGGCCGAGATCGAGAAATTCAGCGTGCGCAGGCGATCACTCAGCTCGTTGATGCTCAGGCCGTGTGCGTTCAGGCGGTTCGGATCGATCGCGATCTCTACCTCATTCGGCGGCGCGCCGGTGATCTCGACCCGGGCCACGCCCGGAATCCGCTCGATACGCCGCTTGAACTCGCGGTCGAGCATGTCGTAGGCGGTGGTCAGGTCGGTGGTACTGGCCAGGCGCACCTTCAGCACCGGCTGGTCGCTGCTGGACCACTTGAACACGTTGTAGCGCTGCACATCGTCAGGCAGATCGCTGCGGATCGCATCGATGCGCTCGCGCGCGTCGGAAGCGGCGATGGCGATATCGCGATCCCAGTCGCTGAACTCGATGAAGATCGACGCCGCTTCTGAAGTTGCCGATGAACGCATGCGCTTGATGCCGGTCATCGTCGCCAGCGACTCCTCCACCGGGCGGATGATGGTCCGCTCGACTTCTTCGGGGGTGGAGCCGGTATACGGAATCTGCACGAACAGGAACGGTGCGGAGATGTCCGGCAGCGCTTCCAGTGGCAGCCGGAACGAGGCGATCAGTCCGACCACCACCAGCGACACGAAACACATGATGGTGGTGACCGGCCGACGGATGGAGAACTCGGCAATGCTCATGCCGGTTCCTCCCCACCCGCACCGCTGCCCTGCGCGGCGTGCAGGCCTTCACCGGCATGCTTGCGGCCGCGTTCGCGGTAATAGGCATCACCGCGGCGGTCCATCAGGTCGTACACCACCGGGATCACCAGCAGGGTCAACAGGGTCGACACCAGCAGGCCACCGATCACGGTGATCGCCATGGGTGCGCGCACCTCGGCGCCCTCGCCCATCGCCACCGCCAGCGGCAGGAAGCCGAACAGCGTGCACAGGGTGGTCATGATGATCGGTCGCAGGCGCGAGCGGGCGCCTTCCACCAGCGCCTCGTGCTTGGCCACGCCGGCCTCGCGCAGCTGGTTGACCTTGTCGATCAGGATGATCGCGTTCTTGGTGACCAGACCGACCAGCAGGATCAAACCGATGAACACCACCACCGAGATCGGCTTGCCGGTCAGCATCAATGCCAGGATCGCGCCGACCAGCGCCAGCGGGATGGTGAACAGGATCACGAACGGATGCAGCAACGATTCGAACTGCGAGGCCATCACCAGGTAGACCAGGAAGATCGCCAGGCCGAAGGCGAAGATCAGCGACTTCGCGGCCTGTGCCAGCTCCTCACCCTGGCCGCCGATGTGCAGGCCCACGCCAGCGCCCAACGGCTGTTCGGACACCATCTGCTGCACTTCGCGCATGGCCGCGCCAAGGTCGATGTCGCGCAGGTTGGCCGAGACCACGGCAACCCGGGTCTGGTCGGCGCGATGGATCTCGCTCGGGCCGGTGGTGGCGACCACATCAGCCACTGCGTCCAGGGTGACCGGACGAGTGCTGCCCGGATTGACGATCAAGCGGCGGATGCTCTCCACGCTGGCACGATCGGTTTCCTGCGCGCGCACCAGTACATCGATCTTGCGGTCACGGAAGCTGTAGCGGGTGGCCACATCGCCGCGCACCTTCTTCACCACCACATCGGCGATCTGCCGCGTAGTCAGGCCCAGTGCACCGGCACGCTCCTGATCGAAGCGGATCTGGATTTCCGGGAAGCCTTCTTCCACGGTGGATTTGACGTCGGCGTAGTGCGCATTGCCGCGCAGCAGCGCCGCCAGGCGCTGGCCCGCCACTTCCAGGGTCGCCATGTCCTGTCCGCGCAGTTCGATCTCCAGCGGCGTGGAGAAGCTGAACAATGCCGGCCGCGCGAAGTCCACCTGCGCACCCGGGTGTTGGCCCATGGTGTCACGCAGGCGCTCGGTGATCTCCGCTTCGGTCTGCGGGTTGCCGCCGCCTTCCATCACGATGGTCAGCTTGCCGATGTTTTCGCCACTCTCGGTCGGGCTGGCATCCAGGCGGGTGCCACTGCCGCTGACGCCATACAGCGATGCCACGCCCTCGCCCTTGCCGTGTGCCAACTGCAGCTCACGCACCAGCGCATCGGTCTGCTTCAGCGGTGTGCCCGCCGGCAGCTTGACCGTCATTTCGAAACGGTCCTGCGCCAACTGCGGGATCAGGTCGGCACCGAGCATCGGCACCAGCGCCATCGTGCCGACAAACGCCAGTGCGGCCAGGCCCAGTACCTTGCCGGGATGGGCCAGCGCACCCGGCAGCAGCCGCAGGTAGCCACGCTCGGCACCAGCGTACGGCTTCATGGCGATGTCGCTGGCCTTGCGCATCACCGGGCCGACCACTGCAGCCACGCCGCGGCAGATACGAACCACCAGCCACGCAAGCGCGTAGAAACTCCAGCGCATCGTTGCCATCACACCACGACGGCCGAGCGCGACTGGCTTCTGCCAGCGGCTCTGCGGCTGCCACGGCTCGGCCGCGGCTTCTTCCGGGAAGGCCAGCGGCGGCCGGCCCTTCAGCGAGCTCAGCATCGGAATCAGGGTCATCGACACCAGCAGCGAGATCGCGATGGCGATTGCCACGGTCAGCGCCTGGTCGCGGAACAGCTGGCCGGCGATGCCGTCGACGAACACCAGCGGCAGGAACACCGCGATGGTGGTGAGGGTCGAGGCGACCACTGCCATGCTCACTTCGCGGGTGCCAGCGATCGCCGCCTGCAGGATGCCCAGGCCGCGTTCGCGCGCCTTGGCGATGCTCTCCAGCACCACGATCGAGTCATCCACCACCAGGCCCGTAGCCAGTGCCAGGCCACCCAGCGACATCACGTTCAAGCTCAGGCCGAGCTGGCCCATGAAGAAGAACGTGGCGATGATCGAGACCGGCAACGACAGGCTGATCACGAACGTGCTCCAGCCGTCACGCAGGAACAGGAAGATGATCAGGATCGCCAGCAGGCCACCGATCACCGCGTCCTTCTTGACGTCGGCGATGGCGTGCTCGATGAAGCGCGACTGGTCTTCGATGGTGGTCAGTTCGGCATCGGCCGGGAACGTTGCCTTGATCTGCTCCAGGCGCTTGCGCAGCGCTTCGGCAGTGGCAACGGTATTGGCATCGCCTTCCTTGTAGATCGCCAGTTCGACCGATTCCTTGCCGCCCAGGCGAATGACCGCTTCGCGTTCCTTGTAGCCCTGGCGCACGGTGGCCACGTCCTTCAGGCGCACCGGCACACCGTTGGCGACCACGCTGGAGGCGCCGCCGGACGAAGCGCTCTGCGCGGCGGACGCAGCAGCGACCGCCGCAGCCGAACCCGTCGAGGCCGCGATGTTGAACATCTGCTGCAGCGCCGAGTCGGCCGCGCTGCCGTTGGATGCCTGGGTGGTGACCAGCAGGTTGCGGATCTCTTCCAGGTCGGCGAACTGGTTGACGGTACGCACCAGGAAGCGCTGCGAGCCCTCCTCCAGACGGCCGCCGGAAATATTGATGTTCTCTTCCTTCAACCGCTTGATGACGGTGTCGATCGGCAGGTTGAGCTGGGCCAGCTTCTGCTGGTCGATGTCGACCTGGATCTCGTCTTCCAGGCCACCGCCGACCTTCACCGCCGCCACGCCGGTGACCGGCTCCAGCTTCTTCTTCAGGTCTTCATCGGCATAGCGACGCAGACCGGTCAGTTCACGGATCGCTTCTTCGTCGGTCGCAGGCGCGGCCTTGGTCGACAGCACCAGGCGCATGATCGGCTCGGTGGAGGGGTTGAAGCGCAGCAGCACCGGCGCCTTGGCTTCCAGTGGCAGGTTCAGCGCCTCCATCTTGTCGCGCACTTCCAGACTGGCCTGGTCCATGTTGGTGCCCCAGGCGAACTCGAGCACCACATCACTCTGGCCGGTGCGCGAAACCGACTTCAGCTTGCGCAGGTTCTTGACCACGCCCACGGCTTCTTCGACCGGCTGGGTGATCAGGGTTTCGATTTCAGTCGGCGCCGCACCGGTGTACTCGGTGCGCACGGTCAGCGTCGGATAGCTCAGGTCGGGCAGCAGGTTGACCTTGAGGTTGCCCAGCGCGATCAGGCCGAACAGCAGCAGGGTGACCGTGCACATGGCGATGGTGACGCGACGGCGGGTGGCGAACTCCACCAGACCGCCACGCATGCCTGCGGCGGCGCCGTCGCTCCCTGGCGAGGCACCGGGGTCGTGGCCGGGCGCGGTCATTGCGTGCTCCCGGCCTTCTCTGCCGGCTCGGCCGAGGTGGCTACCGTCTTCGCCTTGGCCTTAGGATCGGCGATCACCTGCACCGCCGTGCCATCGCGCAGGGCGACCTTGCCGGCGGTGACGATCTGGTCGCCAGCGGCCAGGCCCTCACGGATTTCCACCCAGGGCCCTTCGGCATAGCCGAGCTTGACCGGCACCCGCGCGACCTTGCCCTCGCGCACCCGGAACACTGCCGGCTCACCATCGTCCAGCAGTGCCAGGCGTGGCACCACCAGTGCATCGGCACGCTGGTCATAGTCGATGCGGATGCGGCCGAACATGCCCGGCTGCAGCGACTGCGCGGCGCCATCGAAAGCACTGACCACACGGAAGGTGCCGCTGCCCGAATCCACTACCGGCGCGATGCGGTCCACGATGCCGGTGAAGGTCTGGCCCGGCAGCGCATCGGCCGACAACGTGACCGGCTGGCCAGCGCGCAGCGTCGCCAGCTCGCGCTCGGGCACGTTGAGGGTGGCTTCCAGCCGCGAGTTGTCGACGATGCGGAAGATCGGCGTGTTGATCTGCACGAAGTTGCCGGTCTTGATCGACCGCGAGGCGATCACGCCGGAAATCGGTGCGACCACGGTGGTGTACGACAGTTCCAGCGTGGCCAGGCGGTACTGGGCGCGGATGTTTTCCAGGTCGTAGCGCAGCTGGTCGACGCTGGCCGCACTGACCAGCTGCTGGCTGACCAGCTTCTGTGCACGCTGATAGTCGTTTTCCAGCTTGCGCATCTGCGCTTCGCTCTGCGCTACGGACAAGCGCGCGCGGTCCGGATCCAGGCGAACGAGAGGCTGCCCGGCGCTGACCCGCTGCCCTTCCTCGACCAGCACCGCCAGCGCAACGCCCGAGGTCTTGGCCACCACCTGCGATTCGGCGCGCGGCTCCAGTGCCGCGGTTCCGGTGTAGCTGGCGGCCACCGCGCGATGGCTGGCCACGGCCACTTCCACCGGCACCGCGTCGACCTTCTTCTCGTCCTTGGTCTCGGCCGCCTTGGCCTCGTTGTTGGGCCCAGCGGCGCAACCGCTCAGCAGCAGGGAGGTGGAGAGCAGCAGCGCGGCAGCGCAGAGTCCGCTGCGGGGGCCGGGCAGGAAGGTTTGGTGCGACATCGTCAGATCCCTGGAGGATGCGTGGGCAGGTGTTGTAGCAAAGTAATGCACCACTTCACGGCAACACCATATCCCAAAGGTCATGGTGCCTTCACGCCGCCGGTCGGACCGACCCCATTTCAGCTAGATGAAACCTGAGGCTATACTCGGGTCGTTCCGTACCCCACGCCGGAACGACCAGACCCGAATCCCCGGAAAAGACACCATGCGCCCGCAGCCGCTCGCCGCTTGTCTCGCTCTGGCCGTCCTCCTGCCCCTCGGGGCCGCCGCACAGCCCGCTCCTGCTTCTGCTCCTGCAGCACCCGCCCCGGCACCGGCTACGGCCCCTGTGCCGGCGGCCGCCACGCCCACCGGCAGTTTCGACAACGGCCGTGTGCTGGCCTATACCTGCCAGGGGTGCCATGGCATCACCGGTTACAAGAACGCCTACCCCAGTTACCGGGTACCGAAGATCGGTGGCCAGACCCAGCAGTACCTGACCCAGGCCCTGACCGAGTACCGCCAGGGCAAGCGCCGGCATCCCACGATGCAGGCACAGTCGATGAGTTTCAGCGAACAGGAGATCGCCGATCTCGCTGTTTACCTGTCCACCGTCAAGTAAGGCCCGCCCATGTCGAAAGCCGCGCATCCACTGCGTCACGCCATCGCCCTGTCCGTCGCCCTTCTGCTGGCGGCCTGCTCGCAGTCACAGGTGGAGAACAGCGAAACATCCGCCGGCGATCCCGGCCATGCCAGCGGCGAGCACGGATCGTCTTCATCCGCTGGCCTGCCTGCCGGGCGTGAAGCCGCCGGTGAGGCCCGCGCCAAGGTCAAGAGCAAGGCCACCAGCCAGAGCTGCATCGATTGCCACGGTGCCGACGGCAATGCGCCGATCGATCCGACCTACCCGAAGCTGGGTGGGCAATATGGCGATTACCTGGCGCATGCGCTGCAGGCCTACCGTGCCGGTGACCGCCAGCATGCGTTGATGACACCGCAGGCGAAGGACCTGAGCGATCAGGACATCGCCGATCTGGCGGCGTACTTCGGCAGCCGCACGAGCCAGCTGCGGGATCTGCACGGGGTTAAATGACCGCCGGGCCCCCGGTGGGTGCGGAATCCGCTTTGGTGGGTGCGGACCTTGGTCCGCACTGATGCAGACATTCACGTGGGTGCGGACCGTTGGTCCGCACGGATCCGGATATCCACGCATGGCGTGGATCTACTGAGCCGGGCATGACCCGGCTCCCGCTCAGCCTTCCAGCTCTTCCCAGCGTGCGTACGCGGCATCCAGTTCAGCCTGTACCTTGGCCAGCTGCTGGGTGTGCGCGGTCACTTCGGCGCTGCTGCGCGTGTAGAACGACGGATCGTTCATCGCTGCGGTCAGGCCTTCGACATCGCCTTCGAGCTTTTCGATCGTCTTGGGCAACTGCTCCAGCTCGCGCGCTTCCTTGTAGGCAAGCTTGCGCTTGGGCGCAGCCGGTTCCGCAGCAGCCACCGGCGCAGCGACCGCGGACTTGGCCGCAGCAACCACCGCAGGCGCGGCAGCGACACTGGCGGCGTAGCGCTGCCAGTCGCTGTAGCCGCCCACGTACTCACCGATCACGCCATCGCCTTCCATCACCAAGGTGGACGTCACCACGTTGTCGATGAAGTCACGATCATGGCTGACCAGCAGCAACGTGCCGTTGTATTCGCCCAGCAGCTCTTCCAGCAGCTCCAGGGTTTCCACGTCCAGGTCGTTGGTCGGTTCGTCCATCACCAGCAGGTTGGACGGCTGCGCGAACAGCTTGGCCAGCAGCAGGCGGTTGCGCTCCCCACCGGACAGGCGGGTGATCGGCGCGCGCGCGCGCTCGGGGGTGAACATGAAGTCCTGCAGGTAGGCGTGCACGTGCTTGCGCTTGCCGTTGAACTCGAGGAAATCGCGGCCTTCGGCCACGTTCTCGATCGCGCTCCAGTCTTCGCGCAGCACTGCACGGTACTGGTCGAAGTACGCAACCTGCAGGTTGGTTCCCGCGTTGACTTCACCCTTCTGCGGCTGCAGTTCGCCCAGCAGCAGCTTCAGCAGCGTGGTCTTGCCACTGCCGTTGGGGCCGATCAGGCCGATGCGGTCGCCGCGCAGGATGGTGGTGGAAAAATCGCGGACCATCGTGCGATCGCCGAAGGCGAACGAGATGTCCTTGATGTCGATGACCTTCTTGCCCGAGCTCACGCCCTGGGCCGCTTCCATCTTGACGTTGCCACTAAGGTCGCGGCGCTCCGAACGCTCGTTGCGCATCGCCTTCAGGCGGCGCACGCGGCCTTCGTCACGGGTGCGACGCGCCTTGATGCCTTGGCGGATCCACACTTCTTCCTGCGCCAGCAGCTTGTCGAATCGCGCGTTTTCCTGCGCCTGTGCGTTGAGGCGTTCTTCGCGACGGCGCTCGTAGTTGGCCCAGTCACCCGGCCAGCTGGTGACCTGGCCGCGATCGATCTCGACGATGCGGGTGGCCAGCGCGCGCAGGAAGCGGCGGTCATGGGTGACGAACACCACGCTGCCGTTCCAGTTCTTGAGGAACATTTCGAGCCAGTCGATGGCTTCGATGTCCAGGTGGTTGGTCGGTTCGTCCAGCAGCAGCAGGTCGGGGCTGGAGACCAGCGCGCGACCGAGCAGCACGCGGCGCTTCATGCCGCCGGACAGGCGCGCGAACTCCGCGTCGCCATCGAGGTCGAGCTTGGTCAGGGTCTCGCTGACGCGCTGATCCAGGCCCCAGCCGTTGGCGGCATCGATCTTTGCCTGCACGTTGCCCAGCGCTTCGCCATCGAACACGTCGGCGTGGCTGAGGTGATGGAATTCGGCAAGCCATTGGCCCAGTTCGCCCAGGCCGTCGGCGACGACGTCGAACACGCTGCCGGCGGCGCCATGCGGCACTTCCTGCTCAAGGCGGGTCACGCGCACGCCCTGCTGCACGCGCACTTCGCCGTCATCGGGCTTGTGGTCGCCGGACAGCAGCTTGAGCAGGGTCGATTTGCCGGCGCCGTTGCGGCCGATCAGGGCAATACGCTCGCCCGGTTCGATCGACAGTTCGGCTTTTTCCAGCAACAGCGGGCCGCCGACGCTGAAGTCGACGTTTTGCAGAGTAATCAGAGGCATCCGACCATTGTAGCGGGTTGCGGGGCTGGGCCGGGCGGCGCCCGGCACCCGCGGGGCAACGGCCGCAGCAACAGCAACAGCCTGAAGCGGGCTTGCAGTGGGATGGCGGGGTGATGTGGGGCTGCAGGACACGCCGTAAACCCCTCCATGGGGGCTCGATGGCGCCATCCATGGCGCCAACGGTCCTGCAGCCCCACATCACCCCGCCTTGGACAGTTTCCCGCTGCTGTCGGTAGGTGCCGACCTTGGTCGACACAGTAGATCCACGCCATGCGTGGATGATCGCCGCAGGATCTTCCAATGGATGCAATCGACTGGATACCAGCGGACTACTCCACGTCCCCCAACAACGCCTGCAGGCCCGGCAACCACTGCTTGCCGGGGTGGCGTACCAGCCACAGCGTCCGCTGCAGCGCCGGCAGCGGGGTTTCCAGAATGCGCAGGCGGCCCAGGGCCAGGGGTTCTTCCAGGGCGTGGCGGGACAGGCAGGCCAGGCCGAGGCCGGCGATGGCGGCTTGCTTGATGGCTTCGGTGTTGCCCAGCTGCAGCGCCTGCGCGAAGCCGCGCAGATGCGGCAGCAGCGCCTGTTCAACGGCCTCGCGGGTGCCTGAACCGGGTTCGCGCAGCAGCCAACGCGCTGCGCGCAGTTCATCCAGCGACCAGCGCGGAGCCGCATCCGCCGCTGCCACGATCACCAGCGGGTCCTGCTGCCAGGCGGTCACCTGCAGCCCGCGTTCGTGGCATGGACCTTCGATCAATCCTGCATCCACGTCCAACCGTTGAACTGCCGCCACCACGCCTGCGCTGTTATCGATGCGCAGATCGACCTCGGCCTGCGGCGCCTGCCGCAGCAGTTCGGCGATACGCGGCGGCAGCAGGTAGTTGCCGATGGTGGTGCTGGCCGCCAGTACCAGCCGCAGTGGTGCGCCCTGGGCCGGGTCACCGCCCGCCGCCAACTGCCGCTCCAGATCGGCGGCATTGACCAGCAGCGCGCGCGCCGGTTCCAGCAATGCCCGGCCGTGGCCGTTCAACGCCAGGCGACGGCCGATGCGGTCGAACAGCGGCGTGCCGAAATGCGCCTCCAGTTCCTGCAGCGCGGCGCTGCTGGCCGATTGTGAGAGGGCGATGGCCTGGCCGGCGGCCGTGGTGCTGCCGTGATCGGCGATGGCGACGAAGACCTGCAGCTGGCGGAGGGTCAGGCGCACATTCAACCCGCTAGATAGGTAATTTTCACCAATATTATTCGTTTTACTGGTCAACGGTGTGAGCGCAGGCTGGCATAGCCTCTCCAGACCCTTCCACTGCCATGAACGCCCCTGCTCTCTCCTCCTGGTCCCTGCCCGCCCTGCGCCAGCGCTGGCAGCCGCGGCTGCCGGGCTTGCTGCTGGTCGGCCTGGTCGCGGCCGCTTCGCTGTATCTGGCCGAGCTGCCCTGGCTGCAGGCGCACGGCCTGAGCGCGCTGACCGTGGCGATCGTCGCTGGCATCGTGGTCGGCAACACGTTCTACCCACGGCTGGCCCCTGCCAGCACGGCGGGCGTCGGCTTCTCCAAGCATTGGCTGCTGCGCGCGGGCATCGTGCTGTACGGCCTGCGGCTGACCTTCCAGGACATCGGCCACGTCGGCATCGCCGGCGTGCTGATGGACGTACTGGTGGTGGCGAGCACCTTCGGCCTGGCCTGCTGGTTGGGCGTGCGGGTGTTCAAGATGGAGCGCGAAGCAGCCATGCTGATCGGTGCCGGCAGCGCGATCTGCGGTGCGGCCGCCGTCATGGCCGCCGAACCGGTGGTGCGCGGCCGTGCTGCGCAGGTGACGGTGGCGGTGTCGACGGTGGTGGTGTTCGGCACGGTGGCGATGTTCCTGTATCCGGCGCTGTACGCGCTGCTGCAGTCACATGGCTGGCTGGCGATGGACGCACAGCAGTACGGCCTGTTCACCGGCGCGACCGTGCACGAAGTCGCGCAGGTGGTCGCCGCCGGACGCGCGGTGAGCGAGCCGGCCGCCGATACCGCGGTCATCACCAAGATGGTGCGGGTGATGCTGCTGGCACCGTTCCTTATCGCGCTGTCGCTGTGGCTGGCGCGTGGCGGCAAGGCGGCGGACGGTGGCAAGGCCCGGATCGTGGTGCCGTGGTTCGCGTTCGGTTTCGTGGCGGTTGCCGGCCTCAATTCGCTGCACCTGCTGCCGGCCGGGCCGCAGGCAGGACTGGTGCAGCTGGATACGGTGCTGCTGGCGATGGCGATGGCCGCACTGGGCCTGACCACCCACGTCTCGGCCCTGCGCCAGGCCGGCCTGAAGCCGCTGCTGCTGGCGCTGATCCTGTTCGGCTGGCTGCTGTTCGGCGGCTTGGCGATCCACCAGGGTGTGCTGGCGGTGCTGGGCTGAGCGACCCTCCCCGCTTGCCGAGACCATCCGCAGGTCGTACAAGAACGTCCCCTGCGCTGCACTGGATGGACGCCATGAGCATCAATGACTTTCCAAACTTCCGCTACCACCCGGACCCGGTTGCGACGGGCAACGTGGGGCCGTCCACTGCTGCCTGCAGGGTCTGCCAGCAAGCGCGTGGGTACGTGTACCTGCGCGATGCCATACACGCAGGGCGCGAAGATTATTCAGAGCAGATCTGCCCTTGGTGCATTGCCGATGGCCGTGCAGCGTCGGCACTGGATGTGGCATTTGCCTGCAGTCTGGACCTCGACCAAGGCGTGCCCGAAACCGCTTTGGAAGAGCTGTCCCTGCGCACGCCAGGCTATGTCAGTTTTCAAGGGGAAAAATGGCTGGCACATTGCAGCGATGTCTGCCGCTTCCTGGGCGACGCCACCATGGAACAGGTGAGTCAGGCCTCGGCAACGACCATCGCGGCATGGTGCGCGGCCAATAGCGCCGACGAAATACTCTGGTCGGAGCTGGTCAGCGACTACGCGCCCGGTGCAGATATCGGTTTCTACACGTTCGAGTGCCTGCACTGCGGCCTGATCCAGTTCCATGTTGACGCGGCCTGAGTCTCCTCCTGCTCCTGTCCAACGTGGATCGTTAGACTTGAGGCATGCCCGCATCTCCCACCCTGCTGCCGATCCCGTTGCGCCTGCTGGATGATCGCTATGGGCCGGGCAATGTCGATGAAGCCGAAGACACGCTGATCGGGATCGTGCAGGCGGTGATGGGCGAGCAGGCAAGCTGTGCGTTCAATTTCGACACGCAGCACGCCAACCCGTGGTTCCACCAGCTGCTGCTGGAACCCAGGGCCGCTGGAAAGCCGGCCACCCCGGAGCAGTTGCAGGCGATGGCTGCGCAGCTGGAGGCCCTCGGGCTGGGCTGAGGGGACGGCCAGAGCATCCACGCATGGCGTGGATCTACTGAATTCCAAAGGCGCCGCCTCCCCCGTGGGATCCACGCCATGCGTGGATGAAGGCTGCGAGGCGGGACCGGCCGCGCGCGCAGGTACAATGCGCCATGACTGATTTCTCGACCCTGCCGCTGAGCCCGGCCCTGCAGCCCGGCCTGGATGCCCTCGGCTACACCACCCTCACGCCGATCCAGGCGCAGAGCCTGCCCGCCATCCTCGATGGCCGCGATGTCATCGCCCAAGCCCCGACCGGCAGCGGCAAGACCGCAGCCTTCGGCCTGGGCCTGCTGCAGTCCATCGACCCCAGCCTGATCCGCGTGCAGGGGCTGGTGCTGTGCCCCACCCGCGAGCTGGCGGACCAGGTGGCAAAGCAGATCCGCAAGCTGGCCACCGGCATCCCCAACCTGAAGCTGCTGCTGCTGACCGGTGGCACGCCGCTGGGCCCGCAGCTGGCGTCGCTGGAAAGCCATGATCCGCACGTGGTGGTCGGCACGCCCGGCCGCGTGCAGGAGCTGGCGCGCAAGCGCGCACTGAATCTGGGCGCCGTGCGTACGCTGGTGCTGGACGAAGCCGACCGCATGCTCGACATGGGTTTCGAAGAACCGATCCGTGAAATCGCTGGCCGTACCCACCGCGATCGCCAGAGCCTGCTGTTCTCGGCCACTTTCCCCGACACCATTCGCGCCATGGCCCGCGACCTGCTGCGCGATGCCGTGGAAGTAACCGTGGAAGGCGCCGATCAGGCGCCGGCCATCCGACACCTGTTCTGCGAAGTCGAACCGGCGCACCGGCAGAAGGCACTGGCCGGCCTGCTGCTGAAGTACACGCCCGAATCGGCCGTGGTGTTCTGCAACACCCGCAAGGACGTGGACGAAGTGGCCAACTCGCTGCAGCAGTTCGGGTTCTCCGCGCTCGCCCTGCATGGCGACATGGAGCAGCGCGACCGTGAGGAAGTGCTGCTGCGCCTGGCCAACCGTAGCTGCAACGTGCTGGTTGCCAGCGACGTCGCCGCACGCGGGCTGGATGTGGAAGAGCTGGCCGCGGTGATCAACTACGAGCTGCCGACCGACGTCGAGAGTTACCAGCACCGTGTCGGCCGTACTGGTCGTGCCGGCGCCAGTGGCTTGGCGATCAGCCTGGTGGCAGGCCGCGAAAAGAACCGCGCCGACGCCATCGAAGCGCAGCGCGGCGAGCCGCTGGACTGGCAGAAGACGCCGCTGGCGACGTCGCGCCCGGCCGAGCTGCCGCAGGCGGCGATGCGCACCCTGCGTATCGATGGCGGCAAGACCGACAAGCTGCGCGCGGGCGACATCCTCGGCGCACTCACCGGCGATGCCGGCCTGTCGGCCAAGTTCATCGGCAAGATCGCGATCTTCCCGACCCGCTCCTATGTGGCAATCGCCCGCGAGCAGGTCAACAAGGCGGTGGCGAAGCTGGAAGCCGGCAAGATCAAGGGCCGACGGTTCCGCGTGCGGATGATGTGATTGAAGGAGCGCTGCCAATCACGGTTGGCAGCGACATGACCTGGTAGTGGCCAACCTTGGTTGGCCCATCCATCCGGTGCCAACCAAGGTTGGCAGCTACCGGAATCAGAACACCAGTTCGGTGTGCAGCGGCAGATCCGCTTCCCAGCGGCCACGGCCACCCAGGCCGTCCAGCTCGACCAGCACGCCGGCGCCGACTACTTCCACGCCCAGGCGGCGCACCAGCGACAACGCAGCAACCAGCGTACCGCCGGTTGCCAGCACGTCGTCGATGATCGCCACGCGCGCACCTGCGGGCAGCGCATCGGCATGCACTTCAATGCAGTCGCTGCGGTATTCCAGGGTGTATTCCTCGCGCAGCACTTTGCCCGGCAGCTTGCCCGGCTTGCGCACCGGCACGAAGCCCACGCCAAGCTCAAGCGCCATGGCGGCGCCCAGAATGAAGCCGCGCGATTCGATGCCGACCACCGCGTCCAGCTTCTGCTCGCGCCAGCGATCGGCCATCGCTGCGATCGCGCCACGGAAGTCCTCGCTGTGCGCGAGCAGCGGCATGATGTCCTTGAACAGGATGCCCGGCTTGGGGAAGTCGGCGATGTCGCGCAGGCGCGAGGCCCACTGCGGAGCGACGATGGCGTCGGTCATGGCGATTCGGTTGTCTGATGGCGGCATAGGGTACCTGTTCCGGGCGCCGGCTGCCTGTTGAGGGGTTCGGCCGGGCTGCGCCCGGCACCTGCAGAGGCAGCAGCAACAGCCGAGGCAACAGCAACGGCGTGCATTCCGTGGGATGGCGGGGCACTGCGGGTCTGCGGGGGCGCCGTGAATCCGTCCATGGAGGCTTGGTCGCCGCATCCATGCGGCTCACACCCCGCAAACCCACAGTGCCCCGCCTTCGACAGTTTGCCGGTGGCCAGTAGATCCACGCCATGCGTGGATGAATCTCTATCGAAATCGAATATTTCGAGAATTGAACGAAGAGCATCCACGCATGGCGTGGATCTACCGTGTCGACCAAGGTCGACACCTACCCACAGCAGCGGGAATCTGTCGGAGGTGGGGCGGTGTCGGAATGCGGGGTGTCAGCCGCATGGGCCCGACGCATGCGTCGGGCGGGTTGGGCAGGACACCCAACCCCGGTCTGGCCGTGTGCGCAGGAACGCGCACACGAGCAAGCGGCTGCCAAGCCTACAAGGACGTACTTGCGGCGTCCCCGCACTCCGACACCGCCCCGCCAAACCACGGAACCCAGCTTTTGCTCTGGCTGTTGACCTGGCCTCTGCAGGTGCAGGGCGCAGCCCTGCCAAAACCCACCCTCAGGAACTGCAGGACAGCATCGAGCAGCCTGCGCGATTGTCTGCCCACGCCGGGCGCTTGCCGGCGTAATGCTCCAGCCCCGGGCGTTCGGTGTATGGATCACGCAGCACGTCCTGCAGCGCATGCACACCGCCCAGGTCTCCCTGTTCGGCGCGATCGATCGCTTCCTGTGCCAGCCAGTTGCGCAGCACATACAGCGGATTGGCTGCGCCCATCTTCGCGAACCGCTCTGGTGCCGGCAGCGGATCGGCACGCAGCCGTGCCGCGTAATCCTGCAGCCACTGCTGCAGAGGTTCCTGCACCGCGTACTCGCGCTCGGCGTCATAGAAGACTTCGGCCAGTACCCCCGCATCGGGCGCGTTGGCATCGATGCGCATCAGCGCACGCCATGCAAGCGTCATGTCCATGCCGCCGTCCTGCATCAGCTGCTGCCAGCGCTGGTAGAGCTGCAGGTCGGCATCGTCGGCCGCCGCCAGACCCAGCTTGGCCGCCACATCGCGACGGGTGCACGCAACAAAGGTCGCCTGGTAGGCGGCCAGCCCTGCCTGCAGCGGCTGCACGTCGGCGAACAACGGCGACAGCGCCTGTGCCAGACGGCTGAGGTTCCAGTACGCCACCTGCGGCTGGGTGCCGAAACGATAGCGACGCCCCTGCACATCGGTGGTGTTCGGCGTCCAGTCCGGATCAAAGTCCTCGACCCAGCCATATGGGCCATAGTCGAGGGTCAAGCCGAGCACTGAGAGGTTGTCGGTGTTCATCACCCCATGCACGAAACCGACGCGCATCCAGTGCGCGATCATCTCTGCGGTGCGCACGGCGATCTGTGCGAACCAGTCGCCATACAGCGCTTCGCCCTGCCCCTTCAGTTCCGGAAAATCTCGGGCGACGCAGGCGTCGACCATCTGCTTCAACAGTGCGGTCTCGCCACGTGAAGCGGGCAGTTCAAATGAACCAAAACGCAGGAACGAGGGCGATACCCGGCAGACGATCGCGCCGGGCTCCGCGCGCGGATGACCGTCATAGAACATGTCGCGCACCACGTCCTCGCCGGTGCCGACCAGCGACAGGGCGCGAGTAGTCGGCACGCCGAGATGATGCATCGACTCGCTGCACAGGAACTCGCGGATCGACGAGCGCAGCACCGCACGGCCGTCAGCACCGCGCGAGTACGGCGTTGGCCCGGCGCCCTTCAACTGCAGTTCCCAGTGCCTGCCATCGGCGCCGATCAACTCGCCCAGCGAGATGGCGCGGCCATCACCCAGCTGACCTGCCCAATGCCCGAACTGATGGCCTCCATAGTTGGCCGCCCACGGCTGCATGCCCGCATACAGCGCGTTGCCACCGAACACCTGGGCGAAGCCTTCATCATCGACCTGCGCAAGATCGAATCCGAGCATCCCGGCAACCTCCGGCGACCACGCCAGCAGCACCGGCGCTGCAACAGGTGTCGGCATCACCAGCGACCAGGCCGCACCCAGCACTTCGCGCCGGCGCGGGCCGGACTCGGGATCGCCCGGCAGCAGATTCAGCAGGCGGTTGTCGAACTGGGGAGCTGTGGTATCCATGAGTACAGCATGGGGGCGAGGACGGCCGTCCTCAATCGCCGCGCAGGGCCTGCAATGCCCCACCGTGCGCCTCGGCACGCTGGTAGGCCGGACGCTCACCGATGCGCTTGAGGAAGCCACGCAATGCCGGCTTGTCGTCCAGCCCGCCGCCGCGTGCGGCCGCTGCCTGGATCGGGAAGCTCATCTGGATGTCCGCGGCGGTGAAGCGCTCGCCGGCAAACCACGGGCTTTCGGCCAGATGCCGCTCCATCCAGTCCAGATGCAGGCGTCGTTGCGGGCCGACGAAACCGCGTTCGGCCTTGTCGGCGATGCTGCGGGCGATCGGCCGCGCGAAGAACGGCATCGGCGCGCTGCGGATGCGGCTCATCACCAAGGTCAGCAGCATCGGCGGCATCGCCGAGCCTTCGGCATAGTGCAGCCAGTAGCGGTAATCGATGCGCTCTTTGCCATCGGCCGGTACCGGCGACGGCGACAGCTGACGATGCACGTCGTAGCGGTCAGCCAGGTAATCGAGGATGGCGCCGGATTCGGCGAGGATGAGTTCACCGTCCTGCAGCACCGGGGCCTTGCCCAGCGGGTGCACCTGACGCAGTTCCGGCGGCGCCAGCATCGTCTTCGGGTCGCGCGGGTAGCGGCGAAGCTCGTAGTCCAGCCCCAGCTCCTCCAGCATCCACAGCACGCGCAGCGAACGGGAGTTTTCCAGATGATGGACGATGCGCATGGGGACGATCCTTGGGGAGATCTGCATCGTACCGTGCCGGGTGCATGCCCTTTGTAGAGCCGGACCTGGCTCGACGCTGCAAGAAGCCCATAACGAAAAACGCCGGGAGCTTTCGCTCCCGGCGTTCTGGCTACCAAACGGTAGCAGACGGATTAGACCGCCTGCACCTGGTCAGCCTGCATACCCTTCTGACCCTGGACGGCGACGAAGGTAACCTTCTGGCCTTCCTGCAGGGTCTTGAAGCCGGTGCCCTGGATCGCGCGGAAATGCACGAACAGGTCCGGGCCGCTTTCCGGGGTGATGAAGCCGAAGCCCTTGGCGTCGTTGAACCACTTGACAGTGCCGGTCTGACGATCAGACATATTTACTAACTCCTGAAACACATGTTGAAAAAAATCGCAGCCACCGGGTATCGGGGCCGAGACTGAGTTGCAGGCGTTGGTAAAGCGGATCGATGAGCGGATCGTGAGATCAACTGCACCAGGCCACGATTCACGGTGACCCTAGCAAACACAGTGGGCCAGACGATACGCGTGTTTTGAGCAAAAAGCGATAGCCTTGATATTCAGCGACAGACGGCCAGCCCCTAGACAGGGCAAGGGGTTGCACCAGATCGAGGCTAAACCCGGGCCCCCATTCAGGTTTTTCCTACCCTACACTGGGTAAATGACTGAAGCTGAAACCCGAGCTGAACCCCTGCTCACCCGCATCTGGGTGGACGCAGACGCCTGCCCCGTCGTCATTCGCGACATCCTGTTCCGTGCAGCTGAACGGGTCGGTGTGGAGCTGACCCTGGTCGCCAACCAGTGGATCCGAACCCCACCCTCGCGCTGGCTGCGCTCGATCCAGGTGCCGCAGGGACTGGATGTGGCTGACAGCGCCATTGTCGAGCGGGTGGCCGCCGGCGACCTGGTGGTCACCCAGGACATCCCGCTGGCCGCCCTGGTGCTGGAGAAGAAGGGCGTGGCCCTGAACCCGCGCGGCCAGCTGTACACCCCCAACAACATGGCCGAGCGGCTGTCGATGCGCAATTTCATGGAGGAACTGCGTGGCGCGGGCGTGCAGACCGGAGGACCGCCTCCTCTGGGTGCGCGCGACCGCCAGCTGTTCGCTGCCGAGCTGGACCGCTGGCTGGCGCGCCGCCCGAACAGGTGAATCCGGCCGCGCGTCAGCCGGCAACGCTCAAGGTGCGCGCACTGCGGAAGCTCCGCCGCTGGCTCGTCAGCGGATCATCGAAGGCCAGTGCCTGCGCCAGCAGCTGCAACGGCGGCTCGCCCTCACCCTGCGGCCGGTCCTGCAGCTGCGGGTAGAACCCGTCGCCCAGGATCGGCGCGCCGAGCGCCGCCATATGGACGCGCAGCTGATGCTTGCGTCCGGATTCCGGCACGAGCCGGTAGCGCCAGACCCGATCTTGCGCTTCGATGAGCTCGATACGCGTCCGTGCATTCGGCTCGCCGGGAACTTCAGCCATGCGGAAGAACGGCTCCCCTGGCTGCAGCCGGCTGTGCCGCTCCAGCGGGAACCGCAGGTCCGGCAGGGCCGGGGCCAGCGCCTCGTAAGTCTTCTCGATGCGACGCTCACGGAACAGTCGCTGGTAGGCGTCACGCGTTTCCGGCTGGGTGGAGAACAGCACAAGCCCAGCCGTCAACCGGTCCAGGCGGTGCAACGGCACCAGGTCTGTATTGCCGGTGCGTTCGATCAGGCGCGCCAACAGGGTTTCGCGCACAAAGGCACCGGCAGGAGCGGTCGGCAGGAAGTGCGGCTTGTCAGCCACCAGCAGGTGCGCGTCGTGATGCAGGATGGTCTCCACGAACGGGATCACCGGTTCGTCCGCCACTTCACGGAAGTAGCGGATCTCCAGACCCACCTGCCACGGCATGTCTGCCGCCAGCGCCCTGCCCTGTGCGTCCTGTACCCGCCCGCGCGCGAAGCGACTCTCCCATTGCAACCGATCGATGCGCGGGAAGCGCGCGCACAGCCCCTCCAGCAGGGAATCCCAGTTGCCGGGCGGCAGCTGCAGTCGGCTGGGCGTGGTCATGATGTGGTCGCGATGCCGAAGATCTGCAGGCGGCGCGGACGTGAACGGGACATACGACAGGGCAAGCCGGAAGAATCAGGGCGGCCAGCGTGCCACCGATCACGCCCTGCCGACACCCCCATACCGGACACCCCCGGGGCAAACCTCTATCATTGACGGTCTTTACCCCTCTGGATCTTCATGGCCCTCACCGCCACCATCCGCAAGGCCGAACTGCAGATCAGCGACATGGATCGCGGCTACTACGCGACCCACAACCTGACCCTGGCCCAGCATCCGTCTGAAACCGACGAACGCCTGATGGTGCGCCTGCTCGCCTTCGCGCTGAACGCTGGCGACCGCCTGGAGTTCGGCCGCGGCCTGAGCACCGACGATGAGCCGGACCTGTGGGAACACGACTACACCGGCGACATCCTGCAGTGGATCGACCTCGGCCATCCGGACGAGTCGCGCATCCGCAAGGCCAGCAACCGCAGCCGACAGGTGCAGGTGGTCAACTACGGCGGCAACGCGTCGGACATCTGGTGGCAGAAGCAGAGCAAGGGCCTGGCCCGCTTCGACAATCTGTCGGTGGTCGACCTGGACGGCGGATTCGTCGATCTGTGGGGCCAGCAGATCCAGCGTGCGATGCGCTGGAGCGTGCTGATCCAGGACGCCGAAGTGCAGCTGCTCAACGATCAGATGCAGCTGGACGTGATCCCCAACTGGCGAAAGCGCGCCAAGGCATGAGCACGATCCGCTGCGACGTGCTGGTGATCGGTGCCGGCGCAGCCGGGCTGATGACCGCGATCACGGCGGGCCAGCGAGGCCGGCATGTGCAGGTGATCGACCACGCCAACAAGATCGGCAAGAAGATCCTGATGTCCGGCGGTGGCCGCTGCAACTTCACCAACACCGGCACCACCCCGGCCAACTTCCTGTCGGCCAATCCGCATTTCTGCAAGTCGGCGCTGGCGCGTTATTCGCCCTACCACTTCATCGAGATGGTCGAGCGCCACGGCATCGCCTATCACGAAAAAGAGCTGGGCCAGCTGTTCTGCGATGTCTCGTCCAAGCAGATCGTGAAGATGCTGGTGGACGAGTGCCAGCAGGCCGGCGTGCAGATCCGCACGCAGTGCAGTGTCGAGCGCATCGAACACGGTACTGACGGCTTCCGCGTGCAGACCACACACGGCCTGTTCCATTGCGCCTCGCTGGTAGTCGCCACCGGCGGCCTGTCCATTCCCAGCCTGGGTGCAACCGGGTTCGGCTATGAGATCGCGCGCCAGTTCGGCCACCAGCTGCTGCCGACCCGCGCCGGCCTGGTGCCGTTGACCCTCAGCGGCACCCACCAGGAGCGCCTGGCCGAGCTCAGCGGCGTCGCCCTGCCGGTCGAGGCCAGCTGCAATGGCACCAGCTTCCGCAACTTCATGCTGCTGACCCATCGTGGCGTCAGTGGCCCGGCCATCCTGCAGATTTCCTCGTTCTGGCAACCCGGTGACGCGCTGTCGCTGGATCTGCTGCCCGGCCAGGATGCCGCCGAATGGCTGCGCCAGATGAAGCGCGAACGCCCCGCCGCGGAACTGCGTACGGTGCTGGGCGATGTGCTGCCCAAACGACTGGCGCAGCGCCTGTGCGAGCACTGGCTGCCCGACCGCCCGGTACGTCAGCTGGACGAGCCGGACCTGCGCAAGGCGGCACAGGTGCTTTCAGCATTCCCGCTGGTGGCCAGCGGCACCGAGGGCTACCGCACCGCCGAAGTCACCCTTGGCGGTGTCGATACCAATGAGGTCTCGTCGTCGACGCTGGAATCCAAGCGCGTGCCCGGCCTGCATTTCGTCGGCGAGGTGCTGGACGTGACCGGCTGGCTGGGCGGCTACAACTTCCAGTGGGCCTGGGCCAGCGGGCACGCGGCCGGCTGCGTGGTGTGAACCGCATCGCCGTTCCGGGCACGCAAGCGTTGCGCGCATGGACGCGCCGCCACGCATCGTGTATCTAGATTTGCAGATTGGGGAGCAGTGCATGCAGAACGCGAACGACATCACCATCCGCCTGCTGATCGTCGATGACAGCGGCGAGAACGCCGAAGCCATCGTCAGCACCCTGCGCAACAGCGGCATCGCCGTGCGCCCATGGCGCCCGCAGGACTCGGCCGAGCTGTCGCAGGTACTGGCCAGCCAGGCGATCGACCTGGTGCTGGCTGCGCCCTCGCAGAGCATCCCGCTGCCACTGGTGGCCCAGCACATCGCCGCCAGCGGCAAGGACATCCCGCTGGTGTTGCTGGCCGAGCGCATCGACGAGGATGAACTGGTACAGGCCAGCAGCAACGGCGTTCGCGCCCTCGCCCTGCGCCAGCGCGCCGAACACCTGCTGGCAGTGGTCCGCGACCAGTGGGTCGACCTGCAGGCACGCCGCGGCCTGCGCCGGATCGAGGCGCAGATGCGCGAGACCGAGCGTCGCTGCGACGCGCTGATCGCCTCGTCGCGTGAACCGATTGCCTACGTCCATGAAGGCATGCACATCCGTGCCAATGATGCCTACCTGGAAATGTTCGGTTACGAGGATTTCGAGGAGGTCGAAGGCATCTCGCTGCTGGACATGGTCGCCGCCCAGCACGTGGATGATTTCAAGCAGCTGCTGAAGTCACTCAGCCGTGGCGAAGCGCCACCACCGCAGTACCAGCTCGACGCCCGCCACCAGGATGGCAACGCCTTCCCGGCGACGATGGAGTTCACCGCAGCCACCTACGAGGGCGAATCCTGCCTGCAGGTGGTGTTCCGCCGGCGCATGGAATTCGACCCGGAGCTGGCACGCGAGGTCGAAGACCTGCGCCAGCGCGACCAGGTCACCGGCCTGCTCAACCGCCCGACCTTCATGCTGCAGGTCGAGGACGCGGTTGCACAGGCGGGGCGCAGCGAGGGTCAGTTCGGCCTGCTGATGGTCGAACCGGATCATTACGCACGTCTGATCCCGGATATCGGACTGGCCTCGGCCGACGCCCTGATCGGCGCCCTCGCCGCCTTGCTGGCCGAGGTCGTTGGCGAGGATGCGCAGCTGGCCCGTTTCGGCGAACACAGTTTCGCCGTGCTGCAGTCCGGCCCCTATGCGCAGACCGTGGCACTGGCCGAGCGCATCCGTGAAGCCTACGCCGCGCACGTCTTCAGCATCGGTGCGCGCTCGGCCACGGTGACCGTCAGCATTGGCGGGGTGCAGGTGGGCGAGAAGATCGCCAGCATCGGCCAGGTGCTGGCGCGCGCCAGTGAATGTACACAGGCCGCTGCCGCGCTCGGCAATACCTGCCGCATCTTCGACCCGGCCGCTGTCGATCGCGTGGAAGAAGAGCGCGTGCAGCGCTGGGTCGCACGTATCCGCGAGGCTTTGGCAGGCGATGGCTTCCAGCTGCATTACCAGCCGGTGCTGAACCTGCAGGGCGAGTCGCTGGAGCTGTATGAAGCCTACCTGCGGCTGGAACACAACGGAGAGCTGCTGAGCCCGACCGCCTTCCTCGGCATCGCCGAAGAACACGGCCTGCTGGCGGACATCAACCGCTGGGTCGTCTCGCAGGCGATCGCGGTACTGGGCGCGCGTGCGCGCGAGGGGCATCCGACGCAGATACTGGTGAAGGTCACGCCGGAATCGTTCGATGATCCGAAGATGATCGCCACGCTGCGCCAGCAGTTGCAGGCACACGGCGTACCGGGCGAACGCCTGTGGCTGCATGCGCCAGAGTCAAAGGTGTTCACGCACCTGCGCAGCGCCCAGCAGTTCCTGGCGGAAGTGGCACCGCTCGGCTGCCGGATTGGTCTGGAGCAGTTCGGCTCGGGCCTGGATTCGTTCCAGCTGCTGGCCCACTTCCAGCCGCAGTTCCTCAAGCTCGATCGCGGCTTCACCAGCGACCTGGCCGCCACCCGCGAGAACATCGACCGGGTCAGTCAGATCACCGCACGCGCGCAGGAAGCCGGCATCCGCACCATCGCCGAGTTCGTCAGCGACGCCAACTCGATGACACTGCTGTTCAGTGCCGGCGTGGACTACGTGCAGGGCGATTTCGTCGGCCCGGCAGCGCCGACGATGAACTTCGAGTTCAGTTGACGCCTCTCTGTAGAGCCGAGCCATGCTCGGCTGCAGGGTCCAAGCGAAGAGCAGCCGAGCATGGCTCGGCTCTACAGAAACAGAAGGCCGGCTTTCGCCGGCCTTCTTCGATCAGGTCAGATCGACCAGATTGTCGATCTTCACGTCCGGGTTGACGTCGGCTTCGTAGTCGACGCCTTCGACACCGAAACCGAACAGACGCAGGAAATCGGCCTTGTAGCCGGCGAGATCGCTGATCTCGTACAGGTTCTCATTGGTCACCTGCGGCCACAGCGCCAGCACCTCACCCTGCACGTCAGCCGCCATTTCCTTGTAATCGGCGCGCAGGCGACCTTCTTCATCGATCAGCGCGACGGTGTGGCCATCGCCATCAACCAGATCGTGGCGCAGGCGATCGACCGCAACGCCATCGGCCTTGGCGCCGTACAGGATGTCGTACAGCACGTCGAGCTGCTCGATGCAGCCTTCGTGGGTGCCCTTCGCCTTCATCACCTTGAACAGCAGCGACAGGTACAGCGGCATGGTCGGAATGGCCGAGCTGGCCTGGGTCACCACTGCCTTCAGCACCGACACGCGCGCATCGCCGCCGATCTTGGCCAGCTTCTCGCGCAGACCCAGCACCTTGTCGTCCAGATCCTTCTTGGCGGCACCGATGGAGCCGTTCCAGTAGATCGCCTGGGTGATCTCTTCGCCCACGTAGGTGAAGGCCGTGGTGGTGCAACCATTGGCCAGCACGCCGGCATCGGCCAGCGCGTCGATCCACATCTGCCAGTCCTCACCGCCCATGACCGCGACGGTACCGGCGATTTCTTCCGGAGTCGCCGGCTGCAGGTGGGTTTCGGTCAGCACTTCCTTGTCGGTATCCAGACCACGCAGGGTGATCGGCTCGCCGATCGGCTTCAGCGTGGAGCTGATGATCTCGCCGGTCTTGGGATGCTTGCGGCGCGGCGCAGCCAGGCTGTAGACCACCTGATCGACCTGACCGAGGTCGGCCTTGATCATCTCGATGGTCTTCGCCTTCACCTCGTCGGAGAACGCATCGCCGTTGATGCTCTTGGCATACAGACCCGCTTCGTCGGCGTACTTGTGGAACGCCGCGGAGTTGTACCAGCCCGCCGTGCCCGGCTTGGTTTCACTGCCCGGGCGCTCGAAGAAGATACCCAGGGTTGCAGCGCCACTGCCGAAGGCGGCGGTGATGCGCGCGGCCAGGCCATAGCCAGTCGAGGCGCCGATCACCAGTACGCGCTTGGGGCCGTTCTGGATCGGCGGGCGCGCACGGATGTAGTCGATCTGCTGCTTGACGGCGGCGTCGCAGCCGGTCGGATGGGTGGTGACGCAGATGAAGCCGCGGACGCGCGGTTTGATGACCATGAAGACCTCGGGTTGGCAGATGCGGCGCACAGGGCGCTCAGCAGGAATACGGGCACGCGTGTGCGCGCGAACCGCAGGATCGTAGTGCGCAGGGGCCGATTGCACAACCGACGCTGCCGTAGGGTGGTGGTGTTTTGCAGGGTTGCACCCTGCACCTGCTGCAATCAACGGCAACGTCAAAAGCCGGCTATCCGTGGGGTGGCGGGGTGGGTCCGGTTGCGGGGGACGCCGTAAATACGTCCCTGTAGGCTTGGCCGCGGCATCCATGCCGCGGACACCCCCGCAACCGGACCCACCCCGCCTTCGACAGTTTTCTGCGATCTGTCGGGACTGCTCTCGGGGTCAGATCCGTTTTCCGAAGGAAAACGGATCTGACCCCAGAATTGTTTCGATGTCTGACAGATGTGTCGACCAAGGTCGACACCTACCCACAGCCGTGGGGATCTGTCAGAGGTGGGGCGGTGTCGGATTGCGGGGTGTCAGCCGCATGGATGCGGCTGACAAGCTTACAGGGACGTACTTGCGGCGTCCCCGCAATCCGACACCGCCCCGCCCACCCACGGAATGCCCGCTGTTGATGTTGCTGTTGCTGTTGCCTCTGCAGGTGCAGGGCGCAGCCCTGCCAACAAAAAACCCCGCTTGCGCGGGGTTCTCTGTGTACTGCGTGCAGTAGAGGCTTAGGGACGACGCGCCAGAGCCTCGACGTCCTTGGCTTTGGGCAGCAGGTCCTGCTTGGTCACGCGCAGGGCACCGACAGTCAGCATCGGCACCGCCACCAGGATCGAGGACAGCACCACGATCACCGCACCGATCATGTGCGTCTCGGCCAGGCCTTCCATCGAGCTGCCGCCGTACATGTACAGGGCCAGCGCAGACAGGAAGAACATCACCGCAGTGATCACCGTACGCGACAGTGTCTGGTTGATCGAACGGTTCAGCACTTCCATCGGCTCCACGCGCAGGCTGCGGAAGTTCTCGCGGACACGGTCGAACACCACGATGATGTCGTTGATCGCAAAACCCATCACCGACAGCAGGCCGGCCAGCACGGTCAGGTCGAACTCACGGCCGAGCAGCGACACGTAGGCCACCGTCACGATCAGGTCGAACATGGCCACGATGCTGGCGGTAACCGCGAACTTCCATTCGAAGCGCACCGCGATGTAGATCAGGAAGCCGGCCAGCATGAAGATGGTGGCGTACAGGCCATTCATCGCCAGGTCCTTGCCGATCTGCGGACCAACGAACTCGTTGCGCAGCACGGTGGCCTGGTTGTCCGCCGAAGAAACCGCCTTGACCACGGCCGCAGCAGTGGCCTTGTCCTCGGCAGAGGCGCCACCGGTACCCGGAGCATGTTCACCGTGCGGGGCCAGGCGGATCAGCAGGTCGGTGTTGCCACCGACGCTCTGTACCTGGGCGCCGTCGAAGCCGTTCTGCTCAAGCTTGCTGCGGACATCCTCGACGTCCACCGCGTGTTCGAAGCGGGCTTCGATCAGGGTGCCGCCGGTGAAGTCCAGAGCGTAGTTGAAGCCCTTGAAGCCGATGATGCCGATCGATGCCAGGAACACGATGATCGTGACGACCATCGCGACATGGCGCCAGCGCATGAAGTCGATCTTGGTATCGTTCGGGAGGATGTGCAGCGGAAACAGTTTCATGTGCGTGTCGTCCCGTCAGATGGCCACGTTCTGGAGCTTCTTGCGACGGCCGTAGATCAGCGTCGCCAGTGCACGCGATACGGTGATCGCGGTGAACATGGAAGCGAAAATACCGATGATCATGGTCAGCGCGAAGCCCTTCAGCGGACCGGTACCGAATGCGAACAGCGCCACACCGACGATCAGGCCGGTCAGGTTGGCGTCGAGGATGGTGCCCGATGCCCGCTCGTAACCGGTCACGATCGCGGTCTTGCCCGGCACGCCGGCACGCAGCTCTTCACGGATACGTTCGTTGATCAGCACGTTGGCGTCGACCGACAGGCCGACCGACAACGCCAGGCCGGCAAAGCCCGGCAGGGTCATGGTCGCGCCGAACAGCGACATCACCGCCACCACGATCAGCAGGTTGAACAGCATCGCGACCGAGGTGATCAGGCCGAACATGCGGTAGTAGATGGTGAAGAACACCAGGGTGAACATGAACGCGTAAACCACCGCGGTGATGCCGTTCTTGACGTTCTCAGCACCCAGGCTCGGGCCGACCACGCGCTCTTCGACAAAGTCCATCGGTGCTGCCAGCGAGCCCGACTTCAGCAGCTTGGCCAGGTCTTCGGCTTCCTTCTTCTGCAGACCGGTGGTCTGGAAGTTCTTGCCGAACACGCCGTTGATGTTGGCCACCGAGATGACTTCCTCGTTGACCTTGAAGCCACGCACTTCCTGGCCGTCGACGACGGTCACGGTCGGCACGCGTTCGGTGTACACCACCGCCATCGGCTTGTTCACGTTGGCGCTGGTGAAGTCGAACATGCGCTGGCCACCGACATTGTTCAGCGTCACGCTGACTGCCGGGGTGCCACTGGTGGAGTCGGTCACCGCCTGCGCGGCCACCATCTGGTCACCGGTGACGATCACGCGCTTGTTCAGCAACACCGGGCCGCCGTTGTCACGGCGCTGGTAGACCTTGGCTTCCGGCGGGATACGGCCCGACGCGATGGCATCCTGCGCGTTGCCATCCACCACAGCCCGGTATTCCAGGGTGGCGGTAGCACCGATCATGCGCTTGGCTTCGGCGGTGTCCTGCACGCCCGGCAGCTGAACCACCACGCGGTCGGCGCCCTGGCGCTGGATGATCGGCTCGGACACGCCGAGCTGGTTCACGCGGTTGCGCAGGGTGTTGATGTTCTGCTCGATGGCGCCGTTGGCGATCTGCGCGATCTCGGCTTCCGGAATGGAGACCGTGATGCGGTTGCCGCTGACGTCGTAGCCGAGGGTCGGCTGCGCCTTGGCCAGCGCGGCGCGGGCACGGGTACCGGCATCTTCGCCGGCCGACGGGCTCAGGTTGGCGACGATGGTGTTGTCGGCACGACGCTCGACCGACTGGTAGGCGATGCGCGCATCACGCAGGGTGCTGCGCACGTCTTCGGTGTAGGCGTCCAGACGCTTGTCCAGCGCAGCCTTCTGGTCGACCTGCAGCACGAAGTGCACGCCGCCCTGCAGGTCCAGGCCCAGCACCATCGGGCGACCGCCGAGCTTGGCCAGCCAGTCCGGCACGGTCGAGGCCAGGTTCAGGGCCACCGTGTAGTTCTCACCCACGCTGTCACGCAGCGCATCACTGGCGGCGGACTGCGACTTCAGGTCCGACAGGCGGACGATCAGGCTGTCCCCTTCCTTCTCTGCGCCGAGCGTGGTGACACCGGCCTTCTTCAGGTCGGCCAGCACACGGTCACGCAGCGCATCGTCGACCTGGCCGCCACGGTTGGCGGTGATCTGGATGGCCGGGTCCTTCTGGTAGATGTTGGGCAGTGCGTACAGCGCGCTGAGCGCCAGTACGATCACGATGACGACGTACTTCCAGCGTGGAAATTCGAGCATTGCTTGGGTCCCGCGCGGCGCCATCCCCGGCGCCGCGGTTGTGCTTCAGAAAGGGAGTGGCTTACTTGGCCGAATCCAGGGTGCCGGTCGGCAGCACGCTGCCGACAGCGCCCTTCTGCACGCGGATGCGCACGTTCTCGGCCACTTCGACGGTGACGAAGTTGTCGCCGATATCGGTGACCTTGCCGGCGATGCCGCCGTTGGTCAGCACTTCGTCGCCGCGCTTGATCTTCTCCAGCATGGACTTGTGCTCCTTCTGCCGCTTCATCTGCGGGCGGATCATCAGGAAGTACATGATGGCGATCAGGATGATCGGGAACAGCAGCGTGGTCAGGCCCATGCCCTGCGGTTGGCCGCCAGCGGCCTGGGCGTGGGCGGCGGGAATCAGGAAGGCAAGCAGGTTCATCGTTGGTCCTTTGGTTGGGCGGCGCTTCGGCCGTTTCACGGGCACGAGGTGTCGACCGCGGATCTGGGTCAGCCTTGAAGTATGCCACGGCCCCGGGCATTCGTCCTTGGGCCGTTTGGCAGGGGGTGCTGCGGGTTTACAGGGGCGGCGCTACCGCCCCGCGTGCTGCGTAGAAGGACTCGCGGAAGGCCAGGAAGGTTCCCGCCTCGATGGCCGCGCGGATGTCGGCCATCAGTTTTTCGTAATAGAAGAGGTTGTGCTGGGTGCCCAGCATCGGCGCCAGCATCTCGTTGCAGCGGTCCAGATGGCGCAGGTACGAGCGGGTATAGCCGCCGGCGCAGGCCACGCAGCCACAGCCCGGCTCGATCGGGTCCATGTCCCGCGCGTACTGTGAATTGCGGATGCGGACGGTGCCGAACGAGGTGAAATAGTGGCCGTTGCGCGCATTCCGGGTCGGCATCACGCAATCGAACATGTCCACGCCACGTGCGACACCCTCGACCAGGTCCTCAGGGCGGCCCACGCCCATCAGGTAGCGCGGACGGTCGGCGGGCAGCTCGGGGTCCAGATGGTCGAGCATGGCATTGCGCTCGTCTTCCGGCTCACCCACGGCCAGGCCGCCGATGGCATAGCCGTCGAAGCCGATCCCCTGCAGGGCCTCGGCCGAACGGCTGCGCAGCTCGGTATGCACCCCGCCCTGGACGATGCCGAACAGGGCAGCATCATTGCCGAGCTCGTCATGCGCGTTGCGGCTGCGCTGCGCCCAGCGCAGGCTCAGCTCCATCGAGCGGCGGGCGACGTCCTCGGTGGCCGGGTACGGCGTGCACTCGTCGAAGATCATCACCACGTCCGAATCGAGCACCTTCTGGATCTTCATGCTCTCTTCCGGCCCCAGGAACACCCGGGCACCGTCGGTCGGCGAGGCGAAGGTCACGCCCTGCTCGGTGATCTTGCGGCGATGGGCCAGCGAGAACACCTGGAAGCCGCCGGAGTCGGTCAGGATCGGGCCATCCCAGCGGCAGAAGCCATGCAGGCCGCCATGGTCGGCGATGATGTCCAGGCCCGGGCGCAGGTACAGGTGGAAGGTGTTGCCGAGGATGATCTCGGCGCCCAGTGCCCGCACCTGGTCCGGCAGGATGCCCTTGACCGAGCCATAGGTTCCCACCGGCATGAAGGCCGGCGTTTCCACCGTGCCACGCGGGAAGGTCAGGCGGCCACGGCGGGCGCGGCCATCACGGGTCTGGAGCTGGAACTGCAATCGGGACATGGAGCGGTCATTCGGGCAAATAGTCGCCCATTGTCTCCCAAAACCGCCTTTTCTGCTCCGGTAGCGCCGGGCCATGCCCGGCGGATGGCCAGCAAGTGCGCACCAACGGTACGCACCCACCACAAGCGAATGCCGGCGCCCTACCCCGCCTGCGGGAACAGCAACATCGCGTCGCCGTAGCTGAAGAAGCGATAACGCTGCTCGATCGCGTGCTGGTAAGCCTCGAACACCCGTTCCTTGCCGGCAAAGGCCGAGATCATCATCAGCAGCGTGCTTTCCGGCAGGTGGAAGTTGGTCACCATCGCGTCGACGCTGCGGATCCGGTAGCCCGGGGTGATGAAGATCTGCGTTTCGCCAGCGAACGGCAGCAGTTCGCCATCGCGCATCGCGCTTTCCAGCGCGCGCACCACGGTCGTGCCCACGCCGATCACCCGGCCACCGGCCGCACGCGTGCGCCGCACCTGCTGCACCAGCTCTGCACCCACGTTCAGCCACTCGCGGTGCATCACGTGGTCCTTCAGGTCGTCGGCGCGCACCGGCTGGAACGTGCCTGCGCCCACGTGCAGGGTGACGTGGCCGAAATCCACGCCCTTGTCCTTCAGGACCGCCAGCAGCGCTTCATCGAAATGCAGGCCGGCGGTCGGCGCCGCCACTGCGCCCACTTCGCGGGCAAACACGGTCTGGTAGCGCTCGCGATCGTCCACGCCCGGCTCGCGCTGGATGTAAGGTGGCAACGGCAGCCGGCCAGCGTGCAGCAGCCACTGTTCCAGCGACTCCGGCACATGGAACTGCAGCACGTAGAACTCGCCGTCGCGACCCAGCACCTCGGCTTCGCCACCGGCATCCAGGGCAATGCGGCTGCCGGGCTTCGGCGACTTGCTGGCACCCACCTGCGCACGGGCCTGCTGGCCGCCGAGCAGGCGCTCGATCAGGATCTCCACGCGGCCACCGCTGGCCTTCTGCCCGAACAGGCGCGCGGGGATCACCCGGGTGTCGTTGAACACCAGCAGATCGCCCGGTTGCAGCAGCGACGGCAGGTCACGCACCTGCAGGTCGGTGAAGTCAGCAGGAGCCGCCGGTACCAGCAACAGACGGCTCGCCGAGCGTTCGGCCAAGGGTGCCTGGGCGATCAGTTCGGCCGGCAGGTCGTAATGGAAATCGGACTTCTTCAAGGCAGTGGACGGCAACAGGTCGACAATGGCGCGCATTGTACGTCCAGCGTCTGCGAGCCTGCGCTGCGGACCTCGAACGTCGCGCAAAATGCTGCTATGCAGCAGTCTTTTGCGGGGTTATCGCGCAAAAAAACAAGTGCTAGCATCGACGAGGAAGTCCGCTGCACGAGCCCGCCCCAAGCGCGCGTGAAGACGCGCGTTTTGCTTTTGAAGGCCCGTGCGACCCAACGTTTCAGGAGATCTGCAATGAGCTTCATCGAACGCCTCGCCCCCCTCCGCGCCCAGCCCGGCACCCGCCTCACCAACGGCCTGGATGACGCAACCCTGACCGGCCTCGCCGCCAACCACCCGCAACTGGTTGCCGCGGTCGATGCCGCCGCCGCCGAATTCGCGCGCGTGCAGGCCGAGCTGGGGCCGCTGCTGGCACAGGATGAGCAGGCGCAGATCGATGCCATGCAGGACGGCTTCGTCAATTTCTACGCCGATGATGCGGTGACCCCGTACGTGGCGTTGGCCGCACGCGGCCCGTGGGTGGTCACCCTGAAGGGCGCGGTGCTGTACGACGCCGGTGGCTACGGCATGCTCGGCTTCGGCCACACCCCCGATGCGGTCATGGAAGCGATGTCACGGCCGCAGGTGATGGCCAACATCATGACCCCCAGCCTGTCCCAGCAGCGCTTCATCACCGCGCTGCGGGCCGAGATCGGCCACCGTCGTGGCGGCTGTCCGTTCACCCGCTTCATGTGCCTGAATTCCGGTTCGGAAGCGGTTGGCCTGGCTGCGCGCATCGCCGACGTCAACGCCAAGCTGCAGACCGACCCGGGCGCCCGCCATGCCGGTGCGGCGATCAAGCGCGTGGTCATCAAGGGCAGCTTCCACGGCCGAACCGACCGCCCGGCGCTGTATTCCGATTCCAGCCGCAAGACCTACATGCAGCACCTGGCCAGCTACCGTGGCGAGGAGTCGGTGATCACCGTCGCACCGTACGACGAGGTCGGCCTGCGCAAGGTGTTCGAGGATGCCGCGCACAACAACTGGTTCATCGAAGCGGTGTTCCTGGAGCCGGTGATGGGCGAAGGTGACCCGGGCCGCTCCGTGCCGCCGGCGTTCTATGCGCTGGCCCGCGAACTGACCCGCGCCCACGGCAGCCTGCTGCTGCTGGACTCGATCCAGGCCGGCCTGCGCGCCCACGGCGTACTGTCGGTGGTCGACTATCCGGGCTTCGAAGGCCTGGATGCACCGGACATGGAAACCTATTCCAAGGCGCTGAACGCTGCACAGTACCCGCTGTCGGTGCTGGCAGTGACCGAGCACGCCGCACAGCTGTACCGCAAGGGCATCTACGGCAACACGATGACCAGCAACCCGCGTGCGCTGGACGTGGCCTGCGCCACCCTGGCCCAGCTGACCCCGCAGGTCCGCGCGGCGATCGCCGAGCGCGGCGCTGAGGCCGTGCGCAAGCTGGAGCAGCTGAAGAACGAACTGGGCGGCCTGATCACCAAGGTGCAGGGCACCGGTCTGCTGTTCTCCTGCGAGCTGGCGCCGCAGTTCAAGTGCTATGGCGCCAATTCCACCGAGGAATGGCTGCGCCAGCACGGCATCAACGTGATCCACGGCGGCGAGAACTCGCTGCGCTTCACCCCGCACTTCGGCATGGACAGCAGCGAGCTGGACCTGCTGGTGGGCATGGTGGGCCGCGCGCTGCGTGAAGGGCCCCGCCGCGAGCAGGCGGCCGCTGCGTAACCGCAGACCCTCGTAGAGCCGGGCGCTGCCCGGCTGAATGCTGACGGGCTGGCGGAGATCTGAACGAAATGCCGCCGGGCATGGCCCGGCGCTACAGAGAACAACGGCAAGGCCTCATAATTGCCCGGACACCCCGCCCTGCGACCGGCTTCACTGGTCGACCGCGGGGCGTTTTCGTTTCCGGCCAAGACAGGAAGATCCATGAAGTCGATCTGTGTGTACTGCGGTTCCAACGCTGGCAGCAAGCCGGTCTACACCGAACGCGCCATTGCGCTGGGCGATCGCATCGCCCGCGACGGCATGCGTCTGGTGTACGGCGGCGGCAATGTCGGCCTGATGGGCACCGTGGCCAATGCCGTGCTCGCCGCCGGCGGTGAGGTCACCGGCGTGATTCCGCGCCAGCTGGCCGACTGGGAAGTGGCCCATCGCGGCCTGACCGAACTGGAGATCGTCGGTTCGATGCATGAGCGCAAGTCGCGCATGTTCGATCTGTCCGATGGCTTCGTCGCCCTGCCCGGCGGCTTCGGCACCATGGAAGAGATCTTCGAGATGCTGACCTGGCGCCAGCTCGGCATCGGCAACAAGCCCTGCGCGTTCCTTGATGTGGACGGCTTCTACGCACCGCTGATCGGCATGATCGATCGCATGGTGGAAGAGCGCTTCCTGCACCCGGAGCAGCGCCAGGACCTGTGGTATGGCTCGGATATCGAGGAAATGCTGACCTGGATGAAGAACTACCAGCCGGCCCAGGCCTCGAAGTGGATCGACGAGAAGCGACGCGCGGCGCTGCGTTGAAGACTGCGTGCGCGGTGGCTCAGGCCGCCGCGCGCGTCCACGGTGCCGGCCGGCCCAGCAGGTAGCCCTGGCCGTAGTCGCAGCCGAGCTCGAACAGCGTGTCACGCTGCGCCTCGGTCTCGATGCCTTCGCCGATGGTCTCGATGCCCAGCGTGCGGGCCAGTGACAGCACTCCCTCGACCAGCGCGCGCGTACTCTGCGCCTCCGGCCCGTGCAGGCCGGCAATGAAGCTCTGGTCGATCTTCAACGTGCTGATCGGGAAGCGGTGCAGGTAGGACAGCGCCGAGAAGCCGGTACCGAAATCATCCAGCTGCACCTGGATGCCGCGTTCGCGCAGACCCTTGAGGATGTGCAGCGTATGCGGACCATCGTCGAGCAGCGCGACCTCGGTAATCTCCAGGCGCAGCCGCCGTGGATCGGCGTTGCAGGCCTCCAGCAAACCATACAGGCGACCGCTGAACTCGGCGGAGCGGAAATGCCGTGGCGACACGTTGACCGAGACATAACCACGCCCGCCGTCGGCAAGGCCGGCAATGACCTGCTCATAGATCAGCCAGTCGACCTGTTCGATCAGACCACTTTCCTCGCCCAGTTCCAGGAACGCGCCCGGCAGCAATAGGCCGCGGCGCTCGTGCTTCCAGCGCAGCAGGGCTTCGTGGCCAACCACTTCGCCATCGGACAGGCGCACGATCGGCTGGTAAAACGGCACGAAATCACGGTTGTTGATCGCGCGCCGCAGGTCAGCCTCAAGATCCAGGCTGCGCAGCGCCTGCTCGCGCATCTCCTCGTCGAAGATCGAGCAGCGGTCGTGGCCCTGGGCCTTGGCCCGGTACATCGCCGCATCGGCATCGCGCAGCAGCTCCTCGCCGGTGCGGTAGCGCGGGTTCCACAGGGCGATGCCCAGGCTGCCGGACGGAAACAGCTCGCGACCGGCGATCCACATCGACTCCTGCAGTGCCAACAACAACCGCTGGCCGAAATCCAGGGCCTGCGCCAGTCCGTCCGGGCATTGCAGCAGCACGGCGAACTCATCGCCGCCCAAGCGCGCAACCACGTCGTTGTCACCCGCCATCGATACGATGCGCTTGGCCACTTCCACCAGCATGCGATCGCCGGCGGCGTGGCCGATGCTGTCGTTGACCAGCTTGAAGCGGTCAAGGTCCAGGAACAGCACCGCGAACACCGGCCCGCCTTCGCGCCGGGCCAGTGCGAGCGCATCCTGCAGCCTGTCCAGCAGGTGCAGGCGGTTGGGCAGCCCGGTCAACGCGTCGTGCATGGCCTGATGGGTGAGGCGCTGCTCGGCGCGCAGGCGTTCGCCGATCTGGCCCAGCAGCTTCTCATTGACCTCGCCCAGTTCGCGGGTGCGCTCTTCCACCCGTTTTTCCAGCTCGGCATGCGCCGAGCGCAGGCGCTGCTGGTCGCGCTGGCGCGCAAGACCGGTGCCGATGTTCTGTGCGACGAAAATCAGCAGGCGCTGGTCATGCACACTGAAGGCGATCTGCTCGGTGTAGCTCTGCACCACGATCGCGCCGACCACTTCGTCGTCGCGCAGCAGCGGCACACCGAGCCAGCACTGCGAACGTGCACCGGATTCACGTACCTCGCCGGTTTCCAGCAGCGCATCGATCTGTGCACGCGAGGCCAGCAGCGGTCGCCGATGACGGACCACATATTCGGTCAACCCTCGGCTGAACGCGCGCGGTGCACGACTGGCGTTGTGCTCGTCTACCGAATAGACGAAATCCAGCCCGTCGCTCTCGGCATTGACCAGCGCGATATAGAAGTTGCGCGCATCCAGCAAGCGCCCGACCACGCCGTGCACCTGCCCGTAGAACTGCGCCAGGCTGTCGGCCGACATCGCCATCTCGGCAATGTTGTACAGCGCGGTCTGCAGCTGCTCTGCACGACGGCGCTCGGCCACTTCATCCTGCAGGCTGAGATTGGCGCGCTGCAGCTCCTGCGTGCGCCGTTCCACCTGCTGCTCCAGCCGCACCTGCGCCTGGCGGCGGTCCATGGCGGTCTGCACGTGCTGGGCAACAAAACCCAGCAGCGCCCGTTCGGCTTCGCCGTAGCGGTCGGCATGCTCGTAACTCTGCACCACGATCGCACCGCACACGCGGCCATCGCGCAGCATCGGCACGCCCAGCCAGTCCAGGCTTTCCGGGCCGCGTTGCGGGTCGTGCTCCTGGTCTACCCGCGCCAGCAGTTCGCGCGAAGGTCCGCTCAGCGGCCGGCCATGCCGCAGCAACGCCACGGTCAGGCTGCGCGGCATCTGGTCGATGTCGTAGCTCTGTGCAGGATCGGCAACGAAGTCATCGACCTGGTCGGCGAAGTACAGGAAGCGGATCTGCCGGCGGGCATCGTCATACTCGACGATGTAGCAGTTCTGCGCATACATCAGTGTGCCCAGCACGCCATGCACGTGGCGCAGCATCTCGCCCATTTCCAGGTCGGCACCGGCCAGGTCGGCAATCTGGAACAAGGCCTGCTGCAATCGTTCGGCCTGTTCCAGCGCCTTGATCTGACCCGCTTGGCGGTCGCGCTGCAAGGCCAGCTCCATCGCCTGCCGGGCCAGCCCCCACCAGGCCGGGGAGGGTGTCGCCCCGCGCACCGACAGCAGCAGGCGGGCGCCGTCGTACTCCCAGCCATGACGGCCTTCGGCATGGTCGGCCAAGGGCTGCCAGACGTCCTCGCCGCCGCCACCGATCGGCCAACCGCCCTGCCCGCTGCCGAGCTGCGGATCGTCCCAACCGACGCGCACGACCGCCGATTCCGGCAGCAGCGCATGCAGCGCGCGCACCAGCGCCGCGCTCAGCACAGGCTCGTTGTGTGACGCTTCCAGCGCGCGGTCGGCTTCGGTGGACAAATGACGTTCTCTTGGCGCCGCCTGAGCGCCGCCTCCCCTGAATTACCGAGCATAACGCGCCACCCGGGGGGCAATGGAAGCCCGGTAACCCCGAAACGTGCCGTCGGGCGTTTTTCCTGTCGATCCTCTCCTGATTCCCGCCGTGACCGTCGCCCTGTCCCACGCCATCGCCGGCTATGCGCCACCGCCTGCAGGGCTTACCCTGTACCGCGTGGATGCCAGTGCCCTGCCAACCGATGAAGCCTTGATGCTGGCCTGGGCCGCCGGTGACGTGCACGCGTTCGAAAGCCTGTATGCACGTCATCGCAAGCGCCTGTTCGGCTTCCTGCTGCGGCAGCTGCGCGACACCGCGCTGGCCGAGGAGATGTTCCAGGACGTCTGGCAACGGGTGATCAGCGCACGGGCCGGCTGGCAGGCCGACGCGGCCTTCAGCACCTGGCTGTTCCGCATCGCCCACAACCGCCTGAACGACCACTGGCGCGCCGCCCGCCATCGCCCTGCTGCACCGGCCGATGCCGATCTGCGCCTGGCCGCGCTGGAGGATGGGCAGACCCCGGAAGCGGAACTGTCCGAATTCGAACAACGTCGCCGCATCCAACTGGCGATGGAAGAGCTGCCCGCAGAACAGCGTGAAGTGCTGCAGCTGCGGCTGGAACAGGAACTGAGCCTGGAGGAGATCGGCCAGATCACCGGCGTTGGCCGGGAAACCGTGAAATCGCGGCTGCGCTATGCGATGGACAAGCTGCGTGCGGGACTGAACGCATGAACCGAGACGATCCCCTGACCCCGGAAGAACGCGAGCTGGCACGCCTGCTTGGGCGACGCGCCGAACAGGGCCCTCCGCCGGCGCTGGACGCGGCGATCCTGGCCGCTGCGCGTGCGGCCGTGGACACGCCAGCACGCGAGGCGCCTCCGCCCCCGGTCGCACCGCGCACGCTGCGACCGCGCCGCCGTTGGCCGGCCGTATTCGGCGTGGCCGCATCGACGGTGTTCGCCGTGGGCATTGCCTGGCAGATGCGTCCAGAGCCGCCGTCGGCCCCGGCGGAGGCGGCTGCCACCGCGCCGGCTGCACAGGAAATGGCGGCCGATGCGAACGCCGAAGGCATGGCCTACGACAGCGCGGCCGCCGATGTCGCGGCCACCGAACCGGCACCTGCACCGACAGCAGGTGCTGCACCTGCGGCCGCTGAGGCAGCACCGGCTCGGGCAGCGACCATCGCAGACGTGCCGAAACCCGCGCCCGCCGCACCTCGGCAATTGCCTGCCCCGATGATGGCGCCGGCTCCACCACCTGCGCCTGCCGCCGACACCGCCTTTGCCTCGCCTGCGATGCCTGCGGCAGCGCCACCCGCACCCGAAGCCTATTCGGCGCCTGCACCTGCAGCCGCGCCTGCGGTTCCTGCCGCTGCGATGAAGGCGCGCAAGGCCACTGCAACGACGGCGGAATCGATGACCTCCGCACAGGCCACGGCCGAAGACCGCATCGCGCTCACCTCGAGCAAGCAGGACGCGGCCGGCAGAACCGCGCCTGGTGTCATGCGCCGCGCCAGCGACGCAGGCCTCAGCGCGGAGGCCGTACAGGCCGAAGTGCAGGCCGACGCCGGGCTGCCCCGCCGGCAATGGCTGCAGAAGATCCGCGAGCGTCGCGACGCCGGCCAGCGCGACCTGGCCCGGGCGAGCCTGGAGCGTTACCTGCAGACCTATCCAGAGGCGCGCCTGCCAAAGGATGTGCGGCCATTGCTGGACGACTGAAGCACGTCGACGGCAAGCCCGTAGAATGAAGGGAATGCCCGATACCCTCGCCCGACCGGTCAGCCACACCCTGGACGTCAAGCACAGCCGCTTCATCGCGCATGCCGCGCCGATCGAGGGTGCGTCTGCTGCGCTGGCATTTCTGCAGGAGGTGGCCGTGGCCGATGCGACCCACAACTGCTGGGCCTACCGGCACGGCCAGGACTATCGCTCCAGCGACGATGGCGAGCCGGCCGGCACCGCTGGCCGGCCGATCCTGGCGGCCATTGATGGCCAGGGATTCGACCGGGTGATGGTGGTGGTCACCCGCTGGTTCGGGGGCATCAAGCTGGGCGCCGGCGGCCTGGTCCGCGCGTACGGCGGCGCCGCTGCCGAATGCCTGCGCACCGCGCCACGCCTGCCGCTGGTCGCGATGGCGCGGCTGCAGCTGTTGGCTGGATTCGAGGACCTCGGCGCGCTGCACGCCGCCCTGCCCGCCCACGCCGCCGAAAAGCGCGATGAACAGTTCGATGCAAATGGCGTGAGATTGCGGGTGGAATTGCCCGCAGACCAGGTCGACGCATTGAAAACCCGCCTGCGCGACGCCACCCGTGATCGTATCCGTATCCAAGATGACCTCCTCGATGACTGACAAGGACGCACCGGCCACCGATCCGGCTTCCCCGCCGCTGCGCCGCCTCGGCAGCCTGCGCACGCTGTGGCCGTTCGTGCGCCGCCACAGCGGATTGTTCAGCGCCTGGCTGCTGGCCCTGGCCGTTTCTTCGGCGGCGACCCTGAGCCTGCCGCCGGCCGTGAAGCAGATGATCGACCACGGCTTCAGCAGCGGTGGCCAGATCAACCGTGCCTTTGCACTGCTGATGCTGGTCGCGGTGGTGCTGGCGTTGGCAACGGCCGCGCGTTTCTACTTTGTTTCGTTGCTCGGCGAAAAGGTCGTGGCGGATCTGCGCAGCCGCCTCTACGCACACCTGATCCAGCTCGGCGCCGGCTTCCACGATCGCAGCCGCAGCGGCGAACTGGTTTCGCGCCTGACCGCCGACAGCGAACTGCTGCGCAGCGTGGTCGGCTCGACCATGTCCGTGGCGCTGCGCAGCAGCGTCACCGTGGTCGGCAGCCTGGCGATGCTGTTCGTCACCAGCCCGCGGCTGGCCGCCTGGTCGCTGCTCGGCATCCCGCTGGCGGTGCTGCCGATCATCATCGGCGCGCGCAAGCTGCGTACCATCGCGCGCAGCAGCCAGGACCGCATCGCCGATGCCAACAGCCTGGCCAGCGAAACGCTGGGTGCGGTGCGCACCGTGCAGGCGCATGCGCGCGAGCCCTATGAACGCGGCCGTTTCGACCATGCGCTGGGCGATGCGATCCGTGCCGCGCGTCGGCGCATCGGTGCGCAGTCGCTGGTCACCGCCAGCGCCATCCTGCTGGTGTTCGGCGCGATTGTCGGTGTGTTGTGGTTGGGCGCGCACGACGTCATCGACGGGCGCCTCAGCGCCGGTACGCTGGGCCAGTTCGTGCTGTACGCACTGATCGGCGGCGGTTCGGTCGGCGCTTTGGCCGAAGTGTGGAATGAACTGCAGCGCGCGTCCGGCGGCATGGGCCGCATCGGCGAGTTGCTGCAGGAAGACATCGAGATCCGTGCGCCGGCCAAGCCGCACGCGCTGCCACAGCCGCTGCGTGGCGAAATCCACTTCGACGACGTAGTGTTCAACTACCCGCAGCGACCGGATCAGGCCGCACTGGACCATTTCAACCTGCACGTGCGACCGGGTGAAACCGTCGCTCTGGTCGGCCCGTCAGGCGCCGGCAAGAGCACGGTGCTGTCGATGCTGCTGCGCTTTCACGATCCGGCAGCCGGCCGCATCTGCGTGGACGGCATCGATGTACGCGAGGTCGATCCGGCGGAGCTTCGCGCGCAGCTCGCGCTGGTGCCACAGCAGCCGACATTGTTCGCCGCCAGTGCACGCGACAACATCCGCTATGGCCGGCTGGAGGCCAGCGACGCCGAGGTGGAAGATGCAGCCCGCGCCGCCGAGGCCGACGCCTTCCTGCGTGCGCTGCCGGAGGGCTACGACAGCGAACTGGGCGAGCGCGGTGCCCGCCTGTCCGGTGGCCAGCAGCAACGCGTGGCAATCGCCCGTGCCTTGCTGAAGGACGCACCGATCCTGCTGCTCGACGAAGCCACCAGCGCGCTGGACGCGCAGAGCGAATACGGCGTGCAGCAGGCACTGGAACGATTGATGGCCGGGCGTACCACGGTGGTCATCGCCCACCGGCTGGCGACCGTGCTGAAGGCCGACCGCATCGTGGTGATGGATCATGGCCGCATCGTGGCCGAAGGCACGCATGCTGAGCTGCTGGCTGAAGGCGGCCTGTATGCCGAGCTTGCACGCCTGCAGTTCATCGATTGATGACGGCCGGCTAACACCGGCCGGATCACTCTGACGGGGTAGCGATGAACCACTGAAGGAGGTCACGTATGTCGTTCCGTCAGTTCCCTGCTGTCGACAGCAATGGCGAAAGCCACATCATCATCGAGTTCAAGCCCGAGGCCAGCGGCAGCGGGCATGGCTCCGAGATAACGCCGCGTTATGAACTCGACGACGGCCGCCAGCTGGTGCGCAACGGCCGCGAATTCACCACCAGCGGTGGTGAGGTCAGGCTGTCGATCTAACGGTCCGCTGTAGCGCCGGGCCACGCTTGGCTCAGCCGTTGGTTCCGTCAAAAAAAGGTTGGTCATTTTTTGACCAACCATCTTGACAGCCTTGCCCGCCAAGGCCTGCAGCCGGTTATCCACATGTTTGCGCAGAAGCCATCCACACGCCCTGTGGATGAATGTTCTATGCGAGCACCCGACCGATCCCGCTGGCATCCACCTCGGCGGCGGCGGCGGCGATAGCCTCCGGCTCGCTGCCTGCCACGAAACCGATGCGGAAATGCACCTCGCCGGCGGGCGTGCGCGAGGAATGGATCGAGGCCAGGCTGATGCCATGCTGCTCGAACACGTTGAGCAGTTCGCGCAGCGAACCCGCGCGGTCTTCAGGCAGATGCACCGACAGTGCGTTGCGCTCGGTCAGGTCGGCCAGCAGATAGCCGACGCGCTCGAAGGTGTAGTTTCCCGCAGCCAGCGCCTGATCGCCGAAGGCACTTCTGTTGGCCCCAAGCAGGTGTTCGCGGAATGCGCCGCGCGCGGCATCGTCGCCCTGCCCGACCTGCGCCTGCAGCGTCTGCAGCTGGCCGATCAGGCGTTGCAGCATCGGCGCCACATAGGGATTGCCGAACTGGATGTCTTCGTAGATCGCCGGATTCAACGACAGGATGCGCGAGATGATCGCCGTATCCAGTTCGAACGAAGCCGATCGATACGGCAGCATCGCCGCCAGCGTGCCCAACTGCGGCTGGTACTCGCGCAGCACACCCGCCTGGGCCAGATGGGTCGCATGCACCATCGCCTGCACCAGCGCCATCATCTGGTCATGGTGCTGCGGCGTGGCCCGCACGCACTCTGCCTGCAGTGCCAGGCACAGCGCGTCCACCCAGGGCCGCCAGTGCTGCAGTCGCGCCTCGCAGACCACCATCACCCGGCCTTTCAGCGTCGGCGCCTTGGGCGGCGCCGTCATCGGATGCAGACCCACCACCTCGGCGCGCGAGGCCAGCATCGCCTGCACCGGCGCTTCCTTCACCGAGGTTACATCCAGCCACAAGCGTTCCTGTTCGCGGCCAGCCGACAGGCGCGCGTACTCGGCGATCAACGCGGACGTGTGCCGGATGGGTGCGGAGAACACCAGCACATCGGCCTGTTCGAGCAGCTGCTCCGGCGCATGCGAGCTCGGATCGGCCGGATCGTGGCCGATCACCTGTACCTGCATGTGCTGTTCGAAGAACCGGGTCAGCCAGCGCCCATAGGCGCCGGCACTGCCGACGATGCCGACCGTGCGCGGCGTGCGTTCGTGCAGCTCGCTCATGCCAGCCGTTCAGCGCGGAAGCGCATCCCGTCGGCCAAGGCCGCCGGCGCGGCCGCGATCACGTCGAACTCTTCGAAGCCATGGGCCAGGGTCGCCTCCAGCGCCGCGTGGGTGCCGGCGATGGCACGCGAGATGGCCATCTGCATCGGCTCACCGCGCAGCAGGAAGGACACCATCAGCGACATCAGCACATCGCCGGTACCGGCCACGTCGACCGGCAGCAGCGGCGAGGTCCAGCGCCAGGTTTCCTCGCGCCCCACAGCCAGCGTCACCAGCTCGCCCGGATTGCCGCCGACGCTGTGGGCCAGCACCCACTGCGGCCCCCGTGCCAGCAACGCGCGCGAGGCGGTGATGGCATCGGCTTCGACCAGCGCGGGCATGCCGGTCAGGCGACCGAGTTCGAAGGCATTGGGGGTGACCAGCCAGGCATGCGGTAGCAGGCGTTCAGCGAAGATCGCTTCCAGGCCTGGCTCCACGTAGGGACCGGTGTGGGTATCGCCGATCACCGGGTCCAGGCAGTAGCGCAGCTGCGGGCATGCCGGCAGGATCTCGTCCAGCCAATCGGCAAACGCGGCACCATTGGAGGCGCTGCCGAAGTAGCCGGACACCAGCATCTTCGCCCGCTGCGGAAGACCACGTTCGCGCGTGCCGAGCAGCAGGTCGGCGAACCAGTCGCTGGGCAGCACACGGCCACGGGTGGTCTCGTAGAACGGCGCATTGCTCAGCAGCGTGGTCGGGATCGAGGCCACGCGCACGCCGAGCGCGCGCATCGGCGGCAGCGCGGCACTGTTACCGGCATGGCCGTAGACCAGTTGCGATTGGACCGAAATGACATCGATCGGCGAAGGGCCGTCGGGCCGCTGGCGGCGACCGTGGACCAAGTGGTTGTCGAGGGATTCGCTCATGCCCGCATTCTACGCCCAAGGGGCTTTTCGGCAGGGCTGCGCCCTGCACCTGCAGAGGCAACAGCCAAGGCCACGGCAACAGCAACAGCGACATTCCGAGAGATGGCGGGGCACTGTGGGTTTGCGGGGCCGCCGTAAACCCGTCCATGGGGGCTTGGTCGCCGCATCCATGCGGCTCACACCCCGCAAACCCACAGTGCCCCACCTTCGACAGTTCCCCGCGAGCAGTAGATCCACGCCATGCGTGGATGAATCTCTGTCGAAGTCGAATATCTCAAATCTGAATCGAAGAGCATCCACGCATGGCGTGGATCTACGTGTCGACCAAGGTCGACACCCACCAACAGCAGCGGAGATCTGTCGAAGGCGGGGTGGGTCCGGTTGCGGGGGCGTGAGCGCCATGGATGGCGCGACCGAGCTTACATGGACGTACTTGCAGCGTCCCCCGCAACCGGACCCACCCCGCCATCCCACGGAATGCACGCTTCTGCCGTTGCCGTTGCCGTTGCCTTGGCTTGAAGCCTCTGCGGGTGCAGGGCGCAGCCCTGCAGAAGAACACCCTCAGTGCGCAGCAGGCCTGGAAGTCGGCAGCCAAGCAGCCACGATGCCCAGCAGCGGCAGGAACGCGGTGAGCTGGTAGACGAATTCGATGCTGGTCTTGTCGGCCAGCAGACCCAGCACGGCTGCGCCGAGACCGCCCATGCCGAAGGCGAAGCCGAAGAACAGACCGGACACCATGCCGATCCGGTGCGGCATCATTTCCTGCGCGTAGACCACGATGGCCGAGAACGCGGAAGACAGCACGAAGCCGATCAGCACCGCCAGTATCGTGGTCCACAGCAGATCGGCATGCGGCAGCATCAGCGCGAACGGTGCCACGCCCAGGATCGAGGCCCAGATGATCGGCTTGCGACCAATACGATCACCCAGCGGCCCACCAAAGAAGCCGCCCGCTGCGGACGCCACCAGGAAGGCGAACAGATGCAGCTGCGCCTGCGCCACCGGAATACCGAAATGATGCATCAGGTAGAAGGTGAAATAGCTGCCGATGCTGGCCATGTAGAAGTACTTGCTGAAGATCAGCACCAGCAGGATGGCCAGCACCCGGGCGATCGTGCGCGGTGGATGGCGCGCGGCGATCACGCCATGTGTTGCCGGGCGGGGAGCGCCCAGATGCAGCGAGTACCAGCGGCCGACGTAGGTCAGCAGGGCAATGCCGATCAACGCTGCACCGGCGAACCACGATGCGGAATGCTGGCCGTAGGGCACGATCACCGCGGCGGCGATCAGCGGCCCCAGCGCCGTACCGAAGTTGCCCCCCACCTGGAACACCGACTGCGCCAGGCCATGCCGGCCGCCGGAGGCCAGGCGTGCGATGCGCGAGGCTTCCGGATGGAAGATGGCCGAACCGATGCCGACCAGCGCGGCGGCCAGCAGCACCATCGCGTAATTGGGCGCAAAGCCGAGCAGCAGCATGCCGCACAAGGTCGAGGCCATGCCGATTGGCAGGGAGTACGGCGCCGGCCGGCGGTCGGTGGCGAGCCCGACCAGCGGCTGGAAGATCGAGGCAGTGAGCTGGTAGGTCAGCGTGATCAGGCCGATCTGGGTAAAGCTGAGGTTGAAGCCGCCCTTGATCACCGGATAGATGGCCAGGATCAGCGACTGCATCATGTCGTTGACCATGTGCGAGCTGGAGATCGCCGCCAGCACTCCTGGCGATACGGGGCGGGCGGATACGGCGGGAGAAGCCAGAGTCGACATTGCGCACGGTCAGGATGGGGGCGAGCCGTGCATGCTACGGTGGCCTTCCACTCCCTTCTGCCGCGTTCTGGTCATGGCCTATCGCAAAAAGGACACCCCCTGCCCTGTCCGCGAAACCGCGCCGTGGAACGAGGTGCCGGTGCATCGTCCGGTGACCTGCCGCGCGCGCGACTACCGTGCCGGCACCCACATCTCGGCACACAAGCACCGCCGACATCAGCTGGTCTATTCCATGTCCGGGTTGATGGTGGTGCGATCGGAAGTCGGCCGCTGGGTGGTGCCCTCCACCCGTGCCATCTGGATGCCGGCGGGCATGGCACATGCGGTGGACTGCATCGCCGACGTGCACATGCGCAGCCTGTACATCGAACCGGCATTCGCCCCGCACCTGCCGGCAGAGGCGTTCGCCGTGCAGGTGGCACCTCTGCTGCGCGAACTGCTGCAGGCGGCCAGCCTGATCGCCGGACCGCATGAAGAGGACAGCCGCGATGGCCGCGTAGTGCGACTGATGCTCGATGAGCTGCACCGCATGGACGTACTCCCGTTGCACCTGCCCGAGCCCGTCGACCCGCGCCTGCACAGGATCTGCCAGCACATCCAGAAGCATCCAGGCGACGAGGCGACCCTGCAGGACTGGGCGCAGGCGCTGGCGATCGACGTGAAAACCATCCAGCGCCACTTCGCCAGCGAACTGGGCATGACCTTCGGCCAGTGGCGGCAACAGGCGCGCCTGCTGGCCGCGATGGAACGGCTGGCCCGCGGCGAGAAGGTGATCGATGTGGCGCTGGCGATGGGCTATGAAAGCCCGAGTGCGTTCACCAGCATGTTCAAGCGCCAGCTGGGGCAGACACCGGCGGCGTTTTTCCGCTGAGCCGTTGAACGGCATCCACGCATGGCGTGAATCTACTGCGCTACCTACAGGTAGGGATTCTGCTTGTCAGGACGCAAGTGGAAAATCCGTCTCATTCTCGCAACCGCATCCATGTTCCGATAGCGCCCCACGGAAGAGGAAGGACTTGTGACGAAAGCATGGAGTATCACCCGATGGCTTGCGGTTGCTGTGTTGCTGTCCCTGACGGCAATGCAACCATCCGCATATGCGAGCGGCACGCAGTTCCGTTTCTACTCGGATGAACAGAAGGACGGTTTTCATTTCTTTCTCGAGATCCAAGGTCGAAACGACGATGGCTACATCCATGTTCGTTGGAAGGAACAGCCCAAGGATGCCGCCCTGCGGAACCCGTACTACATCGAAATGAACCGTGCCCAGAAACGCTTCTACGTCCGGCCCAAAAAACGGGATGGCCAGCCCTGGTTCGAACTGGATGTCGTGGGTGATCGCGGAACGCTTCTGTTCGAGGGGCGCCGGCTGTACGGAAAAGCCGATTGGGAAATCCTGTAAAGCAGCCGCAAACGAAAACGCCGGGCAGAGCCCGGCGCTGTCGTTCAACATGTCCGTCGATGACTCAGGACGTCATCCGATCCCAGAAGCCCTTCACCCCATCGATGAAGGTCGCCGACTTCGGCGAATGCTTGCGCGCATCTTCGCCGTTGAAGGTAGCTTCGAACTGCTCCAGCAGCTTGCGCTGGTCGCTGGTGAGGTTGACCGGCGTCTCCACCACCACGCGGCAGTACAGGTCGCCTTCGCTGCGGCTGCGCACCGAACGAACACCCTTGCCGCGCAGGCGGAACAGCTTGCCGGTCTGGGTCTCGGCCGGAATGCGGATTTCCGCTTCGCCACCGAGGGTGGCCACGCGCACGGTGTCACCCAGCGCGGCCTGCGAAATGCGGATCGGCACTTCGCAGTGCAGGTCGTCGCCGTCGCGCTGGAAGATGTGGTGCTCACGCACGCGCACTTCCACGTACAGATCGCCCGGCGGCGTCCCCGCAGGGCCAGCCTCGCCCTCACCCGCGAGGCGGATGCGGTCGCCGGTATCCACGCCCGCCGGCACCTTCACCGACAGCACCTTGTCTTCTTCGACACGGCCGTTGCCGTGGCAGGTCTTGCAGGGCTTGGCGATGATCTGGCCACGGCCACCACAGTTGTGGCAGGCCTGCTGCATGGCGAAGATGCCACGCTGGATGCGCACCTGGCCGCGGCCATGACAGACGTTGCAGGTCTCGACCTTGCCGTCTTCCGAGCCACTGCCATCGCAGTCGCCGCATTCGGCCAGGGTCGGAATCTCGATGCGGCGTTCGACGCCACGCACCGCTTCTTCCAGGTCCAGCTCCATCACGTAACCGATGTCGGCGCCGCGGCGCGCCTGGCGCGGACCACCGCCGCCGGCACCACCAAAGATGTTGCCGAAGATGTCACCAAAAATGTCGTTCATGTCCGGGCCGCCCGGACCACCACCGCCACCGCCCATGCCGTGTTCGAACGCGGCGTGGCCATGGCTGTCGTACATGCGGCGCTTGTTGCCGTCGGACAGTACTTCGTAGGCTTCCTTGCACTCCTTGAAGGAGGCTTCGGCCGCCGCATCACCCGGGTTGCGGTCCGGGTGGAACTTCATCGCGCAACGACGGTAGGACTTCTTCAGTTCTTCGTCGGTGGCGGTGCGGGCAACGCCCAGCACTTCGTAGTAATCGCGCTTGCTCATATCGTGGATCGCATTCCGGAAAGTCGGGATTCGTCAAAGCGGAAGAGCGGAACCAGGTCCGCTCTTGCGTCGGGCGCCCCGACGCGCCAGAGGGCGGTCAGGACCCTGATACGACAACGGGACGCTGGCAAGCAGCGTCCCGCGTCGGTCCGGATCAGGACTTCTTGTCGTCCTTGACTTCGGTGAACTCGGCGTCCACCACGTCATCCTGCGCCTTGCCCGCATTGCCGGCGTCGGCACCCGGGGCTGCACCGCCCTGGTCGGCCGAAGCGGCAGCAAACAGCGACTGGCCGGCTTCTTCCAGCACCTTCGACTTGGCTTCGATCTGTGCCTTGTCGTCACCCTTCATCGCGGTCTCCAGATCGGCCAAGGCCGCTTCAACCTTGCCGATCACTTCGCCACCGACCTTGCTGCCGTGCTCGGTGATCGCGCTGCGGGTGCCGTGGATCAGGGCATCGGCCTGGTTGCGGGCCTGCACCAGCTCCTGGAACTTCTTGTCTTCTTCGCGGTTGGCTTCCGCGTCGGCGACCATGCGTGCGATCTCTTCCTCGGACAGGCCCGAACCGGCCTTGATCTCGACCTTCTGTTCCTTGTTGGTCTTCTTGTCCTTGGCAGACACGTGCAGGATGCCGTTGGCGTCGATGTCGAAGGACACTTCCACCTGCGGCAGGCCACGCGGGGCCGGCTCGATGCCGGACAGGTCGAACTTGGCCAGCGACTTGTTGAAGCGGGCCTGTTCGCGCTCACCCTGCAGCACGTGCACGGTCACGGCCGACTGGTTGTCCTCGGCGGTGGAGAACACCTGCGAGGCCTTGGTCGGGATGGTGGTGTTCTTTTCGATGATCTTGGTGAACACACCGCCCATGGTTTCGATGCCCAGCGACAGCGGGGTCACGTCCAGCAGCAGCACGTCCTTGACGTCGCCGCCGAGCACGCCGCCCTGGATCGCAGCGCCCAGTGCCACGGCTTCGTCCGGGTTGACGTCCTTGCGCGGTTCCTTGCCGAAGAACTCGGTGACAGCCTGCTGCACCTTCGGCATGCGGGTCTGGCCACCGACCAGGATCACTTCGCTGATGTCGCTCGAACGCAGGCCGGCGTCATTCAACGCAACGCGGCACGGCTCGATCGACTTCTTGATCAGCTCTTCCACCAGCGACTCCAGCTTGGCGCGGGTCAGCTTGATGTTCAGGTGCTTCGGACCCGACGCGTCAGCGGTGACGTACGGCAGGTTCACTTCGGTCTGCTGGGCGCTGGACAGCTCGATCTTGGCGCGCTCGGCAGCATCCTTCAGGCGCTGCAGGGCCAGCGGATCCTTGCGCAGGTCGATGCCCTGGTCCTTGTTGAACTCTTCAACCAGATACTCGATGACGCGGTTGTCGAAGTCTTCGCCACCCAGGAAGGTGTCGCCGTTGGTGGCCAGCACCTCGAACTGCTTCTCGCCGTCGACATTGGCGATCTCGATCACCGAGACGTCGAAGGTGCCGCCGCCCAGGTCGTACACAACGATCTTGCGATCCTTGTTGTCGCCCTTGTCCAGGCCATAGGCCAGCGCGGCCGCAGTCGGCTCGTTGATGATGCGCTTGACGTCCAGACCGGCGATGCGGCCGGCGTCCTTGGTCGCCTGGCGCTGGCTGTCGTTGAAGTAGGCCGGCACGGTGATGACCGCTTCGGTGACCTTCTCACCGAGGAAGTCCTCGGCGGTCTTCTTCATCTTCTCCAGCACCTTGGCCGAGATTTCCTGCGGCGCCATCTTCTTGGCATCGCTGGTGGACACCCAGGCATCGCCATTGTCATGGGCCAGGATGCCGTACGGGACGTGCGCGATGTCCTTCTGCACTTCGGCGTCGGTGAACTTGCGGCCGATCAGGCGCTTCACCGCGTAGAAGGTGTTCTTCGGGTTGGTCACGGCCTGGCGCTTGGCCGAGGCACCGACCAGGACTTCGCCGTCCTTGGTGTAGGCGACGATCGACGGGGTGGTGCGATCGCCTTCCGAATTTTCAATGACGCGGGCCTTGCCGCCGTCCATGATCGCCACGCACGAGTTGGTGGTGCCGAGGTCGATACCAATGATCTTGCCCATGGGGGACTCCTTGAAGGATGTTGTTTTTGTCAGTCCGGCCGTTCGGCCGGTGGATGAATGGGATGTGGGGGAGGCTCGTGGAACATTCAAGCCACCCGCCGAACGCTGTGTTTCCGTTCGCCCAACACGTTCAGCGTCGGTCGTGCCGATGCACCGTCCGGGGCGGGGACACCCGCGCCAGGCCTGGCCCGGCGCGCGGGGTCAATCGGCGGCAACCACCACCAGCGCCGGCCGCAGCAGGCGCTCGTTGAGCAGGTAACCCTTCTGGAACACGGTCACCACGCTGCCCGGGGCGGCGCCGGGGGCCGCGACCTGGCTGATCGCCTGGTGGTGTTCCGGGTTGAACGGCTGGCCGGTCGGGTCCAGCAGGACCAGGCCGTTGTCGGCGGCAACCTTCAGCAGCTGCTTGTAGGTCATTTCCAGACCTTCACGCAGCGGATGGGCATCGTCGCCGGCGGCCTTGAGGCCGGCATCGAGGCTGTCGAATACCGGCAGCAGCTCGCCCAGCAGCTTTTCGTTGGCAAACTTGCGTGCCTGCTCGATGTCGCGGGCCACGCGCTTGCGCTGGTTGTCGAGGTCGGCGCGCTCACGCAGCGCTTCGGCCTTGACCTGCTCCACTTCGGCGCGGAGCTGTTCGATCTGTTCGTTGACGCCCTCGGCGGCAGCTGCGTCGGCGGCGGCCTGCTGGGCGGCGATGTCTGGCTGATCTTGATTCATGTCTGGGTCCCTGGCGGTCACTCTCCGCCTCCACCCACCCTAGTGTGGGCGGGATGCTGCGTTTCAAGCGTCCGATGCACCTGGACTTCGCCCACCGGGCGAAAAGGCCGCACCGAGCACATCGGCGGTGGCCTGCACCAGCGGGATCATGCGGTCGTAGGCCATCCGCTTCGGCCCGATCACGCCCAGCACGCCCAGTACCTGGCCATTGGCGGTGTACGGCGCGGTGACCAGCGAGACGCCCTGCAAGGGCACCACGCCGGTTTCCTCGCCGATGAAGATGCGCACGCCGGGGGCCTGGATGGTCCGCTCCAGCAGCTGCAGGATCTCGCGCTTGCTGGAGAACAGCTCGAACAGTTCGCGCAGGCGCTCCAGGTCGGACAGGTCCTGCACCCCCATCAGACGGGTCTGGCCGGCCACCAGCATGTCATCGGCCGGGGGCTGCAGGGCCTGCTCGGCCAGCTCGATGCTGTGCGCCAGCACCTGTTCCAGCTCCGACCGCGCGTCGCGCAGCTCCAGCAGCAGGCGGGTGCGGATTTCGGCCAGCGGCAGCCCGGCGAAGTGGGCATTGAGGTAGTTGGCCACCTGCTCCAGCTGCCCCGGTGCGAAGTCCTGGCGGGTCTCGATCACCCGGTTCTGCACCTCATTGTCGGCAAACACCAGGATCGCCAGCACCCGGCGCCCGTCCAGCGCCACGAAATCGATCTGGCGGAAGGCGAACTGCTCACGCCGTGGGGCGCTGACCACGCCAACGAAATGACTCATCGCCGACAGCAGCTCCGAGGCACTGCCGAGCAGGGCCTGGGTACTGCCGCCTCCGGCCAGTTCCTGACGCAGCCGGGCCAGCTCACCTTCGCCCGGCGGCTGCATCTGCAGCAGGCTGTCGACGAACACCCGATAGCCATGCGCGGTCGGAATCCGCCCCGCCGAGGTATGCGGTGACGCCAGCAGGCCCAGGTCTTCCAGGTCACCGAGGATGTTGCGGATGGTGGCGGGACTGACCTCCAGGCCGGCCACGCGCGCCAGCGTCTGCGAGCCCACGGGTTCGCCGTCCTGGATGTAGCGCGCGATCAGCGTGCGCAGCAGGTGCCGCGCGCGTGGGGCAAGTTGGTCGGGAGAACCGTGCATGGAATCAACCTGTGAGACAGGGACATTAGATAATGGCGGCGCATCCCCTTGGCAAGTCATTGGACGACCCCGCTGCGCGTGCTAGCGTTGCGCGGCTGCAGACACCCCCTTACCCATGCTCAGACATCTTTCAATCAAGGATTTCGCCGTCGTCCGCGCCACCGAACTGGAGTTCGGGCCGGGCATGACCGTGGTTTCAGGCGAGACCGGCGCGGGCAAGTCGCTGATGGTCGACGCCCTGGGCTTCCTGTCCGGCCTGCGCGCCGACAGCGGCGTGGTCCGCCACGGCGCGGCCCGGGCCGAACTGTCGGCCGAGTTCGCGCTGGACCAGCTGCAGGCCGCCCGCCAGTGGCTGGCCAGCAACGAGCTGGACGATGAAGACCAATGCCAGCTGCGCCGCGTGATCCGCGCCGACGGCGGCTCGCGCTCGTGGATCAACGGCCGCCCCGTCACCCTGGCGCAGCTGGCCGACCTGGCCGGCCTGCTGGTGGAGATCCATGGCCAGCACGAGCAGCAGGCCCTGCTGACGCGTCCGTCGCAGCTGGCCCTGCTGGACGCCTATGCCCGCAACGAAGGCGAACGACGCCAGGTGCGCCGTGCTGCCGCCACCTGGCAGGCGCTGGTCGATGAATCCCTGGCACTGTCGCAACAGGGCGATGTGAGTGACCGCATCGGCTTCCTCGAACACCAGCTGCGTGAACTGGATCGTGAAGATCTGGAGCCGGAGTCGATCACCGCGCTCGGCGCCAGCCATCGCCGCCAGGCGCATGCCAGCGCCCTGTTGAGCGCCTGCCAGACAGCTACGGACCAGCTCAACGGTGACGAAGGCCACTCGGCGCTCGATCTGCTGCAGCAGGTGCGGCATGAACTGGCCAGGGTGGCCGAACATGACCCGCGCCTGGGCGACGTCGATGCCTTGATCGACAGCGCCTCCATCCAGCTGCACGAAGCCCTGGCCCTGCTCGACCGGGTACATGACGACCTGGATGCCGATCCGGACCAGTTCGAAGAGAACGAGCGCCGTCTGGGCCGCCTGCACGATCTGGCACGCAAGCATCGCGTGCCGATGGACGAGCTGGATGCGCAGCGTGAGCGCATGCACGCCGAAGTGGAGCAGCTGCGCGGCGCCGACGAACGCCTGCAGCGCCTGGCCGGCGAGATTGAAAAGGCCGCAGCGGCCTGGCGTGTCGAGGCCGCAGTGCTGACCACCAGCCGCCGCACCGCTGCTGCCGAGCTGTCAGCCACCACCACCGGCATCATCGCCGAGCTGGGCATGGGCGGCGGCCAGTTCCTGATCGAACTGGAGCCGCAGGACAACGGCAAGCCGGATCCACAGGGTGCCGAGCGCGTCGAATTCCTGGTCGCGGCCAATGCCGGCCAGCCACCGCGTGCGCTGCGCAAGGTCGCTTCCGGCGGCGAGCTGTCACGCATTTCGCTGGCCATCGAAGTGGCCGCGCTGGATCTGGATGCGGTACCGACGATGGTGTTCGACGAGGTCGACTCCGGCATCGGTGGCGCGGTGGCTGACATCGTCGGCCAGAAGCTGCGCGCCCTCGGCGAAAAGCGTCAGGTGCTGTGCGTGACCCATCTGCCGCAGGTTGCCTCCAAGGGCCACGCGCACTACCGGGTCAGCAAGGCGCCGGTGGAAGGCATGACCCAGAGCGCGGTGGAGAAGCTGGACACCAAGGCGCGCGAGGAAGAGCTGGCGCGCATGCTGGGTGGCGTGGAAGTGAGCAAGGAAGCCCGCGCCGCCGCGCGCAAGCTGTTGCAGGCCTGAGGCTGGTGGCGCCGAGCGTGGGCTCGGCTCTACAGGAATCTCGAACGGAACCGACGTGTAGAGCCGAGCCCATGCTCGGCTTCCGCGCGGCAGCGCGGCGCATGTCACCCCAGCGGTCGCGCCAGATCCACCTTCTCCACCAGGAAATCGAGGAACGCACGCACGCGCAGCGGCAGGTAACCGCCCTGCCCCAGGAACACGGCGTGTACCTCTTCGAGGTCGCCCGGGTTGGCGTCCTCCAGTACTGGCAACAACCGCCCTGCCGCGAGGTCGGCCTGCACCTGGAACGCCGCCAGCCGGGCCATGCCCAGCCCGCCCAGCACCAGCTGACGCAGCGCATCGCCATTGCTGGCGCGCGCATTTCCGCTGGGCAGCACCCGCTGCTCCTGCCCGTCATGCAACAGCGGCCAGCCCTGCACCGACCGTGCGTGGCCGATATCCAGCCGGTTGTGCGCCGGCAGCGCGTCGACATTGGCCGGCAGTCCGTGTCGTGCCGCATAGGCCGGTGCCGCCACGATCATCATCCGCGTTGCCCCCAGCCGGCGCGCGACCAGGCTGGAGCTCTTCAACGGGCCAGCCCGCACCGCCACGTCGGTGCGCTGCTCCAGCAGATCGATCACTTCGTCGGTCAGGGTCAGGTCCACCCCCACCTGCGGGTGCCGCTGCAGGAACTCCGGCAGCAGCGGCAGCAGGAAGTGCTGGCCGAACGGCACGTTGGCATTCACCCGCAGCCGCCCGCGCGGCTCGGCGTGGGCGCTGGCGCAGCGCTCGGCCTCTTCCAGATCAGCCAGCACCCGCAGGCCACGCTCATAGAACGCACACCCCTCCGGAGTCAGCTGCAGCTGGCGGGTAGAACGCTGCAGCAGGCGCGTCCCCAGCCGTTGCTCCAGGCGCGCAACCAGCTTGCTGACCGCCGAGGGCGTCATCTCCAGGCTGCGGGCGGCGGCAGAAAAGCCGCCGGTCTCGATGACCCGCACGAACACTTCCAGTTCGCCGGATCGGTTGATGTCGGTGCGTGCCATGGCAATGAATTTGATTCACAGATGATTGTCCATACGCAGTCTAGTTCACAGGTGAACGCGGACGCACCATGGCTGTCCCTCCCACCAGGTCATTCCGATGAATCGTCTGAGCCAACTGACCGCCACCGCCCTGCTTGCCCTGTCCGGCGCCGCCGCCGCGTCACCCGCGCCGCACTGGGTCGCCAGCTGGCAAGCCAGCCCGCAGCCGATATGGAGCGCTGATTTCCTGTTCCCTACCCTCATCCCCGGCCAACTGCAGGACCAGACCTTCCGGCAGAGCGCTCGCCTCAGCCTGGGCGGGGTGCGCCTGCGGGTCCGGCTGAGCAATGCCTATGGCACCCAACCGTTGCGGATCGGCGCTGCCAGCGTGGCTGCACATACGGGTGACACGCCGCAGCCGCTGCGCTTCGACGGCCAGCCCGGGGTCGTGATTGCGCCGGGGCAGGACCGCCTGAGCGATCCGCTCCCCCTTCCCACCGCTGATCGGCAGGCCTTGCAGGTCAGCGTCTACCTGCCCGACCCCACGCCGCTGCGGACCTTCCATTGGGACGGGCGGCAGACCAGCTGGATTGCGCCGGGTGACCAGCATCAATGGCCCGCATTGCAAGGTGCCAACAGCACCACGGCCCGCCTGCTGTTGTCGGGCATCGAGGTCGAGGCGGCGTCCAGCGCGCGCAGTGTGGTGGTGATCGGCGATTCGATCACCGATGGCGCCACCGCCAGCCTTGACCAGGACCAGCGCTGGACCGATCATCTCGCCGCGCGGCTGGCGCCAGAAGGGGTGGCAGTGGTCAATGCCGGCATTTCCGGCGGCCGTCTGCTGCGCGATGGCATGGGCCAATCGGCCTTGGACCGCTTCCAGCGTGATGTGCTCGACCAGCCCGGCGTCGCCAGTGTGGTCGTGCTGATCGGCATCAACGACATCAGCTGGCCAGGCACGGCCTTTGCCCGCGACGAGACGCGGCCGACCCTGGCCGAGCTGCAGGCCGGCTACCGCGACCTGGCCGAACGCGCCCATGCCCGCGGCCTGCATATCCTCGGCGCGACCCTGACGCCGTTTGCCGGTGCCCTGCCCGGCACCCCGCTGGACGACTACTACGCCCCTGGCAAGGATGCCCAGCGCCGGCAGCTCAATGCTTGGCTGCGCACGGATAGTCCGTTCGATGCGGTGATCGACCTCGACGCCGCCCTGCGCGATCCGGCCGCCCCCTCACGGATGGCGGCCGCCTACGACTCCGGCGATCACCTGCACCCGGGCGATGCGGGGAACCGGGCGATGGCCGAGGCGGTGGATCTGGAGGTCCTGATGGAGCCATCCACGCATGGCGTGGATCTACGGTGACAAACGAAAAACCCCGGGCATGCCCGGGGTTTCGTCGCAATCAGCTGGCTGCGGCACTTACTTGCGCTTCTTGCGCACGTACAGCACCAGCGAGTGCTCTTCCAGCTCGTAGCCGTGATCGGCGGCGATCTTGCGCTGCAGGTCTTCGATCTCGGTGCTTTCGAACTCGATGATCTTGCCGCTGTCCACGTCGACCATGTGGTCGTGGTGGCCACCGCGGTCGAGTTCGTAGACGGCCTGGCCGCCTTCGAAATTGTGCTTGAGCACGAGGCCGGCAGCCTCGAACTGGGTCAGCACCCGGTACACCGTGGCCAGGCCGATCTCGTCGCCATGCTCCAGCAGCTGGCGGTAGATGTCTTCGGCGGTCATGTGGTGCTGGGCATTGCGCTGCTCGAGCAGCGCCAGGATCCGCATCCGCGGATGGGTCACCTTCAGGCCGACTTTACGCAGGTCGTGGGTTTCCATAGGTCTCCGTTCATTGGCGATTTAGCGCCAGCTGCCTCGGATTGGGTCGCGGTGGCACGCCGGGAGTGTATCATCGGATTGATTTCCCCAACCGCCAGTCCCGATGCGCAATCTCCTGTTGGTCGCCGCCGTCGCCTTGTCCACCACCGGGTGCGGCATCATCTACAAGCAACCCATCTACCAGGGCAACCTGATCCGGGAAGATGCCGTTGCCAAACTGCAGGTCGGGCAAAGCAAGCAGCAGGTCACTGCCCTGCTGGGCACCCCGTCGGTGCCGGATCCGTTCCACGCCCAGCGTTGGGACTACACCTCGACCGAGCGCGTGAACCGCCTGGGCCGTACCGACGTGAAGAATTTCGTCGTGTACTTCGAGAATGACGTGGTCACCCGTTGGGATGGCGATTACTTCCCGGCCAACGACAAGGCCCTTGCCCAGCAGACCGTGCGCCAGTTCGGCCGCAATCTGCCGAAGGACAAGAAGAAGAAGGGCGGCCGCTGAGCCACCCTGCCCGTCCTTCGGGACGGGTATTGAGAATCAACCGCCGCGCGCGCGTCGCCGGCGGTTGTCCTTCGGATCGGCCTGCAGGACACGCAGCAGCTCGACACGATCGCCATCCAGCAGCAGCTGCTGCGGGCGCGCCAGTACGCCATGCACTGCAGCAGCCGGACAGTCGGCACTGCCTTCGAGCTGGGCCGCTGCCACTGCATCAGCCACGGTCGCCCCTTCCTCCAGCTGCAGCCGGCGCGACAGCACCCGTTGTGGCCAGGCCAGCACGACCTCGACCTCGATCATCGTTCAGCCCTCGTCGGCGACGCGGACGAAATCGTTGACCATGCGATCGGCCAACCCCTGGAAGCCGATCGCCAACGCCGGGCCAAGCAGGCGTGAGCTCGGCTCGAAGTCCAGGGTGAGGGTGACCTTGCAGGCATCTTCGGCCAGGGCATGGAATTCCCAGCGGCCGTGCAGCTGCTTGAACGGCCCCTCGCGCAGCTGCATGTCGATGCTGTGCGGACGTTGCAGGGTGTTTTCGGTCTGGAACCAGGTACTGAACGAACCCAGGCCCAGGTCCAGGCGAGCGACCAGCCGGTCTTCGCCCTGTTCGAGGATGCGAGCGTTGGAGCACCAGCGGAAGCGGCGCGGATAGGCCTGGACGTCGTTGACCAGATCGAACATGCGCGCGGCCGAATGTTCGACCAGGGCACTGCGGCGGATAGTAGGCATGAATACAGGACGCTTCGGCAATCGACCGGGCGGGCCCGAATCGGAGACAATACGGAAATGAGCAAGAACACCGGCAAGGATAAAGCAAAGAGCGCGACGGCCAACAAGACCATCGCGTTGAACAAGCGTGCCCGTCACGAGTACCACATCGAAGACCGCTTCGAAGCCGGCCTGGCCCTGCAGGGCTGGGAAGTGAAGTCGATCCGCGCTGGCCGTGGCAACATCGTCGACGCCTACGCCTATGTGAAGGACGGCGAGATCTTCCTGATCGGCGCGCAGATCACCCCGCTGATCCAGGCCTCCACCCACGTGGTGGCCAACGACCGGCGCGAGCGCAAGCTGCTGCTGCACCGGAGCGAGATCGACAAGCTGGTCGGCAAGGTCGAGCGTGATGGCTACACGATCGTGCCCACCGCCATGTACTGGAGCAAGAACAAGATCAAGCTGGAAGTGGCGCTGGCCAAGGGCAAGCAGACCCACGACAAGCGCGATGCCGCCAAGGATCGTGACTGGGCGATCGAGAAGCAGCGGGTGATGCGTCGCGGCAACCGCGACGCATAAGGACGCCGGCCCGCTTTCGTGTAGAGCCGAGCCCATCCTCGGCTTCGGCAAAGAAGCAGCCGAGCGCAGGCTCGGCTCTACAAGACGCTGATCAGCCCGCCAGCATGCCCTGCCCGCGCAGGCGCGGTGACAGCGCAGCGTGCATCACCGCAAGGTGCATCACCACCGACAGCTCCGGCGCGTGGCGATCATCACCGGCCCTCCACTGCTGCGCCAACCGCGCGGCGTCAACCGGCAGCAAGGCCAGCAGCTGGGCATCATCCATCGCATCGGCGGACGCCTGCAGCTGCCGCGCCAACTGCCGCGACTGCCAGACATGCACGCCGATGCTGAGGCTGGCCAGCGACATCAGGGTCAGGGCCAGGCCATGCTCGAACCACTGTGACAGCACATCCGGGCCCCACAACAGCGCGGCCAGCACCGCCAGCGCCGGCAGCCGCCAACCCAGCCAATGGAAGCGGCCACGCCGAGGCCAGTGCACCACCACCGCACTGGCGATCAGCGCAGCTGCCGCCGTGGCCGGTAGCTCGGTTGCCCACGTTCCAGCCAGCAACACCGCCAGCACCGCCCAGACCCAGCCGGGCGGCAGTGCCCGCCGCTGGTAATCGGCCCCTACCGGGCCAACCAGCTGACGCAGGCTGCGCTGTTGCATTGCTTCGGTCACCGGCCGTCTCCGTATCTTTGCTGGCTCGAATGGTCGTGGCCAGTGTGTCGCAAATTCGTGCCAGCGACGTTAGCAATCCGCTATGAAGGTGGCTCTACAACATGTTGCGGATTGACGTGACGGATACCGTGCGTCTGCCGCTCAAGCGACAGACAGGTCCTTGCTGAGGAAGACCCGGCTGGTGCCCGGCGGATCGCACGGCACCTGGCCGAACACAGTCCAGCCATGCTTCACATAGAAGTCTGGCGCCTGGAAGCTGATGGTGTAGAGCACGGCGGAACGGCAACCGCGCCTGCGCGCCTCCTCTTCGGCGGCGGCAAGCATCTGCGACCCCAGGCCATTGCCGCGCTGTGCAGCCGGCAGGTAGAACAGGTCGATGAACAACAGGCCCAGCGAGGTGCGCCCGCTCAGGCCACCCACAACTTCACCGCTGGCCGGATCGGTGGCCAGCACAGCCAAGGTGCGTCGATCGGCATGGCCGGCGGCCTCCAGATTGAACTGATCCAGGCCATCGGCGATCAGCTCCAGTGCTTGGGTGCCGGGCGCGTCGGTCACGGCGATTTCGAGCTTCATCCTGTCCTTTCCTTGGGCGACTGTACGAACCGTCGATGCTAGCAAGCGACCCAAGGGGCCGGGTGACTGTTCAGGCTTTTTGGCGTAGCATGTGCAGTGTTAGGCAGGTACTGATCGTGGCAACACGGAACAGGCCTTGTACCTTGCAGTACTTGAAGAAACCGGGGGTGCATTGGTTTCGACGGGGGTTGTGAAGTCGCCTGGCGCATGCCGAGGGGGTAGCTTTCCTCGTAAATCCAGCTGCAAAACTCTAGTTGCCAACGACGACAACTACGCTCCGGTCGCCCTCGCAGCCTAAAAACTGCGGTGCGTGACCTTCTGCCGACTTAGGCGGAGCCTCGAAACTGCTTGTGTCCATGCTCGCAGCGTAGAGTCATTATCATGGAATCGCGCTGGGCGGCTGCCTGTCAGTCCGGCACAAGAACACAACAGGCTGGTCCTTGGATGCGCTTTGCACGCCGTGCTGTCCCGGGATGAGATTCAACGGTGAGCTAAGCATGTAGTGCTGGGGATGGAGTGCCTTCGGACGGCGGTTCAATTCCGCCCACCTCCACCAATGAGCGGTTCGTCAAGAACCGGAGAAGCCCGGAAACCCACAAGCAGCAAGGGTTTCCGGGCTTTTTTATTGCCCGCTACAGACCGGGCGATCCGTTCCAATCCGTGAGTCGGTGGGGGTATACCAAGGGGTATCCGCCCCGCCCCACCAAAGCCATACCCCTCATCAGGTCCCCTCACTGGCAGCGCCATCCGGCGCGCCATGCCTGCCGAGAAGGTATCGACGCTGACCGACAATGGCGGCCTCCGGCTCTACCTCACCCCTGCGGTGCCCGCAGCCGGTGTTGGAAGGGGCGCATCGCCGGCATGGGAAAGCTGCTGAGAAGTGCTAGGTGATTCGCTTTCCTTTTCGCAGAACGGAGATCATGACGCCAATCCCAACGCCCACTGTGACGCCAAGAGCGATGTTGCCCATCACGGCGCCCCCACAAATTCCTATGGCAATACCTATGGCCAGACTGAACGCAAAAGATCCACCTTGTTTCTCTGGGTTTGGACTACTCGTCATGCGATTCCCCGGTATTGGTATTGCGAGGCGGAACAGCTATTGCTTGGAAAGCATGGAATCCTCAAAGCCTTCAGCTTCTATCAGCAGCCTTTCTACGTGCAATTCGTCTGCGATATAGATGAGACCCATGTGTGCGGTCTGCTTGGCTGGCAATGGGACAACCCTATCCACTGCCCGCTCCAGGTTCAACCATGCACGCTGCGGGTTGGATCAGGTCGTGCTTGAAAACCTCCCTGCGTCCGAGATGCCCAGATGAAGTCATCACCCAAGTCACGATGACGGGGGCCAAGCCGACGAAACCGAACCGGCCTAGTCCGCATGGGGTGGAGGTATCCTTGGGGCATGCCCCTGCCCTCGGCAAGGAAACTCTCCGCTCGATCAGTTACTTGCGGTCTGCGTGATTCGGGCTCACCTCCACCGTTTTTACCACCCTTCCGGGCACGAAAAGCCCGATCCCCCGTCGATTGGGGTCTGGCTTTTTTGTTGGCCGCATCAAGTCCAGAACCGCCGCCTCGACAAGGAGAAGCACCGTGGCGTTGATGAACAGCTCCGAATGCAACTGCAAGGCACGCAGCGATATGACAGCCTGCCCACTCTGCGATGCAACTGCCCCGCCGGCCATTCCGCGGCCGATCGACGCCCTCTATGCGGCACCGGTATCGCAAGCCCTGCCGATCGCCAGGAACCGGGCAATCTACATCCTCCTCGCCCTGTTCGTGGGCATTTTCGGCGCCCACAACTTCTACGCCGGTTACCACGGACGCGCGATCTGCCAACTACTGATCACGCTGCTGTTGGGGTGGCTGCTGATCGGCGTAATGATCACCGGCCTGTGGGCGCTGGTGGAAATGATCACGGTGGAAACCGACGCCTCTGGCGTGCAGATGGTGTAATCCCTGGCCCGGGAGGAACTGCCATGGATCTCGACAGAATCGACGTTGTTTGCTGGCTCGACCAGATCCTGGATCAGGACCCGGCAACCTTCGAAGACGCCTACTGGGGTCTTCGCCCGGCCGCGGCCATTGCGGTACCGCACCTGCTCGCCCGCCTGGCGTCTGCGCACGATGGTTACTCGCGCGGAAAACTGCTGGAACTGCTCGGCGAATCAGGCGACAGCACCGTCATCCCGACTTTGCAGGCTGAACTGCAGCATCCGCTGGAAGAGGCACGCAACTGGGCGCAACTGGCACTGGATGCGCTTGATCGGGGAACCTCCTGGCAGCCCAGCATAGGGGCCTAGCCGACAGCGCTGCCCTGCGCCACACTTCCGGCTGTCTGCCCGGACTTCGTGCCGGCGCCCACGCTCCTCCGCGATACAGAAGGATCTGCAATGAACAAGCCGCTGATTGCTTTGATGCTGGGCCTGGCCGTATCGACCGCCGCTGTTGCCGCATCTCCGGCGAACAGCACCGCTGCACTGGAAGCCCTGCTGGCCTGCAAGGCCGGCTCCGACTTCACTGAAGCGCAGGTGGACCAGGCATTCCATGCCGCCGGCCTGACCCGCGACCCAGGTAGCGTGTTCGAGCCGAAGGACAAGCCCGTGGCGCTGTTCGGTGGAACCGTGGCCAGCGCGGATGTGAGCATTTCCAAGCCCTACAAGAGCCTGCATGTGTATCTGAAGGGTGTCGATCACCAGCGTTTGGCCCGATCCTGGGGAGTGACGACGGTGAACGAGGAGGCCGAGACCGAAGCGCCCTCCTACCTCAAGAAGGTTGATGCCAGGCACACCCTGCATGTCGGCGCCGCTGACGACTACGAAGGCTATTCGGCTTCGGTGACCTGCCTGATCGAAGGGTGATCTGCTGGTAGATCAGCTGACAGATGGTGCTAACCGGGCACGGCCCGGCGCTACCGAAGCCCTGCTTTCGCGTTGACACGCCTGCCGCTAGAGTGGCGCCAGCGCAGGGAGTCCACATGGCAAGAACAGGCATCGGCTTCATCGGCCACACCACCTTCGTCCTCATTGCCCTGCTGACCCTCAGCGGGTGCGCGACGCTGCGCCAGTTCGGCCCATCGGTGCAGGTGGGCACGGTCACACCGGGCCAGTACATCGCGCTCAAGCGCGGTGACATCCTCACCAGCGGCAAGCTCAGCGCGGCCACCATGGAGACCCTGCGCGTGGCAGGCCTGGACGAAGGTGCCTGCGCCAAGCCGGGTCTGCCGTGCATCGAAGCGATGGAGGCCAGCATCGTCGTCCGCGAGGAAGACAAGCGCTCGTCGCTGGCCGAGCTGTGGGTGCAGTACGCAATGACGATGCCGGCGCCGAAGCGCGAGTCAGCGTCGGTTGCGCGCAGCAAGGCCGCGACCGCTCAGCCCGACCCGACCTTCCAACCGCGCCTGGATGCGTGGATGCAGATCGCACGGCAGTCCTATGCGTATCTGTTCTTCACCGAACGCACCGCCAACCAGCGTGGCTTCGAAGACCGCCAGACCCAGGTTCGCGACTACTACAACCTGGCCGTGCAGGAATCCGCCGTGCTGCTGTTCGAGGCCTATTCGAGCAAGCAGGTGCGCAACGACAACGGGCGATTCCAGTTGGGTCGGTGGACCTTCGTGCTGGCGCCTGCCGACGATGGCGCGGCAGCGGACACGCGCGAACCGATCGAACTGGTACCAGCGGCATCGATGTCCTTCACCGGCACCCTGCGCAGCGTGCATCGACGTGATGGCTTCGGTGCCGAACTGGTGGCGGTGATGGCCGACCCGGCCAGCACCGGGCTGGCGGCGGCCGCTGCAGGCACCGCACCGGCGGCCGAGCGCGACTGGAGCGAGATGCCGTCGCCGTCAATGACCGTGCTGCTGCGCTTCTCGGGAAAGAACCTGTGGGAGGTGCTGCACGACGACGAGCCGGAACTGGAGATCCACGACCCCTACCAGGTGGCGGTGGTGGAACTTCACGGCGAGCAGGTACCGCTGGCGGCGAACTTCACCGCGGGCTATGCACTGTGGCTGGCCCGCTCCAACTTCAGCCGGCAATCGCTGCGTTCGTTGTTCGGTGGCAAAGGTGGCATCGAAAAGCCGCATCTGTTCATGATGCAGCCGTACGATCCGAACCGCCGCGTGCTGCTGATGATCCATGGACTGGCCAGCAGCCCGGAAGCGTGGGTGAACGTGGCCAACGAGCTGATGCGCGACGATGAGATCCGCGGCGACTTCCAGATCTGGCAGTTCTACTACCCGACCAACATGCCGATCGCGCTCAGCCACGACGAGATCCGGCGGATCCTGCACGAGGCACTGCGGCACTACGACCCAAGCGGCCGGGCGCTCGCATCGCACGACATGGTGGTGGTCGCGCACAGCATGGGCGGGGTGATTTCGCGGTTGATGGTGTCCTCCTCCGGTGACCACCTGGTCGACACCCTGCTGGCGACCGCGCAGATGACCCCGGCGCAGCGCGAACTGCTGCGCACGAAGGGCGCGCCGGTGCTGACATTCCAGCCGGAACCGGAAATTTCACGGGTGGTGTTCATCGCCACCCCGCATCGCGGCACCGATGTTGCCGGCACGCGCCTGGGACGCTGGCTGGGCCGTTTCGTGCGCCTGCCGCTGACCGTGCTGGAGGATGTCGCGACGTTGGCAAACGACGGCAAGGTCGAGCGCAACGATGACAAGCACGGCTACCAGATGAACAGCATCCAGAACCTGGACAAGGACGATGCCTTCGTCAAGGCAGTGGCCGATCTACCGATATCGCCGAAGGTGCGTTACCACTCGATCATCGCCCGTACCCAGGCAGAAGGTCCGCTGGAAAAGACCGATGATGGACTGGTCCCGTACTGGAGTTCGCACCTGCCCAATGCCGTCTCGGAAAAGGTGATCGTGTCCGGTCACAGCGTGCAGGAAGCTACACCGGCCATCGTCGAACTCCGCCGCATCCTGCATGAGGATATGGAGGCCCATCCGTTGCCGGCCAGGTAATACCGCGGCGTTGGTGACGACCGCGGCCCGCACTGCCCTGACCGGCAAGCTGGGGAGGCTGCGCTGCGTTCAGCCGTCAGTGGACTGCGCCGCCTGCAGGATCAGGTCGGCAACTGCCGCAGGCTGCGAGGCCAACGATGCATGGCTCGCGTCCAGGGTGATACAGGCACGCGGCTGCAGGCGCGCGGCCATCCGGCGCTGGTTGTCGGGGTGGATCATGTGGTCGGCGCTGGACACCTGGTACCAACTGGGCTTGTGCCGCCATGCCGGATCGCTGATGGCATCGCCAAAGGTGCTCGCCAAGGGCGCCTTCTGGGTCACTGCCATGACCCGCGCTTCGCCGGCAGGCAGGTCCTGGCAGAAGCTCTCGTGGAATTTCTCCGTCTGCAGCCACAGATAGCCATCGCTGTCCGGGGCCAGGTTCGGCGCTGCCTCGGGCAGCTGCTGCTGAGTGATGGCACCGGGGCTTTCGCCGGCGTCGGGAGCAAACGCGGCGATGTAGACCAGCCCCACCACGTTCTGTTCGTTGCCAGCTTCGGTAATCACCGCGCCACCATAGGAATGCCCTACCAGCAGCACCGGTCCTTCGATCTGGCGGATCATCTGGCGGGTGCGTCCTGCATCGTCGGCCAGCGACGTCAGTGGCAGCTCCACCGCGTGCAGGTCAGTGAGGCCACGCTGGTCGAGTTCGAGGATCACCTTGGCCCAATGGGCGGCACCGCCCCAGAAGCCATGAACCAGGATCACAGTGGGCTTGCTCATGTTGCAGTTCTCCTACGTTGGATGGGATGTTGCGCAGGTGGCAGCGGATGCGGCCATCGCGTTCTTCACCAGACTACGGATCGCCCGGTTGAACGGCGGTGCCCAGACTCCGGAAAAACATGCCAAGACTCCACGACACCCTCGCGCTGCATACCGGATCCGATGCTCTCTTCGCGATCTTCCAGTCCGCCCGCATGCACGGCGGCGACGTCGCCCGCCAGCGGGTATGTCCCGGGCAGTCGTTGAGCCTGCCTGCCGGCGATGGCTGCTTCCACTTCATCGAACAGGGAACGCCGCAGCTGCACACGGGCAGCAGTGCCGCGCTGCTGCAGACCGGAGACCTGCTGCTGATGCCGCATGGCCGCGCGCACCGCATCGACTGCCCTTCCGATTCGGCCGGTGACGTGCAGCTGACCCGGGCCACCTTCGGATTCAGTGGCCCCGGCAGCAGCCTGTTGCTGGATGCCCTGCCCGGCTGGCTGCACGTTCCCGGCGTGGACAGGATGCCCACGGGATTCCCGGCCAGTTCCACCGACTGGATGGCAGTGACCCTTGCTTCAGTCCAGACCGAGGCCGCCCACCCCAGCCTGGGCAGCGGCCTGATGCTGTCGCGGCTGCTCGACCTGCTTTTCGTCTGGACCCTGCGCTACTGGCTGGGCACCAGTGCCGCGGAAAACTGCGAGCGCCTGCACGCGCTGGCCGATCCGCTGGTCGGGCGCGCCTTGACCCTAATGCAGGCGCGGCCGAGTGCGCCCTGGACCGTGGAAAGCCTTGCCTCGGTCTTGAACCACTCACGTTCGGGTTTCGCGCAGCGCTTTACCCTCGCGACTGGAACAACCCCCATGCGCTACCTGGCCGGCTGGCGGCTGCAGTTGGCGGCACAACTGCTGACCAGCGGCAATCGTCGCATCTCACAGATTGCCGGCGAAGTGGGCTATGAATCCGAGCCAGCGTTCAGCCGCGCATTCCGTCGCCACTTCGGCGTGAGCCCGAACCGCTATCGCCAACACGGGCCGGCGGCCAACGGATGGATCGGCGAGGACTGAGCGCGTGCGGTCATTGGGGGAAATCCCTCATCGTGCGTACGCATCGGCTTGTCTAAGCTGAAGACTCTCTTCCGCAGGAGGTCCGCATGAACACGTCAGAGCCCAGCCGTCAGCCCAGCCCCGATCCGGCCGAGCGCGATGCGTTTTTCCCGTCGCCGTACTCGCTGTCCCAGTTCACTTCGGCAACCACCGATCTGTCCGGCGCGGACTATCCCGATGCCCGTCGTGACGGACGCTGGAAAGTGCTGATGATCGCCGCCGACGAACGTTATCTGCCAACCGCCAACGGCCATCTGTTCTCCACCGGCAACCATCCGGTGGAGACGCTGCTGCCGATGTATCACCTGGACAAGGCCGGCTTCGAGATCGATGTGGCCACACTGTCAGGCAACCCGGTGAAGTTCGAATGGTGGGCGTTCCCACGCGAAGACCGCGAGATCGGTAGCCTGTACGAGCGCCACGAGCCTCGCTTCCGCCAGCCCCTGCACCTGGACGAGGTGGCGGGCTCACTCGATGCCGGTTCGGACTATGCCGCGGTCTTCATTCCCGGTGGTCATGGTGCATTGATCGGCCTGCCGGAAAGCCGTGCAGTGAAGGCCACGCTGCAATGGGCGATGGCCCAGCAACGCCACATCATCACCCTCTGCCACGGCCCTGCCGCGCTGCTGGCAGCCGGCGTGGATGAAGCCGATGGCGGTTCATTGTTCCGCGGCCATCGGATCTGCGCCTTCCCCGATTCGATGGACCGGCAGACACCGGATATCGGCTACATGCCTGGCCAGCTGCCATGGTTCTTCGGTGAGCGTCTGGCACAGCAGGGCGTGCAGATCGTCAACGAGGGCATCGATGGCAGCGTGATGCAGGACCGCCTGCTGTTGACCGGCGACAGCCCGTTGGCCGGCAATGCATTGGGCAAGCTGGCCGCACGCACGCTGCTGGATGCGCTGGCCGGTCGCTGATCGACATGGACAGCGTCGTGCCGTCATTGCTGGTGCTGGAACGCGCACGCTCGCTGGCGGCGATCGGCGCGTTGCTGCGCAGCACCGGCGCGCCGCTGGGCTATGACCGCACGTTGATGTTCGCCACCGGCACCGATCTGGAACGCGGCGCGCAGCGCCTGTACTGGATCGATGGCGATTGGTTCGGGGATGGCACCAGCACTGACGTGGCGCACTATCTGCATGCGTGCCCGGTCAATCGGCATGTGCTGGACAGCGATGCGCCCTTCTTCTGGAGCAAGCAGCAGGGCATGCGCGGCGAGCGCTACCAGGTCGTGCGGCAACCGCGCGGCGAAGGACTGCACGGCCTGCAGGTGCCGGTGTTCGGTGCGACCGGGTTGGAAGGGGCGGTCAGCTGGGGCGGGCGCACGATCGACGCATCTCCATCGGCACGGTTGCTGCTGGAGCTGATCGGCGCCGCCGCCTTCCGTGCGGCGCATCGGCTGTCTGTCGCCCCGGCGGTTGTGCCAGCCGGCACACTCAGCGCTCGCGAGCGCGAGGTACTGCGTTGGGTTGCCGCCGGTCGGCGCCAGGCTGACATCGCTGCCACCTTGGGTCTGTCCACGCGCACGGTGGAAAACCACCTGCGCAGAGCACGCCAGCGGCTGGGCGTGGCGACCAACGCGCAGGCAGTGCGGGCGGCCGGCCGACGGGGTGAAATCGGAGACTGAACGAGGCGCGACACTTCCGGCTGCTGCGGTCGCATGCTAAACAGGCCAGGCGCATGTGCGCGATTGCAGAAGCAAGGATGATGCTGATGAAACTGCAACTGGCCTCGATGGCCGCATTGATGTTGATCGTGGGCAGCATGGCGACGATGGGGGACGCACACGCAGACCCCTCGGGTGGCGACATCTGCGTACCAGTGAAAATGGGCCCCCACTATCACCAGCGCTGCGAAACCCACGGCGTCGACGAGAACGGAAATCCCTATACCTGGGTGTACTGGATCGACCAGAACGGCCAGTGGTACCTCCCGGCGGACTGATCTGGATTGGACACCGACTACGACTACAAGGAGTGTGATCAATGACGCTGCACAATCGAATGACCGCTTTTTCCTTCGCTGCAGTAGTGGCACTTGCCGCGCTGGTGCCTTCAGCACCGGCGAATGCCGCCGAAGAGGTCGGCCTGCAGGAAGAGTGCGTGCCCTTCCGTGCCGGCTTCGGCATCCACCAGCGCTGCACGCTGTACGTGGTCTATGACGATGGCACCCGTGTGGCCAGCGACCACTACAACCGCGACGAGAACGGGATGATGTACGACCCCTGATCGCCCAGTAGCATCTGCCGGGCGGTCGCACGCCGTCCGCCCGGCACCTTTGCAGCCGCCCGTCCCGGCATACCGCTGCCCTTGCCTTCCATGGCATCCTCCATGAAACCGCTTTCATGGAATGGAGGGATTCCACGATGTTGTCACGCTTCCGCACGTCCGCGCTCTGCGCACTCCTGGCTTTTGCACTGCCTGCCGTCACCTGGGCAGCCTCGCCCGCGCCGTTGAAAGTGATGTCCTTCAACGTACGTACGCCCGCCGACACCGACCCTGGCAAGCGCTGGCAAGACCGCCGCGATGCCATGGTCAAGGTGATCCAGCAGGCGCACCCGGCGGTGATCGGCACCCAGGAACTGGTGCTGGAGCAGGCCAACTACCTGGCCGAGCACCTGCCCGACTATCGCTGGTTCGGCGAAGGCCGACGCGGTGGCAGTGGCGACGAACACATGGGCGTGTTCTACGACAGCAAGGTGCTGGCGGTGGAAGAATCCGGCAACTTCTGGCTGTCCGATACGCCCGAGGTCGCAGGCAGCATCAGCTGGGGCAACCTGTTCCCGCGCATGGTCACCTGGGCAGTGTTCCGTCGCCTGGATGACGGCCGCCGCTTCTACTTCATGAACACCCACCTGCCCTACCGCGACGAGGACGAACCGCGACGGATCAAGGGCGCCGAACTGATCGCCGCGCGCGTGGCCGCGCTGCCTTCCGATCTGCCGGTGGTGCTGACCGGTGATTTCAACAGCGAGCCGGGCGGCGGCACCTACCAGGCCTTCACTCGCGTGCTTCAGGACACCCGTCGCCAGGTCAAGTCGCCGCAGGGTCCGCGCCTGACCTTCCACGACTTCACAGGAACGGCGACCGCCGAGCTGGACTGGGTGCTGGTGCGCGGCTTCCAAGCACGCAGCTTCCTGACCGATGACCGCCGCATCGATGGCGTGCTGCCCTCCGACCACTTCCCGCTGGTCGTTGAACTGGACTGGCCGAAACACTGAGCACTGCAGCGACCCTCGCTACGGCGGGGGTCGCTTGCCCAGCAGGCGGTACAGCGCCTGGTGCTGGTCGCGCGCCTGGCAGATGCGTGCGCCGACGGCGAGGAACACCGCAATGCCGACAAGGCCAATACCCAGCATTGAATCGGGCAGGCGCAGGAAGCCGATCACCGCAGCCATCGCCGCCAGCACCAGCAGCATCACCACGGCCACCGACAGGCCAGCCCCCGGCAGGCCGGGATCACCCAGCAGCGTCCGTTGGGCCGATTGCTTCTGTTCGCTCATGTCCCGTCCTCCCTTGGTTTCCCCACTAGTTACACGGTGGGCGGTACTTCCGGCAGAGTCAGAAACGTCATGACCGCGAGAACGCGCGCGGCGGCGCACGCGCTACCCTGCCGGCACCCTCATTGAGCGGAGACGGCACATGACCCATCGCAGCCGACTGGCCGGATTCATCATCGATTGCCAGGACACGCCTGCCGCAGACAGCGCCCGCTTCTGGGCCGCAGCGCTGGGCCTGCAGGCCGAGCCCGCCCGTGCCGAAGGCGACGCACAGTACGCCGACCTGACAGGTGCGCCGGCGGGATTGAATGTGGAGGTGCAGCGGGTCGATCACCCGTCACGGGTGCATCTGGATATCGAAAGCGATGACATCGACGCCGAAGCCGAACGGCTGGAAAAGCTCGGTGCGCGCCGGGTCGGTTTCGTCAAACGCTGGTGGGTGATGGAAGCGCCCACCGGTCATCGTTTCTGCATCGTACGCATGCGCGATCACGATGCCCCGGCCAACCTCTGGCCATAGCGAAAAAAAGGGGACGGAAGCAGATGCTCCCGTCCCCTGCCGATCAGCGCGCTTGGGCCACGCTCGGCGCCTGCGGTGACTGGCCCCAGCCACCGAGTGCCTTGTACACGCCCACCACGCTGACGTTGACCTCCGATTCGGCGGCCGCCAGTGCATCATCGGCCACCAGCTGCGTGCGCTGCGCGTCAAGCAGGGTCAGGAAGTCTTCCGACCCCTCGCGGTAGCGGATCTGCGCCAGCGATTCGGCACGTCGCGCTGCCTGCGCCTGCTCGACCACGATGGCCAGCCGCGCCTGCTGCTTGGAGTAGCGGGTCAACGCGTTTTCGGTGTCTTCCAGCGCCAGCAGCACAGCCTGTTCGTATTGCGCAGCTACGCCCTCGGCCTCGGCCTTGCTGGCACGCAGGCGTGCCTTGACCGTACCGAAGTCGAATGCCGCCCAGCTCAACGACGGGGTCAGCGACCAGGCCTTGTTGTTGCCGTTGACCAGGCCACTGGCATCGCCACCGAGGAAGCCGACGAAACCGGACAACGACAGCCGCGGGAACAGATCGGCCGTGGCAACGCCGACACGTGCGGTGGCGGCAGCCAGGCGACGTTCGGCGACCCGCACGTCGGCACGCTGACGCAGCAGTTCGCGGGTATCACCCAGCGGCAATGCCTTGGCAAACGCCGGCACTTCGTGCGGTGCCAGCATGGCGGTCAGCACTTCCGGGCGCTGCCCAAGCAGCACGGCCAGCCGGTTGCGCGACTGCGTCTCGGCCACTTCCAGCAGCGGGATGTCGGCCTCGATGGCCTTCAACCGTGCGCGGCTGCTCTGCACGTCCAGCTCGCTGCCGGCACCCAGTTCCCAGCGAGCCTCGGTCAGCCGCTGCGTATCGCGCAGGTTGACCAGGGTGCGCTGGGCTACCGCGATGCGCTTCTGGGTGCCACGCAACTCGAAGTAGTTGCGTGCCACTTCGGCAGCGATCAGCACCTGCGCGTCGGCGAGGTTGGCCTGCTCTGCGTCCAGGTCGGCACGCGCGGCCTCTGCAGCACGGCGCTTGCGGCCGAACAGATCCAGCTCCCAGCCCGCATCGAAGCCGAGCTGGTAGCTTTCACTGAACACCCGCTGCCCACCCAGCTGCGGATCGGGTTGCTTGCGGCGATCGTAGCTGCCGCCAGCGGTAACGTGTGGCGCCTGGTCGAAGCGGCTCTCGACGAACACTGCACGGGCCTGGCTGACACGGGCGACAGCCACGCGCAGGTCCAGGTTGTCCGACAGCGCGCCATGGACCAGTTCTTCAAGCACCGGGTCATCGAACTGCGCCCACCAGCTGGCCACCGGCGAGGTGGTGCTGAAGACCGGCTGCTGCGCGCCCTGCAGGACGACAGGCTCCTGCACCGGTGCTTTGTAATTGGGGCCGACGCTGACACAGCCCGCCAGCACCAGGCTGGAGACGGCCATCGCCAGGGTGCGGATCACCATGGCAGCACCTCGCCCAGGTAGGTGAAGCTGCCGCTGGCGCCAGACTCGCCGATCAGCGACATCTGCACGCTGGAGCGTGCGCCCTCGGCGATTTCGATCTCGCCGTTTCCACCGTTCATATCGGTTTTCACGTAGCCGGGGTGCACGGTGTTGACCTTGATCGGCGTGCTGCGCAGCTCATGGGCCAGGGCCAGGGTCCAGCTGTTCACCGCGGCCTTGGAGGCGTTGTAGGCCGGGATCTTGAAATCGTAGATGCCCGAGGTCGGATCGGCATGCAGCGTCTGCGAGCCCAGCATGCTGGAGACGTTGACGATGCGGCCCGACTTGGCCTGCTTGATCAGCGGCAGGAAGGCCTGGGTCACTGCCACCAGCGCGTACACGTTGGTGTCGAAGGTGCGACGCCAGGTGTCCAGCGACTGCTCCGACGGCAGCTGTGCCGGGTTCTCGATCATGATGCCGGCGTTGTTGACCAGGATGTCCAGACGGCCATGGCGCTGGCGCACCTGCTCGACCGCCTCGGCGATGCTGGCGCCATCGTTGACGTCCAGCTGCAGTGCCTCCACCGGCAGGCCCTCGGCCTGCAGCTTCAGTGCCAGTTCGACAGCGGTCTCGCGCTTGCGCCCGGCCAGCAGCGTATGCACGCCGGCCTGCGCCAGCTGGCGCACGGTTTCCAGGCCGATGCCGCGGGTTGCGCCGGTGACCAGCGCGATCTTGTTCTGATGGGTGTTCATGGATTCATTGCCTTGGTAGGGGGAAGCGGGCGCCGGTGGTTGCCGGCGCCGCTGTTTTCCATGTCAGTGGTGGATGGTCGGCTCGCCGTGCTGCACCAGCTGGCCACCACCGTTGCGGGTGACGAACTTGCGCAGTGCCACGTAGAACACCGGGGTCAGGAACAGGCCGAACAGGGTCACGCCCAGCATGCCGGCGAACACGGTGATACCGGTCACCGAGCGCACTTCGGCGCCAGCACCATGCGACAGCACCAGCGGCACGGTGCCGGCGATGAAGGCGATGGAGGTCATCACGATCGGGCGCAGACGCAGGCGGCAGGCTTCCAGTGCCGCTTCGACGATGCCCTTGCCGCCCATCTCCAGCTCCCTGGCGAACTCGACGATCAGGATCGCGTTCTTGCACGCCAGGCCCATCAGCACCACCAGGCCGACCTGCACGAACACGTTGTTGTCGCCGCCGGTCATCCACACGCCGAACAGCGCGGACAGCAGGGTCATCGGCACGATCAGGATCACCGCCAGCGGCAGCGACCAGCTTTCGTACAGCGCGGCCAGCACCAGGAAGGCCAGCATGATCGCCACCGGGAACACGATGAAGGCAGCCTTGCCCTGGGTCGCCTGCTGGTAGCTCAGGTCGGTCCATTCGGTAGCCATGCCGACCGGCAGCACCTTGGCGGCGATGGCGGTGAGGTTGTTCATCGCTTCGGCCGAGGACAGCACACGCGGGTCGGCTTCACCGGCCAGGTCAGCGGCCGGGTAGCCGTTGAAGCGCAGCACCGGGTCCGGACCGTAGGTTTCCTTGACGGTGACCATCGAGCCGATCGGCACCATCTCGCCACGATCGTTGCGGGTCCGCAGCTTGCCGATGTCCTCGACGCTGTCACGGAACTGGCCATCGGCCTGTGCGATCACCTGCCAGGTACGCCCGAACTGGTTGAAGTCGTTGACGTAGGCCGAACCGAGGTAGGTCTGCAGCGTGTCGAACAGCTCGGTCAGCTGTACGCCCTGGGCCTTTGCCTTGACACGGTCCACCTCGGCATCCAGCTGCGGCACGTTGGCCTGGTAGCTGGTGATCGGGAAGGCCATACCCGGGGTCTGCGCAACCGCACCCTGCATCGACTGCACCGCGTTCTGCAACGCGCCATAGCCGAGGTTGCCACGGTCCTGGATGAACATCTGGTAGCCGTTGCCGTTACCGAGGCCGAGAATCGGCGGCGGCATCATGGCGAAGGCAAACCCTTCCTGCAGGCCTGCGATCTTCTGGTTGATCTCCGCATTGATCTGCGCGGCGGTGCGGCCATGGCGCTCGCTGAACGGCTTGAGCGGAATGAACGCGACACCGGTGTTGGGGGTGTTGGTGAACTGCAGGGCATTCAGACCCGGGAACGAGATGGTGTGGGCCACACCGTCGGTTTCCTGGGCGATCTTGGCGACCTTGCGCAGCATTTCATCGGTACGCGCGATCGACGAACCCTCCGGCAGCTTCACACCCGCGATCAGGTACAGCTTGTCCTGGGTCGGAATGAAGCCCGGCGGCACCAGCTTGAAGATGAAGCCGGTACCGACCAGCAGCACCGCGTACACCACGAACACCGCACCACGACGGCCGAGGATCTTCGACACGCCGCGCTCGTACTTTTCCGAGCTGGACTTGAAGAAGCGGTTGAACGGACGGAACACCCAGCCGAACAGACGGTCGATGATGCGGGTCGGCGCATCCTTCGGCGCGCCATGCGGCTTCAGCAGGCGGGCAGCCAGGGCCGGCGACAGGGTCAGCGAGTTGATCGCCGAGATCACCGTGGAAATGGCGATGGTGACCGCGAACTGCTTGTAGAACTGACCGGTGACGCCCGACAGGAACGCCATCGGCACGAACACCGCACACAGCACCAGCGCGATGGCGATGATCGGCCCGGACACTTCGCGCATCGCCTGATGCGCAGCGGCCAGCGGGGTCAGGCCTTCTTCGATGTTGCGTTCAACGTTTTCCACCACCACGATCGCGTCATCGACCACGATGCCGATCGCCAGCACCAGGCCGAACAGGCTCAGCGTGTTGATCGAGAAGCCCAGCAGGTACAGCGCGCCGAACGTACCGACGATCGACACCGGCACCGCGATGAGCGGGATGATCGAGGCACGCCAGGTCTGCAGGAACAGGATCACCACCAGCACCACCAGCGCGATGGCTTCCAGCAGGGTGGAGACCACCGCCTTGATCGAGTCACGCACGAAGATGGTGGTGTCATACACCGCCTCGTACTTCACGTCGGCAGGCATGGTCTTCTGCATCTCGTCCATGCTGGCCATCACCGCGTCGCGGATCTCCAGCGCGTTGGCGCCGGGGGCCTGGAAGATACCGATACCTACCGCGTTCTTGCCGTCCAGCTGCGAGCGCAGCGTGTAATCGCCGGCACCCAGTTCAACCCGGGCCACGTCCGACAACCGCACCACTTCACCGTCGGCGCCGCTCTTGAGCACGATGTCGCCGAACTCCTGCTCGCTGCGCAGGCGGCCCTGGGCGTTGATCAGGGTCAGGAACTGGCTGTTGGGCATCGGCTCGGCGCCGAGCTGGCCGGCCGAGACCTGCACGTTCTGCTCGCGCATGGCGCGCACCACATCGCTGGCGGTCAGGCCGCGCGAGGCAACCTTGTCCGGGTCCAGCCAGGCGCGCATGGCGTAGTCACCACCACCGAAGATCTGCGCGTCGCCCACGCCCTGGATACGTGCCAGCGCGTCCTTGACGTGCAGGCGGGCGTAGTTGCGCAGGTACAGGGTGTCGTACTTGCCGTTGGGCGAGGTCAGGTGCACCACCATCAGGAAGGTGGGCGACTGCTTCTGGGTGGTCACGCCTTGCCGGCGTACGTCCTCGGGCAGTCGCGCCTGGGCCTGGGCGACACGGTTCTGCACCTTCACCGCCGCTTCGTCCGGGTCGGTGCCCGGGCGGAAGGTGATGGTCATCTGCAGCACGCCGTCAGAGCCGGCCACCGACTTGAGGTAGATCATGCCCTCAACGCCGTTGATGGCCTCCTCAAGCGGGGTGGCCACGGTTTCGGCGATCACCTTGGGGTTGGCGCCGGGATACACGGTACGCACCACTACCGACGGCGGCACCACTTCGGGGTACTCGCCGATGGGCAGCATCGGAATCGAGATCAGGCCGGCGGCGAAGATCACGATCGACAGCACCGCCGCGAAGATCGGCCTGTCGATGAAGAAACGGGAAAAGTCCATGGAAGAATTCCTGGAAAAGGCCGTCGGCGGGCAACAGCCGCCCTGCCCCTCACCAATCTGGTGAAGGCAGTGACGGCTGCCGCTGGCACCGGCAGCTAAGCGGGTACGCGGATCAGGAGACGGCGGATCAGTGGTTCAGTGCGGCAGTTGCATCGCGACCCGGCGCCGGCGCAGCGGTGGGCTGCATCGCCACCGCCTTCGCCTGCACCGGCATACCGGGCATGAAGACCTTCTGCACGCCATCGATGATCACCTTGTCACCGGCGGCCAGACCCTGCTCGACGATGCGCAGGCCTTCGGCGATGCGGCCAAGCTGGATGTCGCGGCGCTGGGCCTTGCCATCCTTGTCGACCACGTAGACGTACTTGCGGTCCTGGTCGGTCAGCACGGCCTTGTCATCGATCAACATGGCCTGGAACTGGCCGCTGCCGAGCAGCTGCACGCGGGCGAACAGGCCCGGGGTGAACTGGCGGTCGGCATTGTCCAGCAGCGCGCGGACGCGGATGGTGCCTGTGCTGCGGGTGACCTGGTTGTCGAGGAAGTCGACCTTGCCCGTGTGCGGGTAGCCTTCTTCACCGGACAGACCGACCTTCACCGGCAGCTCGCTGTCGCGTTCGCTCGGGCGTTCACCCTTGCGTGCCATCTGCGCGTACCGCAGGAAGGTGCTTTCATCGGCATCGAAGTACACGAACACCGTATCCAGCGAGACCAGCGTGGTCAGCACGCTGGCACTGTCACCGGCGGTGACCAGGTTGCCTGCGGTGACCATCGCGCGACCGGCACGGCCGTCGATCGGCGCACGCACCTTGGTGAACTCGAGGTTGAGGCGGGCTGCGTCCAGGGCGGCCTGCGCAGCCTGCACTGCCGCACCGGACTGGTCGGCGGCCGCGCGACGCTGTTCAGCCGTCTCGGTGGAGATTGCCTGCTGCTCGGCCAGGCGCTTGGCACGCTCGGACTCGCTGCGGGCCAGCACCGCCTGGGTGCGTGCACGGGCCAGTTCGGCGTTGGCGCGATCGTACTCGGCCTGGTAGCTGCGGGCATCGATGGTGAAGAGGACGGCGCCCTTCTTCACTTCTTCGCCTTCAACGTAGTTGACCTTGTCGATGTAGCCGGACACGCGCGGGCGCAGTTCGACGCTCTGTACGGCCTCGACGCGACCGCTGAATTCGTCCCACTGGCTGATCTGCTTGAGCAGCACGGGGGCAGCGCTGACCTGCGGCGGGGGCGGTGCGCCAGCTTCTTCGGCATGGCCACCGCTGCAGGCAGCCAGGACGGCGGCAGCGAGGATCGACACGCCAGCCATCGCCAGGCGATGACGGAAACGATGTGGAGTGGTGTTGGGGGAAGTCATGGCATGCATCCGTACGGAGGGGTGGTACAGCTATTTGAGAATTGCTATCAACTTTCGGCGGCGTATCCTGCGACCTCAACCAAGGCTGAGGTCAAGCAACGCCTGCGGTGTCGCGCCACAGCGGCGGTATTTCCAGGTGCAGCAGACCGCGCGGCAGTTCGGCATCGCTGCTGTCGCAACGGACGATCGCGCGGTTGTCGCGGCAACCGTCGAGCAGGGACACCACGCGGCGGCCGACCAGCAGCGAACTGGGCCATTCGATGCAGGCATTGGCGGCGTTGGCCGGCGTGCATACCGGGCTGCACACTTCCAGCATCTGCGCGCGAACGCCCACGGCCTGCGCTTCCTGGTGCACCACCTGCGCGTACATGCGCAGCGCGGCGGTAGTGATCGAGGTCTCGCCATAACCGGCCCAGGGCTTGAGCCCGGCCGGGCTGCCGATCATCACGTAGCGACGGGCGTGCACGTTGTCCTGCAGCAGCGGCAACAGATGACGCACCGCGTGCACATGCGGCATCAGGTCAGCCTGCAATGCCGCCGCCAGTGCGTCACCGCCGCGCTCGACCACACGACCGCGGTTGTACGGACCACCCATTGCCGCGATCACTGCCGCAAGCGGGCGCGGACGCTGCGCCACGCGTTCGGCCAGCACGCGTGCCGAGCTGTCGTCGCTGAGCGAGCCCAGCATTGTCTGCAGGCCCGGCTCATCGGCGAACTGCTCGTGCAATGCCGCCAGGCGGCGCGGATCGCGGCCGACCACCAGCACGGGGCTGCCGGCCTCCAGCAATGCGCCGACTACACCCTGGCCGACGGCACCGGTGCCGCCGAGAACCAGGACCTCGGGGGTCAGAATCCCATTCACGGGACATTTCCTCCCAAATCCGGGATAGTCCCGATTCGACGCAGTCGGTCACCCTTATGCGAAGCAAGCCGCAAGGCACCGCCACGCTGCTGACGCATGGGTGCGGTAAACTCACGAAAGTCCTTGTGTACCAAGGAACTAGGGCGGGATTCGACGGTCATCGCCAGGTCCAGGGCGTTCTGGCCGGCGATCCGGAAGCGGGCAAGAATGTTGCGCAGGCTCATGGCGGACGGGCTCCAATTAGCGAATGGCGCCACGATAGACCTCAAACCCCTACTTGATTAGTCCTGATTAAGGGGAATAATCATCCCGTCCCCGGTCCAATCGTTCTGTCACGATTGCCCCATCCCCGACGTCCAGGATTCCTGACCATGTCCCACGATCTCAACGAGACGCTGATCTTCGTCAAAGTGGTCGAGCAAGGCAGCTTCATCGCGGCTGCCAAATCGCTCGGCCTGCCCAAGACCACGGTCAGCCGCAAGGTGCAGGAACTGGAAACGCGCCTCGGCGCGCGACTGCTGCACCGGACCACGCGCCGCCTCGGCCTCACCGAGGCCGGCTCGATCTATCACGAGCATTGCCAGCGCATCGCGCGCGAGCTTGAAGAAGCCGAAAGCGCGGTCAGCCAGCTGCAGTCGGGCCCACGCGGCTGGCTGCGCTTCACCGTGCCCTATTCGATCGGCATCACCTGGATCGCGCCGCTGCTGGGCCAGTTCCATGCGCAGTATCCGGAGATCCGCCTGGACATGCACATGGGCAACGAGAAGCTGGACCTGATCGCCGGCGAGGCCGATCTCGCCCTGCGCGTGGGTGCCCTGCCCGATTCCAACCTGGTGGCGCGCAAGCTTGGCAGCCTGCGCACGCAGGTGTTCGCCAGCCCGGCCTACATCGAGCGCTACGGCGAGCCGCTGCATCCGGAAGAGCTGCAGTTCCACCGCATCCTGGCCATGCGCAAGCCGTACCACACCGGCAACTCGCCACGCTTTACCTGGCAGTTGGGCGAGAACGGTGGCGAACTGCGCGACTTCCCGGTGACGCCGCTGATGACGGCCAACGACATGTCTGCGTTGAATGGCGCGCTGGTGTGTGGCGAAGGCCTGCTGCTGACCGGCGACGTGATGGCCAAGCCGTTCGTCGAGTCGGGCATGGTGCGCCGCGTACTGGCCGGCTGGACCGGGCCGGAAGTGGATTTCAATGCGGTGTTTGCCGGTGGCCGCCTGGTCTCGCCGAAGGTGCGCGCGTTCGTCGATTTCCTGGTCGAGAAGCTCAACTTCGATGCCAACTACATGCTGGCGCAGTGCCCCGGCGCGAAGCTGGCGCGGCAGCAGCAGGAACAGGAAGAAGCGGCGCTGGCGAGCAGCGGCAAGCGGATTCTGGAGAAGGTGGCTGCGTCGGCGGCGTAGACTGCAACAATAGCGCGAGCCCATCCTGGTAGGTGCCGACCTTGGTCGGCACGGCTCTACATGCGCTATCGGCGTGCCGGGCAAGCCCGGCACCTACAAAAAATGCCGCCTGCAAGGGCGGCATTTTCGTTCCGGCTGCGCCGGAACAGCAATAACGCTGCGCGTTATTGCTTCAGAGGAATCACACGGATCTCGACGCGGCGGTTCTTGGCACGGCCGGCATCGGTGCTGTTGTCGGCAATCGGATAGGACTTGCCAGCGCCCAGGGTCTCGATGCGCACGCTCTGCACGCCCTGGCCGATCAGGTACTGCGCCACCGAATCAGCGCGCTCCTTGGACAGGCGATTGTTGACCGCGTCGCTGCCGATGCTGTCGGTGTGGCCGACCACTTCGATCATGGTCTGGTTGTAATCGCGCAGGGTGCCGGCAACGCCATTGAGCGAACCGTAGAACTGCGGCTTCAGTGCCGACTTGCCGAAGTCGAAGGTGATGCCGTCCGGCAGGTTCAGCATGATGTTGTCGCCCTGGCGCTCGACGTCGATGCCGGTGTTGGCGGTGCGCTCGCGCAACGCGCGCTCCTGGCGATCCTGGTACTGACCCACGGCGGCGCCGCTGAGTGCACCGATACCCGCGCCGATCAGCGCATGCTGGCGACGCTCGGTCGCGCTGTCGCCGGTCAGCAGGCCCGCGGCCACGCCGATGGCGGTACCGATCAGGGCGTTGCGACCGGTGCGGTTCTGCTGCTCGGTCGGGTTGCCGTACGGATCACTCTGCACGTAGGAGCCGCCGGTGGCGCAGGCCGACAGGACGGCCGCACTCATCAGGGCCAGTGCGACGTTGCGGGTAGTGTTGCGGATCATGGTGTTCTCCTTGGTTTCCGGTCGGGCCGGCGGCTTGCGGGCGGCAACGAGGATAAACAGCCGGACGCGATGTCGGCATGATGATCGCACCGGCCGACAGGGACGTGTTCAGCTAGCTGTCTGGACCGCTCAGCCAGCGCTTTACCCCGCCGCCGACTGACGGTAGGCGGCCAGCGCCGCATCACGGCCTGCCGCCAGGTCCACCAGCGGCGTACGCGGATACCCGGGCGCGCGTTCGGCCAACAGTTGCGGGTGCTGCCAGGGAGCGAAGCGCGCCTTCACCGGCAGCGCCGCCAGCTCCGGCACCCAACGACTGATGTAACTCGCTTGTGGATCGAACTTCTCGGCCTGGGTAACGGGATTGAATACCCGGAAATAGGGAGCCGCGTCGGCACCGGTACCGGCCACCCACTGCCAGCCCATCGTATTGTTGGCCAGGTCCGCATCCACCAGCGTGTCCCAGAACCAGTGCGCGCCGTGCAGCCAATGCGCACGCAGGTGCTTGCACAGGTAGCTGGCGACGATCATCCGCACCCGGTTGTGCATGTAGCCGGTATGCCAGAGCTCGCGCAGGCCAGCATCGACGATGGGCACACCGGTGTTGCCGCGCTGCCAGTCCTGCAGCTGGGCGGCACTGGGGTTGGCCCACGGAAAGCGATCGAAGCGTGGATTGAGGTTGTCCGTGGGCGTTTTCGGGAAATGGTGCAGCAGGTGGTAGGCGAAATCACGCCAGCCCAGCTGACGCAGGTAGCCGTCGATGTCGGCATCGGTGCCAGCGCTGCGCAGGCCCTCCAGCGCGTGTGCGATGCGCCACGGGGCGATTTCGCCGAAATGCAGGTGCGGCGACAGTCGCGAAGTACCTACTCGATCCGGCAGATCGCGCTGCTCGCGATAGCCGCGCAGCGCACCATCTTCGAATACGGACAGCGCCTCAAACGCGCCGGCCTCGCCCGGCTGCCAGTGCTCCCAGAAGCCGGAATCCCACTGCAATGACGGCGCCAGCTGCAACGCGTCCAGGGCCAGGCCTTCAACCGTGTGTGCGGTAAACAAGCGCGGTGCTTCCAGCAGGGCAGGCAATCGCCAATGACTGAGCACGTTGCGCCAGTACGGAGTGAATACCTTGTAGGGCTGCCCTTGCTGGGTAGCGATGTCCCAGGGCTCGAACAGCAGGCTGCCGTTGCAGCTCTGCGCATCGATGCCCTGCTCGCGCAGCGTGCGTTTGATGGCGGCATCGCGCGGTTGTGTCGCCGGTTCGTACTTGCGGTTCCAGTACACCACCTCGGCGCCGGTCTGATCGATCAGCGCCTGCAGGGTCGGCAGGCTGCCGCCGGTGCGCAGCACCAGCGAGGAGCCGCGTGCACGCAGGTCGGCATCCAGCGCCGCCAGCGAGCGGTGGCGCCATGCGTTCGACGCGGCACCCGGCGCCCAGTCGCCCTCTTCGTGCGGGGCATGGATGTAGACCGGCACCACATCGTGGCCTGCGTCCAGCGCCGCCTGCAGCGCCGGATTGTCCTGCAACCGCAGGTCCCGACGGAACCATACCAACGCTACCGACACGTGCACTGCCTCTCTGTTGCTGGGCGGCCATGATAGCCAGTGGCGGTGAAGGCGATGCGTGCGACCGGCTCTGCTAGGCTGCGTGCTCTTCCGCCTCCGCCCTGCCCTCGTCATGGATGATCTTCGCGCCACTTTTGCCCGCTTTGGCCCCCTGCAACCGCAATCCGCCGACGCGTGGCAAGGGCCGTTCCCGCTGCCGGACGTGCTGGCCGGATTCTATGCACGCGTCGGCCCGTTCGGTGAGGTATTCAATCCTGCCAAAGGCCCCAGCGGCATCACCGTACCGGGCCTCGAAGTGTGGCTGCCGCCCCTGCAGCGCCTGTGGGCTTACCAGGCTGGTTATCGCTGGAACGGCATCGATGGCGAACCGATCAGCGACTGGCCAGCGCACTGGCTGGTGATCGCCGACCGTGGCGCCGATCCTCTCATCCTCGACATCAACGATGGCCGCGTTCTGTTCGCCCGTCATGGCGCGGGCCACTGGAACGCCGACGAGTTCGTCGCCGACGTACCGACCTTGATGGCCGCACTGGCGGCGGCCGGCAGCGTTTACCTCGAGGCCGATGAAGATCTGTACAGCGATGACGATGATGGCGGGATCCGTGCCGAACATCGCGAAGCGGCATTGCGCGCTGTCGCTGCAGTGCTGGGTGGCACGGATGAAGCAGAACTGTTCCTGGACGCGATGCAGTAGATCCACGCCATGCGTGGATGGTGCACGGGAAGGTTCAATCCACGCATGGCGTGGATCTACTTCATGCCTTCCCTGATCACCCGCCCATCTTTCTTTCCTGCGGCGCCTGCTTCAGCGCTGCTGGGCGGCACGGACGAGGCAGAGCTGTTCCTGGACGCGATGCAGTAGATCCCTGCCGCGCGTGGAGGGTGTACGGGTGGGTTCAATCCACGCATGGCGTGGATCTACTTCATGCCTTCCCTGATCACCCACCCGTCTTTCTTTCCTGCGGCGCCTGCTTCAGCGCTGCTGGGCGGCACGGATGAAGCAGAACCGTTCCTGGACGCGATGCAGTAGATCCACGCCATGCGTGGATGGTGTACGGAAAGGTTCAATCCACGCATGGCGTGGATCTACTTCATGCCTTCCCTGATCACCACCCGTCTTTCTTTCCTGCGGCGCCTGCTTCAGCGCTGCTGAGCGGCACGGACGAGACAGAACTGTTCCTGGACGCGATGCAGTAGAGCCACGCCGTGCGTGGATGGTGCACGGGTGGGTTCAATCCACGCGTGGCGTGGATCTACTTCATGCCTTCCCTGATCACCCGCCCGTTTCTCTATCCTGCGGCGCCTGCTTCAGTAGTGCGGTCAGGAACGGGGGCAGCACCGAGTCTGCTGCGGCCACCGCGCTGCCCATCAGCAACAGGGCAACGGCAATGGCGGCTATCGGAACGATGCGCGGGCGCGTGCTCATCGGTCTGTCCTCACTCCCAGCAGCGGTCGGTGCGACCCTTGGCGGTCTGCGCACGTGCGCAGTCACGCGGAGCAATCCGCCCTTCCTGCAATTCCACCCGTTGCTTGCTGCCACTGCCATCGCGCTTCAGCTCGAAGGCGTCGTACAGGCGTCCGGTGACGGTGCGCGCCTCGTAGCGCAGGTGCTGCGGGTCGATACGCAACACCTGGAACAGCTGAGTGTCCTCGCCCACAGGTTCCATCGTCCTGCGTGCTTCGTCCGACAGACGGTACTGCTTCGGCCCTGCCACTGTTACCACGTACTGCGGCGTTGCCGCCTGCCCTTCACCGCGACGGCCGTAAGTGTGGTCATGCCCCTGCAGCACCAGATCCACCTTGTGGCGTCGCACCACCGGCAGCAGCACCTTGCGCAGGGCTGCATTTTCGCGGCCTTCGCGCGGTGAATAGAACGGCTGGTGCAGCAGCACGATGGTCCACGGCTGCCGGTTGCCGGCCAGCACCTTGTCCAGCCACTGCGCCTGCGCCTTGGCGGTGCCGAGATCCAGCGCTGAAGTGCCATCGACCACGGCCACGCGCACACCCTGCGCATCGAACCAGTAGCTGGTACCCGCCGCTGCATTGGCACCGTTGCCCGGCAGGGCGAAGGTCACCGGCCAATGACGGCCCAGTACGCGGCGCTCCTGCGGGGTGTCCTCGAATTCCTCGAAATACTCGTGGTTGCCGATCGCCGGCGCCACCAGCGTCTCCTGCGCCAGCCAGCTGGTGGCGGCGAACCATTCGCCCCATTCGCTGTCGTCCATGTTATCGCCACCACTGACCAGGTCACCGGCGAACAGGCTGATCCGCGCATCGGGTGCGGCCTTCTGTGCGGCCCGCACCACGCGGCTGACATGGCTGACGTTCTTGTTCTGGGTATCACCAAAGTACAGCAGGGTCAGCGGCTGCTCGGCAGCGGCCAGGGTGCGCAGCTGGTTCCAGGCGCTCCAGCTGCCATTGCCCTGTACGCGATAGACGTACAGGGTGTCCGGCTGCAAGCCATCGATATCGGCGCGATGATGATGCGACAGGCCGTTCTCGGTCTGCAGCGTCTGGGTCTTCGCGCGCACCTGGCGGATGCCCTCGATGGCCGGCGAATCGTCGGCCAGTGCGATTTCCAGCAGCGGCGACTGCACGCTGCCATCGGTGCGCCAGGCCACCGCGAAACCGTGGCTGGGGTCGACCGACGGAGAGGCGACGATGCGGTCCGGCACCGATGCGGCTGCGTAGTAACGGCTGCCCGACGGCACCTGGGTGTTGGGCTCGGCTGCCGCCATCGCCAGCGATGGCAATGCCAACAGCAGGCCGACCGCAAGCACGCGCGTCAAACGCGGGCTCACGAACCGCACTCCAGCGGAAGGGCCAGCTGCTTGGCAATGCTCTCCCAGTCGAACGCCACCACGCCCTGGTCATCGTGCACCGCATACAACGCACCGTGCGGGAACCGCGGCGTCGGCTGCTGCATCATCCAGATGCCATCGGTGTTGGCCACGGTATTGCCCTGGAACGCGCCCACCGGCTTCAGCGTATGGCGGTCGAACAGATGGAACACGCTGCGCTGCTTGCCCTGCTCGGTGGTGATCCACCAGCCGTCCTTGCCGCAGGTGCGCAGCATCACGCCTTCGGCCTGCGCCTTGAACACGTCGCGACCGAAGGTAGTGCCGGTAAAGCGCCCGGCCAGGGTGTAGACCTTGAATTCGCTGGCGTAGCTTTCGTCCTCTTCGGCGATCAGCAGGCGATCATTGGCCGGATCACCCCAGATCGATTCGACCACGCGCAGCGCGCCGGCTTCGCTGGTATCACCGATGCTGGCCGACAGCGTTGCCTGGGCCTTGGTACCGTCGCGGGTCACGTGGTACTGGCGCACGCGCTTGTCCAGCTCCGCCAGCGGCGGCAGGATGTCCTTGCCCTGTGCGTCCTCGCCGTTGTCCCAGGAGTCGGTGACGTAGACGCTGTAGCCATCGGCGCGGCGGTCCACCCACAGGCCGTAGGGCTTGCGCAGGTCGTCGGCACCGAAGGTGGCCAACGGAGCGAAGTCCGGCAGTGACAGCACCTGTACACGGTGGTTGTCGCGCTCGACGATCCACAGCAGGTCATCGGTCACTGCGATGCCATTGGGACGATCGAACTGGCCCAGATCGGTGCCGGTGCTGCCGACGTCACGCAGATGCTGGCCATTGCTGCCGTCGTAGACCGCCAGCTTGTCGGTGGCCTTGGCCGTGGCGATCAGCCAGGTCTTGCCATCCAGTGCCTGCCAGGAAGCCGGCGAATCGATGTTGTCGGCCGGGGTCATCGGAGTCAGGAACGCCTCGGCGATGGTCGCCACCTTGCGCTCGACGGGTGCCACAGCGCCCGTCGCTGCAGCCACGGCCGGCGCCTTGTCCGCTGCCGGCGTGCAGCCGGCGGCAAGAACGGCGGCCAGCGAGGCGGCCAGCGAGGCGGCCATCAGGGTCATGCCGCGCACCATCACAGCGCCACCTTCAGGCCTACGGCGTAGGTACGGCCATACTCTTCCAGCTGCAGGGTGCGCGAGCGCGTGCCCTGGTACAGCTCCAACGGCTTGTCCAGCAGGTTCTGCGCTTCGAAGTACAGGCTCACGTTCGCGTTGAACTTGTAGTCCAGCGAGAAGTCGAGCTGGGTGTTGGGTGCCACGTAGATATCGAATGCACGGCCCTTGCCGATGGTGTCCAGGTACTCGCTGCGGTACACCGCCGCAAGGCGCGTGCTGAGGCCGTACTTTTCATAGCCGATGTGTGCGCTGTACACGTGCTTGGAGGCGCGCGGCAAGGCGAAGTCCTCACCGGCGCGATCCTCGATGCCCGCGTCGAATTCGGTGTCCAGCCAGGTGCCGCTGGCGCCCACCAGCAGGCCGTCCAGGCCGGCGGGCAGGAAGGCCAGCTGCTGCTGCCAGTTCAGCTCCGCACCACGCACCGTCGCCTTGCGGCCGTTGATCGGCTGGGTCACGTCGAAACCGCCGTACGCCGGATCGTTGGTGCGTACCGTCTCGACGATGTAACCGTCGATGGACTTGTGGAACAGACCGAGCGAGACGATGCCGGTGCTGCCGAGGTACTTCTCCACCGACAGATCGATGTTCTTCGATTCGTACGGGTCCAGCTCCGGGTTGCCCAGGCGCACTTCCTCGTCACCACGGCTGTAGCCGACGCGCGGCGAGATATCGCCGAAGGACGGGCGCGAAACAGTCTTGTTGGCCGAGGCACGCAGCACCCAGTCATCGGCCGCGTCGTAGCGCAGGTGCAGGCCCGGCAGCACGTTGGTGTAGCTGCTGTTGGCCACGCGCGGGGTCACGGTGTAGCTGCGGCCGTTGGCAGCCACATCGACCTGGTTGCCCTCGGCCTTGAAGCGGGTGTTCTCCACGCGCACGCCGCCGATGATGCGCAGCGCGCCGACATCCCAGGTGCCCATGGCGTAGCTGGCGAAGATGTCTTCACTGGCGATGTAGTCCTCTTCCAGCGAGGTCATCGCATTGGCACCGACGTCCTGAGGACGGGCACTGAACTGGCCGCCGTTGGCCGCCCAGTACGCGCGCATGGCATCCGAATCCATGCCGTCACCCAGGGTGCCGTGGCGGTGATCGGGCGAGCCGGTGGTCCAGCTGGACAGGGCAATCTTCGGGCCGACGCGCAGTTCGCTTTCGTCGACGTTGACGTCGCGGTCGCGCCAGCGCCCCAGCAGGCCGAACTTGATGCTGCTGTTGTCGCCGTCAAAGCGCACGTTGACCTGCGCACTGTGTTCCTTGTCGTTCACCTGCTTGGGCGAGAGCACGATGCGATCGAACGCGTAGTTCGCGTTGTCCAGCCACTGCGGATTGTCGAAGCTGTAGCTGGGCAGGCGGCTGCTCTGGTCCAGCGTTCCGTTGAAGGCCTTGCCGTTGAGCTTGAAGCGCGCCTCCATTTCATCGTTCACCCGCTCTTCGGTACGGGTGAAGCCGAGCTTGTAATCGACCACGGCGTTGGTCAGCTTGTTCTCGCCACCCAGGCTGGCCGCGAAGGTGTTCTCTTCCTTGGTGCGGTAGCGCATGCGCTTGTCGATGGAATCCTTCGGCATTCCATCCAGGCGGTACTGGTCAGTACCGGTCTTGACCATTTTCGCGTCGTCGAAATTGAAGATCACACGCTGGCGGGTTTCGGCATCATCGAACTGGCTGTACAGCGCACGCAGGTAGTACTTGCTGTCATCGTTCGGGCGCCAGTCCAGGTTGAGGTTGGCGCCGATGCGCTTGCGCTCGATTTCGTACTTGCGGTGCTGCAGGTTGATCGCGGTGACGTCGCCCGGCGCGGCATCGTCTTCGCCGTCGTACTCCACTTCGGTGTTGTCCGATTCGAACTTGCGCTTCTGGTAGTTCACGCCCAGCGCCACGCCGAAGGTATCGTTGAACACTTCGCTGTAGTTGAAAGCGGCCTTCGGGCTGGTTTCGCCGGACAGCTGCTGGTGGCTGGCTTCGATCTTGCCGCGCAGGCTGCGGCCGTCACGGTCGAAGGCCGACGCCGATTCGACCAGGATCGCGCCACCGATTGCGTCACCTGGCATATCCGGGGTCGGCGACTTGACCACGCGCAGGCGCTCGGTCGAATCGGACGGAATCACGTCCAGCGGCGCCGCACGACTGGAATCTTCCGGGGTGCCGATGGCGATGCCGTCGACGCTGACGCTGTTGAGGTTGGCATCCAGGCCACGCACCACAACGAAACGGCCTTCGCCCTGGTCGCGGGTCACGCTGATGCCCGGCAGGCGCTGCAGCGACTCGGCCACGTTCTTGTCCGGGTACTGTCCCAGCGCGTCGGAGGACACGGCGTCTTCGATGGCGTCGCTGCTGCGCTTGAGGTCAACCGCGCGCACCTGCGATTCCAGCTGCGCACGTACTTCGATGCGGTCCAGATCAGTCGCCGCGGCGCCGCCGCCGGCCGCGGCAGCAGTTTCGGCTGCCAGTACCGACGGGCTGGCCGTCACCAGCAGCGAGAGGCTGATTGCCAGGCCCAACGTGTTCTTCTTCTGCACAGCTATCCCCAACGGTGTAAAGATTGGGTCAGCACGGTATGTCCGCGAGGTTGCATGGGCATGACACCGGTGGAGCCTGGCCTGCCGGACCCGGCTCGGCACCACCGAGCATTCCGCTTAAAATGGGGCTCTCCCCTTCTGCCAGACCCTCCCATGAAGATCGTCGAAGTGCGCCACCCGCTGGTGCAGCACAAGATCGGCCTGATGCGCAACGCCGCGCTCAGCACCAAGGATTTCCGCGAACTGGCCAACGAGCTTGGCACGCTGCTGGCTTACGAGGCCACCGCCGACCTGGAAACCGAGCCGCACACCCTGCCGGGCTGGTCCGGCCCGGTCACCGTGCAGCGCATCGCCGGCGCCAAGATCACCGTGGTGCCGATCCTGCGCGCCGGCCTGGGCATGCTCAGCGGCGTGCTGTCGCTGATCCCGGCCGCCCGCGTCAGCGTGGTCGGCCTGCAGCGCGATGAAGAAACCCTGCAGCCAGTGCCCTATTTCGAGCGCCTGACCGGCCGCCTGGAAGAGCGCGACGCGCTGATCCTCGACCCGATGCTGGCCACCGGCGGCACCCTGATCGCCACCATCGACATGCTCAAGCGCGCCGGTGCCCGCCGGATCAAGGGCATCTTCCTGGTTGCCGCACCGGAGGGCATCGAAGCAGTGAAGGCCGTGCACCCGGACGTGGAGATCTACACCGCCGCGATCGACGCGCAGCTCAACGAAAAGGGCTACATCCTGCCGGGCCTGGGTGATGCCGGCGACCGCATCTTCGGTACCCGCGTGGGCTGAGATCGACCGCGGTCGGAGCGCTTTCGAAAGGAAGTGCTCCACCTGCTCCAGGCACCTTCACGCCGGCTTTGCGGCGACGGGCGAATGCTCCGCGCAGCCGCCCTGCCCTGGAGCCACCATGAAAGCATCATTCCTGCTCGCCGCCGCCCTGCTGCTCAGCCTCCCGCTTGCCGCCAACGCAGCCACCCCGCAACAGCAGCGCATGGCCGACTGTTCGGCAAAGAACAAAGGGCTGAAGGGCGACGCCTACAAATCCGCGCAGAGCACATGCCTGAGCGCGCACGCAGCCGCCCCGGCAGCCCCCACCACGCCGCAGGAACGCATGAAGAAGTGCAACGCCGACGCCGCCACCAGGAAGCTCGCCGGCGACGCCCGCAAGACCTTCATGAGCAGCTGCCTCAAGGCATAGTAAAAAACAGCGAAGAAAGGCCCATCCACGCATGGCGTGGATCCACTGACCGTCGTTGAACGGGGTCAGAGCCCGTTGCGCAGCAACGGGATCCGACCCCGACGGGTCACGAAAATCTGTCAGCGGCGGGGCGGTGTCGGATGGCGGGGCATCCGCGCCATGGATGGCGCGGCTGAGCCTACAAGGACGTACTTGCGGCGTCCCCGTCATCCGACACCGCCCCGCCACCCCACGGATAGCCCGCTGTTGCTGTTGCTGTTGCTTCGGCTTCGGCCTCGGCAGGTGCAGGGCGCAGCCCTGCCGGCACACCTCACCCCAACGCCCGCGCCTTCAGCTCGCCCTGCTCATGCAGCGTAACGAAACGCCCCTTCTCATCCCGCCCGACCTGCGCCAACGCCACCTGCGGATCATGGGTAAAGAACAGATGCACGTTGCGCGCCAGCTTGTCTTCCAGGAACTGCCGCTTCTCGTCGATCAGCAGCTCGGCATTGCGGTCGTAGCCCATCGTGATCGGCACGTGCACCCACGAACGACCGGGAATCAGATCGGCGCAGAACACCACACCGCCGTGCGCCCCTGCGCCTGCGCGCCCCTGCCCTACGATCTCGGCCAGCATCAGCCCCGGCGTGTGGCCGTCGCTGTAGCTGAAACGCACGCTGTGGCCAAGCACTTTCGAATATTCACCGTCCACCACTTCCAGGCGCCCACTGGCCTGCAGCAGGCCCGGCAGTTCCGGAATGAAGCTGGCGCGATCGCGCGGGTGCGGCTGCAACGCGCGCTGCCAATGCTGCGCACCGACCACGTACGTCGCATTGGGGAACAGCAGTTCCGGTTCGCGGCCTTCGCGCCACGCTGCCAGCAGGCCACCGGCATGGTCGAAGTGCAGATGGCTGAGCACCACCACGTCGATGTCTTCGTGCTCGAAGCCGGCTTCGCGCAATGAATCGATCAGCACATGCTGGCTTTCCTGCACGCCATAGCGCTCGCGCATGCGCGGATCGAAAAACGCACCGATGCCGGTTTCGAACAGCACCGTCTTGCCCTCAAGCGGGCTTGCCAACAACGCACGACAGGCCAACTCGATGCGATTGAGCTCATCCGGCGCTGCCCATTTCTCCCACAACGCACGCGGTGCATTGCCGAACATCGCACCGCCATCCAGGCGCTGGGTATTACCGCGGATCGACCATAGTTTCATGGCGCAATTATCGGTCGCCGCTCGTTAAATAATCGCTAGCCGGGAAATGAAAAACCCCGCCGTTGCGGGCGGGGTTCTCAGGTCTGCGTCCGCCGCCGGATCAGGGAGCCGGCACGACCTGGGCGCTGCCGACCGGGTTGCGCGGATCGCTGCCGCCAAACAGCTTGTTGGCCTTGCGGTCCCATTCCACCGTCTGCAGGTTGCCCCACACATGGCTGGAACCACGGCCACCGGCGGCGACCTCGCCCGGCAGGTCGATCTTGTGGCCCATCGCCTGCAGCTGCTTGATGGTCGCAGCGTCGAAAGCGTTGCTCTCGGCTTCGATCAGGTCCGGCAGCCACTGGTGGTGGTAGCGCGGCAGCGCGGCGACCTGCTGCGCATCCAGGCCAGCGTCGTAGCCGAGGATGCCCAGCAGCACCATGGTGATGATGCGGCTGCCACCGGGCGTGCCCAGCACGATCACCTTGTCGTCGTTCTCCATGAACGTCGGCGTCATCGAACTGAGCATGCGCTTGCCGGCTTTCGGTGCATTGGCGGCGTAGCCCATCACGCCAAAGGCGTTTGGCGTGCCCGGCTTCAGCGCGAAGTCGTCCATCTCGTTGTTCAGCAGCACACCCGTTCCCTTCGGAATCAGGCCCGAGCCGTACAGCAGGTTGACGGTCTGGGTGGCACCGACACGGTTGCCGTCACGGTCGATGATCGAGAAATGGGTGGTCTCGTCATCCTCCAGCGGCGTCGGATTGCCCGACAGCAGGTCGCTGGGGGTGGCCTTTTCCGGGTGGATGGTCGCGCGCAGGCCCTGCGCGTAATCCTTGCTGGCCAGCACCTTCTGCGGGATCTGCACGAAATCCGGATCGCCGAGGAAGAAGGTGCGGTCACGGTAGGCACGGCGCATCGACTCCACCACCAGATGGGTGCGGTGCGCCGCATCCATCTGCTTGATGTCCCAGCCTTCCAGGATCTGCAGCATGCTGGCCAAGGCGATGCCACCGGAGGACGGCGGCGGCGCGGTGGTGATCTTCCAGCCGTTGTAGTTGAAGACGATCGGCGCGCGCTGCTTGACGCGGTAGCCAGCCAGTTCCTCGGCGGTCCACTTGCCACCGGCCTGCTTCACGCCGGCCAACAGCAGCTTGCCGGTCTGGCCCTTGTAGAAGCCATCGAAGCCGCCGGCTGCCAGGCGTTCCAGGGTCTGCGCCAGTTCCGGCTGCTTGAACAGGTCACCGGTGGCGATCGGCTTGCCATTGCGCAGGTAGACCTCGCGCGTACCGGGATAACGTTCCATCACCTCGCGGCGCGAGGCATAGCCCTTGGCCATGCGCTCATAGACCGGGAAGCCTTCACGTGCGATACGGATCGCAGGCTGCAGCGAGGCCGCCAGCGGCAGCTTGCCGTGCTTGGCCGACAGTTCGACCAGCGCCGCCGGCAGGCCGGGAATGCCGGCCGACCAAGGGCCGTTGACCGAGCGGTCGCGGTCCAGGTCGCCCTTCTTGTCGAGGAAGGCCTGCGGCGTCGCTGCGGCCGGCGCGGTCTCGCGCGCGTCCAGCATCACGTCGTTGCCGGTGGCCGCATCATGCAGCAGGAAGAAGCCGCCGCCGCCCAGTCCAGAACTGATCGGCTCGACCACGGCCAGGGTCGAGGACACGGCCACCGCCGCGTCGAAGGCGTTGCCGCCCTGGGTCAGGATGTCGACACCGGCCTGGGTGGCCAGGGCGTGGCCGCTGGCGATGGCCGCGCCGTCAGGGCGCTCGGCGCGGGCCGGGGCATCAGCCCAAGCGACGGGGCTCAGCAGCAGGCCGAGCAACAACAGGGGGCGGGCGAACGGCTTCATTCGGATGGGGGCTCCGCATAGAGTTCGGGATGATCGTGCTGCAGTTGGCGCAACTTGGCCAGCAGCTCGATTTCGGTTTCGACGATGTCCGGATCGGGGTCGATGCATTCGACCGGGCACACGACCACACACTGCGGTTCGTCGAAATGACCCACGCACTCGGTACAGCGGGCGGGGTCGATCACGTAGATGGTTTCACCCATCGTGATGGCCTGGTTCGGGCAGGCCGGCTCGCATACGTCACAGTTGACGCAGAGCTCATTGATTTTCAGCGACATGGCGATACTCCACGCCCGCGCCTTGGGACAAGGACCGGCCTGCGCGGGCGCGCGGGCCGGTCAGGTCATCAGCGGCGCCCATCGCAGGGCGCCGCCCGGGTCGTGCCGCAGCACGACCGCCTCGGCTCGGTCTTACTTGGCTTCGACGAAAATGTACTCGGCACCGGTCGGCTGGACCACGGCCTGGACGCGGGCGTTGTCGGCGGACTGGCCGATGAACACGACGCGCACGCCCTTCATGGAATCCGGCGAGACGTCCTTGAACACGACCTGGATCATGTCAGCCATCTTGCCCGAGGCCGACGAACCGAAGGCCAGCATGTTGCCCGGCTGCACGCCACGGGCGACGGCCTGGGTCGCGCTCTCGGTCTGGCGCTCGTACTTGGCCTGGAAGTCCGGGTCGGTTTCCGGCGAGAGGTAGTACAGGAACGGGCTGTTGGTGATGTTGCCCATGTTCTGGATGGCCACTTCCTGCAGGTACTTCTTCCAGCCTGCGTCGTCTTCCTTGGCCGGGGCGACCAGCGCCTGCTTGGCTTCGTCGACCGGAGCGGCTTCTTCCTTCTTGCAGGCGGTGAAAGCCAGGGCAAACGAGGCGATCAGCATCGCGCGCATGGTGTTGTTCATGGGTTTCCTCCCGGAATGTTGCGTGTTGGTGTGCGTAATGGGGTGCGTGGTACTACAGGATCTACTGCTGGGCAGGGCTTACGACTGCGCCGACTTCGCTTCGCGGACCTTGCGCAGCGCCTCGAGCACGGCGGCCGGCACGAAGCCGGACACATCGCCACCCAGGCGTGCGATCTCGCGGACCAGCGAGGACGAGATGAAGCTGTGCTGCTCGGCCGGGGTCAGGAACAGGGTCTCGACCTCCGGGATCAGGTGGCGGTTCATGCTCGCCATCTGGAATTCGTACTCGAAGTCGGACACCGCGCGCAGCCCGCGCAGCAGCACGCCGCCCTGCACCGAACGTACAAAATGGGCCAGCAGCGTATCGAAGCCGATGACCTCGACGTTGCTGTGGTGGCCGAGGGCGCCACGCGCCAGCTGCACGCGCTGTTCCAGCGGCAGTGCCGGTCCCTTCGAGGGGCTCTGCGCCACGCCCACCACGACCTTTTCAAACAGCGGCGCGGCCCGGCTCACCAGGTCGATGTGACCGTTGGTGATGGGGTCGAACGTGCCGGGATAGACGGCGATGCGGCGGTTGGCCACGGTCATGGGCGGTTGCAGATGTTCAGATGAGGTCAAAGTGTAGCAGTGGCGCGGCGGTACAGGGCAAAGCGCACCTCGCGGGTGCTGCCATCGCGGTGCAGCAGCCATTCCGGGGGCAGCACCGGCACGTGGCTGGCTGGCGACTCCAGGTACAGCCAGGCATCGGCGGCCAGATGCCGCGGCAGCTGGGCCAGCACGTCCTGCCACAGGCCATCGGCGAACGGCGGGTCGATGAACACCAGATCGGCCTGCTGCGCCGGCGCGGCCTGCAGCCACCGCAGCGCGTCGGCCTGGGCGACCGTGACGCTGTCGCCTGCCTGCAGTTTGGCCACGGCAGCGGACAGATTGCGCGCCAGCTGCACATCGCGCTCGACCAGGGTGGCATGCGCGGCACCGCGCGAGACGGCTTCCAGCCCCAGCGCGCCGCTGCCGGCGAACAGGTCCAGTACGCGGGCCCCGCCCAGCTTGGGCGTCAGCCAGTTGAACAGGGTTTCGCGCACGCGGTCGCTGCTGGGCCGCAGGCCCGGCAGGGTCGGCACCGGCAGCCGGGTATTGCGCCAGCGCCCGCCGATGATGCGGACCTGGCCGTCATTCGCAGTACGGCCGCTCATCGGCGCCCCCGGCGGGAGGTATTCGAGAATTTCAGCATGAGCGGGATTGTAGTTCGGCCGGGCTGCGCCCGGCACCCGCAGAGGCCACAGCAACGGCCGAAGCAACAGCCAGAGCAACGGCAAAAGCTGGTTTCCTGTGGGTAGGCGGGGTGGGTCAGGCTGTGGGGGACGCCGTAAACCCGTCCATGGGGGCTTGGCCGCGGCATCCATGCCGCGGACACCCCCACAACCTGACCCACCCCGCCTTCGACAGTTTCCTGCGATCTGTTGGAACGGCTCGTGGGGTCAGATCCGCTTTCCTGCGGAAAACGGATCTGCCCCTGTTTTGGATTTCGATATCTGAGAGATTTCATCCACGCACGGCGTGGATCTATCTACTGCAGGTCGCGACGATCTGTCGAAGGCGGGGCGGTGTGGGTGGGCAGGACCGTTGGCGCCATGGATGGCGCCATCGAGCCCCCATGGATGGGTTTACGGCGTGTCCTGCCCACCCACACCGCCCCGCCATCCCACGGAATGCCCGCTCTTGCCGTTGCTGTTGCTGTTGCCCTGGCCTCTGCGGGTGCAGGGCGCAGCCCTGCCAGAACAACCCCTTGATTTCGGGACAATCACCCTTACCCCTTGGCGAGGCCGCACGCGCTTGCGCGGCACCGCACATGGAGCCCTACCCGATGACCGAAACCGTCCAGACCGAAACCCTTGGCTTCCAGACCGAAGTCAAGCAGCTGCTGCAGCTGATGATCCACTCGCTGTACTCCAACAAGGAGATCTTCCTCCGCGAGCTGGTCTCCAATGCCGCCGACGCCGCCGACAAGCTGCGCTTCGAAGCCCTGACCCAGCCCGAGCTGCTGGAAGGCGACAGCGAACTGCGCGTGCGCGTCAGCTTCGATCCGGCCGCGCACACCATTACCATCGAAGACAACGGCATCGGCATGAGCCGCGCCGATGCCATCACCCACCTCGGCACCATCGCCAAATCCGGCACCGGCGACTTCCTGCGCCAGCTGTCCGGCGACCAGAAGAAGGACTCGCAGCTGATCGGCCAGTTCGGCGTCGGCTTCTACAGCGCCTTCATCGTCGCCGACGAGGTCGAAGTCACCTCGCGTCGTGCCGGCCTGGCCGCCAGTGAAGGCGTGCGCTGGACCTCGCGTGGCGAAGGCGATTTCGATGTCGCCACCATCGACAAGGCCGAGCGCGGCACCCGCATCGTGCTGCACCTGAAGGATGGCGAGCACGACTTCGCCGACGGCTGGCGCCTGCGCAGCATTCTCAAGAAGTACTCCGACCACATCGGCCTGCCGATCCAGATGCCCAAGGAAGGCGGCGAAGAAGGTGCTACCGTCGAATGGGAAACCGTCAACCGCGCCAGCGCACTGTGGACCCGCCCGCGCACCGAGATCAGCGATTCGGAGTACACCGAGTTCTACAAGCACGTCGCCCACGATCACAGCGACCCGCTGGCCTGGAGCCACAACAAGGTCGAAGGCAAGCTGGAGTACACCTCGCTGCTGTACGTGCCGGGCCGTGCGCCGTTCGACCTGTACCACCGCGATGCACCCAAGGGCCTGAAGCTTTACGTGCAGCGCGTGTTCGTGATGGACCAGGCCGAGCAGTTCCTGCCGCTGTACCTGCGCTTCATCAAGGGCGTGGTCGATTCCAACGACCTGTCGCTGAACGTCTCGCGCGAAATCCTGCAGTCCGGCCCGGTCATCGATTCGATGAAGGCCGCGCTGACCAAGCGTTCGCTGGACATGCTGGAGAAGCTGTCCAACGACAAGCCCGAGCAGTACGCCACGTTCTGGAAGGAATTCGGCCAGGTGCTGAAGGAAGGCCCGGCCGAGGACTACAACAACCGTGAGAAGGTCGCCGGCCTGCTGCGCTTCGCCTCCACCCGTGGCGAGGCCGATGCACAGACCGTGTCGCTGGCCGACTACATCGGACGCATGGCCGAAGGCCAGGACAAGATCTATTACCTGACCGGTGAGAGCTACAGCCAGGTGCGCAACAGCCCGCATCTGGAAGTGTTCCGCAAGAAGGGCATCGAAGTACTGCTGCTGACCGACCGCATCGACGAGTGGCTGATGGGCTACCTGACCGATTTCGACGGCAAGGGCTTCGTCGACATCGCCCGCGGCGACCTCGACCTGGGCGCGCTGGAAAGCGAAGCGGACAAGCAGGAACAGGAAGCCGCTGCCAAGGACAAGCAAGGCCTGGTCGAGCGCCTGAAGAACGTGCTCGGCGATGACGTGGCCGAAGTGCGCGTGTCGCACCGCTTGACCGATTCGCCGGCGGTGCTGGCCATCGGCGAACAGGACCTGGGCCTGCAGATGCGCCAGATCCTGGAAGCCAGCGGCCAGAAGGTGCCCGACAGCAAGCCGGTACTGGAGATCAACCCGGGTCACCCGCTGATCGCCAAGCTGGATGCCGAAGCCGACGGCGCACGTTTCGACGACCTGGGCCGGGTGCTGTTCGACCAGGCCGCACTGGCCGCTGGCGACAGCCTGAAGGATCCGGGTGCTTACGTGGCCCGTCTGAACAAGCTGCTGCTGGAGCTGTCGGCCTGATCGATGCCGGGATCGCCCAGACTGGTGGGCGCCAACCTCGGTTGGCACCGCCATTGCCCCGGTAGAGGCCAACCTTGGTTGGCGCTGTCATTGGCCTGGTAGGTGCCAACCTTGGTTGGCGCTGTCGCTGCCCTGGTAGGTGCCAACCTTGGTTGGCGCTGTCGCTGCCCTGGTAGGTGCCAACCTTGGTTGGCGCTTGGTTCGACTGCAAAAGCGTGCCAACCAAGGTTGGCACCTACCAGAGCGGATCGCGGTTGTCCCCCGAAGCACGGCGCGGTTGGTGTTCCGCAGAAGCAGGCCACGATTGCCCTCAAGGCCAGCCACCAGGCCCGCCCAAAGCCGCTCAGATCACGCCTGCCGATCCAGCAGCGAGCCCAGCATCTGGTCCTCGCGGCGGATCACCGCAGCGTTGGCAGCAAAGGCCACCACCTCGGCCTTGGCGGCCAACAGGTCACCCAGCGGCGCGGACGGGTCGGTGTCGCCGGTGGACGTCACGCGGGTCTCCACCCCGCCCTGCACTGCGGCTTCGCGCTGCAGTTGCAGGCGCGGTGCATCCGCGGTCGCCAGATTGGCCACGTTGTGCGCGGCCACCTGCACGCCCCGCTGGGCCGCACGCATCCCGCTGAGGGCAACACCGGTCACATCGTTCATCGGGGGTCTCCCAGGCCACCCAATGCAGCCTTCCGCACCGGTTAACGGCCGCGCGGCTGCGACCTTGAGTCCACGCCGGCCAGACAGGCCCGGGTGGTAGCATATCCCTCTGATTTCAGCGCCTTTTGCCAATGCTCAGTTTTTTCCGCCGCAAGAAGCCCCAGGACGCCGCCACACCGGACGCGCCCAAGACCCAGCACTACTCGGCTGAAGAGCTGGCGGCGGCATTCCCGTCGGCCGCGCCGCCCGAGCAGGCCCCGGCCGCACCGGTAGCCCCGCCCGTGGCGGAAGCGCCGATGCCAACCGCCACCCCCGAAGTCGTCGCGCCCGCAACGTCAGCAGCGCAGGCAACGCTGGAAGCGCCGCAGGAGACCATTCCGGAAGCCGCGCCGGAACGCGTGCTGGCGCCGGAGAACTTCACAGCCGAAGCGGCCGCCGCCGCTGCGGTCCTCGCTCCGCTGGCCCCGGTCATCCCCGCGCAGGAACCGGCCGCCCCGGCCGCCGACCTGCCGGTGCTGGTCGATGCCCCGCCCGCCCCGGCCGGCAAGCCCGGCTGGCGCGAACGCCTGCGCAACAGCACTTTCGCCCGCAGCTTCGGCGGCCTGTTCTCGCGTAATCCCAAACTCGATGACGACCTGCTGGACGAGATCGAGACCGCGCTGCTGACCGCCGACGTCGGCGTTGCCGCCACCACCGACCTGATCGCCGACCTGCGCAAGCGCATGAAGGCGCGCGAATTCATCGATGCCAACGCCCTGCTGGCGGCACTGCGTGCTGACCTCATCGCGATCCTGCAGCCGGTGTCAAAGCCGCTGGTCATCGACCGCAACGCCAAGCCCTTCGTGGTGCTGACCGTCGGCGTCAACGGCGTCGGCAAGACCACCACCATCGGCAAGCTGGCCAAGCGCTTCAAGGACGAGGGCCACAGCCTGATGCTGGCCGCTGGCGATACCTTCCGCGCTGCCGCCGTGGCCCAGCTGCAGATCTGGGGCGAGCGCAACGGCGTGGCCGTGGTCGCGCAGGGGCAGAACGCCGATGCCGCCTCGGTGGCCTACGACGCGCTGCAGGCCGGCAAGGCCCGCGGCACGTCGGTACTGATCGCCGATACCGCCGGCCGCCTGCACACCCAGTCCGGGCTGATGAACGAACTGGGCAAGATCCGCCGCGTGCTCGGCAAGATCGACGAGAACGCGCCGCACGAAGTTCTGATGGTGATCGACGGTACTACCGGCCAGAACGCGCTTTCGCAGCTGCGCCAGTTCAATGCCGCGGTCAAGGTGACCGGCCTGGTGGTGACCAAGCTGGACGGCACCGCCAAGGGCGGCGTGGTGTTCGCGCTGGCCCGTGAGTTCAGCATTCCGATCCGTTTCGCCGGCATCGGCGAGCGCCCGGAAGATCTGCGCGTGTTCGATCCGGAAGCCTTCGTCGACGCCCTGTTGCCCGAAGCGCTGGGTGCCTGATACACCGTGCAGCCACGCATGGCGTGGCTCTACTGCAACCCGGTAGAGCCACCCCATGGGTGACCGGCCGCTGCCGTAGTAGAGCCACCCCATGGGTGGCTGCCTCCTGGAGTACCAATGCCCCGCCAGCAGAACGCCAGCGCCATGCCAGCCCCCGAGCACGGCTTCGTCGCCCGCCTGCTGCACTGGTTCGACGACCATGGCCGCCACGACCTGCCCTGGCAGCATCCGCGCAGCCCGTATCGGGTCTGGTTGTCGGAGATCATGCTGCAGCAGACCCAGGTGGCAACGGTCATTCCGTACTTCCACCGTTTCCTGCAGCACTTCCCCACCCTCCCCGACCTTGCCGCCGCCAGCAACGACGCGGTGATGGCGCAGTGGGCCGGGCTGGGTTACTACGCGCGTGCGCGCAATCTGCATGCCGCCGCCAAACGCTGCGTGAGCGAACACGGGGGCGACCTGCCGCGTGATTTCGATGCCCTGCACGACCTGCCCGGCATCGGCCGCAGTACCGCCGGCGCGATCCTCAGCCAAGCCTGGAACGACCCGTTCGCGATCCTCGACGGCAACGTCAAGCGCGTGCTCAGCCGCTATCACGGCGTCGAAGGCTTTCCTGGCCTGCCCGCCGTCGAAAAGCAGCTGTGGGCCATCGCCGAAGCGCAGGTCGCGCAGGTACCGGCGGGACGCATGGCCGACTACACCCAGGCGCAGATGGACCTCGGTGCGACGGTCTGCAGCCGATCCAGACCGGCCTGCGTGATCTGCCCCCTGCAGGAGGATTGCGTGGCCCGTCGCGAAGGCCGCACCGCCGAACTGCCAACAGCCAAGCCGAGCAAGGTGCTGCCCGAACGCGAGGCGGTGGCCCTGCTGCTGCGCGACAAGCAGCAGCGCGTGTTGCTGCAGAAGCGGCCGGATACCGGCATCTGGGCGCAGCTGTGGACACTTCCGCAGGCCGATGCGGGCAGCGAGCTGCAGGACTGGTTCGACGTGCACGTCGATGGTTCACTGGAAGATGCCGAGGAACTACCGGTGCTGCAGCACACCTTCAGCCACTACAAGCTGCATCTGCAGGTATTGTCACGGCAGGTGCACGGCCTGCGTGTGGAAGAACCCACGCTGCGCTGGGTCGACGCCGCCGAACTGTCTGCACTGGGCTTGCCAGCCCCTATCCGAAAACTGCTTGATGGCACGCCCATCAAGGCCCCGAAGCGAACCTCCGCGAAATCCCGCAACCACGAGTGAGTGCCATGCCCCGAACCGTCTTCTGCCAGTACGAACAACGCGATGCCGAGGGCCTGGACTTCGTGCCTTACCCGGGTGAGCTGGGCCAGCGCGTTTTCAACCACATCGGCAAGCCAGCCTGGACCGCATGGCTGGCACACCAGACCATGCTGATCAACGAGAACCGCCTCTCCCCGCGCAAGCCGGAGCATCGCGCCTTCCTGGAAACGGAACTGGTGAAGTTCCTGTTCGAGAAGGACGCGGAGAAGCCCGCTGGTTTCACCCCGGAAGCCTGATCTGGAGGTAGCGCCGGGCCATGCCCGGCGTTCCCGCATCCGCCGGGCATGGCCCGGCGCTACCGGCCTATTTCGTGGACTCTTCGCGTTCCTGCACCTGCGCCTGGCGCATTTCCTTTTCCTCCGCCCGCAGCGACTTCACGTCCAGCTTGCGGATGGTCTTGATGAAGCACGGCATGCGCGGGCCGCTGGTCGGGTCGCGCACCAGCACCTTGTCGAACGGTGCGGAAACGCGGCCCATGTGGCTGGTCAAGCCGATCGCTGGTGCGTAGGACAGATCCGGGCACGGTCCGCTCAGCTCCAGCAGGTAGGCCTCGCTGGGCTTGGTCCAGACCGCCAGCGCGCTGTCGCCCAGTTCGGTCCAGCCATTGAGGCTGCCGAAGAACTGCATGTCCTTCTGCGGTGCGCCGGCGTGGGCACGATACAGCTCCAGCTTCTCGGCACTGCCCAAGCGGCCAGTGGTTGCACAGCCAGCCAGGGCCAGGCACAGCCCGGCGATCAACAACAGGGTCTTCATGGCGATCTCCACGGACGAACTGTGCACATCATGCGCCCAGTCAGGCAGCGCCGGCGCGACGGCCGGCGGCCCAGTTCAGCCGTTGGTCGGCGCTCCCAGGTCGCTTGCAACCGCGGTAGCCGCCAACCTTGGTTGGCGCCTGCCCTGCAGGACCAGCCGACCAAGGTCGGCATCTACCAAAGCGGGCCCAGCCCGCTCAGACGTCGGCGTGGGCCAGCGCGTGCAGGCGCCCTTCGCGCAGTTCCAGCACCCGGTCCAGGCGCCGCGCCAGCGAACGGTCATGGGTGACCAGCACCAGGCTGGTGTGGCGGGCGCGGTTGAGCTCGAGCATCAACTCGAACACGGTCGCGGCCGTGCGGTCATCCAGGTTGCCGGTCGGCTCGTCGCCCAGCACACAGGCCGGGTGATTGACCAGCGCACGCGCCACTGCAGCACGCTGGCGTTCGCCACCGGACAATTCGCCGGGCTTGTGATCCAGGCGATGGCCGAGGCCGACCGATTCCAGCAGCGCAGTCGCACGCGTGCTGGCCTCCGCCACTGCGGTACCGGCCAGCATCACCGGCATCATCACGTTTTCCAGCGCGGTGAATTCCGGCAGCAGGTGGTGGAACTGGTAGACAAAGCCCAGCGCCTGGTTGCGCAGCAGACCGCGCGAAGTGTCCGACAGCGCAGACATGCGCTGGCCGGTGACATAGACCTCGCCCGCGGTGGGCGTGTCCAGCCCGCCCAGCAGGTGCAGCAGCGTGCTCTTGCCGGCACCGGAGGCGCCGATGATCGCAACCGTCTCGCCGGCGGTCACCGTCAGGTCCAGGCCATCGAACACAGGGGTCTGCATGCGCCCTTCAGCGTAGGTCTTGCCCAGCGCTTCGGCACGGATCACTTCATCGCCGCGATTGAAGACCTTATTCATAACGCAGGGCCTCCGCCGGCTGGGTGCGTGCTGCCCGCCAGGCGGGATACAGAGTGGCCAGGAAGCTCATCAGCAGCGCGACCAGGGTGATCACCACGATGTCGCCGGTCTGCATGTCGGTAGGCAGGCCGGTGATGTAGTACACATCCTCCGGCAGCAGCTTGATCTTGAACACCGCTTCGATCGCGCCGAGGATGCGCTCCAGGTTCAAGGTCAGGGTGATGCCGCCGATCAGGCCTGCGAGGGTGCCGAAGATGCCGATCAGCGAGCCCTGCACCATGAACACCTGCATCACCCCGCCCGGGGTCAGGCCGAGGGTGCGCAGGATCGCGATGTCGGCCTGCTTGTCGGTCACCAGCATCACCTGCGAGGACACCAGGTTGAACGCGCCCATGGCGATGATCAGCGAGAGCAGGATGCCCATCACCACTTTTTCCATGCGCAGCGAGTGGTACAGGTTGGCGTTCTGCTGGGTCCAGTCGCTGACCCGATAAGCGCCGCCTAGGTTCTGCGCCAGGTCCACGCCCACCTCCAGCGAGCGGTCCATGTCATGCAGCTTCAGGCGGACGCCGGTGGCACCATCGGAACGCAGTACGCGCTCCAGGTCTTTCATGTTGGCAAAACCCACACCGCGATCGACTTCGTTGTAACCGGCCTCGAAGATGCCGCTGACGGTGAAGCGTTTCATCCGCGGCACCGCGCCGGCCGGCGTGCCCTGCACTTCCGCGAACGTCACCAGCACCTGGTCGCCGACGTCCACGCCCAGCCAGACGGCCAGTTCCTTGCCCAGCAGCAGGTTGAAGCTGCCCGGGGTCAGGCTGCCGTAGCTGCCCTTGGTGACCTTCTTGTCGATCACCGACACCTTGGGTTCCAGCGCCGGGTCGATGCCCTGGATGATCGCACCCTGCACACGCGGGCCACTGATCATCGACTGGATCTCGATATACGGCGCAGCGCCGGCGACGCGCGGATCCTTGCTGGCCACATCGACCACGCGCATCCAGTCCGGCATCGGTTCGCCGTCGCGGCTGATGGTGGTGTGTGCGGTCATCTGCAGCAGGCGGCTGCGGATCTCCTTCTGGAAACCGCTCATCACCGCCAGTGTGGTGATCAGCACCGTCACCCCGAGCGCGATGCCCAGGATCGATGCCATCGAAATGAAGGAGATGAAGCCGTTGCGGCGCTTGGCGCGCAGGTAGCGCAGGCCAATGGCCACGGGAATGGGTTTGAACATGCAGGCACGCCAGTCGATTCAGCCTATGGTGCCACCGACCGGGGCTGACGGGAAACGGCGCGTGCGGATACGGCCAGTCGCAGTTCACGTCGCTGCCCGCGATCGAGCACATCCGGCCAGAACAACAGCCGTCGGCGATGCCAGTCCTCGCGCCAGTGCAGCAGCAGCCACGGCCCGCGCACCACCAGTCGCGGCTCGGGAATGTCGTGGCCGTCCACGCGCAGCGGCTCTGGCACAGGCGGCAGCTGCACCACCACGCGGGGCCGCCGCAGGCGCCAGGCCAGTTCGGCCAGGCCAAGCACCCAGACCCCGATCAGCGCGGGAACCAGATGCACGGACGGCAGATCCGAGGCCCGCAGCAGCCACGGCGCGGCGAGCAGTACGGCCAACTGAGCACCGGCCTGCAGCCGCGACGGGCGCCACTCAAGGCTTGAGGGCGAGGATCTTGTGCATGAGGGGCACGGCGTGCGCATGTGGGCAGGCCTCGTAGCCCATGAACCAGCGCCACAACTTATCGTCCTCGCAATCGAGCAGGAACAGGAAAACCTCGCGCTCTTCGGTCGGTGCACTGCTCCATTCACGGTCCAGGTAGCGACCGAACAACTGGTCCAGTTCGCGCATGCCGCGCCGGCAACGCCAACGCAGCTTCTTCAGCAGAACATCTTCTTCCATCGTGTTTCTCCAGATACAGCAAAGCCACGCATGGCGTGGCTCTACTGGGGTCATGCAGCTACCCGGCGCCGTATCAGGCGCGGCGTTCCATCATCAGCTTCTTGATCTCGGCGATCGCCAGCGCCGGGTTCAGGCCCTTCGGGCAGGTCCGGGCACAGTTCATGATGGTGTGGCAGCGGTACAGCTTGAACGGATCTTCCAGATCGTCCAGGCGCGCACCGGTGTCCTCGTCGCGCGAATCGATGATCCAGCGGTAGGCCTGCAGCAGGATCGCCGGGCCCAGGTAACGCTCGCCATTCCACCAGTAGCTCGGGCAGCTGGTCGAGCAGCACGCGCACAGGATGCACTCGTACAGACCATCGAGCTTCTTGCGGTCTTCCGGCGACTGCAGGCGCTCACGGTCCGGCGGTGCCGGGGTCTGGGTGCGGATCCACGGCTTGATCGAGGCGTACTGCGCATAGAAGTGGGTCAGGTCCGGAACCAGATCCTTGACCACGTTCATGTGCGGCAGCGGGTAGATCGGCACTTCCTTCTTGCCGCAGTCCGAGATGGCTCGGGTGCAGGCCAGGGTGTTGGTGCCGTCGATGTTCATCGCGCACGAACCACAGATGCCTTCGCGGCACGAGCGGCGGAAGGTCAGGGTCGGATCGATCTCGTTCTTGATCTTGATCAGCGCGTCCAGGACCATCGGGCCGCAGGCGTCCAGATCGACGTCATAGGTGTCGGTGCGCGGATTGCTGTCGTCGTCCGGACTCCAGCGGTAGATCTTGAAGGTGCGCACGTTCTTGCCGCCGGTACTGGCGGGGAAGTGCTTGCCCTTCGTGATCTTGGAATTCTTGGGGAGTGAAAACTCGGCCATGGCTGCTCTCGTTGGCTCAGGCGGCCCGCGCCCGAGGGCGCGGATTGCATGTTAGGCGGGGTCGGATCAGTACACGCGCGGCTTCGGCGGCACCACGGACACGTCATCAGTCAACGTGTACATGTGCACCGGACGGTAGTCGAAGCTGCACTTGCCCTTCTCGTCCACGCTGACCAGGGTGTGCTTCTGCCAATTGACGTCGTCGCGGTTCGGGAAGTCCTCGTGCGCGTGTGCGCCGCGGCTTTCCTTGCGCTGCTCGGCCGAGTTGATCGTCGCCACCGCGTTCAGCAGCAGGTTGTTCAGCTCGTAGGTCTCGATCAGGTCCGAGTTCCAGACCAGCGAACGGTCGGAGACCTTCACGTCCTGGAACGAGTCGAAGATCTTGTCCATCTTCTCGCAGCCTTCCTTCAGCGTCTGGCTGGTACGGAAGACCGCCGCGTCAGCCTGCATGGTGCGCTGCATGCGATCGCGGATGACCGAAGTGGGCGTATCGCCGTTGGCGTGGCGCAGCTTGTCCAGCAGGCCCAGCGCCTTGTCGCAGGCGTCGGCCGGCAGGGTCTTGTGCGACGCGCCCGGGGTGATCGTCGCCGCGCAGCGATTGGCCACCGCACGCCCGAACACCACCAGATCCAGCAGCGAGTTCGAACCCAGGCGGTTGGCACCGTGCACCGAAACGCAGGCCGCTTCGCCGATAGCGTACAGGCCCGGCACGACCGCATCGGGGTTCTCGCCGTCCTTGCGCACCACTTCACCGTGGTAGTTGGTCGGGATGCCGCCCATGTTGTAGTGCACGGTCGGGATCACCGGGATCGGCTGCTTGTGCACGTCGACGCCCGCAAAGATGCGGGCGCTCTCGGCAATGCCCGGCAGCTTGTCGTCGATCACGCCCGGGCCGAGGTGGGTCAGATCGAGCAGGATGTGGTCCTTGTGCTCGCCGACGCCGCGGCCTTCGCGGATCTCGATGGTCATCGAACGGCTGACCACGTCGCGCGAAGCCAGATCCTTGTAGTGCGGTGCGTAGCGCTCCATGAAGCGCTCGCCGCTGCTGTTGCGCAGGATGCCACCTTCACCGCGGACACCCTCGGTGATCAGGCAGCCGGCGCCGTAGATGCCGGTCGGATGGAACTGCACGAACTCCATGTCCTGCATGGCGATGCCGGCGCGCATGGCCAGGCCGCCACCGTCGCCGGTGCAGGTGTGCGCCGAGGTGGCGCTGAAGTAGGCACGGCCGTAACCGCCGGTGGCCAGCACCACGCCCTGGGCGCGGAACAGGTGCAGCGTGCCGTCGGACATGTCCAACGCCAGCACGCCGCGGCAGGCACCTTCGTCATCGAAGATCAGGTCGAGTGCGAAGTACTCGATCATGAAGCGTGCGTCGTGCTTCAGCGACTGCTGGTACAGCGTGTGCAGCATCGCGTGGCCGGTACGGTCGGCCGCCGCGCAGGTACGCTGCGCCGCCGGGCCTTCGCCGTACTGGGTGGTCATGCCACCGAACGGACGCTGGTAGATCTTGCCTTCGGCGGTGCGGCTGAACGGCACGCCGTAGTGCTCGAGCTCGATGATCGCCGGAATCGCTTCACGGCACATGTACTCGATGGCGTCCTGGTCGCCCAGCCAGTCCGACCCCTTGATGGTGTCGAAGAAGTGGTAACGCCAGTCGTCCTCGCCCATGTTGCCGAGCGCGGCGGAGATACCGCCCTGGGCGGCGACGGTGTGCGACCGGGTCGGGAAGACCTTGGTCAGGCACACGGTCTGCAGGCCCTTGGCGGCCAGGCCGAACGTGGCACGCAGGCCGGCGCCGCCGGCGCCCACCACGACCATGTCGTACTTGTGTTCGGTAATCTTGTAAGCGGACATCTAGTCTGGATTCCTGTCTTGGCGCCTGGGCTCAGGCAACGCCGAGGGCGATGCGGCCCACCGCAAACACACTGACGATCATGCCGAGCACGGCGACGAACTTCACCGCGGTCTGCAGCACCAGGGCCAGCAGCGATTCGTGGATGTAGTCCTCCAGCACGACCTGCAGGCCGAGCTGGGCGTGCCAGAACATGGCGATCAGCAGGCCGATCAGCGGAACGGCGTTCCACGGCTTGGCGATCGCGGCAGTGGCGGTCACGTAATCCGAGCCCAGCAGGCCCAGCACGAACACCAGGAACCAGATGCCCAGCACCACCAGTGCGGCGGCGGTCAGGCGCTGATGCACGAAGTGCTCGGTGCCGGTCTTGGCCGAACCGAGACCGCGCACGCCCTTCAACGGGGTACGGAACTTGCTCACGCGGCACCTCCGAACATCACATAGGCCCACACCGCCAGGGTGATCAGCAGGCTGCCGATCACCGACATCCAGCTGCTGCGGATGAAGGTGGCAATGCGGAATCCGATCGCGAAGTCCTGCACGATATGGCGGATGCCATTGCACAGGTGATAGGCGAACGACCATGTCCACGCGAACAGGAACACGCGGCCATACCAGGCCCCGGCATGGCCGGTGAAGCAGTTCCAGGATTCGGGCCCCATCATCAGAGCCAACAGGCCTCCGGCGATGATGAGGGCACCAACAGACAGAAAGACGCCAGTGGCTCGATGCAGGATCGAGGTGGCCATCTGAATCTGCCAGCGATACACCTGAAGGTGCGGAGAAAGGGGACGTTGTCTGGTCGCCATTCGCTGGGCTCGTTGTCTCGGCTGGGCGGCATAAGGCCGCGTTGGCTCAATGCTGATCAAAAATCGATGCAGCGTCCGTTTTTTTCCCAATCGCCATACCGCACCGGATCGAGTCCGCCGCGGCCACCGAATTCTTCTTCCACCTCTGGTTGTTCCACGGGCACAGGGACCGGGGGAACCAGCGGGGCTTCAGCTTCGGCGTCGGGAGTGGGGGTTGTTTGGCCTATCATGATGGGTCTCGCAACGCACAAATTTTAGACCTCGTTCACGTGCCTGACAACCTTCCCCCTGCTTTCGTCGCATATCCGCGCCTGCCCGGCCATCAATTGCTGAGCCTGCAGGGCGTGGATGCAGTGGCTTTTGCCCATGCCCAGTTCAGCAGCGACGTGACCGCCCTGCCCCAGCTGCACTGGCAATGGAGCGCGTGGCTGAGCGCCAAAGGCCGCACCCTGGCAGTGTTTCAGCTGCTGCGGCTGGCCGATGACCATGTGCTGCTGGTGCTCGCCGACGGCGATGCCGATGCGATTGCGTCGCAACTGCAGCGCTTCGTGTTCCGCCGCAAAGTGAAATTGCAGGTGCATGCTGACTTGGCAGTGGCCGGAGCCTTTACTGCGCCGGAAGCCGCTACCGGCGCAGCCATCGCGCTGGCTGGCAGCCACGGCTGGGAGCTGGACCTGGGCAGCGACGCACTTCCCCGCACGCTGCGCATCGGCCCGGTCGAGGCCTTCCCGGACAGCGACGAAGCCGGGGACGCTGCCTTTGCCTTGGCCTGGCGCCAGGCCGACCTGCGCTTTGGCCTGCCGCGACTGGAAGCGAGCCAGCGCGAGGTGTGGACCCCGCAACAGCTGGGCCTGGACCGCCTCAACGGCTACAGCGTGAAGAAGGGCTGCTACCCCGGTCAGGAAATCGTCGCGCGCACCCATTTCCTCGGCAAGGCCAAGCGCGCGGTGCAGCTGCTGCATACCGCAGCACCGGCGCAGGCCGGCGATGGCGTGCAGCAGGACGGCGTCGCGCTCGGCACCCTGGCCAGCGTGGCCGGCGATCTGGCGCTGGCGGTGCTGCCGTTGGAGACCAATGACGGCCAACTGCAGGTGGGTGATGCGCCCGCGCAGCGGATGCCACTGCTGGACGGGTTGGCGCGCTGAGGCGTCGATCCGGTACGTCATCCACGCATGGCGTGGATCTACCGAGCCCGAGCCCCTGTTCCGGTGGGTGCGGACCGTTGGTCCGCACTGCGATGAAGCAGCCGAGCGTGGGCTCGGCTCTACAGGACTATAGGCGCTCGCCGGTTTCCGGGTTGAAGAAATGCAGGCCCTGCGGGTGGATCGCCACCCGGATGTCCTCGCCCACGCCCGGCAGCGACTGCGGCGCCACGCGCATGGTCAGCGCGTGCTGGCCGCTGCTCATGTTGACGAAGATCTCGTTGCCGACCGGCTCGATGCCTTCGACGCGCGCGGTGAACGCATGCGTGTCTTCGCTGTCTGCCGGTTGCAGGTGTTCGGGACGCACGCCCACCGCGATCGGCTTCTGCAGCCACGCCGGATCGATCGTCGCCTGCCCCAGCGGAGCCTGCCACGCGCCATCAACCACGGTCACGCCACCGGCGTCGCCCTGCAGGGTGCCGCGCAGCACGTTCATCGCCGGGCTGCCGAGGAAACCGGCCACGAACAGGTTGGCCGGACGGTCGTACAGCGCCATCGGCGTATCGATCTGCTGGATGACACCGTCCTTCAGCACCACGATGCGCTGGCCCAGGGTCATCGCTTCAACCTGATCGTGGGTCACGTAGATCATGGTGGTGCCCAGCTTGCGGTGCAGCTGCGCGATCTCGGTGCGCACGCTGTGGCGCAGCTTGGCGTCAAGGTTGGACAGCGGCTCGTCGAGCAGGAACACCGCCGGCTCACGCACCAGCGCACGGCCCAGTGCAACACGCTGGCGCTGGCCGCCGGACATCGCCTTGGGCAGCTTGTCCATCATCTCGGTCAGGCCCAGCGTCTGCGCGGCTTCGCTGATGCGCTTGTCGATGGTGGCTTTGTCATGCCCGCGCAGCTTCAGGCCAAAGGCCAGGTTCTCGGCCACGGTCATGTGCGGGTACAGCGCATAACTCTGGAACACCATCGCGATGTCGCGGTCCTTCGGTGCCACGTCGTTGACCACGCGATCACCGATGGTCAACGTGCCGCCGCTGATCTCTTCCAACCCTGCCACCATCCGCAGCAGGGTCGACTTGCCACACCCGGACGGGCCGACCAGCACCATCAGTTCGCCGTCGGCGACCTCGAAGGTGGCGTCCTTCACCGCGACCTGGCCGTTGTCGTAGACCTTGCGCACACCCTGCAACTGCACTTTTGCCATTTCACTCATCCAGTCCGCCCGACGCCGGGCTGTCTTTTGGGACTGCCTCGGCCCTCCCGATGGCAGTGATGATTGCGCGGTCGCCGCATGACGGCGACCACTGCAATCGAATACAGTTGCCCATTCTGCCATGTAAACGTTTTCACGTGGCACTATCCGAACGTCGGTGCGCGCCGATATGCGTCGATGGCCAGACGAAAGGCCACCTGCGTAGTGGTTTCGATTGGAACGGTCTTCCGGCACGCCGGGAAAGCGCCTCCACCGAGCCTCGGACAGGCAGTTGCGCGGATGTCCCCCGAACCCAGCCATGAAGCGATTGACAACGATGTCACCCGGATCTGAAACTCGAGCGATGCACGACACACTCTTCCTGTTTGGTGCCACAGGTGATCTGGCCCAGCGCTACCTGTTCCCTTCGCTGCTGCGCCTGCTCGGCGACGGCCTGCTGCCGGAGGATTTCCGCATCCGTGCGCTGGCCCTGTCCGGCCATGACACCGAAGCCTTCCATGACATCCTGCGGCCACGACTGCAGCAGGCGATGCCGATGGCCAGCCAGGAGGACATCGCCTCCTTGCTGCGCCGCATCGACTACCGCTCGGTCGACCTGCGCGACGTCGACTCGGTCGCCGCCGCGGTATCCGACCTGGTCGACCGCCGCTGCGTGAGCTACCTGGCGATCCCGCCGGGCCTGTACATCTCCACCTGCGAAGGCCTGGCCAAGGGCGGCGCACTGGCCGCACCTGCGCGCCTGATGCTGGAAAAGCCGATCGGCAGTGACAGCGAAAGCGCCGAGGAGATCATCACCACCATCGGCCAGTGGATCGACGAAGACCGCGTGTTCCGCCTCGATCACTACCTGGGCAAGGCGGCGGTACAGAACCTGATCGCGCTGCGCTTCGGCAACACGCTGCTGGAAGCGGTATGGAACCGCAACTACATCGAATCGGTGCACATCCTGGTCGCCGAAAGCGAAGGCGTGGACGGCCGTGACGCCTACTACGCACGCTCCGGCGCGCTGCGCGACATGGTGCAGAGCCACATCCTGCAGCTGCTGTGCATGGTGGCAATGGAGCCGCCGGCGTCGTTGGAAGCCGACCGCATCCGCGACGAGAAGGTCAAGGTGCTGCGTGCGCTGCGCCCGCTGGATGCCAAGCACGCAGCGCGTGACAGCGTGCGTGGCCGCTATACCGCCGGCAGCATCAACGGCCAGCCCGCACAGGCCTACCAGCCGCCGGAAGGCAGCGATGTGGAAACCTTCGCAGGCGTCACCGCGCACATCGACAACTGGCGCTGGAGCGGCGTGCCGTTCCACCTGGTCACCGGCAAGCGCCTGCCCGAGCGCACCACCCGCGTGGTGGTGACCCTCAAGCCGGTCACGCACTGGTTGTTCGAGCGTCCGCAGCGTGCGCAGGCCGCACCGAACCGCCTGGTGTTCCAGCTGCAGCCGCAGGAGAACATCGAACTGGGCCTGATGAGCAGCCTGGCCGGCCCGGAATGGGGCGCGCTGGAACTGCAGCCACTGGAACTGGAACTCTCGGTGCCGACCGGCCTGCATCGCCGTATCGCCTACGAACGCCTGTTCCTGGACGCCTTCAATGGCAACCACACCCTGTTCGTGCGCGATGACGAAGTGCGTGCCGCCTGGGCCTGGATCGACAGCGTCGCCGATGCCTGGAAGGCCGCCGACCTGCCGCTGGAACCCTACCCTGCCGGCCAATGGGGACCGGCCAACGCGGTCGACTTCCTGCCGCAGGGCGTGGATGCGCCGGATAGCGGAGCGTCGGAATGAGTGCCAGCTCGCAGCCGGTGCTGGTCGCCGACATCGGTGGCACCAATGCCCGCTTCGCCCTTGCCGACACCTCGCAGGACGCCCCGCTGCTGAAAGAGAGCATCCGCGAGTACGCAGTGGCGGAGTTCCCGTCGCTGGGTGACGCCGCGCGCCACCATCTGGAACAGATCGGCGCCACCGCAAGCCGTGGCGTGTTCGCAGTCGCCGGTCGTGTCGATGGTGACGAAGCCCGCATCACCAACCATCCATGGGTGATCTCGCGCAGCCGCACAGCCGCGATGCTGGGTTTCAACGAACTGCACCTGATCAACGACTTCGCCGCGCAGGCGATGGCAATCTCGCTGCTGCAACCCGATGACGTGGTCCAGGTCGGCGGTGCCGCCTGGGTCCCAGGCAAGCTGGGCCAGCCGCGCAACTACGCAGTGATCGGGCCGGGGACCGGCCTCGGCGTCGGCGGCCTGATCCTTCGCCACGGCCGCTGTTACCCGCTGGAAACCGAAGGCGGCCATGTCAGCTTCCCACCGGGAACGCCAGAAGAGATCCGCATCCTGGAGATCCTGTCCGAGCAGTTCGGGCGCGTCTCCAACGAGCGGCTGATCTGCGGCCCCGGCCTGGTCAACATCCATCGCGCAATCTGCGAGATGGCGGGTATCGACCCGGGCCAACTGCAACCGGTGGACGTGACCGCCCGCGCCCTGCACGGCGATCCACAGGCGATGCGTACCGTGGATGTGTTCTGCGCGGTGTTCGGCGCCATTGCCGGTGATCTGGTGCTGACCCAGGGCGCCTGGGACGGCGTGTTCCTGACCGGCGGGCTGACTCCGAAAATGCTCGATTCATTGCAGCACTCCGGTTTCCGCCAGCGCTTCGAACACAAGGGCCGGTTCTCTTCGATCATGGCGCGGGTGCCGTCGCTGGCCGTGATGCATCCCCACGCCGGACTGCTGGGCGCCGCTGCCTATGCCGCCGACGCCGAACGTGACGCACCAGGAGTTGCCGCATGAGCCCCACCTTCCACGACGACCGTATCGAGTTCATCAACCATGGCGATGCCGATGGCTGGATCGAAGCGGTTGCTGCTGAAATGGCACAGGCGATCAACCACGACATCACCGAGCTGGGCCGCGCACGCATCCTGCTGTCCGGCGGCACCACGCCGGCACCGGTGTACCAGGCGCTGGCCGAGCTGGACGTGCATTGGGACCGCGTTGAAGTGAGCCTGGCCGACGAGCGCTGGCTGTCCCCGCAGGATCGCGACAGCAATGCGTGGCTGGTGCGCGAGAACCTGCTCACACGTGCTGAAGGTGCGCACTTCGATCCGCTGGTGCGGATCGGCAAGCCGCTGCCCGAGTGCGTGTACACCGCCAACCTGCAGGCCCAGCACAGCCAGCGGCCAAGCCTGGTCGCACTGGGCATGGGCAATGACGGCCATACCGCCTCGCTGTTCCCGGGCTCACGCGACCTGCAGCGTGCCCTCGAAAGCACCCTGCCGTATGCCGCGCTTGATGCAACCGGCTGCCCCGGTGCCAACCAGTGGCCGCTGCGCATCACCCTGACCCCGCGCGGGCTGGGTCAGTGCCGCCAGCGTCTGCTGCTGCTGCGCGGCAAGCAGAAGCTGCAGGTGCTGCGCCAGGCATTGGACAGCAACGACCCCCAGCAGTATCCGATCCTCAACGCGATCAACCTGGACGGCGCGCGCCTGCGCGTCCACTGGGCTGATTGATGTCGGCGGCGGCGCCCTGCCGCCGCTTGCCTCTCGCCACCTCGAACGCCGGTAGCCAATGAGCCTCCATCCGCAACTGCAAGCCATCACTGAGCGCGTCATCCGCCGCAGCGCCGCCTCGCGCGCCGCCTATCTGGCAGCGATCGACGCCTCCCTGCGCGATGGCCCGTTCCGCAGCCGCCTCAGCTGCGGCAATCTTGCCCACGGTTTCGCCGCCTGCGGTGGCACCGACAAGAGCCGCCTGCGTGGCGGCGTGACGGCCAACCTGGGCATCATCACCGCCTACAACGACATGCTGTCGGCGCACCAGCCGTTCGAGACCTATCCCGAACAGATCCGTGCGGTGGCCCGCGAACTCGGCGCTACGGCGCAGGTGGCCGGTGCCGTGCCGGCGATGTGCGACGGCGTCACCCAGGGCCGTGGCGGCATGGAGCTGTCGCTGTTCTCGCGTGATGTCATTGCCCAGGCCACCGCGATCGGGCTCAGCCACGACATGTTCGATACCACCGTGTACCTCGGTGTGTGCGACAAGATCGTGCCGGGCCTGCTGATCGGCGCCCTCGCCTTTGGCCATCTGCCGGCGGTGTTCGTGCCGGCCGGCCCGATGACGCCGGGCATTCCCAACAAGCAGAAGGCCGAAGTGCGCGAGCGCTACGCCGCCGGCGAAGCCACCCGCGAAGAACTGCTGGAAGCCGAATCGGCCTCCTACCACGGCGCGGGCACCTGCACCTTCTATGGCACTGCCAATTCCAACCAGGTGCTGCTGGAGGCAATGGGCGTGCAGCTGCCGGGCGCGTCGTTCGTCAACCCGGATACCGCGCTGCGCGATGCACTGACCCGCGAAGCCACCGAGCGTGCGCTGGACATCACCGCGCTGGGCGACGACTTCCGTCCGCTGGGCCGGATCATCGACGAGCGCGCGATCATCAACGCGATCATCGCGCTGATGGCTACCGGTGGCTCGACCAACCACACCATCCACTGGATTGCCGTGGCCCGTGCGGCCGGCATCGTGTTGACCTGGGATGACTTCGACGAGCTGTCGCAGCTGATTCCGCTGCTGGCGCGCGTCTATCCGAACGGCGAAGCCGACGTGAACCGCTTTGCTGCAGCGGGTGGCCCGGCGTTCGTGTTCGGCGAACTGATCAAGGCCGGCCTGATGCATGGCGATCTGGTCAGCGTGGCCCGTGGCGGCATGGCCGACTACGCCCTCGAACCGCAGTTGCGCGAGGGCAAGCTGGTGTATCTGCCAGGCCTGGAACGCAGCGCCGATGAAGAAGTGGTGCGCGGTGTCGACAATCCGTTCGAGAGCCAGGGCGGCCTGCGCCTGCTGCGCGGTAACCTGGGCAAGTCGCTGATCAAGTTGTCGGCGGTGAAGCCGCAGTACCGCACCATCGAAGCGCCGGCCGTGGTGGTCGATGCACCGCAGGTGCTGAACAAGCTGCACGCCGGCGGCCTGCTGCCCGAGCATTTCGTGGCCGTGGTGCGTTACCAGGGCCCACGCGCGAACGGCATGCCCGAACTGCATTCGCTGGCACCGCTGCTGGGCCTGCTGCAGAACCAGGGCCGGCGCGTGGCGCTGGTCACCGATGGTCGCCTGTCCGGCGCGTCGGGCAAGATTCCGGCGGCGATCCACGTGACCCCGGAAGCCGCACGCGGTGGTCCACTGGGCAAGGTGCGCGAGGGCGACATCATCCGCCTGGATGGCGAAGCCGGCACGCTTGAAGTGCTGGTGGACGCGGCCGAATGGGCGGCGCGTACGCATGCGCCGAATACGGCGCCGGCCGCCAATGACCTGGGCCGCAACCTGTTCGCGATCAACCGGCGTGTGGTGGGTCCGGCGGATCAGGGCGCGATCTCGATTTCGTGTGGTCCGGCGGCGGCTGACGGTGGGCCGTGGGATTACGACGCGGAGTATGAGCTGGGGCACGATGCTGCTGCGGCGGCGGCGCCACATGAGGGTAAGGACGCCTGAGGGATTGAAGAGCGCTGCGGGTATGCGGCGGCGGTTGGTTTCCTGGGGGCGGCGGAGGGCAGGCCGTCGCCAGGACACGCCGTAAATACATCCCTGTAGGCTCGATCGCGCCATCCGTGGCGCGAACGGTCCTGGCGACGGCCTGCCCTCCGCCGCATCACAGTTTCCGGCGCCGATACGCCGCGAAGTGATCATTGAAAGCACAACAAGAGCGAAAGCAAAGGCAGAAGCAGAGCTATGGGTATCGAACAACATCAGGTGAAGGCGGCGGAGTTGCTGCATGCGGCCGGCATCCTGCCGGTGGTGACGATTCATACGCTGGACCAGGCGCGTGCAGTCAGTGCGGCGTTGCTGGAAGGCGGATTGCCGGCGATCGAGCTGACGCTGCGGACGCCGGTGGCGATGGAAGCGCTGGCGATGCTCAAGCGCGAACTGCCGGATGTGGTGGTCGGCGCCGGTACGGTGCTGACGGTGGAACAGATGCAGCAGTCCATCGATGCGGGCGCGGATTTCCTGGTGACCCCGGGCACGCCGCCGGTGCTGGCCGATGCGCTGGCTGCGGCACCGCTGCCGGTGGTGCCGGGTGCGGCGACGCCGACCGAGCTGCTGTCGCTCTACGCGCGCGGCTTCCGTGTCTGCAAGCTGTTCCCGGCCACGGCCGTGGGTGGCCTGGCCATGATCAAGGGCGTTGCCGGCCCGATTGCCGACCTCAAGCTGTGCCCGACCGGCGGCATCACCGAGAACACTGCCGCCGAGTACCTGGAGCAGAAGAACGTGGTCTGCATCGGTGGCTCGTGGATGGTGCCGGGCAACTGGATCGACGCCGGCCAGTGGGACAAGGTGCGCGAAAGCGCGGCGCAGGCCGCGAAGATCGTCAAGCGCGTACGCGGCCACTGAAACAGTACGGGGTCAGAGCCCTTTCCCGCAGGGAAAGGGATCCGACCCCTGGCTGCGAGCGCGCGCAGCGCGCGACCCGCCCCCGCTCTTCCTTCTTCATTCCGCGGTAGCGGCGCACGGAACCTGTCCGTGGCCCTGCGGAGGGATTGCGCAGGGGCGTAAGCGCCATGGATGGCGCGCCCGAGCCTCCAGGGATGGATTCACGGCGTCCCCTGCGCAATCCCTCCGCAGGGCCAACCCCATGAAACCCACCGCACACCGCGAGGGGCTCAGCCGTTGGCCGAAACCCTTACAGCGGCCGCGCCGGATCCACCAACCCATACTGGCTGGCCATCCGCGCCAACGCGATGTTGTCGTGGATTCCCATCTTCTCGAACAACCGCGCCTTGTGCGTGTTGACCGTCTTCGCGCTCAGGCTCAGACGGCGGGCGATGTCTTCCTGGCGCAGGCCCTGGGTCAGCAGCAATGCCACTTCCAGCTCACGCGGCGACAGGTTGTCGAATGGCGAGCCGTTGCCTTCCACCGTGGACAACGCCAGGTTCTGCGCGATGCTCGTGCCCAGGTAACGCCGTCCGGCGGCCACGTCACGCACCGCGCGCAGCAGTTCCTGCGCATCGCAGCCCTTGCCGATATAACCGGCGGCGCCGGCCTCGAGCAGGCGCTTGGGCAGCGGACCGTCCTCCAGCACCGACACGATGACCACCCGCGTGCTGCGGTGGCCCCGGACGATGCGCTCGGTCACTTCCATTCCGCTCACCCCGGGCAGGTGCAGATCACACAGCACCACGTCCGGTTGCAGCTGGCGGATAGCGGGCAGCGCGTCTTCGCCCGTCTCGGCCTCGCCCACCACTTCAATGTCGGTTTCACTCGACAGTATCATCTTCATCCCGGTGCGGACCAACGCGTGGTCATCCACCAGGTAGACTCGAATCGTCATTCACGTACCTCTTCGAATGCGGCCAATACGGGTCAACCTAGGCAGGAGCACCTGACCACTGCAAGCGCGGATGTTGCGCAATTCCGGCGTTCTGCCTTGCGCATCACATTCTTCACGCACTGATCGTGCCCCTTGCCCTGCAGAACCCGCTACAACGAAACAACCCGTCCCTCAGGTAGACGCCCTTGGGAGGGCATCCACGTCACTCCCCTTGCGTGATCGCTTCGCTGGCCGTCGCTGGCGGCGAACCGTGCCGTCGCCATGGATGACGGCGGCTGAACATGACCAGGTAGCACCCTACCACCCAAACCAGCGCGGCACACCATCCGGCCAGGATGTCCGAGGGGTAATGCACCCCCAGATAGACCCGGGAAACGCTTACCAGCAGGCTGAACGACGGCGCCAGCAGCAGCACCGGCCAGCGCCAGCGGGTATTCCAGGCCAGCAGCACCAGGGTGACCGCCAGGGTCATCGAGCCCATCGCGTGGCCGCTGGGGAAACTGAACGTGGATTCCGGCGCGATCGATTCCCACAGGCTGGGCCGGTCACGCTGGAAGAAGTGCTTGCTGCCCATGTTCAGCAGCGCGGACCCTACAAAGCTCACGGCCACGAAGGTCGCTTCGCGCCACCGCCGGTGCCAGGCCAGTGCGCCGACAATCAGCACATCGGCCGGAATCAGGAACCACTCGTAACCCAGTTTCGACAGCAGCACGAAGATGCGGTCCAGCCACGGCGAATGCAGGCCGTGCATCTGCCACAGCAGCGGCGCATCGAAATGGAAGGACTCGAACTCGTGCACCTCGTCGGCCAGGGCGACGAATCCGGCCAGCGGCAGCAGCACACCGGCAAACAGCAACAGCAGCCGCCAGGCATTGCGCGCCATCCAGTGGCGGAAACCGGAGGCTGGCTCCGGTGCAGCGAGGATCGTCGGCTTACCCGGCGCTTCGGACATAGGTGCGTTCAACGTAATCATCGATCAGGGCGACGAATTCCTGGGCGATGTTCTCGCCACGCAGGGTCACCTTCTTCTCGCCATCGACGAACACCGGCGCCGACGGTGCTTCGCCGGTACCCGGCAGCGAGATGCCGATGTTGGCATGGCGCGACTCACCCGGCCCGTTGACCACGCAGCCCATCACCGCCAGGGTCATGTTCTCCGCGCCCGGATGCTGGATCTTCCACAGCGGCATCTTTTCGCGCACGTGTGTCTGCACCACCTTGGCCAGTTCCTGGAAGAACTCCGAGGTGGTACGGCCGCAGCCCGGGCAGGCCGTGACCAGCGGGGTGAACGCGCGCTGGCCGGTGGTCTGCAGCAGTTCCTGGGCAACGATCACTTCCTGCGTGCGCGACTGGCCCGGCTCGGGCGTCAGCGAAATGCGGATGGTGTCGCCGATGCCTTCCTGCAGCAGCACGCTCAGCGCCGCCGCCGAGGCGACGATGCCCTTGCTGCCGATACCGGCTTCGGTCAGGCCCAGGTGCAGGGCGAAATCCGAACGCTGGGCCAGGTCGCGGTAGACCGCGATCAGTTCCTGCACGCCACTGACCTTGGCCGAAAGGATGATGCGATCGCGCGGCAGACCGATGTCCACGGCCTGCTCGGCCGAATCCAGCGCCGAACGGATCAGCGCCTCGCGCAGCACGCGGCCGGCGTCCCAGGGCTGTTCGCGATGGTTGTTCTCGTCCATCAGCTTCGCCGCCAGGGCCTGGTCCAGCGAGCCCCAGTTGGCGCCGATGCGCACCGGCTTGTTGTAGCGGATGGCGAACTCGATCAGCTGGGCGAACTGCAGGTCCTTTTTCTTGCCGAAGCCCACGTTGCCCGGGTTGATGCGGTACTTGGCCAGCGCTTCGGCACAGGCCGGTTCGGCCGTCAGCAGCTGATGGCCGTTGTAATGGAAGTCACCGATCAGCGGTACATCGATGCCCATCATCGCCAGCTTGTCGACGATGCGCGGGATCGCCGCCGCCGCTTCGACCGTGTTGACGGTCAGGCGCACCATTTCCGAACCGGCGCGCCAGAGCTCGGCGACCTGCTTCACGCTGGAAGCCACGTCGGAGGTGTCGGTGTTGGTCATCGACTGCACCACCACCGGCTTGCCACCGCCCACGGTGACTCCACCGATCTGGACCGATTGGGTCAGGCGACGGGGCCAGGCAGTGGCATCGGAGGGCGCTGTAGGGCGGGTGACGGCGTCATGCATGCGGGCATTCTAACGCCCGCCCCGACCTTGCGGGTGTGTCGCATTCAGGCGGCAGTGCGGCTGCGGCCGATTGTCGCAGGCAGGCATCCCCGCGAACGCATACGATGGGCGCGAATGACCGGTCCCGACGCCCCGTTTCTCCGAACCCTGTGCAGCCTGCGCTGGCTGGCCGTGGCTGGCCAGGCGGCCACCATCCTGGTCGCCACCTGGGTGCTGGGACTGCCGTTGCCGCAACTGCCGTTGTGGTCGGGCGTGGCCGTGCTTGCCGTATTCAACCTGTATACGCAGCTGCGCCCGGAACCTGCCGATACCGCGCCGCTGACCGCCTTCGGCCACATCCTGGTGGACGTGATCATCCTCACCTGGATGGTCAGCTGGAGCGGCGGCATCGCCAATCCGTTCGGCTCGCTGTTCCTGATCCTGATCGCCCTGGCCGCGTTCGCCCTGCCCCTGCGCTGGGCCCTGGCCGTGGCCAGCGCCTGCCTGCTGGGCTATGCCGCCAGCGGACTGTTCGGGCAACCGTTGCCGGCCGGCTACTTCAACGCACTGGACCTCAATCGCTGGGGCGTGATCGCCACCTTCCTGCTGTCCGCTGCGGTGGTACTGATCTTCTCCACCCGGCTGGCGATCGCCCTGCGCGAGCGCGAGCTGGAACTGTCGGCGCTGCGCGAACGCTTCGCGCGCAACGAAGGCATCGTCGCCCTGGCCACGCATGCGGCCTCGGTGGCGCACGAACTGAACACACCGCTGGCGACCATGACCCTGCTCGCCGACGACGTGGCCGAGCGCAGCGAAGAGCCGGAAGTACGCGAGGACATGGAAACCCTGCGCGAGCTGCTGGTGCAATGCCGCGAGCGCGTGCTGGCACTGGCCGCGCCGGCCTCCAACGACCGCCCCGGCCGCGCCCACTCCACGGCCCAGCAGGTGCTGGAGCAGTGGCGGCTGGTGCGCCCGACCATCGACCTGCATCGCAACGACGACGCACCGCTGCGCCTGCCGCTGGACCCGGGCGTCGGCCACCTGCTGATGGTGCTGCTGAACAACGCTGCCGATGCCGGCGAGCAGGCCGGACGACCGCGCGTCGACCTCAGCCTGCGCATCGAAGGCGACGATCTGATCGGCGAAGTACGCGATTACGGCCATGGCTTCGATGCCCGCGCCGCCGTGCTGCCGGGCAAGCTGTTCGGCAGCAGCAAGAGTGAAGGCATGGGCGTCGGGCTTGCCCTGTCCCATGCCACCATCGAACGCCTAGATGGCGAGATGTGGATGCGCCCGGCCCAAGGGGCCGGTAGCCGCGTCGGCTTCCGCCTGCCGTTGGCCCCCCGCGAGGAATGACCATGACTGCTTCCACCCTTGGCCTGCTGGTCGACGACGACGAACTCTACCTGCGCACGCTGCAGCGCAGCCTGGCCCGTAAAGGGCTGGAGACGCAGACCGCACAGGATGCCGCCAGCGCACTGGCACTGGCCCGCCAGCATCCGCCAGCGTTCGCACTGATCGATCTGAAGCTGGGCAGCGATTCCGGCCTGGCGCTGATCCAACCGCTGCGCGCGCTGCGTGCGGACATGCGGATCCTGCTGGTGACCGGCTATGCAAGCATCGCCACCGCGGTGGAGGCGATCAAGCTCGGCGCCGACGACTACCTGCCGAAGCCATCGACAGTGCCGATGATCCTGCGCGCGCTGGGCGAAGAAGACGATGGTCCCGCCGATGACGGCGAGATGGAAGTGCCCGATGCGATGACCCCGATCAGCCGCCTGCAGTGGGAACACATCCAACAGGCGATGCATGAAACCGGCGGCAACGTGTCGGCGGCCGCGCGCCTGCTCGGCATGCACCGGCGTTCGCTGCAGCGCAAGCTGGCCAAACGGCCGAGCCCGGAGCGCGATCCGAGTCGGTGAATGTCCGGCATCCCGCAACGGGATGTCGGTAGCGCACGCTAGGTCACCCCCCCCAGCAGCACGCCCACCTCGACGCCCTGCTGCTTGGCCTCGGCTTCGACTTCCGCAATCCATCGATCCACTCCGCCACGCAGCAGATCGGCCCGACTGGGCAGGACGTCGCGTGCAGGGGTATACAGATCGAGCAGCAGCCGGTTGCGGGCCTCGACTGTCATGGCCGCGTCGCCAGATCGATCAGCGATGGCGTCAGCGCGCGCCAGGCCTTGCTCATCCACGCACCGTTCGCCGTGACGCAGCAGAACCAGCACCGGCACAGCGGTACCCTCCTGCACGGCCGCCTGCAGTCGATCGTGTCCGTCCAGCACCACATGTGCTTGCAGGCCACTGACCCACATCAGCAGCACCGGTGGCAGTAATCCTGCCCGGGTCTGCCTTGCCCAAGCCTTGACCCGCCCATCCGCGGCCAGTGATGGCGTCCGCAACAGGACGGGAGGCAGGCAGTCGCCGTGCATCACGTCCGACCAGCTCAAGTTATCAACCGCCGGTCGGGCCAGCGCATCTGATGCGAGCGTGAGCGGCATCCGCGCACGCTCTGCGCCATGCAGCGTCGGCTGCAGCAGCCATTCGCCCTGGGCCAGCGGAGATCGATCCGAACGGGCAAGGGCCTGCGCGAAATGGCGTGCCCAAGCTGCGGCAGTCCGCACCGGATCATGCGAGTGCAACGCCCGCGCCTCGGCAGCCGTGATCGGTGGAATGATCGCAGGCGAGGCCGGGGAGGCGCCGCGAAGCAGGTCCACGCCGAAGTAGTCGGGCTCCACCCTCGCCCACAACATGGGGCGATCCTCGGTACCGACCCGCATCCGGTCCGGCGGGCACACCGAAACCACAAGCGCAGGGCGCAGGGGGGCCGACACGGTCAGGTGCAGACCCGCCCACGACTCGGGCTGCCTTCGTCGAACGAGGTCGCGCCAGTGCATCGAAATATGCATCCGGCGCGGCGCGCTCAGCCCTTCAGCTGCGCCAGGATCTCGCGGGTCATCGGATCGGCGATTGCCACATCCTCACCCTGCAGAGCGGGCAGCAGGCCACTGGCCAGCTGCTTGCCCAGCTCGACGCCGAACTGGTCGAAGGCATTGATGTTCCAGATTACCGACTGCACGTACACCGCGTGCTCGTACATCGCGATCAAGGCGCCCAGCGCCTGCGGGGTGAGCGCGTCGAGCAGGATCATCGTGCTCGGGCGGCCGCCCGGATAGTCGCGGTGCGGATCGTCGCTGCCCTGGCCGTTGGCCAGTGCTTCGGTCTGCGCCAGCAGGTTGGCCATCAGCGCCTGGTGGTTGACCGTATACGGGTCGTCGTTGTGCACGCAGCCGATGAAATCGGCCGGAATGATGCTGGTGCCCTGGTGCAGGGCCTGGAAGAAGCTGTGCTGCACGTCGGTGCCGGCACCGCCCCACCACACCGGCACGGTGTCGGTGGTGACCGGCTGGCCATCGCGCTGCACGCGCTTGCCCAGGCTTTCCATCACCAGCTGCTGCAGGTAGGCCGGCAGCAGCGCCAGGCGCTGGTCGTAGGTCATCACCGCGTGCGTGGCAGAGCCCAGCAGATTGCGGTTCCAGATGTCGGTCAAGCCGTGCAGCACCGGCAGGTTGCGCTCCAGCGGCGCGTCCAGCGCATGCGCATCCATCTGCGCGGCACCTTCCAGCAACTGCTCGAAGCGCTCGAAGCCGATGGCCAGTGCGATCGGGAAACCGACGGCCGACCACAGCGAATAGCGGCCACCCACCCAATCCCACATCGGCAGCACACGATCGGCGGCGATGGCGAAGGCCTTGGCGGCGCGCTCCGGATTGGCGCTGACCGCGTACAGGCGGTCGCTGCCGCCCAGCCAGTCATGCAGGATCTGGCCGTTGAGCAGGGTTTCCTGGGTACCAAAGGTCTTGGAAATGAGGATGCCAGCGGTCTTCGCCGGATCCAGCGTGGCCAGCGTGCGCTGCATGGCGGCGCCGTCCACGTTCGACACGAAATGCACGCGCAGGCGTGCACCTGTGACCGGACGCAGCGCGTCGGCGACCAGGCGCGGACCGAGATCGGAACCACCGATACCGACGCTGACCACATCGGTCACGCCACTGTCTTCCAGCGCGCGCACCAGCACACCCATGCGCTGGCGGATGCCGCGCGCGGTGGCATAGGCCTCGGCCGCCACCGGCGCATCGACCACATCACCACGCAGCGCGGTGTGCAGCGCAGCGCGGCCTTCGGTCAGGTTGACCTGCTCGCCACGGAACAGGCGCGTGATGGCACCGCCGACATCACGTTCGGCAGCCAGCGCCAACAGCGCCTGCAACGCCGCGGCATCGTATTTCTGCCGGGCGAAGTTGACATACAACGGACCGACCCGCAGCGCCAGGTCCTGCACACGGCCGGGTTCGGCGGCGAGCAGGCTGGGAATGCTTGCGCCCTTCAGGCGCTGGGCGTGGGAATGCAGCGAGTCGAATCCGTTGTTCGTTGTCATGCGGCCTGGGTCGGGATCGTGTCGTTGGTGTGGGAGATCTGGTTGTTGCCATCAACGTACACCAGCTTCGGCTTGAAGCTGTCGGCTTCCTGCTCGGTCATGCTGGCGAAGGCGGCAATGATGATGATGTCACCGACCTGCACGTGGCGCGCGGCGCCACCATTGAGCGAGACGACGCCGCTGCCGGCTTCGGCGCGGATCGCATAGGTCGAGAAGCGCGCACCGTTGGTCACGTCCCAGATGTGCACCTGCTCGAATTCACGGATGCCAGTGGCAGCCAGCAGGTTGTCATCGATGGCGATCGAGCCTTCGTAGTTCAGCTCGGAATGGGTGACGGTGGCGCGGTGGATCTTGGTCTTGAGCAGGGACAGGTGCATGGGGGCGCTGCAACGGCAAAGGAAAGAGCGGATTCTAGCACCCGCTTGGCCGTCATCAGGGGGCTGGGACGGGACGCTGAAGACCGTTCAGGCGCCCTCGACCGGTAGTGCTGCCGGGGCATGCCCGCAGACGCCCTGCAGCGACAGGCCGAACACCGCATGGAAGGTCAGCCCGGCGACCAGGCCAAAGCCGCCCGCGGCCAGCACCGACAGGCCGTAGCTGATCACGTCGAAGGTATCGACATAGCGCAGGCGCTGCAGCAGCGGACCATTGTCCGCGCCCGGCCAGGCACAGGTCGCCATGGCCAGCGCGCCCAGACCGAACCCCACGAGCAGGAAGGCGGTCCGGCGCAGACGCCGCTGGGACTGCAGGATCAGCGCCATCGGCAGCAACACCGCGATGGCGTTGCACACGCCCAGCACGAACATCAGCGCACCGCCGGTGAGTGCCGGTACGGGCGTACGCGCGAAGTCGAGCGCGAACAACAGGGCGCCCATCAGCTGGGCAGGCACCATGCCGGCGGCCAGTACCGCCAGGATCGAGGCCCGGGCAAGACGGCCGGTAGTGGTGGGGGTATTCATTTCCGGTCTCCCGTCCATGGGAAGGTGAGAGGCGCCCGCTGCGGGCGCCCCTGAGCCGCATGCGGCTCAGAACTCCAGGTTGTCGATCAACCGGGTGGTGCCCAGGCGGGCGGCGATCAGGGCCACGCGGCCACCGCCATCAAAGGTCGGTTCGGCCAGCTCCGGGGTGCGCAGCACCGCGTAATCCACCTGGAAGCCGGCCGCCTGCAGCGCAGCGACGGCGTCGGCCTCGATGCGTTCACGGCCGTGCCCGGCGACATAACCTTCGCGCATGCCCAGCAGGGTGCGATGAAGGGTGGTCGCCAACGGGCGCTGCTCGGCGCTGAGGTACTGGTTGCGCGAGCTCTTGGCCAGGCCATCCTCATCCCGCACGATCTCGGCACCGACGATCTGGATCGGGAACGACAGCTCGGCCACCATCTGCTTGATGACTGCCAACTGCTGGTAGTCCTTGCGGCCGAACACGGCCACGTCCGGCTGTACCTGCAGGAACAGTCGCGCCACCACCGTGCACACGCCATCGAAATGGCCCGGGCGGCTGGCGCCTTCCAGCACTTCACTGACGCCCGGCGCATGCATCTGCGTGGTCTTGTCCACGCCCAGCGGGTACATCGCTTCGACGCTGGGCAGCCACACTGCATCGCAGCCCACCTGCTCCAGCCCGGCCACATCGGCTTCGGGGGTGCGCGGATAGCGACTGAAATCCTCGTTCGGCCCGAACTGCGTCGGGTTGACGAAGATGCTGGCCACCACCTTGTCGGCGTACTGCTTTGCCAGCGTGATCAGCGCGTGGTGCCCGCCATGCAGGTTGCCCATGGTCGGCACCAGCGCCACGCGCAGGCCCTCGCCCTTCCACTGCGCGATCTGCGCGCGCAGTGCACCGAGTTCGTTGAAGGTCTGGATCATTGGGCGTACGCGTGCTCTTCGTCGGGGAAGCTGCCATCGCGCACGGCATCGGCGTAGGCGCGGGTGGCACCGGCCACCGAGCCACCTTCGGCCAGGAAGTCCTTGACGAACTTCGGACGACGGTGGCCACTGTCCAGGCCGAGGAAGTCGTGCAGCACCAGCACCTGGCCATCGCACTGCGGGCCAGCACCGATACCGATGGTCGGCACGGGAACGGCAGCGGTGACGGCAGCGGCAACCGGCGTCGGCACGCATTCGAGCACCATGATGCTGGCGCCCGCCTCGGCAACGGCCTTGGCGTCTTCCACCAGCTGGCGCGCGGCATCGCCACGGCCCTGGATCTTGAAGCCACCCAGGCGCAGCACCGACTGCGGGGTCAGGCCCAGGTGCGAGCAGACCGGAATCTCACGCTCGACCAGGTAACGGATGATGTCGACCTTGAAGCCGGCACCTTCGATCTTGACCATCTCCGCGCCTGCCTGCAGCAGCTGCAGCGAAGCATCCAGCGCGCGTTCCGGGGTGGCATCGGCGCCAAACGGCAGGTCGGCGATCAGCAGCGCGCGCTGCAGCACGCGGGCGACCGCGCGGGTGTGGTAGACCATGTCGGCGACGGTCACCGGCAGGGTCGAATCGTGGCCCTGCACGACCATGCCCAGCGAATCGCCGATCAGGATCAGGTCGACACCATTGGCATCGAACGTGCGGGCGAAGCCTGCGTCGTAGGCGGTCAACATGACCAGCTTCTGGCCATTGCGCTTGGCCTCGGCCAGGGCGGGAACGGTCCAGGGCTTGCTGTCTGCGTGGGTGCTCATGTGCTGATAACCGGGGGAGATAACCCGGGCATTATCACCCTAACGGCGCGATCCCGCAGGCATCCACCCGCATCACTGCATCCCGCACGCGGCCATGGCCGGGAATGGCCAGATCGGCGGCGATTTCGGCCAATGGCACCAACACGAACGCACGCTCGTGCAGGTAGGGATGCGGCACTTTCAGCTCGGGCAGGTCCAGCACCTGCTCGCCGAACAGCAGCAGGTCCAGATCCAGCGCACGCGGTCCCCAGTGCACGGCGGGGTCGCGTACGCGGCCGAAGCGCTGCTCCAGCGCGAGCATGGCCTGCAGCAGTGCGACAGCGGACAGGTCGGTGTCGACCGACGCCACTGCGTTGACGAAGGGTGGCTGGTCCTCGTTGCCCCATGCCGGCGTCGCGTACAACCGCGACGCCTGCGTCAGCCGGGTTCCGGGCAGGTCGCCCAGCGCGGCAATGGCCGCGCGGACGGTGTTGGCTGCGTCGCCCAGATTGGCGCCCAGCCCGATCCAGGCACCGGTCATGGATTACTCGGCAGCACCGGCAGCTGCGCCGTCTGGACGACGACGGCGACGACGACGCTTGCGCGGCGCCCCACCCTCCTCATCACCGGCCTCGCTGTGCAGGGAATCCAGCGACGAATCCAGCTCCTGCCCGGACTGCGCCTGCGCTTCGCGCCAGAACGCGACGTCGGCTTCGTGCTCTGCCGATGCCACCTGGCGCAGGGCCAGGAAATCGAAGGCGGCACGGAAACGGGGATGGCTGAGCGTGCGCATCACGCGCTTGCGCTGACGCGAACTGAAGCGCGCCTGCAGCAGCCAGATCTCCTGCATCGGCAGCGAGAAACGGCGCGGCAATGCGATGGTGCTCAACTGCTGCACGGTGACGCGGTCGGCGGCGCGACGCTGCGCCTCTTCCGGTGCCACGCCCTGCTTGAGCAGGGTTGCCTGCGCGCGGCAATAGGCCGGCCACAGCAACAGCGCGAACAGGAACGCCGGCGACACGGGCTCGTCGTTGGCCACGCGTGCATCGGTGTTGGCCAGGCCCTCGATCAGCATGCGGCGCAGCGCGCCGGTACGGTTCGACTTCAGCGCCTTGGCGCTTTCCGGGAACAACACGTCGAACAGGCCATAGCGCTCCAGTCCTTCGAAGCTGGCCACGCCGTGCCCGGACAGGAACAGCTTCAGGACTTCTTCGAACAGGCGCGCCGGTGCGGCTTCATTGAGCAGGCCGGCCAGCTGCGGGATCGGTGCGGCGGTGCCCTCTTCGATCTGGAAGCCGAGCTTGGCCGCCAGGCGAACCGCACGCAGCATGCGCACCGGGTCTTCCTGGTAGCGCTGCACCGGGTCGCCGATGAGCTTCATCAGGCGTGCCTGCACATCTTCGAAGCCGCCGGTGTAGTCACGCACCGAGAAGTCCTCGATGGCGTAGTACAGGGCATTGCAGGTGAAGTCGCGGCGGATGGCGTCGTCTTCGATGCTGCCGTACACGTTGTCGCGCACGAGCATGCCGTTTTCCATCTCGCGGTCGCCGCTGCCGTCATCGATGTTGGCACGGAAGGTGGCGACTTCGATGATCTCGCGGCCGAACACAACATGGGCCAGGCGGAAACGGCGGCCGATCAGGCGGCAGTTGCGGAACAACTGCTTGACCTGTTCGGGCGTGGCATCGGTGGCCACGTCGAAATCCTTGGGTTGGCCATTGACCAGCAGATCGCGCACCGCGCCACCGACAAGGTAGGCGCCGAAGCCGGCATCGCGCAGTCGATAAAGCACGCGCAAAGCGTTCGGGCTGATGTCCTTGCGGGAGATCGTGTGCTGGTCGCGCGGGATGACGCGCAGGCTGAACGGTGATGTAGCAGAGGAAATGATGTTGGCGCTTCCGGTTGAAGTTTCGGGATTGCCCAATGGCATCGAGGTGCATATACTAGCGCTCCTGCACCGGCAGCGACACACTGCTCCCTTCGTCTAGTGGTTAGGACGTGGCCCTCTCAAGGCTAAAACAGGGGTTCGAGTCCCCTAGGGAGCACCAGTCGCCGCAGCAGGAACCGAAAAAGCCCGCCTTGTGCGGGCTTTTCTGTTTTCCGGATTCTCGATTCCAACGGGCGTGGTCGCTTTTGCGCCTCCCTGTTCCTGCGCGGGAGGGGGCGGGCCACCCTTTCCTGGACACGCTAAAGCCCATCCATGGTGCTCGATGGCGCCATCCTTGGCGCCAACGGTCCAGGAAAGGGTGGCCCGCCCCCTCCTGACAATTTTCCGCGACGGCGGCCGCAACAGACTCGGCCCCAGGCTTTGAAGCATCCGCCGAAGCCGTATGGCCGGGCGCGAAGGCGGGGCAGCCCGAGCCGGGACCGTTGGCGCCATGGATGGCGCCATCGAGCCCCCAGGGATGGGTTTACGGCGTGTCCCGGCTTGGGCTGCCCCGCCTTCGCTATCGACGACAATCAGGCGCCGACGAAATGCAACCGAAGCCAGGCACACGTCAGCCTTCCATCTGCTCCAGTTCCTTGCCCTTGGTCTCGCGCACGTAGCGGACGACGAAGATGATCGAGAGGATCGCGGCGACGGTGTAGATGCCGTACGCACCGGCCAGGCCGATGCCGGCCAGCAGCATCGGGAAGGTCACGGTGATCGCGAAATTCGACGTCCACTGCGCCGCACCGGCCACGGCCAACGCCGGGCCGCGGATCTGGTTCGGGAACATCTCGCCCAGCATCACCCACATCACCGGGCCCCAGGACATGTTGAAGAACACCACGTAGACGTTGGCCGCTACCAGCGCCAACCGGCCCATGCCGTCGGACAGCTGCAGGCGACCATCGGCCAAGCTGCCACTGGCGAAAGCGACCACCATCAGCACCAGGGCCACCGACATGCCGACCGACCCGACCCACAGCAGCGGCTTGCGGCCGATGCGATCGATCAGCACCACCGTCAGCAGGCAGGCGCCGATGCTCAGCGCACCCGACAACACGTTGATCAGCAGCGCGTCGCTTTCGGAGAAACCCACCGCCTGCCACAGCACGGCGCCGTAATAGAACACCACATTGATGCCGACCAGCTGCTGGAACATCGCCAGGCCGATGCCGACCCAGACGATGGGACGCAGCTTGCCGGTGGCCTTGTTGAGCAGGTCGCCGAAACGCGGCTTGTGCTGGTCCTGGGCCAGGCTTGCTTCGATCTCGGCCTGCTTGTTCACCGCGGCGCGTTCACCGTACAACCGCCCGAGCACCGCCCTCGCCTGCGCCTGCCGGCCCTTCATCACCAGGAAGCGCGGGCTCTCCGGAATCACCAGCAACAGCAGAAGGAACAACAGTGACGGCAGCGCCTGCATCCAGAACATCCAGCGCCATGCCTCCTGCCCCAGCCAGAGCGGCTCGGTCGAGGCGCCCGCCGCCCGGGCCAGCAGATAGTTGCTGAGGAACGCCGCGAACAGGCCGCAGATGATCGCCATCTGCTGCACGGTCGCCAGCCGGCCGCGATAGCGCGCCGACGCGACTTCGGCGATGTAGGCTGGCGACATCACGCTGGCCGCACCGACGGCGAATCCGCCGAGCACGCGCGCGCAGACGAACAACCAGGACGCATGTGCGGCGCCGGCACCCAGCGCCGACACCAGAAACATCACGGCCGCCCCGATCAGCACGCCACGACGTCCCAGCCGATCACCCAGCCAGCCGGCTGCGAACGCGCCGATCGCGCACCCCAGCAGCATCGAGGCGACCTCGAAGCCGAGCGCGGCCTCGCTGGAGTTGAAGGCCTGGCGCAGGCCGTCGACGGTGCCATTGATGACGCCACTATCGAAGCCGAACAGGAAACCGCCGAGGGTGGCGGCGCAACTGATCAGGACGATGAAGGCCGTGTTCTCACCGCCATTGGAGGCGGCACCGGGCTGGACTGGCGACATGAAGGATCCTGCAAGGAAGGGGGCCGACCGAAGCGGGCCGGCGGCCCTGGCAGCGTCGCACAGGGCGGGCATGCCGCCAAATGGGCATTACGGGCGCCAATCTGCCCCACTTTCACACGGCAACCGACACCGGGGGCCAACCTGTTCTAGAATTGGCAGGTTCAGAAAGCGATTCACCCCCTACCCATGCCCTTTGTCGTCACCGAAAACTGCATCAAGTGCAAACACACCGATTGCGTGGAAGTGTGCCCCGTGGATTGCTTCCACGAAGGCCCGAACTTCCTGGTGATCGACCCGGACGAGTGCATTGACTGCACCCTCTGCGAACCCGAGTGCCCGGTCAACGCGATCTTCCCGGAAGACGATGTTCCCGCTGGCCAGGAAGGTTTTGTCGCCCTCAATGCAGAACTGGCGAAGGAGTGGCCGGTACTGACCGTGCGCAAGGACCCGCCGGCCGACGCCGGTGAGTGGGACGGCAAGCCGGACAAGCTGAAGCTGCTGGAGCGCTGAGGCGCCGGTACTGCTGCCTGGTAGGTGCCAACCTTGGTTGGCACACAAGCGCCGGCCAAGGCCGGCCTCTATCAAGGCAGGTACCAACCTGCAGGCAATGAAAAGGGCGCCCAGGGCGCCCTTTTCCGTTCTTGCCCTGGTAGCTGCCAACTTTGGTTGGCACAAAGGCCCCGACCAAGGTCGGCCTCTACCACGGCAGGTACGAACCCGCAGGTCCGCACCCACCGGACCGGCCATTACGGGGCCAGCTTCGCCTTCAGTGCGGCAATCAGCTTCACCGGCGCTGCGGCGGTGGCCGGCAGGCCACGCGGGTCGACGGCGGAGATGTACGCACCGGCGTCGACGGCGACCACGCGGACCAGGAAGTTGCTGCCTTCATAGGCCACGTCGTACGAGCCCAGCAGCTGCGCGCGGGTAGCGATGGTCAGGCCTTCCACGCCTTCCAGCGCGGTACCGACCTTGGCGAAGGCTTCATCCTTGCTGCCGGCAACGGTGAAGCCGGTGGCGCTGACGGCCGGGGTGGCGGCAGCCGGGGTGGCCGGCTTGGTCGCCGAGCTCAGGGTCGGCACCTGGTTGTTGCCGGCGCCTGCCGGCAGGTTCAGGTCCGGCGGCACTTCCAGCGGACGCACTTCCGGGGCCAGGGCATAGTCACCCTTGACGCCACGCTTGAAACAACCGGTGGTGCCGGCGGCGACAGCTACAGCAAGCAGCGCGTAGGACAGCACGCGGACGGCGGAAACGGATTGGCGCATGTGAATCTCCTGGATCAGACCAAGACGGAAGGTCAGTGGCTGGAAAGGGCTTCGAGGGCGGCGATATCGCCGGCGAGATGGTCGGCGGCAGGCGTATGTGCTGCCGAAAGCGGCAGCAGCGGCAGGCGCAGATCGTGACCGATGCCGATCCGACGCAACAGCGCCTTGACCGGAATCGGGTTGGATTCGATACCGCAGAAGTCATGGAACGGCTGCAGGCGCGCATCCCAGGATTCGACGGCTTCATGGTCGCGGGCAGCGGCCAGGTCGCACATCCGGCGGTAGGCGCCGGGCAGCACGTTGGAACCGACCGAGATCAGGCCGTCCATGCCGGCCTGGATCGAACGTGCGGCAGTGCCGTCATCACCGGTGAGCACGGCGAAGGTCGCGCTGCGCAGGTCCAGCAGCGCGCGCACGCGGCCGGTATCACCCACCGCTTCCTTGATGCCGACGATGTTCGGATGGCTGGCGAGCTCGGCCACGGTCTCCGGCAGCATGTCGCAGCCGGTACGGCCGGGCACGTTGTACAGCACCACCGGCAATCCGGCCTGGTCAGCGACCGCGCGGTAATGCGCGATCAGGCCAGCCTGGGTCGGCCGCACGTACGGCGGGGTGACCACCAGCGCGTGGGTGGCACCGAGCGCGGCGGCGCGGCGGGTCTGCTCGATGGTCTTGGCGGTGCCGGACAGGCCGGTGCCGGCCAGGACCGGAACGCGGCCGGCGATGCGTTCGACCGCGCTGGCCAGCAGCTGGTCGTACTCCGCATCGGACAGGGTGGCTGCCTCGCCGGTGGAGCCGGCAACGACAACGCCTTGGACGCCGCCCTCCAGCTGCAGGTGCAGCAGGCGCTGCCAACCGTCGGGGTCGAGTGCACCGTCGGCCCGGAAGGGGGTCGCCAGCGCGGTGATGAGGCCGGAAAGGGACAAGGACGTGCTGCTCTTGGCTGGGGAGGGAAAACGCCCGCCACGAAAGGCCGGGGGCGATCTGAATGTTACTTGCGGCGCGAAAGCACGGGCAAGTATGCTGGACACCGGTGGATCCCCGCCTCTGGCGGGCATTCAGACTAACGCATGCATTACCCGGAATCGCCTTGACCGACACCACCCCGCGCCCAGCGCCGAGCGAAAACCACCTCCTGATCAACGCCTATACGACGCATCCGGAGTCCCCCCTGTTGTCCGTTACCCGCCGCATCGCCGACAGCGGGTGCAATCTGGTGGATGCACGCCTGGCCACCGTGGGCCGCGATGTCTCGGTGACCGCACTGGCCACCGGCTCCTGGGATTCGGTCGCCAAGCTGGAAGCGATGCTGACCCGGCTCGAGCGCGAGGAAGGCCTGAAGCTGGTCTGGTACCGCACCGAAGCCAAGCAGGCGCAGTCCAACCTGCTGCCGTACATCGTCGAGGTGATCGCCGCCGACAAGCCGGGCATCCTGTTCCAGCTGGCCGATTTCTTCGATCGCCAGGGCATCACCATCGAGACCCTGCAGAGCACGCGTTACCGCGCCATGCAGACCGGTGCGGAAATGTTCAGCGCACAGGTCACCATCGGTGTGCCGGCCAACATGCACATCGCTGCCCTGCGCGACGATTTCCTCGAGTTCTGCGACCACTTGAACCTGGACGCGATCATGGACCCGATGAAGTTCTGATTGAAACCCTTAATTTTTCGCGCGCTCCTCACGGGCGCGTGGCGTTTCATGCAATTGTCGTAGAAAGAACCCAGGCTCGACAGAAGGACCTCATGAACAACGGCGATACCCTGGACAGCACCACCCTCTCCCTGCCGCTGGCACTGTCCGGCGGTGCCCAGGCCACCCTCGGCGATTACGCCGGCCAGTGGCTGGTGCTGTACTTCTACCCCAAGGACAGCACCCCGGGCTGCACCACCGAGGGCATCGACTTCAACGCACTGCTGCCCGACTTCAGGAAGGCGGGCGCGGTCGTGCTTGGCGTCTCCCGCGACTCGGTGAAGTCCCACGACAACTTCTGTGCCAAGCAGGGCTTCGCGTTCCCGCTGGTCAGTGATGCCGACGAAGCGCTGTGCACCGCCTTCGACGTCATCAAGATGAAGAACATGTACGGCAAACAGGTACGTGGCATCGAGCGCAGCACCTTCCTGATTTCCCCCGACAGCCGCATCGTGCAGTCATGGCGCAAGGTCAAGGTCGCCGGCCATGCCGACGCCGTGCTTGCCGAACTGAAGGCCCATCCGTCCAAGTGAGTCCCATCGCCCACTTTGTCCGCCACCACCCTGCCCTGCAGCAGGTCGTGGTGGTTTTTCCCTGTCCGTAACCAGGAACCGATGATGACCCGAGGCAAGCGCATCTACGTGCTGGATACCAACGTGCTGATGCACGATCCCACCGCGCTGTTCAAATTCGAGGAGCACGATGTCTACCTGCCCATGCAGGTGATCGAGGAGCTGGACAACGGCAAGAAGGGCATGACCGAAGCGAGCCGCAATGCGCGCCAGGTCAGCCGCTTCCTCAACGAGCTGGTGCAGGCTTCGGGCCTGGACAACCTGGCCGAGGGCATTCCGCTGCAGCGGCCGCAGGGCCTGCAGCTGCGCGGCAAGCAGAGCGTTGGCCTGCTGCGCTTCCAGACCAGCCATTTCGACGCGGGCAAGAGTTTTGGCAAGGTCATCCCGGACAACGCCATCCTCGGCGCGATCCTGGCGCTGAAGGAAGAAACCCCTGAAATCCCGGTGGTGTTCGTCTCCAAGGACATCAACCTGCGGATCAAGGCGGCCATCGCCGGGATCGTTTCGGAAGACTACGAGAACGATCGTGCACTGGACGATTTCAGCCTGCTCTACACCGGCGCCACCGAGTTGCCGGAAGACTTCTGGAAGCGCCACGGCGACGATCTGCGCAGCTGGAGCGACAAGGGCCGCACCCATTACGAAGTGCTCGCCCAGGACGGCGAAGAGTGGTACCCGAACCAGTACGTCTACCTGCCGGGCGAAGACGAGGTCGAGCTGCGTGTCAGCAAGATCGTCGGCGATGGCAAGGTGGTGCTGTCCCTGGTCGATGACTTCCGCCACGGCAGCCATGCCGTGTGGGGCATCAGCGCGCGCAACCGCGAGCAGAACTTCGCGCTCAACGCACTGATGGACCCGGAAATCGACTTCGTCACCCTGCTCGGCACCGCCGGCACCGGCAAGACCCTGCTGGCGCTGGCCGCCGGCCTGGCGCAGACGATGGACCAGCAGCGCTACCGCGAGATCATCATGACCCGCGCCACGGTCAGCGTCGGCGAGGACATCGGCTTCCTGCCCGGCACCGAGGAAGAGAAGATGACGCCGTGGATGGGCGCGTTGACCGACAACCTGGAAGTGCTGACGCACAACCAGGAAGGCGGCACGTGGGGCCGCCAGGCGACCAACGACCTGCTGGCCAGCCGCATCAAGATCCGCTCGATGAACTTCATGCGCGGCCGTACGTTCCTGTCGCGTTACCTGATCCTGGACGAGGCGCAGAACCTGACGCCCAAGCAGATGAAGACGTTGATCACCCGTGCCGGCCCCGGCACCAAGATCGTCTGCCTGGGCAACGTCGAACAGATCGACACCCCGTACCTGACCGAAACCACGTCGGGCCTGACCTACGCCGTGGACCGCTTCAAGAACTGGCCACACAGCGCGCACATCACGCTGCGTCGCGGTGAACGCTCGCGGCTGGCTGATTACGCGTCGGAGGTGTTGTGAACCGTTGCACCCGCCTGCTGCTGCCATCGATGGCGGTCGCCATTACCACGCTGCTCGGTGCCTGCGCGACCACGCAGGGACCGGCCAGCGTGCCGACCACCGAACGCAGTGGCCAGTCCTGGGTGGTCACCCGCCCGATCATCGCCGCGCAGGTACTCGACACCTGCTCGCGCCCCAGCCCCGGCCGCGAGGCCGGGCGGGTCAGCGGCTACTGGGCACCGAGCCGGCAGCAGGTGGACCAGCTGGAAGCGAAGCTGCCAGCGCTGGAAACGCAGGTGCCGCACGTCATGGATTTCGACCGCCAGTACGTCGGCATCGAGCTGGACGGAAAGCAGGTGATCTACATCAACGCGTTCCACCTGCCTGAAGACAACAGTCTGCGACCCGCCCGCGAAGCGGTGCGGGTCTGCGATGGTGGCGCGCAGTTCTGGGGCGCGGTCTTCGATCCGGCCAGCGGCACCTTCAACGAGCTGCAGTTCAACGGCGGCTTCGGCGGGCCCTGAGGGCCTGCCATGGGAATCCGCCTGCCCACCTGGGTCTGGATCGGCGCGGTCGCGCTGTCGTGCGTGGCCGGCATGGTCAATGTGGTCGGCTTCCTGGGTTTTGAACACCAGGCGGTCAGCCACATGACCGGCAGCACCAGCCAGCTCGGCATGGCGTTGGCGCAGGGGGATTGGCGCGCGGTCGGCCACCTGTGGGGTCTGCTGATCGCGTTTTCATTGGGCGCGATGGTCAGCGGGCTGCTGATCCAGGACAGCGCACTGCAGCTGGGCCGCCGCTACGGCGTCGCGCTGGCGTTGGAATCACTGTTGCTGCTGGCGGCTATTCCGCTGTTCAAGCAGCATCAGATATGGGGCGCACTGGCAGCCGCGATGGCGTGCGGACTGCAGAATGCGATGGCCACCACGTTCAGTGGCGCCGTCGTACGCACCACCCATCTCAGCGGCATGTTCACCGACCTCGGCATCGGCCTCGGCCACCTGCTGCGCGGACTCCCGCTGCAGGTACGACGCCTGACCCTGAGCGGCCTGATCATCAGCGGCTTCCTCGCAGGCGGCGTCATCGGCGCCTGGCTGTTCGTGCGCTGGCAGTACGACGCCCTGCTCGCCCCTGCCCTGCTGACCGGCCTGACCGGACTGGGCTATGTGTCCTACCAGCAATGGGCACGCTGGCGGCGCTGAGCATGGCGTCATCCACGCATGGCGTGGATCTACGATGTTCATCCGATTATTTCCGCGATATCCACGCATGGCGTGGATCTACTGCAGGAAGCCGTCAGAGGCGGGGCGGTGTGGGGCTGCAGGACCGTTGGCGCCATGGATGGCGCCATCGAGCCCCCACGGACGGGTTTACGGCGTGTCCTGCAGCCCCACACCGCCCCGCATCCCACCAGATGCCGCCGTTGCTCCAGGTGTTGCTGTTGCCTCTGCGGGTGCCGGGTGCAACCCGGCCGGCACTACCCCCACACTGGGCAGCACGGCACAATCACTGCATGAGCCCGACCACCCCCGTTTCCGCCCTGACCATCGCCGGCTCCGATTCTGGCGGTGGCGCCGGCATCCAGGCCGACCTGAAGGCCTTCGCCGCGCATCGCGTGCACGGCCTGTCGGTGATCGCCGCGCTGACCGCGCAGAACACCCGCGGCGTCAGCGCCGTGCACGTACCACCGATCGACTTCCTGCGCGCGCAGATAGAGGCCTGCTTCGACGACTTCGACATCCACGCAGTGAAGCTGGGCATGCTGGCCAACGCCGAGGTGATCCACGCCGTGGCCGATGCCCTTGAACGCCATCGACCACCGCACGTGGTGCTGGACCCGGTGATGGTCGCCACCAGCGGCGCGCGCCTGCTGGAGGACAGCGCGCTGCAGGCAATGCGCGAACGGCTGCTGCCACTGGCCACCCTGGTCACCCCCAATGCACCGGAAGCGGAGTTGCTGGTGGGCCACAGCATCGCCAATGGCAATGACGCGGAGCAGGTCGCCGCCTCACTGCTTGATCTGGGTGCCGGTGCGGTGCTGTTGAAGGGCGGTCACCTGCACGAAGGCAACCGCGTGGTCGACCGTTACTTCGATGGCGTCAGCAGCGAAGAATTCAGTCATGCCCGCCTGCCACTGGATGCGCACGGCACGGGCTGCACGCTGGCTTCGGCCATCGCCGCGCAGCTGTGCAACGGTCTGAGCCTGGCCAATGCCTGCGAAGCCGGCATCGATTACGTGGCGCGCGGGCTGCAGCAGGGCTATGCGCCCGGCCGCAGCGAGGTGCTGGTGCTGGATCATTTCGGCGCGGCACCGCACGCATGAGCGATTCGCCACGCGCACTTGCCGTGGACAGCGGCGATGGCCACCGTTACGAGGTCATCGCCTGCGTACCTGCACAGCCGCTGGCTAGGCTGTTGTGGCTGCCGGCGCTGGGCGTGGCCGCACGCCATTACCTGCCGCTTGCGCAGGCACTGGCAGCCAAGGGCGTGGCGGTTTACCTGCACGAATGGCGCGGCAATGGCAGCAGCTCGCTGCGCCCGTCGCGCACCGAGGATTGGGGCTATAAACAGATTCTCGACCACGACCTGCCGGCCAGTCAGACCCTGCTCGCCGATGCCGATGCTGGCCAGAACGTGCTGCCCTGGATCATCGGTGGTCACAGCCTGGGCGGTCAGCTGGCCTGCGTGCATGCCGGGCGCCAGCCACAGGCATTCGATCGATTGTGGCTGGCCGCCAGCGGTACACCGTTCTGGCGCACGTTCCCGCCACCACGCGGCTGGTTGCTGCCACTGATCTATCGCTTCCTGCCATGGATCGCGCGACGCCAGGGCGTGCTTCACGGGCGCCGATTGGGCTTCGGCGGCACCGAAGCACGTGGATTGATCGCCGACTGGGCGCGCGTAGGGCTGAACAATCACTACGCTGCCGTCGGCATGGACGAGGATCTGGACGCGCAGATGGCGCGTGTGCATGGCAGTGCGCAGGCGGTGCTGATGGAACACGATTGGCTGGCGCCTATCGGATCGATGCAGGCGCTGCTGGCGAAACTGCCGAATGTCGCCTCACAGCTGCGCGTGCTTTCTGCGCAGGACCTGGGTACGCGAGCTGACCACTTCGCGTGGATGAAACACCCGGAGGCTGTCGCAGAGGCGTTTTTCATTCAGTTGGGTGAAAATTTTCACAAAAGCGTTGACGACTCGCGCCGACATCCGCATAATTCCGCTCCTGTCGCAGGGCGCCCGTAGCTCAGTTGGATAGAGTACCTGGCTACGAACCAGGCGGTCGGGAGTTCGAATCTCTCCGGGCGCACCAC
>NZ_FXWT01000001.1:559315-1421032 GCF_900184195.1 Stenotrophomonas sp. yr243
GCGCCCGTAGCTCAGTTGGATAGAGTACCTGGCTACGAACCAGGCGGTCGGGAGTTCGAATCTCTCCGGGCGCACCATTACACCGAAACAGCAGGCCCCGGCCTGCTGTTTTTTTTTGTGTTTTTCGGCAGGGCTGCGCCCTGCACCTGCAGAGGCAACAGCAACAGCAACTGCAGAAGCTGGCATTCCGTGGGGTGGCGGGGCGATGTCGGATTGCGGGGACGCCGCAAGTACGTCCCTGTAGGCTTGGCAGCCGCATCCATGCGGCTGACACCCCGCAATCCGACACCGCCCCACCTCTGACAGTTTCTGATGTCTGGTAGATCCACGCCACGCGTGGATGACTCCATCGAATTCGAATATTTCGACAATTGAACGAAGAGCATCCACGCATGGCGTGGATCTACGTGTCGACCAAGGTCGACACCCACCAAGAGCAGGCCAAGAGCAGGCCATTCCATTCCGGCAGATTGCGGGAAACTGTCGAAGGCGGGGTGGGTCCGGTTGCGGGGGTGTAAGCGCCATGGATGGCGCGCCCAAGCCTACAGGGACGTACTTGCGGCGTCCCCCGCAACCGGACCCACTCCGCCATCCCACGGAATGCCCGCTGTTGCTTTGGCTTTGGCTTTGGCTGTTGCCGTTGCTGTTGCCGTTGCCGTTGCCGTCGATTCGGCGGGTGCAGGGCGCAGCCCTGCCGAACCCTACCCCTCTGCCATCGTCTGCCACCACTGCGCCAGCAGCTCCGGCCGTCGCAGGCGCTCGCGCCACCAGCGCAGGGCCGCGCCATCTTCGCCGGTGCGCCAGGCCAGCCAGAAGGTCTCTTCCGGCTTGTGCTCCTCAACCTCGCGGATCACCAGCTGGCCGCGCGCCACCGCCGCCCGCGCGCAGGGCTCGGGCAGGAAACCGAATCCCAGCCCCTGGCACTGCAGCTTCAACTTGCTGGCCATGTCCGGCACGGTCAACGTCTCCTGGCCCATCAACAGACCCACCGTTCGTGGCAGCAGGCGTCGTGCCGAATCGGATACCGCGATCGCGCAATACGGCGCCAACTGCTCGCGGCCCAGCACACCCGGCACCGTCGCCAGCGGATGACCGGGTGCCACCGCAAACACGAAACCAACGCTGCCCAGCGGCTCGACCACGTAGCCACCGCCACTGGGCCCCTCGCCAGGCGCACCGACCAGCAGGTCGGCGCGCCGGTCCAGCAGCGCTTCCCAGGTGCCGGACAACGCCTCGCCGAACAGGCGCAATCGGGTCGGCGCCGCCACCTCACGGAATGCAGCAATATCCGGCCCCAACAGCCAGGTCGGGAACACCGAATCCACCGCCAGGGTCAATTCCGCCTCCCAACCCGAGGCTACGCGCCGTACCCGCAGTTCCAGCTCCCGGGCCGCACGCAGCAGGTGCCTGCCCTCCTCCAGCAACGCGCGCCCGGCCTCGGTCGGTTCCGCCCGCGGACCGATCCGGTCGAACAGCTGCACCCCAAGGTCCTCTTCCAGCTTGGCCACGGTGTAGGAAATGGTCGAGGGCACCTTGTGCAGGGCCTTGCCGGCGCCGGCGAAGGAGCCTCGGCGGTCGATGGCGTCCAGGATCTGCAGGGCATCGAGGCTGAGCTTGAGCATTCGAAATTTTCGATGATGGCTGTCAAAACTATCCGTTTTTCAAACTCAAGGTGCAAGCGGATACTTCTCTTCAACGGGGAAACAAAGCGGCTTCCAGCCTATCCCACCCCATCGAAACCATCGAACAAGGAGATTCCATCATGCTGCAGATCCGCAAGAGCGCTACCCGTGGCCTGGCCGAGCATGGCTGGCTGTCCTCGCGCCATACCTTCTCGTTCGCCAGCTACTACGACCCCCGCTATGTGAGCTTCGGCCCGCTGCGGGTCATCAACGAAGACAAGGTGATCGGCGGCCAGGGTTTCGGCACCCACAGCCACAGCAACATGGAAATCGTTTCCTACGTGCTGGGCGGCGCTCTGGAACACAAGGACTCGATGGGCACCGGTTCGGTGCTGCGCTACGGCGACGTGCAGCGCATGAGCGCCGGCAGCGGCGTCAGCCACAGCGAGTTCAACCATTCGGCCACCGATCCGGTGCATTTCCTGCAGATCTGGATCTTCCCGCAGACCGAGAACATCACGCCGTCGTATGAGGAGACCCACTTCACGCCGGAGAGCAAGCGCGGCCAGCTGCGCCTGATCGCCTCGCCGGATGGCGCCGATGGCTCGCTGCACATCCATCAGGATGCGCGCATCTTCGCCACCATCCTCGATGGCGAGCAGAAGCTGCATCACGCCCTGGCTGCCGGCCGCGGCGCGTATGTGCAGGTGGCGCGTGGCCAGCTGCAGGTCAACGGCATCACCCTGGAAGCGGGTGACGCACTGCAGGTCAGCGACGAGGCACAGCTGACCCTGGAAAACGGCAACGACGCCGAAGTGCTGGTGTTCGACCTGCCGCTGTAACCAACATGCCCGCGATGCCATCCGGCATCGCGGGCATGTCACGTCGCAACGCGATCAGAATTTGTACGTCACCGCCAGCCGCACGTTGCGCGGCTCGCCCCAGGTGTAGGTGCTGTACCAGCTGAAGATCGTGTAATAGCGCTTGTCCAGCAGGTTGTTGACGTTGACCGTGGCCGACAGGCGATCGTTGAACTGGTAGCGGGCCATGGCATCCAGCAGCCAGTACGGCTGGGTGCGATGAACCACCGACGCACCACTGGCCGGGTTGGTGATGTTGCCGAACGTGGAATCCTGCCAGCGCGCGCCGCCACCAACGGTCAGGCCCTGCCAGTCGCCGCGCAGGCGGTAGCTGGTGTGCAGGCTGAACTGGTTCTCCGGCTCCAGCGTGGACACCTTGGTCCCAGCCTGGCGTGCGATCTTGTGCGCAAAGCCGCCCTGCACCTGCCAGCCCTCGGCCAGTTGCCCGGACAACTCAAGCTCGTAGCCCTTGGTGCGCACCCCCATCAATGCGCGATAGGCGATATCGCCGGTCGGCGTCTTGCCACCAGTAGGCTGGGCGAAATTGTCCTGATCGAGCTGGAACAGTGCCGCGCTGGCATTGAAGCGGCCGTCGAAGAACTCTGCCTTCAGACCCATTTCATAGCTGCGGCCTTCCAGCGGATCCAGTGCCTTGCCCTGTTCGTCGCGCTCACCCTGCGGCTTGAAGATGGTGCTGTAGCTGGCATAGACCGAATAGTGCTCGCCAAGGTCGTAGACCACGCCGGCATACGGCACGAACACGCCGGTCTCGCGCGTCTGCGGCGAACGATAGCTGGCCAGGCGGCTTCCGACGATCACCTTCAACGGGTCGGCCACGTCGAAGCGGCCGACCACGTACAGGCCGTTCTCGCGGGTCACCTCGTTGTTGCCATAACCGCGCTGCCATTCCGGCTCGGGGATGTCACCCTTCCAGCTGTTGTAATCGGCAACGGCGGTCGGGTATCCGGGCTGCGGCGAATAACCGGTGTTGGTCCAGCGCTTGCGCGACGCACTGCCGCCGACCACCAGTTCATGCTGACGGCCGAACAGACCGAAGTTGCCGCTCAGATAGAAGTCGGCAGCGTTGCTGACCGTCTTGCCGACGTACTTGCCCAGCCACAGCGAGACGCCTTCGCCGGTGACCGGATCGGGATTGCCACCGGCCGCACCCGCCAGCGCTGCATCGTAGCCGTTGACCTGGTGGTTGAGCTGCAGCTTGGCCACCCAGTCGTTGTCGAACGTATGTTCCAGCGTGGCAAAGCCGGTGCGCACGTACTGGCGCCAGCCACTCCAGCGGGTACCGTTGTTGAACGAGCGCGGCATGTCATTGAAATTGCCCTGGCTGTCCAGCAACGGAATGCCACCCCAGGTCGAGCCCTTGGGGTCGCTCTCCAGCACGTCGCCACCCACGGTCAGCAGCGTGCGTTCGCCCAGATCGGCTTCCAGCACGGCATAGCCGACCTTGCTGGTGCGCTGGTAGAAATCCAGATTGGAATGCTTGTCCTGCCAGGCACCTACCGCGCGCCCACGCACGCGGCCATCGGCGGTCAGCGGGCCGCCGACATCGACTTCGGCACGGTAGTCGTCCCAGCGACCGACGCCGAGCGTCGCACTGCCGGCAAACTCCTTGCCCGGCTTCTTGCGCACCAGGTTGATGGTCGCGCCGGGATCGCCCATGCCGGTCAGCAGGCCGGTGGCACCCTTGAGCACTTCGATGCGGTCGTAGATCGCGGTATCGCTGAGCGTATTGCCGGCCGAGTAGGCCGAGTCGCGTGACATCGGAATACCGTCGTACTGGAAGTTCTGCACGGCAAAACCACGTGCGTAGTACTCGGTGCGCTCGCTGTCGTAGGTGACGATGCTGATGCCCGGGGTCACCCGCATCACGTCATCGATGCCGTCCAGGCCGAAGTCGTCCATCTGCGCACGAGTGATCACGCTGATGGTCTGCGGGGTCTGCCGCGGGGTCAGTACCAGGCGGGTGGCGGTAGCGATGGTGCCCGGCGTGTAGGCGCCGCTGCCTTCGGTGATGGTGCCCAGCTGGTTGGCGGTGACCTGCACGGTCTGCAGGGTCTGCGAGGGCGTTTTGCCCTCCTCTTCAGCCGGTGCGGATTGCGCCGAGGCGGCACCGGCAGCGGCCACTGTGGTCAGCAGAAGACCATGGGCAAGGGCCCTCGCCAACGGGCGACGACGCAGGGACAGCACGGAAAAACGAACAGGCACAGACGACACGACGGGACCTCCACGAAGGGGTGGGATCCTCTGGCGGCGGCTCGAGGGGAAGGGGGGGAATGGCGGCCAAGGGCCGCAGGCGCAGGAGTTTACTCTCCTGCGCCCCCGCTGTCGTGGGTGGCGCCCGGGCCTGAGCAGGCGCTGCCCCGTGGCGATGATCAGCCGTCGACGGCCGCCACGGCCTCCAGGATCAGTGCTGCCACCTCGGCCGGATGCGAGGCCAGCGAGGCATGGCTCGCTTCCAGCTGCAGCAGGCGCTTGGGCTGCATGCGTTCGGCCATGGCCTTCTGGTTCTGTGGCGAGATCATCCGGTCCTGGCTGGAAAGCTGGTACCAGCTCGGCTTGTGCTTCCATGCCGGGTCGCTGATCGCATCGCCGAAGGTGCTGGCCAGCGGCGCCTTCTGGGTCACCGCCATCACCCAGCCTTCGTCGGCACTGAGGTCCTGGCAGAAGCTCTCATGGAACTTGTCGGCACGCAGCCACAGATAGCCATCGCTGTCCGGCGCGAGGTTCGGTGCCGCTTCGGGCAGGTGCTGCTGGGTAATGCCACCGGGGCTCTCACCACTGTCCGGCGCGAATGCAGCGATGTAGACCAGGCCCTGCACGTTGGGTTGGTTGCCGGCTTCGGTGATCACCGCGCCACCATACGAGTGCCCGACCAGCACGACCGGGCCATCGATCTGGCGGATCATCCGGCGCGTCCGCTCGGCGTCGTTGACCAGCGAGGTCAGCGGCAGTTCGACCGCCTTCACCTGGTCGTGGCCCTTGCGGTGCAGTTCCAGGATCACCTTGGCCCAGTGTGCGGCCCCGCCCCAGAAGCCATGGACGAGGAGGATGGTCGGTGTGGTGCTCATGCGCTGATCTCCGGCAGCGGCCGGGCGGAATGCCGACCGTCGGGCTACTCTCCACTGATGGCGTTAATCACTGGTGACGCATCCGGACCAATGCATTCGTATTCGACATTCGATGTCATTGATGGCACTTGCCCGGGGCTTCTGAAAACGTTTTCATGAGGACGATCCTCTGGAGCCTTCCTCGCGCATGACGCCTTCTTCTCCCCGCGCCCAGCAGCACGCGACACGCGCTGCATTCTTCATTCCCGGCTTTGCCACCGCTGCCTGGGCACCGATGGTGCCCTACGCCAAGGCCAAGGCCGGGCTGTCCGATGCCAGCCTCGGCGGGCTGCTGCTGTGCCTGGGGCTGGGCTCATTGCTGGCGATGCCGCTGGCAGGTGCGTTGACCGCGCGCCTGGGCTCGCGCCGCTTGATGATCGCCACCACGGCCTTGATTCTGCTCGCCCTGCCGCTGCTGACGCTCGCTCCCACGCCGCTGGCACTGGGTGCGACGCTGTTCGTGTTCGGTGCGGGTGTGGGCGCGATGGACTGCACGATGAACATGCAGGCGGTGGCCGTCGAGCGCGATGCGGGGCGCCCGATGATGTCTGGCTTCCACGCGTTCTACAGCATTGGTGGCTTCGTCGGCGCCGGCTGCATGACCGGCCTGCTGGTTCTTGGCACGCCACTGTGGCTGGCGTCATTGGTCGCCGTGGCGGCAATGCTGCTGGTGGCCCTGCTGTCGGCACCACACTGGCGCCCGCAGCGCATCCTGCATGATGGCCCGATGCTGGCCGTGCCGCACGGCGTCGTGCTGTTCATCAGCGTGCTCGCCTTCGTGGTGTTCCTGGCAGAGGGCTCGATGCTCGACTGGAGTGCGGTGTTCCTGGCCGAAGTGCGGCAGGTGCCGCGCGACCAGGCCGGCGCCGGCTTTGCCGTGTTCACGCTGGCGATGACCGCGATGCGCCTGTTCGGCGACGGCATCGTCGAGCGCCTTGGCCGTACCCGCACCATCGTCATTGGCGGCATCACCGCTGCGGCCGGTTTCGCGCTGGCCACGCTGGTGCCCTCCTTCGCGATGGCGCTGGTCGGCTACGTGCTGGTGGGCCTGGGCTGCGCCAACATCGTGCCCGCCCTGTTCTCGATGGCCGGCCAGCAGCGCGCGATGCCGGAGAGCATTGCGATCACCGCAGTCACCACGCTGGGCTACGCCGGCATCCTTGCAGGCCCAGCAGCGATCGGCGCGCTCGCCCATGCCACCAGCCTGGGCTTTGCCTTCCTGTGCGTGGCGGCGATGCTGCTGGGCGTGGCGGCATCAGCGCGTTCGCTGGCCCGCCGCCTGCCCTGAAGGCTCAGCTGCGCGCTGGGGTCATTGCCGGTGCATCGACGCCGTGCACCAGCCACTCAGCCTGTGCCGGCAACTGCGGCGCTGGGCACGCGGTCTTCGGGTGGTGCTCGTCGCGCGCCATCCAGTCATCGACCACCCCGGCCAGCAGGTCCAACCGCAGCGGCAGGGTGATGTGATCTTCGCCGCGCATCTCGATGTAGTGCGCACGCGGGTTGGCCTGCGCCAGCGCACGCCCCTGGCTGACCGGAATGTGCTGGTCGCCCTGTCCGTGCAGCAGCAGCACGCAGGCACGGGTATCGGCCAGCGCGCGGGCAACATCCACCTTGTCCAGGTCCACGTCGATGCGGCGGCTGGCGGCGGCCACCACCTGGTTGATGTCCTGGCTGCCGTAGCGCCAGCGTGCATACGAAGCGATGGCCTGTGCCTTCAAGCCTTCCGGCTGCAGCGCCATCAGATGCGGAATCATGGTGCGGATCGCAACGCCGGCATTGGCGAACGATTCCATTGCCACCACGCCGGCCACCTGGTCGCCCAGCTTGTCGGCGGTGAACAGTGCCGTGGCAGCGCCATAGGAAACACCGAACAGATACAGCGGGCCGGTCACTTCGCCGCGCGCGCGCAGCTCGGAGATGACGTCCACCACATCGTCCGATTCATAGGTGCCGTAGCCGGAGGGACCGGCGCCGGACTGGCCATGGTTGCGCAGGTCCAGGGTGACCACGCGGTAGCCCGACTCGGCGAGCTGCAGGGACCACGGCAGCATCGAATCACCGTTCATCATCCAGCCGTGCAGCAGCACCACGGTGCCGCGCGGCGCCTGCGCGCGGAACGGTTGCGGTACCGCCAGGCTCAGCCCGGTATCCAGCGGCAGGCCATTCTGGTGCTGCTGTGGCAGGTAGCGATAACGCGCGCCATAGTCACCCGGATCGAAAGCACGCCAGAAGATCGGCACGCCATCACGGCCCGCGGCGAAACCATGCCGATTCGGCAACGCAGCTACAGCGGCGGCGATACGCGGTTGATCAAGCAGGGTCGAAACGCCACCGGGCGCGATCAGGCGGTCGCTGAGCGAGGTGGACGAGGCGGTCATCGAAGAAGAGCATGCAGCCAGCCACAGGCCGGCGCACGCCAGCAAAAGCAGCAGCAGGCGCTTCATGGGCAGTCAGGGGAAAAGTGCGACAGCGTGGCAGGTTAGCGGTCACGCCCGATGCCATCTATCGCAGCTGGATGACGGGTTGATGACAGCGCGGGATCGATTCAGCTTGTCACAATGTCGCGACCGGCCAGAGCAATGATCCGGATCAATGAACGCCATCGCACGAATGGCCACAGTGCCCGCATGCGCACCTCGTTCAAGCTCGCCATTGCCTTGGCCGCCACATTGGCCGCCGCTTACGGCATCGCCCGCAGCACACCGTACTGGTTCGCCCCGCGGCAACAGGCCGAGGTCGATATCCACGACCCGACCCTGATCGAGCAGGGCCGGTATCTGTCGCGTGCCGCCGACTGCGCCGCCTGTCATACCGCCCCCGGTGGCAGACCGTTCGCCGGTGGGCTTGGCATGCAGACGCCGATGGGCACGCTGTACTCGACCAATATCACCCCGGACCCGGATACCGGTATCGGCGCGTACGACTATGCGGATTTCGAACGCGCAGTGCGGCGTGGCATCCGCCATGACGGCCAACCGCTGTATCCGGCAATGCCCTACGCCTCGTACGTGATCGCCAGCGATGCCGAGATCAAGGCGCTGTATGCCTACTTCATGGGCGCGGTGCAGCCGGTCCGGCAGGACAACGCCGACAGCACCATTCCGTGGCCGGCAAACATGCGCTGGCCGCTTGCCTGGTGGCAGCTGCTGTTCGCGCGCCCACGCAGCTTCACTCCCGATCCGACCCTGGATGCCGTCCAGCAACGCGGCGCCGAACTGGTTGAAGGCCTGGCCCACTGCGGCGCGTGCCATACCCCACGCGGGCTGGCCTTCCAGGAAAAGGCGATGGCCGATGATGGCAGCCGCCAGTTCCTCTCCGGCTCGGTGCTGGAAGGCTGGTATGCGAAGAACCTGCGCAACGAATCAACTGGCTTGGCCAGCTGGAGCGAAGCCGAGATCGTCGAGTTCCTGCGCACCGGCCGCACCGATCGTTCCGCGGCCTTCGGCGGCATGGCCGATGTGGTCGAGCACAGCACGCAGTACCTGTCCGACGCCGATCTGCTGGCGATGGCGCGCTATCTGAAGCAGCTGCCAGCACGCGAAGGCCGCAGCGCGCAATGGACGCCGGGCACCGATACCACTACCGCCGCACTGCGCGGCGGCGACTACCGGGTGGCCGGTTCGCTGGCCTACGCCGAACACTGCCAGGCCTGCCATCGTGCAGATGGCCGTGGCATGCCACGGGTCTACCCTGCCCTGGCCGGCAACTCCATCGTGTTCGCCGACGATCCCAGCTCGCTGGTGCAGGTAACCCTGATCGGTGGACGCACGCCGCACACGCCGCATGACCGGATGGCGTTCACCATGCCGGGCTTCGAGCAGCTGCCCAATGCGCAGCTCGCAGACATCCTCACCTTCATCCGCAATAGCTGGGGCAACCGGGCCAGTGCGGTCAGCGAACTGGACGTGGCGCGCATGCGCCGGGTGGTGCGTGACAAGCCGGTGCATGTGGTCCCGCAGGAGACGGCGCAATGAGGCGTTCGAAGAAGCGTTCCAGAGCGTTGATCGCCAGCGCAGTGGTTGCGGTGCTGCTGGCCGGTGCCGGTACGTTGCTGTACCAGCACCTGTACCCGGACCTGGATGCGGAGGTGGCAAGGACCCTGGACATCCTCGACGGCCACGGCCAGGTGGTGGGCCAGTACCACGTGCCCAGTGCCGAAGAGATCGCCAGTCTCGGCAACGCAGACGCGGTGATGTTCGGCCGTCGCCTGCTCAACGAGACCGCACGCCTGCTGCCGGACAACGTCGGCAACGATCTGAACTGCAACTCCTGCCACATGGCCGAGGGCAAGCGACCGTTCGGCAATCACTATTTCAACACCGGCGGTGGCAGCTACCCGCGCTACATGCCGCGACCGGGCAGGGAAATCGGTCTGGCCGAGCGCATCAACGGCTGCCTGCAGCGTTCGATGAACGGCAAACCGCTGGCCAAGGATGCACCGGAGATGCGCGCGATGCTGGAATACATGGCGTGGTTGAGCCGCCCGGTACCGGAGGGTGCACGCGTGGCCGCGCCCAGCGAAGGGCCGATCGACAGCGCGCTGACGCCGGACCCGGTACGTGGGCAGGCGCTGTATGCCGCGCAGTGCGCCGCCTGCCACGGCGACAACGGAGAAGGCCAGCGCGATGCCAGCGGCGATATCGCGTTCCCGCCGTTGTGGGGCGAGCGCAGCTTCAACATCGGTGCCGGCATGGCGCGGTTGTACAAGGCCGCTGGCTTCGTCAAGCACAACATGCCGCCGGCAGTGACCCGTGAACCGCCACTGGGCCAGCAGGTGATGCCCGACCAGGATGCGGTGGATATCGCCAGCTACTTCATCAACCAGCCGCGCCCGGACTTCGCCGGCAAGGCCAAGGACTGGCCACGCGACCCGAAACCGAAGGACGCGCGCTACTGAGGGGCGCCGCCGGTGTTGCCGGCCGTCACACAACACACTCCCTGCATCTGCGCGTCACCGCCATGTCATCGGCGCTGCCGACACTCCCGGACTTTCCTCCCCTGAAGGTCCGGTTTCGATGCGAACGATTGCGCGCTTTCCCCGTATCTCGCTGCTTGCCCTGCTGATTGCTCCCGCACTGGATGCCCTGGCTGAAGCACCGCAGGGCGATGCCGCCGATACGCGAAGCGCCGACGCGCGGACCCTGGACCAGGTGCAGGTGATCGGCCAGGCCACCAGCTATGCCAAGACCTCGGTGCGCCAGGAAACCTTGAACCGGCAGACCGTGTTGAGCAGCGTCAATGGCGCGCTCAACGAAGTGCCCGGCGTGGTCGTCAGCGAAGCCGATGCCACCGGATCGTCGGTATGGGGCACGCAGATCAGCATGCGCGGCTTCGTCACCAACCGCGATACCCAGCAGATCGGCACCACCATCGACGGCCTGCCCAATGGCGGTTCCGGCTATGGCGGCGGCTCGCTGGCCAACCGCTACATCGACACGCTCGATCTGGAAACGGTAGAAGTGAGCCAGGGCACGGCCGATATCTCCTCGCGCTCGAACGAAGCACTGGGCGGCACCCTGAACTTCCTCACCAGCGATCCATTGCAGGAACAGCGCCTGCGCATGGTGGTGGGCGCCGGCGACAATGAGGCGCGCAAGTACTACGTGCGCTACGACACCGGCCTGCTGGGTGGACATACCCGCGCGTGGATCAGCGCATCGTCGGCGCGCGTGCATGACTGGATCGATGGCACCGGCCACACCAGCAACGACAACATCGCCGGCAAGTTCATCACCGAGCTGGATCGCTGGACCCTGACCGGCTACCTGTCCTACAACGATGCCGACGAGCCGGAGTACACCAGCGTTTCACCGAAGGGCTTCGCCACCAACCCGGACCGCGACGGCCTGGTCGGCACCCTGACCGGCATTCCGTATCTGGACCAGAACTACCGCTCCGGTTCGCGCGCACTGCGCGAGAACACCTTCGGCTACCTGCGCGCGGCCTTTGATGGCGGCAACGGTTTCAAAGCCTCGATGGCTGCCTACGGTCACCGCATGCAGGGCCGCGGTGACTGGCTGCCGCCGTACCTGGCCGATGTCAGCGACGATGGCGCCGGTCGCCCGCAGTCGGAATACCTCGGCGGCAGGACGGTCTACGGCGGCAGCAACCGCGGCCAGATCTACTTCGTGAACCCCGATGGCAGTTCCGCCCAGCGTCTGGCCAACTGCACGCCGCGACTCGGCTTCAGCGCCGAGTACGACCCCAACTGCTACGCCGGCAATGTGCAGGGCGCACAGTCCTACCGCCATTCCCACTACGACAACGATCGCATGGGCGTCACCGCCGACGTCGAATGGCGGCAGACCTTCGGCGCGATCGACAATACGATCCGCGGTGGCCTGTGGGTGGAGAAGCTCGACCGTTCCGTACGCCGCGACTGGCACCGCCTGCTCAACGTCGGCCAGGACATCGCCTTCGACCACCAGCCCTACTGGGTGCAGTTCGAAGACAAGTACAAGGTCGATGAGCAGATGTACTACGTCGAGGACGTGGCCCGCTTCGGCCCGTTCAGCGCGCGCCTCGGCGTGAAGCAGTTCTTCGTCGACCAGTCGCGTCGCCGCGTGATCGGCGCCGCCGAGAATGTGAAGTCCGATTCGAAGTCCGATCCGCTGCTGTCCACCGGCTTCACCTGGGCCCCGGGTGTGGAGGGCATGGAGGTGTTCGCCGGCTACTCGCAGAACTTCGCCGCGATCCCCTCCGGCGTGTTGGGTGAAACCGATCCGCAGCGCTTCCGCAACGTCGAACCGGAAACCGCCGACAACATCGAACTGGGCATGCGCATCAGCCGCTGGCCGCTGACCGCTTCGGTCACCCTGTACAACATCAAGTTCGACAACCGCATCGTCTACCTGCCGGCCGGTCTGGTCAGCGGTATCGACTACCTCGGCGAGACCGATGGCGTCTACGAGAACTTCGGCGGCGTGGAGAGCAACGGCCTGGAAGCGGCCTTCGGCTACGGCTGGGACAATGGCTGGCGCATCAATGCCGCCTACACCTACAACCGCTCCAAGTACCTGGGCAGTGGCAACGACGCGCGCGACAAGCAGCTGGGCATTGTCGACGGCGCCAAGGTGATCGGCCAGCCCGAGCAGATCCTGGTGGTGTCGGCCGACTGGCAGGGTGAGAGCTGGAACTTCGGCCTGTCCGGTCGCTACCTCGGCGAACGCTACCTGGATGCGGCCAACGTCAACAAGCTGCCTTCGGCCACCGTGTTCAACGCCAACATCGGTTTCGACCTGCAGGGCCTGTCGCCGCGCCTGAAGGGCATGGGCGCCAACCTGGTGGTGAGCAACCTGACCGACAAGCGCTATCTTGCAGGGGTGGACGGCCGCGACAACGCCTTCATCGGCGCCCCGCGCACCGTCGGCATCTCCTTCCGCGTGGACTTGTGAGTGTGACCCTGTGACCGATACCGGCCGACGCCGACTGTTGCAGGCCGGCGTCGCCGCCGGCCTTTCGCCGCTGCTGCCCAGCATCGCCCGGGCAGCAGCGATCGCCCCTGCTTCGCGCACGCGCAGCCTGCAGGACCTGCAGCACATCGTGGTGTTCATGCAGGAGAACCGTTCGTTCGACCACTACTTCGGCACCCTGCCGGGCGTTCGTGGTTTCGGCGACCGCTTCGTGGCCCCAGCGCCACCCCTGCCCGGCGGCGACCACCCACGCAGCCTGTGGCTGCAGCCCGATGCCAGCGGGCAACGCGCGATCGCCCCTTTCCCATTGGATACCGCTGCACACTTCGGCTACATGCGGGTTGAGGGCACGCCCCACACTTGGCCTGACGCACAGCAGGCGTGGGACCACGGACGCATGGCGCACTGGCCCAAGGCCAAGCAGAACCATTCGATGGGCTACTTCCAGCGCAGCGACATGCCGTTCCAGTTTGCCCTGGCCGATGCGTTCACCCTCTGCGATGCCTACCACTGCGCGATGCAGGCCGGCACCAACCCGAACCGCGTGTTCCTGTGGACCGGCCACAACGATGCCCAGGCCCGCGCAGGCGGCCCGGTGATCGCCAATTCGCACGACAATTTCCCCGAGCAGGGCGGCCATCCGGAGTCGTATCGCTGGACCAGCTATGTCGAGCGACTGCAGCAGGCCGGCGTGTCCTGGCAGATCTACCAGGACATGGCCGACAACTTCACCGACAACCCGCTGGCCGGGTTCGAGGCCTTCCGCCAGGCGCACCGCGGCGACCCGGGGCATGACCCGGAACTGCGTGCACGCGGCGTCAGTACCCGTGGTCTGGCGCAGCTGCGCGAGGACGCGATCAGCGGCCGCCTGCCGCAGGTCAGTTTCATCATCGCCGATGCGGCTGGCAGCGAGCATCCGGGGCCGTCCAGCCCCGCGCAGGGCGCAGCCTATACCGCACGCCTGCTGGATGCATTGACCGCCGATCCCGAGGTGTGGAGCCGCACCGCCCTGCTGTTGATGTTCGATGAGAACGATGGCTTCTTCGACCATGTACCGCCACCGGCACCACCCTCCCCGCTTGGCGATGGCTGGGCCGGTGCATCGGCGGTCAGCACCGAGGGCGAATACCACCGCAACCCGGCACCGGGCGACGGGAAATACGATGCCGCCGAGCTGCGCGGTCGCCCCTATGGGCTCGGCCCGCGCGTACCGTTGTATGTGATTTCGCCGTGGAGCCGTGGCGGCTGGGTCGACTCGCAGGTGTACGACCACACCTCGGTGCTGCGTCTGATCGAGCGCCGCTTCGGCGTGGCCGCGCCGGACATCTCGCCGTGGCGGCGTGCGGTCTGCGGTGATCTCAGCAATGCCTTCGACTTCGCCCAGCGCGACACGCGCCCCTTCGTCAAGGCACTGCCGGATGTCACCGCCGTCGCAGCGCGCGCCGCCTCCCTGCCCGGCCGTACCGTGCCTGCGCTACCCGATGGCCTGCATCCGGCCCGCCAGGAGCCCGGCGTGCGTCCTGCGCGGGCGCTGCCCTATCGGCCGCAGGTGCAGGCCACGTCGGTGGATGGCGAGGGCATCACCCTGCAGCTGGCCAGCGATGGCGCCACGGCCGTGCTGCATGTCTACGACCGCCTGCGCCTGGACGCCATCCCGCGCCGTTACACCGTGGTACCGGGTGCCCCGTTGCAGGATCGTTGGCCGCTGGATGCACAGGGTCGTTACGACCTCTGGCTGCTGGGGCCGAATGGATTCCATCGCCACTATCGCGGCGCTGGCACGATCGCGCCGCTGCACGCACAGGTGGAACGCGCGGACGGCCAGCTGCGGCTGGTGCTGCGCAATCCATCGCCTTCAGCCCGCAGGGTCAAGGTGCAGGGCGGCGCCTACGCGGGCCACATGCCGGTACAGGAACTGCAGCTGGTGGCCGGCGCGGAAACCGTACTGGCCTGGGACCCGACACCGACCGCAGGCTGGTACGACTTGATCGTGCGCTCGGAGGGCGTCGAGCAACGCCTGGCCGGCCGTGCCGAAGATGGCCGCCCTGGTACGAGCGACCCCGCCATGGGCACCGCACCGCTGCGCTTCGAACACGGCTGAAAGTACTTCCGTAGAGCCGGGCGCTTGCCCGGCTCTACAGGGCAGGACAGCAGGCTCAGGCCTCCTGCAGTCCCGGCCGGCCGTGCTCCACTGCATAGCGCTTCCAGCTCTGCAGCGTGCCGTTCGGCCGCATGACCGTATCAAGGGTCTTCATGTCACCGATCCAGGCATCGCGGGTGACATCACACAGCACGTAACCGCGCTTGTCCGTCGTCGCCTTCAAGTGGGGGCTGTGCCGCAGCTGGTTCTCTGCATAGGCATCCACGCCCTGCCCGTCGGCACCCGAGCTGATCGAGGTTGCCAGGAACTCGCTGGAGATCACCCCGGAATCGGTGTTGTCCTGCACCAGGTCGCTGGCATAGTGACGGTGTGCATCGCCACAGGCGGTCACCACATTGCCGAAGCCCACCTTCTGGATGTGATCGAGCAGGCGCCGGCGGCTGGACAGATAGCCGGACCACTGGTCATCGGAGGACTGCACCACGCCGTCCTTCTCGCGCATGTAGTTGCCCAGCGAAACCTGGTGCGCGATCGCGTGCCAGCGCGGCGCGGCATCGGCCAGGCCATCGAACAGCCATTGCTCCTGCTTCGCACCCACAATGCTGCGCTCGGAAGATTCCACCTGTCCGCGCTGCGCCATGTCCACCTGCTTGCTGCGGTACTGGCGGGTATCGAGCAGGTGCAGGTCCAGCAGCGTGCCGTAGCGCGCGCGACGGAACATCTGCATATGACCCTCGCGCGGGAACGACGAAGCGCGCAACGGCATGTTTTCGTAATACGCCTGGAACGCCTGTGCGCGGCGCAGCAGGAACAGCTCGCTGGGCGTACCGTCCTGGTCTTCGGCACCCGCCCAGTTGTTGTCCACTTCATGGTCGTCGAACGTCACGAACCACGGTGACGCGGCGTGCGCCGCCTGCAGGTCCGTATCGGTCTTGTACTGCGCGTAGCGGCGGCGATAGTCGTCGAGGGTGTAGGTCTGCGGGCCGACATGGTTGCGCAGGTTGGTGAACGGCTGAGCGTTCATCTTGCGCACGCCGGGCTGGCTTTCTCCCTCGTAGATGTAGTCGCCGTAATGGAACACGAAATCGAGTGGTTCCTCGGCAATGTGCCGCCAGGCCGTGTAGTGCCCTTCCTCGAAATTCTGGCAACCGGCCACCGCGAAGCGCACGCGCTTGATCGGCGCGTTCGCCGCAGGCAGGGTGTGGGTGCGTCCGATCGCACTGGCATGGCCTCCCACGGTGAAGCGGTACCAGTACGGCCGCCCAGGCAGCAGGCCATCCAGTTCCACGTGCAGCGCATGGCCCAGCTCGGGGTGGGCCAGCGAGGTTCCCTGCCGCACCACGGTGCGCATGCCCTCGTCAGAAGCCACCTGCCATCCCACCACCATCGGCCGGGTAGGCATGCCGCCACCGAACACCAGGGGCTCGGTGGCCAGCCGCGTCCACAGCACCATGCCATCGGCCGACGGATCACCCGACGCCACGCCGAGGGTGAAGGGCGTACTGGCAAAGCGCGGCGAAGCCAGCAGATTGCGCGGATTCAGTGCTGCCGTATCACTCTGCGCAGCCAGCGCGCGGGCAGTCCCGGCCCACGCACCCAACGCGGAAAGTCCCGACAGGGCAAGGAAGCGCCTGCGATTGATCGTATCCAAGACGGCCGCCCTCAGTTGTAGATGATGTGGAAGTAGAAGAAGCGACCGTAGTCATCGATCTCGGTGCGGAAGCGTCCGTTCGGACCGGTGCTGTAGGTTGGCTGGGTATTGAACAGGTTCTTCGCCTCGTACTTCAGCGTCACGTGCTTGCTGACCTTGTGGCTGAAGGCCAGGTTGAAGGTCATGTACGGGTCGTAGTACGAGTCCAGCCACTGGGTATCGCCGAAGTCGACCAGCATGCGGCTGCGGTAGGTACCGGACACGCGCAGCTGCGAGCTCTTCCACGGCATGCGCCAGATCACCGAGCCGTTCACCGACCAGTCCGGCTGGTACAGCAGGCGGTCCAGCCGGCGCTCGCTGCCATCACTGATGCGGTAGTTGGTCTGCCCGTCCAGTCGGGTGGCATTGAGGTACATGTCGAAGCGCTGGCGGCCCCACTGCAGATTGCGGTTTGCCACCGCGAACTCGACACCGCGCAGCGTGGACTCATCGGTGTTCATCGGCTGGGTGACGCGATAGCGGACGTCGCCGATGTTCTCGAACGTGGTCAGGGTATAGATGTCGTCCTTGATCACCTTGTCGAACAACGCGACCGACACCAGGCCATTGTTGCCGTTGAAGTACAGGTCCCACGCCAGGTCGAGATTGGTCGAGCGGCGCGGCTGCAGCGAGGCATTGCCCTGCTTGATGGTGCAGAAGCCTCCACCCAACTCGTCATCGCCACAGCTGGTGCTGGTGGCCTGGGCGATGTTGCTGGGTGTCGGCCGGCCCAGCGTGCGGCTGGCGGAAAAACGCAGACGCTGGTTCTCGCTCAGCTTGAAGGTCGCATTCAATGACGGCAGCAGGTTGTTGTAGCCGCCGCTGCTCTTGCGGAATGCCGAGGTGTAGGTGGTACCGCCATCATCACTGAACGGGCTGAAGGCATCGAAGGAGGTGTGGTCATAGCGCAGGCCGCCGATCAGCAGCAGCCGGTCCCAGGCGTAATGCGCCGAAACGTAGGCGTTGGCGATGTCTTCCACGTACTTGTAGTCGCTGGTGAAATCGGCATTCGGGTAGGCCGCATCGTTGTTGCCCAGCTTCGGGTACAGCTCGTCATGCCACTTGCGGTTGTCGATCAGCGGGAAGCCGGGGACGCTGCCAAGCAGCGTCGAACCCGGATACAGATAGTCGTTCAGGGTCGCGCTGGTCTTGTAGTAATCGAAATCGATGTCCTGCCAGATCTTCAGGTGGCGATACTCGGCACCGGCGGCGAGACCGAAGCCGCGCGCATCGGCATCGATGTTGTAGCTGAAGTCGGCACGCACGTTGTCGATGCTCTCCTTGGCGTCGCGCGGCGAGATGTAGGCCTGCGCGGGATTGAGCTTGAACGCCGAGCTGGTCAGCAGGCTGGAGTCCGAGACGCCCACCGCGTTCGGAAAGCCATGGCTGTCGTTGGCATAGTCGACGAACAGGTTGCTTGGGTACGCGCGTACGCCCCAGTAGACCTGGGTGTTGTGGAAGGTCTCTTCGGTGTGGCCGGCGCGCAGGGTCAGCCGCGAAAGGTCGCCGATATCCCAGTTGAAGCTGGCGATCGCACCGCGATTGCTGCGGTCCCAGCGGTCATGGCGGTTCTTGATGTAGATGCTGTTGATCTGGGTGGTGCCGCCGTCCTCGCTCTGGTTGCGTATCGGGAACTTGGCGTTGCCATACAGATCGGTCTTGTTCATCGTCGAGTTCTCGTAGAACCGGTACGAGTACAGCAGCAGCGAGGCGTAGAACGGATCGTCCGACGGTTTCCATTCCAGCTTGGCCGAACCACCGAAGTTGGTGATGTAGTTGGTGTAGGTGCCGGTGCTGAAGTTGCCCGGCGCGCGCAGGCCGTTCCAGCCTTTCGCCTCGTCCGGGCCGGTGGTGCCATCGATGAGGTACTTGCCGGCATCGTTGTAGTAATAGTTCGATTCGACCCAGCGCTTGACGCTGTTGCGCGAACGCTGTTCATAGCGCGCGACAGCGACGATGCCGAACTGATCATCGGCACCGAACTGGTTGGAGAACACCGCTTTGGCGCTCTTGCCGAAGTGGCCCAGGGTCTTGTGGTCGCCACCCGCGCTGCGCCCCACATTGGTCTCGGCCGTGGAATAGATGCCGGCCACGTCGGCGAACACATACTTGCCGGAGCGGTCAAAGGCACTGCGGCTGATGATGTCGATCACACCACCAATGGCATCCGGCGCCTGCTCGGCGCTGAAACTCTTGTAGATGTCGGTGCGGGTGCCGATGTCGCTGGGAATCAGCTGCAGGTTGTTCATGCGCTCGCCGGATCCACTGCCGCCCACGCTTGCGATCGCGATGCCGTCGATGGTCGTGTAGTTGAGATTGGCCTGCACACCGCGCACGGTCACATAGCGCGGTTCGCCCGCATCTTCCACCGCACTCAGGCCCGGCGCGGCCATCAGGCTCTCGGCCAGCGTCTCATCACCGTAGCTGTCCATCTCATCGTAGATCACCGAATCCTTGATCACCGGCGAGGTCTTCTTCTGATCGATCACCTCATGGGCGGCGATCACCTTGATCGTTCCCAGGGTCGGAGCGACCACGGCGTCCGGCTGCTGCGGTGCCGGTGCGGCCGGCCTGGTTTCGCGCTGGGCCGGTGCCGCATCAATGGCGATCACGTTGCCATCCACCACCGTGTAGCGCAGGCCGGTGCCGGCCAGCAGCGTGTCCAGCGCCTGCTTGACGCTGGCTCCCCGCGGTACCGCGCCCGCCATGGGTGCATTGCCCGCGCCGGCATACAGGAACTGCACGCCGGAGCTGCGTGACAGCTGCTCCAGTGCCTGGCTCAATGGCTGCGCGGCGATCGCTGCAGTGACCCTGGTCTCAAGCCCGTTGGACGACACCGCCTGCGCATGTGCGCCCAGACAGGGAGACAAGGCCAGTACCACCGACAGATAGAGCTTCTTGCGCATCACGGTTCCTTGCAGGAGAGAGGATTGCTGCTACCGCGTCGGCATTCGACAGCGGCTTCTCCCAAGTAAGAGCCGGCATCGGCGGAAGTGGAGAACGCCGATTCGATGAATTTTTTCTGACAGCCCATCACCAGATCAGGATCAGCGGCTGGAGACCCATACCGTGTCCTGTTCGCGGCGGATGACGAAGCGCGCGTCCCGCTGCAGGAATGCCTGCAGCGCAGCGACCCGGTGCGCCTCCAGGCTGCCCGACAGGCGCGCCGCCCGCGCCACGTCATCGGTCACTCGTACCTGCACCTGGTTGTGCCGGTTGAACGCAGCCGCCACCTCGTCCAGCCGCTCATCACGGAACGACACCCGGCGCTGCTGCCAGTCCAGCAGCATCGACATCGGTATTTCCAGCGGCTGCACCGCATGGCTGAGATGATCGACCTGCACCACCCGCCCGGCGGGCAGCTGCGCCAGCCGGCGTTGCCCATCACCGGCGGTCCAGACCTCCACCTCGCCGGATACCACGCCGATACGCGTGCTCTGCAACCGGCGCGACACATCGAACACGGTGCCGATGTCACGGATCTGCAGATCACCGACCCGTACCTGGAAGGGCCGGCGATCCGCTGCGATATCAAACGTGGCCTCGCCCTGCAGCAGTTCGACGCGGCGGCTGAACCAGCCGATGGTCACCCGCAGACGGCTGTCTGCATTCAGCCGCACCTGGGTCTGGTCAGCCAGCACCACCTCACGCAGTTGCCCGTGCCCGGCGACCAGCATCTGTTCGCGCGGCATCAGCCACGGCAGCAGACCGGCCACCAGCAACAGTCCGCACGCCACCGCAGCCACCCGCCTCCAGAGCGGCCGGCGCGTTCGTGTTGCAACCACGGCGCGCGGCGCGGGCACGGGCGCGGCGAACAACGGCACCACTTTCGCCGTTGCCGGCAGCATCGGCAGCACTGCCCTGCTTCCCTGTTCCTGCGGGTGCACCGACATCGCCGCGCCCACCTGCCGGTGCAGATGCAGGGCATGCAGGTACGCGCGCACGTGCTCGGGCGAGCCCTTCATCCACGCCATGAACTCGGCGCGCTGCGCAGCGCTCAGGTCACCCTCGCGGTTGCACAGGAACCAGTGCGCAGCCTGTTCGGCCACCTCGTCATCCATCGCTGCAGGCTCCTGCCGGTTCATCCGTCCTTCCCAGCGCCCAGCGCCTTCCTGCAGGCATCCAGGCCCTTGCCGATGTGCTTGCGCACCATGTGCACCGACACATCCAGCTGTGCCCCCACCTGTTGGCAATCCAGCCCTTCGCGGTAGTGCAGTTCCATCACCCGCCGCGTCGTGGGTGGCAGTTGCGCGATGGCGCCACGGATCCCGCTCCAGCGCTGCGCCCGCTCGAAATCACCCTCGATGTCCTCCTCGCTGCTGAGCACCTCGGCCAGCAGATCAACATCCTCGATCTGCGGCAGGCCGGAGCGCGAGCGTGCCTGCTCACGGGCCAGGTTGGCTGCCACGGCGAACAGATAGGCTTCAGGGTTCTCGATCGCCGCGGCGTCTTCGCCCGTGCTGCGCAGCAGGCGCAGATAGACCTCCTGGGCCAGATCCTCGGCATCGGCAGCTTGTGAACCACGCCGAAGGAAGAAGCCACGCAGCAGGCGGCGCCGCAAGGCGTAGCTCTTCTCCCAGATCCTGACGCTGTTCACAACCGACCAACCACCCCGAGGCTGGAAAACCCAGCAGGGTGCACACCGACGATGACAGCCGCATTGCAGCGCCGCCGGGCAAAGCGCAGGTTCGCGCAGATCCAACCCTCACCTGTCTACCGGCCAACCCATGCGCCGCCTACGCTTGTCTCCCCGGCAGCCACCAAGGCCGCCCCCGCGCCATGGCCCTGCCGGCGCGACTCCGCTCCAGAGCTGTCGCCCTGCCGGCGGTGTCGCGCAGATGCCGACCGGCGCTCTCTGGAGACGCAACTTGAACCAGGCACACTTCCCTCTCGACACCGATCCGCAGGAAACCCGCGAATGGCGCGAGTCCCTGCACGCGGTGATCCAGGCTGGCGGCCGCCCCCGCGCGCACTACCTGCTGGACCAGCTCGATGAACTCGACGTGCAGCAGCATGGCGACCTGCACACCCGCGCGTGGACCGCCTACACCAACACGATTCCGCCCGAACGCCAGCCCGCCTACCCGGGCGACCTGGCCATCGAGCGACGGTTGAACGCGATGATCCGCTGGAACGCCATGGTTATGGTGCTGCGCGCCGGCAAGCATTCCAATGTCGGCGGCCACATCGCCACCTACCAGTCCGCCGCGGTCATGTATGACGTGGGCTTCGATCACTTCTTCCGTGGCCGTACCGACACCTTCGACGGCGACATGATCTACATCCAGGGCCATTCCGCACCCGGCATCTATGGCCGTGCCTTCGTGGAAGGCCGCATCAGCGCCGAGCGCATGGACAACTTCCGCCGCGAGGCTGGGCGTGAGGGGCTGTCCTCGTACCCGCACCCGCGGTTGATGCCCGGGTTCTGGCAGTTCCCCACCGTATCGATGGGCCTGGGCCCGCTGACCGCGGCCTATCAGGCACGTTACATGCGCTACCTGGAATACCGTGGTCTGAAGCAGCACCAGGGTCGCAAGGTCTGGGCCTTCCTCGGTGATGGCGAAATGGATCAGCCCGAATCGCTGGCGGCCATTTCGCTGGCCGGGCGCGAGCGCCTGGACAACCTGGTGTTCGTGGTCAACTGCAACCTGCAGCGCCTGGACGGACCAGTGCGCGGCAACGCCAAAGTGATACAGGAACTGGAAGGCACCTTCCGTGCCGCCGGCTGGAACGTGATCAAGGTGATCTGGGGCGGTGGCTGGGACGACCTGCTGGCACGCGATCACAGCGGCTTGCTGCGCCAGCGCATGATGGAATGCGTCGATGGTGACTACCAGACCTTCAAGTCACAGAGCGGTGCCTATGTACGCGAGCATTTCTTCGGGCGCTACCCGGAACTGCTGGCGCTGGTCGCGCACATGAGCGACGACGAGATCTGGGCGCTGGCGCGAGGTGGCCACGATCCGCAGAAGGTTTACGCCGCCTACCAGCAGGCAGTGAACACCTCGGGTCGGCCGACCGTGGTATTGGCCAAGACGGTGAAGGGCTTCGGCATGGGTGAGGCCGGCGAAGGCCAGAACATCAATCATCAGTTGAAGAAGATGAGCACCGATGCGGTGCGCGCTTTCCGCGACCGTTTCGATCTGCCGGTCAGTGATGAACAGCTGGAGGAAATGCCGTACCTGCGCCCGGCGCCGGGCAGCCCGGAGGCGCTCTACTTCACGCAGCGTCGCCAGGCGCAGGGTGGTCAGCTGCCGGCGCGTTTGGCGCAGGTCGATCCGCTGCCACTGCCGCCGCTGTCCACGTTCAACGTCCAACTGCAGGGCAGTGGTGATCGCAGCCAGTCCACCACCATGGGCTTCGTGCGCATCCTCACCACCCTGCTCAAGGACCCCGAGCTGGGCAGGCTGGTGATCCCGATCGTGCCCGATGAATCGCGCACCTTCGGCATGGAAGGCCTGTTCCGCCAGATCGGCATCCACTCTTACCTCGGCCAGCTGTACACGCCGCAGGATGCAGGCCAGCTGAGCTATTACAAGGAGGCCAAGGATGGCCAGATCCTGCAGGAAGGCATCAACGAATCCGGCGCGATCTGTTCGTGGATCGCCGCCGGTACCGCGTACGCCAACCACGGTCTGGCCACGATTCCGTTCTACATCTTCTATTCGATGTTCGGCCTGCAGCGCGTCGGCGACCTGGCCTGGGCAGCGGCCGACGCGCGCACCCGTGGCTTCCTGCTTGGCGCCACCTCGGGCCGCACCACGCTGATGGGCGAAGGCCTGCAGCACGACGATGGCCACAGCCACGTGCTGTCCTCGGTGATTCCCAGCTGCGTGTCCTATGACCCGACCTACAATTTCGAGCTGGCGGTGATCATCCACGACGGCCTGCGCCGCATGTACGTGGACCAGGAAGACATCTACTACTACATCACCCTGCTCAACGAGAACTACCCGCACCCGGCCCTGCCCGACGGCGCCGAAGCCGGCATCCTGAAGGGGCTCTATCTGCTGCGCCCCGCCACTGCCGACACCATTGCACAGCCGCGCGTGCAGTTGATGGGCAGTGGCTCGATCCTGCGCGAGGTGCTGGCCGCCGCCGATCTTCTGCAGCAGGATTTCGGTATCAGCAGCGACGTCTGGAGTGCCACCAGCCTGACCGAACTGCGCCGCGACGGCCTGGCCGTCGAGCGCTGGAATCTGCTGCACCCGGCTGAAGAGCCGCGCATTTCCTACGTGCAGCAGTGCCTGCAGGACCACGCCGGTCCGGTGGTGGTGGCAACCGACTACATGAAGATCGTCGGCGACCAGATCCGTCCCTTCATCAACGATCGTCGCTTCATCGCACTCGGCACTGATGGTTTCGGCCGCTCGGATACACGCGAATCGCTGCGGATGTTCTTCGAGGTCGATCGCCACTTCATCGTGCTGGCGGCACTGAAGGCTCTGGCCGACGACGGGCATGTCGAACGAAGCCTGCTGCAGCAGGCGATAGACCGGTACGGGATCGATACCGGCAAGCGCGACCCTGCCGCCGCATGACAGCGCAGCAGCGGCATCCGCGGAGCGCGCCTCTGCGGGTGTCGCTGCATCACACGCTACGGCAGTCGCTTGAACAGGTTGGTCTGCAGGATCGGCGTGCCGTCATGAGCGAAGAACGCCTTGGTTTCGGTCATCGTTGAACGGTCAGCGGCCACCGTATACACGCGAGTGGATGCCGGCGCGCCGTGATCGACCAGCTGCATCACCAGCGTGTTCGGCGCCGGAAGTTTCAGCGTCGCTTGATTGGCACCGTAGCTGCCGGTCAGCGCCGCGGGCGTGCCGTCCAGCGCAAGCGTACCGTCGGATTTCATCGTCTTGCCATCCTGCAGGACGATATCCACGTGCGAGCTCCACCTGCCCGCGCCGGCATCCTTGAATTCCAGCACGACCTGTTGCGGACGCTGTGCTTCAGGCAGCGCGGACGTGGCGATATCCAGCGACCAGCGGCCGAGCAGCGGCGAGGACTTCGAGCTCTCAGCAAGGGCAGGCATCGCCTGCAGCAGGACCACGGACAGCAACGCGGCGGACAACAGCTTCATGCGAGGCTCCTTTCGAGTGGAGAAAGTGCTGCAGGGTGCGTTCTGGGGTACCAGCAATGGCCGATGCTGCGCGCCAAAGTCCGGTCGTGCAAGCGACCAAGCTGCCGGCGATGGCCAGGCCCAATCTCCCCATCCCCTGCGCCGTCTCCCTCCGACTTGTGAAGCCAAATAGTTACGTTATAACATTTCACATTCTTTTCACGGAGTGTGTCATGCGTCGTCACCTGCTTGCTGCAGCCATCCTGTTCGTCGTCCACAACGCCCATGCCAGCGACGACCCCACCCTGCCCGCCGTCCAGGTCGAGGCAAGCAAGCCCTCCCGGATCGACAGCATCGTCACTGTCGAGGCCTCGCAGGCCCAGAACCGCACCCTCGGCGGCATGCTTGAACATGTCTCCGGCGTGCAGAACAGCGCCTTCGGGCCCAATGCCGGTGCACCGGTCATCCGCAGCCTCAGCGGCAACCGCGTGCAGATCCTGGAAGATGGCCAGTCCATCCTTGGCATGAACGCCTTCAGCGGCGACATCAACATTCCGTTCGATCCGCTGTTCGTGCGCAGCGTCACCGTCAACAAATCCTCCGATACCGTCCGCTACGGCGGCAACGCCATCGGCGGAAGCGTCGACATCGACTCCGGCCTGATCTCGCGCACGATGGAGGACAAGGACCAGTCGATGGAACTGGTCCTGCGCAAAGGTTTCAACGCGGCCGATGCGCAGGGTTTCCGCATGAACTTCAACAACCAGCGGAATATCTCAACGAACCTGCAGGTCTCGCGGCAACGCATCTCGTACTACGACATTCCCGGCAACAGCAAGGCCAACGTCTGCAACACCCGGCTGTTCCCGGCCACCGGCGGTGTCAATTCGGCGCTGGCCGACAGCTGCCAGAAGGAAGCGCGCGTCCAGCAGCTCTACAACAAGGCCTCGCAACCCTACATCGACCAGTTCATGACCGAGAACCCCGATTGGGCCGATGGTGATTTTTCCTTCTACACCAACAGTCCAACCTCGGTCTGGCAGCGCCGCATCTACATCAATCCGGTCAATCCTGCCTATGTCGCCGGCACGCCGTCGTACGTGCAGAAGCAGATCAACAACGATGTGACCCCCGATTACCACCATCGGTTGGGCAACAGCTACTCCCGCAGTTCGCAGGTGGCACTCGGCTCGACCTGGTTCTTCGATCGCGGTTACGTCGGCGTCAGCATCGATGCCAAGGACAGCGAATACGGTGTGCCGGGCTTCTCGATGCAGAACCTGTCCTTCGGCGCGAACCCTGCCGACGGCCTGCCGGTGGGCGTGGTGATCAAGCAGCAGCGCTACGCTCTGGAAGCGTTGCTGCGGGACCCACTGCCGTACGTCGAACGCGCCGAACTGCGGGTTTCAAAACTGGACAACACCTCGGGCGAGCGCCTGGGCTCGACCAGGGCCAACGACTACGACTTCCAGAGCACCCAGGCCGAACTGTTGCTGGTACATCAACCCGTCGGGCCGCTCAGCGGCGTGCTGGGCCTGAGCCATCAGGCGCGCGACGTCACCGGCCGCGGCACGCTGCGCTACCTGCCTGATGTGGAAACGCGCAGCAACGCCGTGTTCCTGAAGGAAACCCTCGACTTCGGCTGGGCATCCTTCGATGCCGGCGTCCGCCATGAACGCGTGGACCATGACCTGCAGCCCAGCCGCTTCAAGACCTCGCGCAATGCTGCCAACACCACGCTGCAGGACCGCTCCTATCGCCTCAACAGTTACAGCCTGGGTTCGTATGTCGAGCTCGGCCCGCTGTTCGCCGCCAAGGTGCGCTATTCGTCTTCGCAGCGCGCACCGGAGATCAACGAGTTGTATGCCAGCAACGCGCACTATTCGGTGATGACCCAGGAAGAAGGCAACCAGAACCTGGAGCCGGAACGCGCGAAGAACCTGGAGCTGACCGGACTGTTCCACCTCGGTGGCTTCGCGCTGTCGGCCACCGCCTACCGGATGAAGTACGAAAACTACCTCTACCAGGGCCACTCCGGCATGCAGATGGCCAACCGCCTGCCGCTGAAGTACTGGAAGCAGACCGACACCACGGTGAAGGGGTTCGAGATCGATGCCTCGCAGGTGCTCGACCTTGGCGGCTACGGAAAATTGAATCTGTCCGCCTTCGCCGATCTGGTCAGGAACCACGCCGATCGCCCGGACACGCTGCGCGCGCACAACGACGGCGAGTACCTGCCGAACATGCCGACCAACCGCTATGGCGCCAACCTGCAATGGCAGCGCGACAGCTGGAAGGTACAACTCTCCAGCACCTACTACGACAAGCAGAAGTACCTGGGTCGCAACGTCAGCGAAGAGATTCCGCTGGATGCATTCAACCTGGTCGACCTGCAGGTCAGCCGCGAGCTACCGGTACGCAATGCCTACATCGCTGGGATGGAAGTGTTCGTCAACGGCAGCAACCTTCTGGATGACGACGCCCGCCCACACAACTCGCCGTTGAAGTACATCGCACCGCTGCCCGGTCGCGGGTTCCAGGTCGGCGTGACCGTGAAGCTTTGAGGGAGCTGAAAAGAAAAACGCCTGCAGATCGAGGATCTGCAGGCGCTTCTTTGTATCTGGCGGAGCGAGAGGGATTCGAACCCTCGATAGAGCTTTTGACCCTATACTCCCTTAGCAGGGGAGCCCCTTCAGCCGCTCGGGCATCGCTCCGGGGTTTTCTCCGCGTCTGGTGCGTTGCACCTCAGCGGGGCGTGAATCATAACGTTAATCACGCGCGAAGGTAAAGCCTTATTCCGCAGAATTTTCACCACCGGTGCTGCCGGCTTCATCACCACGCTGGATGCGCTGGTAGATCTCTTCGCGATGCACAGCGACGTCCTTCGGCGCAGTGATGCCGATACGCACCTGGTTACCCTTGACGCCAAGCACGGTGACGCTCACCGAGTCACCGATCATCAGGGTTTCGCCGACGCGGCGAGTCAGGATCAACATTTTTTTAAGTCTCCATGGAACCGTGTGGAAGGGTATCCCCCACCGGCTTGACGCTCCGTCAAGAAGCGCGCCCACGACAAAGGGAAAAGATTCGCAATGGTACCGTCAGCCGTCCCGCTCCTACAAGGAGGGGGACGGCAGGGGTTCATCACAGGCGGGGGCTGACCCATTCGACGACCGCAGCCAGCGCGGTGGCAAGGGCGGGCCCGTCCTCGCCACCACCCTGGGCGAGGTCCGGGCGTCCGCCGCCCTTGCCCCCGATCTGACCGGCAATATGGGACAACAGTTCCCCGGCCTTGACCTTGCCCATTGCACTGCCGTTCACGCCCGCGACCAGGGCTGCCTTGCCGTCCTGGGCACCGGCCAGCACGATCACCGCATCGCCCAGCTGCTGCTTCAGGCGGTCCATGGCATCGCGCAGGGCCTTGGCATCGAAGCCTTCCAGACGGACGGCCAGGACCTTCACGCCGGCGACCTCGACGGCCTGGCCGGACAGATCCGCCGTGGCGCCGGCGGCGGCCTTGGCTTTCACGGCCTCCAGCTCGCGCTCCAGCTGCTTCTGACGCAGGCCCAGCGCGCGGATCTTTTCGACCACGTCGGCAGCGCTGCCACCCAGCAGTTCAGCGGCCTCGGCCAGGCGCGCCTCCTCGGCGTCCACGTAGTCCAGCGCGCCCTGGCCGGTGACGGCCTCGATACGACGCACACCGGCCGATACGCCGCCCTCGGAGGTGATCTTGAACAGACCGATATCACCGGTCCGGTTGACGTGGGTACCACCACACAGCTCGGTGGAGTAGTCACCCATCTTCAGCACGCGCACGTTCTCGCCGTACTTCTCGCCGAACAGGGCCATCGCGCCGAAGTCCAGCGCCTCCTGCATGCCCATGTTGTGCACTTCCACAGCGTTGTTGACGCGCACCTGCTGGTTGACCTTGCGCTCGATGATCGCCAGTTCCTCGGCGCTGATCGGCTGGAAATGCGAGAAGTCGAAGCGCAGGCGGTCCGGCGCCACCAGCGAGCCCTTCTGCTGCACGTGGGTGCCCAGCACTTCGCGCAGGGCAGCATGCAGCAGGTGGGTGGCCGAGTGGTTGAGGATGGTGGCGCCACGGCGCTCGCCATCGACCTGGCCGGACAGCACATCACCGATCTTCAGGCTGCCCTGGGTGAGCTTGCCGACGTGGCCATGGAACTGGCCCGCGAACTTCTGGGTGTCGCTCACCTGCATCTGCACGCCAGCAGCGGACAAGATGCCGGTGTCGCCGACCTGGCCGCCGGACTCGGCGTAGAACGGGGTCTGGCTGGTCAGCACGATGACCTCGTCACCGGCCTGGGCAGCGTCCACCGGGCGGCCATCCTTGAGGATCGCGACCACGCGGAGATCGTCGGCCTGCAGGCGGTCATAGCCGAGGAAGACGGTCGGCTTGAGCGTGGCGACCAGATCGGCCGACAGAGTCACGCCGCCGCCGAACTTGCCGGCCGCACGCGCGGTCTCGCGCTGCGTCTCCATCGCGGCATTGAAGCCGTCGATGTCCACGGTCAGGTCACGCTCGCGGGCGATGTCCTGGGTGAGGTCGAGCGGGAAGCCGTAGGTATCGTACAGGCGGAAGGCGTCCACGCCCGGAATCACGCCATTGCTGACCTTGGCGGCGACGTCGTCGAAGATCTTCATGCCCGAGTCGAGGGTTTCAGCGAAACGCTCTTCTTCTGCCTGCAGTGCACGCACGACGGTATCGGCCTGCGCCGGCAGTTCCGGGTAGGCCTCGCCCATCTGCTCGACCAGGGTCGGCACCAGCTTGCTGAAGAACGGCTGGCGCACGCCCAGCATCCAGCCATGTCGCAGCGCGCGGCGGATGATCCGGCGCAGCACGTAGCCGCGACCTTCGTTGGACGGCAGCACGCCATCGACGATCAGGAACGAACAGGCGCGGATATGGTCGGCGATCACCCGCAGCGACTTGTTTTCCAGATCGGCGGTGCCGGTCAGCTCCGATGCCTTGCGGATCAGCGCCTGGAACAGGTCGATCTCGTAGTTGGTATGCACGTGCTGCAGGATCGCGGCCAGGCGTTCAAGGCCCATGCCGGTATCAACGCACGGCGCCGGCAGCGGCATCAGCGTGCCGTCCTGCTGGCGATCGAACTGCATGAACACCAGGTTCCAGATTTCGATGAAGCGGTCACCGTCCTCATCCGGCGAGCCCGGGGGGCCACCGGCGATATGGTCACCGTGGTCGTAGAAGATCTCGGTGCACGGACCGCACGGACCGGTATCGGCCATCTGCCAGAAGTTGTCCGAGGCGAAGGGCGCACCCTTGTTGTCGCCGATGCGAACGATGCGTTCTTCCGGAATGCCGATCATGTCGCGCCACAGCGCGTAGGCCTCGTCGTCGGTCTGGTAGACCGTGACCAGCAGGCGCTCGGCGGGCAGCTTCCAGACCTGGGTCAGCAGCTCCCAGGCCCAGGCGATCGCATCCTTCTTGAAGTAATCGCCGAAGGACCAGTTGCCCAGCATTTCGAAGAAGGTGTGATGGCGGGCGGTGTAGCCCACCTGGTCGAGATCGTTGTGCTTGCCACCGGCACGCAGGCAGCGCTGGACGTCGGCCGCACGCACGTAGCTGCGCTTTTCCGCGCCCAGGAACACGTCCTTGAACTGCACCATGCCGGAGTTGGTGAACAGCAGGGTCGGATCGTTGCCCGGCACCAGCGGCGCCGACGGCACGATGGTGTGGCCTTTGCCCTTGAAGAACTCAAGGAAGTCGCTGCGGATCTGGGATGTCGTGAATTTGGCGGATGCGTTCATGGGGGCTGGCAGTCTGCGGGCCGGGGCCCGTGCCGCCGGCCGCAGTGGCCAGGGTCGAACGGACCGCCGAAACCCCAAAGGGTATCAGGCCCGGCGCCATCAGTCTCAGTCGTCCGGATCGTAACGGGTCGCACGGCGGATGCTGTCGCCATCAAAGCCCCGGCGGGCCAGCAGATCGGCGGCCTTGCGACGCTGTGCGAGGTCCTGCGGGCCGGCCTCACCGAAGCGGCGACGGACCAGATCCCGGGCGTTCTCCGTCCAGTCGCCTTCAAAGGTCTCCATGGCGGCAGCGATCTGCTCGCTGTCCAGTCCATGGGTACCCAGTTCGGCCCGCACATGGATGGGGCCGTAGCCGGTATTGGCGCGCATACGCACCAGATTCTCGGCAAACCGGGTGTCGTCCTGCCAGCCAGCCTCGGTCAGCTTGTCGACCGCGGCCTGCGCCGCCTCGCCCTCGATACCCCGGGAGGTCAGCTTGCGGGTCAACTCCTTGCGCGAATGCTCACGCCGCACCAGCAACCCCAGGGCGCGCTGGACAGGCGTCTGTTCGCGTACGCGGCGCTTGCGGCCGGGTGCCGGGGCGTCGGAATCGTTCATGCTCGCCTTCAATCAAATGCGCCGTCCCTGGCGCGTCCCCCGTCGGGGAAACCGAATCTGCAGGACAGGGCGACGTCACTGACGGCGCCGCCCTGCCCCACAGCAAGCCTTACTCGTCGTCGCCGTCTTCGTCGTCGCCTTGCTCGCGGGCGGCTTCGCTCGGCTGGAACTTCTCGCGCAGCTCGGCCTCGAGCTTGGCCGCAACCTGCGGGTTGTCGCGCAGATAGCCGCGGGCGTTGTCCTTGCCCTGGCCGATGCGCTCTTCACCGTAGCTGTACCAGGCACCGGCCTTCTCGACCAGCTTGGCCTCCACACCCATGTCGATCAGTTCGCCTTCGCGGCTGATGCCCTCGCCGTACAGGATCTCGGTGATGACCTGCTTGAACGGGGGTGCCAGTTTGTTCTTGACGACCTTGATCTTGGTCTGGTTGCCGATGATCTCGTCACCCTTCTTGATCGCACCGATACGACGAATGTCCAGGCGCACCGAGGCATAGAACTTCAGCGCGTTGCCGCCGGTGGTCACTTCCGGGCTCTGGCCCGGCATCATCACGCCGATCTTGTGACGCAGCTGGTTAATGAATACCACCAGCGTATTGGAACGCTTGATGTTGCCGGTCAGCTTGCGCAGCGCCTGGCTCATCAGACGGGCCTGCAGACCTGGCAGCTGGTCGCCCATCTCGCCTTCGATTTCAGCCTTCGGGGTCAATGCGGCCACCGAGTCGACAACCAGGATGTCCACCGAACCGGAACGGACCAGCATGTCGGCGATTTCCAGCGCCTGCTCACCGGTATCGGGCTGCGACAGCAGCAGATCGTCAACATTGACGCCCAGCTTGCCTGCGTAGATCGGGTCCAGCGCATGCTCGGCATCGATGAAAGCAGCCGTACCGCCCAGCTTCTGGCACTCGGCGATGGCCTGCAGGGTCAACGTGGTCTTGCCGGAGGATTCCGGGCCGTAGATTTCCACAACGCGGCCCTTGGGCAGGCCACCAATGCCCAATGCGATATCCAGCATCAGAGAACCGGTCGGAATCGCCTCGACGGGCTCGACCACACGGTCGCCCATGCGCATCACCGAGCCCTTGCCGAACTGCTTTTCGATCTGGCCCAGAGCTGCAGCGAGGGCGCGCTTCTTGTTCTCGTCCATCGGATTGGTCCTTGCAGAGGTCACGTCGTTGGAGGTGCTGTCTTTGGAAGTCTTCTTGGCCATGGGTTCACTTTAAGGCTGGCGTATCGCACAGGCTGAGATTCTGCCCGGCGTTCGGAAAAAAATTATCGGACATCCGTACCAACCTCAGCAGAACCAGAGAATCGCCACAAAAGACCGCGGGAAATGCAGGGTGAATCGTCAACGGTTCGGTCGCAGCAGCCCGCAGTACAGGCCCTCGATCGAGAAATCCTGGTCCGGAAGCACATCGATCGGTTTGTAATCGGGATTGCGCGGCAGCAACCGGATCCGGTCCTTGGCGATCTTCAACAGCTTGACGGTGATCTCGTCATCGATGCGGGCCACCACGATCTGCCCGGAATGGGCGTCACGGGTGCGGTGCACACCGATCAGGTCGCCATCGAAGATGCCTTCGTCGATCATCGAGTCGCCCTGCACCTTCAGCAGGTAGTCCGGCGCCGGCGAGAAGAACACCCGGTCCAGCACCACGAAATCATCCGAGCCGATGTCGGCGCCGATCGGCAGACCCGCCGCGACCCGTCCCAGGATCGGCAGGCGCAGGACGCTGTCGGGCAGGCCCGGCTCGGCAACCTTCTCCACCGGTGGTGCCTGCACCAAGCGGATGCCGCGTGCCTGGCCCGGTACGCGGCGGATCGCCCCGGCCTGCTCCAGCGCCTCCAGGTGGTACTGCGCTGCTCGCACCCCCTTGAAGCCGAAGGCACGTGCGATTTCAGTCTGCGAAGGGGGCGCCCCTTCGCTCTCGATACGCTCGGCGATCAACTGCAGAATCGCCTGCTGGGTGTCGGTCAGGTCCATGATTAGTAGTATTACTACTAACGCCTGGGACTGCAAGTGCCGGGAGCGACAAGGCGAAAGCAGCCGACCAGCGGTCGGCTCTACAGGAATCGCTGCGCGATTCCGCGGTTCCCGGTGGGAACCGCCGCGGTGAGCACACTACGTGTGCTTACCGCTTCTCCAGATCGAGAACAGGATCCACACCCCGCAGAACCCTGCGCCGATGAAACCGCACACGCCCAGCGCCAGCAGCCAACGGCTGGAGACGCCGCCTACGCTGTGCATGACGATGGAGGAGCCGATGATCAGGGCCGCGGTGACGATGCCCATCACCAGCCGGTTCGCGGCGCGATTGACCTGATCACCGAAGCCCTGCAGCGCGCTGGTCTCGACCTTCAGCTGCAGGCGGCCACGACGTGCAGCCTGCACCAGCTTGCGCAGATCCCGCGGCAGTTCACCGGCAAAGTCGATCATGCCCAGCAGACTGCGGCGGCCACGCTTGAACAGTGCCCGCGGCGCATAGCGCTGCAGTACCACCCGCTCCAGGAACGGGCGCGCGGCGCTGGCCATGTCGAAATCGGGGTCGAGCTGGCGGCCCATGCCCTCCAGGGTCAGGAAGGCCTTGATCATCAATGCCAGATCCGCCGGCAGGGTCAGGTTGTAGCTGCGCAGCAGCTGGGTGATATCGCCCAGCATCAGGCCAATGCGCAGGTCCTTCAGCGGCACGCCACGGTACTGGTCGACGAACAGGCTGATGTCGTGCTGCAACCGGTTCTCGTCCACCTCCACGCCGCCCGCCCAGTCCAGCAGCACGTCGGCCACGCCCTGCGGGTCCTGTTCCACCAGACCATGCAGCAGCTGCGCGACCTGGAATCGGCGTACCTCCGACAAGGCGCCGACCATGCCGAAATCGATCACGCCGATGCGGCCGTCGCGCAGGTAGATGATGTTGCCCGGGTGCGGATCGGCGTGGAAGCTGCCGTCCTCCAGCACCATCTTCAATACGATGTCGGCACCACGCCGGGCCAGTTCACGGCGGTCGAGGCCGGCCGCATCGACACCGGCCAGATCACGCCCCGCGATGCCGTCGACGAAGTCCTGCACATTCAGGCTTTCGCAGGTCCATTGCCAGTGCACGGCCGGAATCAGAATGTCGTCACGCCCCTCGAAGTTGCGCGCGATGCGCTCGGCATTGCGGCACTCCGCGGCGAAATCCAGCTCGCGCCGCAGCGACACGGTGAACTGCTGCACCACCTCGGCGGGCCGGTAGCGGCGCAGATCCGGCAGGCGGGCTTCGACGATCTCGGCCAGCCGTGCCAGCAATCGCAGATCGGCTTCAACCACGTCACGGATTCCGGGGCGACGCACCTTCAGCACCACTTCACGGCCATCGCGCAGCCGCGCACGGTGGGCCTGGGCCAACGAAGCAGCGGCCATCGGGGTTTCATCAAGGAAGGCGAACACCTGCGACGGAGACGCACCGAGATCGGCCTCCAGTTGTTCGCGGATCTTCTCGTAGGGCAATGCAGGGACTGCGTTCTGCAACTCGGAGAGTTCGGCGATCCAGTCCGGCGGCAGCAGGTCCACACGGGTGGCGAGCACCTGGCCCAGCTTCACGAAGGTCGGCCCAAGATCCTGCAGGGCGCTGCGCACGCGCACCGGCGCGGTCATCCGCAGCATTTCCTGCCGCTCCTCGTTCCAGTGCAGCAGGCGGCCGGTACGTTCCAGTACCGTGGCCAGGCCGATGCGCCGCACGACGTCGCCGAAGCCGTAGCGGATCAGGACAGCGGCGATTTCCTGCAGCCGGCCAAGGTCACGGACGGTGCCCAGCGTCTCCCACATCGTTACCTACTCCGGTTGATTGCCGGAGCAGCATGTCACAGCTGGGCGTCGATACCGTGCAATGCCGCCGCTACGGTTTGCCGGCGGATGGCTTCGCGGTCACCGTCGAACTGGAACAATTCGGCACGGGCATAGCCGCCGCGGCGCTTCCAGCCGATCCAGACACTGCCGACCGGCTTGTCCGGGCTGCCACCGCCCGGCCCTGCGATACCGGTCACGGCCACCGCGATGCCGGCACCGGAATTGACCAGTGCCCCGGACACCATCTCCAGCACGGCCTCGCGGCTGACCGCACCGAACTGCTCCAGCGTCTGCGCGCGCACGCCGAGCAGGCGCTGCTTGGCTTCGTAGCTGTAAACCACCATGCCGCAATCGAAGAACGCCGAGGAACCGGCGATGTCGGTCATGCACTTGGCGATCCAGCCACCGCTGCAGCTTTCAGCAGTCACCAGTTGCAGCGAAGCCTGCTGCAGGCGCTGGCCCAGCGCAGCGGCCTGGGCGTTGAGTTCGGCGTCGGTCGGGAAGGACATCGGGGTAGCTGAAAGGTGAAGAACCTGCACGTTGTACCGCAGATCGCAAGGTGGTGTCGCGGCACGGGGCCGCAGGAACTGCCGGCCAGCGGCCGGCACTACCTCACCATTCGGGCAGCTTTTCCGGCAGCAGGGCCCGGATCGGCTCGCCATCGGCGCTGGCCGCCAGCTTCTCGGCCTCGGCGATGGGAAGATCGACCTGCAACAGCCAGCCTTCTTCATCGGCCTGTTCACTGCGGACCACTTCCAGCTGGTGCAGGCGCGCGCGCAGGCGGCCGGCACTGGGCGGCAGGCGCAGCTCGCCGGTGACGTGCTGCAGACCCAAGCGCTTGCCGAGCACGGCCTGCAACAGCTCGATGCCCTGCCCGTCGCGTGCGGAAATCCACACCCGCTCGCGCCGCGATTCATCCGGCACGCCGTCCTGGCCATCGTGGCGCACGTCGGCACCCTCGATGCGGTCGATCTTGTTGAACACCAGCAACTGCGGCAGGTCGCCGGCACCGACCGCGGTCAGCACTTCGTCGACCTGGGCGATGCGCTCCTCGCGGTGCGGATCGGCGGCATCGACAAGGTGCAGCAGAAAATCTGCTTCCCGCGCTTCAGACAGGGTCGAGCGGAAGGCCGCCACCAGGTCATGCGGCAGGTCGCGCACGAAACCAACCGTATCGGCCAGGACGACGTTGCCACCGGGCACGGCGATCCGGCGCACGGTCGGATCCAGGGTCGCGAACAACTGGTCAGCCGCATAGGCCTCGGCGCCGGTCATCGCATTGAACAAGGTCGATTTGCCGGCATTGGTGTAGCCCACCAGGGCCACGCGCGGCAATTCGCTGCGCACACGCGCACGGCGCATCTGGGTGCGCTGTACTTCGACTTTTTCCAGCCGCTTCTGCAGCTGTTCAACCCGCTTCTGCAGCAGACGACGATCGGTTTCCAGCTGGGTTTCACCCGGGCCGCGCAGACCGATCGAACCACCACGCTGGCGCTCCAGATGGGTCCAGCCACGCACCAGGCGGGTCGCCATATGGCGCAGCTGGGCCAGCTCGACCTGCAGCTTGCCTTCATGGCTGCGCGCACGCTGGGCGAAGATATCCAGGATCAGACCGGTACGGTCGATCACCCGGCGCTCCAGGAAACGTTCCAGATTGCGTTCCTGACCCGGGCTTAACGCGTGGTTGACCAGGATAAGATCTGCGCCGGTTGCTTCGGCGGCAGCCTTGATCTCATCCAGCTTGCCGCTGCCGAGCAGGGTCGATGGATTGGGCCGATCCAGGCGCGCGGTGATGGTCACCGCGATGCTGGCCCCAGCCGAGCGGGCCAGATCACCGAATTCTTCCAGCACATCGTCTTCCAGCTTGCCGAAATGCGGCTGGATCAACAGGGCGTGTTCGCCCTTTTTCGAGCGGTCAAACATTCACCGCTCCAACATCATTCGTCTGCTTCATCACCCGCCTGACCATCCTCACCTGATTGCACGTACCCACCACCCGGGCCGACCTTGACGTTGCGCGCCGGCACCACGGTGGAAATGGCGTGCTTGTAGACCATCTGGCTGACGGTGTTGCGCAGCAGGACCACGAACTGATCGAACGATTCGATCGTGCCCTGCAGCTTGATGCCGTTGACCAGGTACACCGAAACCGGCACGCGTTCGCGCCGCAGTGCATTCAAGAAAGGATCCTGCAGCGATTGCCCCTTGGACATTGCACACTCCTGATTATTGTTCTTATTGGTAGCCGGCGGTTGCCGCGGCCCCCGAGCCGCTTGCCGGCCCATGATGGTACACGGCCAGCGTCGGTTCAGCGTGCAACGAAGGTCGACACCGCGCCTGCCAGGCGCTCCCCATCCATATGGGGGTCGAACCAGCGCGCATCAAGCTCGCCGCGCAGCCAGGTCAGCTGGCGCTTGGCCAGTTGCCGGGTGGCGAAAATGGACTTGTCACGGAAGCGGGCCTCGTCCCCCTCGCCGTCCAGGTACTCCCAGGCCTGGCGATACCCGACCGCGCGGACGGCTGGCAGGTCCAGCGGCGTGGCGACCGCCTGCATGTCCGGCAACGCACGCAGCGCGCGCACTTCGTCGAGAAAGCCCTGGGCGAGCATGGCGTCGAAGCGCGCCTCGATGCGCTGATGCAGCACGGCGCGGTCGCGCGGCGCCAGAATCAGCTTCAACGTGCGCACCGGCAACGGGGCGACGCCGGGGCGGCGCTGCCATTCACTGATAGGCGTGCCGGTCAGGCGGTAGACCTCCAGCGCCCGCTGGATGCGTTGCGGATCGGTGGCATGGATGCGTGCGGCGGCGGCAGGATCGACGGTGGCAAGTTCGGCGTGCAGGGCCGCCCAGCCACGCTCGGCGGCCTCGGCGCTCAGCACATCGCGCATCGCCGGATCGGCCTCCGGCATCGGCGACAGCCCCTGCAGCAGCGCACGGAAGTACAAGCCCGTGCCGCCGGCCAGGATCGGCGTCTTGCCCCGGGCAACGATGTCGGCCACCACGCGGCCGGCGTCGGCGGCGAACTCGGCGGCCGAATAGGTCTGCCAGGGATCGCGCAGGTCCAACAGGTGGTGCGGTGCCTGCGCGCGTTCGCCGGCATCAGGCTTGGCCGAACCGATATCCAGCCCGCGATAGACCAGCGCCGAATCGACGCTGACGATTTCACCATCCAGCTGCTGCGCCAGCGCGATCGCAGTCGCGGTCTTGCCGCTGGCGGTCGGGCCCATCACGGCGATCGCCAGCGGCCGCTGATCCACTGCCATCAGTCTTCGTCCGGCCAGCGGAGGGTCGGTTTGGCGTCCACCCGGACAGCAGGCACCGCGTCGACCGCCTGCCAGACCTTCAAGGCATCGACCGTCGCCGCCACATCGTGCACGCGCACGATACGGGCACCGCGCTGCACGGCGATGAGGTGTGCGGCCACGGATGCAGCGACCCGCTCTGCCGGCGACTCGCGACCGGTCAGCTCGCCCAGGCTGCGTTTGCGCGACAGTCCGGCCAGCATCGGCACGCCCAGCTCGAGAAAGCGCTCGGAACGGGCCAGCAGAGTGATGTTGTGCGCGGTGCTCTTGCCGAAGCCGAAGCCAAGGTCGATCAGCAGATTCTTCCTGGCGATGCCGGCCATCTCGGCGGCGAACAAGCGCTGCACCAGAAAGCCATGCACCTCGGTGACGACATCGTCGTACTGCGGGTCGGCCTGCATGTGACCCGGCTCGCCCTGCATGTGCATCAGCACCACCGGCACGCCAGCGTCGGCCGCCGCCTCCAGCGCCCCCTCCTGGCGCAGGCCGAAGATGTCGTTGATCATCCCGGCCCCTGCAGCCACTGCGGCGCGCATCACCTCCGGCTTGAAAGTGTCGATGCTGATCGGCACCGATGTGCGTGCCGCCAGCTGCTCGATGACCGGGACGACACGACGCAGCTCCTCATCGATCGACACCGGCGCGGCACCCGGGCGGGTGGATTCGCCGCCGATATCGAGCAGGTCGGCGCCCTCCGCCACCAGTTTCAGGCCATGCGCGACCGCCGCTTCGGTGGTGTCATGGGCACCGCCGTCGGAGAACGAATCCGGGGTGACGTTGACGATCCCCATGACCCGGGCACGGTCCAGGCGCAGGATGCGGCCGGCGCAATCGAGCTGGGGAGAGATATCGAACATGGCAGATCCTGCGGGCAACGAAGTTTAGTTTACGGCGGCAGGGCTGCGCCCTGCACCCGCAGAGGCCAGGGCTGGAGCAACAGCAACAGCGGCATTCCGTGGGATGGCGGGGCACTGTGGGTTTGCGGGGACGCCGTGAATCCGTCCATGGAGGCTTGGTCGCCGCATCCATGCGGCTCACACCCCGCAAACCCACAGTACCCCGCCTTCGACAGTTTTCCGGTGGCCAGTAGATCCACGCCGTGCGTGGATGAATCTCCATCGGAATCGAATATCTCGACAATTGAACGAAGAGCATCCACGCATGGCGTGGATCTACGTGTCGACCAAGGTCGACACCTACCAACAGCAGCCCAACAGCATCGGGAAATTGTCGAAGGCGGGGCGGTGTCGGATTGCGGGGTGTCCGCGGCATGGATGCCGCGGCCAAGCCCCCATGGACGGGTTTACGGCGTCCCCGCAATCCGACACCGCCCCGCCATCCCACGGATAGCCCGCTGTTGCCGTTGTTGTTGAGGTTGCCGGCCAGCGGCCGGCACTACCGCTTCGGCGGGTGCAGGGCGCAGCCCTGCCGCAGAACCCTACTTGCGCCGATGCTTCCGGTCTACGTACAGCGTCTTGATGATGCTCAGCAGGATGCCCACTGCGATACCCACACCACAGCCCAGCAGCAGATTGTCCACGGTCAGGCCGACGGCAACGCCGACAACGGTGGCGATCACCATCTCGGCAGTGTGGGAAATCGGTTCAGGCTTGGGGGCGGACATGCGGACTCCAGCGGACGGTCGGGATCGGATGGGCCGGGGCCCGGAAACAACAAGGCCGGGTTGCCCCGGCCTCGTCTTGCATTGCGTACGGCAGGCCGTCAGATCGATTCGGCCGGACCGGCGATCGGCGGCAGCGGACGGGCGTCGCCACCCTTGTCATTGCCGCCATCGTCCTTGCTCGACTTGGTCCAACCCATCGGCGGCGGCGGATCGCGGCCTTCCATGATGGCGTCGATCTGCGGCGCGTCGATGGTTTCGTACTGCAGCAGCAGTTGGGTCATCGCATGCAGCTTGTCGACGTTGGCGGTCAGCAGTTCGGTGGTCCGGGCATAGGCCTTGTCCAGGATGCTGCGCACTTCCTCATCGATGCGGCGCGCCGTGTCGTTGGACACGCTCTTGTGCTGGGTGACCGAACGGCCGAGGAACACTTCATCGTCCTCTTCACCGTAGGCGATCGGGCCAAGGGTCTCCGACAGGCCCCACTTGGTGACCATGTTGCGGGCCATCTTGGTGGCGCGCTCAATGTCGTTGGACGCACCGGTGGTGACCTTGTCCGGCCCGAAGATCAGTTCTTCGGCGACACGACCACCATACAGCGAGCACAGCTGCGAGTTGATCGCCACGCGGTTGATCGAGTACTTGTCGCCTTCCGGCAGGTACATGGTCACACCCAGCGCACGGCCACGCGGAATGATCGTGACCTTGTAGACCGGATCGTGCTCGGGCACCAGACGACCGACGATGGCGTGACCGGCTTCGTGGTAAGCGGTGAGGGTCTTCTCCTCCTCGCTCATGGCCATCGAGCGGCGCTCGGCCCCCATCAGGATCTTGTCGCGGGCACGGTCGAAGTGATCCATGCGGACCTCCTTCTCGTTGCCACGGGCGGCGAACAGGGCGGCCTCGTTGCAGAGGTTGGCCAGGTCGGCACCGGAGAAGCCCGGGGTACCACGCGCGATCACCATCGGCACGACGTCGTCGGCCAGCGGCAGCTTGCGCATGTGCACCTTGAGAATGTGCTCGCGGCCCTTCACGTCCGGCAGACCGACCACCACCTGGCGGTCGAAACGGCCCGGACGCAGCAGCGCCGGGTCCAGCACGTCCGGACGGTTGGTCGCGGCGATCACGATCACGCCTTCGCCGCCTTCAAAACCGTCCATCTCGACCAGCAGCTGGTTCAGGGTCTGCTCGCGCTCGTCATGACCGCCGCCCAGGCCGGCACCACGGTGACGACCGACGGCATCGATTTCATCGATGAAGATGATGCACGGCGCGTGCTTCTTGGCCTGCTCGAACATGTCGCGCACACGGCTGGCGCCGACGCCGACGAACATTTCCACGAAATCCGAACCGGAGATCGAGAAGAACGGCACCTTGGCTTCGCCGGCAATGGCCTTGGCCAACAGCGTCTTGCCGGTACCCGGAGGGCCGACCATCAGCACGCCACGCGGAATCTTGCCACCAAGCTTGGTGAACTTGGACGGGTCACGCAGGAAGTCGACCAGTTCGCCGACTTCTTCCTTGGCCTCGTCGCAGCCGGCAACGTCGGCGAAGGTGACCTTGATCTGGTCTTCGCCCTGCAGCTTGGCGCGCGACTTGCCGAAGGACATCGCGCCCTTGGCACCGCCGCCACCGCCCTGCATCTGCCGCATGATGAACAGCCAGAAGCCGATGATCAGGATGACCGGCAGGAAATTCATCAGGATCGCGCCGAGGGAGATACCGCTGGACGGCTCCTCCTGCACGATCTCGACATTCTTGGTGCGCAGCACGTTGATCAGGTCGCGATCGAACGGCGCGGTGATGGTGGACGACTGTCCACCACGGGTGGTGTAGGTGATCTGGCTGGTACCGCCGCGCGTATCGCCGCCGAAGGCGACCTTCTGCACGTTGCCGGTGTCCACCTGGTCCAGGAACTGCGAGTACGAAGCGCCCTGCGCTCCGGCCCCCGAGGTCTTGGGCGAGAAGCTCTGGAAGACCACCATCAGCACGACGGCGACGACCACCCATAGCAGGAGGTTCTTGGTCAAGTCGTTCATCCTCATTGGCTCCGGTGTTCCTCTTAGTGCTGGCGTTGCGTTGGGGTCGAACTTACGGGGTCGAGCTTACTTCATGTGGGCGCGTTTTCCCTGACCCAAGGCATACACCTCGGGAGAGCGCTTGCGCGACGCTTCCGGCTTGCGGATGGAGACCTTGTCGTACCGGCGGCGCATGTCGCGCACGTAGTCGTCAAAGCCTTCGCCCTGGAACAGCTTGATCAGGAATGCCCCACCGGTCTTGAGGTGGTTGTCGGCAAAATCCATGGCCAGCTCCGCCAGGTGCATCATCCGCGGCTGGTCGACCGCGCCCACACCACTCTTATTGGGGGCCATGTCCGACAGCACAAGGTCTACCAGCTGATCCCCGAGCATGGCTTCAAACTCCGATAGGACGGTTTCTTCCCTGAAGTCACCATGAAGGAACTCCACGCCGGCCAGTGGCGGCATGTCCAGAATGTCCAGGGCCAGCACGCGGCCAGTGTCGCCAATCTGTCTCCGAACCTGCTGAGACCAGCCGCCCGGGGCCGCGCCGAGGTCGACCACCACCATGTGCGGCTTCAGCAACCGGTCACGTTCGAGCAGTTCTTCGAGCTTGTAGGCCGCACGGGAGCGCATGCCTTCGGCCTGGGCCTTCTTCACGAAGGGGTCGGAGAAGTGTTCCTTGAGCCAGCGCTGGCTGCTTTTGCTGCGGGTAGCCATTGTAAATAGGGGCTGAGGGGGTCGCCATGATACCCTGATCGTCCCATTCAACCGTGTTTTCTGCATGCCCACTGCCTTGACCCCTTCCCAGACCCGTTTCCTGCGCGGCCAAGCCCATGACCTGAAGGCCCTGCTGCAGATCGGCGGCAAGGGCGTCAGTCCGGCCTTCCTGACCGAGCTGAACGAAGTGCTGGAACGCCACGAACTGGTCAAGGTGAAGGTTGCCGCCGAAGACCGTGACGCCCGCGACGTGATGATCGACGAGATCGTGCAGGCCACCGACAGTGCGCTGGTGCAGCGTATCGGCCACGTGGCCGTGCTGTATCGCCCGAGCAAGGAACACCGCCAGATCGTGCTGCCGCGCGGCTGATCGGTCCCTGCCATGCAGCTGAACCACGAACTGCCCGACTACGCCTACAGCCTGCGCGCCGCTGACGGTCGTTCGGCACGGGTCAATGATCGCGTTCTGGGCAACAGCTTCTTCCTGACGCCGGACCAGCTGGTCGAGCAGTGGCCGGTGACCGACGTCGCGGCGCTGCAGGTGGCGGACCTGGAGCCGATCCTGGCACTGAAGCCGGCGTTGATACTGCTCGGCACCGGCGAACGCCAGGCGTTCCCGCCGGCGGTTGTCATGGCCGCCTGCCTGTCGCGTGGTATCGGCCTGGAAGTGATGAACAATCCGGCTGCCGCGCGCACCTTCAACATCCTTGCCGGCGAAGGCCGCAAGGTGGCGGCCGCCTTCATTCTGGAAGGCTGAGGCCTGAAGCCGCCGGGCATGGCCCGTCGCCACCCTGGATCACGCCCCATTTTTAGCGCCCGAGCCAATGCTCGGGCGGCGCCGTGCAGCGACGGAAAAGCAGCCGAGCATTGGCTCGGCTCTACAGAACAGCATGCCGGGCATGGCCCGGCGCCCTGCCCCTGAACCGCCCGGAAGGCGAATGTCCGATTACTTCGCCGGTAGATACTGCTGCGGGTCGACCGGCTTGCCGTTGTAGCGGGTGAGCCGAGGGCGCTTGCGGCCCATGGGCCGCGCCCTCGGCGAACGCCCGGCGCGCTGCGCCGGGCCGGGGATCCGCCCGGAAGGCGAATGTCCGGTTACTTCGCCGGTAGATACTGCTGCGGGTCGACCGGCTTGCCGTTGTAGCGGATCTCGAAGTGCAGCATGTCCCGGTTGGCCCCGGTACGGCCCATCTCGGCGATCTGCTCGCCGGCCTTCACGCTCTGCCCTTCATTGACCAGGCGCTTGCGGTTGTGGCCATAGGCCGACAGCCACTGGTCGCTGTGCTTGATGATGATCAGCTCGCCATAGCCGACCAGGCCGGCGCCGGAATACACCACGACGCCATTGGCCGTGGCTTTCACCGGTGCGCCGCTGGTGCCGGCGATGTCCACACCCTGCTTGGTCGCATCGCCGGCCACGTAGCGGCCGACGACTGCGCCATCGGCCGGCCAGCGCCAGGCGATGTTGCTCTTGACCGGACCGGCCGGACCCGGCGTCGGCGCGGTGCTGCCGCCAGATGCGCTGCCACCCGGACGCGGCGCGGTGACCACGGTGGTCGGCGCACGGCCACCACCGGAACCGGCCGGATACAGGCGGATCACCTGCCCCGGGTAAATGGTCGACGGATTGTCCAGGTTGTTCCAGGCGATCAGGTCGGCCGGGGTGATGTCATGGATGCGGGCCAGCGCATAGATGGTGTCTCCCTTGCGCACGACCACCGTCTGCCCCGGCTTGGGCACCGATGTCTTCGGCGTGCTGACGCCACTGCCGCCGCTGCCACTGGGCCGGACCACGGTGGCGGTGCCACAGGCGGCCAGGGTGGATACCAGCAACGCCAGTGCGCCGATGCGCACTCCCTTGCTCAGACGATCTGCACTCATGCGAACTTCGACCTCCATACAAGCCAGGCGATCAGCACCACCACCAACGCGGTGGCGATCCAGCCCAGCGGTTCAATCCATCGGCGCAGCGCTGCTTCGGCGCGCGCACCACCGATACGGACGACCGCGGCAAGCACGAACACGCGCTTGCCACGACCGATCAACATGCTCAACAGGTACTGCGGCATCGGCACGCCGACGATACCCGATGCCCACGTGAAGACCTTCATCGGAATCGGCATGAAGCCGCCCAGCACCAGGAAGGTGAACACCGCCCAGGGCGACTCCACCATCTTGGCCTGCACGGTAGCGATGCCCTGCTCGATCGCCGGCAGCATGCCCAGCGCCTCGAACATCGGCTTGACCGCCTCGAACGCGTAGTGACCCAGCGCGTAACCGATCACCGCGCCGACCATCGAGCCGGCCAGGCTGAGGGTGGCGAACCACCAGCCGCGTTTGGGCTGGGCCACGCACATCGGCGCCAGCATCACTTCCGGCATCACCGGGAAGATGATGGCTTCGAAAAAGCTCAACACCATCAGATAGGTCGGCGCGCGCTCGTGCGCGGCCCACTTCATCGCCCGCTCGTACAGCGGCCCGAAAATCTTCATGCGACCCTGCTCCGTGGATTCAATCGAGCATGCCAGACAGCAGCGGCACGAAGGTGACCGGCGCCAGCACGCGTTGTTCGATGCTGCCGTCGTCCTTGCGGTCAAGCTGCACCAGCGACTGTGCGCCCGCGCCACCGACCGGGGCGACCAGGCGGCCACCTTCGGCCAACTGCTCGACCAGGGCATCGACCAGGGCCGGTGCGGCGGCGGTGACCACGATGGCGTCGAACGGGCCATGCTCGGCCCAGCCGACACGCCCGTCGTCGTGCTTGGTGCGGATGTTCATGCCCAGCGCACGGAAACGCTTGCGCGCCTGCCGCAGCAGATCGCCGATGCGCTCGACGGTATAGACCTCCAGCCCCAGCGCACCAAGCACCGCCGCCTGGTAGCCAGAACCGGTGCCCACTTCGAGCACCTTCTTCGGCGCTACCTGCAGCACGGCCTCGGTCATCCGCGCCACCACCCACGGCTGCGAAATGGTCTGGCCGTGGCCGATCGGCAGCGCGGTGTCTTCATACGCGCGCGAGGCCAGGGCCTCGTCGATGAACAGATGACGTGGCACCACCCGGATCGCGTTCAGCGTCGACTCGTCGACGATGCCGGCCTCGCGCAGGCGGTCGACCAGGCGGTCACGCACGCGCTGCGAGGTCATGCCGATGCCGACCGCTTCCGGCTGCAGGCGCAGGCGTGGGCTCATGCCGGCTGGTCCAGCGCGGCGGTAAGGCCGCCGACCCAGCTGGCGACCTTTTCCAGCGCCTGGTAGCGGGTCAGGTCGACCTGGATCGGGGTGATCGAAATGTGGCCGGTGCGCACCGCATGGAAATCAGTGCCCGGGCCGGAGTCCTGCTCGCGGCCGGCCGGACCGATCCAGTACACCTCGTTGCCGCGCGGGTCTTTCTGCGCGATGCAGCCTTCGGCGCGATGGCGGTTGCCCAGGCGGGTGACTTCGAAGCCCTTGACCTCGCTCCACGGCAGGTCCGGCACATTGACGTTGAGGATGGTGTCGGCCGGCAGCGGATCGGCCTTCAGCCGGGCAACGATCTCCACCGCGGCACGCGCCGCCGTCTCGAAATGCTTCGGGTCGTGGTTGCGGGTCACCAGCGACACTGCGACAGCGGGCAGGCCCAGGAAACGACCTTCCATCGCCGCCGACACGGTGCCGGAATAGATCACGTCATCGCCGAGATTGGCGGCGTTGTTGATACCGGACACGACAATGTCAGGCTCGAACTCCAGCAGGCCGGTCAGCGCGAGGTGCACGCAATCTGTAGGCGTGCCGGCCACCGACACGGTGTAGTGGTCGATGCGCTTGAGCCGGATCGGCAGATCCAGGGTCAGCGAATTGCTGGCGCCGGAGCGATCGCGGTCGGGTGCGACCACCGTGACTTCGTGCCCGGCCTCGCGCAGCACGGACGCCAGCATCCGGATGCCCGCCGCGTCGACACCATCATCATTGCTGACCAGGATGCGCATCTTCGATTTAACCGCTTGATTTTCCAAGAATTCGATCCCGTCACCTTGCAACGTGGGCGAAACCGGCCAGGCTCCTACAAGAAGGTGGCGACTCCGCAAGTGCGCCGACTATTGTGCCGCAAGCGGGCGCCGGGTCCTACCCTGTCTGCGGTCACGGCCGACATCAAACGGTCATAGGCAGACCCGCGCAGCCGGTTTAACCTGTGCGGATGTCGCACCCTGAAGATGAAGATCCGGCTGCATTGTTCCGTGCAGCCATCGGCGAAGTGACGCCGCTGCGCAAGGAAGTGGAGCCCGCGCCTGCCGCGCCGCGCCCCAAGCCGCGCGCGCGCATGGCCGAGCGCGACGACGCCGAAGCTGCCGGCGAGTTCGCCCGGCTGCTGCGCGACAACGCTCCTCTCGAAGCGGGCGACGTTGCCAGCTATCGGCGCGACAACCTGCCGCCACGCCTGTTCCAGCGCTTGAAGCGCGGGCAGTACTCGGTACAGGACGAACTGGACCTGCATGGCGCCACTGCCGCGCAGGCGGAGACGATGCTGCGCCAGTTCCTGCTGGAGGCGCACGCCCACGAGTACGGCTGTGTGCGCATCATCCACGGCAAGGGCCTGCAGTCCGATGGCAGTGCGCCCGTGTTGAAGAACCTGGTGGACCGGCTGCTGCGCCTGCGCAACGACGTGCTGGCGTTCCATTCCGCCCCGACCGGGCAAGGCGGCACCGGCGCAGTGCTGGTGCTGCTGGCGCGGCGCTGACGTTCTGGCGGTTGGACTCATCCACGCATGGCGTGGATCTACTGACGGCCCATCCACGCGTGGCGTGGATCTACTGACGGCCCTTCCACGCATGGCGTGGCTCTACTGACGGTCCATCCACGCATGGCGTGGATCTACTGACGGCCCATCCACGCATGGCGTGGATCTACTGACGGCCCATCCACGCATGGCGTGGATCTACTGACGGCCTATCCACGCCATGCGTGGATGCTCTTCGCCTCCGCCCCCATTTTCTTTCAGACCTGCGAAGCGTCTTCGACCGGCCCGAGCTCGTGCAGGACGGCCGTGGCGTAACAGCCCGGCGGCAGCGCGAAGGACAGCTCCAGCACGTCAGCGGCCAGCCACTGGTGCTGCAGCAATGCCGGACGCAGCCGCAGCGCGCGCCGCTCCTGCTTCAGCCGCGCCTCTTCCAGGCCGACACGCAGCGCCTTGGATTCATCATCATCCAGCGCCGCCAGCTCCAGCTCACGGGCGGCGTCAGTGCTGCGCAGCTCACCCTCGCCCCACAGCGGAGCGCTGGGATGGATGTCGAAGCGCGCCAGGCGCTCGGCCAGCACGTCGCTGTACGGCTCGGGACCGAACACGCTGCGGCTGCCGTCCAGCATCCACACTTCACCCTGCAGCGGCTGGTCCCAGCTGCCCTGCTCCACGCGCGCGGCCAGCACCCGGTTGAACAGCGCCGAACGGGCGGCCGACAACAGCAGCGAACGCTGGTCCTTGCGCATGCGGCGGCCACCGAACATCGCCAGCGCCGCCGGCACATTGCCACCATCACGACCGAAGCGCTGCTCGCCGAACCAGTTCGGCAGGCCGCGCGTGGCAATCTGCTGCAGGCGCTCGTCGATTGCCGCGGCGTCACCCTGCACATCGCGCAGCACCAGCTTGAAGCGGTTGCCCGCCAGCGCACCGCGCTGCAGCTTGCGGTTGTGCCAGGTGGACTCGATCACCTCGATCTCGTCACTGGCGAGTTCGGCCAGGTCCGGCGCGACGCGCTTGGGCAGATGCACGCTGAAACGCTGGGTGGTGACCGCGTTGCGATCCTTCATGCCGGCATAGCTGACCGCCATTTCCGGCAGACCCGCCCACTTGGCCAGCACCTTGGCGACGTGCACCGTGTTCGCGCCGCGCTTGCGGATATGCAGCAGCAGGTGCTCGCCTTCACCGGTGGCCTCGAAGGCCGGCAGCTCATCGACCTGGAAATCTTCCGGCGTGGTGCGGATGCGCGCTTGCAGCAACGGCGCGCCGAACGCGAGCGGCAGCGGAATCATGCCGCCACCAGCAGGACGACCGCCTGCGCGGCGATGCCTTCGCCGCGGCCGGTAAAGCCCAGCTTCTCGGACGTGGTGGCCTTGACGCTGACCGCATCCAGCGGCAGCTGCAGCAATTCACCGATGCGCTCACGCATGGCCAGGGCATGCGGGCCGACCTTGGGCCGCTCGCAGATCACGGTGATGTCGGTGTTGCCGACACGCCAGCCACGCTCGCGCAGCAGGCTGTCGCAGTGGCGCACGAACTCGCTGCTGTCCGCGCCCTTCCAGCGGTCGTCGCTGGGCGGGAAGTGCTGGCCGATGTCACCCAGCGCGATCGCGCCGAGCATGGCGTCGCACAGCGCGTGCAGGATGACGTCGCCATCGCTGTGCGCAAGCACGCCGCAGCTGTGCGGTACCGCGACGCCGCCGAGCATGATGTGGTCGCCTTCACCGAAGGCATGGACGTCGTAGCCCTGACCGATACGGACGGGCGGGAACGGGGAGGTGCTCATGGATGCAGCCCTTGCAGCAGGGCCGCGCGGGCGGTCAGCCGGCGCGGCGGGAGAGTACGAATTCGAAACGATCGAGATCGGCCGGGGTGGTGACCTTGAAGTTGTCCTCGCTGCCTTCCACCAGCAGCGGGCGCTGGCCCTGGCGCTCCATGGCCATGGCGTCGTCGGTGACGTCGACGCCGGCGGCGGCCGCTTCGGACAAGGCGCGGATCAGCTGGTGGCGGCGGAACAGCTGCGGCGTCAGTGCACGCCACAGGCGCTCACGCGGCTCGGTGCCATCGATGCCGCCATCATCACCGGCGCGCTTGAGGGTGTCGCGCACCGGCGCGGCCAGAATGGCGCCGACCGGGTCGTTACGCCCCACTTCCAGCAGGCGGCCAAGATCGGCCTGCGACAGGTTCGGACGCGCCGCGTCGTGCACCAGCACGAATTCATCGGCACGCACACTGTCCGGCAGGGCCTGCAGCCCCGCCAGCACCGAGGCGGCGCGGGTGGCGCCACCGGTGCAGGTCAGCACCGGCTTGCCGGCCCATTCGGTCCAGCCCGGCCAGTCAGCATCGTCCGCACCGATCACCACCATCGCCCCGGCCACGGCCGGATGTGCCAGCAGCGTGTCCAGGGTATGGGCGAGCAGGGTCTGCCCGCCTGCCTGCAGGTACTGCTTGGGCAACGGCGCACCAAAACGCGTGCCGCGCCCTGCGGCCGGAACCACCACCCAGATCGCCGCGCTCATGGCACGTCCGCCGGATGGTCACCGGCCTGGGCCGTGACCGGCGCAGGCTGCGCCGGGCGCGTTGGTGCATCTTCCACGACGCGATAGAACTTCTCGCCAGGCTTGATCATGCCCAGCTCGCTGCGCGCGCGTTCTTCGATGGCGGACTGGCCTTCCTTGAGGTCCTTCACTTCGGCAGCAAGCGCATCGTTGCGCTGCTGCAGACCGTCATTGTCCCGCTCCTGGTTGGCGACCTGGGCTTCGAGCATCATCACTTCACCCGAATTGCCCGGGCCGAACCAGAAACGGTACTGCAGCCATGCCAGCAGCAGGGCCAGCAACAACAGCAGCCAGCGCCAGTCGCGCATCGGCTCAGCGCTTCAGCGACACGAACGCGTCACGACCCGCGTAACGCGCGCCGGCACCGAGGGCTTCCTCGATGCGCAGCAGCTGGTTGTACTTGGCCACGCGATCGCTGCGGCACAGCGAGCCGGTCTTGATCTGGGTGGCGGTGGTGGCCACGGAGATATCGGCGATGGTGGTGTCTTCGGTTTCACCCGAACGGTGCGAGACCACGGCGGCGTAACCAGCACGGTCGGCCATGGCGATCGCTTCCAGGGTTTCGCTGAGGGTGCCGATCTGGTTGACCTTGATCAGGATCGCGTTGGCGGTGCCCGAATCGATGCCTTCCTGGAAGATCTTCGGATTGGTGACGAACAGGTCGTCGCCGACCAGCTGCACCTTCTTGCCGATGCGATCGGTCAGCAGCTTCCAGCCTGCCCAGTCGTTCTCGGCCAGGCCGTCTTCGATGGTGATGATCGGGTACTGCGCGGCCCAGTCGGCGAGGAAGTCGACGAACTGTTCGGAGGTCAGGCGCTTGTTCTCGCCGACCAGGTTGTACTTGCCGTTCTCGAAGAATTCGCTGGAGGCCACGTCCAGGCCCAGCAGCACATCCTCACCGGCGGTGTAGCCGGCCTTGCCGATGGCTTCGAGGATGGTGTCCAGCGCCTCGACGTTGCTGCGGAAGTCCGGCGCGAAGCCGCCTTCGTCGCCCACCGCCGTGCTCAGGCCGTGGCCCTTCAGCACCGACTTCAGCGAATGGAAGATTTCGGTGCCGGCACGCAGCGCTTCGGAGAACGAGGTGAAGCCGACCGGCAGCACCATGAACTCCTGGAAATCGACGTTGTTGTCGGCGTGCGCGCCGCCGTTGATGATGTTCATCATCGGCACCGGCAGCGACGGGGTCGCGCCGGTCTTGCTGGCCAGGTACTGCCAGAGCGCCTGCTTGCTGGAGGCAGCGGCGGCATGCGCGGCGGCCATGGAAACACCCAGCAGTGCATTGGCGCCCAGGCGGCCCTTGTTCTCGGTGCCATCCAGATCGATCAGGCGACGGTCCAGGCCGGCCTGGTCGGTGGCCTCGAAGCCCTTCAGTGCGTTGGCGATGGCGCCGTTGACGTTGTCGACGGCCTTGCGCACGCCCTTGCCGAGGTAACGGGTCTTGTCGCCGTCACGCAGCTCCACCGCTTCCTTGGTGCCGGTCGATGCGCCGGAGGGAACCGCGGCGCGACCGAACGAACCGTCCTCCAGGGTGACTTCGGCTTCCAGCGTGGGGTTGCCACGGCTGTCGAGGATTTCACGGGCATGGATGCTGCGGATCGTACTCATGGTCGGGCCGGTTACCTGTATGGAGAGGGGGCGACAAAAACGAATGCCGCGTGATTATCCCCGGCTACCCCTCACTTGCCAAATGGCCTGAGCGGCATCAGCCCCAGCTGGACCCGATCACGATCATCACCAGCGACACCAGCAGCACCAGCAACGCACCGGCAATGGCCGCGCACACCGGTCCGCGCCGCCGTCGCCAGGCCATCACCATCGCGCCCAGGCTGCCGGCGAAAGACAGCACCAGCGTGACCAACGCGCCCAGCATCCAGTACTGCACAGCCTGCACGCCGTTGTTGCCATCCCCCGGCGGCCGGAAGCTGGCGGCGAAGGCCAGCACGCCCAGCAGCAACGCGCCCCAGGCGAGCACCGACAGCAACAGGGCGATCAGGCCCCAGGGGCGACTGTGCGAGGGTTCAGGCGTCGTATTCATCAAAGCAGATCGTGCAGCAGGATGCCCACCCACAGCGACAGCAGGACCATCGCCAGTGCAGCGGTGACCCTGCCCCGGTTCAGGCGCCAGCCGAGCACCGCGGCGAAAAGCCCTGCGGAAATGGTCAGCACTTCGGCCACCGCCAGCGCGATGACGAAAGGCAGCAGGTTCACTACCGGGCCGCCGGCGCTGGACGGGCGCATGCCGGCACCGAACAGCATGCCGATGGCGAATACGCCCGATACCGAGAGCAGGGCCAGACCGAGTGCGATCGGGCCCCACGGCCACTGCCGCCAGTGCCGGCGACGACGCTGGATCTCCAGCGCCGCCTGCGGGTGCTGACTCACGCGAAGCGCGAGAAGCCGTGCTTCTTGGTCACCGCGTCAAGCTCCATCAGGGTCTCGAGCAGGGCTTCCATCTGGTCCAGCGGCCACGCATTGGGGCCATCGGACAGCGCCTTGGACGGGTCCGGATGGGTCTCGGCGAACAGGCCGGAGATGCCCACGGCAACCGCGGCACGCGCCAGTACCGGCACATGCTCGCGCTGGCCACCGGAACTGGTGCCCTGCCCGCCCGGCAGCTGCACCGAATGGGTAGCATCGAACACCACCGGGCAACCGGTATCGCGCATCACCGCCAGCGAACGCATGTCGCTGACCAGGTTGTTGTAGCCGAAGCTGGCGCCACGCTCGCAGACCATGATCTGCTCGTTGCCGGTGGCCTTGGCCTTCTCGACAACGGGCTTCATGTCCCACGGCGCCAGGAACTGGCCCTTCTTGATGTTGACCGGCTTGCCGGCCGAGCACACCTTGCGGATGAAGTCGGTCTGGCGGACCAGGAACGCCGGGGTCTGCAGCACGTCCACCACCGAGGCCACTTCGTCCATCGGGGTGTACTCGTGCACGTCGGTCAGCACCGGCACGCCGATCTGCTTCTTGACCTCGGCAAGCACCTTCAGGCCCTCTTCCATGCCCGGGCCACGGAAAGCGGTGCCGGAGGTGCGGTTGGCCTTGTCGAAGCTCGACTTGAAGATGAAGTTCACACCGAGCTTGTCGGTCACTTCCTTCAGCTTGCCGGCGGTATCCAGCTGCAGCTGCATCGACTCGATCACGCAGGGGCCGGCGATCAGGAACAGGGGCTGGTCCAGCCCGACCTCGAATCCACACAGTTTCATGGCGTTTCCTTGTTGTCCGCTACACCGGCAGTGCCGGTGCGCTGGGGTTGAAGCGAGCAAGATGGGGGCCGGCGGCCCCCATGACAAGTCAGGCGCGCACTTCCTGCAGCAGCTTGCCACCGGCCTTGCGCTCGCGCGCGGCACGGATGAAGCCGATGAACAGCGGGTGGCCATCACGCGGGGTGGACAGGAATTCCGGGTGCGCCTGGCAGGCCAGGAACCACGGATGCTGGTCGCGCGGCAGCTCAACCACTTCCACCAGAGTGTCATCCATCGACTTGCCGGCGATCACCAGGCCTGCGTCTTCCAGCTGGGTGCGGTAGCGGTTGTTGAACTCGTAACGGTGGCGGTGACGCTCGGCGACCACGTCCTTGCCGTACAGCTCGCGGGCCAGCGTGCCCGGCTTCAGGCGCTGCTCCTGCAGGCCCAGGCGCATGGTGCCGCCCAGGTCGCTCTTGTCGTCACGCTTTTCCACGTCGCCGGTGGCGGTGCGCCACTCGGTGATCAGGCCGATCACCGGATTCGGCGACTGGCGATCGTTCTCGGTGCTGTTGGCGTCTTCCAGGCCCACCACGTGGCGCGCGTAGTCGACCACGGCAGCCTGCATGCCGTAGCAGATGCCGAAGTACGGCACCTTCTGCTCACGGGCGTACTGCGAGGTGAGGACCTTGCCTTCGAAGCCACGGTCGCCGAAACCACCCGGCACCAGGATGCCGTCGACATCGGCCAGCGCGGACATGTCGCTGCCCTCCAGATCCTGCGCTTCCAGCCACTTCAGGGTGACCTTGGTGCGCTGGCGCAGGCCACCGTGCTTGAGTGCCTCGCCGACCGACTTGTAGGCGTCCTGGTGGTCGATGTACTTGCCGACCACCGCGATGGTCACCGCATCCAGCGGATGCAGGGTGGCATCGACGGCGTCTTCCCACATCGACAGGTCGACCGGGCCGGCCTTGTCGGCCAGCTTCAGCTGGTTGATGACGATCTCGTCCAGGCCCTGTGCGTGCAGGCCCATCGGAATGCGGTACAGCACATCGACGTCGGGCACGCTGATCACCGCGCGCTCGGAGACGTTGGTGAACTGGGCGATCTTGCGACGCTCGGAATCCGGCACCGGCTGTTCCGAGCGGCACAGCAGCACATCCGGCTGGATGCCGATCGAGCGCAGTTCTTTCACGGAGTGCTGGGTCGGCTTGGTCTTCAATTCACCCGCCGCAGCGATGTACGGCACCAGGGTGAGGTGCATGAACAGTGCCTTTTCCGGGCCACGCTCGGTGCGCACCTGGCGGATCGCCTCCAGGAACGGCAGCGACTCGATGTCACCGACGGTGCCGCCGATCTCCACCAGGGCCACGTCGAAGCCCTCGGTGGCTTCGTCCATGCAGCGACGGATCTCATCGGTGATGTGCGGAATGACCTGCACGGTCGCGCCCAGGTAGTCGCCGCGGCGCTCCTTGCGGATCACTTCTTCGTAGATGCGACCGGTGGTGACCGAGTTCTTGCGGCTCAGGCGGGTGCGCACGAAACGCTCGTAATGGCCCAGGTCGAGATCGGTTTCGGCGCCGTCGTCGGTGACATACACCTCACCGTGCTGGAACGGGCTCATGGTGCCCGGGTCGACGTTGATGTACGGATCGAGCTTCATCATCGTGACCTTCAGGCCACGCGCTTCGAGAATGGCGGCCAGTGACGCGGCGGCAATACCTTTGCCGAGCGAGGACACCACGCCGCCGGTTACGAAAATCAAGGGAGTCATGGCTGCAAGCATCCTGTCTGGAAATGGAAAACGGCAGCGCCACGCCTGCCCGGGGGGCGGGCGTGGAGCAGAAAGGGGGTTTTCCGGTTCGCTGGAGCAGCGAGGGAGGTGCGGGCCCGGCCGGCGCCAGGCGCCAACGGGGAACCACCCTGCGAGGTCGGGGCGGCCGTGCCGGTCACTTCGACCGTCACCTGCGACCCGCTTTGCTGGAGGCCACGCTTGGCCGTGCCAGCCCATTCGCAAATGGTGGACACGCACTTACTCCCGGAAAGCCATAGTTTACAGATAGATGGCCGCCAACCCAAGGGGCAGATGGCGCGATCGGCAAAAAGAAACGCCCCGCTGGGCGGGGCGTTCAAGGGTGAAACCCTTGTGGCAAGGGCTTCGGAGGGGCAGAAGAATTACTTCTTCTTGCGTGCCTCTTCCTCTTCTTCCTGCTGCGGCACCGGCTGGCCCTTGGCCTTCATCTCGGCATTGGCCTGCGCGCGGCGCTTGGCCTTGGCGTCGGCTTCGGACTGCGCCTTGTCGGCCTGGTCACCCTGCTGCGGAGCAGGCTGGCCGGCGTTCTGCGCCAGCACCATCGGCACTGCAACAGCGGCGGCAGCCAGGATCGCAATGGTCAGCAACTTCTTCATGGAGTCCTCCTCGCGGTATGGCTCGGATATGGGGGGCGCCGGTGTTCGGTTCCAGCGGCTGCCATTTTACCCCCTCCCCGCCAACGAGACTGAACCGCAGGCGTGCAAATTCCCGGTCCAGACCGCACACTTGCCCGTCGCTCCACGCTTTCGAAGACAGATGAACGCCCGCTATAACGCCGCCGATATTGAAGTCCTGTCCGGCCTTGACCCGGTCAAGCGCCGCCCCGGCATGTATACCGACACCGCGCGCCCGAACCACCTGGCGCAGGAAGTGATCGACAACTCGGTGGACGAGGCCCTCGCAGGCCATGCCCGCTCGATCGAGATCACCCTGTTCAAGGACGGCAGCGTGGAGGTCAGCGATGACGGTCGCGGCATGCCGGTGGACATCCATCCGGAAGAGAAGATCCCGGGCGTCGAGCTGATCCTTACCCGCCTGCATGCCGGCGGCAAGTTCAACAACAACAACTACACCTTCTCCGGCGGCCTGCATGGCGTCGGCGTCAGCGTGGTCAATGCGCTGTCGACCCTGGTGGAAATCCACATCAAGCGCGAAGGTGCCGAACATCGCATCACCTTCCGCAACGGCGACCGCGCCTCGCCGCTGGAAGTGGTCGGCACCGTCGGCAAGAAGAACACCGGCACCCGCCTGCGTTTCTGGCCGGACCCGAAGTACTTCGATACGCCCAAGTTCGCCGTGCGCGCGCTCAAGCACCTGCTGCGCGCCAAGGCCGTGCTGTGCCCGGGCCTGACCGTCAAGCTGACCGACGAAGCCACCGGTGAAGTCGATACCTGGTACTACGAGGACGGCCTGCGCGATTACCTGCGGCTGGAGCTGGGCGATCGCGAATCGCTGCCGGCCGACTTGTTTGTCGGCACGCTGAAGAAAGAAACCGAGATCGTGGACTGGGCCGTGGCCTGGCTGCCGGAAGGCGAGCTGGTGCAGGAAAGCTACGTCAACCTGATCCCCACCGCGCAGCACGGCACCCACGCCAACGGCCTGCGCACCGGGCTGACCGAAGCGCTGCGCGAGTTCTGCGACTTCCGCAACCTGCTGCCGCGTGGCGTCAAGCTGGCCCCGGAAGACGTGTGGGACCGCGTGTCATTCGTGCTGTCGCTGAAGATGACCGACCCGCAGTTCAGCGGCCAGACCAAGGAACGCCTGTCTTCGCGCCAGGCCGCAGGTTTCGTCGAAGGCGCCGCGCACGATGCGTTCAGCCTGCTGCTGAACCAGAACGTGGAGCTGGGCGAGAAGATCGCGCAGATCGCCATCGAGCGCGCCAGCGCGCGCCTGAAGACCGAGAAGCTGGTTGTCCGCAAGAAGGTCACCCAGGGCCCTGCCCTGCCCGGCAAGCTGGCCGACTGCATCAGCCAGGACCTGTCGCGCACCGAGCTGTTCCTGGTCGAGGGCGACTCGGCAGGCGGCAGCGCCAAGCAGGCCCGCGACAAGGATTTCCAGGCGATCCTGCCGCTGCGCGGCAAGATCCTCAACACCTGGGAAGTGTCCTCCAACAGCGTGCTGGCCTCGGAGGAAGTACACAACCTGGCGGTGGCCATCGGCTGCGACCCGGGCAAGGATGACATCACCGGCCTGCGCTACGGCAAGGTGGTGATCCTGGCCGACGCCGACTCGGATGGCCTGCATATCGCCACCCTGCTGACCGCGCTGTTCCTGAAGCACTTCCCGGCACTGGTCGATGCCGGCCACGTGTTCGTGGCGATGCCGCCGTTGTTCCGCATCGACGTGGGCAAGCAGGTGTTCTACGCCCTGGATGAGGAAGAAAAGCGCTCGATGCTGGACAAGATCGAACGCGAGAAGATCAAGGGCGCCATCAACGTGACCCGCTTCAAGGGCCTGGGCGAGATGAATCCGCCGCAGCTGCGCGAGTCCACCATCCACCCGGACACGCGCCGTCTGGTGCAGCTGACCATTGATGATGGTGAGCAGACCCGTTCGCTGATGGACATGCTGCTGGCCAAGAAGCGTGCATCGGATCGCAAGGGCTGGCTGGAGAGCAAGGGCGATCTGGCTTCGCTGGAAGCCTGACGCTCGCGGCCCTCCTGTAGAGCCGAGCCCACGCTCGGCTGCATTTCGCGCCGTGCCGGGCAGCCGAGCATCGGCTCGGCTCTACAGACATCACGCCCCCATCGGCAAACCCTGCGGGTCCATAATGCGCGCTCATCCGCGTGGACGACCCCATTGCCCGCCAACTCGCTGCTGTTTCCCGGACTGCCGCTGCACAGCGCGCGCCTGGGATCGCAAGGGCTGGCTGGAAAGCAAGGGCGATCTGGCTTCGCTGGAAGCCTGACGCTCGCGGCCCTCCTGTAGAGCCGAGCCCACGCTCGGCTGCATTTCGCGCCGTGCCGGGCAGCCGAGCATCGGCTCGGCTCTACAGACATCACGCCCCCATCGGCAAACCCTGCGGGTCCATAATGCGCGCTCATCCGCGTGGACGACCCCATTGCCCGCCAACTCGCTGCTGTTTCCCGGGCTGCCGCTGCACAGCGCGCGCCTGGTGCTGAGCCCCATCCGCCGCGATGACGCAGCGGCCCTGTTCGCCCTGCAGTCCGACCCGGACGTGATGCACTGGTGGAACCACCCGGCATGGACGCGCCCCGCCGAAGCACGTGCGCAGATCGACGACGACCTGGCTGCACAGGCTACCGGCACGCAATTGAAGCTGGCCCTGCGTGAGTCGGTGGACGGCCCGCTGCTGGGCATCTGCGTGGTGTTTGCCCTGGATCGCGACGCCGCCCGCGCCGAAATCGGCTATCTGCTGGCACCTGGCAGGCAGGGCCATGGCTACATGCATGAAGCGCTGCAGCGGGTGCTGGCCTATCTGTTCAACACCCTGCAACTGCATCGGGTGGAAGCCGAGATCGATCCACGCAACAAGGCCTCGGCACAGGTGCTCGAACGCCTGGGTTTCCACCGCGAAGGCCTGCTGCGGCAGCGCTGGCGTATCCGCGGTGAACTGGCGGACTCGGCCGTGTATGGGCTGCTGGCCGACGACGCTGCGCGCTCACCCACCTTCGCTTGACCGGATCAGGCCGCAACGCTGGTCCATGCCTTTGGACACATACGGTACGCGGCACCCCGTCCTAGCATCGGGGTCCCTTCCGCTGCCGTTCCGGTGCCATGAAGTTCCTGCTGCACTCTGCCGCGCTCTGCGTCGGCCTGCTGATCGCCCCTGTCTGCGTGCTGGCCGCTCCTGCTGCTGACAGCGCCTCCGAAACGAAAGAAGAAAAGACCGAGGCCGCTCCACTGCCGGCCGATGCGTCGGCTCGCCAGAGCATGCGCCTGGCGGGCCGCACCCTTGACTACACCGCCACCGTCGGCACGCTGCCGGTACGCGATGCGAAGGGCAAAGTGATCGCCGATGTGGTGTTCACCGCCTACACCATGCCGGGCAAGGACCGGCCGGTGACCTTCGCGCTCAATGGCGGCCCCGGCGCGTCGTCGGTGTACCTCAACCTGGGCGCCATCGGCCCGAAGGTGGTGACCTTCGGTTCGGAAGGCGACAGCGCATCGGCGCCGGCGAAGCTGCACGACAACCCGGGCACCTGGCTGGATTTCACCGACCTGGTGTTCATCGACCCGGTCGGCACCGGCTTCAGCCGCGCCCGCATCGGCGATGACGAAGCGAAGAAGCAGCTGTACAACCCCAGCGCCGACATCGAGTACCTGTCGCGCTCGATCTACGACTGGCTGTTGCGCAACCAGCGCATGGGCGCGCGCAAGTACCTGACCGGCGAGAGCTACGGCGGCTATCGCGGCCCGCGCATCACCCACTTCCTGCAGACCCGCCTGGGCGTGGCGATGAATGGCCTGGTGCTGGTGTCGCCGTACCTGAGCCCGACCCTGGAAGACAACGCCGATGTTTCGCCGATGGCGTGGATGCAGACCCTGCCCTCGATCGCTGCTGCGCACCTGGAGCGCCAGGGCAAGCTGACCGACGCGGCGATGCGCGAGGTGGTCGAGTACACCCGCGGCGACTACGCCACCGCACTGATGAAGGGGCGCAGCGATCCGCAGGCGACCGAGGCGATGCTGCGCCGGGTGGCCGAGTTGACCGGCCTTGACCCGCAGTTCGTGCGCCGCGCCGGTGGCCGCCTGGAAACCCAGGCCTACCTGCGCGAGGTGTTCCGCGACAAGGGCACGCTGGGCAGCCGCTACGATTCCAACGTCACTGCATTCGATCCGTTCCCGAACGATCCGGAGCAGCGCGCCAACGATCCGCTGCTGGACAGCATCATCGCGCCGACCACCACGGCGATGGTCGACTTCGTCACCCGCGAGGTCGGCTGGAAGGTGGATGCGCGCTACCAGGCGCTGAACTACGACGTGAATCGTCTGTGGGATCGCAATGGCGACCTGCGCGAGGGTGCGGTGACCCAGCTGCGCCAGGCCGTTGCGATCGACCCGCATCTGCAGGTGCTGATCGTGCACGGCTGGAATGACCTGTCGTGCCCGTTCATGGGCTCGATCCTGACGGTGGACCAGATGCCGACGATGGGCAGCAATCCGGACCGCGTGCAGGTGCGCAGCTATCCGGGCGGGCACATGTTCTATAGCCGGGCCGACAGCCAGGCGGCGTTCCGCAGGGATGTGCAGGCGCTGTTCCAGCGTAATTGAGGGGTTGTCGGCCGGGCCTGCGGCCCGGCACCCACAGAATCAACGGCAACGGCAACGGAAACGTCCAAAGCCACGATTCGTGGGATGGCGGGGTGGGATGGGCTTGCAGGACTCGCCGTAAACCCATCCATGGGGGCTCGATGGCGCCATCCATGGCGCCAACGGTCCTGCAAGCCCATCCCACCCCGCCTTCGACAGGTTCATGCTGCTGATGGTGGGTGGTCGACCGACTGCTGCTGTTGATGATGTCGACTTCTCGCTGCTTTTGGTGGGTGTCGACCTTGGTCGACACGGTAGATCCACGCCATGCGTGGATACGGGAAAATGATCTGCCATGAAAAAAGCCCGCCGGAGTCCGGCGGGCTTTTTGTTTTGCCGGGATCAGATCTTTTCCCCGTAGGGAAAGAGCTCTGACCCCAATGCCACTCGCTTCAGGCCCAGCCGAACAGCTCGAACAGCTTCAGGATCAGGTAGGCACAGCCGCCTGCCGCCGGGATGGTCAGGATCCAGGCCCAGACGATGCGCTCGATCACGCCCAGACGCAGCGAACGCGGGTTCTTGGCGAAGCCGACGCCCATGATCGCGGTCGAGATGCTGTGGGTGGTCGACACCGGCATGCCGAAGTGGGCAGCCACGGTCAGCACGGTGGCCGAGCTCGTTTCTGCGGCGAAGCCGTGGATCGGGTGCAGCTTGACCATCTTGTGGCCCAGGGTCTTGATGATCTTCCAGCCGCCCGAGGCGGTACCGGCGGCCATCACCACGGCACAGGTCAGCACGATCCACATGGCGATGCCATCACCGGCGTGCGCGTCCGGATGCATGAAGGCCAGCCACGACGGCAGGTCGTTCAACGCGCCGGTCGCTTCGGCACCGATCAGGGTCATGGCGATGATGCCCATGGTCTTCTGCGCATCGTTGTGGCCGTGGGCGAAGCCCATGTAGGCCGCCGAGGCGATCTGTGCCTTGCCGAAGAACGCATTGACGATGCGCGGGCGTGCCAGCCGACCGATCGCGCCGCCGATCTTGGCCAGGCCTGCGATCAATGCCCACAGCAGCACCATCACCACGATGCCGAGCAGGAAGCCGGCAATCGGCGAGGTGATCATCGGCACGAACACCTTCCACAGCAGGCCCTTGTTCTGCGCCCAGCTGCCGAAGCGTTCCGACCAGATCAGCGCATCCCAGTTGTTGTGGGCCGCGGCCAGGCCGGCACCACACAGGCCGCCGATCAGCGCGTGCGAGGACGAGGACGGCAGGCCCTTCCACCACGTGATCAGGTTCCAGATGATGCCGCCCAGCAGCGCGCACAGGATCACCTGCGGGGTCACATCGACCACGTTGGTGTTGAGCAGGCCCGACGCGATGGTCAGGGCCACGGCGGTGCCGGTCAGTGCACCGAGCAGGTTCATGAACGCGGCGAGCATCACCGCCCAGCCGGGCGAGAGCACCTTGGTCGCCACCACGGTGGCGATGGAGTTGGCGGTGTCGTGGAAGCCGTTGATGAACTCGAAAACGAGTGCGGCCAGGATCACCACCAGAACGAGGGTCAGCATGCTGTGGCGTCCGTCAGCTGTTCTTCAACACGATCTGGTAGGCCACCACGCCGGCTTCGCGGCAGCGGTCGATGGCCTTTTCCAGGATCTCGAAGAATTCCTTCAGCAGGAACATCTGCAGGTTGTCCAGGCGACCGGAGTAGATGTCGCGGTACAGCTCGAGCATCAGGCGGTCGGCCTCGTTTTCCAGCGAACGCAGGCGCTCGTTGAGCGCGGTCATCCGGTCCAGGTTCATGTGGCGCAGGTCGGCGACCATCTCCACCACCACGCCAGCGGCCTGCTCGAGCATCGCCGCGCGGGGCGCGAAGTCGATGTGCTCCAGGTGGGTCGTGGCCAGCGAATAGCGATCGGCGAACTTCTCGATCTGCTTGGGAATCTTGTACAGGGCCGAGCCCAGCGCTTCGATGTCTTCGCGCTCGATCGGGGTCATGAAGCTGTCCACCAGCGCCTGGCTGATCTTGTCCGAGGCCGCGCGTTCGCGCAGTCGGGCCAGCTTGAAGGCATCCAGGGCGGGCTGGCGATCGGCGTCGCGCAGCATCGAATGCAGTGCCTTGGCGGCATCGGAAGCCGCGACGGCAGCCTCATCAAGCAGGGTGTAGAACTGTTTGCCGGAACCGAAAATGGTCTGCAGAGAGAACATTGAGAAACCTGTCAGCCGTCGCGGGAAGGACGGCACCAGTGCGAATTATGACGGCTAGATGACCATCACGGGTATCCCTGCCCCCTTTTCGGGGCCGGGAGGCCCAAAACTGAACAGGCATTTGCCACCCAGCCACGGCCCTTTGCTAAGATGCCAGCGCGCCTTCGGGCGCACCTTATGGACGACGACCCTTATCCCCCAGCGCCGCGCCGGACCCTGTTCCTGAGCGCCTGCCGCCATCGCAAGCACCCGCCCTCCCTGTCACCAACCGGGGACGATGCCCGTGTTTGAAATGATCCTGATTGTCTTCGCGCTCGTTCTGTTGAACGGCTTCTTTGCCATGTCCGAGATGTCGGTCATGACCTCGCGAAAGAGCCGGCTGAAGCAGCTGGCCGGTACATCCAAGCGCGCGGCCAAGGCACTGGAGCTGTCGGAGAAGCCGGAAGCGTTCCTGTCCACCGTACAGATCGGCATCACCGTGATCGGCGTGCTGACCGGCTTCCTCGGCGGCGAAGCACTGGGCGAGGCCATCGGCGGCTGGATCCAGGGGCTGATGCCGGGCTTCGCCTATGCCGGTGCGGTTGGCAAGGCGCTGGCAGTCACCTTCATCACCTTCATCACGCTGATCTTCGGCGAACTGGTACCCAAGCGTCTGGCCCTGACCCGTTCAGAGGACATCGCCGGACTGGTGGCGCTGCCGATGAGCTGGCTGGCCAAGCTGGCCTTCCCCTTCGTCTGGCTGCTGTCCAAGACCACCCAGCTGGTGCTGCGCCTGTTCGGCCTGGGCAAGGACGAGGTCGCGTCGGTCACCGAAGAGGAGATCCGCATGCTGGTGGCCGAGAGCCACGAGGCCGGCGTGATCGACAGCCACGAACGCGACATGATGAACCGCGTGATGCGCCTGGGCGACCGTACCGCCGACAGCCTGATGACCCCGCGCAACCGGATCGCCTGGCTGGACACGCTGGGTGGCCTGGACAAGAACCTGGAGATCATGGCCGAGCATGAGTTCTCGCGGTACCCGGTGTACCGCGACAACGACATGGACGTGGTCGGCGTGCTTGAGCTGAAATCGCTGGCCACGCGCATGGCGCGCGGCGACAACGCGCTGTTCCAGACCCTGCGCGAGCCGCTGTACGTCTCTGAATCCACCCATGCGATGAAGCTTCTGGAGATCTTCCGCGAAGAACAGCAGTCGATGGCGCTGGTGGTGGACGAGTACGGCGAGATCCAGGGCCTGGTGACCATCAGTGACCTGATGGGCGCGGTGGTCGGCCGCCTGCAGGCGACGGAGAATGCCGACGAAGACGCGCTGGTGGTGACCCGTGAAGACGGTTCGCTGCTGGTGGACGGCTCGCTGCCGATCGAGGATCTGCGCGAGTTGATCGGCAGCAACGACCTGCCCGACGCCGAGGATGGCGACTACTACACTCTGGCCGGCATGTGCATCCACTTCTTCGGCCGCATCCCGCACGCGGGCGAGTACTTCGACTGGGCCGGCTGGCGCTTCGAGGTGGTCGATCTGGACGGTGCGCGGGTGGACAAGCTGCTGCTTCGCACCCTGTCCGACGAGCAGGCCGATGAGCTCACCGCCTGAGTCCGGCGCCGGCGCTGCACCGCCGGAGTACCGCAACGAGGGCATCCGCACCCTGCTGGCGATGTTCGCCTTCGGTGACCCGGCCCAGCACATGAAGCTGGGGCAGATCCTGCAGGATCTGCAGCAGAGTGCCTTCGGTGTGTTCCTGTTCGTGGCCATCCTGCCCGCCTTCATCCCCATCCCGGGGCTGGGTGGTGCGGTCAGCGGGCCGCTGGTGATCCTGATCGGCCTGCAGATGCTGTTCTGCATGCGCCGGCCCTGGCTGCCTGGGTTCATCGCCCGGCGTGGACCCAAGCGCGGCACCATGCACCGGTTCCTGGACCGCATCGACGGTGCACTGCGCCGCCTCGACCGCATGCTCAAGCCGCGCATGCCACAGATGCTGACGCCTGCCCCCGCCCACGCCTTCAGCGGCCTGCTGCTGGTGCTGCTGGGCCTGCTGCTGTCGCTGCCGATTCCGTTCACCAACTATTTGTTTGGCTTCCAGCTGCTGCTGTTCGCGCTGGCGCTGCTGGAGCGTGATGGTGCGCTGATGTTGTTCAACTGGGTTGCAGCGGTGGTGGCGATCGCGTTCTTTGGTTTCAGTTCCGGGCAACTGGTGGGCTACACCGTCGAACTGTTCCAGCGCTGGTTCTGAGCGCAGGCAACTTCCGGGCGCTTCCCATCCACGCATGGCGTGGATCTACTTCGGATCACCTGCATCCACGCATGGCGTGGATCTACTTCGGATCACCTGCATCCACGCATGGCGTGGATCTACTTCGGATCACCTGCATCCACGCGTGACGTGGATCTACCTTGAACCCAGTAGATCCACGCCATGCGTGGATGGGGCACCTCAACGCAGATCGATGAAACCGTTGTCCCCCAACTGTGCCGGCTCATCCTGCACGGCCGACAACACGAAACTGAGGGCCGAGCCCAGCAGCGTGCCCGGCCCGTCCCAATATTCGGCGGTCTCCGCACGCACGTGGATCAACCGCAATTTCGGATCATCGGGACCACCGGGAAAGAACAGCTTCATCGCCGGCGACCACAGCTCTTCGATCTTGGCGCGGTCATCGACAATGCGCGCTGCACCCGCCACCGACACATACGTATTTTTCGACGGTGAGGCATAGGCCACGTTGACCCGCGGGTCGAGCGCGATCTCCGCCACCTTCGGGCTGTCGGCAGCGGTGGCGAACCACAGGTCACCATCGAAGGCGACCTGCTGGGTGCCGAGCGGACGGCTGTAGAGGCGCCCGTCGACACCGCGGGTGGTGAACATCGCCACCTGCACGTCCTTGATCAGTTCGGCCAGCTGGGCAATGTGTTCGGTACGGGACTGGTCCATGGGGGACTCCGGAGGTGTGAGTCCCCATCAGACGCGCCTGCGCCGCAAATTGCCGTGACGCAATTGTTCAGCCCGCGTGGCGGGCGTGCCAGGCGTGCATCGCCAGCTCGAAAGAGCGCAGGCGCGCGTGGTGGTCGTACAGGTTGGCGGTAAGCATCAGTTCGTCGGGCTGGTGGCGTTCGACGAAAGCTGCAATGCCGTCGGCCACCTGCTGCGGATCACCCAGTACGGTGCACGCCAGCGCCCGCTCCACGCCCAGCTTCTCATGGGGTTCCCAGAACGATTCGATGTCATCGATCGGCGCCGGGATCCTGCCCGGACGGCCGCGACGCAGATTGACGAAGCTCTGCTGCTGGCTGGTGAACAGCCTGCGCGATTCCGCCTCGCTGTCACTGGCCACCACGTTCAATGCCAGCATCGCGTGCGGTTGCTTGAGCGTGGCCGAAGGACGGAATTCGCGGCGATATACCGCCAGCGCTTCATCCATGGAATCGGGCGCGAAGTGCGAGGCGAAGGCATACGGCAGGCCCATCGAGGCGGCCATGCGCGCGCCGAACAGGCTGGAACCGAGGATCCAGGTCGGCACCCGCAGGCCGCCACCGGGTACGGCCTGCACCGCTTGGCCCGGCTGCACCGGCTCGAAGTAGTGCAGCAGTTCGCGTACGTCCTGCGGGAACTGGTCGGCACTGTCGAAATAGCGGCGCAGGGCGCGCGCGGTCGGCTGGTCGGTACCCGGTGCGCGGCCCAAGCCCAGGTCGATACGATCCGGGTACAGCGAGGCCAGGGTGCCGAACTGCTCGGCCACCTGCAGCGGCGCATGGTTGGGCAGCATGATGCCGCCGGCGCCGACACGAATGCGTTTCGTACCACCGGCGACGTGGCCGATCAGCACCGCGGTAGCGGCACTGGCGATGCCAGGCATGTTGTGGTGTTCGGCCAACCAATAGCGGCGGTAGCCCAGCGCATCGGCATGCTGGGCCAGCTCGAGCATGTTGGCGAAGGCGGCAGTGGTATCGCTGCCCTCGCAGACCGGGGCCAGGTCGAGGATCGACAACGGGATCATCAGGCGGTTTTCCGTCACAAGATCCCCTGTTGATGGGGTCGCCCTGCCCCGGCGGCCAGTGCCGGTAGCGGGACGCTGATTCCCGTGGGACGGATTCAGCGCCACCGGCCTGTGTAGAGCCGAGTCCACGCTCGGCTGCATTTCCCCGGTGCACAGCAGCCGAGCGTGGGCTCGGCTCCACACAAGGCGGGTCAGAACGCGCTGGGGCGGGGTTCCGGCAACGGTTCGTCCACCAGCGGCTTCAGTTCAGCATCCAGCGCCACGCGTTCGTCGAACACGAAGCAGCGACCTTCGTAACCCTCGCCGCCCACTTCCTCGAAGTAGCCGAGGATGCCGCCATCGAGCTGCAGCACATTGTCCATGCCGTCGTTGAGCATCCACAGCGCTGCCTTCTCACAACGGATGCCGCCGGTGCAGAAACTCACCACAGTGCTGTCCTTCAGCGCCTCACGATGGGGTGCCAAGGCTTCGGGCAGATCGGTGAACTTGTGGATGGGCAGCACCAGCGCGTCCTTGAAGGTGCCGTACTCGATCTCCTGCAGGTTGCGCGTATCGAGCATCACCACTGGCTTGCCTGCATCATCGTGCCCCTGCCGCAGCCAGCGCTGCACGGTGGCGGGATCGATCGCCGGCGCACGCGGGTAGTCCAGCGGCTGGCCATCGTCACGGCGGAAGCTGATGATCTCGTCCTTGACCTTGGCCTTCAGCCGCGCGAACGGCTGGTGCTCGCTGAAGCTGGTCTTGACCCGCATATCGGCGAAGCGCGCATCTGCACGCAGTTCCGCATAGAAGCCATCGATAGCAGACGGTGCACCCGCCAGGAACAGGTTCAGCCCCTCGCCCGCCACCAGGATCGTGCCCTGCAGGCCGGACGCCTCGGCACGTGACTGCAGCTGGTCACACAGGGCCTGCGGAGCGTCGATGACGGCGAAATGATAAGCAGCGGTATTGGCGATCATCCCGCCATTTTACCGCCTGACCGCCCCCGTATCAGCCTCCACCGTTCATCCACGCATGGCGTGGATCTACCACAGCGTCGACCAAGGTCGACATCTACCGACAGCACCCGGAACGCGTCCGGGGCGGGGCGGTGTGGGCAGGCGGGACCGTTGGCGCCATGGATGGCGCCATCGAGCCCCCATGGACGGGTTCACGGCGTGTCCTGCCTGCCCACACCGCCCCGCCCACCACGGAATGCCCGCCGTTGCTGTTGCCGTTGACGTCGCTTCTGCGGGTGCCGGGTGCAACCCGGCCGAACACCCCTACCCCCGCAGCAGCATGAACGGCAACAGCACCAGTGCCGCCGCCACCGCCATGCCCAGCAGCACCAGCACCACGAACCCAGGGCGACGCCGGAACAGGCTGCCAAAGGTCTCGGCAGTACCATCGCGCAGGGCCTGCTCGCGCTCGGCGCGCACCCGCACGCCGCGAGCCGCCTGGTACTCGGCCATCAGCGCCTTGGCACGCGGCTGGTCGGCATCCTCGCGCAGCCACAGGCCACCATTGGAGATGCCCCAAGGGCTGGGTTCGGTGCGGTACCAGGCGATGCCATGCTGGTCGAGCAGCGTGCAGACATCGGCATATTCGTCGTTGCCGACATTGCGCAGATTGAGCAGGAGTTTTGCCATGTGCCCATGATACCCGGCGCCGATGCGCTAACCTTGCCGCCCTTGACTCATCACCCCCGGAGACGCCTGATGCGCCGCCTGCTGCTTCCCCTGCTGCTGTCCCTCGCCGCCGTTGGTTGCTCGTCGGAACCGTCCGGCCCGCCGCCGGGAGGCACCATCGCCGCCTTCGAGCGCATCGATACCCAGCCCGGCACCGGCGCCGAGGCCGTGACCGGTCAGAAGGTCAGCGTGCATTACACCGGCTGGATCTACGACGAGCGCGCCGACAACAAGCACGGCAAGACCTTTGACAGTTCGGTCGAACGCGGCGAGCCGTTCACCTTCACGTTGGGTGCGGGCCAGGTCATCCGCGGTTGGGATGAAGGCGTGGCCGGCATGAAGGTCGGCGGCAAGCGCACGCTGATGATCCCGCCGGAATTCGGCTATGGCGATCGCCAGGTCGGCCCGATCCCGGCAGGTTCGTCGCTGGTGTTCGACGTCGAGCTGCTCAATGTCCAACAGTGAAGCAAGTCCGCCGCGTCGCGTCGCCGTCATCGGCGGCGGCCCGGCGGGGCTGTTTGCCGCCGAACGCCTGCGCGCGGCAGGGATCGACGTTGATCTATACGAGGCCAAAGGCTCGCCGGGCCGCAAGTTCCTGATCGCAGGCAAGGGGGGGCTCAACCTCACCCATTCAGACCCGCGTCCGCTGTTCGACAGCCGCTACCGCGAGCAGGCCGCCAGCGTCGGCCAATGGCTGAACGGCTTCGATGCACAGGCGCTGCGCGACTGGGCCGCAGGCTTCGGTGTGGAAACCTACGTCGGCAGTTCCGGCCGCGTGTTCCCGGTTGACCGCAAGGCCGCACCGCTGCTGCGCGGCTGGGTTCGCCGGCTGAAGGAACAGGGCGTGCGCCTGCACGTCAACCATCGCTGGCTGGGCTGGAGCGAAGACGGCGCACTGCGCTTTGCCACCGAGACGGGTGTGCTGGACGTGCGCGCCGACGCGACCGTATTGGCGCTGGGTGGCGGAAGCTGGCCACAGCTCGGCAGCGACGGCGCATGGGTTCCGGCGTTGCAGGCCCGCGCCGTGGATATCGCGCCGCTGCAATCGGCCAACTGCGGATTCGACGTGGCGTGGACGCCTTTCTTCGCGCAGCGCCACGCGGGTGCGCCGCTGAAGCCGGTCGTCGCACATTGGCATGGCCTGGACGGTGAGCCCCGCTCGCTGCAGGGCGAGTGCGTGGCCAGCGAGTACGGTATCGAAGGCAGCCTGATCTACGCCCTGTCGGCGGACCTGCGCGACACCATCAACCGCGACGGCCACGCCACGCTGTGGCTGGACCTGGTTCCGGGCCGCGACGAGGCACGCCTGCTGGCCGATCTCTCGCAGCCGCGCAAGGGCCGCAGCTTCGGCGAGCACCTGCGTCGCCAGGCTGGGCTGGATGCAGTAAAGACTGCATTGGTATTTGAAACACTGGGAAAGGATGCCGGCAACGATCTGGCCGCCGTAGTCACCACATTGAAGCGCCTGCCGTTGCGCCTGCTGCGCCCGCGACCGATGGCCGAGGTGATCAGCACGGCCGGCGGCGTGCGCCTGGATGCGCTGGACGATGGATTGATGCTGCGTGCCTTGCCGGGCGTGTTCTGCGCGGGAGAGATGCTGGACTGGGAAGCCCCGACCGGCGGCTACCTGTTGACGGCCTGCTATGCCAGCGGACTGCGTGCGGCAGAGGGCGTGACGGCGTGGTTGGCCACGCGTTGATCAACGTGCGGTAGCGCCGGGCACATCAGGCTGGCCGGCGCATTTTCACCGAAGCCAACGCCACGCCACTGGGATGCGGATACAGTTCCTCGCATTCGGCGACGAAGCCCTGCCGCTGGTAGAACGGCACGGCATTGAGCGAGGCCGACAACACCACCTCGCGCGTCCGGTCGGCCAGGGCCAGCAACCGCTGCATCAGCGCCTGGCCAACACCCTGCCCGCCTCGATCCGGATCGACGAACAGCGCGTCGATCTCGTTACCCTCGGCATCGAACACCCCGAAACCCAGCACCTCGCCCCGATCATCTTCGGCGACGACACAGCCGCCCTGCCCCAGCAGCCGCGAATACTGCACCGGCGGTGGCGATGCCGACCACGGCGCGATCACCTCTGGCGGATAGTGGCTGCTGCACAGCTCACGTACGCAGCGCGTGCGCAGGGCCCACAGCGTGCTTACATCATCGTTGGTGCCGGTCCTGAACTGCATGCAGCCTCCGTATGTTTCTGGCTTTCGTACAGCCGAGCACCGGCTCGGCTCTACTACGCGATCATCGCGACTTGCTGGCCCGCAGCGCCTGGATCTTCGGCGGCGGCTGGAAGGAATCACTGCGCGCATCGGCCCAGAACGAATGGAACACCGCGTGGTCGGGCACCTTGTGCAGCAGCTCGCCCGGCTCCAGGTAGCGGTACAACGAGGCCAGCGAACGGATCTCGACCGGCGACACCCGGCGCAGGATGTGTTCCGGGCCAAGCTCGGCCGGATCGTTCAAGCCCGCCGCACACAGCAGCTCCTTCAGCGCATGCAGGGTGTGCTCGTGGAAGCTGTACACACGCGTGGCCTTGTCCGGTGCATCCAGATGCTTCCAGCGCGCCGGATCCTGGGTAGCGATGCCGGTCGGGCACTTGTCGGTATGGCAGCTGAGCGACTGGATGCAGCCCAGCGCGAACATGAAACCGCGCCCGGCATTGCACCAGTCGGCGCCCATCGCAATGGTGCGGGCGATGTCGAACGCGCTGGTGATCTTGCCGGCCGCGCCGATCCGGATGTGCTCGCGCAGGTCCAGGCCCACCAGGGTGTTGTGCACCAGCAGCAGCGCCTCGTGCATCGGCACACCCACGTGATCGACGAACTCGGCGGGTGCCGCACCGGTGCCGCCTTCGGCGCCATCGACGACGATGAAGTCAGGCAGCAGACCGGTCTCGTGCATCGCCTTGGCGATGCCGAACCATTCCCACGGGTGGCCGATGGCCAGCTTGAAGCCGACCGGCTTGCCACCGGACAGCTCGCGCAGGCGGGCGACGAACTGCAGCAGTTCAACCGGCGTTGAGAACGCCGAATGGCGTGACGGAGAAACACAGTCCACGCCCATCGGCACGCCACGCGTCACCGAGATCTCGGCCGTCACCTTCGGCGCCGGCAACACGCCGCCGTGGCCGGGTTTGGCGCCCTGCGACAGCTTGATCTCGATCATCTTGACCTGCTCGAGCGCGGCATTGATGGCGAAGCGTTCCTCGCTGAAGCCGCCCTTCTCGTCGCGGCAACCGAAGTAACCCGAGCCGATTTCCCAGACCAGGTCGCCGCCCATCTCACGGTGATAGGGCGAAATCGAGCCTTCGCCGGTGTCGTGGTAGAAGCCACCCCGGCGCGCGCCTTCGTTCAACGCACGGATCGCGTTGGCCGACAGCGAGCCGAAACTCATCGCCGAGATGTTGAACACGCTCGCCGAATAGGGTTTGGCACAGTTCGCGCCGATCAGCACGCGGAAATCGTGCTTGGCGATGGTGGTCGGCGCCAGCGAATGATTGATCCATTCGTAGTCCACCGCATAGGTGCTGCGCAGGGTGCCGAAGGGCACCGTATCCATCTGGTTCTTGGCACGCTGGTAGATCAACGCGCGCTGCTGTCGCGAGAACGGCACATCTTCCAGATCGCTCTGCACGAAGTACTGGCGGATCTCCGGGCCGATCGATTCCAGGCCGTAACGGAAGTGCGCCATCACCGGATAGTTGCGGCGCAGGGTGCTGCGCTTCTGCAGCAGGTCCCAGGTCCCCAGCGCCACCATCGCGGTTGTAAGGCCGACGCCCCAATACCAGGCCGGCCAGATCGTGGCCAGCCACAGGCAGATCGGAAACATCAGGATGGCGAGCAGGTAGACGATATACCGGTGCATGGCGTTCCTCGGTTGCAACTGCCCCCGAGTCTACCGCGCAAGCACCTACAGGCGATCGTCGACCACGCTGCGCGGCCAGGCGGACTTCACGTCATAGACCAGTCCACCGGGTGCCAGCAGGCTGCGGATATGGACATCGTCCATCGCCTTGAAGCTCTCATGCGCCACCGCCAGCACCACTGCGTCGTAGCTGCCGGCCACCGGCTCGGCCAACCAGTTCACACCCTCGTCCGCCAGTGCCGCCGGCCCAACCCACGGATCGCTGACGTCCACCTGCGCGCCGCTGTCTGCCAGCCGCTGGGCCAGTTCCAGCGCGCGACTGTTGCGCAGGTCCGGGCAGTCCTCCTTGAAGGTCACGCCCAGCACCAGGATGCGCGATTGCACTGGTGCACGACCGCGTTCGGCCAGCATCGCCAACACACGATTGGCCACATGCTCGCCCACCCGGTTGTTGACCTGCCGCGCGGTATGGATGAGGTCGGGGTGGTAGCCCATGCTTTCGGACTTGTGCAGCAGGTAGTACGGGTCCACGCCGATGCAGTGGCCTCCCACCAGCCCCGGCCGGAACGGCAGGAAATTCCATTTGCTGCCTGCGGCGTCGAGCACATCCTGGGTGTCGATGCCGAGCCGATCGAAGATCAGGGCCAACTCGTTGACCAGCGCGATGTTGACGTCGCGCTGGATGTTCTCCACCACCTTGGCCGCTTCGGCGACCCGCATCGACGGCACCGGGAACGTGCCGGCGATGATGATCCGCTGGTACAGGCCATCGACCACCGCAGCCACTTCTGGCGTTGAACCGGATGTGATCTTGCGGATATCGGCCAGGCGCCGTTGGCGATCGCCCGGACTGACCCGCTCGGGACTGTAGCCGCAGTAGAAATCCTCGTTGAAGCGCAGGCCCGAGCCCTGCTCCAGCAGAGGCACGCAGACTTCTTCGGTAGTGCCTGGGTAGACGGTGGATTCGTAGATCACCAGGTCACCGGCGCGAAGATGGCTGGCGATCAGTCGCGTCGCCGAGCGCAATGGCTCCAGATCGGGCTGCTCGTAGGCATCGATGGGCGTGGGCACGGTGACGATGTAGACGTTGCAGGCGTCCAGCTGCGCCGGATCGCTGCTGTAGCGCAGCAGTGAAGCGCTGGCCAGTTCGTCCGGCTCCATCTCCAGCGTGTGGTCCTGCCCACCGGCCAGTTCGGCGATGCGTGCAGCATCGATGTCGTACCCCAGGGTGGGCAGCTGCCGGCCGAAGGCCACCGCCAACGGCAGCCCGACGTACCCCAGGCCGATGATGGCCGGGGACGGCATCTGTACTGCGCCGATCGGCGCACTCATGCGCGGCGTCCGGCAGCTGGCGACGGTGTCCACTGGGTCATGCGAGGGTCCGGGTGCGGGCAAACATGCCGACAAGATTAACCGCGGCAGCGCCGCCAGACCACGCCGGACTCAGGATCCAAGGCTGACGGCGGCCGGCTCGAGCTCGCCGTGCCCTCCCGTCCAGGCCCGCAACAACAGGCAGAAGCCATGATCCGGGGGATTCTGCTCCAGGCTGAAACCATGCCACGGGGCCGCCACGATGCTGGCCAGCGTCGCCGCATCCACCTGCCGGTTGGCCATCGTCCAGCGCGGAAACCAGCGGGTCTGGATCGGGCCTGCGGCAAGCTGGGTGATGCTGCCGTGGCGCCGCGCGTTGCCGATGCGCGCGTGCACTGAGGCCAGCCCATCCCGTGGGCCTTCGATGTACTGCAGGAAACGGCTGCCATCGAACATCAGCACCCCGGTCACTCCGGCCATGCGATTGAACGCCGTCGCATCGGCCAACAATGCATCGAGCTCAGGCACGTCCAGTCCCTCCCTGGCCGTGCTGACATAGGCGTACGCATGCAACGGCATGTCCATCACTCCCCTCCTGAGTGCAGAGGAATATGACAGGAAGCACGAGGACTTCAAGCGTTGCCTATTCCGGCGGCGCCTCGACCTGGTAGCCGCGCTGCACCAGCGCATCCAGATAGCCTTCGCCCAGCAGCAGGCTGACCGGCACCGTCGCGAACGTGCCAGCGTGATGGGTCAGCGCCGCATCCACGCCCTGCAGCCAGCGCGTGCGCACCTGCTGTGGCATGTCGCCCCAGCCACGCCTGCGCACGAAGGCCGAATCCTGCAGCAGTTCGCGGCACGTCTGGGCCATCGCCGAGCCCGACAGCCGACGCAGTGCGGCGACATCGCCGAGTGCCCAGGCATTGGCCCGCTCACGCAACACCGGCGCCTGGAATTCCACGGTGTCGAGCGTGCGTTCGAAGCACGCACGGTCATCGACTTCGGTGGCCTGCAGTTCCTTCAACGTGCCACGGATGTCGTCGACCTTCAGCTTCACCTGCACATCCTCCGGCTTCAGATCGCGGGCCTTGTAGGCGCGCCCGAGCGCTTCCTTCACCTGCTTGCCGTCGCGTAGGCCGTTGCGCTTGAGGAACGCCTGGTACAGGCGACCGGAGGCCACCAGCGGACGGTCCTTTTCCACGCCACGGTCATTGCCCATGTAGGTCTGTTTCAGCCCCAGCCAGCGTGCGTACGTTGCCGCCGGCAGGATCTGATCCAGCGTGCGCCCCTGCGGATCGCGAGCGGTCTTCATCGCCAGCGGAAGCAGGGTCAGGCCCTTGAACACACCGATCTTCGCATCGAGGCTGAAACCCGGATCGCCCAGCACATGGTCGACACCGGCGATGGTCCGTTCGACTTCATCCGAGCGCCATTGCACGCCGCTTGGCAACGGCGAGACCGTTCCCAGGATCCACAGCACATGCCCCTGCGCAGCGGTCACCTTCCAGAGCCCGGGGCCGGGTTGTTCACCGGTCACCTGCACCGTGTCCATGTCCACCACCGGGCCAGTGGACGCTGGTGCCTGCTGCGCGGCGGCCGGGCCTATCGCCAGCATCAGCCCCAGCACAGCACTGCATCCGATCCATCGCTTGCCACGTGCACGCATATCGCCATTCCCGGAAACGTTGGCGGACTGTACCCAGCCCCGCGCCCGACTGCGTAAAAGCAGCGTTAGCCGGCGGCAGCGGCGGCGATTCCGTTACAATCGGCGCGCGCTGCAGGCCCGGATGGCGAAACTGGTAGACGCATCGGACTTAAAATCCGCCGGGGGCAACCCCATGCCGGTTCGATTCCGGCTCCGGGCACCACTGCATGTTTTGGGGAGCCTACGCCCTCACAACGATTCGCCACGAATCGACACAAAATCGGCCACTTAGGCGGATAAAATAATCCGCACTCACCCCGGTTTGCCCGGACTTGCCCGGCTACTCTCCCCAAAATTTCCCCATATGATGCGGCCATGGCCAGCATTCAACGATCAGGGAACAAGTGGCGCGTGCAGGTGTACGTGGCGGGCGTTCGCGATTCCACTACCAAACACACAAAGCAGGAAGCTGCGAAGTGGGCTCTTGAGCGCGAGGCTGAGTTGCACGGCGGGAAGCTGCCTGACAAGTCGCTTCGTGAAGCCATGCGTCGCTACGTCAAGGAAGAGGCGCCCAAGCGAGCTGGGGAGCGGTGGGAGTCTGTACGCATTGCTGCTTGGGAACGATCGTTACCACTCATGGATCGGCGCATTGCCGCAATTGATGCCTCGGACATCATCGCTTGGCGGGATGGAAGGCTTAAGCAGGTCAAACCTGGAACGGTTGCCCGGGACATGAACCAGGGGTCTTTAATGAGGAATTCCCGGAAGTGATCCGGAGCATGGAATACGCAGAGTGGGATATCCGGCAGCGCCTTGGATTCTTGCCCCAGCCTGGGCGCCTTAAGCTGATCGCTGGCAGAGGCCCTTCCATGGCGCCGGTCATCAATAACGGCGATGTGGTGATGGTTGATACCGCCGTGGACTACTTCGATGGTGATGCCATCTACGTAATCAACATCGGCGGCGAGACGCAGATCAAGGGGCTACAACGCAGGGCGGACGGCGTCTACATCGTAAGCGCCAACTCGCTGTTCCCGCCCTACTTGGCTCCCGCCGACCTCTTCATCGCCGGCAAAGCGGTTGTGCAATACAGCGCGCGCCAGATTGCGTAAGGCGTCTGGCTTCAATTACGCACGAATTGCCTGCGTTGGGCGCCGCCGGCGTGCAACTGCCGGCGGCGCGTTTTACCTCAGTGCAGCAGAAGCTGCGCCTTGGCCATTTCAACGGTCTGGACGGTCACACCGATCGCGCAAGGTCCTGGTCCTGGGGCCATTCTGAATGTGGCCAGTGCACCTCCAATGGTGGTGCCGACAAGCGAGTTGGCCCGCGGGTCATGCGGAACCTGAAGAACCAGCAGATTAGGATACTGCGACAGAAGAGTTCGCGTCGAGATGCAGCCTCCGCGAAGGTCGAATGAAAGCTCTTCCAGCTTTCCTGCAGGATCGAGCTGTAGCGCAACATTTGTGCCAGTGAGTCGATCACCGATAGCCAGATCAGATACTTCTCCGCCAGGCAGACGGCCGTGCTCCAGCGCAACAGCACGCTTGACGCTGTCCGCACCCGCCACGGCGGCAAATGAGAGTTGTTCCACCCTCTTCCACAGAGCTTTTTGGTCCTCACGAGAAGCTGGCTCTGAGGCTTTCGGAATGGATAGATCCGTGCCTGCCCCTCGCACGTGCAAAGGCGCTACATGAAGTATCACCAATGCCGACATGGCGGCGAAAATTTTGGTCTTCATAGTTCAGACCTCCGTGCCATAAAGGGATTGTACGCCCACGTTCTCGTCGTACCATTTCCCATAGAAGGTGCGATAGTTTTCGCCTGTCAATGCGGAGGCAGCTGCTGCGCTTTTGTTGGCGCGCTTACTACTAAAGCCAATAGCAGTGTCCCAGATATGACCAACTTCATGCATGCTCCTTTGCGAGAAAGTGGGATCCCCCCTGCAACGCCACAGCGCTGCGGTTCCGATCCTAGTGGGGTATTTCTCAATAAGCAAAGCGTGACGCATGTTTCATGAGCGCATCCGCGAGCGATGAGAGCGGAGAGGCTGGCCAAGGCCTGAAGCATGAGACAAAGCGACTCCCTGAATCCGTTAAGAAAAACAGAAAAGCGAAATTAGCAATCCCTAATATCACACCCACCAGGTCGAATCCGCCGGCTGAGTGGGAGCAGAGGATGTCAATGAAAAGGGAGGAGTGGCGCGGCAACTACCGCCTTGCTCGCCAACTAAGCGGATTCCAAAAGCGCTTCAGCAGTTGCGAAGCATCTAGCTACCGACGGAAGGCGTTTGCGAGGGGCCCCAGCCCCTGCGTGGACGGAAATGCCTTAGCGGTCGTAATGCTCGCCGCCGATGGAGATGTCGTACAGCGTCTGGTTGTACGGCAAGCGCAGCAGGGCCCAACCGGCGCGGCTTCCTCGAAAGGCTAGCGTGCCGTCCCAGCTTCCCCGCCCCGCTTCAGATCGGAAACGAGAAAAAGTGGAAGCGATCGGAGGTCCTACGTTGGGCCGATGACGAAAGGAGGAGCGGCGGCTAGACAGTCGTTCCCGGCACGTTGGCCCCTGAAACTGCAGGACTGCCCAGATTTTCCCCAGAATCTCCCGAACCCCTTGCGGCACAAGGGGTTCTGATTCCGGCTCCCGGCACCACCCAATCACGCATCGACGCCCCATCAAAGGACCCGCGCACCACTGGTTGCACAGCAGCCCACTGAAAGGGATGCGGCCATTCGGCTGCCGTTGCCGCGATCAGGACGCCTTCAGCCCGGCATGGCAGAATCGAACGTGCCGCCTAGCCGCCGAACGACGCATAAGGAGATCACCCATGAAGTGGACATGGCTCGCATCATCGCTGGCACTGGTCACGCTGCTCGCCCAGCCCATCGCACCGGCATCGGCGCAGAGCCGTTCGAACAGCCACCGCAACCTCGACGGAAGTCGGGATATCCGCAACAGCGACGGCTCGTCCAGCCGCATCAGACGCGACCTGTCCGGACGCGAGATCGCCGAGCACAGCAACGGCAGCCGTTCGACCACCACCACCGACCTGAGTGGCCGCAAGCGCACTACCCACAGCGATGGCAGCTATTCCAACAGCAGCACGGACCTCAACGGCAACATCCGCACCCAGTACAGCAACGGGGCCTACTCGGTCAGCAAGCGTGACCTGAGCGGCAGGTGGCGCACCGAGTACAGCGATGGCTCCTACTCGACCAGCGTGCGCGATCTCAACGGCAACTGGACCACCACCTCCAGCGGCGGCATGGCCGCGCGCCACCCCGAACGCGGCGTCGGCAAGCGCTGAACCCTGCGCTCAGATCGCCCGCGAGTAGCGAGGCTGCTCCTGGGCGGTACGTAGATAGGGATCGAAACACATCGCCAGGAGGCGCAGCAGCGGCCGCCCCGGCTCGCTGGTGCGTACCACCCCATCCCGGTACTCCGCCAGGCCATCCTGCTGCAGACGCTGCACAGCCTGCAGGTCTTCGGCGAAGTAGGTCTCGAAGTCGATGCCATGGCGCTGTGCCAGTGACGTGCCATCCACTTCCCCCTGGCACATCAACTGCTGGATCAGCTCGGCACGCAGCTCATCGTCGGCACTGAGCGCGACGCCGCGCCAGACCGGCAGTTGCCCCTGGTCCACTGCGTTCTCCCACGACGGCAGGTCGCGCGGATTCTGGCTGTAGGTGGCACCGATGTGGCTGATCGCGCTCACGCCGAGGCCAAGCAGATCGGTGTCGGCATGGGTGGTATAGCCCATGAAGTTGCGATGCAGCTGACCGGCGCGCTGGGCACGCGACAGATCCTCATCCGGCAATGCGAAGTGGTCCATGCCGATGTACTGGTAACCGGCCGCGGACAGGCGCTCCACCGCCAGGCCGAGCAGCGCGAGCTTGTCTTCCGGCGAAGGCATGCGGCTTTCGTCGATCTGCCGCTGCGCGCGGAACAGGTGTGGCAGATGCGCATAGCCGTACACCGCCAAGCGATCCGGACGCAGCGCCAGCACCAGATCCAGGGTACGGCCAAAGCCCTCCAGGCTCTGCCCAGGCAGGCCGTAGATCAGATCGACGTTGACCGAACGCATGCCGCTGTCGCGGCACGCGCGCAGGATGTCCAGCGTCTGCCGCACGCCCTGCACGCGGTTGATCGATTCCTGCACCTGCGGGTCGAAATCCTGCACACCCAGGCTGGCGCGGTTGAAGCCGAGCCGGGCCAGCATCGCCACGTCGCTGGTGTCGATGAAGCGCGGATCCAGTTCGATGGAAAAATCACGCTGCGACGAATCGCTGAAATCGAAGCGCCGGCGCAGGCCTTCGACCAGCGCAGTCATCGCATCGGCATCCAGAAAATTCGGTGTGCCACCGCCGAGGTGCAGCTGGATCACTTCACGGCCGTCGGCGAACTGCGGTGCCAGAAGGTCTGCCTCGGCCAGCACGCGTGACACGTAACCGTGGCCACGCCCGCGGTCGCGGGTGATCACCCGGTTGCAGCCGCAGTAGAAGCAGGGGCTGGAGCAGAACGGCACATGGACGTACAACGACAACGCACGCGCCAGCGGGTTGCTGTCGGCGATCGCCTGGCGCAGCGCCGGTGCATCGAAGCCGTCGTGGAAGTGCGGTGCGGTGGGATAGGAGGTGTAGCGCGGGCCGGGCCGGTCATGCCGGCGCAGCAGATCAGGATCGAAGGTCCAGGCCAGGCCACCGGCAGCGGGAGAGAACGTGTCCATGGCGTCAGCATCGCGCCAAGCCAGGCGGTGCGCCTTGACCCAGATCAATCCTTGGCGGGGACGCCCAGCACCGGCAGCATGACCTGCGGCCAGCGCAGCATCTGGTAGCGGCGCCAGAAGGTTTCGGCGATGCGGGCGGCCACATCGTCGGCCAGCGCCTGCATCGGCGGGTTGTTGCACTCGGCGGTGGTGATGTGGAACAGCACCAGCCAGCGGTCGAACAGATCCTTTTCCAGATCGATCGCCATGTGCTTGGACATCGGCGAACCCTTGAACCGGCGCGTCCCGCGCAGCATCGCCGACCAGAAATCAACAAGCTGGGCCAGGTGTTCGGGCCAGTCTTTCACGTGACCTTCGAACACCGGCCCCAGACGCTCCTCGTCACGCACGCGCGCGTAGAAATCGTGAACCAGCCGGGTCACTTCCTCCTCGCTGCACAGCTCGGGCGAGGCGATGGGAAGGACGGTCGTGGGCGTTGCGTTCATCAGGGCACCAAATGCGGATCGGCAGTGTGCCGCATGCCGCCACGACCGCTGTTGATCCAGATCAATGTCAGCGCACGGGGGCGCACCTAGGCTGGCACGCTTGCAGGAAGCATGCCCTGCGGATGCTGCGCCAACCACGGCGAAGTATACGCGCCGCCCCCTTCTTCAACCCGAACCCGCATGAACACACCGTCTTCCAGCCGCCAGCGGCTGATCCAGCACTGGGGCGCAGTCCTGTGGCCCAGCTTCATCGCCGCCGGCCTGGCCTGCGTGGTGTTCTTCGCCTTCGTCGATCCACTGCGGCTGCAGGCGATCAGCTTCCCGGGTACAGCCATCAGCCGTGAGCTGGGCTACACCGCAGGTTTCTTCATGTTCTGGGCCGTCACCGCACTGTCCAGCGCGGTGACCGGGTATCTGCTGCGGCCGATGCCGAACGATGAGGATGAGGAGCTGCCGCTGGGATGAGCATCACCGCTTCCCCGCCGCCCCGCCCATGGCGTTGGCGCCGCACCCTGGGCGTTGCGCTGCTGGTCCTGTTCCATGCGCTGCCGTGGCTGCAATGGAATGGCCGGCAGGCGCTGCTGCTGGACCTCACCGCGCGCCGCTTCGACCTGTTCGCGTGGACCCTGTGGCCGGACGACATCGGCGTGCTGCTGGGCCTGCTGGCAGTGATGGCGGTGGGCCTGGCCCTGCTCACCCATCTGGCAGGCCGGGTGTGGTGCGGGCATGCCTGCCCACAGACACTGTGGACACGGGCCTTCGATGGGATCGCGCAGGCCCTGGCCCGCGTCCTGCCCGCGCAGGCAGCGCGGCCGCTCACCCACGTGGCCTGGTTGCTGCTGTCGCTGTGGACCGGGATCACCTTCGTAGGACTGTTCAGTCCGATCCGCGAACTGGTCGCCGGCGCGTTCGATGGCAGCTGGAGCGGCTGGGAGACCTTCTGGGTGCTGTTCTATGCCGGCGCCACCTGGGGCAACGCCGGGTTCCTGCGCGAACAGGTGTGCCGATCGCTCTGTCCGTTCGCGCGCATGCAGCCGTTGCTGACCGACCCGCACACCCCGCGCATGCTGTATGACCCACGCCGCGGCGAGCCGCGCGGCACCCGCCCACCGGCGTTGGGCGGCGTGCTCGGCCGCGGTCGTGGCCTGCTCGACCCGACCACCGCGCAGGACTACGTTTTCCGTGCCGCACATCCACTGCTGGCCGGACCGATGCCGACCTTCAGTGCGGATCGGCTGGGCGACTGCATCGATTGCATGGCCTGCGTACGCGCCTGCCCGATGCAACTGGACATCCGCCATGGTCCACAGGCAGATTGCCTGGCCTGCGGCGCCTGTCTGGAAGCCTGCACCCGGCAGCAGCATCATGCGGGCTTCGGTTCCGGCCTGGTGCGCTATTGCAGCCCACAGGTGATGGCAGGCCAACCGCGCCGGTGGTGGCGCCCCCGCACCACAGCCTTGGCATCGATGCTGCTGGCCTTGCTGGCCTGTGGCGCCTGGCGCCTGCTCTGAGTCAGCCCGGGTCGCCCGGGCGTGGCGGTACCAGCTGGGCGCGACGGACGATGCCCAGTTGTTCGATGATCAGCGCCATTTCGTTGGTGACATCGGTCCGCCCGGTCCCCTGCGGAACCAGACGATCAAGCACCTGCTGGTAGGTATCCCAGAACGCCGGACCGCATCCGTGTTTGTGATAACTGGCTTCCAGTTCGCGGCGTACCCGTTCAGCCAAGCCATGCATGCCGTATTCCATACGACCTCCGTTGGACTTGTTCTGCATCGTTGACGGTCGACCGATTCACTTGCGAGCTACTGAAAGACTCCCGGCCTTCACAACCGGTTGATGCCAATTAGTCATAGATTTCACGACACGTCAATTACAGCGCACGACTTTCGCGATTGAAATTATTAATCGTTCATGAAAGGCCATGGCGAAGGGGATCAAGAATCTCCGTGCCGATGTCGACACTGCCTGCCAGCGAACCCGGGTGCCCATCACAGATCAGGCCATTGCTGCGAGCGGGGTGATCGATTCTGCCTATGTTGCTAAGCATGCTTAGCAAATTGATCTTAGCGGTCTGTCTGCGACAGCCTTGGACGCATGTCATGCGGTTTCATCGTTCGGGTCCTGCTCCAAAGGGAACAGCGCCGGGTACCGCTGCTGCAGGATGTAGCGCCTCAGCGGCGGGATGGGAAAGCCCCTGGGCCATTGCGAGACAGCGGATCTGCTGATTCCAAACAACCTGGCGAGCTCTGCGTCGGTGGAAAAGCCCAGCCGCGTGCGGACCTGCCGCTTGCTCCAGAATTCGTCCATTTTCGATCCCTTTCATCATCAAACTTATTCTTGCGCCAAGGCCTCTTTCGATTCCACGCGTTAAGCTGGCTTGCATAGATGAATACTCTTGGACAACGACTCGCGGTCGCCATGAAGGACGCCGGGCATGCACGCCCGGCCGACCTGGCGCGTGCCGCCGAAACGACGACGGCCACGGTCAGCAACTGGCTCAACGACCACGTCAAAGCCAACCACGTGAAAGCCGAACAGCTGTTCCGCATCGCCGATGCGGTGAAGCTGGACCCGCGCGAGCTGCTGTTCGGCCCGTTGGGACGGGGTGTCGGCGAACGCGGCACGGCCTACATGCACATGCCCAGCGAAGCCCATCTGGATGTCTGGCAAGCGGCCTATGAGCTGGTCGCCCACATCCTTGCCGAGCGTGGCCTGGAAGTCGGCTACCGCCGTGAGGCCACGCTGGGGCTGATGGCCCATGACCTGCTGATGGAGGGCGTCAGCCGCGGCAAGGTTGCACGCGTGGTGATGACTGCCCTGCCCTGACCCATCGCGGGCTGGTAGCATGGCTGCCGATGGGGATGGGGCTCCCCCGATAACCGCCTGAGATGGCTGATGGCTCCTGCTGCGACGAACCCGGCGTTCGTCGATGGCAGGCAGTGCCCGCCATTGCGTACGCCGTCGAATCTGCGAACACGCACTCGAGGCAAGCAATGCAGACGTTGAACAACTATGTGCTGGTATTCCTGGGCGGCGGTGTCGGCGCCTGCCTGCGCCATGGCTGCAACCTGATCGGCGCCCGCGTCGCCGTCGGCAGTTCCTGGCCCTGGTCGACCTTCCTGGTCAACATCAGCGGCGCCTTGCTGATGGGCGTGGTGGTGGAGGCATTTGCCCTGCGCAACGGCGCGTCGCCGCAACTGCGCCTGCTGCTGGCCACCGGCATTCTTGGCGGCTACACCACGTTCTCCACCTTTTCGCTGGAAACCGGCCTGCTGCTGCAGCGGGGCCAGCATGGCCTGGCCGCACTCTACGCGGGCGGCTCGGTAGCTCTTGGCCTGGCCGGGCTGTTCGCCGGCATGAAGCTGACCCGGCTCGCGCTGGGGTGACACTCAACCGGCAGCAACCCGCGCCTGCCCCCGCCACTGCCGTGGCGATTGCCCGGTGTGCGCCTTGAACGCTCGCGACAACGCCGCCTCGCTGCCATAGCCGACCTCGTCGGCGATCCGTTTCAACGGTCGGCCCTGGCGCAACGCCTGCTGTGCCAAGCCAACCCGCCACCCCTGCAGATAGTGACCAGGGGTGGTTCCCATGGCCTCGCGGAAACTGGCGGCGAACACGCTGCGTGACATGCCTGCAACGTCGGCCAGATCCTCCAGTGTCCAGGCCTGGGCCGGTGCCTCATGCATCGCCACCAGCGCCAACCGCAGGCGTGGGTGGCCGAGCCCGGCGAACAGGCCGCCGCGCATCCCGCCCCCCTCCATCAGCTGCCGCAGCACCTGGATCATCACCACCTCGAACAGGCGGTTGACCATCACCGCTCGACCGCAACGTTGCTCGAATGCCTCCTCGAACAGCAGCTCCAGGGCGGCATGGCCGCCGTACAGATCGGCCAAGGGCAGGCAGATGAAATCGGGCAGCGCCGCACTGATCGGGTTGAGCCTGCCTCCCTCGAAGTGAAGGTTGGCGCAGGCCATGTCGGCACCGTGCTGGGGATCGGTATGGAAGCGGTGCGGCAGCGGGCGCGGATACAGCAGCAGGCTGGGAACATCGACCTGCACCGTCTGCCCGCCATGGCTGACCTGCAATGGACCGCGCCGCACCAGATGCAGCTGGCCGGCCTCGCCCTCTCCTTCGAGGCTGTTGATGCCACACAGCGCGCCGGCATGGAACACCGAGGCGGTGACCGCGAAGCGTTCGAGCAGGATGGCGAGACGATCGGCCATGGCAGGACTCCAGATCAAACGAAAAGAGGTAGATACGTCAGATCGTATCGAATTCGACCCTGCTATGCGCGGCACTGGCCGCCGTGCCGGGGCGGCGCTATACAGGCGACACCTCCTGCGCATCGAGGCTGCAATGTCGCTCCGCTCCGCCTTGAGCCTGCTGCCGCTGCCGCTGCCATGCGTAGCGGTCAGCATACATTCTGCCGAGCGGCCGGCAGTTGATCGCGCCGAAGGGTGAAGCCAATGCCAGCGACACCCGCCCCAGCGATGCCTGGGACACGCACGCTCCATCGGCTGGCCCTGGCATTTGTCCTGCTGCTGCCACACACCCCGCTGTCCGCCGCACCCGCAACCCCGCCGCGCAGCTCCAGTGGCGAACTGCAGGGCGCACGCTGGCGCCTGGACGTGCCCGCCGACTGGAACGGTGAACTGGTGATGCTGGCGCATGGCTATGAGCCGGTCGGCTCGCCGCAGCCATCGCCAATGCCGGCCAACGACAGCACCGCCGGCCTGCTTGCAGCGGGCTACGCCGTTGCGCAGAGCGCCTATGCCAGCCAAGGCTGGGCAGTGGCAGATGCGATAGACGACATGGAACGCCTGCGCGTGCAGACCCTGTCCAATTTGAAGGACGTGCGCCGCACCTGGATCCTCGGCTTTTCGATGGGCGGTGCGGTGGCCATCGCCACTCTCGAACGCCTGCCGCAGCACTACAACGGAGGTGTTTCGCTGTGTGGCGCCAACCTGCCTGGCGAGCAGTTGGCCAACGACCTGCTGACCACACTGGTGGCGTTCGATTATTTCTTCCCCGAGGCCGAGGGGCTGCCCCGGCAGGGCCTGATATCGGCAGAAGCGGCGGCGCTATCGCAGATGGCGCTCTATCAAGGTATCGCTGCCGCGCTTCAGACCCGGCCGGCAGTCGCTGCGCAACTGGCCACACGGCTGCAGGTAAGCGCCGAGGCATTGCCGGGCACGATCAGCCTGCACGCGATGATCCTGCACGAACTGGCCACGCGCGCTGGCGGCATGCCGGTCGGCAACCTGAGGACTGCCTATCGTGGATTCGGCGATGACGACGCATTCAACGCCGGCGTGCAGCGACTGGCGCCGGCTCCGCCGGCACAGCGATACGTGCGCGGGAAGCTGGCATTGACCGGCGCGGTCAAGCGACCACTGGTGATCCAGTTCAACAACGATGACCCGAGCATCGTGCCGCGCATGCAGGCGGTGTATCCGCAACTGGCAGAGCGCGCAGGCGCAACGCCATCGCCGCGCGTACTGCCTGCTGTTGGCGAAGGCCACTGCGGCTTTGCGGATTCACAGGTGATAGAGGCGCTGAAGGCAGCAGCGATTGCCCCCTGATTACCCGGCCGGATCAGTGGCCGAGCGTACCCATGGTGAAGGTATAGCCGGAGCGCATGAGGAAGTCGCGCATGCGCAGCTCAGCGCGGCGGGGAGACGGAAGATCTGGCGGACCATACAGCGCATAGACCACGCCTGCGCCCTCGATGCGCTCGCGGCGCACGTCACAATGACGGCTCTCCGAGGCGAGGACCCAGCCGTCCTTCAGTTGATCGGGGCCGATGGACTGCCCGTTCTTCAACCGGAATGTAAGCCAGCGCACATCTGCGGTGGATCTGCTCATTGCCCGCCAGCTGCATCATGCATGCAGCCCCTCATGTCCTTGCCTGCCATTGCTGCTCCCGAAGACCAGGACTCCGACCATACCCCGTCGCCATGTCGTGGCCGGCTGAGACTGACAGGGGCACGTGGCGGTCCTCAGGCGCCCACGTCGAACAGCCTGCGGAACGCCGTCTGCCCGGCAGGCGTGACCCGCAGTTCGCGCCGCCCCTCGAGGCGACGCAGCCAGCGGTTCTGCAGGAAACTCTGCAGCATGGCTTCGCCGACCATGCCGGCCATGTGCGGGCGACGTTCGGTGCAGTCCAGGCACCCTCGGCAGTAGCGCTCGGGCTTCACCTGCGGTGATCGCGCGATCAGCTCTGCCAGCGGCTCGCCCACGGCGCGCAGGACGTCGGCGCCATGAGCCGAGATCTGCCAGTGGTCTGCCGCAGCGGTGATCGCTCCGGTGCTCAGCAGGTGGTCGGAGATGGCGACGGCGTATTCACCGGCCAGGTGCCGATAGCAGGTACGCGCCCGGCGGAAGCCGGCATCGACCCGCACGCTTCGTGGAGAGAGCGGTGGGCGTTGATCGCTGAAACGCAGAATGCCTTCCAGCATGTCGGCGACCTCGGTCGAGGCCAGACGGTGATAACGGTGGCGTCCCTGCACCGCCACGGCCAGGATGCCGCCATCGAGCAACCGCCGCAGATGACTGCTTGCCGTCTGCGGCGAGATGCCAGCCACGCCGGCCAGTTCGGATGCCGTGTGTGCGCGGCCATCCATCAACGTCAACAGCATGGCCGCGCGTGCATGGTCACCGACCAAAGTGCCGACATTGATGAAAGCGCGGGAGGTCTGGACCATGGCCACAGTGTGGCATGCCGCCTGCCACTCATTGTTCGACCTGGATCGAAGCGTCCGCGCCCTTGCACAGGGCACAGTGATCGCCCGCAACCCACGAGTTCAAGCATGCCACCGGAAGATATCCAACGTCGCTGCATCACCCCCTCCGTGCTCTACCCGGGAACGCCCGTGGTGCTGATGACCACGCTGAATGACGACGGCAGTGCGAACATCAGCCCGCTTTCTTCATTCTGGGCGCTGGGCGACCGCGTGGTACTCGGCATCGGCGAACAGGGCCAGGGCTGCAGCAATCTTCTGGCACGCGGCGAATGCGTCCTGAACTTCGCAGATGCCACGCAGGCGACGCAGGTTGAAGCCATCGCCCGCGCCACCGCGCGCACCCCTGTGCCGGATTCAAAGCGTGATATGGGTTACGTGCATGTGCGTGACAAGTTCGCACTGGGCGGCTTCAGCCGCGTCGAATCTGTGCTGGTGGCACCACCGGCGATCGCCGAATGCCCGCTGCAGGTGGAGGTCGCGCTGCTTGCCTCGCATCGGCCCAGCGGAACAGAGGATCAGGGCTTCATGATCGTCGAAGGACGGATCTGCCGGGTGCATGCACACGAGGCGATCACCATTGCAGGTACCCAGCACATCGACGTGCAGCGCTGGGCACCGTTGATCTACCTGTTCCGCCACTATGTGGGCACCACCACGCCGGTGGCGCGTAATTTTCGTGCTGACGATCCGGCGCCAGCGGCGGCTTGAACATCTGGCTGCACACTGCCAGCGCTTGCTACAAGAAGCGCTTGGCTCAACCGCGGAATCGACGCAGCTCCAGCGCCGCGAGGGTGTACCAGCCGAACGCCGGCAGCAGCGCAAGGCGCTGGGTGAGGCCGCGATAGGGCTCAGGGTCGAAGCCGGACATCATCAGCCACAGATAGGCCATGCCCAGCAGCGCGCTGGAGCGCGCGAACCATGCCATCCGCGTTGACGCCTGTGGGCCCAGCTCTGCCAGGAACAGCAGCGGGGTCAGGATCGAGAAGATGCCGATTCCATAGAGGCCATGCAGCGGGCTGCCCGTGGTGAAGACGCCATTGCTGACCATGGACACCCCGAACAGGGTGGAGGTGAGCGCAGTGAGCGCGAAACAGCGGCCCTGGGCGAGCAACGCGAGGCTGAAGAGGATGATGGCCGAGCCACTGACCAGCCCGCCGACCTGCACCGCCTTGGCCGGCAGCCCCGGCATCAGGCCGAGCTCGCTGAGGTGCTGGGGGAGCGAGTGGTAGCCGGGCACGGTGAATGCAAAAGCGATCAGTGCCAGCATGGCGCCGAGGGGGATGTACACGGCCTGCTCGATCGCCAGGTTTCGCACTGCGGCCACCACTGCTGAAGAGGAGAGCGGCGACGTTAGCAGCCGGCCCTGCCGGGTCGCATGTGCATTTTGGTACAGCCTGCCGATGCCTGATTGCGCGCAAAGAAAAAGCCCTGATCGAAATCAGGGCTTTTCAATTGGAGGCCTCAAGCGGAATCGAACCGCTGTAAACGGATTTGCAATCCATAGACAACATTTAAATTTCAATAACTTACATTTCTTGCCACCCAATCCGCCATCTTCTGAGTACGGAACCCACTACAACATGGCGGCGTCTGCCATCAGACGAAGCTCCCGTATCCAAGCCCTCAAGATTGTTTCGCCTCCGGCACCGAGCTCGTTGAGGTTGAAGACAGAAGGAACGGAAAGGGTGGGAAAGAAGCCAGTACCCATCGCTCTAGCCGCAGTGCCTCTGGTCCGGTGCGCGTAGTAGTTCCGCACCTTTCTCATCGCCTCTGCTGGCGAGTTGGACGATGAAAGAGCAGCCACAACTGCGGTGCGATTCCTGATATCGATTCTTTGGGCAGCATCAATGGCATCCGTCGCTGAGTGCCATTTAGGTTCTTGTGGCAGACGGGCACGTCGAAAACTCGCGAAGTACTTTGCCAGTGCTTCGGCCTCATTGGTCACGCCCACTGCTGCCGGCACCCTCGCGCCACCCAATGTCCGGCATCCACAGGCAGAGCGCAGAACAATGTTCCTGCAGCATCGCGCCCACGAATCATGTAGCCGAACGATGGCCATCTCGCACGCCAATTGAGAGGCTCGATCGACGCCAGAGGCTGCGGCTCTTTCGTACTCTCGCGCAAGCCATTCCGTTTCTAACTTGAATGATCGAAGGAAAGTAGTCGCCATGACTCAAATCAAAGCGTTCCCAAGAGCCTTGACGAATATAGGGAACCTCACCTTTCTGGACGAGATTCGCTGAGTCGACGAAGCCGACGCAAGGTGGAATGCCTCAAATGGCCCCGGGTAATTATCCCCCTCAATGTATGCACCCAACATTTGGAGGTTGGTACGCACTACATCGAGATTTGCCAGCGGCTCCACTGGTGCAGCGGGCATTTGACCAACGTCACCGTCCGGAATACCCCAACGAACGTGAGCCAGGGCTGCGAACAGCATCAGGAAATGCGGAGCACGCATCACGGGACTCCCAACAAGGAAATCCGCGAGATGAGCGACAAAGTAGGATATTACGTCATCCAGCTTAGCTACAAGATTGTCGTTTACCAGAGCATCACTATCGTATTTCTTGTACAACATATCGATCTTTGGTTGACCGCCATCACGCACACCCTCAAGAAGGATGCCGAACATTTCTGCCATCAACGAATCATCCAGCATCCGAACACGATCTCGAACTGAAATAACCCCATACCGCTCCCATAGAATGGACCATCTATGAGATGCGTCACGCACTGCCCACTTGAACTCGCCCTGGAAATAGGCATGTCTCTTCTCTGCAGGATTAAGTGCAACGCTGTAAGAATTTAAGCGAGCAAATACTTCGAGGACCGCCTCATCATCAGCGTTGACCAGCTGATCCACTGCGATTGAGTACCCGAGGAACTTCTCTTTGTCATCGTCGCCCAGGTCCGAGTACTTCAGGCCGGCATACTCACCAGCACGTTTCGACAACGCGAACTTGTCATTTGCGAAATCGAGTATCGCCCTAAGTCTCTGCTGACCATCAACGACTTCACGGATGGAGTTTCGTGTCGCCACATCGATCCGGGTCCGCAGGAAGACCTTCGGAATTGGGAGCTGCCGCAGCACTGTGTCGATCAAGAATGATTTTGCAGGGGGCGTCCAGACGGAACCCCGTTGAAAGTTTGGATTTAGCTCCAACCTTCGCTGTTCGTGCCACTCGATAAAGTCGGCTACGCGATACTGTTCAAGAACTGATGGCATGACTGAAATCCCTTCGAGCAGGCCCCGATTGTAGTAGAGCCGTAGCGTTTTGCCACAGCACCCTAGGTCGGCGATTTCGCTTATAAGGCTTGCGTGCTGCGCACTGAAATCAACCCAGGACGCTTGAAGAGAGCCTCTACCCCCGCAACGGACAGCCACCGTGGGTGCGGGAACCTTCTCCACTCACCAACCGCGTAGATCGCGGAGCCCTGCCCTCACCCACGCCTTGCGTGCATCCCTCGGACGGGGTTTCGTCTCCGATGGCGGCTTACGCGGCTGCAGCGCTGCCTTGATGCGTTCCACCTCCTTCGCGCCGGCCTCGGCCAGTCGCCGGGCCTGTTGCTGCTGCTCGCGGGTCGGCGGCAGGCCGGGCAATGGCGGCAACGGCTGGATCGGGGTGCTGTCGGTCAGCCGGGCGACGGCCTCACGAAGGGGCAGATCGGGATACAGCCTGGCCGCGCACCAGCGCTCGCCGTAACGCTTTGCCTGCCGGACGTTGGCGGCCCGTACTTCCTTCACGTCCCAGAACTTCTTGCCTTCCATCCATAGCCGGACGCCAGGACCGCCATCGAGCGTGACGCTGGCCGTCTCGCGGCCGTTGTACCAGAGCGCCCAGCGCTCACCGGTCTGGACCCAGCCAGAGGGAATTGGGGCGGTGCGGAAGCCGTGGGAGGAACGCATGGCGGGAAGGATACGACCGGCCGTCGCAGATCCTGCGAACGTGGCGGCCACCTGGCTGAATCGTTCGGACTGTGTGCCGGCGTGGCGCTGCTCACGCGCCCCCGGGTTGAGCTGCCTGCGGCCCCGGATCCGGCGAGGTCAGGATGCCCGCCCTTCCCCGCCGGCACCATCGGGCAACCTCGCCCTGTCGGGTCGGGCTGTCCCTACACGCCCCGGGCACGGTCGGCCGAGCTACCCTCCGGCCATGTGCGGTCGATTCGTCCAGCTCCCCGTGATCGACTTCGGCCAGCCGGGGCTGGCTGACCTTGCCCCCGGGCTGGCCGAGATCCAGCCCAGCTACAACCTGGCCCCGACGCAGCGCGCCTCAGTGATCCTGGATCGCGGCGAAGGCCGGCAGGTTACCCGCCTGGCGTGGGGCCTGCTCCCTTTCTGGGCGAAGGCCAAGGGCCTGCAGGGCTCGACCATCAACGCCCGCATCGAGACGGTGACCACCAAGCCCGCCTTCCGGTCGGCGTTCAAGAAGCGGCGCTGCGCGATCCCCATGGCGGGCTATTACGAGTGGTCGGTGAGCCCCGAGGACGGAAAGAAGGACCCGTGGTTCATTCATGCAGCCGGGCCGCTGCTGGCCGCCGGCCTATGGGAAGACACCAGCCCGCTACTGCCCGACGGCAACCTGGGCACCTTCACGATCATCACCGGCGACAGCAGCGGCGTCTCGGCCGACATCCACGACCGCATGCCGGTCTGGCTCCAGGTCGACCAGATCGATGACTGGATGGCGGCCAGCCCCGACGACGCCATGGCGATGCTGCTGGCAAGCTCGCCTCCATCCATGGAGGCGTACAGGGTCAGCCGCGCCGTCAACACGCCACGAAACAATCGCGAAGACCTGCTCCAGCAGATTGCGTAATGCCTACAACAGGGTGGCCTGGCTGTCGTCCCAGCTTTTGATGATCAACTCTCCGAACTTCTTCCCCCTACCCTGCCCGCCGCCGATGGTGTAGTCGAGCTGCAGCGGCACTAGGTCGAAGCCGGCGAACACCTCTCGGATCTGGGGGTGATCATTGATCGAGACCACAAAGCGCCCAGCCGAGTTGCGCATCAGATCGGCCATCGCCTCGTACTCAGCGAATGGGAACTCGACGCCGTAACCCTCTGTTTCCCAATACGGAGGATCGAGGTAGAACAGTGTCCCCGGCCGATCGTAGCGCCGCACGCACTCCTGCCACGGGAGGCACTCGATCACCGTGTTCGACAGCCGAAGATGCACCGCGCTCAGCTCTTCCTCGATGCGCAGGAGGTTCAATCGCGGGCCTCCGGCAGTGACCACTCCGAACGATTGGCCCTGCACTTTCCCTCCAAAGGCGAGTTTCTGGAGGTAGTAGAAGCGCGCTGCACGCTGGATGTCGGTCAAGGTCTCCGGCCGCTCCATCTGCGCCCACTCGAACATTTGCCGCGATACCAGGGACCAGCGGAACATGCGCACGAATTCGTCCAGGTGATGCCGCACGCAGCGGTACAGGGACACCAGCTCGCCGTTGATGTCGTTGAGCACTTCCATCTGGGCCGGATACGGCCGCATCAACAGCGAAGCGGCGCCGCCGGCAAATGCCTCGACGTAGCAATCGTGGATCGGGAAGTGGGGATACAGGTGCTTCAGCAGGCGGCGCTTGCCGCCCGGCCAGGAAATGATGGGCTTGGGCATGGTTTCTCAGTATTTGCGATAGAGGAAGCCGACAATCCCGCCGCTCTCGCGAGGGCGACGGGGCCACGGCCAATGCCAGGTGCTGAGACCACCTGTGTTGCGGCGCTGTCTGGATGCTTGCAGGCATCTGGGCAGCGCCCTGTCTTGCTAGATGGTGACTTCCATCACCGGAAGGTTGGGAGCCGCCTCGACCAAGCGCCCCCCGCGAACCCAGTCGTTGTATGGGATGGTTTGCTGCAGCTGGCCGAACGCCCGCATCTGTACCCCGTCATACGTCGTCAGCGTGCTGGTCCCGTCACTGTTGTGCGCGGTGACGGTCGCCAGCAATCGAGGGTTGCTGCTGACCAGTTCGCCGAATTGATCCCACAGATCAGTCCGCATCGGTGTAGTGCCTTTCAAGGGTTACGGTCTGCTCGATCACCACTGCCTGTTGATCGATCACAACATCAACGCGCAGCGACTCGCACTGCCCGTGCCACCGCCCCGCAGCACCAACGACCTCCACTAGATCCAACGGCATGATAGGGCCGATCTCGCCTGGCTTAAGCGGCTTGGGAAACAGCGGCATGGTGAGGTCGACGGCGGCTTGCTCACCACGATCACTGAGCATGTTCCGACCGCGCTCGGCGCCGGCAGCAGCAACATTGATCAGTGGGCTGCTGACCTGCTGTGCGAACAGCTGACCTGCCTCACCGTCCTTGCGCACTTTGCAGGTGACGCCCTTCCCCGGCAACTCACCGGTGACCACCACCGCATCGTAGAGCGGCGCGCTACGCATCTGGAGGCTCTCGGTAAGGACGATGTCCTCCTGCACGACATGGTCAGGAGGTGATTCCCGCCAAAGCCACGGGCTGACCGGGTAGCTGGCCCGGACCCGCAACACCGGCTGCGCGGGGTCGGACTGCACCACCGCGCCACTTGCCCCAGCCAGGCCACTGATGGCATCAAGAGGCGTGTTCGCGTCGTAGAACCACGCACCGGCAGGCACGATCCAGTCGACCGTCCCGTACTGGCTTGTGAAGCCCGTATCGGCGAGCTCCTCCGCCACCAATTGCGAGACGCTCCGATCGTCACCGTTGACCTTCACCCGAGCTGGTGCGTAGGGCGCAGCGAGAAGCGCGGTGCGCGAGCGGCCACTCAGGCGCACGGCGCCATCCGCGAACTCGCGCTGCTTTTGATAGCTCTCCACAATCCCTGTCCACGCATGGCCGTTGAGCACAACCTCGAACTGGCGCGGGCCTGCGGCCGTGGGCTTCAGTAGATCCAGCTGCGCCGGATCAGCAAGCTCAAAGTCGAACGTCCAGCCCCAGGCGCTCCGGCCCGATTCCAGGGTGATTCTTGTTACTTCGATGGGCATACGGTCCGGCAGCCGTACGAATGACACGGTGTTGATCACGACATACGTCCTTCGTTGAGGGCGGACCGCGTAGCACGCGACAACGCCGAGATTGAGTGGAACGACCCCGAATCCGCCGACCACGGGGCAGCCAAGATTCAGCCCGACCACGTTGCCGGCCGGCCAACCAGGCTCGGGATCAGGATCGGGTGGAACTGGAGGCCGAACGATCCATGGAAGCTTGGCTGCACTCCCCCAGCGAAGCCGCCACGACCTGGGCAGACGATCGCCGCACCCCCAGCTGCCCTGCCATTGGTTTCGCGCTGAATTGCTTGAAAGCCAACGCGTCCCTGTCGATGCGCTCACCTGGTCCTGCGAAGACCAGCGCAAAGCGCCGCCCATGCAGAGGATGCTTGGCGTGCCCCATCGGGATAGCAGCGACACGCTCTCGGAGCCCATGGACCGCCACAGCTGGGCATTTGACCGGCGAAGAACGCCCTGCGAAGAACGCCACCGCAGGGCGCCCCCACGGCTCAGCAGTGGAGTAAGACCCCATCCCGTGGCTGTGGCACCACCCTCCAGGCGCGGCGCGCCACGCCAACCGGAAGAGGCCACAATTGATGCAGTACCCGCGCCTCCCCAACCAACCAGAATCATGGCTGCGCGCGGGCGAGCCACCGACCATGAGAGCGACGAACTAGACCGAAGGTAGGCGCGCTCGGGTTCCGGCGGCTCCTCCGACCACCAATCGACGCCAAGATTCAGGCCGACCAAGGCGCCGCCCGCCGTAGCCGGCGGCCCCAAGTTCAGCACTACCCTGTTGCCCAATTGGTCCATTCGCTACTCACGCGCCGCCGGCATAATCCAGTCCTGGATTGCCGCATTCTGCCGACCGAGATCATCGAACCCTACGACCGTGAAACGAAACGCAGGATGGAGTCGATCTATTCTCCACGTGCCGTCGGCGCGGCTCATCGTGGAGGCCACGCAGAGTCCACTGCCTCGCTCAAAAACCATAATGCGACCTTGCGCAGGTTGGTTCAGAATGCGCAGCCGGCCGTCCGGCTCAGCTGGATCATTCGTCTTCGGCGCCTCACCGGCGAGATAGCCGGGCCCCGCCCACGCTTGGCCGGACGAGCTGCGAACGCCAACCCGAACCGCCGCACGCGGAACGTTCCATGTGACCTTGGCGTTCCTTGCACCATATCTAGTTGACGGGATTCCCACGGTCATCCCCACGCATTCGTGATGTCGATGAGAATCTGGCCGGTGTATGTTTCGTTGAAGCCGGGCGAGAAACTGTCAGCGGTGACGCACTTCGCCAGAAGCTGAGTACCGACCGGGAGCCCATCCACGTCGGACACAACGGTCAGCTCAGGGAAAGGCCGTCGGTGGATAGGTGCGTAGATGCCAGGCAAGAAGCCACGCGGCTGCATTGCGGATTCCAGGATATCCACGGTCGAATAGAGCAGCCCGCCGTTTCCAATGTAAGGATAGGTTGGGTAGTTGGACTGATTCCCCAGCGTGGTGTTTACAGTCGCGGCTGCAGCAGAGACGAAGGATCGAATCGAACCTGGAATTCCAGACATTGAGCGTCCAACAAAGGCCGATGTCTGAGTATCCGCGTTTCCGAAATCAGACCACTGCCGAGCCTTGAATCCATACCCGACGCCGCTGCTTCCCTCACTGTCGCTGCCCTTGTAGGAAACGACAAAATGATGTCGATCACCGGGCTTCATCGACGTGATGTCACCAGCGTAGTGACCATGCGTTCCCGCGTAACCCTGGGTTCCGTAGTTTCCGCCCGTATCAACGAATAGGTAGAAGAATCGCTCAGTACCGATAACTATCCAATGACGCAATGCACCGCTCGCTACGTTGGACTTCTCCCACATTGACCCATTCGCTTTGAGCGACGGCGAGGGTGTCGCGTCTTCCCCCGTGTTCAAGTCGCTCATGGACGAGTAGCCACGCAGCAACGCCGATCTTGCAGCAGTGTCATCGACCCTCAGAAAGTAACCGGTGCCGGACACTTGCGAGTTCTGGTAGGCACGAATGTTCACGCCGCCGAACCCCTTCGTCCACCCCAGACCATCCTTTCTTCCCGCGCCGACGCCATAGCCATCGACCAAGACGGCATCGAGGAGCGCGATCAGTGCGCCCGGCACACCCGAAAGCAGCGGCGCACCTGAATCGGTGCTTCGATAAATAGTTGGAACGAGACTCATGCTTGAACTCCTGCGACGTTGCCAATGACCTGGAAGCGAGTCGAATCCACGACGCTTTCAGGCGTACCTGGGAGCGTGGTCCGTACCAACCAGATCGGCGCCAAGCCGCCGACTGTGTTGAAGCGAACCACATTGTTGGTAGACCACCCGGAGCCCCAGCCTGCTCGCGGGATCGTGAAGTAGGGACGCCCCGTGCGCGGATTGGTAGGTGCGCAATCGGCGGTAACCGCTCCTGCCGTGATGGTGCCGACCGTCTCCCCCATCACCTCGAACGTCGTGGAGCTGTTGAAGCGAATCGCCCATCGCTCGGTAATGGCATCCGCATTGGTTACCACCAGCGGATAGTCGGTGTCGTTGAACGTGCCAGGTGCGGCGCTGCCGATCAGCAGGTCGCTCCACACGCCAGTCCAGGCTGCCTGGTCGAACAGGTTCACTGTGCGTGCCTGCAGGTCGAGCGACCCGTTGGCCTCACCAAGGCGCAGGGCCCCGCTGATCATGGCCTCCCCAGCGGGGAAATCATGAGTAAGCCCACTGTTGATCTCGATCTCCCCCGTGATCTGCGGCTGGACTACCAGCCGGCGATCCTCGACACGCTCACTGATCACGATGGGCAGGGTATACGCGGACAAATTTAGAGGGTCGCTGAAGGTCAGCCGGCCCAACGCGAGATCCACGACATACCAAGCACTGTCGACCGGAGCTCCCTTGGAATCCCTGACTTCGACACCGGCGATTCGCGTGCGGCCGAAAGGCACGACCTGGCCCGCCTGCGGCGATGTGATGCTGTGCTTGGCCGTGTGATGGATCAACACCGTTTGACCCGGCTTGAATGCCGGCACACGTCCGTCGCTCGGCAGGCGGACCGATGACAAGCCGATAACCACTTCGGAGAGCGGAATGGACCGGTAGACCACCGCCCCCATGTAGATAGAGCCGGCAAGCACGAGCGCCGGGCGCCAGACCTGGTCGCCCTCCACTTGACCGGGATCAAACCACGGTTGGCCTTCATTACCAGCGACCGGTACCAACTGACCGAACTTCACCTTTGCCACGCCGCTCTCCCAATCCACGTGGCCGCGGATCTCGGCGCTGGCGATATCACCGTTGATATCGGCTGTCGCCGTCAGCAGTTCGCCGTCCAGGCGGTTGGCCCGTAGCGTGAACATTCCCGGCCGAAGCGGTGAGCCTGGCGCGCGGAAGAACGAGAAGGCCACGCCCGGGTCAGCGATCCGGGTCAGCAGCGAAAGTACCTGTACGGTGTTGCCGCCACCTGGCTGCCACTGGGTCAGGTTGACGATGCCCGATGTGTAATCCACCGTGCCGGCGTACACACCGGCGCCAGTCTGCGGGTCGACGCTGTGGTACAGCCCACCACTCCGGTCGATGTATGTCCTACCCCGGAATCCAAAGCGAACGCTGCCAGGCACGACGCTGTCGCTAATGGTGGGTGTCAGCTGCAGTTGCATGGCGGGTAGCGGCAGCGATTCCTGCGCCTGCTGTGAACTGTCACCCGCAAGCAGCCAAGCTGCAGACATGATCGTGCCGCCCGAGAACTGTGAAAGCACGTCCAATCGGCCGTAGCCTACGACCCTGAGCCGCCCGGACTTGTTCTCGTACTGTGGGTAGGAAACTTGCCGCACCATGAACTTCCCGGCCTGCACGGACACTGCGCCGGTGCTGTAGTTCACGGAACCAAGCACCGTCGTGGATGCTGTGTCGCCTACCGAGACGGCCACGATGTTGCCGTTGCCGTCGTCCTTGGCGATAACGCGCATCGGCTGAGGCGCAGAGGTCAGGTCATCCCGATCGCGGGTAACGCTGACCAACCAATCGAGCAGAACGGAGCCGGCGCGCACAGGGCCCTGCGGCAGGGTAAAGGAGACGACGCCAGACGCGTCCGGGACCGGTTGGGGCGCAGCATGCAGTGGCTGCCCCCAGTCGTAGGTGATTGCGAGGCGGCTATCGGCATCCGGCAGTGTTCCAGGCCGCAGCGATACCTCCCCCGTCGAGTAGGCAATCGAGCCGCGTACCTGACCAGCGATCAGCATGCCGCCCGACCCATTGTCGGTGACAGCAACGTCTGCACCACCGATCCGTAGGGTCATGCTGACGGTGCCCGGAACAGCCGAGCCCTCGCCGAGAACGAAGTGCAATGCCGGCGGCTGGATGGCGGTATCCCCTACGCGGCTTTCCGCAATCACAGGCGTACCCCACGCCGCGATGATGCTGCTTTTCAGATCGGGCAACGCGCCGGCAGTGAGCACGATGGAGCCAGTCGAATAGTTGACCGTGCCACTGCCCTGCCCTGGCTTCCCAACAAGTTGCCCCCGACCATTGTCGGTCAACCGAATCCAGCGACCGAGTGCCCGGTAGTCCACGATCACCGTACCAGGTGCAGGCAATGGCGTCGCTTGGATCAACCACACCATGCCCTGATTGTTCTGCGTCACCGCGATCTCATCGGTGAAGCCCTGCATCGGGATCGCGCCTGCAGGGGTAGCCGCGATGCTGATGGACGTGCTGCTTGCACCGGAAGAATGGGTGACGGAGATCACGCCCGCCTGATAGTCGACGGTTCCGCCCCAAGGCGTGACCGCTACCGAGGTGAGCGCTCCAGAGCCGTCATCGGCCAGTTCCACACTTCCCACGATTACCTTTACGCTGCCAACGGCCATCCCTGTGCCGAGATAGCGGGTGACCGGCACGCCTGCCTGGAAGCTGGACGCGAAGTTGAGCGCCAGGCTTCCTGCTGCGCCGGATGGAACGAAACTCATCATGCCCAGACCCGCAAGCACGTCGCTCACTGGCGTTTCAGCGGTAGACGTGGGCACGATAGGCACGTAGGGCGTATCTACCAGCACGGAGAGGTCGCCAGGCTTGCCGGCAGCAGTAAGGCGCTTCACGCTGTGATAGCTGTTGGCATCCACCACATTTGTCTCGTAGACACGGGTGGCCGGCTTGCTCGCGGTGTAGCGGACAACTTCCTGACCGTAGAAATTCCGCAGGAGCGCGTTCACCAGCTCAATGACGAGAACGTCGCGGTCGAAGGCGCCTTGATCATCAGTGAAGGTCCGAGTCGTACGCGACAGCACCGACTTCACCCGCACGTACTGCTCCCCTTCATCGTGCCCGGAGCTAGCCGGCGTCAAAAGCGAGAGGTTGTCATTGATGTCCGGGCTGGGGGCATCGGCCGTCGTATACACCAGCAGCGTCATCTGGCCGATGAAATGGTTTCCCATCAGGATGAATCGTGACTCAGTTCCACGGGTGATGTAGCTCTCAACCCGATTCTTTGCATCCACGCGCACGTCACTGTATGAGCCCGTGGCGAACATGCTCACCGTCACCTTCGGGTCAGCCGGCGGCTCGATGAGGACGCCGATAGCGTCCTTCAGCACATCAACGTTCGACGTGTCCACGTGCACGAACATCTTGCGCAGCGTGGCACGGCCGGTCGTCCTCTCCTCGTCGCCAATGTCCGGGAAAAGATTATTCATCGCGCCGTCCTGCACCTCGGCCTGGATCATCCGGCCACCACCATCTGGATTGTCGGTAAGGCGCTGCGACTGGCGGAGCTTGATGTCGGTTGCGGAAATGGGCATTGATTACACCGTCATGAGGCGAAGGGTGATGGAGAAGAGATCCGCATCAAGTGCGGGAACGGCAAAGCGAGTTGGTTCCACCTCAATGGCCGGGCCATCGACCCGGCGCCAGCGAACCTGGAACGATCGCTCGCCGCCGTTGTGCGCCGGCATCACCAGTGCCAGCGGCGACAAGCTCAGTTCGCTCTCGCTCGCCTGGAGGGCGCGTAGGGTGGGTAGCGCGACCACTCCGACGTACGCCGTACCGTCGCGAGTTGTCTGCAGGGTGATGGGGCGACCGGCCTGTCGTGCGGACTCCTGCACGATCATCGCCCCATTAAGGCTGTTACGGACCTGCTGCCCGACCCTCCATGCCGTGAACTCATCGGTCCATTGAAGATCGGCCGGCAGCTCAATTCCGGCGAGCAGAATGCGGGTCATCAGCGCCGCCCCCGCACCGAAACAGAGCGGCTCTTCTGGACGGCAGTCAGCACCATCGGCGTAACCAGGTTCGCGATCCTCTGGGCTTGCTGAAGCTCCTGCGCGGTAGCTCCTGCGACCACCTCTTTGCTCGGCACCTTCCAGTCAATGACGATCACCTGCTCCCTGGCGGCTCCCCCTTGGACACGATTGGCGTCGAGCTTTGCCTGCGCGTCAGCCTCAGCCTGCACCGCCCGGCGGCGCTCCTGCATCGCATTTGCGGCTGCCCGATCCTGATCGGCGCGCTTCCGTTGAATCTGTGCCTCGAGAGCAGCGACCTCCGCAACCTCCTGCTTGCCCAGGAAGTCGTACTGATACTCCAGGCGGCTCTTCGCAGAAGATGCGAACTCATCCTCAGTCTCGGCCAGTCCCTGAAGCTCCTTCTTGTACTCAGCCAGCTGCTTGCGCTGGGACGTAACCTTGTTCAGGGCATTTGCGAACTGCTGCAGAGGGTTCGGGCCACTTAGATTGCGCATGGCATTGAGCGCGGCGTCGGAAACCTCGCCGATGCTGAATGCCATGCTCTGGGCTGCCTGCCCGGCCTGCCCCATTTGCTGGCCGGTCTGCTGGGCACGATTTCCCAGGTTCTCCATCTGGTTGCCGGCCTGGGAGGTCTCCTGGGCCAACTGCCCTACAGCTTGCGTCCCCGCCTGAGCGCCGGCCTGCACCTGCTGCATAGCAGATTGACCAATGCTCCCCATGTCCTTCAGGTGCTGGCTGGTCTGGAGAATCTGTCCCTGCACCTCGAGCTGGGACTCGACCTGGCCGCGCCGCCAGTCATCGCTATCAGCAACTGCTGCGCGTGCGCTGCTGGCGTAGGCCTCGAAGGCACGGCGAACGTCCTCGATGCTGGCCTTGCCTTGCGAAGCACCGCGCTGAATCGCCTCAAACGCTGCCTTGGCCGAATCGCGCGCGTTGTTGAGCGACTCCTGCGACTGGATGCCGAGGCGCGCGAACTCATCGGCCAGAGGATTTACGGACGCCTGGATGTCCCGAATCCGTGCATTAAGGGCTGATGCAGAGCGCGCCGCCGCGTCGAATCCGATCTTGCCCTGCTTCCCCGCAGCTTCGAGAAGTGCGCCCAGTGTGCGCGCCTCATCCAGAGTGGCAACTTTGCCCAACGCTGCCTTAAAAGCCTCCTCGATCTGCAACCCGGTGGCGACGGCGCTCTCGCTCACGGCACCAAATGCGGCGATCGCATCGCGGCCGGCACCGGTGAATTGAACCCCCAACCTCGACGCTGCAACCCCCAGCTTCTCCATTGCCGCAAGCAACGTCGTCTGCAGGACTGCGGCTGCATTGGCGGCACTTTGAGGCAGCGCCTCAAATGCGGCCTGAGATGCCGCCTGGAACCTGGCAAGCTCTTCGCCAGAGAGCTTCCGCAGGGATTCCAGCAGCCCATCCCGAACATTGCGCTCCGCCGCAGCGCCCTGCGATGCCACATAGCCCAGCGCCGTGCCCACGGCGGCCAAACTACCGGTATCAGCAAAATTGAGCCCCGCCATCATCTTGCTGATGGAATCGGTGGCGAGGCGCGCATTGCTCTGCACGCCCTCAAGCTGTTCAACCACGAGCTGTGCCGCGCCCCCGATACCACTTTTCATGGCATCCGCAGCCACGTTCACTGCCTTGGAGAGCCCTGCGTACCCTGTAGACACGACCAGCAGCTGCTGCGTCACGAGGCCAAGTTCCTGCAGCTGCGCGGCCGTAGCGACGCCCGCCTTCTGCTGCATCAGCAGGAATCCTTCCTGGGCCGTCAGGTACTGCTCAAGGCCAGCCAGGCGCTGCGCATAAGCCTCGCGCTCGGCCTGCCCCATTCGAGCGACTTCCTCAGTGGTCTTAACCACCACGTCGCGGTACTCAATGAAGGAGACGGCCTGGCGTCGAAGCTCCAAGGCGGAGTCTCGAACCTGGCTGATGTACGCACGCTGCGCCTCCCCGGCTCGCTTCAGGGCGGGATCGTGCTGCTTCCAGATGTCCTGGGCAACAGTCTTGAGCACGCCAAGGCCACCAATGGCGGCCTCCAACCCAAGCACTGAGACAGCGATCGGAACCGCCTTCGGTAGGCCCCGGAGCAACAGCCCAAAGCGCCCGATGCCAGAACTGCCGGCGGCGACTGCGGCGTTGTTCGCCAGCTGCGCGCGCGTCGTGGCAAGCAACGCCGCCCGCCACGCGTTCAGCTGAAGCAGAGCGCCTACTACCTTGAACTGGGCGTAGGCCGCAGCCATGAGGCCAATGACACGCGCATGGTCAGCGACCCATCGCGTAGCCCCCTTGACCGCCTCCGCCATCCCGATAATGGCCTGCGAGGTCTGCTTAGCCCAGCGGGTAAGGCTCCCATCCTTCGCCAGACGGTCCAAGGTCGCCAGAAGCGTGGTCAGCTGATCCTTGAAGTAGGCCAGCACGCCCTGATCCGCAACTTCCTGCTTCCAGTCCTTGAAGCGATCGGTCGCCTCCTTCCAGAGCCCCGCGATCGTTCCGACCTTGGCTGCCGCCGCTGCGCCACCATAAGACTCAGTGAGAAGATCAAGGATGATGGTTTGCGCCTCTGCGACGCGACCGGTTGCCTCAAGGTTCTTGATCAGCTCCTTCTGGCTGTCGGACAGGGTAAAGCCTTGCTTGCTAAGACTCTCCATCGCCTTCGACGGCGTCTGCAGCGCCTTGCCTACGACCTCCGCCGATGACTCCAATGACAACCCAAGACGCTGGGCCTGGTCGATGGTGATCTGCATCGCGGCGGGGAACTGATCGCCGACAATGTTGGTATAGGACAGCATGCGCACCATCGCACTGTTGACCTCACCACCGTCGAACAGGCCCGTCTGTAGCTGCTTACCAAGCTGCAGAAGTTTCTCAGCAGTGAACTCACTGCTGCGGCCAGCCGCCTGAATGGCCGCGTCGAGTTGGTTTACCTCCTGCTCGGCGTCACTTCCTTCACTGATGACTGCCTTGATGCCCTCAACCAGACGGTTCAGGCCGACAAACGCAATTGCGCCGGCTGCGAGTCCTTTCAGCTTGCCCAACCACCCTGCTGCCCCCTCAGTTGCACCGGCCAGGTTCTCGCTTCCGGCAGCAGCGGCGTCTGCACGCTCGCGGTACTCCGCCAGTGCTTTCTTCGCTTCGCGGCTCGACTCCGCCTGCTTGCGCATCGCCGCGTCGCCGTCCGCGAACTGCTGCGTGCGACGACGGGTAGCAGTGGCTTCGTCGCTGGCTGCCTTTGCCTGCGCACTCAGCGCCGCAGTGGTCCTCGCTGTTTCGGACCGCAGACGCTGCTGACTCTCGGCCAGGTCAAGGGTGCTGATCCCCAGCGCCGCCAACTCTGAGTCGGCCTTGCCAACCTCGGCCCACTGCTCGTTCAGCGCCTTCTTCAGGCGCTCTCCTTCCTTGCGCAGATCGCGCTGTGCCGCCAATACCTCGCGCGACGGCTTCTCCATCTCACCGATGCGGAGGCTCAGTTCCAGCGCTGCGCGCTGGTTGGCATTGAACTCGCGCTCCAGCTCGCCCAGCTGGTCCAGCATGGCCTCGAAGGATTCGGTCTTTGCCGCTGCCGCCGTCAAGCCGGTCAGGGAGTCGAGCAGTTTTGAGGTCTTTCCTGCCGTCTCGACCGAAACATCCCCCAGCTCGCCAAAAGCAGAGCGCAGGTCATCCACGCCCTCGCGCCCCTGGGTTTCAATGACAACCCTGATTGCCTCTTCCAGCCGGTCAGCCATTGCTCTTTCCATTGACGCGCCACTGGCGGCGCAGTTCGGTCAAATACGTGGTGTGAAAACGCTCAATCAGGCGACTGCGCGCCGCGAGAGCGCGACTGTTGCCATCAGCGCCTGAAAGCATCTCGAAGGGGCTCGGGCCCCGAAGAATCCGAACAGGGCCTCGCCCCGCCCGCTTGTGGGTCGCGCGGTCCCAACTTCGCACTCGAATGGCCCTTCGGCCCTTGATTGTGGCGATGAACGCTCCGTCATAAGTTCTGGTCTCGCCGAGACCGATGCTGGCCGTTGCGCCGACCGATCGCCTGCCAGCCCATCGGCCACCAAATTCGAGAAGCGATATCTGTCGCGTGCTCGCCCAGATCGATAGAAAGTCGTCCTTGCCGCGCTTGCCCGTCGCATAGCCACGCTCACCGGTCTCGACGCGGTACTTCCCTCGCAGCGCCGAGACGCGGATGTTGTAGGACCCCCGCACCTCTTGCGTGGTCGCCGGTCCTGCCCGTCTCTGCAGACCGATGAAGGCCCTTTGCACTGACAGGTCGTAGCGATTGAGAACGTCGCCAGCAAGATTGGTCAAGCCATGGAGGCCCTTCGCACGGCGCCCGCTGACGAAGAACTTGAGCAGGTTGTTGTTGCGATTGGACACCATGGCACCCTTCCTGGTTCGAGTAGGGAGGGCGCCGTGCTGGCGCCCTCCTCATGCTGGAGTCAACCTCGCGATCAGCCGGCTACCTGCGCCGCGATCTTGAAGGTGTACAGGTCGCTCTCGCCGGCCTGGAAGATCACCGGGCCGGTCAGGGTCACCTGGATGGGCTCATCACTGAACCAGTCCACGTCACCGTCCACGGTCAGGTCGACGTTCGGGATGGTCAGCAGCCCCTCGTCACCGCTGATGCGGTCCTGCATGTCGCCCAGGATCTGGAAGGATTTGCTCGGCGTTGTGCCGCCGCTGATGGCGGTTTCCAGGTACGCGTCGTACTTGTAGTTCGCCACAACGGAATCGCCCGCTTGCAACTGACCGCCGGATTTCGGAATCAGCAGGCCGTGCGCCGGATCGAGGGTGTAATCGGTGCCCTTGACCAAGTCGACGGCCCCCTTCTTGAAAGTCGGCTCGGTGTCGGCCAGAAGGAAGTTGTGCGGCAGCTTCACCGGCGTGTCCACGCTACCCACGGTCACCGAAACGTCGGTGGCGGTGCCGGCGGCAACCTGGGTGGCCACCAACGTGCCGTACAACATGCGGGCCAGGATGGCCGGCGGCACTTCCAGCGCGGTGATCGAAACGCTGGTGACGCCGGGGTTGGAATCCTTGTGGATGATCTGCTGATAGCGCGCATCACGGCGCTTGCTCTTGATCTCCACCGAGTCGCCGGCTTCGTAGCTGAACGTCAGCGACGACTGCTCCAGTGGCTGATTGCCGAACTTGTCGGCCGGCTCGGGGATGACGGGAATACGGGCGCCGTTGACGCCGTGCTCCCAGAAGCGCAGATCGCCTGCGAATTTTCGGACCTTAGGCTGTGCCATGGTGATACTTCTCCTACGGGTTGGATACGGGCTCAAAGGTCTCGGTCAGACCAGCCCGCGCGGTGATCTGAGCGACAACGGCGGAATGCCCTGCGTCGTCCTCCAGGGTTGCCATCTGGCTTTGAAGCAACTCAAACTTGGTAATGCCCTTGGGCAGCAGCTTGTCGTTGAAGGTCAACACACGAATCAGGTCGTACCTGGCGCGGTGCACGAGCAGCCGAGGGTTCACCTCACCACTCTCTCGCGGCACCTCGAACTCAATCGTGACCGAGGCATCGGAGTTGACCTGGGCAGACCCACCGCCAACGCGCGACAGCTGCTGGACCGAAATGAGCGTGGCTGGTCCGGACTGATCCTCATCCAGCACGGCATCGTCGACAACGATCAGCCCCGCACCTATGTCGGTGAGGAATCCGGCGCTGGCTCGGATCATCTGCACTCGGCCGCGCAAGAACTCGACCAGCTGCCAGGAAAGTGGTTCGGGTAGCTCAGCCACGGCGCACCAACCAGACACTACGCGAGCCGTCGTCACTGAGCTTCTTCGATGTCACGAACACCTCGCCGCCAAGCTCTACACGGTCGCCCTGGTCAGGTTCGACATCTGCACGCAGAAAAGACACTTCGACACGGCCGGCGACGAACTGCCGCAGCTCGCCGATGGTCTCTACGTCACGGTCGATGTAGATCCTCACGCCCTCAGTGACAGTCCCGTTCTTGACCGCCGTCACCTTGGCCGTGGAGGCCATCCCGGCAAGGGCCAACGAAGCGTGGATCGTCGCGTCCATGTCTCGCAGGAACTCCACCTCGTTCACCGCGCACCTCCCGAACAAAGCATCGCGTAAGCCTGCAGCGCCCTCACCTGGGCGTCGCACTGGGCGGCGGCGCCAATAGCTCGGCCCGCACTTTCGATTCGGTCGTCGGCTCGACCATCAGGCCCGCTGGCGGCAGCGACGGCCGAGGACAGCTCTGCGGTGGCGACGGACGCTTGCCAACGCTGGTGCAGGCGCCGGTTGCCAGCGCGAAGATCAGCGATGAGGCGATCAGATGCTTTCTGTGCATTGTCCTTTTCCTTTTCGTACTTGGACGCCAGGGTGTTCGCGGCCGCCGCGCTGCCACGCTCTGCCTTCAGGGTTTCGGCTGCCGCATCGGCCTCAGCGCGAGCGGCATCACGCTCGCTTTCCATGGCGTCACGGCTGGACGCGGCCTGGTCGGCCGCACGGTGCGCGATGGACACCGAGCCGCGTTGCCAGACGATGACGCCCAGCAGCAGGAGGATGGCGACGACCAGGGCGCGGATCATGCGGGCACCACCGGGTCTTCGGGCGGGATAACCGCACCAAGGCCGCGCAGAGTCGATTCGAGCTGGCGCACACGCGTGCGCAGGGCGCTGGCCTCCTCCTGAGCCCTGAGCCGCAGCAGCATTTCAGCCTGCAGCCGCTCATCCTGGGCAGTGACCCTCTGATCGAGGAAGGAGACACGGTCGGACAGGCCCTTGATGAGATCCACGTTGGCGTCGGTCTCGGTACGCTCCTTCCTACGCGAGAGGAACGCCGTCCACGTCTCGCGGAGCAGCCACAGCGCTACAACGCTGCCTGCAGCCCACCAGGGAGCCGTAGCGGTGACGCCGCCGCCGACCATCAGCGCAGCGCCTCTGCAACACCGGCGTCGATCACGTCCGGGCGCCAGTACATTCCGCCGTTTTCATGCTTGGCGATAGCGGTAGCCAGACGGCTCAGAGTGACCGCGTTGTCCAGGCGGATGACTTCCGAAGGCGCGACGCCCACGGCAGTGGCAACCTGCAGGACGTAAGCACCGGTGTTGTTTTCCACCGGCGGCGCCCAGCGCCCGATGATCTCCTTCACAGTGCGCAGGCCGTGCTTGCGCTGGTAGGTGAGCAGGGTCTTCGCCAGAGCGCGGAACCCGGCCTGCGGGGTCAGGAACACGCAGAAGCGCTGCTCGCGCGCGATGGCGGTGGCGGAACGATCCTCACCCTGCCACGGCGTGCTGGTGCGGTCGATGTTGCCAGGATTGTTGTTGCGTACGCCGCGCGGCGTGCTGGTGGTGCCCATGCGATCCCCCGATGTCGCTGTGGAAGAGCCGGCACCGCTCACGCCACCCGGGCATCAGTGAGCGGTGCCGGCCTATTCGGTTACGCCTTGCTGGCGTTGCCCGGCGAGAGTCGCACCTCGGCCGTCGCCTGACCGGCGGAGCCGGCAGCCCAGGCGAACGCTGCACCGGTGATGTCGCCGGCCACGGCAGTCGCGGAACTACCGTCGAATGCCTTGGCGCTTGCGCTCCACACCAGCTTTTCACCCTGCTCGAAGACCGCCGTCGGCACCTTCGGCAACGTGAACACGCCGCCCAGGGCCACGCTGCCGGTCGCGCCGACTGCGATGTTGACCAGGGCAACGCCCAGCTGATGCCCGACGGCAACTGGCTGGCCCGATGCGACCGGCTGATCGGTGGTGTTGGTCCAGGGGATCACGTCCCCATCGGAAACGAAGTTCTGTGCCATGTCTCAGTGCTCCAGTTAGGGATCAGCCGCAGCGCTGCACGCCGCGATAGTCAAGGGCGGCGATGCCGAAATCGAGGCGAGCCTTCCAGCGCACACCGTCGACCGTGAAGCCTTCCTCGTAGTCCAGGAAGGGCTCGGTGATCCCATCGAGGAATGCGACCTCAATGGCCGGGCAGTCGTTCGGATCGGCGAACAGGTACCACTTGTCGTCCTTGATGCGCGCGGTGTCGACGATGTCGCGGAAGAGACCCTGCACCGCGTTCGGGCGCTGCAGCTTTCCTTCGGCGTCCGGGTCGTACTCAGCCTTGTTGGTGACACGCGCGGCACTGCCGTACTTCGTCGGACCGAGCCAGAGTGCCGGCGACAGATCCAGCACATCATTTCCGCCCACGTCCTTCTGCTGGGCCAGCTGGACGCGCATCGCGTCGACCGAGGTGACGCTCGGCACTGCTGCCGCCAGGATGTTGCCGTGGTCGGCGTGGAACAGCGTCTTGTTGGAATCCAGCTTCGGATTGCTGGCGAGGAACGCATACGCGTCGGCTTCAATGGTCCGCTTTGCGGCACGACCGAAGGCGGTGGCCAGGCCGAGGAACGCGCCCAGATCGTCGTTGATGATCGCCTGGCGGGTCAGGTTGATGGTGTTGCCCTTGGTGCCGGCGGTGATGGTTGCCTTCTCGCCGTCCGGGATCTTCTTGTTCTTGAACTCGCCGGCATCGGTCAGCTTGTCGAGGTTGCCAATGCTGCCGATGCGGTAGCGCGAGTGCTCGCGGAAGTCGCTGACCGTGCCGGTGACGCACCAGCGGGACCAGGTGTCCGGCGCGACGGCGTAGGCAGCCTGCAGTGCCTTGTGCATCGTGTTTTCCAGCAGCACCGGGAAGTCGCTGCCGCTCTGGGTAAACGCGCGGCCCACCAGCTCCAGCTTCGCCATGCCATCGGTGCGAACACCGCAACGCTCCAGGCTACGACGGGCCAGGTCCATCAGGGTCAGGCCGCGCACCGGATTGTCACCGGTGAGCGCGAAGATCCGCTTGGTTGCGGGATCGATCACCTGGGCTCGGTGCAGCAGCGCATGCGTCACAGCGGAGCGCTGCAGATCCTGCTCGTCCTCGGTGACGCTGATGCGGTTGATGTTGCCGCCAGCAGCGGCGTCGCGCTGCTCCAGCGTGGTCAAGATCAGGCCACGCACGTGGTCAACCGAGTGACCAGCGCGAATCCAGCCAGCTGCATGTTCGGTCTGGCCGTGGCGGGTTGCCAGCTCCACGATGTCGGCTGCACGCGTATCACCTTCCGGTGCCTGAGCTGCGGCCGGCGCTGCCGGAGCCGGGGCGTTGTTGATGGGTTCCTGCTGGTCCGCCGATTCGGCGGCGCGGGCGGCGGGCTGAGGCATGGTGTGCTCCTGCGACGATGCGCTACGGGTGAATACACAGGGGGTCCCCTGTGCGGGTTGATTGCTGCGGGTACCTGCTGCCGGGTCGGCCGGCACGGTGACGAAGCTGATCTCGCTCGGCGTCCACTCCACCGCGCGGTAGATCGGCAAATCGCCGGGGTTGACGGCGCGCTCGATCTCATAGCGCTGCACGGTGTAACCAACCGAGATGTTGCGAATGATTCCGGCACCGATATCGGCGATTACGCCTGCCAGCTCCTCGCGGCCGGAAAAGCGAATCTGCGCATGGCCTTCGCCATTGGCGAGCCAGGCTCGATCCACCACACCCATCTGAGAGCCGATGCCCCAGGTGTTATGGCTATCCAGGACCGGCGCAGCACCGGACGACAGGCGCTCCATGTTGCAGGCCGCCTCATCAACGACCAGCTCCTCCCAGTAGTAGGTGTCGTTCCACCAGTCGTAGCGGCGCACGCGAGTACCAGCAGTCCACTGAAGCTCGATCGTGCGCGCCTCGCTATCGAAGCTGGTTGGCTGCAATTCGGCCTCACGCAACTGAGGTGGCATGAGGCGCGTCGTACCGTCCTGCTGCGGAGCCTGGGTTGGCTGGGGCATGGTCATTCCTCGTTGGTTGTTGAGGCGTCGACCAGGCTGGTCCGGGCGCCACTGGATTGAAGGAAGGTCATCAGCTCGAGAGCGCCGGTCTCTTTCATCCGCTTGAAGTCCTTGCCCATCTCGGCGTAGACCGCGTCCGGGTCGTAGCCACGCCGACGCAGCGCTTCGCTGGGCGAGTTGAGACCGGCACCCATCGCTGCAATTTCCGATTCGATGTCTTGCTTGGGGTTGACGTAGTCCCAGCGAGGGGTGCTCCAGTCGGCAGTGCTTCCCGTGGAACGCACACCGCCACCGAGCGCGGCAGCTTCATCAAACCAGCGCCAGATCGGCTTACACATCTGAGGGACCAGGACCAGCCACTGCATCTGTTCGCAGTCGCGGCGGAACTCCATCTGCCGAATGCGGGCGCTGGAGAAGTTCACTTCGCGCATGTCGCCCGTGGCAGATTCGTACGGAACACCGACGCCAGCAGTGATGATGTGCGCGTTGAACTTGCAGTATTCGACGTAGCCGCCTGCAGGCTTAGGCTCGACTGTCTGGAAGGCGGTGGCACCGGTGATGTGGGTAACACCACCGCTGGGCAGTGGGCCAAGGTCGGTAACCTGGTCGCGATCTGAGCCGAGCTGCGAAGGGCCGTCATCGTCCGCGTTGGACATCGAGTCGATGTCGCCACTGACGATCACGCCAAGTCGGGCTTCCAGGTTCTTCCGCGCCAGCTCGGCGTCTTCGTACAGCATCAGGTCGCGCACTCGCGCGATCACCGGTGCGAAGCGCGTAATGCCGCGTCCCTGCCCGGGGCGGACGGGGTTGTAGAGGTGGATGATGTCGGATGCCGGCACCAACGAACTGCTCAAGCGTACAGAGCCACGCACAGCCTCACCAGGATGCGCTCCGAACAACCAGTAGCCGCGAATCCGACCAATCGCGTCGTACTCAATGCCGTTGATGACCTGGCCACCGCCCGGCGCAGAGCCGTGCTTGTTTCCGTCCAGCCAGTCGATCTCCAGCACCTGAAGCTGCAGCGGGACCGCGAGACCGTCCGACTGACGCCTGGTGCGGCGGCGAATCATGACTTCGCCGTCCTGCTCCATCGCACGATACGCGGTAGCCATAAGGCCGTAGATGTCCGACTTTCCATCCGCGTCCGCCACGTCGGCCCAGCGGCCCCACAGGATGTCCAGCGCGGCAGCGTTTGGGCCTTCGGCCTTGGGAGTAATGCCGGTCCCGATCGTTGCGCTCACCAGCACCTGGAGAGACCGCGCGCAGTACGGTACGTTCTGCACCAGTGCCCGTGCGCGGTTGCGCAGCTCGCGGGCATCTGCCAGGTGATCGGTGTTCGCGCTGGCCCCCGCCCTACGAACACGCCAACCGTCAGTGCGCGAGGCGCCCTCGTAGGCGCGAACTGCCTCCAGCGTTGCTCTGGCGCGGTGACGCTTCAGGGCTGCTTGCGGAGAAATTGCACCGATGACCCTGTCCAGCAACGAGGCCGCCATGTCAGAAGCCCCTCAGCGTCGTGAAGCGGTAGCGGCGCGTGGCGGACTTCCGGCGCCCGGCCGTGTTGGCGGCCACTTCCGCCTCCATGCGGTCCAATGCCTTCAACATTGCGTCGCCGGACTGATACGTGACCTGACGGTCACCGTGCCGAACGGACAACTGGCCGCTGGCGATGGCGGCCTTCAACCGCTCCACATCGTCTTTGGTCCAGCTCATCAGCGAGGCATCCAGGAGATCATGGATGCCAGTTTCCAGATCAAGTGCGGGTGAGTCTCGGGGAACTCACCCGCACTCACTACTCATTGGCGGAAGGCTCATCGAGCAAGCGGTAAAGCGTCCGCCTGTCGATCCTGAACCTCTTGCACAGCGACCGTACCGACTCCTGCTCCCGCATTCCTTTCCGGATCTCATCCACTGGATAGGCGCTACTTTGCATGCTGGCTGGGATGTACAGGTCCTGGGCTGGGTACTCCTCGACAAGGTAGGCCACCACGGCCTCCACAACGCTGCGTATATCGTCGCTGCCACAGCGCAGGCGCAACGCCGCACCGACAGCGAGTTCCTCCGTCAGCTCACTGATTCGCACCTTGTTTCGCACCGTGTTCCTGCTCACCACTGCCTCCCCATGTCACGAGGCTGCGCGGGCCGTGGTCGGCGAGGCACACTCGATGTTTCACGGGAATCGATCGGCGCGTGGTCCTCCGACGCAGCAGCTGGCGTTTCGCGTGAAACGTTCACGCTTGGCGGCGCAGCCAGCCGTTGTTCCAACAGGTCCCAATCGGAACGCGTGAAGCGGTTGATACGGACCTCTGGGTGATGGGTCGCCGCGTAGGCATATACCCATGTGTCCAACGGCTCGTTTCGGGTCACTTTCTTCTCAAAGCGATTCTTGACGGGGTTGTAGACCTCCGACACCAGGCCCGGGAAGAACTCCTCCGGTAGCTGGTCACTGAGGTGGACCATGCGATTCTCGGGCTTGCGCTCGGCGTCGGCCGACAGACGGCTGTAGAGGTAGTGCTTGGCTGCAACGGTACCCACGTGGTTGATGGTGATGCCGCGCTTGTCAGTCTTGCCCTTCCAGGTGACGTCCGCCAGCTTGCCCTTGGACAGCACGGGTGCGTTGTTGGGAACCGCACCGAAGATGCACATTGGACGGGTGATGCGCCGCTGACGGACGTAGTTCTTGACAGCCTCGGTGCGATGGCCACCAGCGTCGATGGCCACTGCCATCGGCCGGAGCAGCGCGCCATCTTCGCGCTCGATTGCGCGGTTGAGCAAATCGGTCAGGGCCACCCACACCGCTTCCTCGGCTGGATCGCCCTGCAGCTCCACATAGTCCAACGTCCAGGCGGTCATACCCCGTCCCCAGCCGACGACGTGAACAGCAAGGCGGTTGTCCTGCGTATCCACACCTACGGTGATAGCCAGCACACCTTGCGGTGCAGATCGAAGCGCATAGGGCTCGGCACGATCCTTGATGACGTTGTGCTTGACTGCCCGCATTGCCGGGTCTTCCCACGTCTCGGCCAGGCGGTCATTCACGAAGGTTTTGAGCGAAGCCGGATCGCCCTGCGCCTCCAGCCACTCCTTCACCAGGTCCAGCCAGCGTGGACCAAGGCCAAACTGGTAGTACAGGCAGTTGATGGTGTAGCCGCGGATCGGCGAGTCAGGATTGGCTGCGATCCATCGCCCGTTGGCGATCATGTCGGTCTTGAAGTGTTCCTCGATGGCGACGCCACACTCACAGCACGCATACCAGGCATGGTTCTTGTCGGGCGACCACACCAGGCCGCTCCATTGCAGCGCCTGGTAGTGGCCGCAGTGCGGGCACGGCACGTGATACCGGCGCTGGTCGCTCTTGTCGTAGAGCTTGGCGATCCGACTGAGTCCGGCGATGCCAGGCGTGCTGATGTACTGCCGCTTGTAGGTGGTCGGAAAGGAGGAGGTACGACCATCCAGCATCTTCACCGGATCGTCGCCGGTTGCGAGCTGCTGCGGTGCCTCGTCGATCTCGTCCACCTGCAGGTACTTCACGGTGGAGGATTTCAGACGCTGCGGGCTGCCCATGTGCTCCACGAACAGCTGGCCTCCGGCAAAATCCTTGAACGTGCGCTGGTTGGCGCTGTCGCGGCTGGCGGTGCTGGTCAGCGCCTTCTTGACCGCTGCACATACCTCGATCATGGGGTTGAGCTTCTGGGCAATCCATTTGTTCATGGACACCTCGCCCGGCAGCGCATACATCATCGGGCCGGGGGCGTAGTCCATCCAGTAGGCCATGGCGTTGGTCGCCAGCTGGCTCTTTCCGAACTGGATCGGGAACATGCAGACCTGGTCATGGACGGGGCTGCGGGCAGACATGTTGTCCATCGGCTCGCGCAGGGGCGGGTTGCGATCTGTCACCCAGCGCCCGGGCTTGCTGCCGCTCTTGGTGGACAGACGCATGTGCTCATCGCACCACTGCGACACGCTCATCGGCCGTCGCGGCTGAAGCGAGCGCGCCAGCACCGACGCCAGGCAGCTCTGTGCCTCCATCATTCCACAGCCTCCGCTGCCTTCGCCGCCAGCGTGCGAAAGCCCTGGCTGAGTTCTTCCAAGGCGTGGCTCACCTCATCCCACACGAGGCGGCGGCACCCAGCCTCATCCAGCGTGGCGGCAAGCTGCGGCGCCAGCGTATCGGCCAAGCGCTCCATCGCCCCCCGGAAGGTCGTGGCGTGCTCAGCAAGGAAGGCCTCCACGTCCGCGCGAGGGAGCAGCAAACCCAACTCTTTCTGCAGCGCGATGTGCGCCATGTGCGCGTCTGTCTCCGCCTTGTCGGCCAGCGCCTTTGCTTTGCGCGCGGAATCCGGGGTCTGCGGCCGGCCGGCCCGTGAGGGCCTGGAATCGTCCTCGTCGCCGTCCTCTTCATCGTCGTCGATGTCGGCGTCGAGGGCATTGGCACCCTCCCCGCTCCCCACCAGCGACCTGCCACGCTCATCTGCGTGGCGCTGGGCTACCCCGGCATAGACCGGATCTGCGGTGCGAGCGTAGAGCTCCAGGGAGGCAGTCTTCAGGAATCCCTTCCCGCCAGCCCCCACCACCACCCTGCCCTTCTTCCTCAGCTCGACCACGTAGGACGGCTTGCAGCCGATCAGGGAGGCCAGCTCTTTCCCAGTGATCGTCACGTCATCATCAGCCATTACTACCCCCTACTCCATTTCTTTCGAAGATCGTTAAAGCGAGAAAAAGCGCGCGCGCGAGCATGTGCGGGATGTGCGGTGACGTGTGCGGCTTCGGGATGGGCCTGAATCGCTGCGGCGGTAGGTGTGTGCGGCATGTGCGGGATGTGCGGGACCGCATATACACGCGAGTGGCTGCTAGGCGACTGTGGCGGGAACGATCACGCTCACCCGCGCCCGCCCATGTAGGCCGAATCCCGCACATGCCGCACACACCTACTGCCACAAGCAGTTCACTACGAAACGACGCCCGCACATCTGCCCGCACATCCCGCACACTCCGCACATTGAGGGGCATAGTGATCACGCACGCCCCTTGTAGTCGGAGAACATGCGCCGGAACAGAACGACCTGGTCACCCAGCCACGCAGCCTCGGTCTTGCCATCAGGCAAAGTGCAGTTCCCGAGCATCAGGAACCCATGCGGACCGTTCACGGTCTGCTCGATTTGGTATCGCTTTCGCGCCCTGTCCGGGTGGATGATCTGGCGCTTGCGCACCAGCGCATTGATGAACTTGGGCGAAGGTGCCGGACGCGGTAGGCCCTCGCGCGCGCACCAAGCTTTGTAGACCTCGTACCATTCCTTCGACAGCGCCGGCATAGGCTTGAGCCCGGGGATGTCGTCGCCGTAAAGCTCGTCCAGGAAGCGCTGCGGGCTGTCTTGGCTCAGGCCAATCAGCTCCTCTTTCGCCTGGGTCATCGGCGGGTTGGTGCCGTTGGTGAAGCCGGTCAGATCCACCTGCAGCAGATAGTGGTGCAGCGCTGCCGTCGCGCCGCTGCGGATTTCCGCCAGCACCTCGGTGTAGAACTCCGGACTGAGCTTGTCCGGTGTCCAGATCACCGCGTGGCGCCGATCATCTTCCTCCAGCACGACCGGCATCGCCTCGTTGGACAGGAACACCAGGTTCGCGTGATTGTCTTCTTCGTAGGCCTGGATGTTCTTCGGATTGATGCGGATGCGATCACCCGTGATCAGCGCCTTGAGCTTGTTCTTCAAGTGGTACACCTCGGTGCGTGCAACCACCTCGTCGGCGAGCAGGAACAGCTTGCGGCTCGCCCAGTCGTTGAACTTGTCTTCCAACGCCGCTTGATCCAGAACCCGTCCGTAGTCACCGTAGAGCTTCATGTATTCATCGAAGAACATGTTCTTACCGGTGCCCTGCGGACCATGAATAACGATGGTCGATTTCATCTTTGCGCCAGGGTGCTGCAGCGGATATGCAAGCCACTTGACCACCCAGTCATAGAGCGCTTTCTGATTGGCCTCGTTGCCGCACATGTGCCAGAGCAGTTGCAACAGACGCTCACAGTTGCCTTCCTGCGGCACCGTCGGCCACCCAGCGAAGAGATTGCACGTCACTCCAGGCTTCTCGCAAGACGGGTCGAAGTCCACTTCGCGCACCCGCACGATGGAACGATCCGAGTGCTCCATCCATGCCCTGTGCAGCTCCTTTCGAACGCAGGCATCGCGCATGTCGCCCAACGCGACCAGCATGTGTTCCTTGTGGTCGAATACCGTGCCGCCCTGCCCGTACACCAGCGCGAACCGCTCAAGCAACTCGCCGAGTGAGTGGATGGGTGCCAGTCGATCGGTCCCCGCGCCCCCATCGCTGGTGATGGAAGGCGCACGTTTTTCGGCAGGCACCCGCCATGACAGCTCCGTGAGACGGGCCTCGACCTGAGCGCGAACAACATGCAGTCCTTCCTGCGCGTGCAGATCGTTGAAGTCGCTGACCTTGCGGCCGTTTTCGACGAATCGCTCACGCCTGGCCGGCTCATCGGCAAAGACTGGGTGCAGCACCGCCCCGCCCACGTCCAGTGCGGCGGCCTCGGCACCGAGCAGGCCTGCATTCGATGCGCCATGCGGCTGCGCGCAGGACGGGCAGAACTGCGGATGGTCGGCGAGCACCAGGCGGCTCTTGCAATGCCGACATTTCTGCAGCACGTCGTCGTCGGCGCACAGCAGCATCTTTACGCCGCGATAGCGCTTCGCCAGCGCCGAGGCCACGGCCAGCAGATTGCCGGCATCGAACGCCACGGCCACCGGGTAGCCCGTCGCCATGTGCAACGTCGCCGCAGTCGCATAGCCCTCGGCCACCAACAAGATCCACTGGGGACTTCCGCCGATCAGATGGAAGTGGCCCTTCTTGACCATGCCTGCCGGCCAGTACTCCTTTGCGGGCTTGCGCCCTGCGGCTGCCTGCTTCGTGCTGCGCAGTACCTGCAGGCCATGCACCTGGCCGTTCACATCAAGCAACGGCACAAGTGCGGCACCGGTGGTGCCATAGCGCAGACCGAATCCCTGCACGCCCTTGCTGACCAGGTAGTCGGCCTCGCCGACTGCATTCGCCTTTGCCCAGGCCGACGATGCACGTTCGGCCGCCCGCTTCGCCTGGGACTGGCGAGCGGACTCCGCCCTGCGACGATCCTCGGCCAGCCGGTTGCGCAGCGCTTCGCGTTGTTCATCGGAGAAGGTCTTGTCGCGCTTACGCAGATCAACCTTGGTCGCGCCGTTTTCGTTGCCGTGCCAGACGCCGTAGGTGCCGACGACCAGCACTTCGCCGGCAGAGGTATTCAGTTCGTGGAGCGCGTACCAGCCACGGCGCTCGCGTGAGCCCTCGACGCGGCAGCGGACCATGCGCCCGGTGGTGTCCAACTCGGTGACCAGCAGGCCTACGGACTGCAGCTGCTGCAGAACATCCTCGTAGTTCTCAGACATTCAGTAGTTTCCCGAGCCGCTATCTACCCAGGAAATGCGCGTCTGAATACCCGCGTCCGAAGTGCCCAGGAAGGACCCATCGCTGGTATTGAGAATCGCTCTCGATGCAAGGGCGGATTCAGTAGAGTGGGCAGCACGCGGCCTTTCACAAGCCACCCGGGGGGATGGGGCCGAATCAGTGCTTGCTTGGTACATCTGGATTCCCCAAAGGCAGGCAGTGCTGCCGGTTGTCTTGCTGCTCTTGTCGCTGTCGGATGCGCTCGCGCTCCGCCAATGCTTCTTCACCTACCAACCCGGGCACCGCGTCAGTCAGCGCCAAGGCGGCCAGTTTCATTGCTTGCCGCGCAGATGCGCTGGCTATGCCACGCCGTCGATATCGGGATCGATGGGCGTGGTGGGTTGCCACGTCAGTCCTCCATCCCCTGCTTACCAGCAGCACGGCAGGCATTGCGCTCCAGTCGGTAGCAGAGCCTGCGCACGTCGCGCGATAGGTCCTGGATTCGATCCGCCTCGGGGACGGTCAAGCGCTGGTCGGCCATAGCGTCGATACCGGCGCCAGCCAGCGCGCCGGTCAGCTTATGCAGCTCCAGCAGCTTTGCCTGGATCGCGGCCAGCTCGTTCGGCCAACCACCCTCGGGTGGCGGCGGTACGTAATCCACCATCAGGTCGTACTGACCTGCGAGGGAGCACACCCAGTCGGTGGCAATCTCCTGCGTGACCACGAACTGCTGCAGGTAGTCCGTCAGGATCTCGGCCATCTCCATGGAGATAGACTCACCATCGATGCCTCGCAGTTTTTTGCGCAGCGTCTCTGCCGAGATCGACTTGCCCCTACGCTTGCTGATGTGTGCGGCCGCATCCTGCAGACCACCTGGGGCGCGGGCCACCGCGTTGTGCAGGGCATCCCGCCAGTAAAGGTCTGAGCGGAGGCAGGTCATGCGTCCCCCTGAAACGCGCCAACGATCATCGTGGGAAGGCTGATTGCGGCCGGGGCAACATTGGCGCCATGGCAGAGATCATCAGCTTCCCGCAGCGCATGCGCTTCACCGCGATCCGAACCTACGACGCCGCATCCGGCATCGGCGGCGTGGTCGCGGTCCTGTTCGCCCCGGCGCGCAAGGCTCTTGTATGTAGACCGATTCATGCCGTCTCAGCCGGCCAGATGTCAGGGCGGATCGCAGCAAGAGCCAAAGGCTCGCAGCCAAGCTCGCCACCGATCTCTACTGACGCCAGCTGAATCTTTCGCGCCAGGATCGGGCTGGGCTTCTTGTTCCTCCAACCGGTCGCGCACTGCCACAGGTATCCCTCAGAACTGCCGGTCAAGGCAGCGAGGCGCCGCTTACGTTCGGGGTCCGAAATGAAGGTGAGTAGGTCCATAGGGCCAGTATTTAGCCCCGAGCTAAACGTTAATGTCAAGCACACAGCGCAACTTCGGCGTTTAGCTACTAGCTACGCTTGCCGTATGGATGCCATCACCGCCAGACACCTCAACCTCCAGGCCCTGGTCGCCACGCTCAAACCCCAGCTGGGGACGCAAAAAGCGATCGCGATTCACCTGGACATGGCGCCTTCCTATCTGAACCAGCTATTGAGCGGCAAGAAGATGGGGGATGACGTTGCGCGCAAGATCGAACGCGCGGCCGGACTATCCCATGGCTGGCTGGACCAGCCGAGGTCCGACGACGACGCTGGTGCTGGGGCCCCTGCCGGTTCTCACGATCTGCGAATCGACCCTGAGATCATCGCCTCCGCGATCAGGCTCGTCAGGCTAACGTTCGCCAACCTTGGGATTGATGACTTCAGCAATGAAGAAGACGGTACGCCGCTGGCTTATGCCTATGAGTACCTCTATCAGCGAGGTGAGGCGACGGTAACACCCGACAACCTGATTGACTTCAGCAAGGCGCTTGCGCAAAGGCTCAGGGAGAAGGATGGAGAAGCAGAAGAAGGAACCCCCGGCCGCCGGGACACTCGAAGCATTGGCTCAGGTGATCGCGCAACGCGTCGCAAGGCGTGATGGGCAAAAGCCCAAGCTCCGCTTGGTCGAAGCACCTAAACGATCGACCATCGATAGCGTGACGCGAGACAGCATTATCCGGCGCATCCGCTGGCTGCGCGATCACTACAACCTGGGCTGCTTGATCGACCAAGCGACGTTTAACACGCCAGGCATCGATTGCCTCGAAAACGACGCGCTGGTGCGTCTGCATCGGGAAATGGAAGCCGCTAGGGAATGCTGCATGGACGGCGTTCCCTTGGATGAAGCCGGCTTCATCAAGAACGTTTCCATCCAGGACACGTGGCCCTAATCCAAGACAAGTGGGCGCGCCAGGCGCCCACTCCTATGGCTTGTCGCCACTTGAGTACTTCTCCCGCGTGGCGCGTTCACGCTCACTCCGCGCATCACCGCATCGCCTCCTAGCTTCGGTCATCTGGCTGTCGGCCGATACTCTGTCCGCTGCCTGGGCCTGCTGCAGGCTCGCAATCTGCGAGCGGATCCCAGACGCATAAGTGGCGCCCGCAAGGTTGTTCCTTGCGGTGGCAAGTTCACGGTTTAGGGCGGCGATCTGGCGTGACACATCCTGCCCCCGCACGTTAACCGGGCCGTAGATCCTGCTTTGCTCCGAGGACAGGCAGTTCCGTTCAGCGATCCCAGCGTCCGCAAGTTCTGTCGTCTGATACACCGCCGCGCGATTGGCAGCCTCGCCCGAACTCTCTGTGGAAGCTCGATTGGAACGCAGCTTCATCGGCGCTGCGCCTGCGGAACAAGGGGCCTGCGAGTAGACCGTCTCCCCGCTTGCCCCCTTGCACTTGAACACCTCTGCCGAAACCAAAGGTGAAACTGCAAGCGCAACCCCTAGCACCACCAACCTGCTCAACATCGCAGCCTCCCTGGCCCCTATATGCCTGGGAATTATCGGGCGTGCCCATCCCTTTTTCAGCCCTACATGCAAAATTTAGCTGGCAGCTATTGCATTGAGAATTTAGCTGCGGGATAAATTGCGTCGCCGGCCAACGACCGGCGGGCGACCGGCGGGTCGCCACCTTGCCGGCCCTTCCCCTGACCGGCAGTAGCCGCCCCCTCGGCACCTGACCCGCCGGCGCCCTCCTTCGAACAGGAGCGCGCCATGTCTCATCGCTACGCCGATCCCAGCCCCTGCCTGCTGCCGCGTTTGGCCGTGAAGGCCCTGCGGGCTGTGGCAGCACGCGATCACAGCACCGCCCGAACCCTGTGGGTTCGCAGCAAGGGCGAACACAACCGCAACCAGCTGCGCCGCTCCCGGCGCATGGGCGTTGCCAGCCTCCGCTTGGAAGCCTGCTCGCGAGACATGTCGGCCGAGGTGCGGGCATGAGCCGGCGCCTCCGCCTCGCTTGGGCAGCCGTGGTGCTGGTAGCCGCGGTTGTGGTGCCCCTGCGCATCGCTGAAATCCACCAGGCGCACGCAGACCGCGATGCGGCGAAGGCGCGCTGGGCGCTCAGCACCTCGGTGAGGGGCTGACCATGCGCCAGACCGCTCGCCCGCTCCCCGATTCAGTGCCGCTGTGCTGGCCCGGTCATCGACCGCAAATCGTCGTGACCGAAGGCGCCCCGACAGGCCATCGCCTCGGCACCCCCTGCCCGCCGCTGCTGCACATCGAGTGCCATCGGTGTGGCCTCGCCACCCGTCCGGTACCGATGGAGAAGGCCGCGTTGGCCGAGCTGCGCTGGACCGATCCGAGCCTTGCCCACCTGCGCATCCCGATCTCCCTGCTGGCCCGCCATCGCGGCGAGGTCCTGGCCGAGATCGCTGCCGCTTCCTCTTCCACGCCAATCGCTGCCTGACCAGGAGAACTGCCCATGGCCGCTCCACTGAAGCCGAAGGAAAAAGCCGCGTTGCTCGCAGCGCATGGCGCTTCGGATCACACACTCCACCGTACCGCCAACGGGTTTGCGCCCCGCAACCGACCCGAGAAGCTGTTCACGCGCCGCGTCATGAACTGGCTGGATGAGCGCGTGCTGATCCGGTACGACGACCCGCAGCTGCCGCGCAAGGCGACCCTGACCGATCTCGGCCTCGCTGCCGCAGAGGCCGAGATCGCCAAGGCACGCGACCTGGCGCTGACGGCATGAGCGTTCAGACCACGCTGCCCGTGGAACAGCAATTCGCCACCGGCCATCAGGGCGAGTCGCTCGTCCTGATGGTGTGCCAGGGCTGGCTATGGGCCGGTCTTTACACCGCCGCACCGCGCGAGTCGCTCCTGAAGGTAGCCGCCAGCGCCAGCCGGAGCGTGGGGGTATCGCACCACTCGCTCACCCTCGGCGGCGTCACGTTTTCCCTCAACCGACTGGCCGCACAGGCCGCGCACCGCTGGCTCGACCGCCAGGGCGTGCGTGTTCGGTCGATCTCCCCCATCAACCGCGCCACGCGCCGCACGCGAGGAATCCCCGCATGAGCCGTTCTGTTGTGATCTACGGGCCGCATCTGTGCGGCAAAAACGCCAACGCGCAGGAGCTGCGCGAACACTTCGGCCTGCAGGCCGTGATTGAGGACTGGGATGGACACAGCAGCTATCCGCTGGATAACACGCTCGTACTGACCGAGAACCCCGACGCCGTCGCCGACAGCTCGTCCAAAGTGATGCATCACGGCTGGGCTATGCGCGAACTGATCGCGGAGTCCCGAGCATGAGCGCGCGCCCGCAGCAGACCGGCCGTGCCGCCGAAGTGCGCAACGTCCTCGCCATGTTCCCGCAGGGCGCCACGGTCGAGCAGATCAAGACCGCTGGCCGCATCAACAGCACGCACCAGGCTATCGGCTACACGCTGAAGGGGTTGGCGCGCAGCGGTCAGGCCATATGCCACCGCTCGGGCGTGCGCGGGATCTGGCGCCTCTCCAGCCACACGCAACATGCAATCGCCCCGCTGCGCGCGGCACCTGCCAGGGTGCAGCCGGCCAGCACGCCAGGTCCGCTTACAGGCGTCAGTGACGCGGCGACCACGATCCGACACCGGCAACTGGACCGGCAGCAGCTGGCCGACGACCTGGACGCCTTCCTCGCAGCGGGTGGGCGCATCGAGGTGTTGGGACATACGCCACTTCGCCCGCTGATGAGCCGGTACGCGGCCAACCACGGCAGCTATGTGGAGCGCATGGCAGCCCATGACATCGACTGAGGCAACCATGAGAAGCGAATTGCACGCAGCGACCGTCACTGAACCCGGCAGGCCCGGCAGCACCTACTCCGATGGCCCTGCATGGCATGCGTTCGGACTGAGCCGCGCCGCCTATCACGTTGTGCCACGCCGCACGCTGCAGTCGATGCCGGTCGAATGGCAGGCGCGCTTTGTCGCGCTGATGGTGGAGGCACGCGCAATGCTGCCGGATGAGGCGTTCCCTGAGTACCAGGTGATCCGTATCGAGGGTGGCAAGTTCGCCCACGACCCCAATCGGCGCTATCGCCACGCCGTGCCCTTCCCCCTTCGCTCTGCTGGCGCCGAGCAGGCCTCCACAGCACATGCGCTCGCTGGCGCTTTCGTCAACACCGACACCCAATTCAAGCAGGCCCGCCGATGACCGCGAACCTCACCAAGCTCCCCACGAACTGCCCCGTGCTGCGCGATGCATTCGATACGATCAGCGCGATCGCCGTCGAAGCTGTGTGGCTGCCGAACCAGGCGAAGGCCATCACGCTCCCCCAAGCCCAGACCGCACTGCGTGACCTGCATCACCGCCTGCCTCGCTTGCAGGATCTGCGCGTGTTCGAACCCGCCGTAACCGCCTATGTCTCGACTCTGCGCAGCAGCATGCAGGACGGCGACACGCCGCTCTGCGATACCACCCGAGCCCGGCTGGCGCAGGCGAACGAGCTGCTGGAGCTGGTCAGGAATCAGACCCGCACCGTGGTCGATCCAGCGGACCCATGGCGCGGCTTGTACCACCCCAGCCGTCTCCCACCGCGCAACGCTGGCGGCGAGATCCTGTGCCACCCGGACGTGCCGATGTGGGCTGACGGGTGCGAGGTATCGCTGCGACCGCTTTTCCTCGCGCAGGGCTTCGACCTGGTCGTCGTTGAGGGCGAGCTTTCTGAAGAAGGCATCGGATCTGGTGTCTACAGCGCCGCGCAGGAGCTGCACGACTGGAACCCAGCTGCGCCTGGCGAGGATTGGCGGCTTGCGTGGCTGGGAGAGACCGAGGACGGCCTTGCCGCGTGGTTTGTGCGACCACTGGCGATTGCCGCTATGACAGCAAGGGAGACGGCACATGGCTGACGGCTCCGGCGGTTTCCGCTTCCCCTTGCATGACCTGAAGTCACGGCTCCGCGCGGACGAGATCATCGTTGATCTGTTTGCCGGCGGAGGCGGTGCAAGCCACGCGATGGAGACAGCGCTGGCGCGAGCGGTGGACATTGCGATCAACCACAACCCCTGGGCTGTGGGACTGCACTCTGCCAATCACCCCTATACCCGCCATTTGTGCCAGGACGTGTGGGAAGCCGACCCGCGCGTCGAGTGCGGCGGCCGGCCTGTCGGCGCACTACATGCGAGCCCGGACTGCACGCACTTCAGCCAGGCCAAGGGCGGTCAGCCGCGCAGCCGAGCAACCCGCTCGCTGTCGTGGGTGGTACCGCGCTGGGCCGGCACTGTGCGTCCGCGCATCATCACGCTGGAGAACGTGAAGCAGATCCTGAAGTGGGGCCCGCTGATCGCCAAGCGGGATAAGGCCACCGGCCGCGTGATCAAGCTGGACGGCACAGTCGCCGCTGCCGGCGAGCGCGTGCCCTTGGACCAGCAGTTCCTGATCCCGGACAAGAAGCGCGAAGGCAGCACCTGGCGTCGCTTCGTCGCTGTGCTGCGGGCGCTCGGGTACCAGGTGGAGTGGCGTGTGCTGCGGGCCTGCGACTACGGCGCCGGGACCACGCGGGAGCGGCTCTACATGATCGCCCGGTGCGACGGTGAGGCCATCACCTGGCCCGAACCGACCCATGGACCAGCCCGCGCAGAGCCGCACGTGTCGGCGGCATCCAGCATCGACTGGTCCATTCCGTGTCCCAGCATCTTCGGCCGCAAGAAGCCCCTCGCGGCCGCGACCGAGGCCCGTATTGTCCGAGGCATCAAACGTTTTGTGCTGGACGCCGCCGAGCCGTTCATCGTCCACGCAACACACGGCGGAGAACGTCGGCCGCATGGCATCGACGAACCGATGCCGACCATCACCGCCGCCAACCGTGGCGAGATGATGATTGTGTCGCCCACCATCGTGCAGTGCGCGAATGCTTCCGCCAACGGCGTCGCTTGCGGAGGCGATCCGCTGGGCACCATCACGGCTTGGCCGCGCGGCGGCTCGCACGCGGTCGTGGCGCCGATGCTGGTGCAGGCCGCACACGGCGAAGGCAAGCCTGGAGGCGTGAAGCGCTGGGGTGCCGGGGTTCGGCCCGCCGACGAGCCTGCGGGCACCATCACAGCCAGCGGCAGCGGCGGCTATGCCCTCGCTGCAGCGTCCCTCGTCAAGTTCCGGGGCACCAGCGATGGTGCGGACGCCGGCCACCCGATGCCGACCATCACCAGCGGCGCTGGCGCGGCGCGTCCAGCCGGTGCCGCCCATGCCATGGGCGTCATGGCGGCGTTTCTGGAACAGGCCAACGGCGGGTTCTATCATGGCGCTGGCAGTGCCGCCTGTGACCCCATGCCGACCATCTGCGCCAACGGCAGTCACCAGCGCCTAGTGACCGCGCACGTGACCGCGATGGCGCAGAACGTCATCGGGTACGACCCTCATGATCCTCTGCCGACAGTGCTCGCTGGCGCACAGCGATTTGGCGTCGTGGAATGCACCCTAAGCCCGGAGCAGGAGGCTGGCGCGCTGCGCGTTGCCGCGTTCCTGATGCGCTACTACGGGACCGGCGGACAGCATGGCGAACTGGACGAGCCGCTGGCGACCATCACCACGAAGGACCGGCTGGCGCTGGTCACGGTGCATCTGAGCGGCGTGCCGTATTTGATCGTGGATATCGGGCTGCGCATGCTCAAGCCGCACGAGCTGTTCCGCGCCCAGGGGTTCCCGGCCAGCTACATCATCGATCGCACGCAGGACGGTCGACAGGTCAGCAACAGCCGCGCCGTTGCCATGGTTGGCAACAGCGTGAGCCCGCCGCCGCTTTGCGCAATTCTGAACGCGAATATTCGTTCGACCGCAACCCCCATTCTCGTAGACGGCCAGGAGAGATGCGGAAGGACTGCCAGCAAGGCCGGATCGAAGTCCGGCGACAAGATGCACGGGAGTGTTGCTGATGTGCAATGACGCGAACGAATCGCCCCTAGGAGGGCTCTATCGTGTGATCAAGGCTGGGCGGATTGTGCGTTCGGAATCTGATCGATTCATCGGATGCACGCACATTTGCATCTTTGACTCCAACGTCAACGAAGTTCGTCAGATCCTCGAAATCCGTCTTAGCCCACGTGCAAAGTTCCTTCCTGAATTCATTGAGCTCCTTTGCGCAGCTAACGTAGTACACGCGATCTCCTTCCATGCGAACCATCTCGGATGGACGCGTTTTCTCGAGTTTCCAAAGAGATCGCTCGAACGCTCTCAGAAGAGCAACGCACTTCGCCAATCGCTTCTCCAGTTCGCTAGTAATGCTGTGCACGTGTGGAATCAGAGGACTAACACTGTCTGCCGATATCTGAGCTATGAGTTTCCTAACTTCTTTGTGCTGCCAATGGTCAACGAGGTCATTGGACAACTCGATGACCTTGGCAGCAACAAGGAGCCGGTGCTCCATAAGCGCCAGCTCACCCGCCGAAATTTTCGCGACCATCTTGGCATGCCGCTTACGATGACAGCGATCTCGAATTACTGGCGCCACCCCAACGCCAAGAGCTACCACAGCAGCAAGCCCTGTTGTTACCGCCGCCCAATCTACAAAGCATGTGGAGCTCAGAGGCGAACACCGAATCAAACCGTCCCAAACACTCATTCACTCCCTCCCCTTTTGATTGAGCGGCATTCTGCCACGCACATGTGCGTTCTGGAGGCGATTTGTGGGTCAACCATCTAGAACGCACATGCTGGACAAGCCAGATGACACCCTTGGCTTAGAGGATGCCGCCAGAATGCTACGGCTCGGGCTAGAGGCAATGAAAGACCTGGTGGACAAGGGCGAAGTGCCGGCAGTGCGCTTGAATCAGAAGCACACGGTCATGCTGCGCGAGGACCTGATCGAGTTCCTACGCTCGGAAGGGCGCAGGCAGGCCGCCGAACGAAGAAAGTCGATGATCGGAAACCGACCTGCAGCCAACACGCCTGAGTCACGGCCGACTAGACGTGCAAGCCAGTCGCGTCGCACAAAGCTGCCCGATCTGCGCGCCTACGAGCAGGCCGATCACCAGAGCTGATCGGCCAAATCGGAAGCGCGGAGGTTGGCGTACCGCTTTAGCTGGCGCGGATCGCGATGCCCAGTGATGCTCGCGATCTTGATGTCTGTCAGCGTGGTCTTTTCGTACAGTCGGCTCGTCGCTTCGTGACGTAGATCGTGGAAGCCTAGATCCGCGCATCCGGCCGCGACGAAGATGCGCTCGAACTGGCGCGACAGCTTGCTCGATACACGCCGCAGGGCCAGCGGGGTACGCTCGCCAGCCCAGAACGGGAACAGCCGGCCTTCGTAATCACTCTCATACGCGGCGAGCTTAGCCAGCAGTACCGAGGTCATGGGTACCTGGCGCTTGCTCCCATTCTTTGTCTTGTCCAAGAAGATCGTGCGCCGCGCCACATCGAGCTGACTGCGCTCCAGCGTGTAGATCTCCCGCATGCGCATGGCCGTTTCCAGCGCCATGTCGAACATCAGAATCAACGCCTCCCGCTGCGGCAGATCGAGCGGCCGCTGCCGCCCCGGCGGCTTTGCGCCGGCTAGGATCTCGCGGATGCGTTCCTCCTCACCAGGCTCCAGACGGCGATCACGCTCCTGGTCAGTTTTCGCTTCACCGTCGATGCGCTTCACAGCTACCTTGTCGTCGGCCGTGTACGTCGAATAGCCCCGTGGCAGAAGCCGCAGTGGATTCATTGGCAGCGCGCCGTGCGCAGCCAGCCAGTCCAGGGCGCGCGACAGGGCCCCCACGTAGTGCCGGATGGTCGAAGGCGCGAGGTTCTGCTCACGCTTCATGGCGGTGACCCACTCGGTCGCCCACGTAAAAGTCAGCTGCGGCAAGGTAATGCCGATTGGCAGCCGCGAGAGCAGGACGGGCAGCAGCTGCTCGTCATCGACCGAGATATGCTGCGCGCTCCGATACTCGCTGACCTGGCTGCGTAGATCCTTCGCTGCTGCCTTGGTGTTGGCCAGCTCCTCCGGCACCACCCCACGGTCGAGCAGCGCTTCGAGGCGGCGCACGTACTCGTCGCCCTCCGCCTCCGAGGCGAAGCTCAGATAGACAGGCTGGGGCAGCAGCCCCGCCCGCTTGATCGTGTACTGCCAGGAGTCGCCCCGGCGTCGCTTGGTTGCCATCCCCGCTCAAACTCACGTAAACGCACTCGGCACATGTTAACGCTAGTTTGCCACCCGGAAACGGGTGGCAGACCGATGATTTCAGGGCTGAATCAGGGGATTTTGGCTAGGACCGCCAAACATCAGGCAAAGAAAAAGCCCTGATAAATCAGGGCTTTATTTGGAGGCCTCAAGCGGAATCGAACCGCTGTAAACGGATTTGCAATCCGGTGCATAGCCACTCTGCCATGAGGCCAACGTACTGCGATCAGGAACGACGCCCCTGACATGACAAAACCCCGCGATGGGGCCTGTCGGAACATGGAGCGGGAAACGAGACTCGAACTCGCGACCTCAACCTTGGCAAGGTTGCGCTCTACCAACTGAGCTATTCCCGCATAAGCCGTCATGGTACCGGAAGCCCGGGACACACACCAGCCATTTCACAACAGTTTTCACTTTTCTGACTGCGCGCAAAGCCTTGTGGCTCAACGTGCCCCGCCTTGCCGTGGCGGGAGAAAAACAAGGCCCCAACCGGGGCCCTGTGCAATCTGGAGCGGGAAACGAGACTCGAACTCGCGACCTCAACCTTGGCAAGGTTGCGCTCTACCAACTGAGCTATTCCCGCAGATTCTCCGACCTGCGTCGAAGGAGCGCTATTGTGTCGAAATTCCTTCACGCCGTCAACAGCCCGCCTACCCGATGAACCCGCCCACGAGACCTCGCTACGCCCGCCTGTTCTGGATCCTTGTCGCCCTCACCTGGCTGGCGGTGATCGCCGCATTGGTCAATGCGGGCTTCACCCCGGACTACTGGATGTTGCGGCACTTCGAAGGCGGAACCCTGCCCTACCCGACCAGCAGCGTTGTCGTGTTCGCGCTGTTGAGTACGGTCGAGCTGGTGATCGCTGCGCTGCTCGTGCGCCCCTGGAAGTTCGGTCGCTTGTGGCTGCGACTGTTGATCGCCTGCGTGTTGCTGCTGGCGTGGACCTTCCCGTGGCTGGCATCGATGATGCACCAGCCACCGGTACAGGGAATGCACCTGCTGTGGCTGCTGCTTCTGGACGTGGGATTGCTGCTGGCGCTGTGCGTGGTGTCGCTGGTCAGTGCGTGGCGAGCATTGGCCAGAAGGAAGCAGGCAGCCCGCGCGCTCCCATAGAGCGCACGCCGTTACTTCCGGAACTCCACCCGCACGTGCTGGCCGACGCGCGCCTTTGCCGCACTCTCGAACTCCAGCACGCACTCCACCACCTTGGCCACGCCGCGCCCGGCATCCTCCGGCAACCGCGCCGGTGCGAACACCGGGCTGATGCGGACCACACGTGCCACCGGCAGCGGCTTGCCCTCGGTGCCATCGCTATCGATCACCACCGTCGCGCGCATGCCAACCTGCACCGCATCGGCATAGGCCGCGCTCAGCTCAGCGCGCACCTGCAGGGGGCGCGCCGGCAGCAATGACATCGCCGGCTTGCCGGCCTGCACGAAGGCACCCACGCCGGGCACCTGGCCAACCACGATGCCGGAATCCGGCGCAGTCAGCGACATCTGCCGCAGCTTGAGCCTGGCGTGCTCCAGCTTGTGCTGGGCCATCTCGACCTGCGCGCCAGCCACATCGACATCCGCGCGAACGCCAGCCAGCTGCTGCTTTGCCGCGTCGGCCTGCTGGTTGGAAGAGACGCCTTCGCTGGCGCCGGTGGCAAGACGCGTGGCGTTGCGCTCCAGCTCGCGCAGCTGTGCCTGGCTGCCCTTCAGCCGGTCGGTAGCCAGCGCGAGATCGGCGTTGGCCATGCCCACTTCCTGTTCAAGCAGTGCGCCATCCAGGGAGAGCAGGACATCGCCCTTGCGGACCACTGCCCCTTCCTTCACCGGCGCGGTGCTGACCGAACCATCCATCGCTGGGACCAGTGCAATCAGCCCGCCTTCCACATCAATGACGCCGCGGGCTACGGCTACCTTGTCCGCGCTGGTAGCCGTGGATGCGGCCGGCTGTGCGGGTACGGGTGCGTCCTTGCTGCAGGCACCCAGCAGCAAGGCCGCGCCCAAGGAGATGCTGAGGGAGAACAACGGCGGCATTCTGGTCATCAGTTGGGCTCTACGGTTTCGTTCTGGCGGCGGTCATCGCGGACCGTGCCGTCTTCCATGGCGATCACCCGATCCGCATGGCGGATCAGGCGTGGATCGTGGCTTACGCACAGCACCGTGGCCTGATGTGCGCGTGCATAACGGTGCAGGATGTCGATCACGCGCTGGCCATTCTCGGCATCCAGTGCGCTGGTGGGCTCATCGGCAAAGATCAGCGTGGGTGACTTGGCGAACGCACGGGCAACCGCCACGCGCTGCTTCTCGCCGCCGGACAACTGCGCCGGACGCATGTGGCTGCGATGCGAAAGGCCGACCTCTTCAAGCGCTTGTCGTGCCAACGGTTCGCTGTCACGGTTGCGCATGCCGCGATAGCCCAACGGCAGCTGCACCTGCTCCAGCGCGGTCAGCGCCGGGAACAGATTGAAGCCCTGGAACACGAAACCGACGTGATGCAGGCGGAAGCGTTCCACCTCGCTGCGGGTCATGTGGCTGACGTCCTGGCCAAGCGCATGCACGCGACCGCCATCGGGCGTGGAGAGCCCGGACATCAGCGACAGCAGCGTGCTCTTGCCGCAGCCGGAGGGGCCCGACACCAGGGTCAGTTCGCCAGAGTAGATGTCCAGCGACAGGCCACGCAGCACGGGAACGTGCACATCGCCGGACACGAAGCCTTTCTCCAGCGCGTCGGCACGCAGGGTCGGGGCCGTGATGGAGGTGTTTTTCATCGGTCGCCCCTCAACGCAACAGCAACGATGGATCGGAACGGACGACGCTGCGCACCGCCATGATGCTCGACAGCATGGCCATCACCGCGACCAGCGCCACGCAGCCGAGAACCACCGTCGGCGTGAGCTGTACCGGCACGCGCTGGGTCTGCGCCGCCAACAGCACCACCGTGCTGAAGGCTGCGGCCAGCAGCATGCCGACACCACCGATCAGCACGGCCTGTTCGAACACCACCCGCGCCAGCGCGTAGCGGCCTGCTCCGAGCGCATTGAGGGTGGCGTATTCGCGTACCGAACCGGCCACCACCGCCGCGAAAGACTGGTTGGTGATCACCGCGCCGACGAAGCAGACGATGACCGCCATGAACAGCACCGCGATGCCGGCACCGGTATCGAACAGCCAGTACTGCTGCGAGCGGCTGGCGAACTCCGGCGCTGTCCAGAATTCGACAGGCGTGGCGCGGCCCGTTGAATCGTTGAGGCGGTCGCGCACGCGCGCGGCCAACTCCGGTGATCGCGTGCCCGCCACGAAATAGGTACTGCCCTCATGCGGGTCGGTTCCGGCGATGGCACGCGCGGTATCCAGGGACGCCAGCACGTTGACGCCGCCGAGACCACGCAGGCCGGGTTGCGCGGCGACCACACGCACCGCCTTGCCGTTGATCCAGGCCCGGTTGCTGCGCAGATCGACGCCCAGCGTATCCAGGTCAGCGCTGTCGACGATCACCGCACCGGGTTCGCGCAACTGCGCACGCAGCTCAGGCGGCAGGATGCGCGAGAACATCATCGCGTCGTTCGCCGTGGAGATGCCCGACAGATACACGGACACGTTGCCGGTGCCCTGCGCGCTGGAGCGCCACTCGCCGTCGACCCATTCGTAGGGCTCGACGCGGGTGACATCCGGGTCCATGCGCAGCCGGCTTTCGACGTCCGCGCTGATCGCATGGCCGTAGTTCACGCTCTGCGTACCGGCAAAGCCAGCCCAGACATCGGCACTGGACGCCTTCACGTAGATCGCAGCGGTACCGAAGATGCCCAGCACCAGCGCTGCCTGCACGATCAGCAGGACACCGGCGAAACACATGGCCAGCACCACCGGCAGGAACCTGCGCCACTCGTAAACCAGCGTTTTGCGGGCAAGCGCGATCATTGCGCGTCGCCTTCAGGCTCGACCGGCAAGGGTGCGCCGCCCACGGCGCGATACAGCGATGCGAAGGCGAGCACGCGCGCACCCTGCGCACCAATCAGATCGGCATGCACAGACAACACCGCACGCTGGCTTTCCAGCCCGTCGAACTCACTGGAGAGGCCAAGCTGCACCTGCCGGGCCTGTCGCGCGACCTGCTGCCGGGCAGTTTCGTCGGCCACCTGCAGCGATTGGATGCTGCTGTCCTGACGGGCCAGGCTGCCCAATGCACCTTCCACTTCAACCACGCCCTGCAGCACGGCTTTGCGATAGCCCAGCAACGCCGCGTCCAGCTGCTTGTCGTCGGACTGGTAGCGCGCGCGCCGCTGGCCCCAATCCCATAGCGGAATGTCGATGTAGGGACCGATCGATGGGCTGGAATCGGAGTTGGAGCGTGCGTTCTGGGTGAGGTTGTAGGCGTACAGGATGGAACCGCCCAGGCTCAGTTTCGGGAACATCGCCGCGCGTGCGCTGCCCTTTTCGGCGGTGGCCTGCAGTACATCGGCCTCGGCCAGCAGGATCTGCGGGCGATGGCGTAGCAGATCGGCCGGCACCTGCTGCAGGGTGAAGGCGCTCAACTGCGGTGGCGTGCGGTAGGCATTCCAGGCCGGATCCGGGCCATCGCGCCCCAGCAGCAGCGCCAGCGTACGCGCGGCGTTGCCTGCGTTTTCATCCGCCTGTGCAATGGCGGCGCGCGTGGCGGCCTGCCGCGTACGCAGACGATCCAGTTCGCCAGGCTCGTCCAGATGCAGGCGCTGCCGCACCAGGCCCAACTGTTCGCCGCGTGCGTCAACGGCCTGCTGCCTGCCCAGCAGATCCGCCTGCGCCTGCGCGACGGAAAGGTCCAGGTAGCTGCGCACCACATCAGCGATCACCGCCACCTGTGCGGCATCGCGCAGTGCCTCTGCATTTCCGTTGGCCGCCTGCGCGCTCAGCCGCGCACTTTCCGCTGCACCAAACAAGCCAAGATCCCAGATCGCTTCGACACCGGCGTGGAAGTAGGTGTCGACCGCGGCGGCATCCTGCACCTGCTTGGCACTGGCCGTTATCTCCGGACGGAAGCGCGCATCGGCGGTGCCAGACACAAGCCGTACCGCCTGCAGCCGCAGCGTGGCCTGCTGCAGGTCCAGATTGCCGGCGATCGCCTCTTCCACCAGTGCGTTCAAGCGCGCATCGTCCAGCACCTTCCACCACTGCCGAGCATCGACCGCGACGCCCTGCGCAGGAGCCGGTTGATTCCAGACCACTGGAGTGCGATCGGGCAGATCCGGAACCGGCACCGACATGCAGCCTGCCAGCATCACGCTGGCCAGCAGCACCCCGCTACCCAGCGCGAAGCGCGGCAGGGAGACATACCTTTGAGCGGACACTGCAGGGGAAGTGAAACAATTGGCCACCCGCCCACCTTCGTGGAGAGAGAAGCCGAGGAGGCTACGCCGCGATTGTGGAGTGGACATGGAGAATCAGTCGGAGCTGCGTTACAGCGCGTGTGCGGTGCCTGCATTGCGAACCCTCGGCCTTTCCCCAGCCTTTCATGGGCGCCGCCAAGCTGAACGCTGGACTGTTCGCGGGCGCTGCGGCACATTGGCCTGAACACTCCTACCGGCGGGCAATACGCTTGAAATCCAGCTCTCGCCGCACGCTCGGCATCTTCATGGCCGTGCTTATCGTGGGCGCGATGGCGATCTGCCTGGCCACGCCGCTGGCATCGAACGCGACCATGCTGCTGATGGACCGCAGCAACTTCATTCCCGCGCAGTCGTCGATCTTTTCCTTCGAGCCCTACGTGATCAACGACGGCTCATCGAACTACTGGCTGTATGGCCAGGACCAGACCTACTACTACCACTTCACCTACCAGGCCGACGTGCCCTATCTGTACATCCCGCGGAAGAATAGCTGCGCCGGCTTCGACCGTGCGGACGTGCGTACCTGGTGCAGCGCGAGCCGCGGCATCCCGCTCTAGCGGGGCTGCATCTGCATGGCGGCGTGCAAACGAAAAACGCCCCCTTGCGGGAGCGTTCTTCTTGAATCTGGAGCGGGAAACGAGACTCGAACTCGCGACCTCAACCTTGGCAAGGTTGCGCTCTACCAACTGAGCTATTCCCGCATATTCCGTTCGACCTGCGTCGAAGGAGCGCTATTGTGTCGGGATTGCTGCACGGCGTCAACAGGATTCTGCAGCCCTTTCACCGGCCAGCGTTCAGCTTCCGGATCAGGCCCGAACGCCCCGTCGGTGGAAGTAGATCTGTTCGGCCAGCCGGCGTACCGGGCCGGTACGCAGCAACGCGTCGACCGGCCAGTCCCGCTGCAGGTGGTCCATTGCCCAGCGCAGCACGCGCTTGCGGTGAAAGGAGGGGGCCGCCTGTCGCGCCACCTGCTCGGCGGCTGGCCCCCTGCCGCGCCGATGCAGGCCGATTGCATCGCCGACCGCCCAGCCATGCCGCCATGACGAGTGGATGCCGCCGGCCGACAGCGGCGAGACGACACCTGCCGCATCGCCGGTAAGGATCACGCCCGGCGCGGTGATCGGGCCATCCGGCAATCCGCAGGGCACCAGCCCCGCGCGGGTGCCGGCAACCTGGGCCGAACGCGGAAGGCCCACCACGTCGCGCACATGTTCAAGGAAACCCTCGATATCCGGCGAACGGACATGTTCGGGATCGTGGCGCAGCGCCAGCCCCACCTGCACACCGGTAGGATTCTGCGCGGCCCAGCCAATGTAGCCGGGTGCGAAGCGGCGGCTGACAAAGCAGTGCAAGGCGTCGCCTTCCTGCAGTTGCACGCCGGCAAACTCGCGCTCGACGCCGTACAGGTTGTCGCGCACCTGGCCCAGGCCGGTGCGCTGCGCGACACGCGATCGTGCACCGTCAGCGCCGACCAGATACGCGGTGCGCCCCACCCCTTCAACCTGCCATGCGTCGCCGTCGCGGCAGGCACTGGTGAACGACTGCTGCAACCGCAGGTCCACGCCACTGGCGCGCAGTTCGCTGGCCAGCCAGCGCATCAGGTTCGGTGTATCGGTGGTGAGGAAGTAGTAGCCCGGTGCAGCCAGCAGCACGTTGCGCAGGTTCGGTGCGTACAGCCGCACGCGCGCCACGCGCTGCACCAGCTGTTCGGGCATGCGACCAAGCCAGGTCTGCTCCATCGCCTCCTTCACCACGATGCCGGTGGTGTGCAGGCGTTCGCCTGGGTCGGCCTTGCGTTCGAGCACGCAGACGCGCAGGCCGTACTGGGCGGCAGCGAGTGCGCAGGCAGCACCTGCAAAACTGGCGCCGACGATGACCACGTCGTAGTCGTTGGCAGCGGGAGTGTGAGGCATCGCGGCATCACCACTTGAGAAGGGAGATGCAGCATCGAGCCTCCGCATGGTGGGGCGATGGAGTGGCGGTGAAGTGGGTATGAAGCGCGCTGGACGCAAACGAAAAACGCCCCCTTTCGGGAGCGCTTTTCTTGAATCTGGAGCGGGAAACGAGACTCGAACTCGCGACCTCAACCTTGGCAAGGTTGCGCTCTACCAACTGAGCTATTCCCGCTTGGGAGGCGAAATTTTACCTGTTCCAAGGATTGCGTCAAGCGCTTTTTTTCAGGGAATTGCGGGGTGGCCGACATTGCGTATCCACGCATGACGTGGATCTACCGCAGACCCACATTCCCGTAGATCCACGCCACGCGCGGATGGAGGCATCCCACGTAGAACGCACACCCGGTAGATCCACGCCATGCGTGGATGAGGGATACCGCGTAGAACGTATGCCCAGTAGATCGACGCCATGCGTGGATGGAGGCGTCCCTGGTGTCAGAGCCCTTTCCTGCGGAAAGGGCTCCGACACCGGTAATTCCTCAGCCGTTGCCCAGCTTCTTCTGTCGCGAACGCTCGCGCGCAGCGCGCTCGTCGTCACGCAGGCTGGGCCAGGCGGCGTGCAGGTACTGCAGGCCCGACCACAGGGTCAGCACCGCGGCAATGGCCAGGGTCCAGTCACCGATATGGAATACCGGCGGGCCCATCCAGATGTCGTTGACCGGCACGTTGGGCGCCACCGAATACAGCAGGCACAGCAGCGCGACCATCTGCGCAGTGGTCTTGACCTTGCCGATCATGGCCACGCGCACTTTGGCGCGCTGGCCGAGTTCGGCCATCCACTCGCGCAGCGCCGACACCGCGATCTCGCGGCCGACGATCACCGCCGCCCAGAACGCCATCCAAGGGGTCGGATGCCCCTGCACGATCAGGAACAACGCCACTGCCACCATCAGCTTGTCCGCGACCGGGTCGAGGAAGGCGCCGAACGCCGACTCCAGGCCGTAGCGACGCGCGATCCAGCCATCGAGCCAGTCGGTGATCGCGGCCAGGCCGAAGATCGCCGCCGATGCGAAGTTGGTCCAGGTGTAGGGCAGGTAGAACACCAGCACCAGCACCGGGATCATCACGATCCGCAACAGGGTCAGCCAGGTGGGCAGGGTCAACGTCATGCTGCTTTATTCTCTCTCTACTCGGCCGGATCCGGCGCGGCCAACCCGTGCAGGTTAGCGTAGATGCGCGCTGCGAGGGCGTCATTGATGCCTTCCACCTTGGCGATTTCCGCTTCTCCGGCGGCTTTCAGGCCGACCAGACCGCCGAAATGCTTCAGCAGGCTGGCGCGCCGGCGCGGCCCGATGCCGGGAATGTCTTCCAGTTTGCTGGTCATCCGGGCCTTCTGCCGGCGCCCGCGATGGCCGGTGATGGCGAAGCGGTGCGCCTCATCGCGCACCTGCTGGATGAACTGCAGGGCCGGATCGCCCGCACCCGGGCGCAGTTCGCGGCCATCGGGCATCACCAGGGCTTCGTGGCCGGCACGGCGTTCCACACCCTTGGCCACACCCACCAGCAGCACGCCCTCCACGCCCAGATCGGCCAGCGCCGCCTGCGCCTGGGCCAGCTGGCCGGCGCCACCGTCGATCAGCAGCACGTCCGGCAGCACGCCCTGCTCCTCCACTGCGCGGCGGAAACGGCGGTCGATGGCCTGGCGCATCGCGGCGTAATCATCGCCCGGCTCGATGCCACTGATGTTGAAACGGCGGTACTGCGCGCGCACCGGGCCGGCGGCATCGAACACCACGCAGGAGGCCACGGTGGCTTCGCCCATGGTGTGGCTGATATCGAAGCACTCCACCCGCTTCACCGGTTCGGCCAGCCCCAGCATCACCCGCAGCGCTTCGCTGCGCGCGTGCTGCGCGGTGCGGCTGTTGATCTCGGTCGCCAGGGTCAACTGCGCGTTGCGGCTGGCCAGTTCCAGGTAGCCGGCACGCTCGCCACGGACATTCCATTTCAACTGCACCTTGCGCTCGGCCGAGGCCGACAGCGCCGAACCAATCAAGTCGGCATCAGGAATTTCACGGTCGAGCAGGATCTCGCGCGGCGGCTCGAATTCGATGTAGTACTGCGAAACAAAGGCCGCCAGCACTTCGTCCGGACTTTCCTCACCGTTGGTACGGGGGAAGAACGGACGGGTGCCCAGGTTGCGACCATCACGGAAGGCCAGCAGCATCACGCAGGCCTGCGAGCCCTGCATGGCTACCGCCAACACGTCCAGATCGGCTGCGCGGCCGTCCACGTACTGCCGGGTCTGCATGCTGCGCAAGGACGTGATCAGATCGCGCAGGCGCGCGGCCTGCTCGAATTCCAGCGCTTCGCTGGCGGCCTGCATCTGCTCGCCCAGCTCCCGGGTCAGCTCATCACTCTTGCCTTCCAGGAACATCGCCGCGCGGCGCACCGACTCGGCGTAGTCTGCGGCCGGTACCAACTCCACGCACGGCGCGCTGCAGCGCCCGATCTGATACTGCAGGCAGGGTCGCGAGCGGTTGCGGAACACGCTGTCTTCGCAGCTGCGCAGCTTGAACAGCTTGTGCATCAGGTTCAGTGTCTCGCGCACCGCGGTGACGCCCGGATACGGCCCGAAATAGCGCCCGGGAATGGCGCGTGGGCCACGATGCAGGGCGATGCGCGGCCAGTCCTCGCGGGTCAGCAGCACATGCGGATAGGTCTTGTCGTCGCGCAGGGACACGTTGTAGCGCGGCGACAGTGATTTTATCAGCTGGTTTTCCAGCAGCAGCGCTTCGGCTTCCGAGCGCGTCACGGTCACGTCCATGCGCACGATCTGCGAGAGCATCGACATGATGCGCGCGTTCTTCGGACTGCCGTTGAAGTAACTGCCCACGCGGTTGCGCAGCGCACGGGCCTTGCCGACGTACAACAGCGCGTCGTCGGCCGCGTACATGCGATACACGCCCGGGGCGGTACTCAGCTGGGCCGCGAATGCCTTGCCATCGAAGGACGGGACGGGAACAACGGTCATTCGCTGATCGGCACTTCGCTGAGCACGCCGCTGTCAGGGTCCAGACGCAGTACGGTGTGGGAATCTGTTTCGGCGATCCACACCGCACCGGCACCGACGGCCAGGCCGGCCGGACCATGCAGGCGCCGCGGCAATGGCTGGGTAGCCAGTTCGCCGCCGCCCAGACGCAACGTGCGCAGGCGGCCATTGCCGGTATCGGCGATCCACAACAACGGCGCATCCGGGCTCAAGGCGATCGCCTGCGGGAACTGCAGGCTGGCCTGCGCACGCGGACCATCGTCTTCACCGAAACGCCAGGTGCCCTGCCCTACCAGGGTCTGCACCAGATCGCCGCGCAGCTGCATCGAACGGATCGAAGAACCCAGCGCGTCGGCCACGTACAGCACCTGCTGGACCACGGCCACGGCCGTGGGCTGGGCGAATGCGGCCAGGTGGCCACTGCCGTCACGCTCGTCGATGGCGCCGCTGCCGGCGCGCCACTGCAGGCTGCGCTGGCCGAGGTGATAGCTCCAGACGCGGTTGTCGCCAGCCATGGCGATGTGCAGCTGGTTTTCGGCGATGGCCAGGCCAACCGGATGATCCAGCGACACCTGCCGTGGCTGCGCCACCAGTCCTTCCTCGGGAGCACCCGGACGACCGTTGCCGCACAGGGTGTCGACCAGACCGGTCAGCAGGTTGATGCGGCGCACGGCGTGGTTGCCGGTGTCGGCCACGTACAGCGACTCACGCTCCAGCGCCAGCGCCTGTGGCCGGTGGAAAGCGGCTTCGGCAAGATTGCCGTCCATGAAGTCGGCGGTGCCCAGGCCGAACTGACGCAGCACGCGGCCGCCATGACTGCATTCAAGGATGCGGTGGTGGCCGCTGTCGGCGATGTACAGCCGTTCCTGGTTCACAGCCAGACCCATGGGGAATCGCAGCGCCTGGCGCGGCTCGGGGTGCAGTTCGCTGCCGCCGCGCGAAGGCGCCGACGGCGCACCCTCGCAGAGGGCATTCAGGGCCCGCTCCAACTCGCCGGGCACGCCCTGGCCGATCAAGCGCTGCTGTTCGCGGCCCTGCGCGTCCAGCAGCACCATGGTCGGCCAGGCGGTGACACCGAAGCGGCGCCAGCCATCCCAATCGGCATCGAGCAGCACCGGCATGGTCAGGCCCTGGCGGCGCAGCAGTTTCAACGCAGCACTGGCGTCACGCTCGAAATCGAAACGCGGCACCTGCAGCACCAGGGGTTGCAGCTTGCCGGGGTGGCGTGACAGCCACTGGCTGAACTCGGCCAGCCGTTGCGCGCTCCACGCGGAAGCCGCGTTGACGAACAACAGCGCGACCGGCCGGCCACGCAGTTCGGTCAGGGTGCAGGGCGCGGCATTGAGCCAAGCGGCGAACTCGGGCAGGTCCGGGACGGGCTGGATGTTCATGGCCCGATTATGCCGGAGTGGGCGTGATGCAACAGGCGTGCCACGGTACGTTCGGCAGCGGCGTCGACCAGCGACCAGACCTGCTCGAAATGATCACTGCCACCGGTATAGGGGTCGGGAATCGCGCGTTCGCCCTGCCCGCCCGACCACGGCAGGTACAGCGCCAGGCGCTCGCGCTGGGCGGCGGTGGCAAGGCGCGCGGCATCACGCAGATTGGCCTCGTCGGCGCACAGGATCCAGTCGAAGGTGTCGAAGTCCTGTGGCTGCAGCTGCCGCGCGCGCAAGCCGCCGAGGTCCACGCCATGCCCGGCTGCGCACGCAATCGCACGCCGGTCGGGGGGCTGGCCCACATGCCAGTCGCCGGTACCGGCCGAATCGACCTGCACCCGCCCGGCCAGCGCCGAGGCATCCACGCGGGCGCGCAGCGCGCCTTCGGCCATCGGCGAGCGGCAGATGTTGCCGAGGCAGACGACCAGCAGCTTCACCGCGCCGCCGATGTCTGCAGCAGCGTTTCGGCGCGCTGCAGGTCTTCAGGGGTGTCGATGCCCGGCGGGAAGGGTTCGGGCGAGATCGCCACCGCGATCGGATAGCCCGCTTCCAGCACGCGCAGCTGCTCCAGCGATTCCACCTGTTCCAACGTGCCCGGCGGCATCGAGGCGAACTGCTGCAGGAAGCCGGCTCGGTAGCCATAGATGCCGATGTGGCGCAGCCACTGGTGGTCCTCGGGCAGGATCTCACGGCTGCCGGCGAAACCATCACGGTGCCAGGCGATCGGCGCACGGCTGAAGTACAGGGCCTCGTTGCGCACGTTGCGCACCAGCTTGACCACGTTCGGGTCGAACAGCGTGTGTGCGTCCTCGACCGGCGTGGCCAGGGTCGACATCGGCGCGCTGCCTTCCACCAGTGCTGCGGCCACGGCGCGGATGCCGGCGGCCGGTGCGAACGGTTCATCGCCCTGCAGGTTGACCACGACAGTGTCATCAGCCCAGCCAGCGATGCGCGCGCATTCTGCCAGGCGATCGGTGCCGGAGGCATGCGAAGCAGCGGTCATCGCCACCTTCACTTCCCCCAGGCCGGACAATGCGTCGGCAATGCGCTGGTCATCGGTCGCGACCCATACCTCACCCGCGCCGGCCTGCAGCGCGCGGCGGGCCACATGCAGCACCATGGGCTCTCCGCCCAGCAGGCGCAGCGGTTTGCCCGGCAGCCGCGAAGCGGCATAGCGGGCCGGGATGGCAACAACGAAGTCGGTCATGCGGGCGGTACTCGGCAGGCGCGATACAGCAGGAATGCGGCCGGCGGCGTGCATTTGCAAGCGCCGCACGGCCCCTCAGTTCGGTCGCAGCTTGTCCAGGCGATCGGTCAACGCTATCCAGAAAGCAGCAGGCATCTCGGCACGCAGCGGCACGGCGTACTGCCAGTCATTGGCGAACGCGCGGCACTTCACGGCATCCTTTTCGGTCATCAGCACCGGCAACTGGCTGCCAAAGGACAGGTCCTGCGGCTGGTAGGCATGATGGTCGGCGAAGGCATGCGGCACCACGCCGATCGCGCGCGCGCGCAGCATGTCGAAGAAGCGTTGTGGATGGGCGATGCCGGCCACGGCATGCACGCGCTGGCCCGCGAAGTACGAGAGCGGACGCGCCCGCCCACCGGCCAGTGGTTGTGCACTGTCGATGTGCAGGGCCATCGGCCATTGGCCGAAGCCGCAGGCCTGGGCAGCCGTCGCCTCATCCGCCTGGCCCAGGTTGACCACCCGGAAATCGCATTCGGCGGCGCGGCTGACCGGCTCGCGCAGCGGGCCGGCTGGAATCATGCGGCCATTGCCATAGCGACGCTGGGCATCGACCACCTCGATCTCGATGTCGCGCGCCAGCCGGTAGTGCTGCAGGCCGTCATCGCAGACGATCACGTCGCAGCCGGCGGCGATCAACGCCTTGCCCGCCGCCACGCGATCACTGTCGACGCGCACGGGCACGCCGGTTTTCCATGCAATCAGCACCGGCTCGTCGCCACCGAGAGCGGTCGGCGTATCGGCTTCCACCCAACGCGCCTTGTCAGCGTCTTCGCGGCCATAGCCGCGACTGGCCACACCGGGCTTCCAACCGGCTGCCCGCAAGCGCTCGACCAAGGCGATGGTCAGCGGCGTCTTGCCGGTGCCGCCGGCGGTGATGTTGCCGACCACGATGACCGGCACAGCCAGTGCATGGCGCTTGCGCCAGCCACGACGGTACAGGCGTCGGCGCAGCGCGGTGACGCCCGCGTACAGCGGTGCCAGCAATCGCATCGGCCATGGAACCGGGCTGCCGTCATACCAGTACGGCGGGGTCTGGGTACCTTTGCCCGCCATCAGTCCTGCCTTTCGCGGAACTGCATGTTGTGCAGGTGCTGGTACAGGCCACCCATCGACAGCAGTTCCTGATGGGTGCCACGTTCAACGATGCGGCCATGGTCCATCACCAGCACCTGGTCGGCATGCTCGATGGTCGACAAGCGGTGCGCGATCACCAACGTGGTGCGCTCTGGCATCAAACGCTGCAGCGCATCCTGCACCAGGCGCTCTGATTCGTTGTCCAGCGCCGCGGTGGCCTCGTCCAGGATCAGGATCGGTGCATCGCGCAGGATCGCGCGGGCGATCGCCAGGCGCTGGCGCTGGCCGCCGGACAGCAGCGCACCATTCTCGCCCACCGGCGTCTGCAGCTGCTGCGGCATGCGTGCGATGAACTCCCAGGCATTGGCTGCCTCGGCAGCTGCACGGATCTGCTCGTCGGTTGCATCCATGCCGTAGGCGATGTTGGCCGCGATGGTGTCGTCGAACAGCATCACCTTCTGGCCGACGATGGCCACCTGCCTGCGCAGATCGGCCAGCGGATAGTCATCCAGAGCGACGCCGTCGAGCAGGATGCGGCCACCGTTGGGTTCATAGAAGCGCGGCACCAACCGGATCAGGCTGGTCTTGCCGCTGCCGGAACGACCGACGATAGCGGTAACCGTGCCGGGCCTGGCGACGAAGCTGATGTCGTCCAGGGCGATGCCGCTGTCTTCACGGTAACGCAGCATGACGTGCTCGAAAGCCAGTTCGCCGCGTACACGCTGCACCGCGTGCTTGCCGTCGTCGCGCTCGACCGGCATGTCGATGATGCTGAACAGGCGCTCGGCAGCGGCCACGCCGCGCGAGATCGAAGTCTGCACGCTGGTCAGCCGACGCAGCGACGGAATGATGGCCATCATCGAGGTCATCAGGCCCATGAACTGACCTGCATTGAGCTTGCCGGCCAGCGCTTCGCGGGTAGACACCCATACAATCACCGCCAGCGCCAGCGCCGCCAGGAACTGGACCACGCTGGAGGCGGCCGCGCGGGTCACTTCCACCTTCATGTTCAGTGCCAGCATGCGGTTGGCCAGGCGCGAGTAGCGCGAGATCTCGTGCTGCTGGGTACCGTGCACCTTCACTTCCTGCTGCGCGGCCAGCGACTGCTCGGCGGTCTGCGCCATGGTGCCCATGCCGTCCTGGATGCCGCGGCTGATGCGCCGGTAGCGCTTGCCCACGTAGGAGACGATCACGCCGATCAGCGGCACCACCACCAGCATCGCCAGGGTCACCTTGACGCTCATCTGCAGCATCACCGCCAGCATGGCGATGATGGTCAGGGTATCGGCGACCACGGTCTTCAGCGCGTCGGCACTGGCCTGGGTGACCTGTTCGGTATCGAAGTTCAGGCGGCTGACCATCACCGGCGTCGCTTCGGCGTCGAAGTGCGAGGACGGCAGGTGCAGGTACTTCTGCAGCACCTGTTCGCGCAGGTCGCGGACCACGCTGCGGCCGGTCTTGGCCAGCGTGTAGTCGCTGACCCAGGTCGCCACGCTGCGCATCAGGAACAGGCCGAGGATGGTCAACGGCAGGATCACCGCCATGCGCGGCTCAGGGTTGACGAAGCCACGGTTGACCAGCGGCTCCATCAGCTTGGTGAAGTGATAGCCGGCCAGGGCTTCGACCACCATCGCGATGACCGCGCCGATCATGAACACCCAGTAGGTGCGGGTATAGCCCAGCAGACGTTTGTAGATCGGCCACACTGGCGCGTGATGGGAACTCATGGACGCACCTCTGGCGCTGTTGCAATGGCGATACGACGGAAGCCGAGCTGGCCCAGCGCATCCTGCGCGGTGACCACGGCCTGGTAGGGAGTGCGCGCGTCGGCACGCAGCAGCACGGTCTGTTCGCGGTCGCTGCCGGCGACGGCGGCGATCGTCTGCTTGACCGACTCGACATCGCTGCGCAGCACTTCCTGATCGTTGACGAAGTAGCGACCGTCAGCGTTGATCAGCACGCTCAGCGAGCGCGGCGGCTCGTTGGTCTGCTGCTGGCTGGCGGTCGGCAGCTGCACCTGCAGGGTTGATCGCGCATCGAAGGTGGTGGTGACCACGAAGAAGATGATCAGCACCAGGATGACGTCGATCAGCGGGACCAGGTCGATATGCGGTTCATCCTGGGACCGGTCGTTGCCGATACGCATCGATCAGGCCTTTGCCGTGGCGGCGGAGGACGCGCGCGCGGCGGGAGCCGGGGTCATCACCCCGGGGCGACCATCCAGCGTATCCAGCAGCGCACTGGCTTCCTGCTCCATTTCCACCACGTAGCCGTGGATGCGGCCCTTGAAGAAGCGGTGGAACATCAGCGCCGGGATCGCCACGATCATGCCGGTGGCGGTGCACACCAGCGCCTTGCCGATACCGCCGGCAAGCTGGTTCACATCACCCACGCCGTGGTCGAGGATGCCCAGGAACATCTGGATCATGCCGACTACGGTGCCGAGCAGGCCCAGCAGCGGGCCGGCCGAGGCGATGGTGCCCAGCGCGTTGAGGAAACGCTCCATGCGGTGCACCAGGTGGCGACCGGTGTCTTCGATGCGCTCGCGGATCTGGTCGCGCGGGCGGTTGCGCGCTTCCAGTGCGGCTGCCAGCAGGGCGCCCAACGGTGAATTGGCCCGCAGGGTCTGCAGGTGCGCCGGGTCGAGCTTGCCGCGCGCGGCCCAGTTGCGCACTTCCTGGCCCAGGCCAGGCGGCAGCACCTCGTTACGCCGCAGGGACCAGAAACGCTCCAGGACGATCGCCAAAGCCAGTACGCCCAACAGCAGCAGCGGCACCATCGGCCAGCCACCGGCCTTGACCAGTTCCCACACGTTTCAACCCTCCGGCCCAACGGCCGCTTGTTCGATCGGCGATAGGATAGCAGCCGACCGTGCCCGCCCAGCGGCATCCCACCACCGGGCTGCGTGGATACGCTGTTCACGCAGCTGCAGGCCTTGTGCACCAAGCCATACGCGGATCGCGCCGGACTCGGCGGTGGACAGCACTTCGGCGCCGGCCGCCTGCCAGCGCTGCACCACGTCACGCTTCGGGTGGCCAAAACGGTTCTGATGCCCGGCCGAGACCAGCGCCAGCTGCGGCGCCACCGCCTCCACCCAGCCCCCAGTGGAGCTGCCTCCGCTGCCGTGATGGGGCACCAGCACCACGTCCGCACGCAGCGCATCGGCAGCGCCCTGCAGCAGGGCCTGCTCGCCCTGCCGGCCGATGTCGCCGGGCAGCAGCACCACCCCGTGTGTGCCGGCAACCCGCAGCACGCAACTGGCCTCGTTGTCGGCGCCCTTGCCGGCGGCCGGGAAGGCGGCAGGCGGGTGCAGCACCTGGAAATCGACCCCGTCCCATTGCCAGCGCAGTCCCTGTTGGCAGGTACCGGCACTGGCAATCGCACTGCCCCGTGGCGCCAGCACCTGCAGACCCGGCAGTTGCCGGCGCAGCGCTGCAAGGTTGCCGCTGTGGTCCAGGTGGTCGTGACTGATCATCACCCGGGCCGGCGGTACCTGTCCCAACGCACGCAACGTCGGCAGCAGCATCCGCTCCTCGCCTTCGCTGCCTGCGGGCGGCCCGACGTCGTACCAGAGTGCGTGGTGGGCGGTCCGCAGCAGCACCGCCGTGCCCTGGCCGACATCGTGCACCACCAGTTCCAACTCCCCTTGCTGCGGCGCCGAGCGTGCCGGCCACAGCAACGGCAGGCACAGAAATGACCCGGCAAGCACCGCACCCGCCCCGCGTGGCAACAGCCACCAGAACACCCCCAGCAGCGCCGCCGGCAACGCCCAGGCGGGCCCCTGCGCCAGCCACCACATCGCCTGCGGGTGCTCGGCCAACGGCTGCATCAGCTGCCAACTGGCATCGAACACCCAGGCTGCCGCGCGCCACGGCCACTGACCTGCCCCGCTGCGCAGGGCCTCCAAAGCGGTTCCCAACAGGGCCAGAGGCACCACCAGCAGGCTCCACAGCGGAATGACCGGCAGGTTTACCAGCGGCCCCAGGCGCGCGGTGCCGCCAAACAGCGCCACTGCCAAGGGCAATAGAGCGACGCTGGCCACCCCCTGTCCTGCCAGGGCGCCGCCCAGCATTGCGACCACCCCTTTCGGACGCCCCTGCGGCAGGCACCACAACAACCACAGAACACCGCCGAAACTGAGCCAGAAGCCCGCAGACAGCACCGACAGCGGGGCCGGCAGCAGCATCGCCAGCGCAGCCAGCGCCAAGCCCTGTGCCACGGTCACCGGACGGCGGACGACGCGCGCGAGGGCCACCACCGCGATCATCAACGCGGTGCGCACGGTCGGCAGCTCGCCGCCTGCAACAACGGCATAGCCGGCCGCTGCCACCGCTGCCGCACAGGCCGCCGCCTGCGGCCGTGGCCAGAACCCGGCAAGCCCAGGCCAGGATCGCCAGAGAGCGGAGCACAGCAACGCGGCGAAGCCCGCCACCAGACCAACATGGAAGCCGGAGATGGCGATCAGGTGGGTCAGGCCCAGCGCGCGCAGCTGCGCCCAGTCGACATCGGACAGGCCGCGCGTATCGCCCAATGCCAGGGCCTGGATGAACCGCGCCGACGGATCTGCGATCTGCCTGGCGATGGCCGCACTGGTGCGCTCGCGCCATGCGGGCAGGCCATGCGCGGGGCGCAGCTGCCGCGTAGCACCTGCATCACGCACGTTGCCACTCGCTGCCAGCCCGTGCAGCAGCGCATGCCGCTCGCCATCGAAGCCTCCCGGATTGATGCGCGAGCGTGGCGGCCGCACGCGCAGCGACAACTGCCAGTCTGCGCCGGCGTGCAGGCGATGTCTCTGGTCAGCCACGGTGTCGACCGGCCCGCGCCGGGGTGCGTGCCAGTACACCTGCAGCCGCTTTCCGCGCAGCATCGGCGCCGCATCGGACGCATCGACCCGGAACTCGAACCGGGTGTATCCCGGCCCTTGCTTCGGCAGGTCGACAACCTGACCCCGGACGAGCACATCCTGCGCAGCGGCACCGGCCGGCAGCTGCGCCTGCAGTGCCCAATACCCATGGCAGGACGTCCAGGCCAGACCGAACAGCACCGCAGCCGCCGCGCGTCCGCGCCAGCGCAGCACCCAGCCCAACGCGGCCACGGCGGCCGCCAGAACAGACAGCCACAGCGGCGGCAACACCGGCAAAAGCACGCAGGCCAAGGCACCGGTGACCAGAGCAGCTGCGCACGCGGGGCCCAGCAGCGGCGACAAGGTCCGATCAGCAGCCATCGACACAGCGTGCCGTGGTACGGCCTCACGCAACCATCAGGCAACTCCCTGCGGTTTTGTCAGCGCCCCACTAGCGACGCACGCTGCCGCGGTGGAAATTGACCCGGAAACTGGCGCCGCCCCCGACAGCCTCGCCCACGCTCACCGTGCCGCCGTGGTGCTGCACGATTTCCTTGACCAGATGCAGGCCGAGGCCGCTGCCGCTGCCGGCGGCACGCAAGCGGTGGAACGGCTCGAAGATCGCCTCGCGGTCACCGACCGGCACACCGGCGCCCTGGTCGCTGACTTCCAGCAGGCCCTGCCGGTCCAGACGCACGCAGATGGTGCCGCGCCCGCCGCCGTGGACGATGGCGTTGTGCACCAGGTTGGCGATCACCCGTCCCAGCGCCAGGCCATCGCCATGGATCCAGACCGGCGTCTCCGGCGCATCCACTTCGAAGCCATAACCGGCGCCAACGACCAACGGCGCGAGGTCGGCGGCCGCTTCGCGCACGACATGCGCCAGGTCCAGCCGCTGCAACGCGGCGATGTTGCGGTCCAGGCGCTGCAGGTCGAGCAGGTGCTCGGCGACGTTGCCGAGGCGGGCAACATCGGTCAGCAACTGCGATTTGAGCTCCCCCTGCGGCAACTGCGACAAGCGCGCCTGCACCACCGCGATCGGCACCCGCAGTTCATGCGCGGCATCGGCGAGGAACTTGTCGCGCGCTGCGTAGCCCTGCTGCACCTTGTCGATCGCATCATTGAACGCTTCGACCAGAGGCGCCACCTCGGTCGACACCAGCTGCGCGTCCAGGCGCGCACCAGGCTGGCCGATATCCAGTTCCTTGGCCTGCTGCGCGGACCGGCGCACGCCACGCATGGCGCGATGGATCACCGTCGGCATCACCAGCAGCGTGACCACGATCAACGGCAGGAAGAACCACAGACCGATCAACCGCAGCACCATCAATGCGCCATCCAGCAGACCGCCCTTCGGCGCCCCGCCCACCATCACCGTGATGCGGCGTCCGTCTTCATTGCGGATCATCACCCGGGCCACGTCCAGGTACGGCGGTACCAGCGACCCCAGCTCGGTGGCGCCCAGTGTCGGCAGGCGGGCCAGCAGCGGCGCGTGGATGGCAGGCAGCGTGCCGCGCTGCAGCCATGCGCCGCGATCGTCGACCGCCGCGAACCACAGGTTGCCACCGGCACGCGCGTCGAGCTTCTGCCAGCGTGCTTCATCCAGCACCAGCCGGCCGCCTTCGCTGTGCACGGCGTTGGCCGCGCTCTCGGCCATGAACATGTCCATGCCCCAGGTGTCCTTGTCGCCCCAGGTCAGGATCAGCGCGACGACGGCGAACAACACCGTGAAGGCCTGCGCCAGGAACAACCGCCACGCCAGCCCCAGGGTGATCGAACGGATCGGTCGTGCCATCTCAGGCCTCCGCCAGCAGGTAGCCGACGCCACGGATCACGTGGATCTCCACGCCTGCGCCGGCCTGCTGCAGCGCCTTGCGCAGCTTGGAGATATGCGCGTCGAGCGCATTGGACTGGATCTCATCATCGAACCCGTACACCGCCGCTTCCAGCGCACTGCGGGTGACCGTACGGCCCTGCCGCATCGCCAGCGCCTGCAACACCAGCACCTGCCGCCGCGGCAATGCGACCGGCTGTCCATCCACCTGCGCCTGCAGCGATTCGAAATCAAACTCCAGCCGGCCCAGCCGCAACCGGGGGGTCACCATCGCCGACGGTCGACGCGATACGGCGCGGATGCGCGCCATCAGCTCTTCGATCGCCACCGGCTTGACCAGGTAGTCATCGGCGCCGACATCCAGCCCCTCCACCTTGTCCGAGAGCCCGCCCTTGGCGGTGAGCATGATCACCGCCAGGTTCGGCCGCAGCGCACGGGCGGTCGCCACGAAACCCACGCCATCACCATCCGGCAGCTGCCGATCAAGCAGCATCAGCTGGTGCACCGGCTCACGCAGGGCGAGCGCCGCCTCGGCCAGGCTGCCGACCACATCGGCGACCACCCCCTGGCGCTCCAGCCCGGACTGCAGGGCTCGCGAGAGATCGGGATCATCTTCGACCAGGAGAATGCGCATCGGGGGCTCGGCAAGCGGAAACGGAGCCGATCATAGTGCCTTCAGCGTGCACGTGGCGGCGATTCCAGCAGATTGCGCCTGCGCAATGTTCCGACAATGTTGTGCGCGCAGCATGCATCGCCATCCCCGCAAAGTAGTACGTTGATGACCTCGCTGCCCCCTGCCCTGCTGCGCCCCCTGCTGTGCACCGTCGCCCTCTCCACCCCGCTGCTGGCAAACGCGCAGGAACAGGCCCCGGGTGTGCAGGCCGGCATCACCTTCGGCGCGACCACCGGTGCCTACGCGCACTATGACGACAAACCGCTGGTGCTGCCGGCACTGTCCTGGCAGGGCAAGCGTTTCTTCGCCAGCCCCGGCTCGCTCGGCATGAACCTCTACAAGGCCGATGGCCTGCGCGTGTCGGCCGTGGCTACACCCTACACGCTGCGCTTCAAGACCGACGACGTGAACGATCCGCAGCTGCGCCGCCTGCACAGCCGGCAGATGTCGGCGATGGTCGGCATCAATGCCGACTACAGCGCGGACTGGGGCGCGGTGGCGGCCAGCGTGAAGCGCGAAGTGAGCGGGCATGGCGGCGGTGTTGAATCAAGCCTGCATTACAGCTATCCGATCCAGGCCGGTCGCTTCACCTGGGTGCCGCGCGTGGGCGTGGTGCATTCCAGCGCCCGCCTGCTCGACTACTACTACGGCATCAGCGACGAGGAGGCCCTGCGCTCCGGGCTGGCAGCTTACAAGCCAGGCAGTGCCACCTCGCCGAGCCTGCAGATCGCGGTCAGCACGCCGCTGGGCACGAAATGGCGCGCAACCGGCGTGGTCGCCAACCAGTGGTTCGGTGATGCCGTCGAGGACAGCCCGATGGCACGACGCAGCAGCCAGACATCCGCTTTCATCTCGCTGATGCGCGCGTTCTGACCGAACCCGCATCCATTCCACCAACAAGCAAGGATCCAGCATGGCCGCCGTCACCCCCACCGCCGACGCCAACGCGATCCTGCGCGCGCCGGATCTGGACAGCGCCGAACGCGCCTACCTGGGCCTGCTGCCGGACATGGATCATGTCGACGCACTGACCCGACGTGCGCTTGGCCTGTCACGCGCTGCAGATGCGGCGCGCGGCTATGCGCTGTCGATGACACTGGTCGGTCTGCGATTGCAGGAACTGGAAATGGGCGAGCCGTGTGCGGCCCAGTATCGGCAGGCAACGCTGCGTAGCCTGCGGCAGGCCTTCACTGCTGCCTGAGCATTCCGTCAGCGGAAGGTTGTCCAGGCCAGGACCGCAGACAAAAGTGCGACCCACACCACCGCTTTGAAGGTGCCTTCCAGCATGTTGCCGCCGAACAGCAGATCGATGATCGGGTTCGGCCGTGAAACGGGAGCATGGTCACTCATGGTGGCGTCCTGTGGTTTGGGAACTGCGTCACCGATGATACAAAAGCTTGACATTCCTGTTGCTGTTTCCGGTATGGTCGATGCAACGCGGCGTTCAAGGATGATCGATGCTCAAGCGTGCCCTGTTCCCGGTATTCGCCCTGCTGCTGGCCGCACTGGTCATCATGCTCTCCTGGCAGAACCGCCAGTTGCGGCAGGTCAACGAGCAGATGGCGGCGCAACTGCAGCAGACCCAGCTGGATGCACATGGTCTTGCAATCGGCACCCGACCTGAACTGTTGACGCTGCGGACGACGCAGCAGACCCATGTCGATATCGGCGGCGCACGCGCCGTTCCGCAGATCCTCTACTTTTTCTCTACTGCCTGCCGCTACTGCCTGGCCTCGGTGCCACAGCTGCAGCAGATCGCGGCTGCACGCGGCAGCGCCGAGCTGGTGGGTGTCGGCCTGCCGCCTTATGACCAGCTTGCCGGGTACGCCGGCAAACACGCGCTGGCGTTTCCGATCGCCGTCGACGATCAGGGCGAAGTCTCCAAGCGCTACCGCGCCACGCTGACACCGATGCTGATGGTGCTCGCCGCAGATGGCAGCGTCGTCTACAAGCATGTCGGCCAGCTCGACACAGAGACGGTACAAGCCGTCGCCAAGGCAATGAATCCGGGAAGCCACACCAACTGAAGGAGATACACATGATCGGGAAGAAAACGCTGTTCTCGTCCGTCGCCGGTGTCGTCATCGTTGCTGCAATGTCATTCGGTGCCGCGCAGGCCTTCGCCACTCCGGCGAAGACCGGCTTTGCACCGGGTTGCGTGGATACCCCCGGGTGCATGTTCGGCGGCAATGGCCGCGCCGGCGGCACGCGTATCTGCTGCGACGCCAACTGACCCCGCTTCGACACCGCCCCGCAGGCGGTGACTTCATGTTCCATCGCCATTCCAAGGAGATACACATGATCGGAAAGAAGAAGCTGTTCTCGTCCATTGCCGGCATCGTCTTGATTGCCGCCATGTCATTCGGTGCCGCGCAGGCCCTCGCCACGCCGGCCAAGGCCGGATTCGCACCGGGCTGCGAGTTCACCCCGGGTTGCCCGCATGGCGGTTCAGGGCACTGGTCCGGCCCTCGCCTGTGCTGCGATCCGCTCTGAGCCCGCCTGAAGGTTGCAGCCATGTGGTGACCTGAGCCCAGGCTTCCCGGCCAACGGGGTCACTTCCGGGTAAACGGGCCGGACTGCCATCACAGGCGGCCCGGCCTTTTTCATGGCAGTGACCTGCAGCTGCCCCGACCCAGCCCGGATTCATCCTTGCTGGCTCTCGTTGACGCGCCCTTTTCCCGCCTTCGTCGGATACCGGTTTCACACCGCAGGCCACAGTGCAACGCTGGACTCCCTTCTCCAGAGCACCGTGCCATGCCGATGCTTGCCTTGCTGCTGTTGATGGCCGGTCTCTGCAACCGCGACGCCGACACCGGAAGCGATTCGCTGCGATTGCAGATCCTGCAGGCCGATGCCCAGCGGGCCGCCAGCGAGCCAGCCACCCACGGCCAGACGGACAGCCAGAGCGTGCAGATCCTGCGCCTGAGTGCGGATCGCGTACTGCAGCTGGCCCATGGTCGCTTGCACGCTGATGTGCCTGCGGGACAGCGCGGGCAAGCGCACTCCCGGGGCCTCATGCAACTGTGGCAACGCGTGGATGGTCAGTGGCAGCTGCAGCGCAGCGCCAGTGTCGAGCAACGCGGTTGACGATGACAGCAACCGGCCAGGCGCAGACGAGCGCGAATTGCAGGCACAAAAAAACCGGCCCAAGGCCGGCTTTCATCGTGTCCACCGCTGCTCCGGCGATGCCGGGAACCGGTGGTGGGCGGTACAGGGTTCGAACCTGTGACCCCTACCATGTCAAGGTAGTGCTCTACCGCTGAGCTAACCGCCCAAAAATTCCGTACAGCCCGCAGGCTGGTGCTTCTACGTAAAAACCCGGCGCCAGGGCCGGGCTTTTGATCCTCACGACAGCCCCCTGGGGGACTTCGTGGTGGGCGGTACAGGGTTCGAACCTGTGACCCCTACCATGTCAAGGTAGTGCTCTACCGCTGAGCTAACCGCCCGTGTGTTGCATCTGCAGCGCCGCGATTGCGTCGGTGCAGGCCGCGTATATTACGGACGACGACCGGCAAGCGCAATACTTTTGTGAAGAAAAGCCGCTTTACCGCGTTCAGCCCAGGCTGGCTTCCTTCAGCTGCCTGATCTGGTCGCGCACCCGGGCGGCATCCTCGAATTCCAGGTCCTTGGCATGCTGGTACATCCGCTGCTCCAGGGCCTTGAGGCGAGCCGCCAACTGCGCCGGGCTGAGCGAACGGTAGTCGGCCGTATCCTCGGCCACACCGGAACGGCCTTTGCCCTTGCCCTTGCGGGACTCCTTCTCGGCCGCATCCGAGCGCGCGCCCTCCAGCACATCGACAATCGGCCGCAGGACCGAGCGCGGAATGATGCCGTGCTCCTGGTTGTACTCGACCTGCTTGCTGCGACGACGGTCGGTCTCATCGATCGCTGCCTGCATCGAACGGGTGATCCTGTCCGCATACAGGATCGCCTTGCCGCGCACGTTGCGGGCCGCACGGCCGATGGTCTGGATCAACGAGCCAGTCGAGCGCAGGAAGCCCTCCTTGTCCGCATCCAGGATCGCCACCAGCGAGACCTCGGGCATGTCCAGCCCTTCGCGCAGCAGGTTGATGCCGACCAGCACATCGAACTTGCCCAGGCGCAGGTCGCGGATGATCTCCACGCGTTCGACGGTATCGATATCCGAGTGCAGATAGCGCACGCGGATACCGTGCTCGGTCAGGTACTCGGTGAGGTTCTCGGCCATGCGCTTGGTCAGGGTGGTGACCAGCACGCGATCACCGGCCTTGATCCGCTCGTTGGCCTCGCTCATCAGGTCATCGACCTGGGTGCCGACCGGGCGGATCTCCACCACCGGATCGATCAGGCCGGTCGGGCGCACCACCAGCTCGGCCATGTCCTCACCGGCCTCACGGAATTCGTAAGGGCCCGGCGTCGCCGATACATAAATGCTGCGCGGGCAGCGCGCCTCCCATTCCTCGAAGCGCAGCGGGCGGTTGTCCAGCGCCGACGGCAGGCGGAAGCCGAACTCGACCAGGGTTTCCTTGCGCGAACGGTCGCCCTTGAACATGGCGCCGATCTGCGGAATGGTCACATGCGATTCGTCGATCACCAGCAACGCATCGGCTGGCAGGTAATCGAACAGGGTCGGCGGCGGCTCGCCCGGGTTCTTGCCGGTCAAGTGCCGCGAGTAGTTCTCGATGCCATTGCAGAAGCCCACTTCGGCCATCATTTCCAGGTCGAACTGGGTGCGCTGGGCCAGGCGCTGCGCCTCGACCAGCTTGTTCTGTGCGTACAGCTGTTCCAACCGCTCCTTCAGCTCGACCTTGATGGTCTCCACCGCTGCCAGCACCCGTTCGCGCGTGGTGGCGTAGTGGGTCTTCGGGTACACCGTGAAGCGCATCAGGTTGCGCATGGTCTCGCCGGTGAGCGGATCGAACATCGTGATCTTCTCGACTTCCCCATCGAACAGTTCGATGCGCAAGGCTTCACTATCCGATTCTGCCGGGAACACGTCGATCACTTCACCACGCACGCGGAAGGTGCCGCGCTGCAGCTCGTATTCATTGCGCGTGTACTGCAGCTGGGTCAGGTGATTGATCAGGTCGCGCTGGTCGATGCGCTCACCCTTGGACAGGATCAAGCGCAGCGACAGGTAGTCTTCCGGCGCACCCAGGCCGTAGATGGCCGACACGGTCGCCACCACGATCGCATCCGGTCGCGACAGCAGGGTCTTGGTCGCCGCCAGCCGCATCTGCTCGATGTGCTCGTTGATCGAACTGTCCTTCTCGATGAAGGTGTCCGACGACGGCACGTAAGCTTCCGGCTGGTAGTAGTCGTAATAGCTGACGAAATACTCCACCGCGTTGTGCGGGAAGAACGCCTTGAACTCACCGTACAGCTGCGCTGCCAGGGTCTTGTTCGGCGCCATGATCAGCGTCGGCTTCTGGATCTGCTGGATGACGTTGGCGATGGTGTAGGTCTTGCCCGAGCCGGTCACACCCAGCAGGGTCTGCTTGGCGACGCCGGCCTCGAAATTGCTGGTCAGCTTGGCGATGGCATTGGGCTGGTCGCCCGCCGGCGAATACGGCGAGACGAGTTGAAAACTTTCGCTCATGGTGTTGCCAGGTCCCGGGGAAGGTAAGTATAGAGGGCGTCCGGTGACGGTCGGCTGAGGGGAAGCCGGGGATACCGGCAGGGTGATGCCTGATGGCGGGCGCCATTGAAAGGGGCGACGCTCGCTCCATGTCCCCTCCCTCCTGGAAACACCCGCCAGCACTTCCGCCCGCCCAGGGCATGCAACTGATTGAACTGGCAATGGTTGTTGCCGTCCTTTCGGTGATGCTGGCGGCCGGATGGCCGGCGATGCAGTCACTACTGCTACGCCAGCGCGCCGACGCCCTGCAGCTGACCCTGCATGCCAGCCTCTCCAGCGCGCGCAGCCAAGCGCTGATTCGACGTGAAATGATCGGGTTGTGTGCCAGCGAAGACGGGCTTCTGTGCACCGACGACTGGAGTGCAGGCTGGATCGTGTACCGCAGCGGCCAGCGGCGAGGTCCCCCCGCGTCCGCCGAGGCCATCCTGGCACATCATCGCGGTGGCCACGATGTCACGATCCTGGCACAAGCCAGCAGCGGACGGCCGCTCCTGTTTTTCCAGGGAGATGGGCGAAGTCCCGGCGCCAATCTGACCCTGCGCATCTGCGCAGGCAGACAACTGCACGGCAAGCTGGTGGTCAACAATGGCGGCCGCACCCGTAGTGAGCGCAGCAACCGGAACCTGCCATGCTGAACAGAGTCAAGAAAAGCAAAAAGCCGCGATTTCTCGCGGCTTCTGCAGAACCTGGCGCCCGAAGTTGGACTCGAACCAACGACCCCCTGATTAACAGTCAAGTGCTCTAACCGGCTGAGCTATTCGGGCGGGGAGGCGCATTGTACTGGTCGAATTCCGGAAGATCAACACCCCCTACCAACAATCGGAAACCGCTCCTTCCGACGTTTTCCGGTTGGCCTGGTCCAAGGTCATCTTGCCGCAGCTGTCCTTGGCCTGCGTACCCGTTGGAGATGCCGTGATCGTGAACGCGGAACCATCTCCCTTGTAGCTCAGGTTGTATCGCGTCGCCCCGCCTTCGCGCGGCGAGACCTTGCTGGGCAAGGTGTAGCCCGAGTAGGAATTGTTGCTGGAGTGATAGCGCTCCGCACGTTGCGCGTACTCGGCCAGGTCCGCTTTGGCCACTGCACGGTGTGATCGAAGTACGTACTGCTGGTACGAAGGAATGGCGATGGCCGCCAGGATGCCTATGACGATCACCACGATCATCAATTCGATCAACGTGAAGCCCGCTGCGCGATGAGGCGAATGAAAAGGCTGCATGAACGTAGATCCTCGCACGGGAATCACTGGAGCTGCCGCCAGGATTGGCGACCGCAGGGATAAGGCAGATACAGCGACTGGCTGCCAGCGGCGCCCACCACCATCCAGCATGAGCTGCCACCAGGCGGACCTTCCTTGCCACTACCGAGTCGCGGTATGACTGACAGCGATACGTCCTTGATCGGGGCCGTTCCCTCGGTCTTCAGCGACAGGCCCGCCGTACCGGCCGCCGGCTTGACGCCCGTGGGTGAGCCACTCCGGACATTCTCCAGTGCGGGCGCACCGGTCAACGAAGAAAGACCGAACAGCCAGTTCGAGCCACTCGTCGAGCAACCCGCCGTTTCCAGATTGGGGACATAGGTCGGCATGAACATGATGCCGCTGACCAGCATCGGATTACCAACAAACCGCTCACCGTTGGAGGCGGGGAGATTGATCATCCATCCCTGCGCACCGGCCGGTGCAGTCCCTGCGACGATTTTGCGTGCCTCGGCGCCGGTCGCCGGAACATCCGCGGTATAGGGCGCAAGATTGGCGGACGTCAGTGTCGAGGTGACCCTTTTCCCGCCAATGTCATTGACCGCATACAACGCCTGCCGCGAGGTGTCGTCCTTGTCGGTGTAGAACGAGAAGCTACCTGTGCCGAAGTACAGCATCACACCACCCGACGGACCCGTCGCAGCAGTCATGCCGCCCGTGATCGGCTGGCGGAAGTTCCGCGCGCTGGTGTCCTGGCTCACCTGGGTGGTGAAGACGGGAACGGTAAGCGCCGTGTCGGCACTGCTGGTGAGATCGAACTTCCAGATGGCACCGCGCTGATCGGCCGCGTAGACGGTATCGGCAAGACCATCGCGTCCGCGCAGGTCCTGGCTGTCTCCGCGCCAGCGATCCACTACCACCACGTTGCCCAACCCATTGTCTCCGGTGATATTGGCCCCCGTGGCGTTGCTCTCCACCGCCTCGATCATCCGCGTGGAGCCGGACGCCATATCCACGACGAACAGAACGGCCTTGCGGCTGGCACTGCTGTAGCCGTTACCGAAGATTGCTTTCCATGCAACCGTCTTTCCTTCCTTTACCGGCACGATCACCGGCTTGCCCAGCACAAAGCCGATGTTGTTGCGTACACCCTCGTCCAACGACATGTTGAGGTCGCTGATCTCCCAGAGCGCCTGGCCAGTGCCAAACGTCGCCGGATCACTGACGTTCAACGCGAATACCGAGCGGCCACCCGCACCGGCGGTGCCGACCAGCCCCGTCTGCCAGGTGCTGCCGATGAGCATGTCCGAGATGGTGATTGGACCGTCGACGAAATAGCGATGCCGGAAGGTCTGATCAGCGGTATCAGGCTTATACGGGAACAGCAGGTTGGCCATGTGGCCCAGCGAGGTTGCCGGAATATACGCAAAGCGCTCGGTCCCGCCGGTGCTGTCCATCTCACCCGATGCCCCCATGCCACCGTCGAAGGCATGCAGCATGCCGTCATTGGCGCCGACATAGACCGTATAGCGGCCGTTCTTTGCCTTGGTGTCCAGGTATTTGGCATAGCTGACGGCATAATCGGTGCCGAGCTGGCGATAGCCATAGTCATCGACAGGCGAACTCACCACCGGGGCCGAGTTGACGATATCGCCCAGCGGCGTGGTGCGATCGCGGTATTTACCACCGTTGCGCTTCTCCATCGTCGCATCCGCTTTCAGATAACGGATGGCGGTGCTGATATCGGCATCAATGCTCTTCAGCTTGTCAGTCGAGCACACCAGCATCGCTGCGTACTTGCCATCCGGCTTGCTGCACAGATCGGCCAGGCTGATATCGGCCGAACCGAAGTCAACCAGCGTACCCGCCTTGTTGGCAACGATGCGGCGACCCGTCGAAGTCAGCTTCGCCGATGCCTCCCAGGCTTCGCTGAACACCGCGACCTGATCACTGTTGATCTTCACGGTCGAGGCCTTGAGCTTGCTCGACCAATCGGTCGCACCGTTGCGGATGTCGTAGCTCGGCGTCACCGACAGCGACCCTGCACCGATGCGGGCACCGGTCATGCCGATGGTGCCCGACGGCGACTTCCCGCCGGAAATCGAGGCCAGTACCCGGCGCATCGCCTCGGTCACGTCGGCAGGCGTCTGAGCATTGATGAACTCACCACGGCTGTTGAGCGCGGCGTGCCAGATCTCGTCGACGACCGTTCCATCATCGACCGTCGACGGATCGGGGTTACCGTTCCAGTTCGGTGGATTCTTGTACGGGTCAGCCGTGGCGGCAGCATTCACACCGTAAATCCGCCCCTGCGCACCAAGCGTGACACCGTAGAAGTTCATGTGCAGATCGGCCTGGCAGTCCAGGCGCTTCCACTCCGCACTGCCCTGGGAAAGCGTGCCGCAACGCTCATCCACCGGCACCTGCCCCCTGGGGAAACCGGTATCCGAGCGCAAGGGCGTCTTGGTGCCCGAGTAATAGGCCGCAGTGACGTCAGCCATCGTGTTGTTGTAGTTGTCAGCGAAAGGCAGTGTCGGCAGGTTCACGGTATTGACCGCGTCCGCGTTGCCGAACGAGCCGTTCGGATAGTTCTTGGAGTTCGTATAGCCGTCGGTGAACAACATGCCGCCATTGCGCTGGCAGGCGCGGATGACGGGCGCACCGTCATCGGTGCGGCGGAACTGTTCGGCCAGATACTCCACAGCGCGCCGGTTGGGCGTGCCACTGATCGGCTTCAACCCGTAGATCTGCTGATAGAGATCGGCGCGATTGGTCACCAGATCATGCATCTTCACGTTCTTCAGGTCATTGATCGTGAAATAGCCCACACGCATGTTGTCGATGCCGTACAACGCTTCGGTAGACGCACCGACAATGGCCAGCGTGCGACTGCGGTGATACTGGAACCAGTTGGCGAAATTCTGCACCGCAGTATCGTAGGTACCATCGATGCTGTAGTTGTCCTTCTTGATCTGATATCGGCGCAGATTGCACTTGGGCCCGCAGGCACCCTTGATCACCGGTCGATTGGCATCGTCCAGCTTGTATCCGTAGGGCGCAGGTGAATTCTCCGGCAGGTAGAAAGTCGCGGGGAAGTACTGCACGCCATACTGCACCGCAGAGCCGATGTCACGCGAAGCGGTACGCCAGCTGCCGCTCCGGTAATACGCATTGTCGGTTCCCGTCAGGTCGGGAATGCTCATGCCATCGACGAACTGGAACCCTTCATTGTTCCTCGAACGGACACTGGTCATGTCGTACGTGATGTCGTATCCCGCAAATCCGGAGCGCGGGTCGACACGCGCGCCCTGGATGCTGGCGGCGTCCCAACGGCTTCCATCGGCCCTCATCCACGGCTTGTAGCTGACTGCCGGGTTGTAGTAGCTGGCGTTGTAGACGTGCGAGCGGGCGAAGCCGAACATATCCAGCGGCGGGATCGCGCGCCCATACGAATAGCGTTCGTTGTAGTTGCTATGCGCGTAAAGATAGAGATAGCAGTCGACGGAACCGGAGTTGCAGTCCTGGCCGACGCTGTAGAAGCTGCCGCTGTTGTTGAAGAAGCTGCCCGTCGACGTGCTGAAGATCAACCGCCCGTCACCGCCCGGGAACATGCGCTCGAACGTCATAGAATTCGAGTCATCCACGGCCATGATGAACGCGGGGGGCGCCTGCACCTGCACGTTCATCGGCTCCTGCGCCAATACCCCCTGTGCCTGCGCGGCCATCAGGGTATGCACCAGATAGCCGCCAGCGGCGACAACGGCAAGGCCTACGCCCGCCAGGATCCTGCGATTTCGCGTGTTCATGGGTTCCCCACCCTCACAGCTTGAATACGGTATCGACTGCCGAGCGCGACGTCGCGTCGGCATCGGTGTCGCCGGCGTACGTCGTGATCTGGTAGACCGGTGTTGCCGCCTCCAGCGGCTTGCCCATGTCCAGCGCCCCCTCTCCCTGGATGCAGCCCTGGATCTGTCGGACCTTCACTGCCGGCTTGTTGCCCAGCTTGGTCTTGGCGACCCAGTCCGAAGGATCGAAGCCATCATCGCAGCGTTGATCGATGTCGGCCGAGCTGACGGTCGGGCTGTCCCCAAGTGACTGCCGGTTGGCAATCTTCTCTACGGCGTTCTCGGCACTGCGGGCCGCGCCCTCGGCATTCTGGAAGGCCACGTTGCCGGCACGGTAACCGGATGCCATGCGCTCCTGCATGCCGGCCACCTGCATGCCTATCACGCCCAGCAGCGCCAGCATGATCAGCAGAATCAGTGCGACGTAGAGCACGGCACCACGCTGCCGGACAGGGGCAGAGAAAGTGCGGCGCGAAGACAGCTTGATGGAGCGCATGGTCGTCAATTCCCGAACAGGCGGTTGCGCAACGCAACGGAAACTTCATAGGCGCCACGGTGGCGCTGGTCATAGGGATCGCCCGGCGCGATGGTCACGCCGAGCACGCCCAGATACGTGGCTGCCGAGCCTGGTGCCTGCGCCGACGCACGCTGCGGGCTGCGTGCAAGCAATCCCACCTGCACCATGCCGACTCGACGCCATGGGCCCACGGCGGTCGCATCCATCGCGGTACTGATATCACTTGCCACGCGCTGGTCGACGATGCGGCCACTGGGCGGCGTGGAGAGAGAAATGTCCGCTGTTGCATCAAGGCCGAACAGCAGCTGCATGCTCTCGATACCTTCCACCAGCTCCTCGCCGTCACCGTAGCCACCGGCACCGTTGGCACGGGCGCGGTACAGGGCCGGCTCATTGTTGCCGTTGCTCGCGATGTAATACACCAGGCCATCGGCGCGATACAGCATCGTCATCGCGTTGTTGACCGAGTAGCCGGTCAGATCCAGCTTCTCGATCTTGACCGTGGATCCACTGATGCTGGCCGGGAACACATCGGCGCGAGTGCAATCGGCCAGAGCGAACACCGTCGGAGTGCCGGCAGCACCCGCCTTCAGGCGCGCCATGCCGTCACTGGACACCGTCACCGTAGTTGTAGTGCCATCCACACCCACGCCTGTCACAACAGCCCCTTCCGGGCTCAACAGGCGAAGAACAAGCACATCACTGCCCGGCAATGGCGCCGGCTTCAGGTTGCTGATGCTCTTGGGCGCGGATATCGCCGCGCTCCACGTGCGCCCCAGTGTCAGCGTATTGGTCGGGGCGGTGCCTGCGGCCTCATACCCCTGCACAGGCACCGAGAAGTCCAACGGATCTCCGCTGCCGGCGGCGATACCAAGGTTGTAGCGGACATCGCCGGTGTTCTTGATTACGTGCGCCTGATCGTTCACGCAGCCAAAGTGACCTGCCATGCGCAGGTCACGCTGCAGGAAGTCCAATGCAAAGCGCGCGTTCTCCTGGGTTCGGGCAGCACCTTCCGACAGGCGTGAGGCCGCACGGGAAGCGATGAATATCTGCGTGATGCCCAACAGAAGCACCAGACCGATGACCATGGCGATCATCAGTTCGATCAGCGACAGACCGCGGGCTCGTGAATACGGAGTCATGGACGCGCTCACAGGAAAGTGGTCAGGCCGAAGGTGGTTAGGCTGTCAGGCTCCTTTGGATCCCAACGCTGATCACCCCAGGTAATGGCCACACTGACCCGACCGGTGCTTTGGGTAAACTGGACCTCTGCACTGGCCTTGTCACCGAGCGTCTTCACAACCTCACATTGCCAGCGTGCCACATTGGTCTTCGGCGTCACGGCTGCGCCGATCGGCCAGGCGCATGCGCCATTCGCCGTCACCGCACCGGCAGAAAACGAGGCCGACGAGTAAGCACCGCCGGCAAGCGTATCGGTGCGCTGGGCGCGCATCAGTTCGATCAGGTCGTTTGCCAGATTGGTAGCCTGGGTCCGGTAATTGGCACTCTGCACGAAGCGCACGCTTGTCGTCTGCAGCAAGGCAAAGCCGAGCAATCCAAACGCCAGGATCAACAACGCCACCATTACTTCGATCAGGCTGAAGCCGCCCTGGGACGAACGTGGAGCGGCAAGGTTGCGGCGATTCATGAGCAGGTTCCCTTGGTCACCCGGACCTGGCCGGACTTGTTGATCGTCAATGTGCTGCGTTGTTCGCCGGCCTTGCAGGACGCCGGGGACAGCACCACTGTCTGATCGCCTGCGGCCTTGCGACGACCACGGCCATCAAAGGCGATGGTCGCGCCCGAGGGACCGACCACGCTCAGCTGCGGATTGCCCAGGGAGAAGCGCAGCACGCTGTCATTGCTGCCCAGCACGCCATCCGCATCGAGATCGGACCAGGCCAGCAGCCCCTTGGACCATTCGCCATCACAGGCCTGGCCATCGGTACTGCCACAGATACCACCCCCCCGGTTGTTGCGGATGGCCTCGCTGCGCGCAAGGTTGGTCAACGCGATCACTTCGTTGTTCGCCGTCGCCAGACGGTTGGAGCGCATCATGCTGCGGAAGCTCGGATAGGCGATCGACGCCAGGATCACGAAGACCATCAGCGTGACCATCAGCTCAATCAGCGTGAAGCCCTTGGACCGGCGCAAAGACATTGGACGCTCCCCAGCGTGTTGGTGGCCACGATGGCGCACCAGCCTGCCGCCGGCAAGCGGCGGCAGGATGAACGGTCAGATCCGGGCGACGGGCGTCAAAGGCTTGACGACCCGCCCTGCCCCAGCCGGTCCGGCACGGCCCCCGCCGCGCCGGCCAGCCGCCCTCGCCGGGCTTACGCCAGCACCTGGTAGCAGGGCTGGTACTCGCCGGAGATCTTCATCCGGCGCTGCTCGACGAAGGCACGCAGCAGCGCGTCCAGGGCCTGCATCATGTCGGGGTCGCCATGGATCTGGAACGGCCCGAACTCCTCGATGCGGCGCATGCCATCTTCCTTCACGTTGCCGGCCACGATGCCCGAGAACGCCCGGCGCAGGTCGGCCGCCAGCGCGTGCGGCGCACGCCCGTGATGCAGGTCCAGCGCCGCCATCGCTTCGTGCGTCGGCACGAACGGCTGCTGGTATTCCCACGGAATCTCGATGGACCAGTTGAAGAAGAACGAATCCTTCTGCGCCAGGCGGTGCTCACGCACGCGCTTGATGCCGGCCGACATCTTCTTGGCCACCGCCACCGGATCGCCGATGACGATTTCGTAGCGCTCTGCCGCAGCGTCGCCCAGGGTCAGGCGGATGAAGCGGTCGATCTGCTCGAAATACGGCGCGGCCACGGTCGGACCGGTCAGGATCAGCGGGAACGGCAGGTCCTTGTTCTCTTCGCGCAGCAGGATGCCGAGCAGGTACAGGATCTCCTCAGCGGTACCCACGCCACCGGCGAACACGATGATGCCGTGGCCAATGCGGACGAAGGCCTCAAGGCGCTTCTCGATGTCCGGCATGATCACCAGGTGGTTGACGATCGGGTTCGGCGACTCGGCGGCGATGATGCCCGGCTCGGTCAGGCCGATGTAGCGCGTCACCGTGCGGCGCTGCTTGGCATGGGCGATGGTGGCGCCCTTCATCGGGCCCTTCATCGCGCCCGGGCCGCAGCCGGTACAGATGTCCAGGCCGCGCAGGCCAAGCTCGTAGCCCACCTGCTTGGTATACAGGTACTCGTCACGTGAGATCGAGTGACCGCCCCAGCAGACCACCAGGTTCGGGTCACCCGGGTTGAGGATGCGCGCGTTGCGCAGCAGCCCGAACACCGCATTGGTGATGCCCTCGGACGACTCCAGCTCGGCCGCATAGGCCGGGCCCATCTCGATGGCCATGTAGGCCAGGTCGCGGACCACCGCGAACAGCAGCTCGGCGACACCGCGGATGATTTCGCCATCGACGAACGCCATCGCCGGCGCATTGGCCAGGTCGATGCGTACGCCACGATCCTGCTGCGCCACCTGGATGTCGAAGTCGGGATAGAGATCGCGCGCCGCGCGCGGATCATCGGAAGCACTGCCACTGGTCAGCACGGCCAGCGCGCAGCGGCGCAGCAGCTCATGCATGCCGCCGCCGGAGGCATCGCGCAGGCGCGCAACCTCGGCCCGCGACAGCACATCCAGTCCACCGCGCGGGTAGATCCGCGCGTCCTGCACCGGCAGCGTCCGCGCTGCCTTTTCATTCGTTGTCATATCCACTTTTCTGCTTCCTTTAAGGTGTCCGACTGTACTGCCGCCCCCTTAAAAAGCAAAACGGCCGGGAAGCCCGACCGTTGGATAGGTGCGTCCCGCGTTCGCCGCTTCGGGACCGCTTCGGCGGCATCTGCGCCGCGCACGTGTTTGGATGCTACGCCGATGCAGGCACCCCCGCAAGGACTTTCGCCTGAACGGAAAACGGCCGGGTTTCCCCGGCCGTTTCCCTTTACTGCTTCAGGCTCTGACGGATCAGAACTTGTACTTCAGGGTCAGCTGCATCGACCAACGCGACACGCCAGTGTTGCCCTTGTCGTTGTTGTTTTCCTGGATGGTCGGGGTATCGGTGGCGCCGGTGAAGTTGTAGATGTACTTGCCGGTTGCCGGATCGATACCTGCATAGCTGGCCACGCGGGCGGTGGAGTTGAAACCGTAATCTTCAATACGGCCCCACTTCTTGTTCAGCAGGTTGCCGACATTCATGATGTCCAGCGCCAGCTCACCCTTGTGCTCCTTCACGAAGCCCGGGAATTCCTGGGCGATGTGCAGGTCGAAGCTGTTCACCCACTTGGTGCGGAACGCATTGGCCGGAGCAATTTCGCCCTGGTACTTGGCCAGCTGCGGGTTGGCGGCAAGCCATTCAAAGAACGACTTCTCCATCGCCGCACCGCCGGTGAACTTGACGTCGCCCGGGCCCTTCGGCACGTAGAACAGGTCGTTGAAGTAACCGGCGCCAGTGGTGGCGGCGGCATCGCCGTTCATGTCGTTGTAGTAGATGTAGCTGAACGGACGACCCGAACGGCCTTCGTAGAACAGGCCCACGGTGGTGTTGTAATTGCCGAAGAACGCCTTCTTCCAGTTGATCGAACCGGTCACGCGGTCCTTGATCGCGTAGCGCGAATCATAGGCCACGTTCTCGTTGGCGGTGCCGATCAGGGTGCTGCCCCAGTTGGAGGTGTTCTGCGAGCTGGTCAGCGGGCTGACTTCCTTCGCGGCGGTGTAGGTATAGGCCAGCGACCAGCCCCAGTTCTCGGTCAGCGGCTTGTTCAGGCCAGCGGTGAACTGGCGGCTGCTGCCCTTGTCGGTGTTCTTCATGAGCAGCACGTCGCCCATGTCGGTCGGACGATTGGACTTGCCGCCCGCACCATTGCTGCCTTCGCGGATGGAGCAGTTGGCGCCGGCACAGGGCGTGTAGCCTGCCGGATTCCAGTACAGCTCGCGACCGTCCTGGCCAATACGGGTGTACGACGGGCCACCAGCATTCTTGTACAGATCCAGGCGCTCGAAGTAGATCGCGCTCTTGACCTTGGTGTACAGGAACTCAGCCGACGCAACGATGCCATACCACGGCAGCTCGTGATCGAAGGCGATGTTGGACTTCCACACCGACGGCAGCTTCAGGTCAGGCGCGGCGATGTCCACGTTCTGACGACCCGCACCGGAGGTCGGGATGTACGGCGGATTGACGCCCGGGGTGAAGATGCCGTTCTGATTGCGGACGGTGTACTCGGTGTAGTTCAGACCGGTGTTCTGGTAGGCACCGGCCAGCCACACGTTCGGGGCAGCGCCGCCGAACAGGCCCACGCCACCGCGCAGCTGGGTCGGACGATCGCTGTCGAAGGTGTAGTTGAAGCCGAAGCGCGGCTGCACCAGCTTGCTGTCAGGCAGCTGCGTGTTGTCGTACCCGTACAGTTCCATGATGCGCGGGTTGTACAGGCGCTGGGTGCCGAAGTCCGGCATGTCGACGCGGACGCCGGCCTGCACGGTCAGGTTGCTGTTGACTGCCCAGCTGTCCTGGATGAACACGCCGGTGTTCTTCAGCGTGTACTTCGCCGGGATGTCGTCGTAGCTGCCGCCAGCTGCCGGGGCACGCACAACGTACTGGTTCACGCGGTTGGCAGCGAAGTCGGCCAGGCTCGAGAACGTGTACGCGCCGTTGACGTTACGACCGTAGTAGTTCATCAGATCGTTGTCGGAATAGTCGAAACCGAACTTGACGGTGTGGTCGCCTACGTACCAGGTGGCGGCACCAAAGGCGCTCAGTTCCTTGCTCTCGACCGCATTGACGTGCGAGTTCTGCTCGGTACCGAAGTACAGCGAGTCATTGCCGCTGGCACCAAAGCCGCGGACCTGGATGTGCGGCAGGTTCGACGGGGTGGTGCGGACCGAGGTGTATTCCTTGTGCGAGATCTTGAACTCGGTCGAGAAGTTCTCGGACCAGTCGCTGAACAGCTCGCCCATCCAGGATTCATACGTCTTCGGCTGCTGGTACCAGAAGCTGCTCAGCGAAACCGCGCTGTTGCTGATCTGCGGGAAGCGGACAACATTCTGCTCGAGCTTGTTGTAACGCACCGCGGCACGGTGGTTTTCGTTGATGTTCCAGTCGATCTTCAGCGCATACTCTTCGACTTCGGTCTTGTTGGCCGGTGCGTTGAGCGAACCTGCGTCGAAGCCATAGCCGGTCGCGATCTGCTGCGCGCGGGCGATGTCGGCATCGGTGATGGTGCCCTTGCCGTACGGCGAATCGGTCAGGCTGACGCCCGGGGCCGAACGCTCCATCTTTTCGTAGTTGGCGAAGAAGAACAGCTTGTCCTTGACGATCGGGCCGCCGAAGGTCATGCCGTAGGTTTTTTCGTCATCGAAGCCGTTGAAACGGACGCCATCCAGGTTCTTGCGAACCATGTCCTTGTCACGGTACGCGTAATACACGGTACCGCCGAAGTTGTTGGTACCCGACTTGGTCACCGCATTGATCACCGCGCCCGTACCGCCGGCAATGGTGGTGTCGTAGTTGGCGATGTCGATGTTGATTTCCTGGATCGCATCCATCGACACCGGCTGACGCTCGGTCGGCAGGTTGTTGGATTCCAGGCCGAACGGATCGCCGGCACCGATACCATCGATGCGGATCGCGTTGTAACGGGTGTTCTGGCCACCGACCGAGATCGCACCGTCAGCCTTGCTGACCTGCGAGATGCGCGGATCGAGGCGGATGTAATCCTGGATGTTGCGGTTCACCGACGGCAGCGAATCCAGGGTTTCGCGGTTGACGTTGGTGCCGGTGCCCATCTTGTAGGCGCTGAACAGGTCGCTGCCCACTGCAGCAGCGACGACCTGGACAGCATCCAGGTTGGTGGCGGCAACATCGCCGGCCAGGTTGGCATTGACCGTGTTGACCTGGTTCAGGTTCAGGTAGACGCCGTCTTCGGTCTTGGTGCCCTCACCCGGCTTGGTGATGGTGATGGTGTACGGACCACCCACGCGCAGGCCGCGCGCGTTGTAACGACCCGACGCATCGGTGGTCGCACGCGAAACGGTGCCCGATTCGGTGTGGGTGATGGTGACTTCAGCACCAGCAACAGGCGCGCCCGCATTGGACACGACCTGGCCGCCGACACCGGCAGAGGTGCTCTGGGCGAAGGCGGGAGCGGCGGCGAGCGCAGCCACGAGACCAAGGGTGAGCTTGGACATCCGGAATGGGTGAGTCATTGTTCGGTAGCCTCGATGCGAGTTGGCGATGGCGGAAAAAAAGCGCATCCAAGCAGCCTTGCGGGCGGCTGTTCGGACATTTATCTGGGGTTCCCTACCGTGAACGGCAGCTGCCGCAACGGTTAACACTAGATTAACACGCTACGCTTTCAATGTGACGGTTGTGCGACAAACGGCACCGGATCGCAACGCTATCGTGACGGAATCTTCATTCCGCCTTACGAACGTCTTCACTCGTCGATGGCGGATTGCCCGCATCGAACACCTGCCCCCGCCACGCCTGTCCAGCGGCGGACAACAGGGTCACGGCCGCCGCAGCGGCGGCCTCCGGGCCACGTGCGGCCGGATCCTGGTCGATCGAGTAGGCCCGCGCCCGCAGGGCGGTACGCAAGGGGCCGGGGTAAAGACCACTTACCCGCACCGGGCTGCGGGCCAGCTCGTCATGCAGGCTGCCGATCAGCCCGCGCAGGCCATGCTGGGCAGCACCATAGCCGCCCCAATACGCCTGGCCCACCCGCTCAGGGGCATCCACGGTGAATACCAGAGCCGCGTCTTCACGCTGACGTAGCAACGGCAGGCAGGCCTGGGCCAGCCAGGCCGGAGCGGTCAGGGTGACGTGCACGGCACGGGCGAAACTGGCCGGGTCGGCCAGCTCGAACGGGGTAAGGCCGGGAAAGTGCGCTGCACAGACCAGCAGGCCATCAAGACGCCCCAGCTCCTGCGCCACGGCCTGGGCCAGTTCGGCATAGTCATCGGGACCTGCACCTTCCAGGTCCAACGGGTACAACAACGGCTCCGGCCCGACCGCCTGTACCTGGGCATAGACCCGGTCCAGCCGGCGTGGCTTGCGCCCCAGCAGGACCACGGTCGCTCCCGCCTCGGCGGCAGCCACAGCGGCGGCACTCCCCAGCCCACCACCGGCGCCGGCAACGAGCACCACGCGATCCTGCAACGGGCGGCCATCGAGCGCCCCGTCTGCCGGTGACGTCGATGGCCAGGCGCTCATCCCTGCGCAGCCTCTTCGACGATGCGCTTGAGCTCGCCGGCTTCGAACAGTTCCATGACGATGTCACAGCCGCCGATCAACTCACCGTTGATGAACAGCTGCGGGAAAGTGGGCAGATTGGAGAAGCGCGGCAGGTTGGCGCGGATCTCCGGCTCTTCCAGCACATTGACCGTGCGCAGCGCAACGGCGCCTGCGGCCATCAAGGCCTGCACGGCGCGGCTGGAATAGCCGCACATGGGGTATTGCGGGGTGCCCTTCATGAACAGCACGAGCGGGTAACGATCCACCTCGGCCTGGATTTGCTGCATTACCGCCACACCTCACTCCTTGCTTCGCCGGACAAACCAACCGTGATGGTCGGCTAGACTGCCCACGGTAGCCCCCATTGTAAGCCGATGGTACCGGCTGCCGCCGCCCCCCTGGCCACGAACCTGTCCATGCCCGTCGAATTGCCCGCCCTGCCCTACCTGCCCTCGTCCCTGCAGCCGCACCTGTCGGCACAGACCGTGGAACTGCATCACGGCCGCCACCATCGCACCTACGTCGACGCGGTCAACGCCGCCATCGTCGGCACCGAATGGGAAGAAGCCACGCTGGAGGACATCGTCCGCCACGCCCAGGGCGCGCTGTTCGATGCCGCTGCCCAGGCCTGGAACCACGGCTTCTACTGGCAGTGCCTGCGCCCGCGTGGCGGTGGCGAACCGCAGGGCCGCCTGGGCGAACTGGTCAAGCGCCAGTTCGGCGACGGCCAGCGTCTTCGCGAAGAGTTCAACCGGACCGCGCTTGGCCTGTTCGGCTCCGGCTGGGTGTGGCTGGTACAGCACCCGGGTGGGCAGCTCGGCCTGCAGGCGACGCGCAACGCGGGCACGCCGCTGACCGGCGACAGCACGCCACTGCTGTGCTGCGATGTCTGGGAGCACGCGTACTACAGCGACTACCAGAATGATCGTGCGCGTTATCTGGAAGCATTCTGGCAACTGGTGAACTGGGAGTTCGCCGAGAGCCAGCTGCGCTGATACGGACGGGCATCCGCCGGGCATGAGCCGGCGCTACCGGCATCACGCCATGCCGTGGTGGATGCCCGGCGATGCCCACCTTGGTGGGCACCGCTCTGGTAGCTGCCCACCTTGGTGGGCATTGCCGGCCAGCGGCCGGCACTACCAAGATCAGCCACGTTTGCCGGCCGACGGCCGGCATCACCTTGGTCAGCCGTTGCGCAGCGCGTGCACCGCTGGGGCCACCTGGGCCTGGCGGTCCAGCTCCAGCCCCACCTGCACCAACGCATCAGCCAGTGCACCGGCATCATCGTCACGCAGCGTCGCGTGCCCGACCTTGCGGCCGTCACGCGACTCCTTGCCATAGTCGTGCCAATGGCCGCTGGCCTGCTGCAGGACCGGCGTCGGGTCAGGCATCGCCCCCAGCCAGTTCAGCATGCAGGCATGACCAAGCATGCGGGTACTGCCCAACGGCAGGCCGAGCACCGCGCGCAGGTGGTTCTCGAACTGCGAGGTTTCGCTGCCTTCGATGGTCCAGTGACCGGAGTTGTGCACGCGCGGCGCCATCTCATTGGCCAGCAGCTCACCGTCGCGGCAGAACAGCTCCAGCGCGAACACACCCACGTACTGCAGGTGTTCGGCGACACGCTGGGCATAGCCGATCGCCGCTTCGTGCTCGGCAACGGACAGCACCGCCGGCGCCACGCTGGCCGACAGCACGCCGTCGACATGCCAGTTGCCGGTGACCGGCCACGCCTGGAAGCTGCCATCGCGGCCGCGCACGGCCACCACGCTGACTTCGCGCTGGAAGGCGACAAAGCCCTCGAGGATCAGGCCGGTGCGCTCGACCTGCGCACCCAGCGCCTGCCAAGCCGCATCGATGTCCGCTTCGCTGCGCAGGCGGAACTGGCCCTTGCCGTCGTAGCCCAGGCGGCGGGTCTTGAGGATGCACGGCAGACCGAATTCGGCGGCCTTGGCCGCCAGTTCGTCGCGGCTGCGGATATCGGCGAACGCCGGCAGCGGAATGCCCAACTGCTGGAACAGGGTCTTCTCGCTCAACCGGTCCTGGGCCACGGCCAGCGCCGACGGCGGCGGGTAGACCGGCACGCGGTCGGCCAGCCATTGCGCGCTGTCAGCGGGTACGTTCTCGAAATCGAAGGTCACCACATCGACTTTGGCAGCGAAGTCCGCCAGCGCCTGCCGATCATCGAATGCGCCGACGGTGAGCGGCGCCAGCGTGCCGCTGCAGGCATCGGCCGCCGGATCGTACAGTTCGAAGCGCAGTCCCAGCGGCGCACCGGCCAGGACCATCATGCGGGCGAGCTGACCGCCGCCGAGGATGCCGACGGTCAGGCTCATTGGCGCGGATCGTCGTGGGCCATCACGTCTTCGGTCTGGCGCGTGCGGAAGCTGTCCAGCGCCTGGCCGATGGCCGGCTGGTCGCTGGCCAGCATCGCCGCGGCGAACAGCGCGGCATTGGAGGCGCCGGCATTGCCGATGGCGAAGGTGGCGACCGGGATGCCGGCCGGCATCTGCACGATCGACAGCAGCGAATCCATGCCGTTGAGGGCCTTGGACTGTACCGGCACGCCCAGCACCGGCACCGCGGTCTTGGCCGCGATCATGCCCGGCAGATGCGCGGCACCGCCGGCGCCGGCAATGATCGCGCGCAGCCCGCGCGAACCTGCCTGCTCGGCATAACTGAACAACACATCCGGTGTCCGATGCGCGGACACCACCTTCACTTCGAACGGAACACCCAGAGCTTCAAGCTTCTGGGCGGCGTGCTGCATGGTTTCCCAGTCGGAGCGGGAACCCATGACGATGCCGACAAGCGGCGCGATCGGGTTGGGGGTCATTGGCCGTCACCTGCCTTAAAGACGTATTCTAGCCATCTTCCACGCAAGACGAAGAACCATGGATCGCAAGCTGCTCGACCTGCTGGTATCGCCCGACACCCGCCAGCCCCTGTCCCTGCTGGATGGCAAGGGCCTGGAAGCCCTCAACCGGGCGATCGCCGCCGGTACCGTCAACCGCGCCGATGGCAACCCGCTGGCGCAGCCGCTGCGCGAAGCCCTGGTCACCCGCGACCGCAAGCAGGTATTCCGCGTCGACGACGGCATTCCGGTGCTGCTGGCCGAAGAAGCCATCCCGACCGCACAGATCGCCGACTTCCCGACCGCATGAGCGCGCTGCCGACGCCGGATCCAGCCGTCGTCGCGGCCGATGTGGCCCGCGCGTTGGCCGAGGACCTGGGCAGCGGTGACGTTACCGCCGCCCTGCTGCCCGACCAGCCCGACAGCGCCTACCTGCTGTGCAAGCAGGATGCGGTGATCGCGGGCCGCCCGTGGTTCGATGCCACCCATCGCGCGCTCGATGCCGACGTGCAGATCGAGTGGCGGGTGGCCGAAGGCGACCATGTCAGCGCGGGCACCGTGCTGGCCTTGTTGCATGGACGCAGCCGCAGCCTGGTCAGCGCCGAACGCACCTCGCTGAATTTCCTGCAGACCCTGTCCGGCACCGCCACCACCACGGCCCGCTATGTGGCTGCGGTGGAGGGCACAGGCACGCGCATCCTCGATACCCGCAAGACCCTGCCCGGCCTGCGCCTGGCGCAGAAGTACGCGGTGCGGTGCGGCGGCGGCGACAACCACCGCTTCGGCCTGTACGACACGGTGATGCTGAAGGAGAACCACATCCGCGCCGCCGGCTGCCTGGCTGCCGCGGTGTCGGCCGCCCGCCGGCAATGGCCGCAACTGCCGCTGGTGGTCGAGGTCGAGGACCTGGAACAGCTGCGGCAGGCATTGCAGGCCGGCTGTGAACGCATCCTGCTGGACGACTTCAGCCCGGAGCTGCGGCGCGAAGCGGTGCGCATCACCGAAGGCCGCATTCCTCTGGAAGTGTCCGGCAGCGTCGGCCTCGGCGGCCTGCGTTCGATCGCTGAAGATGGCGTGGACTGCATTTCCATCGGCGGCCTGACCAAGCACGTGCAGGCCATTGATCTGTCGTTGAAGCTGGGTCCACCGCCGGGCTGAGGGTGGATTCGCGGATCGTGATGTTGCCGGCCAGCGGCCGGCACTACCGTTCTCACACCCGGCGTTCACAACGGCGCTGCGACGCTGCGACCATCCCCCACAGGAGCCGCGCATGCGCCGGATGCTCTTGCCTGCCTGCCTGCTGCTGGCCGCAACGCCCTTCTCGGCCGCCGCCGTCGAAGCCTGCGATGTACCCCCGCGTTTCGGCCTGAGCCCGTTGGCGGTTGCGATCCGCAATACCGCCTGCAACGAACATCGCCTCTGGTTCCGCCCCTTCATCGACCGTGACGGCCGCGCCGCCAGTCTCAGTGTCACCGAGGCCGAGAGCGATCATCTGGCCGACAACGGCCTGATCGCCTGGCAACGGGTCAGCAGCTACTGGCGCGAAAGCGGCACGCTGAATGCATTGGGCAGCCAGCCCGGTGCCAGCAGTTGCCTGGCCCCATTGGGAACGCGCTACACCGACAGCGATTGCCGCGCGTTCCTGATCGACAATCCGTGGTCAGCGGCGTTCATTTCCTGGGTGATGGTGCGTGCCGGCGTACCCGGCTTCAATACCTCCCCACGCCATATCGACTACATCCGCGCCGCCTACCAGGCCAGCCCTTCCGGCGTGCCCTACCGCCTGGTGGACCCGGCCACCGCCAAGCCGGCACCGGGCGACCTGCTGTGCTTCCTGCGAGACCGCAGCAGCACACTCAGCTACAGCGGATTGGTGCAGGCCCTGGGCAACGGCTCGGTCGGCCATTGGAAGTCGCATTGCGAAGTGGTGGTGGCGGCCAACCTCGGCGGCGACCAGACGCTTTATCTGGTGGGCGGCAATGTCATGAACACCGTGGCGATGCGCCTGCTGCAGCTGGATCGCACCGGCATGATCAAGCTGCCGCCGCCGCGCGAGCGCGACAGCACCGGCATCGACCCGACCTGCACACCGGGTCGCGAGGACGAGTGCAGCTTCAACCGGCAGGACTGGGCCGCACTGCTGCAGTTGAATGCCACGGCACCGCGGGTTGCACCGCTTCCGCCGGCGGTACCCACTGCGCCGACACCGGTGCCGCCGCAACCGGCAACGGAGCCAGGCAGCGATCGCTGAGCAGATGCCGCTTGATCCGGTCGCCATTCGTCGCCATCTTTGGAGGATCGACACCTGACGGCTGAAGCCATGCCCACCCTGCTGATCCTGCTGATTGCCGGCGGTATCGTCTACTTCTTCTGGAACGCAGCGCGTTCGGCCGCCGAACGTGCGGTCGAACTGGGCCGCAATGCCTGCCGCGCCGCCGATGTGCAGTGGCTGGACCAGGCGGTGCACGCCACGGGTCTACGGCTGTCGCGTGGGGAAGATGGCCGGCTCGGTTTCGAGCGCACCTTCAAGTTCGAGTATTCCTACGACGGCATCGATCGCCATGTCGGCCGCATGGTGCTGCGCGGCGACCAGCTGATTTCCTTCACCGGCCCGGGCGCGGCGCGGATCAGCCAGATCCGTGCGGACAACGAGGATGCCGAGGATGTGTGAGCAGAAGCATCCACGCATGGCGTGGATCTACTGGATATCGCGCCGGTAGATCCACGCCATGCGTGGATGAAAAGCTGCGGAAACTACTTGACCACGCGCAGGGTCGGACGGCCTTTCGGCGGCGGGCCAGCGGGCGGCGTATCGTCTGGCGGCGTCTGCTGATCGTCGTGCAGCAGCTCATCACTGGCCTGCGCCGGCTCGCCACCGGGAATGTCGTCCGGCAGCGCCATGCCCTGCCCGGTTTCGCGCGCATACACCGCCAGCACCGCGCTGATCGGCACCTGCACCGGATAGCTGGTGCCGGAGAAGCGCGCCGAGAAGCTCACCGACTCATTGTCGATCACCAGTCGCACGACTGCGCGCTCGGCGATGTTGAGCACCACCCGGCCGTCCTTGACGGCCGAAGGCGGAACCTGCACGCCGGGAACGCCGGCGTCGACCAGGATGTGCGGAGTCAGCTGGTTGTCGTTGATCCATTCCACCAGTGCCCGCAACAGGTACGGGCGGTGGCTGGTCATGTGGAAGAAGTCTTCGGTCATGCGTGAAGTGTAGCGCCCGACGCCCCTGCCGGGGCGGATCGCCTGCACGCCGGTCGGCGTGCAGACGGGAAAGCGGATGCCGGATCAGCCCGGCAGATCGCGCAGTTTCTTTTCCTGATCGGTCAGGCTGCGAACGAAACCGGGGTGGCGGAAGATCCGGTTGCCGTAGTCCTCGATGGCCTTGCTGTCCTTCGGCAACGGCACATCCAGCGACTGCAGACGCCAGATGATCGGGGCCATCGCGCAGTCGGCCAGGCTCATTTCCGGGTTGAGGAAGAACTTGCTGGCCTTGAACAACGGCAGCGAGGCCGTCAACAGTTCCTTCAGCCGCTTGCGCCCTGCCTCGGCCTGGGTCTTGTTGCCCAGCTGGATCGCCTGCACCTGCGGCACCCAGTCATGCTCGATACGCAGCATGGCCAGACGGATGCGCGCGCGCGACAGCGGGTCGACCGGCATCAGCGGCGGGTGCGGATAGCGCTCGTCCAGATACTCGCTGACCACCGACGCGGCATACAGCACCAGCTCGCGCTCGACCAGGGTCGGCACCGAGTGGTACGGATTGAGATCGATCAGATCTTCCGGCGGGTTCTGTGGATCGACCGGAACGAAGTCGAAACTCACGCCCTTGGCCGCCAGCACCAGGCGCACACGGTGGCACAGTACATCGTCGTTCGAGGAAAACAGCGTCAGTGTATTGCGCATGCGTACGCTCGCCGCCATCAAAGGCTCTCCTACGACAGGAGACCGCCTGCCGCATCGGCGCCACCAGCACCGTGCTGGCGGTCGACTCCTCCCCGAGTGTGCAACCGACCATCACAAAAGCCAATAGGCCCGATGCAATGGCCGGCTCTGGATCAGTGCACGTCCTTCCAGTATTCCTTCTTCAACAGGTACACCAGGAAGGTCAGCAGGGCCAGGAACAGGATCACCCAGACACCGAGCTGCTGCCGCTTCAGCGCGGCCGGTTCGCCGGCGTATTCAAGGAAGTTGGTGATGTCGAGCACGGCCTGGTCGTACTGGCCCGCATCAACCGAGCCCGGGTTTTCGATGCGCAGGCCGGTCACCGGCGGGTCCATGCCCGGCGCTTCAGCCTTGCCATGCACCGCATGCTGCAGGCCCTGCATCTCCCACAACGGATTGGGCATGGAGGCGTTGGCGAACAGCGCGTTGTTCCAGCCCAGCGGGCGGCTGCTGTCCAGGTAGAACGACTTCAGGTAGGTATAGATCCAGTCGCTGCCGCGCACCCGGGAAATCAGGCTCAGGTCCGGCGGCATCTTGCCGAACCACTTCTCGGCCTGCTCCTTGGGCATCGCCACGGGCACCGGATCGCCGACCGCCGAGCCGGTGAAGTTGAGGTTGTTCATCACCTCTTCCTCGCTCAGCCCCAGGTCCTCGCCCATCCGCGAATAGCGCAGGTATTTCAATGCGTGGCAGCCGCTGCAGTAGTTCATGTACAGCTGGGCGCCGCGCTGCAGCGACGCCCGGTCACCCAGGTCGTTGCCGGCCTGCAGGAGCTTGGTGCCGCCCTCGGCGGCCATGGCCAGGGTACTGCCCAGCATCAGGGCGGCCGCCAGGGCCAGCCGGACCATCCAGCGCTCAGTCATGCGTGGTCACCCTTTCCGGTACCGGCTTGGTCTTGTCCAGCCTTGTCCATATCGGCATGGTGATGAAGAAGGCGAAGTACAGGAAGGTCAGCACCCGCCCGACATAGGTCTCGTGCGCATCGGTACCAGGACCGGAGCCGATCACCATCAACCACGCGAAGCACACCACGAACATGCCCAGCAGGCCGCGCGACAGCCAGCCGCGGTAGCGGTAGGACTTGACCTTGGCGCGGTCGAGCCAGGGCACCAGGAACAGGATGGCGATGGCCGAGAACATCACGATCACGCCGCCCAGCTTGTTCGGCACCACCCGCAACATCGCGTAGTACGGCGTGTAGTACCAGACCGGCTTGATGTGCTCGGGGGTGACCAGGCGGTTGGCTTCGGTGAAGTTGTCGTGTTCCAGGAACAGGCCACCGAAGGCCGGCGCGAAGAAGATGATGAAGGCCGCGATGATCAGCAGGAAGCCCGCACCGACGCCATCCTTGAGCGTGTAATAGGGATGGAACGGAATGCCGTCGGTCGGCGCGTTCGGTGACCAGCGGTTGCCCTTCGGCCCCTTCTTGATCTCCACGCCATCGGGATTGTTCGAACCCACTTCATGCAGCGCACCCAGGTGCAGCACCACCAGCAGCAGCAGCACCAGCGGCAGCGCGATCACGTGCAGTGCGAAGAAGCGGTTGAGTGTGGCGTCGCTGGGCAGGTAATCGCCCATGATCCATTCGGTCAGGCCGTTGCCGATGACTGGAATAGCGCCGAACAGCGAGATGATCACCTTGGCGCCCCAGAACGACATCTGGCCCCACGGCAGCACGTAGCCCATGAAGGCTTCGGCCATCAACACCAGGTAGATCAGCATGCCCAGGATCCACACCAGCTCGCGTGGTTTCTGGTAACTGCCATACAGCAGCCCGCGGAACATGTGCAGGTAGACCACGATGAAGAACAGCGAGGCACCGGTGGAGTGCATGTAGCGGATCAGCCAGCCCCACTCCACGTCACGCATGATGTATTCGATGGAGGCGAATGCTTCGGCGGCATTCGTCTTGTAGTGCATGGTCAGGAAGATGCCGGTGACGATCTGGTTGACCAGCACCAGCAGCGCCAGCGAGCCGAAGTAGTACCAGATGTTGAAGTTCTTCGGCGCGTAGTACTCGCTGACATGCTTGCGGTAGATCGGCATCAACCCCGGCGCGCGGGCATTGACCCAGTCGGCCACGCCGGTGGCGGTACGGCTGAGGATGTTGGACATCAGGCAGCCCCCTGCGGATCGACACCGATGATGATGGTGTTGTCGTCCTGGTAATGGTGCGCGGGCACCTTCAGGTTGATGGGTGCGGGCACGTCCTTGAAGACGCGGCCGGACATGTCGAAGCGCGACTTGTGGCAGGGGCAGAAATAGCCGCCCTTCCATTGTGGGTCGTAGGGCTCGGGGCGGATTTCACCGACCATTTCCGGCGAACAGCCCAGGTGCGTGCAGAGACCGACCAGCACCGAGATCTCGGGCTTGATCGAGCGCAGCTCCGGGTTCTGCTTGAGCACGTACTCCGGCTGCTGGTCCTTCTCGCCGGACTCGGGGTCCTTCAGACGGCCATCCAGCCCATGCAGCGCATCAAGGATCGCCTTGGACCGTTTGACGATCCAGATCGGCTGGCCACGCCATTCCACGATCAGGCGTTGGCCTTCCTGCAGGGCGCTGATGTCGGCCACCACCGGTGCGCCGGCAAGCTTGGCGCGGGCACTGGGGTTCCAGGATTTGATGAAAGGAACTGCGGTGAATCCGACGCCGACGGCGCCCACCACGGCTGTGGTGGCAGTAAGAAAACGCCGACGTCCGGTGTTGACTGGATCGTGTACCCCATCGTTGGCCATCCGGCACTCCGATATTGATTAGGTAGCTTTAAGGCTGCCAGCGGTTCCGGTGGGGGCCAGAGCCGCATTGAATCTCGGTCGAGTGTAGCGGAACCGTCGCGCGCCACACAACGCATTGCAACAACTCTTTTCAAGGTGTGCCGACTGACAGTCGGCACCTACCCGCTTGAAGGTGTGCCGACCAACGGTCGGTACCTACTGGTGGGTCAGGGCGGTGCGGTAACGCTCGGCCAGCTGCCCTACCCTTCGCACGTAATACTGGGTCTCGCTGTAGGGTGGCACGCCGCCATGGCGATCGACAGCGCCTTCGCCGGCGTTGTAACCGGCCGCGGCCAGGGTCAGATCACCTTTGAAGCGCTTCAACAACCACGCCAGGTACTGCACGCCGCCACGGATGTTCTGCCCGGCGTCGTAGGAATCACTGACGCCGAAACGTGCGGCGGTGGGCGGCATCAACTGCATCAGGCCCTGCGCACCGGCACGGCTGAGCGCGGTCGGGTTGTAGGCCGACTCGGCATGGATGATCGCGCGCACCACTGCCTCTTCCACCCCGAACTCGCGTGCGGCCGAGGTGATCTCGCTCTGGAAGGCCGTGGTGTTCAGGCGCACGCTGCCGAAATCAACGCGCGGATTGACCCCGCAGGCGTAGCAGCGCTCCATGAAGCTGTAGCGTATGGTCCGCACTGGGCCGAGATTGGCGACCTGGGTCGGGCGTGCGCTGGTGTAGTGGCGCACCCCGTCCTGCATGTACGAATAGACCTGTCCGCTGACCATCTTGCCGCCGCGTGGGCTGGCCGGCGTGGACGCTGCCGCGGGCGCAGGAGCCGGCGCGACAGCGGGACTGGCAGCGCTGGCGGCCACGGCAACCGGGTTGCGCTCGGCGCTGGCCACCACTGCAGCAGGCACGGGCACTGGCGTCGGCGCCGAGCTGACGATCGGGGCGCGCACCGCCCTGCCCGCGCTACGGGTGTAGCTGATGGTGCTGCATTGGGCACCGGCCACCCGCTTGCTGACATAGCTGGTGACCCCGTCGGCGCCAAGGCACTTGTACAGGGTGCCGGCGCTGGCCGGCGCAGCGGTCAGCGCAGCGATGATGATCGCCGTTATCCCCAGTCTCCCCTTCATGGCCGCGAGTGTCCCAGCTTCGCTGCGGCTTGCCAAGGGCGCCGGCTCAGACCGTGACGGTGGGCACGGCAAGGAGCTGGCTGAGCCCGGTCAGACGCTGGGACAGCTCCTCGCGCAGCTCGGCCGGCGTGGTCCACAGCGCCACAGGCAGACGGTCCAGGCTGAGGATCTGCGCCAGCATCATGCCGCGGCTTTCCGCACCCATCCGCAACAGGCAATGGTCTGCGCCGTCAGCCTCCAGCACACCGCACCAGGGCGGAATGCGGCCGGCCAGCTCCGCTTCACTGCCGGCCAGGCGCAGGATGGCCTGCAGCGCGAACGGCGCCTGGCTGACCGCCTGCCGCACCATCACATCGGGCGGCGCCGGGGTTCGCCGGTGCAGGCCAGGCTCGGGCAGGTGCCGCACCGCCCCCATCCGGTCCACGCGCAGCGTGCGCCAGTCCTGCCGACCCAGATCCCAGGCCAGCAGATACCAGCGCCGCCCGTAGTTGACCAGGTGCTGGGCCTCGACTTCCCGTTGCGTCACCGCGTCCTGCGCGCTGCGGTACTCGAAGGCCAGCCGCGCGGCCTGCCGGCAGTGCTGGGCCAGCCGCCCGAGCAGGCGCGCGTCGGTGGATGGCAGGTCGGACAGGGTCGCGGTAGCGGCATGCACTTCGCCGGCCTGCTGGCGGCGACGCACCGGCACCAGCGGGTCGAGCTTGGACAGCAGGCCGCGTGCGGTGTCGTCGATGCCGGAGACCGTGGCCGACGCCGCACGCAGGGCAATCGCCAACGTAGTGGCCTCTTCCTCGTCCAGCAGCATCGGCAGCACCGGCGCGCCGGCGCCCAGCCGATAGCCCCCGCCTACGCCGGCCGAAGCCTGCACCGGATACCCCAGCTCGCGCAGGCGCTCGACATCGCGGCGGATGCTGCGCCGATCCACGCCCATGCGCTCAGCCAGCTCAGCACCAGACCAATGGCGGCGGGCCTGCAGCAGCGAGATCAGGCGAAGCAGGCGATGGGCGGTATGGCGCATGACGGATCGCGGACAGAAGTCGTCCGCAATTGTGCCTCAGCATGGGTCCCACTTCACCACCACCTGCAAGGAGCAATGCCATGACGTCACGCCAGATCACCCTCTACCACGCCGCCCGTTCACGCTCGAGCGGCGCGGTGGCTCTGCTCGAAGCGCTGGGCGCCGATTACCGCATGCAGGTGCTGGACCTGAAGGCTGGCGCCAACCTGGCCCCGGCCTACCTGGCGATCAATCCGATGGGCAAGGTGCCGGCCATCGTGCACAACGGCGCCCTAGTGACCGAGCAGGTGGCGATCTACCTGTACCTGGCCGACCTGTACCCGGAGGCCGGGCTGGCGCCGCCGATCGGTGACGCCCTGCGCGGCCCCTATCTGCGCTGGATGGCCTTTTATGGCGCCTGCTTCGAGCCGGCAATGATCGACAAGGCCATGCACCGCGAACCGCCGCCGCGCCTGATGTCGCCCTACAACGACGCCGACGCGGTGCTGCAGGTGATCGAAGCACAGCTGGCGCAGGGGCCGTACCTGCTGGGCGAGGTGATGAGTGCGGCCGATGTGCTGTGGGGCAATGCGCTGGCATGGACCAGTGCGTTCGGCCTGGTGCAGCCAGCACCGGCGACGGCCGCCTACATTGAACGGATGAGCGCGATGACCGCGTTTGATCGTTCGCGGCAGATCGATGCGGAGCTGATCGCGGCGTAAGGGCACCCGCCGGCCACGGCCCGGCGCTACCGAACGAGGCGGGAGTCGGGTAGCGCGGGGCCATGCCCCGCGAGCGCGCAGCGTGGCGCCGTTGGCGTTGCGCAGGGCGAGCGCGACGGGATGCGGGTAGAATCGCCCCCTTTCCCGCCACCCGAATGGATTAAGCGCCATGACCGGGACGCCAGACGTCTTTCCGCCCGCCACGCCGGGCGGTACCCCGCTCGTTGCCCTGCCCTCTGGTCCGCGCAAGCCCGACCAGGTGAAAGGCAAGCTGTACATCAAGACCCACGGTTGCCAGATGAACGAGTACGACTCGGCCAAGATGGCCGACGTGCTCGCCGCCAGCGATGGCCTGGAACTGACCGACCGCCCGGAAGACGCCGACGTCATCCTGGTCAATACCTGCTCGATCCGCGAAAAGGCCCAGGAGAAGGTGTTCAGCCAGCTGGGCATCTGGAAGAGCCTGAAGAACCAGGGCCGCGAGGTCATCATCGGCGTTGGCGGTTGCGTGGCGTCGCAGGAAGGCGAAGCGATCATCAAGCGTGCGCCGTTCGTCGACCTGGTGTTCGGCCCGCAGACACTGCATCGCCTGCCGGAGCTGATCCGCGCCCGTCGCGAACAGCAGCGCCCGCAGGTGGACATCAGCTTCCCGGAAATCGAGAAGTTCGATCGCATGCCCGAACCGCGTGCCGATGGCGCGTCGGCGTTCGTGTCGATCATGGAAGGCTGCTCCAAGTACTGCTCGTTCTGCGTGGTGCCCTACACGCGCGGTACCGAAGTCAGCCGCCCGTTCGAGGACGTGGTGGTGGAGGTAGCACAGCTTGCGGCGCAGGGCGTGCGCGAGATCAACCTGCTCGGCCAGAACGTCAACGCCTACCGCGGCCCCTATGGCGACGGCGAGTTCGCCGACCTCGGCCTGCTGATCCGCACCATCGCCGAGATCGATGGCGTCGGTCGCATCCGCTTCACCACCTCGCACCCGCTGGAGTTCAGTGATTCGCTGATCGATGCGTTCCGCGACGTGCCGCAGCTGGCCAATTTCCTGCACCTGCCGGTGCAGGCGGGCAGCGACCGCGTGCTGTCGGCGATGAAGCGCGGTTACACCGCACTGGAATTCAAGTCGAAGATCCGCAAGCTGCGTGCGGTACGTCCGGACATCTCGATCAGTTCGGACTTCATCGTCGGTTTCCCTGGCGAGACCGATGCGGATTTCGAGAAGACCATGAAACTGATCGAGGACATCGGCTTCGACCACAGCTTCTCCTTCATCTATTCGCGTCGCCCGGGCACCCCGGCAGCGGACCTGGAAGACACGATCAGCGATGCGGAAAAACATGCTCGCCTGTCGCGCCTGCAGGAACGCATCAACGCGCACGCTGCAAGCATCTCCGAAAAGATGGTCGGCAGCGTACAGACTGTTCTGGTGGAAGGCCCTTCACGCAAGAACCCGAATGAACTGACCGGCAAGACCGAGAACATGCGTTCAGTGAACTTCCCGGCGCACCCGCGCCTGATCGGCCAGTTCGTGGACGTGGTGATCACTGAAGCGTTGACCAATTCGCTGCGCGGCCGCGTGGTGGCGGCGGACTGAGCGCCAGGGTCGGATCCCCGCAGGGGCTCCGACCTGTTGCACCGATCAATGGGGTCGGAGCCCCTGCGGGGATCCGACCCCGGTCCCGTCAATCCAGGCGCTTGCGGAAGCGCAGGATGGCCAGGGTCATCATCGCCACGATGAACACCAGCAGTGCCAGTGCGTCCGGCCACAGCTCCCACAGCGAGGCCCCGCGCAGCATGATGCCGCGCACCAGGCGCAGGAAATGGGTGAGCGGCAGTACTTCCGCCAGCCACTGCACCGGCCTGGGCATGCCGGCGAACGGAAACATGAAACCTGACAACAGGATCGAAGGCAGGAACAGGAACAGGGTCATCTGCATGGCCTGGAACTGCGACCGCGCGCGCGTTGAAATCAACAGGCCCAGTGCGAGGTTGGCCAGCACCAGCAGCACCGCCGCCAGGTAGACATCAACGAGGCTGCCGCGGATCGGAACCTCGAACAACCAGGTTCCCAGCAGCAGTACCAGCGTGGTCTGCAGCAGACCGATCGCCGCATAGGGCAACACCTTGCCGACCATCAGTTCGCTGCGCGATACCGGCGTGGCGATCAGCAGTTCCATGTTGCCGCGCTCGCGTTCGCGTACCACCGCCACTGCGGTGAACATCACCAGGGTCATGGTCAGGATCACCCCGATCAGGCCGGGCACGATGTTCACTGCTGAGCGCCGTTGCGGGTTGTAGAAACTGATGACGCTCACCTGCCCGCTGGCGATGCTGCCTTCGCGCAGTGGTCGCGCGTTGCTGGCCGGGCGCGTGTCCAGCGGCACCTGCGCCAGCTGGATCGCCGCACTCTGCACCACCGTGTCGCTGCCGTCGACCAGCACCTGCACCGCTTCGCGGCCTTCGTAGCGGCGTCGTTCGAAATCGGCGGGAATGACGATGCCCACGCTGATCCGGCCCCGTCGCAACGCCTCCATCAGTTGATCGGGCGTATAGGCCTGCGCGCGCGGCGTGATCACGCCGGTGGCGACCATGTCCTGCACCAGCGCGCGCGACGCCGCACTGTTGGCCTGGTCGGCGATACCGGCATCCAGATGCCGCAGGTTGAGGTTGATCGCATAGCCGAACAGCAGCAGCTGCATCACCGGGATGCCGACGATCATCGCCAGGGTGATGCGGTCACGGCGCAGTTGCCGCAGCTCCTTGAGCATGATCGCCCATAGCCGTCGCACGCTCATGCGGCCGGCTCCCGACCACGGCCACGGGTGGCGGCAACGAATACGTCTTCCAGGTTGGGCGCCACCGGTTCGATGCTGGCACGCGGATCGGCAGCGGCAAGTGCCTGCGCCAACACGCTGGTATCGGCCGCACCCTCGCTGCACAGAACGCGCAGTTCGGTGCCGATCTGGGCCACGCTGAGCACACCCGGCAACGCCACCAGCGCGCGGCTGGCCTGCCGGGGCTGCGAGGCGGTGACCTTCAGGGTACGGCCCTGCAGCTGCGCGCACAGCTCGGCCGGGGTGCCATCGGCCACCAGGGCACCGCGATCGAGGATCGCCAGCCGGTGGCAGCGTTCGGCCTCGTCCATGTAGTGGGTGGACACCAGCACCGTGGTGCCGGCATCGGCGAGTTCGAACAGCGCCTCCCAGAAATCGCGACGCGACTCAGGATCGACCGCACTGGTCGGCTCATCCAGGAACAGCAGTTCCGGCGCATGGATCACCGCACCGGCCAGCGCCAGCCGCTGCTTCTGCCCGCCGCTGAGGGTGCCGGCCAACTGCACCTGGCGGTCCTGCAGACGGTACTGCTGCAGCAGCGCATCGACCCGCTGCCGCGCCTGCACCCGCGGTAGGTCCTGGATGGCAGCCAGGAATTCCAGGTTCTCCCGCACCGACAGGTCTTCGTACAACGAAAAGCGCTGGGTCATGTAGCCGATGCGGCGGCGCAGCGCTTCGGCCTGCGCCGGGATCGCCAGGCCCAGCACTTCGATCTCGCCCGCGCTTGGTTCAAGCAGCCCGCACAGCATGCGGATGGTGGTCGACTTGCCCGAGCCGTTCGGGCCGAGGAAGCCGTATACCTGGCCACGCGGCACCTGCAGGTCGACGTTGTCCACCGCCAGCAGATCGCCGAAACGGCGGCTCAGGCCCTGCGCGCGCACGGCGATGTCATCGACGGGATTCAGAAGCGCACCTGTACCGGCAGCCCGGCGGGCAGCGCCTGCATGTCGGCACCGTCATCGATCTCGATCTCGGCCAGGTAACTCAGCCGCGAGACGTCATCACCGGTCAACGCGTAATACGGCGTAAAGGAAGGTTCGCTGCGGATCGACCGCACATGCCCCTTCAATATGGTGTTCGCGCCGTCCAGCTGCACCTGCGCCGCCTGCCCCACCTTCACCTGCAGGCGCAATGGCTGCGGCAGGTACACGCGCGCATACGGGCGTTCGCCCACCAGCATCACCACCAACGGCGCACCGATCAGTGCCTGGTCGCCCTGCCGGTAGGGCAATGCATCGACCACGCCATCGCGTGGCGCGCGCAACTGCAGCTTCTGCAGGTTGACGGCCTGCACCGCCTCCTGTGCCTTCGTTGCCCGCGAAGCCGCCTGGCCCTGGGCGATGTCCTCACGACGATTGCCGCGCTGCAGCTCCAGCCACGCCTGTTCGGCAGCGCGCACGCTGGCCACGGCGTTGTCGGCGGCCGCGCGGGCCCGGTCCAGGTCGGCAGCAGCGACCAGCCGCTGGCGGGCCAGCGGTTGCACCCGTCGGTAGTACGCGGTGGCTTCAGCCGCCTGCGCGCGCAGCGCCGTAAGCTGTGCCTGCGCCTGGGCGATCTGCTCCGCACGCGGGCCCACCTGCAGTTCTTCAAGCTGTGCCTGCACGCGGGCGGTTTCGGCCTGTGCGGCGTCGAACTGGGCGGCGCCACGGGCAGGGTCCAGGCGCATCAGCAGCGCGCCGGCCTTAACCGCCTGCCCTTCGCGCACGTCAACGGCGCTGATCACTTCCGCCGCCGGTGCGGGCACGCTGATCCTGTCCCATTCAAGCGTACCCAGTGCCGCCGGCGGTGCTTCGCCGCAGCCCGCCAGCAGGCAGCTGCCCAGCAGCCCCATCCTGCGCATCCACGTGCCCACGGCCATGCGCCACCTCCTCCGATGGCGCCACGGTGCCATGCTCCCTGTGCACCCGCAATGATCCAGAACAGGGCTGATCAATAATTGATCACCCGCCGGCAACGCCACTGCCGCAAGGCTCGCTGCCACCTATCCACAGGTTCGCGGCAACACCGTCCACACCACATGTGGAGAACCCCGCTGGGGCTGGCACAATTTTCACCACGGCATCATCTTCCTTGTGGCACAAGCGCTGCGAAGGACTATCCACAGGTTTCTTCGGCGCCGGTCCACACCCGGTGTGGAGAACTGTCGTCCTGCCGCCTCGCGCGTTACCCTTGTCGTCCCTGACTCCATCGCGGTGGACGGCGACCCCGCCCCACCCCAAGCAATGAAAAGCATCGAGCATCGAGACTTCACCCTGTCGCCGGAAGACAACGCGCAGCTGGCCAACCTGTGCGGCCCGTTCGACGGCCACCTTCGCCAGATCGAACTGAAGCTTGGCGTGGAAATCGCCAACCGCGGCTTCGTGTTCCGCATCAGCGGGCCGACTGAAGCCAGTGCAGAGGCGCAGAAGCTGATCGAGGCGCTGTATGAAGAAGCCGCCGAGACCACGTTCGACAGCCACGGCATCCACCTGCGCCTGAACGCGGCGAACATCGAACAGATCGCCGATCGCTCCTACGAAGCGCAGGACGTGGCAATCAAGGTCAAGCGCGGTACCGTGCGCGGGCGCGGTTCCAACCAGAGCCGCTACCTGCACCAGATCGTCAGCCACGACATCAACTTCGGCATCGGTCCGGCCGGTACCGGCAAGACCTTCCTGGCCGTGGCCAGCGCGGTGGAAGCACTGAACGAATCGCGGGTGCAGCGCCTGATCCTGGTGCGTCCGGCGGTCGAGGCCGGCGAGAAGCTGGGCTTCCTGCCCGGCGACCTGAGCCAGAAGGTCGACCCGTACCTGCGCCCCCTGTACGACGCTCTGTATGAAATGCTGGGCGTGGAAAAAGTGCTCAAGCTGCTGGAAAAGAACGTCATCGAGATCGCGCCGCTGGCCTACATGCGTGGCCGCACGCTCAACGATGCGTTCGTGATCCTGGACGAAGCGCAGAACACCACCATCGAACAGATGAAGATGTTCCTGACCCGCCTGGGCTTCGGCTCCACCGCCGTGGTCACCGGTGATCTGACCCAGACCGACCTGCCCAAGCACGTGAAGTCCGGCCTGCGCGATGCGATCGACGTACTGCGCGATGTGGAGGGCGTCAGCTTCACCTTCTTCGAAGCCCGCGACGTGGTCCGCCACCCGCTGGTGGCGCGCATCGTCAGCGCCTACGACCGCCGCGACCTGCATCAGCTCAAGCCGGGCGCCGAGTAGGCGTAGACTGCCGTCACGATCCCGCACAGGAGGTGCCATGTTTCGTTTCCGCATCATCATCGCTGCTGCGGTCACCCTGCCGCTGCCTGCCTTGGCGGGCGAGCCCACGGCGGCATCGGCAGCTGCCCGCCCGTTGGTCGAATACAGCGACATCGCCGCGCCCCGCCAGGCCGGCCCGTGGCAGCTGGTCGACCACAGGTACGACCCGGCGCAGAAGCTGGCCGGGGCCGGCTTCACCTACATCCACCCGGAACACCGCAGTGTGGTTGTGAGCGTCTACGTTTACCCTGCGGGCCTGGCTGCCAACGGCGTGGCGCTGGAGCGCGGGCTGGCCGATTTCCGCCGCGACCTGCAGGCAGCGGTCGAGGGCGGTACATACGCCAACCTGCAGGAGCGCGGCGCCAGCCCGTTCACCGTGCAGCTGGCTGATCACGTGCTGCCCGGCGGCAACAGCGATGCAGCAGTGTTCGCCGCCCTGGCAACGCGCGTGGATGGCGGAACCGTCGACGGGCAGAAGCTGCAGCTACGTATGGACATGACGACCAGCAACCGCCAACCCGGGGACCTGCCGATCCAGTCCAATGGGTACCTTTTCTACAAGCAGCTTTACTACTTCAAGGTCCGCGTGTCCGGCGCGGTGTCGGCAATGGACGATGCAGCGTTCCAGGCCCTGGCCGACGACGCCGCGCGCATCCTGGTGCCGGCCACCGAGGTCACCAGCGTGGGCGCCTGCGCGAACGCCAGCATTGACATCAAGGACGGGCAGCAGCCTGAGGAGATGGCCGCTTCGGTCAGCCGTCAGTTGGCTGCGCAGATGCGTTACAACTGCCGCGCAACCGCGATGACCAGCGCCGTTGCCCCTTCGATGGCCACCGAAGTGGTCCGGATCGACTATGACCCGGGCGACTGGGCGTCGCGGTGAGCCGCTACACGCGCGATACTGTCGCTTCTCAGATCTGAACGCCGGAATTGTCATGACCAAGGGCCCCGTCCGCCTCGATGTCGCCGTCAGCTACGCCCTGCCCCGCGCCGGGCTACCGGCTGCGGTGAGCTTCCGCAAGTGGGTGGCTGCGGCCCTCAAGGGCCGCATCCGCGAAGCCGACCTCGCCATCCGCCTGGTCGACAGCAAGGAAGGTCAATCCCTGAACCGGCATTACCGGGGCAAGGACTACGCCACCAACGTGCTCAGTTTCCCGGCCGACGTGCCGGAGGGCCTGCCAAAGGGTGTCAAGTTCCCGCTGCTGGGTGACCTGGTGATCTGCGCACCGGTGGTGGCCCGTGAAGCCGACGAGCAGAGCAAGGCGCTCAATGCCCACTACGCGCACCTGACCGTGCACGGCGTGCTGCACCTGCTCGGCTGGGACCACGAGGACGACAAGGAAGCCGAGGCGATGGAACAGCTGGAGCGCGAGATCCTGGCCGAGCTCGGCATCGACGATCCCTACGCCGGCGAGCGCTGAGCCCCGCACGGCGCTATCCTGCGCCTGCAACCTCCCCGGAGACATGGATGATGATGGGCGACATGGGGCCACTGCTGGCCGGAAGTGCGATCTTCTCCCTGCTGCTGGTCGTGGCCGCCAACGTGGTGCACCGCGTCAGCACCCGCCATCCCGATGGCCGGCACTGGCTGCTGCGCACGCTGGCCCTGCTGTCCCCTACCAGCCTGCTGGCAGGCCTAGCCGTGGGCATGGTCGGGCCGCATCTGCTGGGTGGCCATGGGCCGGTCAGCAGCACCTCGACGCTGTGGATGACCTCGATGGTGCTGATCCTGATCGGCGCGTTATCCGCACCGGTAAGCTGGCGCGTGGTCCTGCAGCAGCGCCTGGGCCGCGCAAGCGGCAGCCTGCCGTTCTTCCATGCAACGCGCGCGCAGTTGTGCGCGCTGTTCGTGCTCGCTGCGACGTATATGGGCGCTGCCCACCACGCCAGTGCAGACCTGCCGCCTTGGCTGCTGGAACCGGGTGCACTGCAGCTTGCGGTCCGCGCAGTGCTGCAACTGGTCCACATAGCCCTCCTCTCGGCGATGCTCGCCCTGCCGGTGATGGCGTTGCGTGCCGTGGCCAACCTTTCGATACGACGTGTGCGGGCGCTGCTGCACAGGACATCGCAGGGCTGAGACGGCCCTTTGCAACGGGTGATACCGCCCCGGGAGCGCCAATGACATTGATGCCCGCACTGTTGCTTGCCGCGCTGCTGCAGTCCGGGGCAGGCCTGATGTCCGATCCTGACCAGCCCTCACCGTTCCCCGCGAGCGACAGTGAGGCCGACATCGCCGCAAAGGTCGCCGAGCTGCGGGCGTTCTTTGGCAGCAGTGAACAGGACACCCGCCAGGCCGTCGCCACCGCCCAGCAACGGGCGCTGATCGAGCGCCTGGAAGCCCGGCACGCGGCTCGGCTGGCGGGTGCCTGGGTGAAAAACGATCCGGGCTGGCACATCGTGGTGCGATTGACCGGTGATGCACCGGTGGCAGATGAAGTACATGGCGGCGCTGACGGCCCGCAGTACGTGCACTTCCGCACCGGCGCCGCGCTGACCGAGGCGGAGATGCGGCGACGCATGCGGGCCCAGCTGCCGTACATGACGGGCTACGGCCTGGACGTGCGGACCGGCGAGATGTACGTGCAGCTCGACGACGATGCCCCAGACCGCGCGGCGGCATCGGTGGTGGGTGCACACCTGGAAGCCCGGCTCGGCTTCCCGGTCAGGTTCGAATAGCTGCCGGCCCGCGCCCCGGCGCTGACCGGCCCCGGCCACGGTGGGTCGCAGGCCGCAACGGGCGCCGTTACCATGCACAGCCTTCCCGCCGCTGATCGGATGTTGTCGCGATGTCACTGCTGCGTTTCCTGCCCATGCTGCTGGTCGTTGCGCCGGCCGTCTCCGCCGCGCCGCTGGACCTGCCAGCGCTGATCGAGTGCCGCCAGGGCGTGGCCGAGCATGCCGCACTGGCACCCCTGCTGGCCGATCCGCTGAAGGCCGTGGCGCACGGCCTGCAGCCGCTGCCGCAGGGCAACCAGTTCATGAGCGAGTACCGGCTGGCCAGTCCGATCACCGTGTTCGGCCAGCAGACCGAACGCGTGGCGGTGGCCGGCGCCAGCATCATGGCCGTGCTCGACCAGGCCGACCCGCGGCCGCTTGCCACGCAGCTGGCGCTGGAGACCGGCTACGACCAGGACGGCAAGTTCATGGCCGGGCGCGAGCTGGTCAGCCGCGATGTGACCGACCCGAAGACCGGCGAGGCGCAGATCGAGTCGATCATCCTCAGCGTATCCACCGTCGCCACCCACCCGGGCAAGACCCTGGCCGGCTGTACCTACAGCCTGGACCTGCCGGCCGAGGACGAGGGCCCGGCCGCCGCCGCCCCGGCTGGCGAGGGTCACTGACAGGCCCCCACATCCTGCTAGACTGGAGCCATCGCCCGGCCTGCCGGGTGCCTTTTTTCCAGAGATGTCAGAAGACGACAGTAGTAGCTCCTCCGTGGAGCACAGTGAAAAGAAGCGCGGCTGGCTTGAACGCCTGACGTCCGCTTTTTCCGGCGAACCCCACACCCGCGACGAGCTGGTCGCTGTCCTGCACACCGCGCAGGAAGAAGGGTTGATCGCCGCCGATACCCTGAAGATGATGGAAGGTGCCATTTCGGTAGCCGAGCTGACCGTGGGCGACGTGATGATCTCGCGTTCGCAGATGGTCTCGCTGCCAGTGGAAGCGCCCTTCCTGGAGCTGATGAAGCAGGTGGTCGAGTCCGGCCATTCGCGCTTCCCGGTGCATGGCGAGAACAAGGACGACATCCTCGGCGTGCTGCTGGCCAAGGACCTGCTGCGCGGCGTGGTTGCCGACAATGGTCCGGGCAACGTACGTGAACTGCTGCGCCCGGCGGTGCTGATTCCGGAAGCGAAGAAGCTCAACGTGCTGTTGAAGGAGTTCCGCCTGTCGCGCAACCACATGGCGATCGTGGTGGACGAGTACGGCGGAGTCGCCGGCCTGGTCACCATCGAAGACGTGCTGGAGCAGATCGTCGGCGACATCGACGACGAACACGACGAGGCCGAGGATTTCTCGGCGCAGATCGCCATCCAGGCCGATGGCCAGTACGTGGTCGATGCCCTCACCCCGATCGGCGATTTCAACGAGCGCTTCGGTGCCACCTTCTCCGATGAGGACTACGACACCATCGGCGGCCTGGTGACCGAAGCCGTCGGCCATCTGCCGGAAGTCGGCGATGAGCTGGCGCTGGACCGTTTCATGTTCCGTGTGGCCCGCGCCGATGCGCGCCGGGTCCAGGCTTTCCATGTAACGGTGCTGGCACCGGACGCGCAGGACGACGCTTGAAACACCGTGGCCTGATCCTGACCCTGTGGCTGGCGTTGTGCCTGCTGGCCACCGCCCTGCCACTGGCTGCGTTCGCGCAGGCAGCGGCGCCGACCGTTTCGACGGCCAGCGATGCCCCTGCCCCGCGTGTCGGCGTGGTCACGATGCAGCCGGGCACCGTGTTCTTCGAGCGCTTCGGCCACGATGCCATCGTCGTGCTGGACCCGGTGAGCGGCGAGGCGATCTCGTACAACTTCGGCTACTTCGATCCGTCCGAACAGGATTTCATCGGCCGCTTCGTGCGCGGCGACATGATGTATTACCTGGTGGCCCTGCCGCTGCAGCAGGACCTGTCGTACTACGACGAGACCGGCCGCGGTGCCAGCGTACAGTGGCTGGATATCACCCCTGACCAGGCACGCTCGCTGGCTGCCGACCTGGCCGAACGAGCCAAGCCGGAAAACGCGCGCTACCACTACGATTACTACACCGCCAACTGCGCGACGATGGTGCGCGACACGCTGGACAAGGCACTGGGCGGCGGGTTGCATTCACAGCTGTCGGGCCGCTCACGCGGCAACACCTATCGCAGCGAGTCGGTGCGGCTGGCATCTCCGGCCCCGTGGATGTGGCTGGGCTTCGATATCGGCCTGGGCCCGTTTGCCGACCAGCCACTGTCGCGCTGGCAGGAAGCCTTCGTGCCGATGCGCCTGGCCGACGCCCTGCGCCAAGCCCGCAACAGCGACGGCCGCCCGCTGGTGCAGTCCGAGCAGGAACTGCTGCCGCACCGCATCGACCCCGAGCCCAAGGAATTCGCGCGCCGCTGGTGGCCGTGGCTGCTGTGTGGCCTGGTGATCGCGGCGGGCGTGCTGGCGCTGCGCAACCGTCCGCGCCTGCTGGCCGGCCTGGCCTTGCCGCTGTGGCTGCTGTGCACGATCGCCGGTGGCCTGCTGGTGTTCCTGTGGGGCTTCAGCACGCACTACGCCGCCTGGGCCAACCGCAACCTGCTGCTGCTCTCGCCGCTGTGCCTGCTGCTGTTGCCGGGGGCGGTCAGCCTGCTGCGGCGGCGCGTGCCCGGCCGCATGTTCAGGATCGTGCTGTGGCTGGTGGCGGTACAGGCCGTGGCCGCGCTGGTGCTGCATTGGCTGAGCCTGCAGGCGCAGTACAACGTGCAGTGGATCGTGCTGCTGCTGCCGGTCCACGCAGCGCTGGCCTGGGTGCTGGGGCGCCGTCCTCACTTGTCGGAAACGCAGCACTGACGCACGATGGCGGGCATGTCATTGCCCGCCTCACTGCCCGCCCCTGCTGCCGCCTCCGCCGCAGCCAATCCCACCTGCGTCATCAACTGCGTCCACTACGATGACGACGGCAAACGCCACGACATCAGCCTGGATGCCATCAGCGATGTCATCGCCAGCAACAACGGTTTCGTCTGGGTTGGCCTGTACGATCCGAACGAAGATGTACTGCTGAAGCTGCAGGAAGAATTCTGCCTGCACGACCTGGCGGTCGAGGATGCACGCAACGCGCACCAGCGCCCCAAGGTGGAGGCCTACGGCAACTCGTTGTTCGTGGTGGTGACCACCGCGCAGATGGTTGACGAGCGCATCCAGTACGGCGAGACCCACGCCTTCCTCGGCCCACGGTTCCTGGTGACCGTGCGCCATGGCGCCTCGCTGTCGTACGCGCCGGTGCGCGCACGCGTCGAGCGCGAACCACAACTGCTGAAGATGGGGCCGTCGTACTGCCTGTACGCCGTGGCGGACTTCGTGGTGGACAACTACCTGCCCATCACCAATCGCTTCCGCGACACCCTGGAACTGCTGGAGAAGGACATCTTCGCCGACAGCTACAAGCGCAGCACCGTTGTGCGCCTGTATGAGCTCAAGCGCGAGTTGAACAAGATGCGGATGGCGGTGGCGCCACTGCAGGATGTGCTGGCGCAGCTGCGCCGCTACCAGGGCGAACTGTTCCCGGACGAAGTGAAGCTGTATATCCGCGACGTGCACGACCATGCGGTACGCATCAGCGATGTGATCGACACCCTGCGCGAGATGCTGGGCACGGCCTTGAGCGTGAACCTGTCACTGGTGACGCTGGCCCAGGGCGAGACGGTGAAGCGACTGGGTGCATGGGCCGCGCTGCTGGCCGCGCCGACGTTGATCACCAGCTGGTATGGCATGAATTTCAGCCACATGCCGGAATTGAACCAGCCGTGGGCCTACCCGCTGATGATCGTCGGCGTCGGTGGCATCTGCGTCGGCCTGTACCGGCTGTTCAAGCGGGTGAAGTGGTTGTAACCCGCTTTTTTGCAGAGCCGAGCCCACGCTCGGCTGTTCCCGGCAAAGAGCAGGCGAGCATGGGCTCGGCTCTACACAGGCAGGTGCATCAAGCCACGTAGATGGTCTTGATGTTCATGAACTCATGGATGCCATGGTCGGCCAGTTCGCGGCCGAAACCTGATTCCTTGCTGCCGCCGAACGGCAACCGCGCATCGCTCTTGACGATGGCGTTGACGAACGCCGCGCCGCATTCCATGCGCTGGGCGAACCCTTCACCGCGCACCGGGTCACGCGTCCACACGCTGCCGCCGAGGCCGAAGCGGGTGTCGTTGGCCACGCGCAGTGCCTCAGCCTCGTCCTTGACCCGGATGACCGCGGCGACCGGCCCGAACAGTTCTTCGTCGTAGGCAGGCATGCCCGGCCCCACCTGGTCGAGCACGCTGGCCGGATAGCCGGCGTGGCTGCCAGCAACCGGTTCGCCGCCGATCAACACGCGTGCGCCTTTGGCAACGCTGGCCTGCACCTGCTTGTGCAGTTCGTCGCGCAGGTCGGCACGGGCCATCGGCGCCAGCGTGGTGCCGCGCTCGTTCGGGTCGCCGTACTGGCGCTCGCCTGCGGCTTCGACGAAGCGCCGGGTGAACTCATCGGCCACCGCGTCCACCACGATGAAACGCTTGGCGGCAATGCAGGTCTGGCCACTGTTGTCGAAGCGCGACTTCACCGCGGCGGCAACCGCCTTGTCCAGGTCGGCATCATCGAGCACCACGAAGGCGTCGCTGCCACCCAGTTCCATCACCGACTTCTTCAACTGGCTGCCGGCGTTGGACGCAATCGATCGCCCTGCCCGCTCGCTGCCGGTCAGGGTCACGGCTTTCACCCTCGCATCGCGCAGCACCTCGGCGGCCTGGTCATTGTCGATGTGCAGCACGTCGAACACGCCGTCAGGCAGGCCACCATCGCGGCATACGGCCAGGATCAGGTCGGCGCACTGCGGCACGTTGCTGGCGTGCTTGAGCAGCGCCACGTTGCCGGCCATGAACGCCGGAGCAAGGAAGCGGAACACCTGCCAGATCGGGAAATTCCACGGCATCACCGCGAACACGCAGCCGATCGGCTCATAGCGCACGTAACTGCGCTGTGCCTCGGTATCGATCAGTTGCGGCTTCAGGTAGTCGGCAGCGTGGTCGGCATAGAACTCACAGGTCGTCGCGCACTTTTCCACCTCAGCCAGGGCTTCGGCCTTCAGCTTGCCCATTTCGCTGGTCATGGCCTGCTGCAGGTCATCGCGGCGCGCACGCAGCTGGCCAGCGATCTGCTTGAGGATCGCCCCACGTTCCTGCAGCGAGCGACCGGCCCAGCGCGGGAATGCATCGGCTGCCGCCTGCAGGCGCTGCTCGATGGCGGCGCTGTCCATCAGCTCATGGCGGTAGGTCACCTGGCCGGTGGCCGGGTTGATGATCTCGACGGTCATTGGGGGGTCTCCATCAGGTAGACCCCCATTGTGCGCCGGCCGCCGTGAGCCGGATGTTGCTGGCTCAGCCGTTGTCCTGGCGTGCCAGCTGCAGATCGCGCTGGCGTCGCTTCTCGGCACGCGCATTGATGTACCAGCCGATCACCGCAGCAATCGACACCGCCGACACCAGCAGCGTCGCCAGCGCATTGATCTTCGGGCTGATGCCCATGCGCACGGAGGCGAACACCTTCATCGGCAGCGTGGTCGAGCCGGGCGTGGCGACGAAGCTGGCCACCACCACGTCGTCGAGCGACAGGGTGAAGGCGAGCAGCCAGCCGGCCACCAGCGCCGGGGCGATGATCGGCAAGGTGATGCGGCCGAACACGGTCAGCCGGCTTGCGCCCAGATCCATCGCCGCTTCTTCCAGCGACAGGTCCATCTCCTGCAGGCGCGAGGACACCACCACGGTGACGAAGCACAGGGTGAAGGTGACGTGGGCGATCCAGATGGTGGCCAGACCACGCGCCGGGAAGCCCGGGATCGCGCCCATCGACGCCAGCAGCGCCATCAGCGAAAAGCCGAGGATGACGTCCGGCATCACCAGCGGCGCGGTCACCAGCGCACCGAAGAACGGCTTGCCGCGGAAGCGCTTGAAGCGGGTCATCACCATCGCCGCCAGCGTGCCGAGCACGGTGGCGGTACAGGCGGTCCAGAACGCGACCACCAGGCTGGTCCACATCGCATCCATCAGCGCGCGGTCGGCAAACAGTTCGCTGTAGGCGCGGGTGGAGAAGCCGGCCCAGACCATGGCCAACCGCGAACTGTTGAACGAGTAGAACATCAACAGCAGGATCGGCAGGTACAGGAAGGCGAAGCCGAGCAGCAGCACGCCCAGCCCCAGGCCCTTGGCAGAACGCGGGCTCATGCCTGCTTCCCTTCCAGCAGTCGCTGCTGGGATCGGTTGAACAGCAGGATCGGCACCAGCAGCAGCAGGATCATCGCCACCGCCATCGCCGAGGCGCCCGGCCAGTTGCGGTTGTTGAAGAACTCGTTCCACAGCTGGCGGCCAACCATCAGCGTTTCCGAGCCACCCAGCATTTCCGGAATCACGAATTCGCCGATCGCCGGAATCATCACCAGCATGCAGCCGGCGATGATGCCCGCCTTCGACAGCGGCAGGGTGATGCGCAGGAACGCCTGCCACGGCTTGGCGCCAAGGTCGTAGGCCGCTTCCAGCAGGCGATGGTCATGCTTGACCAGGTTGGCATACAGCGGCAGCACCATGAACGGCAGATAGCAGTACACGATGCCGATGTAGGCGGCAGTCGGAGTGTCGATCAGCTGCAGCTTGGGCAGGCCCATATTGGTCATCAGCGTCTGCAGGCCGGTGTACTGCAGGAACTGGTCGAGCAGCCCGTTGCGGTCCAGGATCGCTTTCCAGGCGTACACGCGGATCAGGAACGAAGTCCACGACGGCAGCACCACCAGCATCATCGCCACGTTGCGCGCGGCCGGCGACAGGCGGGCGATGGCATAGGCCATCGGATAGCCGATCAGCAACGTGAGGAAGGTCGAGATCGCGGCGATCTTGATCGAGCTCAGGAACGCCTGGGCATAGATCGAATCGCGGAACAGCGCCAGGTAGTTCTCGAGATTGAGCTTCAGCGAGAGCCCACCATCGACGTACTGCAGCAACCAGGTATACGGCGGCGAGCCGACCCGGCTGTGCGAGAAACTGATCATCAGCACGATCAGGAACGGCACGGCGAAGAACAGCAGCAGCCACAGGTACGGAATGCCGATGACCGTGGCACGCGTGCCCGGCAGCCAGCGCTTCAGGCCCGCCGTGCTCATGAGGTCAGCACCACGCCGTCGTTGTCACGCCAGTGCACCCACACCTCGTCGCCCCAGGTCAGGCCATCGCTGGCCCAGCGCTGCGAGTTGGCGAAGTTGGCCAGCACCTTGGCACCGCTGGGCAGGCGCACGTGGTAGACCGAATGGCTGCCGAAGTAGGCGATGTCCTCGATCACGCCCTGCGCCTTGTTGGTATGCCCTTCCGGCTCGTCCTTGCCGATCATCACCTTCTCCGGGCGCAGCGCGAACGCGACCGGCTGCCCTTCATAGCAGGTGATGCCATGGGCGATGTAGACCGGCGCCGGGAACAGCGGCGAGCGCACGGTCACGTATTCGGGCAGGTCCTCGTCGATCACCCCGTCGAACAGGTTCACCGAACCGATGAACTCGGCGACGAAGCGGTTGGCCGGCTGCTCGTAGACCTCGTCGGGCTTGCCGACCTGCTGGATCCAGCCGGCGTCCATCACCGCGATGCGCGTAGCCATGGTCATCGCCTCTTCCTGGTCGTGGGTGACCATCACGCAGGTCACGCCCGAGGATTCGATGATGCTGACCAGCTCCAGCTGCATCTGCGAGCGCAGCTTCTTGTCCAGCGCGCCCATCGGTTCGTCCAGCAGCAGCAGCTTGGGCCCCTTGGCCAGTGACCGCGCCAGCGCCACGCGCTGCTGCTGGCCGCCGGACAACTGGTGCGGCTTGCGCTTGCCCAGGTGGCCCATCTGCACCAGGTCAAGCATCTCGCCCACCCGCTTGCCGATGGCCTCGCGGCCGAGCCCATCCTGCTTCAGGCCGAAGGCGATGTTCTGCTCCACGGTCATGTGCGGGAACAGGGCGTAGGACTGGAACATCATGTTGACCGGCCGCTGGTACGGCGGCAGCGCATCCATCCGCTGGCCATCGACGGTGATGCTGCCCTTAGTGGGCGTCTCGAAGCCACCGAGGCAGCGCAGCAGGGTCGATTTGCCGCTGCCCGAGCCGCCCAGCAGGGCGAATATCTCGCCCTTGCGGACGTCCAGGTTGACGTCATCGACGGCGACGAAGCCATCGAATTCCTTGCGCAGATCACGAATGGAGAGATAGCCGGGCACACCGGTCGCTTCGACGACGGCGGCTTCCGGCTGGGCTTCAACGGGCATGGGGGCTCCGGGAGCGGGCGGTGGACAGCGGCCGCCATTCTAACGGCCGGGGGCCGATGGGGATATGACGGCGGCTGGCGACCGGGTCCGGAGGACCCAGCGCGTGTGCCTGGGGAAACTGCTGCGCTCGCCGGGCATGGCCCGGCGGCGGCCGAACGGCCTAGCGGCCGGTCTTCACCTCGGTCCACAGCCGGGTGTAGAGCTTGTCGGTCTCCGGCGTGTTGATCGAATAGGTGAACATCTTCGCCGCCACGTCGGCCGGCGGGTAGATGGTCGGGTCGGTGCGGATCGCCTCGTCCACCAGCGGGGTCGCGGTCGGTACCGGGTTGCCGTAGTGGATGAAGTTGGTGTTGGCCGCGGCCACCTTCGGTTCCAGCAGGTAGTTGATGAACGCGTAGGCCGCTTCCGGATGTTTGGCATCCTTCGGAATCGCCAGCATGTCGAACCACTGCGGCGCGCCTTCCTTGGGAATCGAATAGGCCACGTGCACGCCATTGCTGGCTTCGGCCGCGCGGTCGCGGGCCTGGATGATGTCACCCGACCAGCCCACCACCAGGCAGGTACCGCCGTTGGCCAGCGAGCCCACGTACTGCGAAGAGTGGAAGTTCTGTACGTACGGGCGGATCGACTTCAGCAGGTCGGCCGCCTTCTGCAGGTCGGCCGGATCGCCGCTGTGCGGGTCCAGGCCCAGGTAGTGCAGCGCGATCGGAATCATGTCCGCCGGCGTGTCCAGGATGGTCACGCCGCAGTCCTTCATCTTGCTGATGTTTTCCGGCTTGAACACCAGGTCCCAGCTGTTGGCGATGTCGGCGCTGCCACCGAAACGCTCCTTCAGCATGTCCACGTTGTAGCCGATGCCGGTAGTGCCGATCATGTACGGCACGCCGTACTGGTTGCCCGGATCCTGGGTGGCGATGCGCTTCATCACCGCCGGGTCGAGGTTGGCCAGGTTCGGGATCTTCGACTTGTCCAGCGGCAGGAACACACCGGCCTGGATCTGCCGGCCGAAGAAGTTCAGCGTCGGCACCACCACGTCGTAGCCGCTGTTGCCGGCCAGCAGCTTGGTCTCGACCATCTCGTCACTGTCGAACACATCGTAGGTGACCTTGATCCCGCTCTGCTTCTCGAAGTTCGGGATGGTGTCTTCGGCGATGTAGTCGCTGTAGTTGTAGACGTTCAGGACCTGGCTGTCCTGTCCGCCGCCGTTGCCGCCGCCACAGGCGGAAAGCATGGCGGAGGCCAGGCCGAGCGTGAGGATACGCAGCTTCATCGGGTGCTCCAGAATGCGGAAAGGGGGGCCGGCCGGGCCGGCGACGGGTGCCAGCCTACCCCCCAGCGGCGGATTTTTCTATTCGCGGCCTTCACACGTTCAGCAGCAGGAACTCGCGTTCCCACGAACTGATCACGCGGAAGAAGGTCTCGTATTCCTTGCGCTTGACCGAGATGTAGGCGCGGCAGAAGCGCTCGCCGAGCAGTGCCTGCAGCTCGCTGCACTGCTCCAGCCCGTCCAGTGCTTCACCCAGCGAACGTGGCAGGTCGTAGCCCAGCTCCTTGGCGCTGCCGGTCACCGGTGCATCCGGCGCGAGGCGCTCGCGGATGCCGAGCAGGCCGCAGGCCAGGGTCGCGGCCATCGCCAGGTAGGGGTTGGCATCGGAACCGGCAAAGCGGCTTTCCACCCGCATGTTCTCCGGCGTATCCAGCGGCACCCGCAGCCCGCAGGTGCGGTTGTCGAAGCCCCAGTGCACGTTGCTCGGCGAGACTTCGCCGAACACCAGGCGCCGGTAGGAATTCACGTTCGGCGCAAAGAACGCCATGGCCATCGGCACGTACTTCTGCAGGCCGGCCAGGTAGTGGGCGAACAACGGGCTGAAATCCTCACCGCCGTGCTCGCCGGTGAACACGTTCTGGCCATCGCTGATGCGCAGCAGGCTCTGGTGGATGTGCATCGCACTGCCCGGCTCGTTCTCCATCGGCTTGGCCAGGAAGGTGGCATACACCCCGTGGCGCATCGCCGACTCGCGCATGGTGCGCTTGAACAGGAACACCTGGTCGGCCAGATCCATCGCGTTGGCGTGGGTGAAGTTGACTTCCAGCTGCGCCGCGCCGGATTCATGGATCAGCGTGTCCACGTCCAGCTTCATCGCATCGCAGTAGTCGTACATCAGGTCGAGGATCGGGTCGAACTCGTTGACCGCGTCGATCGAGTACGACTGCCGCGCCGTTTCCGGGCGCCCCGAGCGGCCAGCCGGGGGCAGCAGCGGGAAATCCGGATCGGTGTTCTTCTGCACCAGGAAGAATTCCAGCTCGGGCGCAACCACCGGTCGCAGGCCGAGCTCGGTGTAGGCATCCAGCACCCGGCGCAGCACGTTGCGCGGGGCCAGTTCGTGTGGCTCACCGTTCTTGGTGTAGCAGTCGTGGATGACCTGCGCAGTCGGGTCGGTCGCCCACGGCACCATGCGCACGGTGTCCGGGTCGGGGCGCAGGATCATGTCCGAGTCCGACGGCGAAGTCAGGTCGTAGTAGTCGTCCGGGAATTCGCCGGTGACCGTGGTCGCGAAGATGCCCTCCGGCAGGCGCGTGCCGTAATCGTGCGAGAACTTGTCGGCCGGGATGATCTTGCCGCGCGCATTGCCGGTGATGTCCGGAACCAGGCACTCCACCTCGGTGATGCGCCGCTCCTTCAGCCAGCGCAGCAGGCTGCTTTCCTGCGGGGGCGTGGGCGTAGCCGTCTTGCGCGGGCGCGTTCGCGAACTCATGGGGATTCCAGTCGATTCTGTTGGTGCTGCCGGCAAGCTTGGCCGAACGCACGGAAAATAGCGTGATAGAACGGCGTCTGCATGACCCGCCACTCCGGGTGCCACTGTACGCCGAGCACGAATCGATGGCGCTGGCTGCGTGCCGCTTCGACCAGGCCATCATCGGCCCGGGCCTCGATCTGCAGGCCTTCGGCCAACCTCGCGATGCCCTGCCCGTGCACCGAATTGACCTGTACCCGATCGCCGGCAGACCACTGTGCCAGCCAACCACCATCGGCCAGGGTGATCGCATGAGCGGGCCCATATTGGACCTCCACCGGCGCCTGCGGGTCTTCGCGATGGTCGGTCAGGCCAGGCACCGCATGCACCTGCGGATGAAGCGTGCCGCCGAGCGCCACATTCAATTCCTGGAAGCCGCGGCAGATCGCCAGCACCGGCAGATCCATCGCCAGCGCCTCGTGCAGCAGGGCGAACGCCGTGGCATCGCGGGCCGTGTCGTGCAGGTTGCCCTCCCAGCTGCGGCCCCCTTCGTAATGCTGCGGCTCGATGTTGCTGACCGCGCCGCTCAACAGCAGGCCGTCCATGCCCTGCAACCAGTCGCGCGCCGGCAGCGGCGGCTGCAGGCTCGGCAGCACCAGTGGCGTTGCCTGCGCAGCGTCAACCAAGGCACGCACATACTTTTCCCCGGCCACCGCGAAACGATGATGGCCGAGCACGGTGCTGTCGGTGGGCAGGCCCACCCAGGGCAGGCGGCGCATGGGAAAACTCCTTGGCGTGCAATCACGTTACCCGCCCGGCACCGGCAACGGCAAGCCGCTGCCGTCACACCACGGGCGCTCCGCTTGGGCCAAACTATCGGCGTGAAGCCCGACCGTCCTCCCCCGCTCCGACGCCCTTTCCCGCTTCTGCGAGGCCGCCGGTGAGCGCCGCCTTCCCGCCCAGCTGGTACGCCAGCAGCCTGCCCGAACCACCCGCGTTGCCCCCACTGCGCGGTGAACTGCAGGCCGATGTAGCGGTACTGGGCGCCGGTTATACCGGCCTCACCGCCGCACTGGAACTGGCACTGCGCGGCCAGCGGGTGGTGCTGCTGGAGGCACAACGGATCGGCTGGGGAGCCTCTGGCCGCAATGGTGGCCAGGCGCTGGTGGGCTACGGCTGTGAAGTGGACGAGCTGGAGCGCCAGCTCGGCCGCGATGATGCACGCCACCTGTTCGACTGGTCGCGTGACGCGGTACAGGCGATGCGCGCGCGCATCGACCGGCATCGCATCGATTGCCATTGGGTGCAGGGCCACGCCAGCGTCGCCATCCGCGCACGCCACGAGCAGGACCTGCGCGCCAACTGCGAGCATCTGCAGCAGCACTACGACTACCCGATGCAGTGGTGGCCGCGCGATACCCTGCGCATGCAGCTGGACAGCCCGCGCTACCGCGCGGCGATGTTCGACCCGCTCAGCGCGCACCTGCATCCACTGGCCTACGCCCGTGGGCTGGCCGATGCCGCGCGCGCGGCCGGCGTGGTCATCCACGAAGCATCGCCGGTGACGCGCATTCAACGTGGTGCACACGCGGTACTGCATACCGACCACGGCAGCGTGCGCGCGCCGCAGCTGGTGGTGGCCGGCAACGCCCTGCTGCAGGGGATGGTGCCTGAGCTGGAACGGCGCATCATGCCGGTCGGTACGTATATCGGCGCCAGCGCGCCGCTGGGTGCCGAGCGCGCGCAGGCGCTGATCGGCAACAACATGGCGGTCTCCGATACCGCTTGGGCGCTGGACTATTTCCGGCTCAGCCATGACCACCGCCTGCTGTTCGGCGGCCGTGCCAGCTATTCCGCGCTGCCCCCGCCCGGCCTGCACCGGGTGATGCAGCGGCGCATGCACCAGGTGTTCCCGCAGTTGGCCGACATTCCGCTGCAGCAGGTCTGGGGCGGTTATGTGGATATCACCCGCAACCGCGCCCCGCACTGGGGCAGGCTGGATGGAAATCTGTACTTCGCGCAGGGCTTCTCCGGCCACGGTGTGGCAGCGGCCGGGCTGGCCGGCGAGGTCATTGCCGCCGCGATTGCGGGCCAGAGCGAGCGTCTGGACGTGTTCCAGCGCCTGCAGCATGCGCCCTTCCCCGGCGGACGCCTGCTGCGCATGCCGCTGCTGGTGGCGGCGATGTCCTGGTACAAGCTGCGGGATGCGCTGTGGTGAGTCATCGGGAAGCGAGCTGAATCTACCGCCCCCCGAAAACTGTGAAACTCGTCGCCGCAGGTAATCATGTGATGACTTTCCCACTGGTCAGGCAGAACGCTGAGGCGATTGCATAATCGAACGCGTGTCGATACCGTCGGTAAGAACCGGGTCCCGCGGCGAATGGATGCTGACAGGGAACGTACTGTGAAGGGGTAGTGCGATTGAACTGGTGGAATGAAGGCCTGCAGCTGAAGTTGCGCATCCATCCGGCAGGACTTGCCTTGGCTGTGCTGTACGCGATTGCCTGCTGGGCCACACGCCAGCTCTCGCTTGATCAGTTCTATCTTCCCGCCGGCGTACGTGTTGCCGCGGTACTGCTCTGCCCGCCTCGGCTTTGGCCCTATCTGCTGCTCGGTGAGTACGCCTATTTCGCCCAGATGCGCGTGCCGATGATCGATCGGTACGGATTGACGTGGGTCATTCTTGGCTCGGCATTCCAGATGCCGGTCGTCATGACGATCGTCCATCTCCACCGCAACGTGATCTCGGCAGTAAAGAATGCCTGGCTCATATCGGTTGCTGCATTCGCCGCGGTATCCGTCACGCTGATCAACCTTCTTCTTGCAAATTTCCTCTGGCCAACACCACCCGATTTTCCGCTGCTGACCGGCATCGTCCGCCTGGTGGTGGGTGACTTCATCGGCATCCTGACGTTCGCACCACTTGTGCTGCTCTGGTCGCGAGGGAAGGCCGAAGTGCAGGTCCGGAAGCGTGACGTCGCGCAGATGGCAGGGGCCCTCGCACTGATGGTCGTGTTCGGCCTGTCAGCTGCCGATGTGCCTGCTGATGCAGTGACGACGAAAGTATCTCTGCAACTTCTCATGGCACTTCCTGCCGTTCTGCTGACATGCGTGTACGGATGGCGGGGCGCCGCCATCGGCGTGCCCACCCTGAACATGATCATCGGCCTGACTACGCCCGCCACCCACCCGGAGTCATTCGACCCTGCGTCATTCGCTACCCAGCAGATAATGGCAGTCACCGGCGCAGCGCTGCTCATACTTGGCTCCCGGATCACCCACTACTATCGGCGTTATCGACTCCGGGAGGTCGGAGAGAGAAATGCCATCAGACTCGCGCGGAGCTCACATGTTGCCAGTGAACTTGACCTTCGCGAACGTGCGTTGCATCTACGGAAGCTGGGTGATGGCATTGATCACGCGCTTGACGAGGTGATCAACTGGCTATCGGCACAGGGCCATCTTGCGATTGCGGAAAGCCTTGTGCATGTGGCATCGATCCATTCGCGCCAGCTCCGCGAACAGACAAGCATGATCTACCCGACTGCTCTGGAGCACCTCGGGCTCTACGTTGCCTTGAGAGCAGGAGGCGTCCGCGAAGCGTGGGAGAAGACGGCCCGTGTCGCCAATCCGGCGTTGCTTGGCGACCCCTGCCAACTCAGTGTCGGTCTGCAACTGGCCGCCTACCGCACGGTGATCGACGCGGTGTCATTGCTGATCCAGGGTGAAGCAGGGCAGATCCACGTGCGGGCACGCTGCGGACGGATCGGTTCGCATCGTGGAATCCTGATGACGGTTTCACTGCTGGATCAACAGCGAAACCTCTCCGATGCGACTGTCGCCGCAGCCATGGAACGTTTGGCCGGGAGAACGCTCGCCTACGGGGGCGCGCTGAAATGCACCCGGAATCGCATCGTGCTGGCAATGAAGGAAACGGGCACGGCCGCCCCTCTGGATGTTTTCTCGTCAAATGGAAGAGACAGTCTTTCGGGATTCGGAGCGGATTCCTCACGCGCGAAGGCGTGAATGACAGCCCCCTCCGGCTTCTGATTCCGTAGCAGGCATGTACCGCCACCGGTGTTGGAGCGGAAACGTGCAAGCGGCTTTAGCCGCCTGCACGTCCAGGATCCTGAAGCCCGAGTACTACGGTGTTTCAACGGACCAGATGTCGCCATCGCTGCTCGCGTACCGTACCAGCACCACGTCCTGCGCACGATATACCTCGAAACGCCGTGCCGCAGCCGGAACAGTCAGTCGCTGACCGGGAAGCGAAACACGCGCCGCAGACTTGCCTGCGGGCAATGCGAAGTAGGCATCACCGGCGTTGCCGATGATCACCTTTACCTGCCCGGCCAGATCGTTGACCTGCAGATAGACCACGCCATCGCGCTGGAAAGCGTACACCTGCCAAGCGGGATCGGCGCTGATGTCTGCAGCGGCGGGAGCGGTCTCGCCGAGCCCTGCGGTCGAGACTGCGGCGCTTGCCAAGGGTTTGCCGTGGTAGTCACCGCCTCCTCTATCACTCGCGAATACCGGAGCTGCGACGAACACTGCTGCAGTGGTTACAACACCAAAAAACATGGATCGCACAATGACCTCCTGGTCGGGGTGAGAGCAAACAACGTCGCAACGATAGTAACGTCTTCCCGCCGCAACGCAGTGATGGGGGGATAATCCGGACGATTTAGTCCCATATGTGCACCCTATGTCCGCGTGCCATGTCCTTGGCAGAAGAACATGGGGTGCCGATTGCGTCCGCACTCATCCGTGGATAGTGTCAATTCCTGGGCCAGCGGTAGCTGAGCGATGGCAAGGGAGGTTTTTTGGACCGATTGAAGAATGCCTTCGAGGTGAGCTTCCGCCTCCGGCCGGTCGGACTTGCACTGGCCGCCGTCTACGCTGCCAGCTGCCTCATCTCACGCCAGTTCTCGCTGGACCAGTTCTTCCTGCCAGCGGGTATCCGGGCGGCTGCGCTGCTGATCGTCCCGACGCGCCTGTGGCCCTATCTACTGCTCGGCGAGTACATCTACTTCGCCAAGCTGCGCCTTCCCATGATCGATACCTACGGCTTGGACTGGGTCATCCTGGCGTCGACGCTGCTGATGCCGATGGCGATGCTGGTGATCTATCTGCATCGAATGAGAACACCATCAGAGGCAGCCACCGGCCTCTGGCTGCTGTCGTTGTCGTTATGCACAGCGCTGTTGGTCCCGGGTCTCAATCTGAGCATTTCATATGTCCTCTGGTCCAATCCGCCGCCGAGCAACCTGCTGGACGCGGTCGATCGAACGATCTTCGGCCACTTCGCAGCCATCATCACCCTGGTCCCGCTGGCCTTCCTGTGGACCCTGCGGCACGCAGATCCCAGCTGGCGCCCCCGCTTTGTCGCGCCTACCGCTGTAGCGATCCTGTTGATGCTGATACTGGGGCTGGGTATGCAGCTGACAGGCAGCAGCGCCCATACCGCCCGCACACACCTTGTACTGATAGCGGCCTTGCCCGCCATCGCCCTGACCTTCATGCATGGCTGGCGCGGTGCAGCCATCGCAATTCCGCTGTTGAACCTCCCGCTTCATGCCGCGACGCCCAGCACCGGCCTGCCCTCCTCCTTCGACCTGGGCACGTTCGCTACCCAACAGAACATGGCTGTGATGAGCGTCGCTCTGCTCGCACTGGGATCGAGCATCAGCTATCACCATCAGCGCGCAAGATCCCGCGGTCTGGCAGAGGAAACCACGTTGCGCTTGGCGCGCAGCTCCCACCAGACCAGCGAGCGTGAGCTGCGTGAACGAGCCATTCACCTCAAGCATCTGAGCGAGGGCATGGACAGTTCACTCGACGAGATGATCAACTGGCTCAACTCCCAAGGCCACCATGCGGTGGCAAACAGCCTGCAACATGCGTCGTCCGTGCATTCACGGCTGTTCCGTGAACAGGCCAGCCTGGTCTATCCCACTGGGGTGGAGCAGGTCGGGCTGTATGTCGCGCTGCAGGCCGGCGGTGCATGCAAAAACTGGAGCAACACGCACCGCGTGACTCCGCCCAGACTGGCGGGCAACCCTTGCCTGCTGACCGTGGATCTGCAGTTGGCCATCTACCGCACCCTGATCGAGGCGGTCTCACTGCTGCTGGAACTGGAATCCGGGCAGGTCTGCGTAGCGGCCCGGTGCGGCAACTCAGGCAGTCGCCGTGGCATCGTGGTAGTGGTCTCGCTGCTCGACCGGCGCTGCGTGCTGTCGACCCGGACAACCCACCAGGCCGTCGAACGTCTGGCCGGTCGGATACTGGCCTATGGTGGCTCGGTACATTGCCGCAGCAACCGGCTTCGTCTGGTGCTGCACGAACCGTCCACGCAGCTTCGATCGGCGATCATACAGCCGGACTGAGCCGATATCGGTCGGGCCAAGCACCCTGTCCGGCTAAAGTTACACCCGAAACCGCCGCTATCCGTGCCAAGACTTTCCCACATGAGCCACCGCATCATGCCCGTCCTGTCGCAGGCCGCTCTGGATGGCGACCTGACCGATCCCCTGCCTCAGCGGATCCTGCTGGTGGAAAACTCGCGCGCGTTCACCGGCATGCTGCGCGAGGCAATCGAACAACGCCTGGAGCTGCCGGTGGTGGTGGCCAGCTCGCTGGCCGAGGCCGACCGGCTGCTCAGCACCGAGGACGGCTGGTTCCTGGTCCTGACCGGGCTGGTGCTGGCCGATGGTGACCGCGATGCGGTGGTCGAGTTCTTCCTCAAGCGCAACCTGCCCACCGTGGTGGTCAGCGGTGTGTATGACGAGGACCTGCGCAAGCGCGTGCTGCAGCAGCAGATCATCGACTACGTACTGAAGAACACCCCGGGCAGCATCGATTACCTGGTCTGGCTGGTGCAGCGCCTGGAGCGCAACCGGCGCATCGCCGCGCTGGTGGTGGACGACTCGCCGTCCGCGCGTGGTTATGCCGCCGCCCTGCTGCGCATGTACGGCCACGAGGTGTACGAAGCCGCCGATGGCAACGAAGGCCTGGCGGCGATCGAGGCACACCCGGCGATCCGCCTGGCCGTGGTCGACCAGGAAATGCCGGGCATGCAGGGCGTGGAGTTCACCCGCCGCCTGCGCACCCTGCGTTCGCGCGACAAGGTGGCGGTGATCGGCATTTCCGGCAATACCGATGCCTCGCTGATCCCGCGTTTCCTGAAGAACGGCGCCAATGACTTCCTGCGCAAGCCCTTCTCACGCGAAGAGTTCTTCTGCCGTGTCTCGCAGAATGTGGATCAGCTGGAGCTGATCGGAACGCTGCAGGACCTGGCCACCCGCGATTTCCTCACCGGCCTGCCCAACCGCCGCTGCTTCCTGGAACAGAGCCAGCGCCAGCTGCCGCAACTGCAGCTGCACGGCCAGTGCGTGGCGGTAGCGATGATCGACATCGACCATTTCAAGCACATCAACGACACCCACGGCCACGAAGCCGGTGACGATGCGCTGCGTGCGGTAGCCCGTGCCGTCGGCGACCACGCGCGCAGCCAAGACCTGATCGCGCGCTTCGGCGGCGAGGAATTCTGCCTGCTGGTGCCGGACATGGAACAGGACGAAGCGCTGCTGTATTTCGAGGAGCTGCGCCAGCGCATCGCCGCGCTGGAAGTGGACATCGGCAGCGCCACCCTGCGCATGACGGTCAGCATCGGCCTGTGCTGCCTCCGGCCGCAGCGCGATGCGCTGCACCGGCTGATTTCCGAAGCCGATCGCCAGCTGTACCTGGCCAAGGCCGGCGGCCGCAACCGGGTCAGCTGCACCACGGTGGCCAGCCCGTTGCGTCCGCGCGAGGCTGCGCTGTCCTGACCGGCATGCTTTGATCCAGATCAACGCCGCCTGCGGGCGGCGCCTCTACAGTCGGCCCCGACATCAGCATGAAGGGGAGCCGGGGATGGCACTACTGGTCTGGCAGGACGATCTGAACATCGGCATCGATGTGATCGATCAACAACACCGCCGCATCATCGAGATGCTCAACCACCTGCACGTGGCGCAGACCAGCCTGCAGCGGGCCGCAGTGGGCGAGGTGATCGACGAGGTGGTGGACTACACCATGTCGCACTTCGCATTCGAAGAAGAGCTGATGGAGGAAGCGGGCTATCCGTTCTGCGCCGCGCACAAACGTGTGCATGAGGTCTTCATCAAGCGGGTGTCGGAGTACCGCATGCGTTTCCAGGCCGGCGAGGACATCAGTGACGAGCTGCGCACCATGCTCTCGCGCTGGCTGTTCAACCACATCCGCGGCGACGACCAGGCCTATGCCGAACAGGTCAAGCAGCATCTGAACCAGTTTGCCCGCGAACACCAGAGCGGCGGCTGGCTGGGCCGCACGCTCAAGCGCTTCTTCGGCTGATCAGTGCTGGCGGCGCTGCAGCGCCAGCAGCGCACACAACGTGACCACCGCGGTCAGGCACAGGTAATAGCCGACCGCGACCAGCCCGTAGCGCTCGGCCAGCCAGGTCGCCAGGTATGGCGCCGGGGCTGCGCCAAGAATGCCCGCCAGGTTGAACGACAGCGAGGCACCGGTGTAACGCACCTCCACCGGGTAGATCTCGGCCAGGAAGGTGCCGCAGGGGCCGTAGGTCAGCCCCATCAGGAACAGGCCCAGGCACAGGAACGTCAGCACCAGCCACGGGCTGCCGGGCTGGAACAGCGGTGCGAACAGCACGCCGAAGCCGATGATGAGCAGGCTGGCGATGGCCATCGTGCGGCGCGTTCCCCAGCGGTCGCCGTAACGTGCCGACAGCGGGATACCGGCGGCGAAGAACAGCATCGCCACCATCTGCATCAGCAGGAACTGCTCGCGGCTGTAGCCGAGCACGGCGGTGCCGTGGCCGAGGCTGAACACCGTCATCAGATAGAACAGCACGAAGGTGGCGAACGCACCCAGCGTGCCCAGCAGCATCGGCAGCGGATGGTCGCGCAGCACGGTCCACATCGGCAGGCGCACCGGCGCCTTGCGCTCCAGCGCGCGCTTGAAATCCGGCGTCTCGTGGATGTTCAGGCGCACCCACAGGCCCAGGCCGACCAGCAACGCGCTGGCCACGAATGGAATGCGCCAGCCCCACTGCAGGAAATCGTCCGGGCCCAGGCAGCGGCCAAGCAGCAGGAAGATGCCTGCTGACAGCAGGAAGCCGATCGGCGCACCCAGCTGCGGGAACATGCCGTACCAGGCGCGCTTGCCCGGCGGTGCGTTTTCGGTGGCCAGCAGCACCGCCCCACCCCACTCGCCTCCCAGGCCCAGACCCTGGCCGAAGCGGCACAGGGCCAGCAGCGCCGGCGCCCACAGGCCGATCTGCGCGTGGGTCGGCAGCAGGCCGATGGCGACCGTGGACAGGCCCATGGTCAGCAGCGCGGCCACCAGGGTGGCCTTGCGGCCGATACGGTCACCGAAGTGGCCGAACACCGCCGAGCCCACCGGGCGTGCGATGAACGCCACCGCGAAGGTCGCCAGCGACTGCAGCAATGCGACCTGGTCGCTGCTTTCCGGGAAGAACAGGTGCGGGAACACCAGCACCGCGGCGGTGGCGTAGATGTAGAAGTCGAAGAACTCGATGGTGGTGCCGATCAGACTGGCCAGCAGGACACGGCGGGGAGAATTCACGGGTGGCGCGGCAGCGGTGATCGTCGACATCGGCAAGGCGGGTAACGGCGGATCGACCGATTCTGCCACGCTTGACGGTCCCCCCGGGGCAATGGTTTCAGGCGACACCGACGCCAACGAATTCTTTCTGCGTGGATGAATCCCACCATGCCGCCTCTACAGTAGATACACGCCATGCGTGGATGAATCTGCCCGGCGCCAACCAAGGTTGGCGTCTACCAAAGGCAGCCGGGCGCGGCGCGGCGCTACAACTGGATCCAGGTGGCTTTCATCTCGCTGTATTTGTCGAAGGCATGCAGCGATTTGTCGCGGCCGTTGCCGGACTGCTTGTAGCCACCGAATGGCGCCGTCATGTCACCGCCGTCCCAGCCGTTCACCCACACGCTACCCGCACGCAGCTGGCGCGCCACGCGATGGGTGCGACCGAGATCCCGCGTCCACAGGCCGGCGGCCAGCCCGTAGCGGCTGTCGTTGGCCAAGCGCACGGCCTCGGTTTCGTCGTCGAAGCCAAGCACGGCCAGCACCGGGCCGAACACTTCCTCGCGGGCCAGCGCCTGCTCCGGCCGCACCTGGTCGAACACCGTCGGCTGCACATAACAACCGCCCGCCTCCACCTCGGCACGTTGGCCGCCCAGCAGCAGGCGCGCGCCATCGGCTTCGGCCCGGGCGATGTCGGCCAGCACCTTGTCCACGTGCGCGGCATCGACCAGCGCCCCCATCGGTGCATCTGCCTCCAGCGGATGGCGGGGCTGCATGCGCTGGCCGTAGGCAATCACCTGGTGCACGAAGTCATCGCGGATCGCACGCTGCACCAGCAACCGCGAACCGGCCGTGCAGACCTCACCCTGGTTGAAGAAGATGCCCTGCGCCACGCCCTTGGCCGCCGCATCCAGGTCCGGCGCATCGGCGAACACCACGTGCGGGCTCTTGCCACCACATTCCAGCCACACCCGCTTGAGGTTGGAACGACCGGCGTACTCCAGCAACCTGGCGCCGGTAGCGGTGGAGCCGGTAAAGGCCAGCACGTCCACGTCCATGTGCAGGGCCAGCGGCTCGCCCACGCGTGAACCGTGGCCCGGCAGCACGTTGAGCACGCCCTCGGGCAAACCCGCTTCGGCCGCCAGCGCGGCCAGCCGCAACGCGCTCAGCGGCGAGCGCTCGGAGGGCTTGAGCACCACCGAGTTGCCCATCGCCAATGCCGGCGCGATCTTCCAGCAGGCCATCAACAGCGGAAAATTCCACGGCACGATGGCCGCCACCACGCCTGCGGCCTCGCGTGTCACCAGACCCAGCTCGTGCGGCCCGGTGGGCGCGATTTCGCCGTACAGCTTGTCCACCGCTTCGGCGGTCCAGGTCAGGCAGCGCACCACGCCGGGTAGGTCGATGCGGCGCGCATCGCGGATCGGCTTGCCCATGTCCAGCGTTTCCAGCAGAGCCAGCTCATCAGCATGCGTCTCCACCAGTGTGGCCAGTGCCAGCAGCACGCGCTTGCGATGGGCGGGGCTGGCCTGTGACCAGTGGCCTGCCTCGAACGCGCGGCGCGCCGAGGCCACCGCACGGTCCACGTCCTGCGCATCACAGTCGGCCACCGCGCCCAGTACGCGCCCGTCGATCGGGCTGATGCAATCAAAGCGCGCACCGCTGGCGGCATCCACGTAGCGGCCATCGATGAACGCTTGGCCGGGAATCGCCACGCGGCTGGACAGGGCCTGCCAATGGCTGCGGTCGGGGAAGTGGGTCATGGGATCCTCCGCGTATCGACTGTCCGCCGTTATACCGACGCGGCCGCTACCGGGCCGTGACGTGCACACCCCGCCCGTGCCGGGCCATGCCTGGCGACAGATCCGTGACGGGGCTGCGCTAGAGTCGCAACCATCGGACCCGACGGAGCCGGCATGAAAACCCCTGCAAGCGACCTGCACGACCTGGCCACCCAGCGCCCCGATTCACTGGACGCCTACTGGATGCCGTTCACTGCCAACCGCCAGTACAAGGGCGCGCCGCGCATGCTGGTGCGTGCCGAGGGCATGTACTACGAGGACGTGGATGGGCGGGCCATCCTTGATGGCACGGCGGGCCTGTGGTGCTGCAATGCAGGGCACGCGCGCCGGCGCATCGTCGACGCGATCGCCGAGCAGGCCGCCACGCTCGATTACTCGCCCGCCTTCCAGATGGGTTCGCCGCCGGCCTTCGCCCTGGCGCAGCGACTGGCGGCGCTGGCTCCGGCCGGGCTCAACCACGTGTTCTTCACCAGCTCGGGCTCGGAGGCAGTGGATTCGGCGATGAAGATCGTGCTGGCCCACCACCGCCTGCGTGGCGAAGGCCAACGCACGCGTTTCATCAGCCGCGAGAAGGCCTACCACGGGGTCGGCTTCGGCGGCATGGCATTGGGCGGGCTGCCCAACAACCGCCGCCAGTTCGGCCTGCAGCTGGGCGGCGTGGACTATCTGCGGCACACGTTGGACCTGTCACGCAATGCCTTCAGCAAGGGCCTGCCGCGCCACGGTGCCGAGCTGGCCGACGATCTGGAACGGCTGATCGCCCTGCACGATCCCTCCACCATTGCCGCCGTGTTCGTCGAGCCCATCGCCGGGTCGGCCGGTGTGATCCTGCCGGCACCGGGGTATCTGCAGCGCCTGCGCGAGATCTGCGACCAGCACGGCATCCTGCTGGTGTTCGATGAAGTCATCACCGGGTTCGGCCGGGTCGGCATGGCATTCGCCGCACAGCGTTTCGGGGTCACCCCGGACCTGCTGACCTTCGCCAAGGGCGCCAGCAACGGCGCGGTGCCGCTGGGTGGCGTACTGGTCGGCGACAGCGTGCATGCCAGCTTCATGCAGGGTCCGCCACAGGCCATCGAGCTGTTCCATGGCTATACCTATTCGGGCCACCCGTTGGCCTGCGCGGCGGCGCTGGCCACGCTGGACGTCTACGCCGAGGAACGCCTGTTCGAGCGTGCGATCGAACTGGGCGAGTACTGGCAGGAGCGCCTGCATGCCCTGCAGGGGCTGCCGAACGTGATCGACATCCGCAACTTCGGCCTGGTCGGTGCGGTGGAGCTGGCGCCGCGCAAGGACGCCCCCGGCAGCCGTGGCTACGAGGTGTTCCGCCGCTGCTTCCATGACGGGCGCCTGTTGGTGCGCTGTACCGGCGACATCATCGCGTTGTCACCTCCATTGATCGTGGACAAGGCACAGATCGACCAGATCACCGGCACCCTGGGTGAGATGATCCGGGCCACCGCCTGAGGCCGGGACGGTGGTGGCGAGCGGGTACAATGGGCGGTTCCGCTCCTGCCCGTTGCCGTGCCCATGAACATCGTCGTCAAAGAAGAACTCAAGGCCTACATCGACCCGCTCACCGCGGACGAACACGAGGCGCTGGAGCGCAGCATCCTCGCCGAAGGCTGCCGCGATGCGCTGGTGCTGTGGGGCGAGGTGCTGGTGGATGGACACAACCGCTTCGGCATCTGCCAGAAGCATGACCTGCCGTTCAACACCGTGCAGAACACCCGCTTCCAGAGCATGGAAGACGTGCACCTGTGGATGATCGAGCAGCATCTGGGCCGGCGCAGCGTCTCCGATTTCCAGCGCGGCGTATTGGCCCTGCGCAAGCGCGACATCCTGTCCGCCCGCAAGCAGGTCGAGCAGGCGCAGCTGCAGCGGGAAAGTGATGGCACCGCCGAGCCTGCCGACGAGGCCGGCGAGGACAGCCCGCCGTGGGAACCGGCGCCGAAGATCAGCCGTGCCGAACTGGCCCGCGAAGCCAAGCTGAGCACCAGCCAGGTCGGCATGATCGAGCGCATCCACGCCCAGGCCGCGGCCGAGGTGGTGGAAGCGGTGAAGGCCGGCATGATCTCGATCAGCGCCGCTGCTGCCGTGGCTGACCTGCCGGAAGAAGAGCAGCGCGCCGCTGCCGCCGGTGGCAAGGATGAACTGAAGCAGGCTGCAAAGCGCGTGCGTGAGTCCAAGCGCAAGCCGCGCGCGCCGAAGCCGGAAACGGAGTCGCCGGAAATGGACTTCGAAGAAGCCAACGAGGATGAGATCGCCAGCCGCGATGCCGAGGTGCTGGCTGCGCTGGAGCAGCTGGGCGAGGATGCCCCGGCGCTGCGCCGTCGCGTGGTGAACCTGACCCGCGAGAACGACACCCTGCGCGCACAGCTGGCCCACCTGCGCAAGCAGCTGGAAGCGCTGTAACCGATCGCGTCACGCCGCTGTAGAGCCGAGCCCATGCTCGGCTGCCCTGCGCTCGGCAAAGAGCAGCCGAGCATGGGCTCGGCTCTACAGGTAGGCGTCACCGGCCTGCGGGTAGACTTCAGGCATGACGTCTGCCATCGATCCGCGCCGCGCCCAGCTGCGGCGCCTGAAAGCCCTCGCCCTTGGCCTGTTGCTGTTTATGCTGGCCGGCTTCGCGGTCAGCCACTGGCAGGGCGAGCGCGGTATCTGGGCCTGGGTCTCGGCCTTCTGCGAGGCTGCCGCCGTCGGCGCACTCGCGGACTGGTTCGCGGTGGTCGCCCTGTTCCGACGGCCGATGGGCCTGCCGATTCCGCATACGGCGATCATTCCGCGCAGCAAGGAGCGCATCGGCGACAGCCTGGCCCTGTTCGTGCGCGACCAGTTCCTGGAACCGACGGTGCTGCTGGCCAAGCTGCAGGTGTTCGACCCGGCCAGCCGACTCGGCAGCTGGCTGGCCGATCCCGCGCGGTCACGGATGCTGGCCGACATGGCCCGTGGCTGGGCACTGCAGGCGCTGGACTTCTTCGATGAAGCTGCGGTGCGGCGGCAGCTGCACAGCTTCGTGGTGCAGCAGCTGCGGCAGTGGAATGCCGCGGCCACCGCCGGCGAACTGCTGGGCCTGCTGACCGCCGATGGCCGCCACCAGCGGGTGCTGGACGAAGGCCTGCAACGGTTGGGGCGTTGGCTGGAACAACCGGAAGTGAAGGAACGCGCTTCGCAGCTGATCGTGCGCTACATCCAGCGCGAATGGCCGACGCTGTCGAGCACGGTGAACTGGATCAAGCCGATCGATGAGATCGGCGACAACCTTGCCGAACGCCTGGCACGGGCGGTGCTGGAAGAACTGCAGCAGGTGCTGGCCGAGCCGCAGCATCCGCTGCGCCAGGATTACGAGCAGTGGCTCGGCAACTACGTGCAGCGCCTGCGCGAAGACCCGGCACTGGCCGAGCGCATCGAGCAGCTCAAGCAGGAAATGATCGACCACCCTGCCCTGCAGGAGTACGTACAGGGCCTGTGGTCGCGCATACAGGCCAGCCTGCGCGGCGATCTGCAGCGCGAGGATTCGGCACTGGTCGGCCATCTGCAGCGCAGCCTGGCCTCGCTGGGCGACAGCCTGCAATCGGACCCGGCGTTGCGCGAGGCGTTGAACCAGCACCTGCTGGAAGGCGCACAGCGCCTCACCGGGCGCCTGCGCGAGGGCGTCACCACCCACATCGCGCAGACCGTGAAGAGCTGGGACGAGCGCCACCTGGTCGAGCAGCTGGAGCTGAGCGTGGGCCGCGACCTGCAGTTCATCCGCTTCAACGGCACCCTGGTCGGCGGCCTGATCGGCCTGCTGCTGCACGCGGCGACTGTTCTGTTCCGCTTCTAGGCTGAGATTCCGGAGCCCTGGTCAGTAGATCCACGCCACGCGTGGATGATGAGGGAAGCTGTCACGCTTGCTTAACGAAATGCGAATGCCTATCATTTACTGATCGGTTGTACGCTTAGCCAAGCGGGGCACGGAAGCACGCGCCCACCCGCCCCTTCGCCCGTGTACATCCCCCGACCACTGGGTCGCCTGCCTGCCGCAGGTGGCGCACCGTCGATGGGAATCACGCTGGGCGACGTGCGCGGAGCGCATGGCTGCCATGGGTGCGTTTGCCATCGCCTGTTTTTTGTCCTGCATGGAATCGCACCGATGGCTTCGTCCCTGATCACTCCCCGCCCAACCCTGCTGGCCCTGGCCGTGACCGCACTGTTGACCGCACCGTTGGCACACGCTGAGGAAGGTTCTGCCGCCCCCTCTGCGCGCACCCTGGACACCGTCCAGGTAACTGCCGATGGCGACATTGCCGACAGCTACACGGTCAAGCGGGCCAGCACCGCAACCAAGCTCGGCCTGTCGCTGCGCCACACGCCGCAGTCGATGACCGTGGTGACCCGGCAGCGGCTGGACGACATGGGCCTGTTCTCCCTGTCCGATGTGATGGGCCAGGTCACCGGCGTAGCGGTGTCGGTCACCGACAGCGAACGCATCAACTACGTCTCGCGCGGGTACAACATCACCAATTTCCAGGTCGATGGCATGCTCAACACCTTCGGTGGCTACATCAAGACCAACACCGACAGCGTGATCTACGACCGCATCGAAGTAGTGCGTGGCGCCACCGGCCTGACCACCGGTGCCGGCGATCCGTCGGGCACCATCAACTTCGTCCGCAAACGCCCCACCGATACGTTCCAGATGAGCGCCAACCTCACGCTCGGCCGCTGGGGCAACCAGCGCCTGGAAGCCGACCTCGGCGGCCCCATCGCCCTGGATGGCCGCATCCGCGCCCGCGTGGTCGCGGCCAAGCAGCAGAGCGATTCGTTCCGCGATGTGTACAAGCTGGACAAGGACGTTTTCTACGGCATCGTCCAGGCCGACATCACCGACACCACATTGCTGGAAGCCGGCTACGAGTACCAGTCGCCGCGCACCACCGGCGTGACCTGGGGCGTGGTGCCGTACTGGGGCGCCGATGGCAAGCCGGCCAACCTGCCGCGCTCGACCAACCTGTCGGCGCGCTGGAGCAGCTGGCCGATCATCGAAAAGAGCGCGTTCGCCCGCCTTGAACAGCAGTTGGGCCATGGCTGGGCCGCGAAATTCGCCTACACCCGCTCCAAGCGCGAGACCGACGGCGCGGTCTGGTATGGGGCGTCCGGTTACCCGCATGCCGATGGCAGCGGCATCTCTGCCTTCGTCGGCAGCTTCGGTGAAAACGGCGACATGCAGGTGTTCGACTTCAACGTCGGCGGTCCGTTCCAGTTGTTCGGCCGCGAACACGAACTGGTGTTCGGCTTCGGCCAGTCGGTGCGCAAGGGCGAAGTGCCTGCGAGTGAAACCGCCGCTTACCCTGCCAGCTACGAGCGCGTGCCGGACTGGCGCAGCTGGAACGGCGACGTCGCACCGCTGCAGGTCACCCGCCTGGGCTATCTCGCATCGGAGGACGAACTGCGCCAGCGCGCCGCCTACCTGGCCGCGCGCCTGCAGCTGGCCGAGCCGCTGACCGCCGTGCTCGGCGCCCGCTACGGCAGCTGGGAAACGCGCAACTGGACCTACACCCACGACGCCGCCGGCCGCCTGACCGGTACCCGCCGCGGCGGCTACAAGCCCGACGACTCGCTCACGCCCTACGCCGGCTTCATCTACGACTTCAACCGTTACTTCAGCGGCTACGTCAGCTACACCGACATCTTCCAGCCGCAGAACTACCGCGACAAGGCCAACAACTACCTCGAACCGGTCGTCGGTGACATGTGGGAAGCCGGGCTCAAGGCCGAGTTCTTCGATGGCCTGCTCAACACCTCGGTCGCGGTGTTCAAGGGCGAGAAGGACAACGTCGCCGAGCTCGATGATTCGGTGCCGGAGAACTCGCTGCCCGGTGGCATCAGCGCTTACCGCTCCACCGGCAAGGGCAACAAGGTGAAGGGCTGGGAAATCGAAGCGCAGGGCAGCCTGGGCGAGCACTGGAACCTGTCGACCGGGTTCACCCACACCGTCAGCCGCAATGCGCTGGGCGTTCGCCAGAACACCACCGTTCCGGTCGATCTGTTCCGCCTCAACGCCAGCTGGCGCCCGGGTGGTGCCGAAGGCCGCTTCTGGATCGGTGGCGGCGCAACCTGGCAGAGCGGAATCTGGAGCTTGAGCAACAAGCCGCGCGAGGATTTCCTGGTCAGCGGCAAACGCGACCGCGTAGCGATCGAACAGGGTGACATCTACCTGCTCAACCTGTCGGCCGGCTATCGCTTCAACGAGAACTTCACCGCCCAGGTGAACGTGAACAACCTGCTGGACAAGAAGTACTACAACCGCGTCGGTTTCTACGACGGCGTGTACTGGGGCGAACCGCGCAACGTGATGATGACGCTGCGCTGGAAGCTCTGACGATCTGATGGATGGCGCCGGTTCTGCGACCGGCCCCGGCCACGGATGGCCAACCCCGGCGCGCTTCGGTGCGCCGGTCCTCTTTCATTCAACCTGCAGGACCGCCGTGGACCGCTCGCCCGCAACCGCCAGCCCCCGCCTCAGCACCTTCTTCGCCAACCCGCGATGGGGCGTGCTGTCCCGATCCCTTGCCGCCATCTTCGGCGGCTACGCGCTTGCCTCGATGACCACCGTGTTCTGTGCGCTGGCGCTGCCGGGCGCGCGCGGCCAGGCTGTGCTGACCGGCATGCTGCTGGCGATCCTGGTCGCCGCCTGCGCGGCACTGTGGGCGTTCGCCACCCGCAGTGCGCTGCGCGCCTGGGTCGGCATTCTCGCCCCCACCCTGCTGATGGCTGGTGTTTCGCGCCTGCTGGGAGCGTGGGCATGAAGAATGGATTCCGCCAATCCATGGCCTGGCTGCACACCTGGACCGGCCTGCTGGTCGGCTGGCTGCTGCTGCTGATCTTCATGGCCGGCACCGCCAGCTACTACCGCGAGGAAATCAGCCGCTGGATGCGCCCGGAACTGCCGCGCAGCACGGTCAGCACCGACGAAGCGGCGCAGCGCGCGGCCGACTACCTGCTGGCCAATGCACCACAGGCAGAGAGCTGGTTCGTCACCCTGCCGCAGCCGCGCAATCCGGCCATGCAGATGTTCTGGCGGTTGCCAGAGGCACTGGCCGACCCGAGCAAGGGACGCCGCGGCGCCTTCGGCGATGCCACCCTGGACCCCAACACCGGCACCGAGCTGAAGGCCCGCGAGACCCGCGGCGGCGACTTCTTCTACCGCCTGCACTTCGACCTTCATTACATCCCGGTACTGTGGGCGCGCTACCTGGTGGGCTTCTGCGCGATGTTCATGCTGGTGGCGATCATCACCGGCGTGATCACCCACAAGAAGATCTTCAAGGACTTCTTCACCTTCCGGAAAGACAAGAGCCTGCGCTCCTGGCTGGACTTCCACAACGTCAGCGCGGTGATGGCCCTGCCCTACCACGCGATGATCACCTACACCGGCATCGTCACGTTGATGATCATGTACCTGCCGTGGGGAGTGAACGCGGCCTACGGTACCGATCAGGATGCCTTCTACGCGGAGGCCTTCGGTGGCCTGCCCGAAGTCACCGCGCCCGCCGAAGGCAAGGCCGCACCGCTACCGCTGCGGCAGCTGTTGGACAGCGCCCGCACGCACTGGCATGGAACCGAGGTCGCCGGTTTCAGCGTTGCCAACCCCGGTGCCGCCAATGCGGTGATCGACATCCGTCAGCGTGACGGCAAGCGTTTGTCCATCGATACGCCCGCGCTGCGCTACGACATGGTCACTGGCGCGCTGCTGCAGGAAACCCCGCCTTCCGGTGGCGCCACCGCCACCCGTGGCGTGCTGTATGGCCTGCACCTGGCGCGCTTCGCCGATTGGGGCGTACGCGCCCTGTTCTTCCTGTCCGGCCTGACCGGCTGCCTGATGGTGGCCAGCGGCGTGGTGCTGTGGGCCGTGAAGGAGCGCCCGAAGCATGCCAAGAGCGGCCGCACCGGCTTCGGCCTGCGCCTGGTCGATGCACTGAACATCGGCGCCGTGGCCGGCCTGCCCATCGCCTTTGCCGCCTACTTCTGGGGCAACCGGCTGCTGCCGCTGGGCCTGGCCGAGCGCTCCAACGCCGAGGCGAACGTATTCTTCTACGCGTGGGGCGCCTCGCTGCTGGCGGCCTTCATCTGGCCCAAGCGGATGATGTGGGCGTGGCAGCTGTACATCGGCGCGGCCGCGTTCGCGCTGATCCCGGTAGTGAACGCATTGACCACCCACGCGCACCTGGGCGTGACGCTGTTCAACGGTGACTGGGCATTGGCCGGTTTCGATCTGTCGATGATCGCCTTCGGCGCGATGCTGGCCCTGTGCGGCTGGCGCATGCAGCGCTGGACACCACCGCTGAGTGCCGCCGAGAAGAAGAAGCGCGCGGCCGCCGCTGCAGCGACGAAGGCGCCGGCCGATGCAGTGGAAGCGGAGGCCAGCGCATGATGCTGCTGGTACTGGGGTTATCGTTCACAGCGTTCACCGCGCTGTCGCTGGCGATGGAAAAGCACCAGCAGGAACTGCACGGCAAGGCAGCGGCGTCACCGGTACGGCGCACGCAATGGCGGGTGCTGGGCTGGGTGCTGCTGACCGTGGCGTTCGCACTGTGCGTGGTCGACCAGGGCTGGGCGATGGGCCCGGTGCTGTGGCTCGGCGCGCTTACGCTGGGTGGAATCGTGCTGGCGTTCGCGCTGTACCCCTACCGGCCGAAATGGATCGCACCGCTGGCGGTCGCGCTGCCGGTGATCGGGCTGGTGGTGGCGTTGTTGTAGCAGAAGCCGCCGGGGTCGGATCCCTTGCGTGCAGCGCAAGGGCTCTGACCCCAGGCACGTACCGCCATCGACACATGGCGTGGATCTACCGACCTTGATGGGGTCGGATCCCCTGCGCTACGCGCAGGGGATCCGACCCCAGACGTCGGTTCACGCCAGGCGCTTCAGCTCCCACGCGCGATGGATGCGTGCGTTGCGCTCGAAATCGGGGCCGATGGTGCTGGCGCTGATCTCTCGGCACTGCGCGAACTCGGCGATGGCGTTCTCTTCCAGTTTGAAGCGGCGGAAGTTGTTGGAGAAGTACAGCACGCCGTTCGGGGCCAATCGGGCGACGGCCGCACGCAGCATCTTCACCTGTTCGCGCTGCACGTCGAAGTCCTCGGCACGGGCCGAGTTGGAGAACGTCGGCGGGTCGCAGAAGATCACGTCGTACTGGCCGCGATCGCCTTCCAGCCATGCCATCGCATCGGCCTGCACCAGCAGGTGCTGATTGCCGCCCTGCCCGTTCAGGGCCAGGTTGTCGTAGCACCACTGCAGGTAGGTGGCCGACAGGTCGACGCTGGTGGTGCTGGCCGCACCGGCCACCGCCGCCTGCACACTGGCCACGCCGGTGTAGCAGAACAGGTTGAGGAAGCGCTTGCCGCGCGCCTGCTCGGCCATCAGGCGGCGCAGCGGGCGATGGTCGAGGAACAGGCCGGTATCGAGGTAGTCGAACAGGTTCACCTGCAGCAGCGCGTTGTTCTCGCGTACCACGAGGAACTCGTCACGCTGCTCGAAACGGCCGTACTTGCTGCCGCCCTTGCCACGTTCACGCGACTTCATCGACACCTGTTCCGGCGGCACGCCGAACACCTCGCGCGCAGCGGCCAGCAGTTCATTGCGGCGGCGGCGCACGTCGTTCTCGGGAATCGCGGCCGGTGCTGCGTATTCCTGCACATGCAGGAAGGTGCGGCGCTGGCCGCCATCCTCTTCGTACACGTCGATGGCCGCTGCGTATTCCGGCAGGTCGGCATCGTAGGCGCGGAAACAGGTGATGCCTTCGCGCGCGCGCCAGCTCTTGAACTTCTTCAGGTTCTTGCGCAGGCGGTTGGCCACCATCTGCGCGCCTTCGCTCAGCTCGCGCACCTGTGCCGGATCGCGACCCGGCACCGCAATCGGATCACAGACGATCAGTGCACATTCCAGTGCACCATTGAACATCTGGTACTTCTTGCCCGCACGCAGGCCGGTAGCGAAGGCCAGTTCGTCATTGCCGCACAGCAGGCTGGCGCGCCACTGCGGCACCGCCTTCTGCAAGGCGTTGCCCAGCTTGCGGTACAGCGCCGGATCGGCGGCCAGGCGTTCGTCATACGGCGGGTTGCAGACCACCGCGCCGATCTCCTGCTCCGGGGTGGGCAGGTCAGCCACATCGGCGCGGGTGAAGCGGATGGCATGGGCGACGCCGGCCACTTCCGCGTTCTCGCGCGCCGCCTGGATCGCCACCGGGTCGATGTCGCTGCCGTGGACGACCGGCTTCAGCGCAGCCAGGCCGGCCGCTTCGCGATCACGCGCTTCGCTCTGGATGGTTTTCCAGGCCGCCTTGTCGAAGCCCAGCCAGCGGCTCGGCGGCAGACTGCCATGGCGCATCAGGCCGGGAGCGACGTCGGCGGCCATCAGCGCGCCTTCGATCAGCAGGGTGCCGCTGCCGCACATCGGATCCAGCAGGCCGCCACCGGCAGCATGCAGGCGCGGCCACTGCGCGCGCATCAGCAGCGCGGCAGCCAGGTTTTCCTTCAACGGCGCGTCATGCGCAGCACCACGCCAGCCACGGCGGTGCAGCGGGCCACCACCGAGGTCGATCGACAGCGAGGCGCGACCCTTGCGCAGCGACAGGTTGACGCGCACGTCCGGCAGATCGGTGTTGACCGAAGGGCGCTCGAGCCCTTCGCCACGCATGCGGTCGACGATGGCGTCCTTGATCCGCTGCGCGGCGAAACGGGCATGGGTGATCTTGTCGCCGGACACGTGCGCGTCCACCGCCAGGGTCATCTCCGGCTTGATGTGCTCGTGCCACGGCAGCGCGCGCACGCCGTCATACAGCGCCTGCTCGTCCGGGCATTCGAATTCGTCGATCGGCCACAGTACGCGGCTGGCCAGCCGCGACCACATGACGATCCGCAGCGCCTGCTCCAGTTCGCCATCGGCATTGACGCCGGCAATGGTGGCGGTGGCCTTTTCCAGGCCGAGGGCCGACAGCTCATCGGCAAGCAGGTATTCCAGGCCCTTGGCGCAGGAGACAAAAAATTTCACGGGATCGGTTCGCAGGTGGTCAGGCGCGGCAGGGAGCCGGGCCATTCGGAAGGGAGGGCCGTAGGCACGGCCGGCAGGCCCGCGCCGGGGGCGGCGGGGCTGCCATTGTAGTCAATGCGGGCGGGCGCGCCGTGCGCCCGGGCTTCACAGCTGCCGCAGCAGGCGCTCGAAGGCCTGCGCGGAGGCCTCGACGTGGTGCTCCAGGCGATGGCCGTCGTCCACCAGCAGCAGCTGCGCCGAGCGCGCCTGCGCCCAGGCGATGACCCCGACGGCCGGCACCACCTCGTCATGCCAGGCCTGCAACACCGTGGTCGGCACCGGTGCGGCATCCAGCGCCGGCATCGGGCCCATGGTGGTTGGCGGCACCATCAGGAACAGACCGGCCACCGGCACCTGCAGCGAGGCGATGGCCGAGATGTAAGCGCCCAGGCTGGAGCCGGCCAGCACCACCGGCCCCTGCGCGGCGGCAGCGGCAGTGCGCTCGATCAGGCGCTGCAGGCGGGTGCGCACGTCACCAACGCGGCTGACCTCGCTCATCGCGTCCAGGTCGGTGTAATCGGGGCGTTCATGGGTCCAGCCCAGGCGCTCGGCGACCTCGGCCAGGGCGGTGACCTTGGTCGCCTCCGGGCCGCTCTCGAAGCCGTGCGACAGGATGCAGTGACCGCGGCTCATGCGTGCGCTCCCACGGAGCGGACCGACAGCAGAAAGGAAGGCAGTTTCATTCGGCAATGCTAGCATCGCCGCATGCCCAACCCGCTCCTGCCCGGCCTGCAGCTGCAGCCGCTGCCCTACCACGACCGCCTGCCCGTGCGCGATCCATCCAGCCTGGCGATGGTGGTGATCCACTGCACCGAACTGCCCGACCTGGCGACTGCCCGGGAGTACGGCGAGCGCGTGCTGTACGACAGCGGCGCCGGCAACAGCGGACATTTCTACATCGACCGCGACGGCAGCGTGGTGCAGTACGTGGCGCCGGAGCGCATCGCCCACCACGTGCGCGGCATGAATGCCGATTCGGTGGGCATTGAACTGGTCAATTCGGGGCGCTACCCGCACTGGCTCGACAGCCGCCACCAGGCGATGGACGAGCCCTACACCGAAGCGCAGCTGCTGGCGTTGGAACGGTTGCTGCAGGCGCTGGTGCTGCAGTATCCGTCGCTGCGGCAGATCGCCGGCCACGACCAGCTGGACCTGGAGCAGGTACCTGCCAGTGACGACCCGGCCGTGACCGTGGCGCGCAAGCGGGATCCGGGCCCGTTGTTCCCGTGGCAGCGGATCCTGGCCAAGGTGCCGCTGCAGCCGCTGGGTTGATCGGCAGGGCTGCGCCCTGCACCCGCCGAAGCGGTAGTGCCGGCCGCTGGCCGGCAACCTCAAAGCCAAAGCAACAGCAGGCATTCCGTGGGTTGGCGGGGCGGGTCCGGTTGCGGGGGACGCTGCAAGTACGTCCCTGTAAGCTCGGTCGCGCCATCCATGGCGCTCACGCCCCCGCAACCGGACCCACCCCGCCTTCGACAGGTTCCCGCGGCTGTTGGTAGGTGTCGACCTTGGTCGACACGTAGATCCACGCCATGCGTGGATGAACGTCAAATCGATCTGCCCGCTTCGCTCAGGCGCCGGTAGCCACCGGGCGGCTGCTGTCGCTGACCCAGCCACTCCAGGAATCGGCATAGATGCGCGCGCCGGACAGGCCCGCACTTTCCATCGCCAGCAGCAGATGGCAGGCGGTCACGCCCGAGCCGCACATCAGCACCACGCGCTGGGGGTCCTGGTTGCCGATCACGCCCTGCAGTTCGGCGCGCAGTTCCTGTGCATCGCGCAGGCGGCCGTCCAGCACGTTCAACGCGAACGGTCGATTGACTGCCCCCGGCACATGGCCGGCGACCGGGTCCAGCGGTTCCACCTCGCCGCGGAAACGCTCACCCGCGCGAGCATCGACCAGCCAGCCCGGAGCATGCTTCAGGCGCGACTCGACCTCGTCCGCGCTGGCAACCTGGCTGGTATCGAAACGCCCCGGATATGCGGGCAACGCCGCGACCTCGCTGCTGCCGGTCACCAGCGGCTGGCCGGCGGTCTGCCAGGCAGCGATGCCGCCATCAAGGACAGCCACCTTCGTGTGCCCGATCAGGCGCAGCAGCCACCACAGTCGCGCAGCGGCCATGCTGCCATCGCTGCCGTCATACACCACCACCTGCGTGTCCGTGCCGATGCCCCACTGCCCCAGCCGTGTGGCGAACGCATCGCTGTCCGGCAACGGATGGCGCCCATGGCCGACCCGCGTCAGGTCGGACAGGTCGCGATTGAGATCGGCATGCACCGCACCGGGAATGTGTCCCTGCGCGTAGAGGCCATTGCCCGCCTGCGGATCGGCCAGCGATGCACGTGCATCGACCACGCGCACAGCAGTGCTTGCGGTCGCGCGGGCATCGACCACGCGTACGCCATCGCCCAGGGCCGCAGCCAGGGTCGCGACATCAACGAGGGTGGTCCACGGCGGATCGATCGATTTCATTGCACTTGCTCCAGGCGACGACGCAGGTTGTACAGGATGGCCGCAGTGGCACCCCAGATGCGCTGGCCGGGCCAGCCGTATTCGAGGACATGGCGGACGCGGCCGCGATGGTTGATTTCGACCTGGCGCAGGTTGCCGGCGGCCATCAGATAATCCAGCGGCACTTCGAACACCTCGGCCACTTCACTGGGCTGCGGTACCGCCACGAAATCCGGATCGATCACCGCCACCACCGGGGTTACCCGGTAGCCGGTAATGGTCACGAACGGGTCGAGATAACCCAGTGCCTGCACCTGCGTCGGCGCCAATGCGATTTCTTCCTGGCTTTCGCGCAGTGCTGCGGCCAGCGCATCACGATCATCCGGCTCGGTACGGCCACCGGGAAAACCGACCTGGCCACCATGTTGCCGCAGGGTTTCGGTACGCCGGGTCAGGATCACCTGCGCACCGTTGGCACGCGGCACGATGCCGGCCAGCACCGCCGCCTCGACCGGTGGGCCCGGGGGCAGCAGATCATCCAGTTCACTGCGGTTCCAACCGTCGCCAGCCGGCGGTTCGGCCAGCGGATGCAGCGCGCGCAGCAGGCGCTCGTGATCGGCCAACGAGCCTCGCAGCGACTGCTGCAGCTGTAGGCGCAGTGGCAGCACGCGCTGCAGGATGTGGGTGCGCTCGCTGTCGCTCATCGACGACCACCGTGCGATTTCGTCGATATGCCGCCCGCAGCCGGCGCACAGCCGGTTGCGATCCAGCTTGCACACGTTGATGCAGGGGCTTGCGACAGCACGCGCCGTTTCTTCCATTATTTGCACCGGTCAACAGTAGCGCGAATGGGCTGGATTTGGGATGGGCCCGCACGGCTGCTACGTACCGCAGAAACAAAAACGCGCCGGTGGAATCACCGGCGCGTTGATGTTGACGCTGTTTCTTCTTACTTGACGCTGATCAGCTTGATCTCGAACTGCACAGCCACGTTCGGCGGGAACGGGGTGCGCGGGTCGGCACCATAGGCCTGATCCGGCGGCAGGGACACTTCCCACTTCGAGCCAGCCGGCATCTGCAGCAGGGTCTCGCGCATGGCCTTCATTTCGACTTCGCTGACCTTGATCGACGGAATCTGCTGGGCCGGACGAGCCTCGGTCGGGCGCTGGCCGTACGGGAACGGACCGGCCACTTCCAGCTGCACGGTGCTTGCCTGGGTCGGCTTGGCACCCTTGCCGGCTTCGATCACACGGTACTGAACGCCGCTCGGCAGGGTCTGCACGCCCGCCTTGGCCTTGTTCTGCGCCATGAACTGATCGCTCTTGGTCTTGTTGTCGGCAGCAGCCTTTTCGTACTCGGCCTTGGCGGCCTGGGCACGGCCCTGCTCGCGCTTCTGGAACGCTTCAACGGCCGGCTTCAGCTGCTCGGCGGTGATCGCCGGCTGCTTCTTGGCGTAGGCGTCCTGCAGACCCTTCACCACCGAGTTGATGTCCAGCTGCTCACCGCGACCGGTCAGCTCCGCCAGGTTGTTGCCGTAGTCGTAACCGAAGTAGTAGCTCAGCTTGCCCTTCTCGGACGCGATGTCCTGGGCGAAGGCATTGCCCGTCAGGGCCAGGGCCGCGACGGCGACCGCGATAGAACGCAACTTCATCAAACAGTTCTCCAGGGGTGGTAACTCAGGGACGTTCTGCGCCGCCCTGAGGCGACGGGTTAGGATAACGGCCACAACGTGTAACCGCTACTCACCACGCAGGCTATGACCTGTCTGCGTTTACAGAGTTCAATCTCACTTTTTTTTAACGTTCCAGGAGTTTCCCGTGGCCGAGGCCCCCGCCCCCCACCCGGTCGACGTCAGCGATGACGGCGCCGTCCGCACCATTACCGTGCAACGCCCGGACAAGCTCAACGCCCTCAATGCCGCGACCCTGCAGGCTCTGGCCGGGGCGTTCAGCGATGCGGCCGCCGACGCGGCGGTACGGGTGGTGGTGCTGACCGGCGCTGGCCCCAAGGCGTTCGTGGCCGGGGCCGACATCGCGGAAATGAACACATTGAGCGCGGTTCAGGGACGTGATTTCTCCCTGCTCGGCCAGGCCCTGATGCGCCGCATCGAACGCATGCCCAAGCCGGTGATCGCCCGCGTCAACGGTTTTGCGCTGGGCGGCGGGCTGGAGCTGGCCATGGCCTGCCACCTGCGCATTGCGGCCGATTCCGCCAAGGTCGGCCAACCGGAGATCAATCTCGGCCTGATTCCCGGCTTCGGCGGCAGCCAGCGCCTGCTGCGCCTGTGTGGCCGCGCGGCCACACTGGAGCTGTGCCTGCTGGGTACCCCGATCGACGCCGCGCGCGCGCTGGCCCTGGGCATCGTCAACGAAGTAGTGCCTGTTGCCGAGCTCGACGCCCGCGTGCAGGCCCTGGCCCGGCAGCTGGCACAGTCGGCGCCGCTGGCGCTGCGTGGCCTGCTCGATGCGGTGCACGTGGGTGGCGAATGCAGCCTGGACGCCGGCCTGGAATACGAAAGTGCGCAGTTCGGCCTGCTGTTCGCCACCGAAGACATGCGCGAAGGCACCAGCGCCTTCCTGCAGCGCCGTCCTCCCGCTTTCCAGAACCGCTGACCGCCATGGCATTCCGACCCAACCCCGTGCTGCTGTTCGCCCGGGTCCAGGCAGACGATCCCGATGGCGCGCTGCAGGCTGGACTGATGGACTACGTTGTGCGCGCTGGCGATGACCGGCTGCTGCCCGATCATCCTGACCTGCCGGACCGCCTCTGCTGGATGCAGCTGCAGCTGCAGCGTGCATGGGCCGCGCGCGAACGTTTCCGCGCGCGCGCGGTGCGCCTGGCCCGCCGCGAGGCCGAGCGTGATGCGCGGCGCACGCCCGCACCGGCACCGGACGCAAAACCCGCCCTGCCTGCCGCAGCGGCCGCCATCCTCGCCCGGGCCAAGGCCCGCGCCGCCGGCAAGGAGCAGTAATGGCGACCGCGAAGAAGACCGTGCGCGCACCTGCGCGCCGCGGCGGTACGATGCCGCGTGCCGACGTGGTGGAAATGTTCACCCGCCTGCGCGAACTCAACCCGCATCCGAAGACCGAGCTGGAATACAGCTCTCCCTTCGAACTGCTGGTGGCGGTCGCACTGTCGGCGCAGGCCACCGACGTCGGCGTCAACAAGGCCACCCGGCGCCTGTTCCCGGTTGCCAACACGCCAGCGAAAATCCTCGCCCTGGGCGAAGAGGGACTGAAGAAGTACATCGCCACCATCGGCCTGTTCAACGCAAAGGCGAAGAACGTGATCGCCACCTGCGCGTTGCTGCTGGAGAAGCACGGCGGTGAGGTGCCACGCGACCGCGATGCACTGGAAGCACTGCCCGGTGTCGGTCGCAAGACTGCCAACGTGGTGCTCAACACCGCCTTCGGCGAACCGGTGATGGCGGTGGACACGCATATCTTCCGTGTCGCCAACCGCACTGGACTTGCACCGGGAAAGAACGTGCGCGAGGTCGAAGACCGATTGGTCAAAGCGATTCCCGCCGAGTTCCTGCTGGATGCGCACCACTGGCTGATCCTGCACGGACGGTACGTGTGCAAAGCACGCAAACCGGATTGCCCGGGGTGCGTGATTGCCGATCTTTGCCGGTTCAAGGACAAGACCCTCGCCGAGTGATGGCGGTATCCGCGCATGACGTGGATGCACGGAAAAACCAGCCACGCATGGCGTGGATCTACTGCAACCGGGGCGCAATCCGGGCGTCATACGTAACCGGTTTCAATGGCAGGCCCAGCCGTGACGGGGCCTGCGGCGGATCGCGGCCGTGCGCGAACTGTCACATTTACGCAATCTTCACGTTTTAGCCTGCGCGCATCTTCCCACCTGCCTGCAAGGCTCCTCTCCATGAAACTGCATCACCAACTCCTGACGGTCGCCGTGGCTGCTGCGCTGTATGTGCCGGCCGCCCACGCCGAAGTCGCCATCGATGTGATCGGCGGTTCGGAAATCACCTTCGAAGGCCTGGTCCAGGCCGACGGCAACTGGTACGACAATGACGTCGTGGACCTCAACGGCGGTGACGCCGGCAACGGCAAGAACAGCGAATTCGAACTGCGTCGCGCCGAGCTGGTGCTGAAGGGCAAGGGCCCGGGCAACGTGGAGTGGGTGGTCGGCTATGACGCCAAGGCCGACAAGTTCCTCGACACCAACGTGAAGTACAAGCTGCTGGGCAACGCCAACCACTTCATCCAGGTCGGCCAGTTCAAGCAGCCCAACAGCCTGGAAGAGCTGTCCAGCACCAAGAACAACGACTTCATCTCCAAGGCTGCGGTCACCAACACCTATGCCATCGCCCGTCGCCTCGGCGGCGCGTACAGCTACGGCCAGGACAACTGGTCGGTCACTGCCAGCGCCTTCGGCCGCGAACTGACCCGCAACCTGGCCCACGGCAGCGGCTACGGCGCGCGTGGCACCTGGGCCCCGATCAACGAGAAGGGCCAGGTCCTGCACTTCGGCCTGAGCTACGTGAACTACGACACCGACGCAGACACCCTGCGCGTGCGTGCCCGCCCGAACGCTGACCTGGCCACCGCGCGCCTGGTCGACAGCGGCAACCTGGTCGACACCGACCGCGTCAGCACCATCGGTGCCGAAGCGATGTACTTCCAGGGCCCGTTCAAGGCCCAGGCCGAGTACTACACCAGCAAGGCCAAGCGCATGGCCAACGACAACTACACCAGTGACGGCTACTACGTCAGCGGCGTGTGGAATGTCACCGGCGAAAGCTGGAGCTACAAGGGCGGCACGCCGGGCACCGGCCTGCCGAACAACCCGGCCGGCGGCCAGTGGCAGCTGGGCCTGCGTTACGACCACATGGATCTGAACGACGGCAACCTCGCCGCCAACCCGGTGGCCGGCCGCCCGCCGATCGTCGATGGCGTGCTCGGCGGCAAGATGGACATCTGGACCGTCGGCGCCAACTGGTACTGGCGCTCGAACTTCAAGCTGATGCTCAACTACGTGATGGTCGACAGCAAGAAGTACAGCTCGAGCGCCCGTGGTTTCGTCAACGACGATCCGAACATCCTGGAAGCCCGCGCGCAGTTCTTCTGGTAAGACCGGAAGCACGCGTTCGAACGAAGGCACGGCTCCGGCCGTGCCTTCGTCGTTGTGGGCAGGCGGTGGCCGCGCGATGATGCTCTGCCCTGTCGACATGGACCTTCGGGATGCCCACTTCCCTGCGCCTGCGCCGCCTGCTGTGCGCTGCCTTGCTCGCCGCCCTGCCCGCCGCCGCGCTCGCCTGTGACGATGCAGAGGCCGTGCGCGAGGCCGCGTATCGGCAGTTGCCGGCTGGCGCGTTGCCAGTGACGGCACGCTTTACCGATGCCGACAGCACCGCCTGCCGTGCGTGGCCCGCGCAGCCCGGCACGACCCTGCTGGCCGTCGCGCAATGGACCGAGCCCGCCTCGGAGGACGTGCGCGGTGGCGACCTCGACCTGTTGCTGATCGATACCGCCAGTGGCCAGCCGCTGGCCTGGACCCGCGTGGCCGATGCGGTCAGCAGCGATGCGCTGCCCTTCACCGGGCTCCACCTGGACACGGCACGCTGGCAGCTGGATCCGACCACCCGCGCGTTTGGCGTGCGCATGGACTACAGCGGCAGTTCGGGACCCAACCCGTTCGCACAGACCGAGCTGCAGTTGTTCGTGCGTGATGGCCGACGGCTGCGCCGGGTGCTTGCGCCGCTGGCGGTCAGCGGCAGTCGCGGCGAATGGGATACGCGCTGCGCCGGCGAGTTCAGCCGCTTCGAGCGCACGCTGGAAATAGGAAAGGCCGATGCGCCTGGCCTGGCACCGATCCTGGTGCGCGAAAAGCGCACCGATACGATCAGCGTCGCCGCGGGTGACGACTGCCATGCAACCGACACGACGGCTCCCGCGCAGCGCTGGACACTGCTGCCCAGCCACGGGCGTTATGCCGTTCCGGAGGCGCTGAGTGGGCTCTGAAAGGGAGGCTTCGGCAGCGCCATGACGGCTGTCACGTTCGCGTCATATGACAGACGCGGGCGTGTCATGGAACCGTTATGGAATGTGCACCGAAACGTCGGGCAGCCGCCCCTCGACCACCCCAGGAGTCTCTCCCGTGATCCACGCCTTCAAGTCGCGCGCCGCCGTCGCCATTCTGGCCGCGTCGTCCGTGTTCGCCGCCAACGCCGCCGATGTCACCGGCGCGGGCGCTTCGTTCATCTACCCGGTGATGTCCAAGTGGTCGGCCGACTACAGCACCGCCACCGGCAAGAAGGTCAACTACCAGTCGATCGGTTCCGGCGGTGGTATCGCCCAGATCAAGGCTGCGACCGTGGACTTCGGTTCGTCCGATGCGCCGCTGAAGCCGGAAGAGCTGGCTGCCGCCGGCCTGGCCCAGTTCCCGTCGGTGATCGGCGGCGTGGTGCCGGTGATCAACGTCGCGGGCGTCGCTCCGGGCGCGCTGAAGCTGGACGGTCCGACCCTGGCCAACATCTTCCTGGGCAAGATCACCACCTGGAACGACCCGGCCATCGCCGCCCTGAACAGCGGCCTGACCCTGCCCAGCGGCAAGATCACCATTGTCCATCGTTCGGACGGCTCGGGCACCACCTTCAACTTCGTCAACTACCTGTCCAAGGTCAGCCCGGAGTGGAAGAGCAAGGTCGGTGAAGGCACGTCGGTGCAGTGGCCGGCCGGCATCGGCGGCAAGGGCAACGAAGGCGTTGCTGCCTACGTGAAGCAGATCAAGGGCGGCATCGGCTACGTCGAACTGTCCTACGCGCTGCAGAACAAGATGTCCTATGCGGCGATGAAGAACGCGGCTGGCAAGATCGTGCAGCCGTCGGACGCCTCGTTCTCGGCCGCCGCGGCCAGCGCCGACTGGGCCAACGCCCGTGACTTCTACCTGGTGATGACCAACGCCCCGGGCGCTGACGCATGGCCGATCACCGCCACCAACTTCATCCTGGTGCGCAAGCAGCCGAAGAACGTGGCGGGCGCCAAGGCCACCCAGGAGTTCTTCCGCTGGGTCTACAAGAATGGCGATGCGCAGGCCAAGCAGCTGGACTACGTGCCGCTGCCGGACGCACTGGTGCGCCAGATCGAGACCTACTGGACGCAGAACCTGAAGTACTGAGTTTCGTTGCAAGGCGTTCCCCCGCAGGAACGGGGTCGGCGGGTCCTCTCTCCCCCGCCGGCCCCACCGGGCGCTGGATCCTTCGGGGTCCGGCGCTCTTCTTTTTTGCGCGGTTGGTTTGTTGGGTTGGTCGTGAAGAGCGCTGCGCTTCCGTTGATCTGTTGTTGCGGCGATGGGGTCATGCAGGAGCATCTGTAGAGCCGAGCCCATGCTCGGCTGCTTCTGGCCTGGCCTCGCGGGCAGCCGAGCATGGGCTCGGCTCTACCCTGCCTCCATCGCCATATCGGTGCGCAGATCCGTGGTCTCCGGGACCCCGCCTGGGGCCGGCCAACTCTGTGAAACCCTTGCCAGAACGTGATCCAGGACACCTCTGTCATGGACGTCATACGGCTGTAACAAAAACATCATTTCATAGCCGCATCCGCCGACACCGTCGGCTCTACCCCGCTATGGAGTGACCATGAAACTGCACTCGGCCAGCCTTGCCGCCCTTTCCCTGGCCATCGCCCTGGGCCTGTCTGCCTGCGGTGGCGACAAGCAGGCCGCACAGCAGCCGGCCGCTGACGGCGCCGCTGCTCCGGCCGCTGCCGGCGACAAGGTGACCGCTGAGGTCTCCGGTGCTGGCGCCTCCTTCATCTTCCCGCTGGTGTCCAAGTGGTCGGCCGATTACAACACCGCCACCGGCGCCAAGATCAACTACCAGTCGATCGGTTCCGGTGGTGGCATCGCCCAGATCAAGGCCGGTACCGTTGATTTCGGATCCTCCGACAAGCCGCTGAGCAGCGATGAGCTGGCCCAGGCCGGCCTGGCCCAGTTCCCGTCGGCCATCGGCGGCGTGGTGCCGGTGGTCAACATCGACGGCCTGGAAGCCGGCAAGCTGCGCCTCAGTGGCGCCCTGCTCGCCGACATCTTCCTGGGCAAGGTCAAGACCTGGAACGACCCGGCCATCGTCGCGGCCAACCCGGGCGTGCCCCTGCCGGACGGCAAGATCACCATCGTCCACCGTTCGGACGGTTCGGGCACCACCTTCAACTTCTCCAACTACCTGTCCAAGGTCAGCCCGGAGTGGAAGAGCAAGGTCGGCGAAGGCACCTCGGTGCAGTGGCCGGACGGCGTGGGTGGCAAGGGCAATGAAGGCGTCGCCTCGTACGTGAAGCAGATCAAGGGTTCGATCGGCTACGTCGAACTGGCCTACGCCCTGCAGAACGCGATGCCCTACACCTCGCTGCAGAACGCGGCCGGCACCTGGGTGCAGCCGAACGCTGAGACCTTCGCCGCCGCTGCCGCCAGCGCCGACTGGGCCAGCGCCAAGGACTTCAACCTGGTCATCACCAACGCTCCGGGTGAGCAGGCGTGGCCGATCACCGCCACCAACTTCATGCTGATGCAGAAGAAGCCGAAGGATGCCAAGCGCAACCAGGATGCGCTGGCCTTCTTCAAGTGGGCCTTCGAAAGCGGCCAGACCCAGGCCAACGAACTGCACTACGTGCCGCTGCCGGCCGAACTGGTCAAGCAGATCGAAGCCTACTGGGCGACCGAACTGAAGTGATGGACCCGACGGTGCCCGCCACGTGCGGGCACCGTCTCCTGAACATCGTGCTGCCCCGCCCCTTCCTGGCCCTGCCGTCCCCATGAATGCCATCGCCCAGCCTGTAGCCGCCCCCTCCACGCGTGACACGCGTGATGCCCGCAACGACAAACTGTTCCGATGGGTGCTGGTCGGCACCGTCATCTTCGTCCTGATCGCACTGGCCTGCGCCGCACTGTCGATGCTGTGGGGTGGTCGCCACGCCCTGCAGGTGCAGGGCCTGAGCTTCTTCTTCTCTTCCGACTGGAATCCGGTCGAAAACAAATTCGGCGCCCTCGCCCCGATCTACGGCACCCTGGTCACCGCGCTGATCGCGATGGTCATCGCCGTACCGGTCAGCTTCGGCATCGCCTTCTTCCTCACCGAAGTGGCACCGCGCTGGCTGCGGGGTCCGGTCGGTACCGCCATCGAACTGCTGGCCGGCATTCCCTCGATCATCTACGGCATGTGGGGCCTGTTCGTGCTGGTGCCGGTGATGACCGAGTACGTTACCCCGTTCCTCAACGAAACCCTGGGCGAATGGCCGATCATCGGCCCGGTGTTCCAGGGCCCGCCGCTGGGCATCGGCATGCTCACCGCCGGCTTCGTGCTGGCGATCATGGTCATCCCCTTCATCTCCTCGGTGATGCGCGAAGTGTTCCTGACCGTGCCGACCCGCCTGAAGGAATCGGCCTACGCGCTGGGTTCCACCAAGTGGGAAGTGAGCTGGGACATCGTCCTGCCCTACACCCGCTCGGCGGTGATCGGTGGCGTGTTCCTGGGCCTCGGCCGCGCACTGGGCGAGACGATGGCCGTGGCCTTCGTGATCGGCAACAGCGTGCGCCTGTCGCCGTCGCTGCTGGAACCGGGCACCACCATCGCCGCGCTGATCGCCAACGACTTCGGCGAGGCCACTGAAACCTACCGCTCGGCGCTGCTGCTGCTCGGCTTCGTCCTCTTCATCGTCACCTTCGTGGTGCTCGCCATCGCCCGCCTGATGCTGATGCGCCTGTCCCGCAAGGAGGGCAACTGATGTCCAGCACCGCTGACTCCCTGTACCTGCGCCGCCGCATCGGCAATGTCATCGCCATCGCGATGTCCTGCGCCACCGCGCTGTTCGGCCTGTTCTTCCTCGGCTGGATCCTGTTCACCCTGGCCTCCAAGGGCCTGGCCGGCATCAACCTGGACCTGTTCACCAAGATGACACCGCCGCCGATGCAGGAAGGCGGTCTTGCCAATGCCTTCTTCGGCAGTGCGGTGATGTGTGCACTGGCGATCGGCATCGGCACCCCGCTGGGCGTGCTGGCCGGCACATGGCTGGCCGAGTACGGCAACGCCCGCAAGGCCGGCACCGTGGTCCGCTTCGTCAACGACATCCTGCTGTCGGCCCCGTCCATCGTGCTGGGCCTGTTCGTCTACACCCTGTACGTGATGCAGACCGGCGGCAGCTTCTCCGCTTTCGCAGGTGCGCTGTCGCTGGCCTTCATCGTGCTGCCGGTGGTGGTGCGTACCACCGACGAGATGCTGCGCCTGGTGCCTTCGCAGATGCGCGAAGCTGCTTTGTCGCTGGGCATCCCGCAGTGGAAGGTGATCGTGCAGGTGCTGTACCGCAGTGCCTCGGCCGGCATCATCACCGGCATCCTGCTGGCGCTGGCGCGCATTTCCGGCGAGACCGCACCGCTGCTGTTCACCGCGTTCGGCAACCAGTACTGGAACAGCAACGTGTTCCAGCCGATGGCCTCGGTGCCGGTGGTGATGAACCAGTTCGCCGGCAGCCCGTATGAATCCTGGCAGGTGCTGGCCTGGGCAGGTGCCCTGGTGCTGACTGTCTTCGTGTTGCTGGTCAGCCTCGCCGCTCGCGGCTTCCTGCTGCGCAACCGTATCTCCCATGACTGACCTTTCCGTGGATACCGCCATGAACGACCTTTCCAACGCCGTGCCGATGCAGCGCATCGTGGTGCCGGCCTCGCACGAGAACCTGCACGCTCCGGCACCGGTCAAGCTCGCCGCGCGTGGACTGGACTTCTACTACGACAAGTTCCATGCCCTGAAGGGCATCAACCTGGAGATCCCGGAAAAGCGCGTGACCGCGCTGATCGGTCCCTCCGGCTGCGGCAAGTCGACCCTGCTGCGCATCTTCAACCGCATCTACGCGCTGTACCCGAAGCTGGAAGCGCGCGGTGAGGTGATTCTCGACGGCGAGAACATCCTGTCGCCGAAGTACCCGATGAACCGCCTGCGCAGCAAGGTCGGCATGGTGTTCCAGAAGCCGGTGCCGTTCCCGATGACCATCTTCGAGAACGTGGCCTACGGCATCCGCCACCACGAGAAGCTGTCCAAGGCGGACATGGCCGACCGTGTCGAGCACGCACTGCGCCAGGGCGCACTGTGGGACGAAGTGAAGGACAAGCTCAACCAGAGCGCGCTGGGCCTGTCCGGTGGCCAGCAGCAGCGTCTGTGCATCGCCCGTGCCGTGGCCCTGCGCCCGTCGGTGCTGCTGCTGGACGAGCCGACTTCGGCGCTGGATCCGATCTCCACCAGCCGCATCGAGCAGCTGGTGGAAGAACTGAAGCACGAGTACACCATCGTGATCGTCACCCACAACATGCAGCAGGCCGCCCGCGTGTCCGATTACACCGCCTTCATGTACCTGGGCGACCTGATCGAGCACGACCGCACCGAAGTGATCTTCTCGCAGCCGTCCAAGCAGCAGACCGAGGATTACATCACCGGTCGCTTTGGCTGATCGGCGCTGACGCTTCGCCACATGTCCCAGCCAGGCGCAGCCTGGCTCTACCTGGATTGCAGAACATGAACCTTCCCAACGACCACATCGTCAAAAGCTACGACGAAGAGCAGCAGCGCCTGGTGGCCGAAATCGTACGCATGGGCGAAATGGCCGTCGCCCAGCTGGAGGCGTCGATGGACGTCATCGAGAAGCGCGACGAGAATGCCGCCCATCGCATCATCGCCAACGATGAAGCGATCGATTCGCTGGAACAGCAGATCAGCCATGACGTGATGCGCCTGGCGCTGCGCGGCCCGATGGCACGCGACCTGCGCGAGATTCTTGCCGGCCTGCGCATTCCGGCCGATATCGAACGCATCGGTGACTACGCGGCCAACGTCGCCAAGCGCTCCATCGCGCTGGGCAAGGTACCGCCGCTGCCGCAGATCCAGGGCCTGCGCGCCCTCGGCCGCCTTGCTGCGCAGCAGGTCCGCCGCGCCATCGCCGCCTATCGTGACAACGATGCCGATGCCGCACTGGAACTGCGCGAGGACGATGCCCGCCTGGATGCGCAGTACACCGCGCTGTTCCGCGAGCTGCTGACCTACATGATGGAAGACCCGCGCAACATCACCCCGTGCACCCATCTGCTGTTCATGGCCAAGAACCTGGAACGCGTGGGTGACCACGCCACCAACATCGCCGAGAACGTGTGGTTCCTGGTGCACGGCGAACAGCCGCTGCCGCCGCGCCAGAAGCGCGACGAGACCTCCAGCGCCGGCGATATCTGATACTGCACTGCAACACCGGATTCGACTCCAGGGTGGCCGCTGTCCTCGCGACAGCGGCCTTTTTGTTGGCGCTGTAATACTTCTCACGAAAATTTGAATTCCCGGCGAGGATTCGTTGAGTAGGATCGCTGCACCATCGATTCACCCCCGGGCACCCGCCCACCACCCAAGGAGTTCGACCGATGAGCAGTTCCAACAAGACCCTGTCCCTGCTGACCGCCACCGCCCTGGCCGCCGGCCTCGGCATGGCTGCCAGTGCCTCGGCGCTGAGCATGAGCGACCTCGCACAGGGCTACCTGGTGGCCGGCCAGGCGGCAGGCAAGACTGCCGAAGGCAAATGTGGTGAAGGCAAGTGTGGTGCCGACAAGGCCAAGGCCGGTGATCATGCTGCGGCAGGGAAGACCGCCGAGGGCAAGTGTGGTGAAGGAAAATGTGGTGCCGACAAGGGCAAGGCAGCAGCCGGTGCCGACGCCAAGGCCAAGACCGGCGGCGACAAGAAGTCGGCCGAAGGCAAGTGTGGCGAAGGCAAGTGCGGTGCCAAGCACTGACGTCCGCGCCGGCGTCGTCCACCCGCGGTCGCCGCTTCCTGCGGCGGCCGTGGGCCTGGGCCTGCGCCGCGCGCTGCTGCAGGACCTGCGCGAGGCACCGGCCGGCGATTTCGATTTCCTCGAGTGCGCGCCGGAGAACTGGATCGGTGTCGGCGGCCCCGCCGGTGATGCACTGGCCGAACTGGCTGCGCGCCATCCGCTGAGCTGCCATGGCCTCTCGCTGTCACTGGGCGGCAGCGCAGTACTGGATACCCAGCTGCTGGCCCAGGTGGGTACCTTTCTTGAACGCCACCGGGTGCCGCTGTACAGCGAACACCTGAGCTACTGCAGCGACGAGGGCCACCTGTACGACCTGCTGCCGATTCCCTTCACCGATGAAGCAGTACGCCACACCGCTGCACGCATCGCCCGCGTGCAGGACATCCTCGGCCGCCGCATCGCCGTGGAAAACGTGTCGTACTACCTGGCCCCGGAACCGATGATGGACGAACTGGCCTTCACCAATGCGGTGCTGGCCGAGGCCGACTGCGATCTGCTGCTGGACGTCAACAACGTGTACGTCAATGCCTGCAACCATGGCTACGATGCCAATGCCTTCATTGCCGGCCTGCCCTCGCAGCGCATCGTCTGCCTGCACGTGGCCGGACACCTGGACGACGCTCCGGACCTGAAGATCGACACGCACGGCAGCCCGGTGATCGACCCGGTGTGGGATCTGCTGGCGCGCACCTACGCGCGCATCGGCCCACGCCCTACCCTGCTCGAACGCGATTTCAACTTCCCGCCTTACGCCGAGCTGCGGGGCGAACTGCAGACCATCCACCACCTGCAGGCCGTACATGCCGGAGCCGCCCATGGCTGACACTCCCGAACGACTGCGCAGCCAGCAGCACGCGTTCACCGCACACCTGCGCGACCCGGCGCAGGTACCGGCGCCGCCCGGCATGGACCCGCGCCGGCTGGCGGTGTACGAACGCCTGCTGTTCAACAATCTGCTGGGATTGTTGAGCAACGGCTTCCCGGTCTGCGTGCGCCTGCTGGGCGAACCGGCCTGGAGCGCGCTGGTGCGCCACTATTTCGCCAGCCATCATTGCCAGGCGCCGTTGTTCACCGAGCTGGCCGCCGAGTTCGTGCAGTGGCTGCAGGTGCAACCGGAGCTGCCGCATCCGGCGCTGGCCGAACTGGCCCACTACGAGTGGGTGGAGACCGCGCTGTACCAGCTGCAGGCTGATCCGCTGCCGGAACCTGGCGACATCGATCCGTTGCTGGTGCCGTTGCGCCGCTCGCCACTGGCCTGGCCGCTGCTGTATCGCTGGCCGGTGCATCAACTGGGTAGCGACGATGCTCCGTCGCAGCCACCGGCAGAACCCACCGGCCTGCTGGTACGGCGCGATGCCGATGGCGCGGTGCGCTTTGCCACCCTGACCAGTCTGGCGGTGCATCTGCTGACCCTGATCGGTGAGGCGCCCGGGGCCACCGGCCAACAACAGCTGCAGCAACTGGCCATCCTGCACCACCTCGATCCCGAGACCCTGGCCGCCCCAGGCGCGCAACTGCTGCAGCAGTTCCTGCGTGCTGGCGTGATCGGTCCGCTCCCCGCTTCACCCTGACGCCCCTTCCCGGAGATTCCCCCATGAAGACCCCGATCCTGGCCGCAGCCCGCGGCCAGCTGGACCGTTTCGCCCCGTGGTTGGCCCCGCTTGGCCTGCGCATACTGCTGGCCTGGGAGTTCTTTGAATCCGGGCGCGAGAAACTGCACGGCGAGAACTGGTTCGCCGACCTGCAGGGCGCATTCCCCTTCCCCTTCGACCAGTTGCCCGCTGCGCTGAACTGGCAGTTGGCCACCTGGTTCGAGCTGCTGGGCGCAGCCTGCCTGCTGCTCGGCTTCGGTACCCGTTTCGCCGCCGCCAGCCTGCTGGTGCTGACGGTCGTGGCCACGTACGCGGTACACCTGCCAGCCGAATGGGGCTCGCTGGGCGACCTGGCGATGGGCTATGCGATCAGCGACCAGGGCTTTGGCAACTTCAAACTGCCGTTGCTGTTCATGGCGATGCTGCTGCCGCTGCTGTTCACCGGTGCCGGGCGCCTGAGCGTGGATGCAGTGCTGGCGCGGTGGTATCCGTCGGGCCGCACGGCACAGCCCGCGGTCCGGTAGACGCCGACCTTGGCCGGTGCACAGTGTGCCAACCAAGGTTGGCACCTGGCGGGATCCCGGGCGCTCAGGGTCGCTCTGCTAGAATCCGTACATGACTGACCCCACTTCCGCACCTGCCGCCGCCCCTGTTCCCGACGCACCCCAGGCGCAGCGCGCGATGTCACAACGCTTCCGCGGCTTCCTGCCGGTGGTGGTGGATGTTGAAACCGGCGGCTTCGACAGCCAGCGCAACGCGCTGCTGGAAATCGCCGCCGTACCGATCGAGATGGACGAGAACGGCCTGCTCTGCCCCGGCCGGACCGCCAGCGCCCATGTGGTGCCGGCCGAGGGCCTGGAGATCGACCCGAAGTCGCTGGAAGTGACCGGCATCATCCTCGACCATCCGTTCCGGCTGGCCAAGGAAGAGAAGGCGGCGCTCGATCACGTGTTCACTCCAGTGCGTGCAGCGATGAAGAAGTACGGCTGCCAGCGCGCGATCCTGGTCGGCCACAACGCCCATTTCGACCTCGGCTTCGTCAACGCCGCGGTGGCCCGTACCGGGCACAAGCGCAATCCGTTCCATCCGTTCAGCGTGTTCGACACGGTCACTTTGGCGGGTATCGCCTACGGTCAGACCGTGCTGGCGCGCGCGGCCACGGCGGCCGGGCTGGGCTGGGATGCCAACGAGGCACACAGCGCGGTGTACGACACCGAGCAGACGGCGCGGTTGTTCTGCACGATCGCCAACGCCTGGCCGCGGTAAGACGGCCAACGGCGGAGCCCCTCGTGGCGGGCTGACAGCGATTCCGGGTGAGGCCGGGCGGATGGACTGCGCAGGGGACGCTGCAAGTACGTCCCTGTAAGCTCGGTCGCCGCATCCATGCGGCTCACGCCCCTGCGCAGCCCACCCACCCGGCCACGGACAGTTTCCCGGGCGCCACGGAAAGATCAGAAAAGCAGGAGCAACAGCGGGTCGCTGCGCTCAAGGGGTGCTGCCGTTGATGCGGCCCTCCAGTAGATCCACGCCATGCGTGGATGCTTCGCACTGGATCAACCGATACTCGTACGATCGCGGCCGTCGCTCTTCGCGCGGTACAACGCGCGGTCGGCACGCTGGTACAGCAGCGCCGGGGTGCGGTCGTCGCCATCCAGTTCCACCAGGCCCGCACTGAAGGTCACCCGCAGGCCGGGGATGCCGGCCCAGTCCGGGTGGTCATGGAACAGGCCGCGCAGGCGCGCGCACAGTTGCGCTGCCTCCTCCAGCCGGGTGTCGTTGAGCAGCAGCGCGAATTCTTCGCCGCCGGTACGTGCCGGCAGATCCGAATCGCGGCTGGCCGCTGCGATCACCTGGGCCACTTCCACCAGTACCGCGTCACCAATGCTGTGGCTGTGCTGGTCGTTGACGTCCTTGAAGTGGTCGATGTCCAGCACCACCAGGCACAGCGGATGGCCGCTGCGCTGGGCGCGGGCGAAATCGCGGGCCAGCGCCTCGTCGAAACCGCGACGATTGGCCAACCGGGTCAGCGCGTCCTCGCGGGCCTGTCGTTCGAATGCCTCGGCCTGCCGCGCCAGGCGCTCGGCCAGCTCGGTCTTTTCCTGGTTCAACGCCTGCAGGTGCACGGTCTGTGCCTGCAGGTCGAAGGTTGCCTCATCCACGCGCCGTGCCAGGCGCAGGTTGCTGGCCTTGTACTGCTGCAGCAGGAAGCGGTACAGCGCTACCAGCGCGGCCAGCAGCGCCAGCCCGATCAGCGCCTGCACGCTGCGCCGCTGCCACCAGAACGGCTCGACGGTGAAGCTCCACACCGCTTCCTGATGGCCCCAGCTGCCGCCCGGGTGCGAAGCGGCCACGTGCAGCGTGTAGTCGCCCGGCGGCAGGCCGACGAACTCCACGCTGCGCTGCGGGCCACGCTCCACCCAGCCGTTGTCCAGACCCTCCAGCCGCGTGCGGTAGCGGATGCGGTCGGACATCAGATAGCTCAGGCCCACGTAGCTCACCGCAAGCCGTCGCCCACCAGGAATCAGGTTGCGCTCGCGGCCTTCCCAGTGCACCGGCGCACCGTCCACCTGCACGTTCTCGATCGCCGCAGGCGGTGCCGGACGCTCGCGGAAACGCTGCAGCCGCTGCGGATCGACCGTGCTCAGGCCACCGGCGGTCACCACCCAGAACGTGCCGTCCTGGCGCAGGATCGCCGAGGGTCCGGAGCTGCCGTTGGCCTGCGCATTGGCCATGCCGTCGATTTCGTTGTAACGCTCCACGGTTACCCGCGGCGCGCGTCCGTCGGCCACGGCGTTGAGCGTTGCCATATCGGTACGCAGCACACCGCGGTTGCTGCTGATCCACACATTGCCCAGGCGGTCAGGCACCAGCTGGAACACCGCATCCACCGGCATGCCCTGCTCCAGGCCCACGCGCGCCAGCGTGCCGCGCTGCCAGCGATACAGCCCACGGTCACTGCTGATCCACATCGCATCGCCGATCTGGTGGAAGCCGAACACGCTGCGGCCACCGCCCAGCGGCGCCAGGTCGATCGACTGCACCCGATCACCACGCAGCACGCGGACGCCTTCGATGGTGCCGATCCACAGATTTCCCTGGTGATCGTGTTCCAGCGCGGTGGTGAGGCCTCCCGGCATGCCGGGAACCGTAGGCACGCTCACCTCGTCACCCTCGATGCGGACCACACCCTTCTGCGTCCCCGCCCAGACCACACCGTCAGACGCGATGCTGATCGCGCGGATGTTGCCGCCGGGCAGGCCATCGGCCGCAGCGTAGTTGTGGCGAAGGCGTCCATCGGCGTGCAACCGGTAAATGCCGTCGCCGAACGTGCCCACCCACAGATCGCCGCCAGCATCCTGCGCCAGGCTGAGTACCGAGGGCGCCTTGCCGCCGCGGTTGTGCAGCGACATCGCGCGGAATCGACCGTCGGCGGTCTGCAGGTCCAGGCCGCTGGCACTGCCCACCCACAGGTGCCGGTCACGGTCTTCGAGCACCGTGCGCACGTAGTCGCCGCTGAGGCCATCGCGCTCGGTGTAGCTGCTGAACAGGGTTTCGCGCAGGCGGTACAGGCCGCCGTTGGCGCCCACCCAGATGCTGCCCTCCGCGTCTTCGCGCAGGCTGACCACGCGCCCGCCGGGCAGGTTCAGCCCGGCCGGCAGGCGCTCCAGGCCATGTGCCGAGATGCGCAGCAGGCCCTGGTTCTCGGTACCCAGCCACAGGTCGCCATGGCGGTCCTGCAGCATGGCGGTCAAGTGCAGCTGGCCAGGCAGCCGGTGCACCAGCACCAGGCGATCATCCTCCACCCGGTACAGACGCTCGCCCGCAACGATCCACAGCGCGCCATCGGGTGCGCGATAGGGCCACGAGAGGCCCTTGTCCACGCCCCACGCCGCCGGCGCGCGCTGCAGCACGCCGTCGTTGTCACGCAGCACCAGGCCGTCGAGAGTGCCGATCCAGACCCGGTCCTGCGCGTCGACCGCCATCTTGGTGAAGCTCATCGCCAGCGGCAGGTCTGGCGGTGGGCGCTGGTAGACGATGCCCTTGTCCGGGGTCAGATAGGCGATGCCCTTGCCTTCATACAGCAGCCACAGGCGTCCCTGGCTGTCCATCTGCATGGACTGGATCAGCACCTGCGGCGTATCCGGCTGATGCTCCCAGACCCGCCACTGGCCATCGCTGCCACGATGGCTGACATTGCCCCGCGAGTCGCTGATCCACAGTCCGCCCTGCGCGTCGACCAGCAGCGCGCCGATGCCGTTGTCGCGCAGCCCTGGCCGCGTGCTGCGGTCGAACACGGTGAAATCCAGGCCGTTGTAGCGCACCAGGCCTTCCCAGGTGGCGAACCACAAGTGGCCTTCCGGGGTCTGCGCGATGTCGCGCAGCGAGTTGTGCGGCAACCCATTGCGCGAGGTCCACACGTCGATGGCGTAGTCGCGCAGCGGCGGTGCGCCACTCTGCGCGGCCAGCGGCGCGGCTATCGCCAGCAGCAGCCACAGCATGCCCAGTCGCAGCAGGCGACCGATCCTTTCCGCGTGGCGCCCCGCCCGGCGCCTTTCCGCCCCCTGTCCGCCCATCAGCGCAGCGGCGGCGGCCAGCTGCGGATGCCGGTGGTGGCGGCAGACGCGAACAGAAATGGCCGCACCGCGCAGGGCGGCATGCCGGCAGGAACGGGCAGGCTCATCGGACGAAGAATGGGGAAGTACGCAGATGATAGGGCAAACCCTGTCTTCGGCGTCACCGCGCCCGGCGCAACCGGGCCTGGACAGGGATTGCCGCTGCTACCGCGCCTCGGCGCTGGTGGACCACTGCACCACCGCTTCCAGCCCACCTTCGGGGCGGTTGCGCAACCATAGTCGGCCGCCGTCCTTTTCGGCCAGCGCACGGGCGATGGTCAGGCCCAGGCCGGCACCGCCGGTCTCGCGCGAACGTGAGGTCTCCACCCGCACGAACGGGTCGAACACCGCTTCCAGCTGGTCATCCGCCAGCCCAGGACCGTCATCGGCGATGACCACGGTGATCGTGCCCTCGCCGCGCTCGACACGTACCCGGGCGCGTTGTGCGTACATCACCGCGTTGTCCACCAGGTTGGAGAACAGGCGATGCATCGCCAACGGGCGCAGCATCAGCACTGCGCCGCTGCGGCCTTCGAAGACGACGTCGGCGCCGTCCTCGGCGGTGTCCTCGACGATGCTCTCCAGCAGCGAATCCAGGTCCAGCGCGGCGCGCTGTTCGGCACTCTCCGCACTCCGGGCCAGTTCCAGGCCCTCGCGTACCAGCGCCTGCATCGCGGCCAGGTCGCCGATCAGGCGCTCGCGCAGGGTCTCGTCGGTCACGTTTTCCAGGCGCAGGCGCAGCCGGGTCAGCGGCGTCTGCAGGTCGTGGGTGATCGCCGCCAGCATCTGCGTGCGTTCGGCCAGATGGCGCTGCAGCCGATGCTGCATGGCATTGAAGGCCTCGGCGGCGCGCTGCACTTCGCGTGGCCCGCGCAGCGGCAATGGCGCTCGCTGCAGGTCATCGCCCAGGTCCTCGGCAGCGGCCGCCAGTTCCTGCAGCGGCGCACTGGCCATGCGTGCGACCACATACGCCAGCACGGCAATGGCCAGCACCAGCAGGGTAAGGAACAGCGGGTCCACGGCGAGGATGCCGTTGTGCGCGATCGCCGGCGAATCCAGGGCGAGCTTCAGCAACGTGCCGTCGTTGAGCACCACGTCCACCGCCCGGCACTTGGGTGGAATGAAGGTGGGATCGCGTTCGCGCGGCGGCCTGCGGTGGCCCGGCGGCGGCGGCGGCAGCAGATCCTGCAGCTTGGGAATGCACGAACGGAACGAGGCGAAGTGCACATGCGCCCGCGACACCGGACCCGGGCGGTCCTCCAGCACTTCCATCAGCGCCTTGTCGGCCCGCCCTATGCGCGCGCCGGGCTGCAGTGCCCGCACGCTGGGGCCACCGACTTCCAGCAACCGCTCACGCAGCTCCGGGTTGCCATCGAGCAGGTTGATGTAACCCTGCAGGCGATCGGCGATGCGGTTCAGGTTCTGCCGCTCGAATTCCTGCTGCCGCTTGGAACTGGCCAGCATGGTCGCGCCGATCGCGGCCACGCTCATGCCCAGCAGCAGGATCACGAACAGCCGTCCGACCATCGAGGACAGGAAGTGGCGCAGGCGCTTCATCGCGGCTTATTCCAGGTTGACGGCCGAGGCCAGCACATAGCCTTCGTTGCGCACGGTCTTGATCAGGCCATCGGGGCCACCGTCATCGGCCAACTTGTTGCGCAGGCGGCTGACCTGCAGGTCGATTGCGCGGTCCTGCGCTTCATAGTTGCGGCCGCTGCTGAGGGCCACCAGCTGCTCGCGCGAGAGCACCTTGTTGGCATGGGCGATGAACACCCGCAGCAGGCGGAACTCGGCGCCGGACAGCACCACCACGCGCCCGTCCGGGTCGACCAGGTGGCGATGCTCCAGGTCGAAGATCCAGCGCGAGAAACGCGCACGGCGCACCGCAAGTGGTTCCAGGTTGGCCGGCAGCGCTTCGGTACGGCGCAGCACGTTGCGGATGCGCGCCAGCAGTTCGCGCGGCTCGAACGGCTTGGCCAGGTAGTCGTCGGCGCCCATTTCCAGGCCGAGCACGCGGTCGATCGGCTCGGCGCGCGCGGTGAGCATGATCACCGGCGTGTTCGAGCGCGCGCGAAGGTCGCGGCACAGGGTCAGCCCATCTTCGCGTGGCAGGTTGAGGTCAAGCACGATCAGGTCCACGTGCTCGCGTTCCAGCAACTGCCGCATGCTGGTGCCATCGGCGGCGGTGCTGACCTGGTAGCCAGCGCGGCCGAGCTGCTCGGCCAGCAGGGTGCGGATATCGTTGTCGTCATCGACGATCAGCAAACGGTGCATCGGGTTTTCAGTCTCCATGTCGCGAATCATCCCGTGTCGGCAGCTGAACCGCATCCCGGCCAATACGTACCACTGTATCCCCCGCAGCGCGGGATACCTGCCGATACGCAGTCTCGGCGACAGTGTTACATAGAGACACACCCCGAGGATTGAGCACAGCGTCGCTCGATCTTCACAATGCCCACCAACGCCGCCACTGCGGCCCCCAGAGTGAAGCCGCCACGTGATCTCCCGCCTGTTGCCCGCGACCCGCAAGGGTCGCCTGATGTTGATCGCCCTGCTTGTCCTGATCGCCGCCGTTTCCGCCTGGTGGCTGCTGCGCAAGCCGGCCGCACCGGCCCTGGCGACCACCCCGGTCAGCCGCGGCGACATCGAGCAGACGGTGGAGGCTACCGGCGTGATCGATGCCTACAAGCTGGTCAGCGTCGGTGCGCAGGCCTCCGGCCAGATCAAGTCGCTGAAGGTGCAGCTGGGCGATACAGTGAAGGAAGGCGACCTGATCGCCGAGATCGACGCCACCACCCAGCAGAACCAGGTGCTCAACGCGCAGGCCTCGCTGGACCAGGTGACCGCGCAGCGCGCGGTGCAGCAGGCCACCCTGCGCCAGGCTGAGCTGGAGTTCGCACGCCAGCAGCAGATGCTGGCTGCCGAAGCCACGTCACGCCAGGAATACGATGCCGCCGAGGCCCAGCTGAAGACCGCGCGTGCGCAGCTGCAATCCTACGAAGCGCAGATCAAGGGGCGCGAAACCGAACTGGGCACCGCCCGTGCCAACCTGGCCTACACGCGCATCGTCGCGCCGATGGACGGCACCGTGGTGGCGGTGGTGGCCGAGGAAGGCCGCACGGTGAACGCCAACCAGACCGCGCCGACCATCGTGATGCTGGCACGGCTGGACGTTGTGACCGTCAATGCCGAGGTCTCCGAGGCCGACGTGGTCAAGATCAAGGCTGGCATGCCGGTGTACTTCACTACGCTGGGCGACCCGGACCGCAAGTACCACGCCACGCTGCGGCAGATCAATCCGGCGCCGGCGTCGATCGCCAACGAGAGCTCGTCCAGTTCCAGCAGCTCGTCCAGTTCCAGCTCCAGCAGCGCGGTCTACTACAACGCGTTGTTCGACGTGGAAAACCCTGATGGCACCCTGCGCATCGACATGACCGCACAGGTATCGGTGCTGCTCAAGCAGGCCAAGGGTGTGCTGATGGTGCCGGCCGTTGCACTGGGTCCGAAGTCGCGCGATGGCGAGCGCATCGTGCGGGTGGTCGATGACAAGGGCCAGCCGCAGCCACGCAAGGTCAAGGTCGGCATCAACAACGGCGCCAACGTCGAGGTCCTGTCCGGCCTGAAGGAAGGCGAGCGTGTGGTGGTCGGCGAAGGCGGCGCTGCGGCGGCCGCGGGTGGCGGCAACCGTGGCGGCATGCAGATGCGGGTCGGCGGCCCGGGCATGGGGCGCCGATGAGCACGACGGCGCCGCTGCTGCGCCTGCGCGACCTGCGACGCGAGTTCCCTGCCGGCGAAGACGTCATCGCCGTGTTGCGCGACGTCAACCTGGACATCCATGCCGGTGAGATGGTGGCCATCGTCGGCCAGTCCGGTTCGGGCAAGTCCACGCTGATGAACATCCTCGGCTGCCTGGACCGCCCGACCCGTGGCAGCTACCAGGTGGCGGGCCGCGAGACCGGGAAGATGGCGCCCGACGAGCTGGCCGAGCTGCGCCGCGAGCACTTCGGTTTCATCTTCCAGCGCTACCACCTGCTGGGCGATCTCGACGCGCGCGGCAATGTGGCCGTGCCGGCGGTCTATGCCGGCAGCCCGGGCCCGGTGCGCACCGCGCGTGCCGAGCAGCTGCTGCAGCGCCTCGGCCTGGCCGACCGCATGCACCACAAACCCGGGCAGCTGTCCGGTGGCCAGCAGCAACGCGTGTCGATCGCGCGTGCGCTGATGAACGGTGGCGAGGTGATCCTGGCCGACGAACCGACTGGCGCCCTGGACACGAAATCCGGCGAAGAGGTGATGGCCATCCTCGGCGAGCTGCATGCCGAAGGCCATACCATCATCATCGTCACCCACGACATGAGCGTGGCCGAGCACGCACAACGCATCATCGAGATCCGCGACGGCGAGATCATCGCCGACCGCGCCAATCCGGCCGCGCCCAGCTACCGTGCGCAACGCGAACCGAGCACGGGCGTCGCCCACGGCAGCAGCTGGCAGGCCGCCCGCGACCGCTTCACCGAAGCGTTCCGGATGGCCCTGCTGGCGATGAACGCCCATCGCCTGCGCACCTTCCTGACCATGCTCGGCATCATCATCGGCATCGCTTCGGTGGTATCGGTGGTGGCACTGGGCAACGGCTCGCAGCAGCAGATCCTGCAGAACATCAGCGCACTGGGTACCAACACCATCGACGTCTACCCCGGTCGCGGATTCGGCGACATGCGCTCGGCGCGGGTGCAGACCCTCAAGGCCAGCGATGCCGATGCCCTGTCGCGGCAGAGCTACGTCGACAGCGCCACCCCCAGCGTGTCCAGTTCGGTCACCGCGCGCTACCGCAACCAGTCGGCCACCGCGCAGATCAGCGGCGTCGGCGAGCAGTACTTCCGGGTCAAGGGCGTGAGCCTGCTCAGCGGCAGCTTCTTCGACACCGACGCGGTGAAGGGACTCGGCCAGGTGGCGGTGATCGATGAGAACACCAGGACCCAGTTCTTCCCCGACAGCGACCCGATCGGCCAGGTGATCCTGCTTGGCAACGTGCCGGTACGCGTGGTCGGCGTGGCCAAGAAGCAGAGCTTCGGTTTCGGCGGCAGTACCAGCCTGAGCGTGTTCGTGCCCTACACCACGGTGATGTCGCGCATGCTTGGGCAGAGCCACGTTTCCAGCATCACCGTGCGGGTGAACGATGAAACGCCGATGGATGCGGCGCAGGAAGCGATCACCCGGTTGCTGACCATGCGCCACGGCACCGAGGACTTCTTCCTCAGCAACAGCGCCGAGATCCGCGACACCATCGAACAGACCACGCGCACGATGACCCTGCTGATCGGCGCCATTGCCGCCATCGCGCTGCTGGTCGGTGGTATCGGCGTGATGAACATCATGCTGGTCTCGGTGACCGAGCGCACCCGCGAGATCGGTGTGCGCATGGCGGTGGGGGCGCGGCAGAGCGACATCCGCCAGCAGTTCCTGATCGAAGCGGTGCTGGTGTGCCTGCTCGGCGGCGTGCTCGGCATCGGCCTGGCACTGCTGATGGGCGTGTTGATCGGCCGTTTCGCCAGCGATTTCCAAGTGCTGTTCTCCACCGCTTCCATCATTGCCGCCTTCGCTTGTTCAACGCTGATCGGTGTGGCGTTCGGCTTCCTGCCGGCACGCAGTGCCGCCCAGCTCGACCCGGTGGAGGCCCTGGCCCGCGAATGAACATGATGACCCGACTGCCGTTTCCCGTTCCCTCGCGCCTGCTGCTGGCCGGCGCCGTGCTGCTTGCACTCTCCGCCTGCGCTTCGGTAGGCCGCTATCCGGTTGAAGACCCCAGCGTTGCCGCGACCTATGGCCGTGGCGATGCGACCCTCAACGCGCCGGCCGACGACCCGCGCAGCGGCCTGGGCACCCCGGCCCGCGACATCCGCGAGGACAGCTGGTGGACCGGCTTCGGCGATGCGCGCCTGGACCGCCTGGTCGCGCAGGCATTGACCGCCAACAGCGACCTCGGCGCTGCCGGTCTGGCCGTGCAGCGTGCACGCCTGCAGGCCGGGCTGGCCAGCAACGCGCTGTGGCCGCAACCTTCTTCGTCCGGCGTGAGCGGCAGTGGCAGCCGCGCCACCGACCAAGCCGACGACTGGCGCCGCAGCTATTCCACCGGTGTGTCGCTGGGGTGGGAAATAGACCTGTGGGGCCGCCTGCGCACCCAGCGCGACATCGCCCGTTGGGAGGCAGACGCCAGCGAAGAAGATCGGCAGAACACCGCCCTGCTGGTGATCGGCGATGTCATCAACCAGTACTGGGCACTGGCCTACCTCAACCAGTCCATCGCCACCGGCCAGGCCAACCTCGAGCGGCTGCAACGCACGCATGAACTGGTGCAGGCACGCTTCGATGCCGGTGCGGTATCGCGGCTGGAAGTACGCCAGGCACTGCAGAACCTGCAGTCGCAGCGTTCGGCGCAGAGCGCGCTGGAGCAACAGCGGGTGGAAGTGCGCAATGCGCTGACCGTGCTGCTGGATGGCACGCCGTGGCCGCAGAAGGACGAACCGCAGAACCTGCTGGAGGCGCAGAGTCCGTCCATTGCAGAAGGCCTGCCGGCCGACCTGCTCGGCCGCCGGCCCGACCTGCGCGCGGCCGAACTGCGACTGCGCAACAGCCTGAAGACGATCCGGGTGACCGCTACCCAGTACTACCCGGCATTGAGTCTTACCGGCAGCTTGGGTTCCAGCGCGACCTCGCTGGGCGATGTACTGCGCAATCCGGTGGCGACGCTGGGGGCTGGCCTGTCGCTGCCCTTCCTCAACCTGCAGCGCGCGCAGCTGGATACGGACGTGGCCGGTACCACCTACCAGATCGCCGCCACCAACTTCCGCAAGACGCTATACACCGCGCTGTCGGAGGTGGACAACGCCCTGTCCGCGCGTGAGCAGCTGCTGCGCCAGGTGACCGCCTCGCAGGCGTCTTACGACGAAGCGGTGGAAGTGGAGCGCGCGCAGGAAGTGCGCTATCGCGTGGGCGCCACCGACCTGCGCACCTGGCTGGAAGCGCAGCAGACCCGCCGCGATGCGGAGCTGTCATTGGCGCGGGTGCGGCAGAGCCAGTTGAACAACGACGTGACGTTGTTCAAGGCGCTGGGCGGCAGCGCGGGGTAAGCACGATGCGGGGCTGCGCCCCGCACCCGCAGAGGCAACAACAACAGCGCGGTTTCTGCAGGATCGCCGGGGTGCCGTGGATGTGCGGGAACGCCGTGAACCCATCCCTGGGGGCTTGGTCGCCGCATCCATGCGGCTCACACCCCGCACACCCACGGCACCCCGGCCCATACAGTTCCGCGAGAGCTGATAGTAGATCCACGCCATGCGTGGATTGGGGTCCGGCAGAAAATAGGGCCAGATTCCTTTCCCAAGGGAAAGGAATCTGGCCCCGATCACGCTGCGGCGATGCCGATCAACCGCGCTGGCGCACGACCTCGAACAGGCTGACGCCGGCAGCGACCGAGACGTTCAGGCTCTCGATCTCGCCCGGCATCGGAATCTTGACCAGACCATCGCAGTTCTCGCGGGTCAGGCGGCGCAGGCCATCGGCTTCGCCGCCCAGTACCAGGGCGATGTTGCCCTTCAGGTCCAGCTGGTACAGCGAAGCTGTGGCTTCACCGGCCAGGCCGTAGATCCATACACCCTGCTTCTGCAGGTCCTTCAGGCAGCGCGACAGGTTGGTCACCGCCACCACCGGGATGCGGTCGGCGGCGCCGGCCGAGGTCTTGCGCACGGTGGCGTTGACCGTGGCCGACTTGTCCTTGGGGATGATCACAGCGGTTGCACCGGCCGCAGCGGCCGAGCGCAGGCAGGCGCCGAGGTTGTGCGGGTCCTGCACCTCGTCCAGCACCAGCAGCAGCGCCTTGCCTTCCGCAGCGGTGACCAGGCCTTCCAGCTCGTTCTCGTTGTAGGTGCGAGCGGCGGCATAACGCGCGGCCACGCCCTGGTGGCGCACCGAACCGCCCACGCCGTCCAGCGCCTGGCTGTTGACCTTGCGCACGTCGATGCCCTTGCGGCGGGCGTTTTCCTCGATCTCGGTCAGGCGCGGGTTCTTCGCACCGGCCTCGACCAGCACTTCGCGGACGTTCTCGGCGTCGTTCTCGATGGAGGAGGCGACGGCGTTGACGCCGACGATCCACTGGCTGTTCTTGCTCATGCGGGCAGGACCGGAAAGGGGGTGGCTATGGTAGAGCATCAGGGGCGGCCGCGCTTCGCGCTCGCCGGGCGTGGCCCGGCGCTACCCGCCGTTCACCCTTCGGCCGAACGGCTGCGTGGCGGCCAGTGCGGGGTGTCGTGGTCGGGGTGCTGGTGGGACACGATCGTGGCCAGGAACTCCAGCGCGGCGACATCTTCCTCGGTGCGGCGTGCCGGCAGCCTGCCCAGCCCGTCGACGAAGGGCAGCTTGCGCTCGACGCCATACTGGATGGTCGGCGGCAGGCGCTCAGGCTGGTCGAAGGCACCGGCGGCCACCGCCACGCCATCGGGCGCTTCATAGGTCAACGGCGTGCCGCAGTCGGCGCAGAACCCGCGCCGCACCACGTTGGAGGACTGGAAATAACGCGGTTGGCCGCGGGTCCAGCTGAACTGCACGCCGCGCACCGAGACCAGCGGCGCGTAGTACCCGCCGAAGGCCTTCTGGCACATCCGGCAGTGGCAGATCGAACTGTCGGTCAGCTCGCCCCGCGCCTGGAAGCGGATCGCACCGCACTGGCAGCCGCCGCTGTATTCGGGTTGGCCCTGCATTGCTGCGATCCTCCGGAACATCGTGTCGACCAAGGTCGACACCTACCTTGATGAGCGGTGCCGATACGGTGGGTGCCAACCTTGGTTGGCACACAGCGAATGTTCAGCCGAGCATGGCTCGGCTCTACAGGTCAATACTTCTTTTTCGTGCGCTTGGCCGGCTTGCCGCGCTCGGGCAACGGGGCCGGGCTTGCCACCTCTTCCTCGCCCTTGTGCTCGACCAGACGGAAGTCAATCTTGCGCTCTTCCATGCTGGCCTTCAGCACCAGGATGCGCACCTGGTCCCCCAGCCGGTAACTGCTGCCACGGCGCTCACCGGTCAACGTCTTGCGGGTCGCGTCGAACTTGTAATAGTCCTGCGGCAGCTGGGTCACGTGCACCAGGCCCTGTACCTTCGAGTCAGCCAACTCCACGAACAGGCCGAAGCTGGTCACGCCGCTAATCACGCCGTCGAACTGGCCACCGACGTGTTTCTCCATCCACGCCGCGCGATAACGCTCATCGACTTCACGCTCGGCCTCATCGGCACGACGCTCGCGCTCGGAGCACTGCAGTGCCAGTGCAGCCATCTCGCGGGCGTTGTAAGTGAACTTGTCCAGCGGTTTGCCCGACAGCGCATGCTTGATCGCACGGTGCACCAGCAGATCCGGGTAACGACGGATCGGCGAGGTGAAGTGCGCGTACGCCTCCAGCGCCAGGCCGAAGTGGCCGTTGTTGTCGGGGCTGTACACGGCCAGGCTCTGGCTGCGCAGCAGCACCGATTCCAGCAGCGTGGCATCGGGACGGTCGCGGATCTTCTTCAGCAGCTTGGTGTAATCGCCCGGGCGCACCTTCGACCACGGCGGCAGGCTCAGCTTGAACTCCTTGAGGAATTCCAGCAGGTCGGCGTACTTGGTCTCCGGCGGCTTCTCGTGCACGCGGTAAGGCGCCGGCACATGGCGCGACAACAGATACTTCGCCGCCTCCACGTTGGCCGCGATCATGCATTCCTCGATCAGCTTGTGCGCATCGTTGCGCACCAGCATGCCGGCCTGGGTGACTTCGCCGCGATTGTCGAGCACGAAGCGGACTTCGCTGCTTTCAAACTCGATCGCGCCACGCTTGGTGCGCGCCTTGGACAGCACCTTGTACAGCTGGTGCAGTCGCTGCACCTGCGGCAGCAGGTCGCCGATGAACGCCTTGGCGCCGGCATCGTCCTCGCCCACCGCCTGCCACACCTGGGTGTAGGTCAGGCGCGCATGCGAGTTCATCACCGCTTCGTAGAAGCGCGAGTGGGTGACGACGCCTTCGCGGTCGATCTGCATGTCGCAGACAAAGCACATGCGGTCGACCTTCGGCATCAACGAACAGATGCCGTTGGACAGCGTTTCCGGCAGCATCGGCACCACGAAACCCGGGAAGTACACCGAGGTGGCGCGCTTCTGCGCTTCATCGTCCAGCGGCGTGCCGGGACGGACATAGTTGGAGACGTCGGCAATGGCGACCACCAGGCGGAAGCCATCGGCGTTCGGTTCGCAGTACACCGCGTCGTCGAAGTCCTTGGCGTCCTCGCCATCGATGGTGACCAGCGGCGTGCTGCGCAGGTCGACGCGGTCCCCGATCATCGCCGGCTCGACCACCAGCGGCACCGAGGCGGCTTCGTCCAGCACCTCCTGCGGGAACTCGAACGGCAGTTCGTGGCCGTGAATCGCGGTCTCCACCACCAGCGATGCAGTCAGCTTGTCGCCAAGCACAGCGATGATGCGGCCGATCGGCGGACGGCGGCTGTCCGGTGCCTGGGTCAGTTCGCAGACGACCAGCTGGCCATCGCGCGCGCCGCCGGTCTGGTCCGGCGGCACCTGCACGTTGCGCTGGATGCGCTTGTCATCGGGCACCACGTAGTTGATGCCCATCTCGACGCTGAAGCGGCCGATCAGGCGCGTCATGCCGCGCTCCAGCACACGGGCGATGCTGCCTTCGCGGCGGCCGCGGTGATCGATGCCGGTGACACGAGCCAGCACCTTGTCGCCGTGCATCACCTTGCGCATTTCATACGGCGGCAGGAACAGATCGTCACCGCCCTCGACCGGGCGCAGGAAGCCGAACCCTTCCGGATTGGCAATCACCACGCCGGTGACCAGGTTCAAGGTCTGGATGGGCGCGAAGCCGCCGCGGCGGTTCTGCACCAGCTGGCCATCGCGGACCATGGCGCCGAGCCGGCGCGACAGTGCCTCGGCACGGTCCGGTGCGGTCAGGCCCAGGCGCGCGCCGAGTTCTTCAGCGGTCTGCGGCCCTTCGCAGCGCTCCAGCAGGGCCAGGATGGCCTCGCGGCTGGCGATGGGTTGTTCGTACTTTTCTGCTTCGCGGGACGCATAGGGATCGTCGATCACCTTGCCCGTCGGCGGCAGCTTGCGGCCCGGCGCGGGGCCCGGTGCCTCTGCGTTGCGGCGGCCTCGACCAGACGGCGGTGCGCCACCTTCGGCCAGTGTGGGGAGCCAGCCCGGCAACGGCTTGCCCGGCTTGTTGTTGCGGGCCGGGCCGGCCTTGGCCCCCTTGTTGGGGGCTTCACTGCGGGACTTGCTCCCGCCCTTGCTTGGTTTTTTGGTAGTCATCGCCCTCCATGGTAGCCGTTGCGGGCGTGCAGAACGGGTCAGCAAAACGGTTGAAGCATCCCCATTAGGAATTTTCAGGAAATCGTTGACAGCCCCCCGGTTCATCTTCACAATTGCGCCTCTGGAACGCCCAGATGGCGGAATTGGTAGACGCACTAGTTTCAGGTACTAGCGGGTAAAACCGTGGAGGTTCGAGTCCTCTTCTGGGCACCAACGAAAAAACTCCTCGCTTCGGCGGGGATTTTTTTTGCCTGCGATCCGGGTTCGGCACCCCATCCACGCATGGCGTGGATCTACTGGGCGCTGCGGTCGCAGGGATTTCACAGGGGTGTTGACACCTTCGTCACGGCACCCCATAATTCTCCTCCTCGACGCCCAGGTGGCGGAATTGGTAGACGCACTAGCTTCAGGTGCTAGCGGGGGCAACTTCGTGGAGGTTCGAGTCCTCTCCTGGGCACCATGTCGAGAATGAAAAACACCCGCGAAAGCGGGTTTTTTCTTGTCTGGCGTCCGGCCAGCATCACCACCACGAACGCAGCACCAGCTCCAGGCCCAGCAGCAACAGGAAGCCGAGGAAGCACGCGCGGAATACCCGTGCACTGATGCGCTGACGGATCACCTGCCCCAGCCACATCCCAGCCAGCGACGGCACCACCGCCAACGCACTCAGTCCGAGCTGCTGCACGCCGAACGCACCGTGCAGCACCAGGCCTGTGGTCAGCGAAATGGTGGACACCGTGAATGCAAGCCCCAGCGCCTGCACCAGTTCGTCGCGCTGCAACCCCAGCGACTGCAGGTAGGGCACCGCCGGCATCACGAACACGCCGGTTGCGCCGGTCACCACGCCGGACATCGCGCCCACCAGTGGTCCGAGCCAGCGCTCGCGCCGAGCCGGCACCCGCAACACCGGCGCCAGCAACGCGTACCCGGCGTAGACCACCAGCGCCACGCCCAATGCGGCACGCGAGACATCACGATCCACCCGCACCAGCAACGCGGCGGCACCGAGCGTGGCGATCACCACCGCCAGCATCATCGGCCACAGCCGCCGCACGATCTGCCCCACAGATGGCCCGGACAGCAGCTGCCAGGCATTGGTGACGAAGGTGGGAATGAACAGCATCGAAGCCGCCGCAACCGGCGACAACGCGCCGCCCAGCAGCCCCATCGCCACGGTCGGCAGGCCCATGCCGGTCACGCCCTTGACCACCCCGGCCAGCAGGAACACCACCACCAGCAACGCGTAGAAGTAGATCGTTTCGTTCATGCCTTCATTGGAGCCGGCGGCACTTCAGCGCACAATGCGGCATTCCCGCCCTACCCTTCGGCTGCTCCGAAGGCAACGGCCACGATGCGAGGCCATGACATGCGTCTGGACATTGCCGATCTGCGCCTGTTCCTGGCAGTAGCCGAAGCCGGCAGCATCACCGCCGGCGCGGTAGAGGCGAATCTGGCACTGGGATCGGCCAGCGAACGCCTACGCGCGATCGAAACCGACGCCGGCACCGCGCTGCTGACCCGGCACCCGCGCGGCGTCAGCCTCACCGAAGCGGGCGCCGCACTGGCCCATCACGCGCGCCTGATCCTGCAGCAGCAGGCACAGCTGCGCGGCGAACTGCAGGCCTTCGCCCACGGCGCGCGCGGCACCCTGCACCTGTATGCCAACACCGCGGCACTGACCAGCTACCTGCCCGCGCGACTGGCCCCATGGCTGGCCGAACGCCCTCGCCTGCGCGTCGAACTGCACGAACGCACCAGCAATGAAGTCGTGCGTGCGATCCGTGTTGGCCAGGCAGAGGCCGGCATCATCAGTGACGCCGTCCCCGCCGATGGGCTGCGCCGCCATGTGGTTGCGGAAGACCCGCTGATGATGCTGCTGCCGGCAGGCCATCGCTTCGCCGCGCGACGCTCGCTCGACTTCAGCGATGTGCTGGGCGAGACCTTCGTCGCACTGGCCGACGGCAACGCACTGCAGACCTATATCGAAGAACTGGCAGCAGAGTCCGGACGCACGCTCGACGTGCGCATTCGCATGAAGACGTTTGAAGGCCTGTGCACGATGGTGGGCCATGGCATCGGCGTGGGCATCGCGCCGCGCACGATCGCACGGCAGCACCGACGAGCCACTGGCATCGTCGCCGTTGCTCTCGGCAACGCATGGGCGCAGCGCCGACTGTGCGCCGCGTTTGCCGACTGGACATCACTCTCGCCGCCGATGCGCAGCCTGCTGCTGCATCTGGATGTGGACGCGGGAATGGATGCAGAAAAAAATGTGTGAAATGGTGTTGACACATATCCAGCCTTCCTGCAAAATTCTCCTCCTGAGTCGCCCAGGTGGCGGAATTGGTAGACGCACTAGCTTCAGGTGCTAGCGGGGGCAACTTCGTGGAGGTTCGAGTCCTCTCCTGGGCACCATGACTCAGACAATGATCAAACCCGCGCAAGCGGGTTTTTTCATGTCCGGAATTTGAAACGCGATCGTTATCGTGGCGGTTCATCCACGCGTGGCGTGGATCTACTGCAAACAAAAGCCCCGCCTCGCGGCGGGGTTTTCTGCGTTTCAACAACAACGATCGATCAGTGCCCGCCACCGGCGGCGGCACCCGCGCCTGCACCGAACGGCGGCTTGGCCAGCCACAGGAAGGTGATGATCGCCAGGAAGATCCAGCCCAGCAGGAAGAAGATGTCGTTGAAGCCCATCTGCGATGCCTGGTGGTTGATCATGTTGTTCAGCACCGCCGCACCATGTTGCAGATCGCCCTGCCCCATCGCCGCCACCTGGTCCTGCATGCCCGGCTGATACACCGAGATGTGTTCGGTCAGGTCTGCGTGATGCACCTGCGTACGACGCGCCCACAGCCAGGTGGTCAGCGACGCGGCGAAGCTGCCGCCCAGCGTACGCAGGAACGTGGCCAGGCCCGAGCCGGCCGCGATCTCACGACCATCCAGGTCCGACAGCAGGATCTGCAGCACCGGCATGAAGAACAACGCCACGCCGATACCCATGATCAGCTGTACGCCGGCCACATGATTGAAGTCCACCTGCAGGTTGAACCCCGACCGCAGGAAGCTGGTCATCGACAGCACTACGAACGCGATGGTGGCCAGCATGCGCATGTCGAAGCGCGATGCGTACTTGCCCACGAACGGGGTCATGATCACCGGCAGGATGCCGATCGGCGCGGTCGCAAGGCCTGCCCAGATCGCGGTGTAACCCATGTCGCGCTGCAGCCACTGCGGAATCAGCAGGGCCACGCTGAAGAACGCCGCGTAGGCCACCACCATCGCCAGCGTACCGGCGCGGAAGTTGCGGTGCCGGAACAGCCTCAGGTCGACGATCGGATCCTTGTCGGTCAGTTCCCAGATCAGGAACACGGTCAGCGCCACCACGGCCACGCAGGCCAGCACCACGATCTTCATCGACGAGAACCAGTCCTCGTCGTTGCCCAGGTCGAGTACCAGCTGCAGTGCGCCTACGCCGATCACCAGGGTGACCAGGCCGACGTAGTCCATCTTCGGCTTCTCGACCTGCTCCGGGCGTCCCTTCAACTGATTGCCCACCACCAACGCTGCGAAGATGCCCAGCGGCACGTTGATCAGGAAGATCCATTCCCAACTGTAGTTGTCGGTGATCCAGCCACCGAGGATCGGCCCACAGATCGGCGCCACCACGGTGATCATCGCCAGCAGCGCCAGCGCCTGTCCGCGCTTTTCTCTTGGATAGATCGAGACCAGCAGCGACTGGGTGATGGGATACATCGGCCCGGCGACGAAGCCCTGCAGCGCGCGCGACAGCACCAGCATGCCCATGCTCTGGGCCAGGCCGCACAGCAGCGAGGTGATCACGAAGGCCAGCGTGGCCCACACGAACAGCTTGCGCTCGCCGAAGCGACGGCTGAGCCAGCCGGTCAACGGCAGTGCGATCGCGGTGCTGACCGCGAACGAGGTGATGACCCACGTCGCCTGCTGCGAACTGGCGCCAAGATTACCGGCGATGGTCGGCAACGAGACGTTGGCGATGGTGGTGTCGAGCACCTGCATGAACGAGGCCATCGCCAGGCCCACGGTGCACAGGGCCACACTGGGTGGCAGGAAGCCGGCGGCCGCACCCGGCGCCGCCGGTGCGCCCGGAGAGCCGGGCGCAGCTGGAGCTTGTGCGGACATGGCCGGCCTCAGCTCGCCTTGCCCTGCTGCGGCAGGTTGCCCTGGATGATCGTGTGGATCACCTCATCGGCATCGTGCAACTGCTTGGCGTACACGTCGGTGTCGAACACCGTGCCCTTGGCGGCCGCGCTCGGCAGCACTTCGCCCTTCTGGTCGCGCAGGCTCACTTCGGCCTTCATCGACAGGCCGATGCGCAGCGGGTGTTCGGCCAGCTGCTTGGCATCGATGGCGATGCGCACCGGCACGCGCTGCACGATCTTGATCCAGTTGCCGCTGGCGTTCTGCGCCGGCAGCAACGAGAACGCCGAACCGGTGCCCAGGCCGAGGCTATCGATGCGGCCCTTGTACTTGACGTCGCCGGCATACAGGTCCGACTTCAGCTCCACTTCCTGGCCCAGGCGCATGTGGCGCAGCTGGGTTTCCTTGAAGTTGGCTTCGACCCACATCTGCTCGGTCGGCACCACCGCCATCAGAGCATTGCCCGGCTGCACGCGCTGACCGACCTGCACCGAACGACGGGCGACATAGCCGGTGACCGGCGCGACGATGCCCGAACGCGCATTGTTGAGGAAGGCCTGGCGCAGCTGCGCGGCGGCGGCCTGCACATCCGGCTGGGTGGCGATCACGGTGTCATCGACCAGCGCGCGGTTGCGCTCGACGGTCTCGCGCGAACCGGCCACGGCCGCTTCGGCAGCCGCCAGCTCATCGCCGGCATGGGCCAGTTCTTCGTTGGAAATGGCGCCGGTGGCGGCCAAGCCCTTGCGGCGTGCGAAGTCGTCGCGCACGCGCTTCAGGGTCACCTGACGCGCGTTCAGATCTGCCTGTGCACCCTCGACGCTGCGGTACAGGCCACGGGTCTGGCGCACGGTCTTGGCCAGGTTGGCTTCAGCCTGCTGCAGCGCCACCGACGTGTCGGCCGGGTCCAGCTGCACCAGCAGCTGGCCGCGCTCCACGCGCATGCCGTCATCGGCGTTGATGGCAACCACGGTACCGGCCACCAGCGGGGTGATCTGCACCTGGTTGCCCTGCACGTAGGCGTCGTCGGTCTCTTCGAACCAACGGCCGAACATGAAGTACCACAGCGCCAGTGCCGCCAGCAGCAGCACGACGATCACGAACAGGCCGCGCAGCAGCTTGCCGCGACGGTTGGGGGCGGCGGGGGCCGCAGTGTCTTGGGTCTGGCTCATGGCAGGCGTCTTCAGGAATGCGAGGAATCGGAATGGGAAGCAAGCGGTGCGGCGTCGGCGTCACTGGGCTGGAAACCACCACCGAGCGCCTTGCTCAGGCGCACCGAGGTCTGCAGCTGCTGCGACTGCAGGCCGGCCAGCTGCTGCTGCGATTGCAGCAGGGTGGACTGCGCGGTCAGCACGTCCAGGTAGCTGCCGATGCCGGCGCGATAGCGCTGCTGGGCCAGGTCGAACGCGGCGCGTGCGGTATCCACCGCCTGCTGCTGCGACTGCGCCTGCTGCGCCAGTGAGCGCACTGCGTTGACCTGGTCGGCCACGTCGCGCAATGCATCGAGCACCGCCTGGTTGTAATTCGCTACGGCCAGGTCGTATTGCGCATCGGTGTTGGCCAGGTTGGCGCGCAGCTTGCCGCCTTCGAAGATCGGCATGCTCAGCGCCGGGCCGATGTAGGCGAAGCTGGAGCTGCTCTGCAGCAGGTCGCCGACATTCGGTGCAACCACGCCGGCCAGTGCGGTCAGGTTGAGGCTCGGGTAGAACTTGGTCTTGGCGACCTTGATCTGCTTGTCGGCCGCTTCCACCCGCCAGCGCGCGGCGACGATGTCGGGGCGGCGACCGAGCAGCTCACTGGGCACCACGCCCGGCAGCTGCAGGGCCAGCGGGTTCATCGCGCGCGGGCGTTCGATCGACAGGCCCCGGTCCGGGCCCTTACCGACCAGCGCGGCCAACGCAGTGCGTCCCGCATCGATACGCTGCTGCGCCGCCAGCAACTGCTGCTGTGCGGCCGGCACACGGGCTTCGGCCTGGCGTACCTGCAGATCACTGTCGATGCCGGCGCTGCGACGCTGACGGGTCAGTTCCAGCGACTTCTGCGAGCGCGCCAGTTCTTCTTCGGCCACATCGTTGAGCTGCCAGGCGTAGGCCAGGTCGGTATAGGCCTGGGCGATGCCGGTGGACAGGTTCAGGCGTGCGGCCTGGGCCTCGACGGTAGCGGCATGGGCGCCATCCACGGCGGCTTCCCAGGCGGCGCGCTTGCCGCCCCAGAGGTCGATGCCGTAGCTGAAATCGAAGGCAACCTGGCTGCTGCCGGCGTAATGGCCACCGATTTCATCGCCGGCCATCGATTCGGGCAGGCGCAGGCCGGTGTAGCCACCGGACACGGACAGGCTGGGCAGGCGATCGGCGCGCGCGGTGCCGACCTGCGACTGTGCCTGGCGCAGGCGTGCATCGGCGGCGTCCAGGCTCGGATGGCCGGCCAGGCCTTCGGCGATCAGCGCATCCAGCTGCGTATCGCCCAGTGCCTTCCACCAGTCCTGGGCGGGAAAACCGGCAGCGCTCAGATCGCTGTCGGCCAGGGTGCGTTCGCTGTGCAGGCTGTCCACGTCGAGCACGTGGCCCTGCGGGGTGAGGCCACGGCTGCTGGCGCAGGCGGCCAGGGCCAGGGCCAGCGCTGAAACCAGCAGCGCGCGCCCGGACCGGCGGAGAGTGGGATGCGGGATCGGGTTCATGGGGTCGTCAGGGAATCGCGGATTCGGGTCAGGAGGGACAGCAGCTGCGTGCGTTCGTCGGCGGACAGATCGCGCAGGGCGTAATCCATCACCGCGTCGCCGCGCAGCTTCAACCGCGCCCACAGCGCGCGGCCTTCTTCGGTCAATACGATCTGCAGTGCACGCCGGTCCTGGGCATGCGGCTCGCGGCGCACGCAACCGAGCGCCTCCAGCTTGTCCAGCAGGCGGGTGACCGCACTGGGCACCTGGTCGATGGCCTGGGCCAGTTCGTTGGCCGTGCACGGCGCCATGTTCGAGAGCACCTTCAGCCCGATGTAGTGGGTGAAGCCGATGCCGAGGTCTTCTTCGGCCATGGACGCATCGAGCTGGCGGACCAGGCCGTCGCGCACCTGGCGCAGCAGCAGGCCGAAGCTGGGGGGAGTGGTTGCAGGACAGATCATGGGGGAGCATTCTCTTCCAAAAAAAATATTTCTCAATGGAAATATTCGATCTGGCATCGAATGCTGTGTTGCAGCAATGGGCTGGATCAGGTGAAGGCGCCACCTTAATGGCGCTCCCAACTGGCCCGGTAGTACAATCCAGCCAATGAATGTCACATTCAAGCCACCCCCAGCCCACGTGAAGGCGGGCGAACCCGGACCTGCCACCCTGCTGCGTGAAGAAGCGCTGGACTGGTTCGAGCGCAATGACGGCCCGCCGGTCATCGCCTTCCGCTTCGACAGCCCGCAGGGCCTGGCCCGCGAAGTGGACTGGCATCACCACGTCCGCGCGCAGCTGATCTGCGTTGAACGCGGCCTGCTGACCACCCGCACCTCACATGGCACCTGGTCGCTGGCGCCGGGCTCGGCGGGCTGGATGCCACCAGCCGAACCGCATACGGTCCACATCGATGGACCCCTGCGCGGCTGGGGCATGGTGCTGGCCGCACCGCTGTGCGCCGAACTGCCGGCCGATCCGTGCGTGCTGGGCATCTCGCGGCTGGCGCAGGCGGTGGCCGAACGCATCTGCGACTGGCCACAGGATTACGAGAGCACCACCGAGCGGCAGCACATCATCAACGTGCTGCTGGACGAGATCCGCACCGCGCCGCGCCAGCGCATGCATCTGCCGATGCCGCGCGACCGACGCCTGCTGAAGATCGCCTCACAGTTGCTGGCCGACCCGGCCGACGAGCGCGGGCTGGCGCAGTGGGCGCATTGGGCCGGCCTGTCGCCGCGCAGCCTGACCCGCCATTTCCGCGACGAGACCACCCTCAGTTTCGCCCAGTGGCGCCAGCAGGCGCGGCTGGCCGAGGCGCTGCGCCAGCTCAGCGAGGGCCGCAGCGTGGCCGATATCGCCCACGCACTGGGCTTCAGCAGCGCCAGCGCCTTCGTCACCGTGTTCCGGCGACACTTCGGGCTACCGCCCGGACGCTACCTGGCACGGGCCGGTCACGGCCTGGAACCGGGCCTTGACCCTGCACGCGGCTTGGCATCCCCCGCCGCATCCGGATAATCACTGGATTGAGAGCGGCGACCGCCGTCACCGCCTCCCGACATAGGTAACAACGCCGCATGACCGATCTTGCCCGCCCCGTGTTCCACGGTTTCGAACAACTGCCGCTGCGCGAGTACGCCGAACGCGCCTACCTCGACTACTCGATGTACGTGGTCCTGGATCGCGCCCTGCCGTTCCTCGGCGACGGCCTGAAGCCCGTGCAGCGCCGCATCATCTATGCGATGAGCGAGCTGGGCCTCAATGCCGCGTCCAAGCCGAAGAAGTCCGCGCGTACCGTCGGTGACGTCATCGGTAAGTACCACCCGCATGGCGACAGCGCGTGCTACGAAGCGCTGGTGCTGATGGCGCAGCCGTTCTCGTACCGCTATCCGCTGATCGAAGGCCAGGGCAACTTCGGTTCCAGCGACGACCCGAAGTCGTTCGCGGCGATGCGCTACACCGAATCCAAGCTGACACCGATCGCCGAAGTGCTGCTGGGCGAACTGGGCCAGGGCACCACCGACTGGGCGCCGAACTTCGACGGCACCCTGCAGGAACCGACCTGGATGCCGGCACGCCTGCCGCATCTGCTGCTGAACGGCACCACCGGCATTGCCGTGGGCATGGCCACCGATGTGCCGCCGCACAACCTCAACGAGATCGTCAGCGCGCTGCTGCATCTGTTGGACGATCCGGACGCCAGCGTGCGCGACCTGTGCGAGCACGTGAAGGGCCCCGACTACCCGTCCAACGCCGAGATCATCACCCCGGCCAACGACCTGCGGAACATGTACGAGACCGGCAACGGCAGCGTGCGTGCGCGTGCGACCTACATCAAGGAAGCACACAACGTGGTGGTCACCGCGTTGCCGTTCCAGGTGTCGCCGTCGAAGGTGATCGAGCAGATCGCCGCACAGATGCGCGCCAAGAAGCTGCCGTGGCTGGAAGACATCCGCGATGAGTCCGACCACGCCAACCCGGTGCGCGTGGTGCTGGTGCCGCGCTCGAACCGCATCGACGCCGAGCAGCTGATGGGCCACCTGTTCGCGACCACGGACATGGAGCGCAGCTACCGCGTCAACCTCAACGTGATCGGGCTGGACGGCCGTCCGCAGGTGAAGAACCTGAAGACGCTGCTCAGCGAATGGCTGGCATTCCGCAGCAGCACCGTCACCCGCCGCCTGCAGCACCGCCTGCAGAAGGTCGAGCGTCGCCTGCACCTGTTGGAAGGCCTGCTGGTGGCGTTCCTCAACCTGGACGAGGTGATCCACATCATCCGTACCGAGGACGAACCGAAGGCGGCGTTGATCGCACGCTTCGGCCTGTCCGAAGACCAGGCCGAGTACATCCTGGAAACCAAGCTGAAGCAGCTGGCCCGCCTGGAAGAGATGAAGATCCGTGGCGAGCAGGACGAGCTGGCCAAGGAGCGCGACAAGATCATCGCCATCCTCGACAGCAAGACCAAGCTGAAGAAGTTGATCCGCGACGAACTGCAGGCCGATGCCAAGAAGTTCGGTGACGAGCGCCGTTCGCCGCTGGTGCAGCGCCAGGCGGCGCAGGCCATCGACGAGACCGAACTGGTACCGAGCGAACCGATGACGGTGGTGATGTCCGAGAAGGGCTGGATCCGTGCCGCCAAGGGCCACGACATCGACGCCTCGACCCTGTCCTATCGCGATGGCGACGCCCTGCAGGGCGCGGTGCGTGCACGCAGCACCCAGCAGGTCGCGTTCCTCGACAGCGAAGGCCGCGCCTACTCCACACCGGTGCATACCCTGCCCTCGGCACGCGGCAACGGTGAACCGCTGACCGGCCGCTTCTCGCCGGCCGCGGGCACCAGCTTCGTGACCCTGGCCAGCGCCGAGCCGGATACCCGTTTCGTGCTGGCCTCGACCCACGGCTATGGTTTCGTCACCCGCTTCGAGAACCTTATCGGCCGCAACAAGGCCGGCAAGGCGATGCTGAACCTGTCGGCGGGCTCGTCGGTGCTGTCGCCGTCGGTGGTGGCCAACGTCGCCACCGACCGCATCGTCGCGGTGACCAGTTCGGGCAACCTGCTGGCGATCGCCGCCAATGACCTGCCGGAACTGGACAAGGGCAAGGGCAACAAGATCATCGAGATCCCCAAGGCGAAGCTCGCCACCGAACGCGTGGTGGCGATCGTGGCGATCAGCCCCGGGCAGACCCTGCAGGTACGCAGTGGCCAGCGCACGATGGGCCTGAAGTTCAACGAGCTCGAGGCCTATCTGGGCGCCCGCGCCACCCGTGGCCACCTGCTGCCGCGTGGCTGGCAGAAGGTGGAAGGGCTGTCGGTCGAATGAGGCGCGGGGTCGGCTCCCTTTCCAGCGGAAAGGGCTCCGACCCCATACACCGCCACTGGTAGATGCCAACCTTGGTTGGCACGCCTCACCCGATGGGGTCAGACACAAAAAAGCCGGGGCATTCCCCGGCTTTTTTGTTTGTCGGCTGGCGGGCGGTGGAGCAGCTGGCGGGCGAAGGCTGGCTGGCGGTGCTCCGGTGCTGGCGGGCGACGGGACGTTGTGCTTCTGCGAAATGCCGCCAAGCATGGCTTGGCTCTACATCAAGCGGTCAGTGCGCCGGGGCGCCGCTGCCGTCGATCTTGCTCAGCTGGTACAGCTCCAGGCCGATGCGCTTGATCAGGCCCAGCTGCTGCTCCAGCCACCAGGCGTGGTCTTCCTCGGTGTCCTTCAACTGCGCCAGCAGCATGTCGCGGCTCACGTAGTCGCCCTTCTCCTCGCACAGCTTCATGCCGGCGGCGAGGTTGTTGCGAACGGCGTATTCGGTGTCCAGGTCCTTGCGCAGCATTTCCTCCACGGTCTTGCCCGGCTCGGTGGCATGCGGGCGCATGTCCGGGTCGCCGCCCAGGAACAGGATCCGGCGCAGCAGCGCGTCGGCATGCTGGGTCTCCTCTTCCATCTCGTGGTTCAGGCGTTCGTACAGCGCGAACAGGCCCTGGTCCTCGTAGCGGCGGGAGTGGATGAAGTACTGGTCGCGGGCGGCGAGTTCGCCGCGCAGCAGTTCCTTCAGGCAGGCGATGACGTCCGGGTTGCCTTTCATGGGGGGAGCTCCTGTGAATCGATGGCGCCCATGGTGCCCCATCTGGAAATACGGTGATCTAATCGGAATCAGTCGCAGTTGCGCCTGCGGCTACAATCGGCCGACATGCTCGGGAAGGACCTGCAATGCGTCGTAAGTGGCGGTGGATTCTGGGTGCGTTGGTCGCGATCGTGCTGCTCGCGGTCCTGGTCCTGTGGTTGCTGCTGCGCGGCAGCCTGGCCGAGCTGGATGGCGAGCGCCCTTTGCCCGGGCTGGCCGGCAAGGTCACCGTGGAGCGCGATGCGCTGGGGGTGGTCACCATCACCGCCGGCAACAAGGCTGATGCGCTGCGGGCGCTCGGCCGTATTCACGCGCAGGAACGTTATTTCGAAATGGACCTGATGCGGCGCAGTGCCGCAGGTGAACTGTCCGCGCTGTTCGGGGCGAAGGCGATCGAAGCCGACAAGCGCATGCGCGTACACCGCCTGCGCGCGCGCACCGAGGCCCATCTGCAGGATGCGCTGGGCAGCGACCCTGCGGCCGTGCGTGCCTATGTGGACGGGGTCAACCAGGGTCTGGGCAGCCTGGCGGTGCGGCCGTGGGCCTACCTGCTGCTGCGGCAGGCGCCGCAACCGTGGCAGACCAGCGACAGCGTGCTGGCGGGCCTGGCCATGTACGCCGACCTGCAGGACCCCAGCAACCCGTCCGAACTGGCCCTGCAGCGCATCCGCGCGGTGGTGCCGCCGGCCCTGTACGCCCTGCTGGCGCATGACGGCAGCGAGTGGGACGCGCCGCTGACCGGCGCTCCCCGCGGCAACGCCAACCTGCCCGATGCCAGCCAGCTGGACCTGCACACGCTTAAGGCCGCAACTGGCGCAGTTGCCGAAGATGCCGACGCGGTCGGCAGCAACAATTTCGCCGTTGCCGGCGCGCTGACCGCCGATGGCCGTGCGATCGTCGCCGACGACATGCACCTGGGCCTGCGCGCGCCCAGCCTGTGGTTCCGTGTGCGCCTGCGCTACCCCGACCCGCAGGCCGCAGGTGGCCAGGTCGACGTCAGCGGGTTCTCGCTGCCGGGCGTGCCGGCGGTGATTGTCGGCAGCAACGGCCACGTCGCGTGGGGCTTCACCAACAGCTACATCGATACCGCCGACTTCCGCACCGAGCCCGCCGACGCTGCGGTGACCGTGCATGAGGAGCGGATCGTCGTGGCCGGTGGCGCAGACGTGCAATTCCCGGTGCGCGAAACCGCGTGGGGGCCGATCCTGCACACCCACGCCGATGGCAGCGGCGACGCCCTGCGCTGGGTCGCGCAGTTGCCGGGTGCGGTGCGCATGGACTTCACTGACATGGCACGCGCCGCCGATCTGGACCAGGCCCTGCAGATTGCCGACCACGCCGGCATTCCCGCGCAGAACCTGGTGGTCGGCGACCGCAGCGGACGCATCGCGTGGCGCCTCATCGGCGCGCGGCCCGACCGTGGCCCGCACTGCGCGCCACTGGGTTTCAATGAAAATCAGGCCAACCAGGGCTGCGCGCCCTGGCCGATCCGCAGCGACGCCGCGCCGAGCCTGATCGATCCGCCCAGCCATCGGTTGTGGACCGCCAACAGCCGCGTGGTGGACGAGCTGACCCTGGCCACCGTCGGCAATGGCGGCTACGACCTCGGCGCACGCGGTCGGCAGATCCGTGATCTGCTGGCCACACAGGAGCGCTTCGACGAACACGACCTGCTGGCAATCCAGCTGGACGACCGCGCAGTGTTCCTGCAGCGCTGGTGGGTGCTGCTGCAGGAGGTGATCGAGCACAGCGACGATCCGGCACTGAAGCGGTTGAGAACGGTCAGCGAGCATTGGGACGGGCGCGCCGCGATCAACTCGACCAGCTACCGGGTGGTGCGCGAATTCCGTACACAGGTGCTCGACACGCTGACCGATGCGCTGCTGGCGCCGGCCCGGGCACAGCTGGGCGAGGCCTTCCTGGCACCACGCCTGGCGCAGCTGGAAGGCGTGGCCTGGCCGATGCTGGAACAGCGACCCACCAACCTGCTGCCGCCCGCGTACACGAGCTGGGATGCGCTGCTGGCCGATGCTGCACGTCGCACCGAAGCCGAGCTGTCCACACAGGGGCCGCTGGCACACCGTACCTGGGGCGAGCGCAATACCGCGGCGATCTGCCATCCGGTGGCGCGCGCCCTGCCCGCCTTCGCCAGTCGCTGGTTGTGCATGCCGGCCGATCCGCTGCCCGGCGACCGTGACATGCCGCGTGTACAGACGCCGACCTTCGGCGCCTCGCAGCGGATGGTGGTCTCGCCCGGCCACGAGGCCGACGGCATCGTGCACATGCCGGGTGGGCAGAGCGGCCATCCGCTGTCGCCTTACTGGGGCGCGGGCCATGAGGATTGGGTGCATGGTCGCCCCACCCCGTTCCTGCCCGGCAAGGCACAGCACACGATGACGCTGGTACCGGTGCACTGACGGCGGCACCCACATGCCCGAGGGTGCGCTGCACGCTGTAGAGCCGAGCCCATGCTCGGCTGCTCTTGGTGCGGAGCCGAGCATGGGCTCGGCTCTACAAAATGCCCGCCCGCGCGACCGGGTCAGGCCCTGCGGCGCTCGATCAGGTTCAACAGCGGCCCGGTCATTGCGGTGGTCACCAGCGCCATGATCACCAGGACCGCGAACAGGCGGTCGCCGAGCAGGCCCAGCTCGTAGCCCAGGTTGAGCACGATCAGCTCCATCAACCCGCGGGTGTTCATCAGCGCCCCCAGTCGCCACGCTTCGCGCGAGGCCATGCCGGTGCTGCGCGCCGCACTCCAGGTGCCCAGCAGCTTGCCCACCGTGGCCACTGCGATCACCACCACGCACAGCAGAATGTCGCTGCTGTGCAGCGTGTCGGCGCGCATGCGCAGGCCGGTCATGGCGAAGAACAGCGGCAGCAGCAGGGTCACCGCGAACGGTTCGACCCTGGCCACCAGCAGCTGCCGCAGCTGCGCGTTGGACGACACCGCCACACCCGCGGCGAATGCGCCGAACAGCGCGTGGATGCCGAGCACTTCGGTAACCAGCGCACTGGCCAGTGACAGCAGCAGGATGCCCAGCAGCCAGCGTCCTTCGCGGCCCGGCGCGATGGTCTTGCAGGCAAACCATGGCTTCACCAGCCCCAGCATCAGCGCGATGAACGCCACCACGCACAACAGGTTGAGGCTGGCCGGCAACCAGCCAGTGGCCTGCGCAGCCGCCACGATCAGCGCCAGCAGACACCACGCGGTCGCATCGCCCAACGCCGCGCAGGCAATGGCGGTCTGCCCCAGCGATGTGTGGGTGATGCCGCGATCAGCGAGGATGCGCAGCAGCACCGGGAAGGCGGTGATGCTCATCGAGATGCCGACGAACAGCGCGAACGCGGTAAAGCTCACGCCTTGCGGGCCATGCTGCGGGTACAGCCAGATCGCCAGGGCCACGCCGAGCACGAACGGCACCGCGATGCCGGCGTGGCTGACGGTGAAAGCGAATCGACGACGCCCACGCAGCGCGCCCAGATCCAGCTCGGCGCCGGCCACCAGCAGGAACATCAGCACGCCCAGCTGGCTGAGCATGCCCAGCGGCCCCAACGAAGCTGCCGGGAACAGCGCGCCGTGCACCTGTGGCAGAAGACTGCCCAGCAACAGCGGCCCCATCATCAGGCCAGCGGCCATCTCACCGATCACGGCCGGCTGGCCGAAACGCTTCAACAGCGCGCCGGCGCCCTTGGCGACCAGCAACAGCACCAGCAGCTGCAGCAGGAACAGGCCCAGCGGCGAGGCCAGGTGATGCGCCCAATCGCTGCCGACCACGGCTTCGGCCTTGCTGGCCACCGTCGGCAGCCCGGGCCCGGCATAGCGGGCCAGCAGCAGGCCGACCAGCAGCGGCACGCCGGCCCAGACCAGGTAACGCCACGCCCACTTCGTCGGCCGCACGGGACCTCCGGTCTGTACGTCCATGAACATTCCCCAATGTGCAGGGCGCCGATGATACGTCCTTGCCTGCTCCGGCGCTGTGCGCTCGCCGGGCATGGCCCGGCGCTACCGTTGTCAGGCGACCGGGCACTGCCGGTCAGGCCAACGCCTGCTCGTGCACGCCGGCGATGGCGCGGCCCGACGGATCGGCGGCGGCGGCGAAGCTGGCATCCCAGGCAATGGCCGCCGGCGAGGAACAGGCGATCGACTTGCCGCCCGGCACGGTTTCAGCCGCCGCGTGGCTGGGGAAGAACTGCTCGAACAGATGGCGGTAGTAGTACGCCTCCTTGGTCTGCGGCGGGTTGTGCGGGAAGCGCTTGTCGGCGGCGGCCAGTACGCGGTCGCTGACCTGTGCTTCGGCGTGCGCCTTCAGGCCGTCGATCCAACCGTAGCCGACGCCATCACTGAACTGCTCCTTCTGCCGCCACAGGATGCTGTCCGGCAGGTAGCCCTCGAAGGCCTCGCGCAGCACTGCCTTCTCGATGCGGCGACCACCGAAGCCGGCGCCGACCATCTTGTGCGCGGCATCGAAACGCATCGCCACGTCGAGGAACTCGCGGTCCAGGAACGGCACGCGCGGCTCAACGCCCCAGGCCATCATCGACTTGTTGGCGCGCAGGCAATCGTAGTTGTGCAGGGCGTCGAGCTTGCGCACCAGTTCCTGGTGGAATTCGCGCGCGTCCGGCGCCTTGTGGAAGTAAAGATAGCCGCCGAAGATCTCGTCGCTGCCCTCACCGGACAGCACCATCTTCACGCCCATCGCCTTGATCCGGCGCGCCAGCAGGAACATCGGCGTGGAGGCGCGGATGGTGGTGACGTCGTAGGTTTCAATGTGTCGGATCACCTCCGGCAACACGTCCAGGCCTTCTTCGAAGGTGTATTCGAAGCCGTGGTGCACGGTGCCCAGCGCTTCGGCGGCCACCGCAGCAGCCGCCAGATCCGGCGAGCCCTTCAGACCAATGGCGAACGAATGCAGGCGCGGCCACCAGGCTTCGCTCTGGCCGCCATCTTCGATGCGACGGCGCGCATAACGTGCTGCCACGGCGGCAACCAGCGACGAATCCAGCCCGCCCGACAGCAGCACGCCATACGGCACGTCACTCATCAACTGGCGTTCGACCGCATGTTCAAAGGCCTGGCGCAGCTCGGCGAGATCGGCCTGGCGACCCTGCACGTCGTCGTACTCGCGCCACGACTGCTGGTAGTAGCGCACCAGCTCACCGCTGGCGCTGTCGTAGTAATGGCCCGGCGGGAACTGGGCAACATCGGCACAGGTATCGACCAGCGCCTTCATTTCAGAAGCTACGCGCAGCCGCCCCTGCGCATCATGGCCCCAGTACAGCGGCACCACGCCGACCGGATCGCGCGCCACCAGCACACGGCCGGCTGCACGGTCCCACAGGGCAAAGGCGAAGATGCCGTTGAGCTGTTCCAGCCACTGCGCCGGCGATCCGCCCTGGCGGTACAGCGCGTTGATCACCTCACAGTCCGAACCGGTCTGGAAGGCATAGGCTTCGGCGAGGCCGGCCTTGAGCTGCTGGTGGTTGTAGATCTCGCCGTTGACCGCCAGCGCCAGCTGCCCGTCTGCGGACAGCAGCGGCTGCGAGCCGCCGGCCGGATCGACGATGGCCAGGCGCTCGTGGACCAGCAGCGCGCCTTCGTCCAGATACACGCCGCTCCAGTCCGGGCCACGATGGCGCTGGCGCTGCGACAGCTCCAGCGCATGGCGGCGCAGGGAAGGAAGATCGTCACCGGCCTGCAGGCCGAAAATACCGAAGATCGAACACATGGGTGGAACTCCTGTTGTGGGGAAGTACACGGGGGGAAGGTGTTCGACCGGCCATCCAGGCCCGGGTGGGGCTGCGCCCGGGCACAAAAAAACCCGCATCGGCCGATGCGGGTTTTCTGATGTCCGGGCGTATGTTGCTGTCTATCTACCCAGGGCGCAGTCCCGCATCGGCCGCGCGCGATTATTCGCACGCAGATTATTGCGGTTGGTGTTGTTGACGGCGGTGGCCAGGCGGAGCGACATGGATCCGACCGTAACCGGGTTTCCGGCGCGGCGCAACAGTTGCGATGGCAACCGATTCAGCGGCCACGCCGGTAGCGACCCGGATAATCCCCTGCCTGCTTTCCGGAATTCATGGATGAACCCCTCTTGCCGTCGCCTGCTGCTGCCCACCCTGGCTTTGATTGCCCTGGCCGGCTGTGCGACCACGCCCACCCACCCGGTCGATGACACCGAACGCGACGCCCTGGCTGCTGCTGCCGATGGCCAGTTCGATTCGGCGTTGCGCGTGGCCAAGCTGTACCAGTACCGCAACGACGTGCGCGCGCTGGACTGGTACGCGCGCGCCGCTGCCACCACGCCGCGCACGCACCGCACCACAAGCGCCGAGGAACAGCTGGGCATGATCCTGGAACGCGGCCGGCTGGACAGTGGTGATACCCCGCAGAAGCCCGACGCGGTGGTGCTGAAACCCTCCGCGCGCAAGGCCTACCGCTGGTACCACCGGGCTGCTTATCACGGCTCGCCGTATGCGATGAGCGATCTGGAGACGTGGTACGAGCGACGTGGCGACATGGAAGGCGCGCTGCGCTGGCGCCTGCGCCGCGCGGTCTACCTGCGCCACCTGTACAAGCTGCAGCCGTTGCGTGATGCCACCAGCGGGTCCGCGAAACCCGGCACTCCGCTCAGCGGTGATGCTTCACCGAACCCGGTGATCGCGCGCATCCAGCGCCGCGCCGCGCGCGGCGATGCCGAAGCGCAGGTGGACCTGGGCACGCTGTACGAGGCCGGCATCGGCGTGGTGCAGGACAAAACCGAAGCGCTGCGCTGGTATGAACGTGCCGCTGCACAGGGCAACGTGTATGGCCAGTACCTGGCCGGGCTGGCACTCGGCCGCGGCGGCGATGGCCTGCAGAAGAACGTGGATGCGGCGGCGGCGTGGTTCGCCAAGGCCAGCACACAGGGCTTCTACATGGCCGACGAATCGTACTGGCGCGAAGCGATCAAACCACCGTTCTTCCAGTTCTCGGAGTAGCGCCGGGCCATGCCCGGCGTATCCACATGATCCGACAGACGGGCGCTACACCAGCAGGCGTTCAACCAGTCGCTGGTACAGCCCCGGCAGCGCTTCCAGCTCGTCCACGCGCACGTTTTCATCTACCTGGTGGATGCTGGCGTTGACCGGGCCGACTTCGATGCACTGCGCACCCAGGGGCGCGATGAAGCGCGCATCGGAGGTGCCACCACCGGTGCTCTCTTCCGGCGCGCGACCGGTGTGCTCGGCCAACACGGCGCGCGCCGCTGCGCGCAATGTCCCTTCCGGGGTGTAGAACGGCTCGCCGCTGCGGTGCCACTTCAGCGTGTACTGCAGGCCATGACGGTCCAGCAGCGCGGTGATCTCCGCTTCCAGCTTCGCTGCATCCCAGTGCGGGTTGTAGCGGATGTTGAAATCCACCTCCAGCTCACCGGGAATCACGTTGTTGGCGCCGGTACCGGCATGGATGTTGGAGATCTGCAGGCTGGTCGCCGGAAAGCTCTCGTAACCCTCGTCCCAGCGCCGTGCGCTCAGTTCGGCAAGCATCGGCGCGGCAAGATGGATGGGATTGCGCGCCTTGTCCGGATAGGCCACGTGGCCCTGCACACCCTGCACGCGCAGCTTGGCCGACAGGCTGCCGCGCCGTCCAACGCGCAGCAGGTCACCCAGCGTGGCGGTGGACGACGGCTCGCCGGTGATGCACCAGTCGATGCGCTGGCCGCGCTCGGCGAACAGCCGTGCAACATGGCGCACGCCGTCGATGGCATCGCCCTCTTCGTCGCTGGTCAACAGCACCGCCAGCGTGCCCGTGTGCTGCGGATGGGCGGCAACGAACTGTTCGGCAGCGATCACGAATGCAGCCACACTGCCCTTCATGTCCGCGGTGCCGCGACCGTACAGCACGCCATCGCGGATCTGCGGTGCGAACGGATCGCTCTGCCATGCCTCGCGCGGGCCCGGGGGCACCACGTCGGTGTGACCCAGCAGGACCAGCACCGGTGCGCCGCTGCCGTGGGTGGCCCACAGGTTGTCGACCTCGCCCAACCGCAGGTGCTCGCAGGTGAAACCGGCTGCCTGCAGACGTTCACCGATCAGCAGCTGGCAGCCGGCATCGTCCGGGGTCACCGATGGCCGTGCAATCAGATCACAGGCCAGGTCGAGGACGGCGCTCACGCGCCGCCCACGCCGAAGCGCGCCTTGAAGCCGTTGTCGCTGAAACCCTGGCTGACCTTGCCGTCGGCAGTCACCACCAGCGGGCGCTTGATCAGCTGCGGGTACTCGCGCAGCAGCAGCTTCCACTCCGCTTCCGAATCGGCGGCCTTGCGGTTGTCCGGCAGCTGCCGCCAGGTGGTGGAGGACCTGTTGACCATCGCCGCCAGGCCACCCAGCTGGGCGGCCCATTCCAGCAGCGTTTCCGGGCTGGGCTTGTTGTCGCGGTAGTCGACGAAGGTGTACGGCACGCCGAAGCGGTCCAGCCACTTGGTCGCCTTCTTGCAGGTATCGCAGTTCTTCAGACCGTAGACGGTGGTGCTCATGCGTGCGGCTCCGTCAGTCGGCCAGGCCGCGCAGCAGGTCGTTGACGCTGGTCTTGCTGCGGGTGCGGGCATCGACCTGCTTGACGATCACCGCGCAGTACAGCGAGTGGGTACCGTCCTTGCTCGGCAGCGAGCCGGACACCACCACGCTGTACGGCGGGATGTAGCCGTAGCTGATTTCGCCGGTGGCGCGGTTGTAGATGCGGGTGCTCTGGCTGAGGAACACGCCCATGCCGATCACGCTGTGATGGCCGACGACCACGCCTTCCACCACTTCCGAACGCGCACCGATGAAGCAATGGTCTTCGATGATGGTCGGGCTTGCCTGCAGCGGTTCAAGCACGCCGCCGATGCCGGCACCACCGGACAGGTGGCAGTGCTGGCCGATCTGCGCGCAGGAACCGACGGTGGCCCAGGTGTCGACCATGGTGCCTTCGCCGACATACGCACCGATGTTGGTGAAGCTCGGCATCAGCACCACGTCCTTGCCGAAGTACGTGCCGCGACGGGCGATCGCACCCGGCACCACACGCACGCCACCGCGGCGGAATTTCGCCTCGTCATAGCCGGCAAAGCGCGATTCGACCTTGTCCCAGAACGGTGCCGGGCGTGCATCGACCACGGCCATGTCGTTGACGCGGAAATACAGCAGCACGGCCTTTTTCAGCCATTCGTTGACCTTCCAGCCACCATGGCCGTCCGGCTCGGCGACGCGGAATTCGCCGCTTTCCAGGCCATCGATCACGCGGTTGACCAGCGGACGGGTCGAGCCTTCCAGTTCGTGCAGGGTCAGCGTGGCGCGGCGCTCGAACGCGCTTTCGATGCCGAACTTCAGTTCTTCCACGCCCGGCCCGGCCGGCTTGCGCAGCGACTTGCGTGCGATGTTATCGGCGCGCGCGGCTTCGGCGGTCTTGGCCGGGGCCTTCTTCGCCGGCGCCTTCTTCACCGCAGCCTTCTTCGGTGCGGCAGTCTTCTTCGCAACCGGCTCAGCGGCAGCGGTCTTTTTGGCTGCTGCGCTCTTGGCGATCGCGACAGTCTTCTTTACAGGCTTGGTGGCCATCAGGCGGGGTCTCCGGCGTTTCGATCAGGGTCCAGGCAGGCCAGCATTGCGTCATGCAGCTGCTGCCGGGCGGATTCAGTCAGGGGGAGGTCGTGTTCGTCACTGATCACGAAGGTGTCTTCGGCGCGTTCGCCGAATGTGGCAATGCGCGCGTCCTGCACGCGCAGTCCCTGGTTGCGCAGCACGAACGCCACGTCGGCCAGCAGGCCGGGGCGGTCGGGTGCGACCAGGGCGAAACGGGTTGCGCCGGGTTCATCGCGGAACTCGATGCGTGGGGCGAAACGGAAATGGCGCAGCTGGCGTGGCACCACCCGGCGCGAGGGACGCAGCCGCGTCAAATCGCCACTGAGCGCCTCGCGCAGCGCCGCTTCCAGGTTGGCGCTGCTGCCATCGGCAAACGTATCGGCCGGGCTCACTTCAAAATTATCGAAAATCGTGTCGGCCGGACCATCCAGCACGCGCGCGCGGTGGATGCCGTAGCCCTTGCGGTCCAGGGTCATCACGATCGCGGCGAACAGGCCATCGCGGTCCGGCGAGTGCACGAACACTTCCAGTGCTGGGTCGTCGACGCTGATCCGCCGTACCTTCACCAGGGTCTGGCCCTGCTTGATCGGTACCAGCGCGGCGGCCTGCCAGGCCAGCTGTTCCGGGCGCAAACGGATGAAACCCTCGTCGGGCATCACCGCGAACTGGCGGTCGATGGTGGCATCGTCGTAGCCCTGCTCGCGCACCAGCGCACGCACGCTGTCGCGCGCTTCGGCCACGCGCTCGGCGGCCGGCACCGGATGCTCCAGACCCTCGCGCAGTGCGCGCCGGGTCGCGAAGTACAGATCGGCCAGCAGCCGGTCCTTCCACGCGTTCCACAGCTTCGGGCTGGTGCCGGCGATGTCGGCGCAGGTCAGCAGGTAAAGGTAATCGAGGCGGTCGCGGCTGCCGACCAGGGTCGCGAAACGATGGATCACGTCCGCATCGGCGATGTCCTGCTTCTGCGCGGTCACCGACATCCGCAGGTGCTGTTCGACCAGCCAGGCCACCAATTCGGTATCCGAACCACTCAGCCCCTGCGCGTGGCAGAACGCCCGTGCATCGACCGCGCCCAGTTCGGAATGATCGCCGCCACGGCCCTTGGCGATGTCGTGGAACAGGCCGGCCAGCAGCAGCAGCTCGGGCTTGCGCAGGCGCGGCCAGACTTCATGGGCGATCGAGAAACGTTCATCGGCACGACTGCTGGCGAACAGCCCCATGTTGCGCAGGACCATCAGCGTGTGCTGGTCGACGGTGTAGACATGGAACAGGTCGAACTGCATGCGCCCGCTGACCTGGGCGAACGCCGGAATCCACTGCCCGAGCACGCCCAGCCGGGCCATGCGCGAAAGCGTGTCGACCGGGCGTTGGCCACGCAGCAGGGCCATGAACTGTTCGCGCGCGTCAGGGTCTGCCTGGTCATAGGCAGGCAGCAGCGGCAGCGATTCGGCCAGCGCGCGCGCGGTCAACGAATGCAGGCCGCGGATCTGCGGATTGTTCGCCCAGCTGGCGAACAGCGCGAAGACCTGGCCGATGTCCGCGTTCGGCCAGTCGGCATCGTTGGCCGCCAGATAGCCACGGCGCAGGGCGAACCCCACGGTCAGCGGCTCGGGCTGCGCCTCGCCATCGAACTGTTCCTCGAAGCGCTGCAGCAGACGATCGCTGATCCGCCGCACCACCGACGCGGCGCGGTAGAAGCCCTGCATCATCTTCTCGACGCCCAGGCTTTCGGCGTCGTCTTCAAAGCCCAGGCGCGCGGCCAGGGTTTTCTGGTAATCGAAGCGCAGGCGCTCTTCCGGGCGTCGCGCCACCAGATGCAGGCCGAAGCGAAGTCGTGCCAGCACCGCGCGTTCGCGCTTCAGCGCAGCGGCCTCGTCAGCGCCCAGATGGCCCAGGCCGACCAGTGCTTCCAGGTCGCGCACACCAAACGCACGCAGCGCCATCCAGCCCAGCGTGTTGAGATCACGCAGGCCGCCGGGGCCATCTTTCAGGTCCGGCTCGAGGTTGTCGGCAGTGTCACCGAAGCGCTGGTGACGGTTGCGCAGTTCCTCGAGCTTGGCGAGGAAAAACGCACGCGGTGGCCACAGTTCGCGGTCATCCACCGCCGCACGCAGTGCACGCCGCGCCGCCTCATCGGCCGTCAGCGGGCGCGCTTCGATCAACGCCGTCAGCACGGTCTGATCGGCAGCGGCCTCGCTGCATTGCGCGGCCGAACGCACCGCGTGACTGACCGCCAGGCCGCAATCCCACAGCAGCGCGAACAGCCGCGCGAGCGACTCTTCGTGGGCCAGCTGCGCCTGCGGATCGCCGAACACCAGCAGGTCGATGTCCGAACGCGGGAACAGTTCACCGCGCCCATAGCCACCTACTGCGAACAGCGACAGGCCACTGTCGGCCGGCAGGCAGCGCTGCCATGCATGGCGGATCAGGTGATCGGCCGCGCGCGCGCGCAACGCCAGCAGGCGCTCGATGTTGTCGCCCTGGTCGAAGCGGCGGTACAGGCGCGTGTCGGCCTGCTGCAGCGCATCGCGCGCGGCAGCAGCCCAATCCGGGTCGTTGAGCGACGCGGCCGGCGTGTCCAGCAGCGAACTCGCCGGCAGCATCGTCAGGAGACCTGCGACTCGCCCGGCGACAGGGTCAGCACGTCCACGCCGGTCTCGGTGACCGCGATCATGTGCTCCCACTGCGCCGACAGCTTGCGGTCCTTGGTCACTACGGTCCAGCCATCGGGCAGCACCTTGTTGTAGCGGGTGCCCTCGTTGATCATCGGCTCGATGGTGAAGGTCATGCCAGGCTGCAGCACCAGGCCCTGGCCCGGACGGCCGTAATGCACCACCTGCGGTTCATCGTGGTAGACCTTGCCGATGCCATGGCCGCAGTACTCGCGCACCACGCTGAAACGCTCGCCTTCGGCATAGCTCTGGATCGCATGGCCGACGTCGCCCAGGGTTGCGCCCGGACGCACCGCGCGGATGCCGCGCCACATGGCCTCATAGGTGGCGTCGACCAGGCGCTTGGCCATCACCGACGGGGTGCCGACGAAGTACATGCGGCTGGTGTCGCCATGCCAGCCGTCCTTGATGACGGTGACGTCGATGTTGATGATGTCGCCATCCTTGAGGACCTTCCCTTCGCTGGGAATGCCGTGGCAGATGACATTGTTGACCGAGGTGCACACGGTCTTGGGGAAGCCGCGGTAGCCGACGTTGGCCGGAATGGCGCCCTGCACGTTCACGACATGGTCGTGGCAGATGCGGTCCAGTTCCTCGGTCGTGACACCGGGCTTGACGTGGGGGGTGACGATGTCGAGCACTTCGCTGGCCAGACGGCCGGCGATGCGCATCATCTCGATTTCCTGCGGGGTTTTGATATTCACGCTCATGGCTCCCATTATCGCCGATCCGGCCGCAATCTGAACGAACGCCACCCAACTGGCGATCCGGGCCATGCACGGATCCGGCAAGGAAGGTGAAAGCGTGATGGTCCACACCCTTTCGACAGCCTGTTTCTCACGGAATACAGACACTTGCGGTGCCTACGCTGGCCCCACTGTCGTCAAAACGGCGCCGAATGTGCCGTTCTCGCCCTGTTCAACGGACCTTCGGGTCAGGGAGGTTGTCCATGCGATCCGCAGCTCGTTCCCCTTTGGCCTGGGCCCTGGCCCTGCTGGTGGCAGGCCCGGCCACCGCCGCTGACACCGTCACGTTCAATGTCCTGCTGACAATCAACAAGGCCTGCACGATCACGGCCGCAGCGGCGACCAACGTCAACTTCGGCAATGCCGATTCAAGCTCCGTCACCCCGCTGAATGCGCAGGGCACGGTGACCGCCCAGTGCAGCGTGACCACCCCTTACACGATCGCGCTCAATGCCGGCCTCAACCCCACCACCGCCGGTGACGTGACCACCCGCCGCATGCGCAATACCGACACCGGGGTGACCGCCAACAATTTCGTCGGCTATCAGCTCTACCAGGATTCCGGCCACAACACCGTGTGGGGCGCGAGTACTGGCACAAACACGGTGGCTGGCACCGGCACCGGCGCCAACCAGGTCTACCAGGTGTACGGCCAGGTGGCCAACCCCAGCCTCAGCAACGCTGCCCCCGGTTCCTACCAGGACACCATCACCGCCACCATCACTTATTGAGGGCGTGCCGATGCCACTGCCCCGCGTACGCCGCTTGCAAGGGCTGGCGCTGATTGCGTTCGCGCTGGCGCCTGCGCTTTGCCTGGCGGCCAGCCTGCAGGTGTCGCCAACCCAGTTCGAGCTGCGCGCCGGGCAGAACGCCGAGGCCCTGTGGATCAGCAACAGTGGCACCGAACCGGTGCAGGTGCAGGTGCGCATCTACCGCTGGCAGCAGGCCGATGGCCGCGACCAGCTCGAGAGCAGTGACGCCCTGCTGCCAAGCCCGCCGATGCAGTCGCTCGCCGCCGGCCAGCGGCAACTGGTGCGCCTGGTCCGCGTCGATGCCGCCGCTCCTGCCGAGCAGCAGGCATTCCGGGTGATCGTCGATGAGATCCCGGCCTACGATCCAGCCCGCCAAGGCATGCAGTTCGTGCTGCGCTATTCGATTCCCTTCTTCGTGCAGCCGGACGGCAAGCCGCCCATGCCGCAACTGCAGGCGCGACTGGTCGATGGCGGCGCCAGCCCGGCCATGCTGGAAGTACACAACAGCGGCAACGGACACGCGCAGATCGCCGATCTGGCGGTCACTCTTCAGGGCCGCAGCACACCATTGCTGCCGGGTCTGGTGGGCTACGTGCTGCCTGGGCAGACCATGCGCTGGGCCCTGCAGCAGGCTCCTGCACACGTGGTCGGCGGCACCTTCAGTGCGAGGATCAATGGTGGGTCGCAGCTTACGCCCCTGCATGCGACGCCGCCGGCTCGCTGAGGCCTGCATGCTGGCCTGCTGCACCGGCCTGGCTTCTGTCTCCGTGCACGGCGCCGGCCGTGGCCTGCCGGCACCTGCTACCGACATCGCCGCCGAAGCGTCGCTACCTGCACCGACACCGTTGACCGCTCCGCAGGCGCTGTATCTGGACACCAGCCTCAACCAGGCGCAGCGCGGCCTGATGCTGTTCCATGAGCAGGGTGGACGACTGCAGGCACCGGCCTCTACGCTGCGCCAGCTCGGCTTTCCCGTGCGCGGCGACGCGCCGGTCTACCTGGATCAGATCCCGCAACTGCTGGTTCATTACGACGCCAGCCTGCAGGTACTGGACCTGCAGGTACCGCTGCAGCAGCTGCAGTTGCCGGTAGCGCAGCTGGGCAGGGGCATCGAGTCGGCGCCGGCCGCACAGGCGTCACCCGGCATGGCTGTCAACTACGACGTCTACGCCAGCCACAGTAATGGGCTGGGCAATGTCAGCCTCAACAGCGACGTCCGCCTGTTCGGCTTCGGCAACGGCACCCTGCGCAACACGGCGCTGATGCGCAGCTACCAGCTCCCCGGCGAAGGCTGGCAGCAGGAATCGGTGCGGCTGGATACCAGCTGGCGCCTGGACTTGCCGGAGCAGGCACTGACCCTGACGGTGGGCGACTTCTACAGCGGATTCCTGGAGTGGAGCCGCCCTGCCCGCATGGCCGGCGTCCAGATCGGCCGCAACTACGGCCTGCAGCCCTATCGTGTACTCACCCCCACGCCAGCCTTCCTCGGCGAGGCGGTCGTACCATCCAGCGTCGAGCTCTACATCGACGGGCTTCGCCAGTACACCGGACAGGTCCCGGTCGGTCCGTTCCAGCTTGCCGCACAGCCCGGCATCAATGGCACCGGCACAGCCCAGGTGGTGGTCACCGATGCTTTTGGCCGCATGCAGACCCTGGACTTCGCCTTCTATGGCACCCAGCAACTGCTCGCAGCGGGCCTGTCGGACTGGTCCGCAGGCCTTGGCAGGTTGCGTCGCGACTATGGCATCCACTCGTTCCGCTATGACACCGACACCGTCGCCAGCGCCACCCTGCGACGCGGCGTCAGCAACCGCTTCACCGCCGAAGCGCATGCGGAAGGCGGTGGCGGCATCGTCAATGCAGGGCTCGGCGGTGCGTGGCTGCTCGGCCAGGCCGGCGTGCTCAGCGCGAACTGGAGCGAAAGCCGCGACGGCCAGCGCAGCGGCCGCCAGTACGGCCTGGGCTACAACTGGAACAACCGCCGCTTCAATGTAAACCTGGCCAGCCGCCGCACCAGCGGCGACTACCGCGATCTCGGCAGCCTGCAGGACAACGTCCCGCCCCGGGTCAGCGAGCAGGCATCGTTCGGCGTTGACCTGCAGCAGTTGGGGTCATTCAGCGTGAGCTACCTGCGCCTGGACCAGCCGCAGCCCCTCTTCAACGCGCCGCAACCGGCGCCACCGCAGGCACTGCCGTTCAGTCGCAGCCGCTACCTGAGCCTGTTCTGGTCACGCACGTTCGGCCGCTGGAACGCCTATCTTTCTGCCACCCAGGACATCGACCAGCGCCGCAACCGCAGTGTCTACCTGTCACTGGGCACCCAGCTGGGCCAGGACCGGCAGGCCACCCTGTCGGCGCAGCGCAACGGCGACCGCCATTACGCCAGCGCCGAGGTCATGCGGCCGGTGCCTGGCGACGGTGGCCGGGGTGGCCCGGGCTGGCGCCTGCAGGCGCGCGACGATGGCGGGGGCCTGGCCGAAATCGGCGCACTCGGCGCTCACGGCCGCTACGCCGCCGGCATATCGCGCAACAGCGGGCAGACCTTCGCCTACGGCAATGCCAGTGGCAGTCTGGTATGGATGGCCGGCAGCGTGTTTGCCGCACGCGAAGTGCCAGACGCCTTCGCCGTGGTATCCACCGGTCGCCCTGGCGTTCCGGTGCTGCTTGAAAACAGGCAGATCGGCGTCACCGATCACAAGGGCCTGCTGCTGGTCACACCGCTGCTGTCATGGCAACGCAACCGCCTGACGATCGACACACTGGGACTTCCTGCCGACCTGCGTGCCGAGCAGGTGGAGACCTTGGCCACGCCCCGCCAGGGTGCCGGCATGCGCGTGGACTTCGCACTGCGGCAGTCGCATGGCGTGCTGTTGACCCTGCTTGATGGCAACGGCAGACCCTTGCCCTTGGGCGCGCGCGTGCAGGGCGAGGGCATGCCACCCACCGTGGTCGGCCACGATGGCCAGGCCTGGGTGGAGCTCGCCAGCGGAACCACCCTGCTGCAGGTCGACAGCGAACAGGGCCGTTGCCACATACAGGTGCAGCGCCCCGGGCCGGGCATCCGCCGGCTCGCGGCGCTGCGCTGCGAGCCGGAGCAGCACCCGTGACCCGCCTTCTGGGTGTGTTGATGGCCCTGTGGCTGGGTCTCCAGGCGTTGCCGGCACGCGCGGCTACGTCCTGCTCGCTGACCAGTCCGACGCTGTCCTTCGGCACGGTCTCCAACGGTCTGGTTGACACCATCACGACCTTCAACATCAACTGCAGCACCGGTGCGGTCGCGCTGCTGGCCAACGCCCGCGTGACGTTCTGCGTGGGCCTGCCCGCAGGTACCGGCGGCACCACCATCACCCCCTCACGCACGTTCGCCAACAGCTTCGGCGACCGCCTCAACTACCAGATCTACAGCGATGCCGCGCGTACCAGCGTGATCGGCAGCGGCAGCGCCAGCAGCCCCGCCTGGGCCATGTACCAGATGCAGTACCCGGTTCCTGTCCTGGGCGGATCCGGCTCCGGCACGGTCACGCTTTACGGCCGCTATCCGGCCAGCCAGCTGCTGTCGGCGGGCGCCTTCACCAGTACCCTGGCCGCCACGTTCCAGTACGCCTACAACGAACCCATCCTTGGCACACCGCCCTACCCTGCCAACTGCACCGTGGGGTCGCCCACCGTCACCGGCAATTCGGGGCTGATCACCGCCACGATGTCGGTGATCGCCAACGCCACCGTCAACCCCTCGTGCGGCACCTATGTCACCGCGCCGATGAACTTCGGCAGCAGCACCGGTACGGTGCTCGCCAACATCGACCGCACCGCGGTGTTCAGCCTGACCTGCGTCAACCGCAGCGCCTTCCAGATAGGCCTGGACAACGGCAGCAACGCCGATGGCGCAGGCAACCGGCGCATGCGCGTCGGCAGCACCGGTGCAACCGTGCCCTACGAGCTCTACCAGAATGCAGGGAGAACCCTGCGCTGGGGCAACGTGCTCAACAGCAGCACCGTGCCCGGCACGGGCAGCGGATCGGCACAGAGCCTTACCATCTACGGCCGGGTTGCTCCCACCAGCGCCGCCACGACGTCGCCGGGTGTCTACACCGACACGGTCACGGTCACCATCACCTACTGAGCGTTCCGGCTACAGATCTGCGCAGGAACGCCGATATGGCCTGCGTCCCCACTGCCGGCACTGCCATTGCGTTACGTCCTCCTGTTGGCCAGCGTCAGCGCACTGGGCAGCACCTTCGCCCTCGCGGCAGCTGCGCAGTCGCACGCCAGCCTGGCCATCACCCTGCAGGTCACCGATGCGCGGCGGGCACCTGCCGCGCGGCAGCGCAGCGATGCGCCTGCACCCGTGCCGTTGCAGGTGCAGGCATTGACCCCGGCAGCTCCCCCCAGCTCCGCAGCAGCGGTGATGGTGACGGTGACCTATTGATGCGTCGCCTGCTGTGGCTGTGTCTGGCACTCACACCTTGCCTGGCGCACAGCCTTGAACTGTCCAACACCCGGTTGCTGCTGCCGGCTGATCGCACCGACACCGAACTATGGCTGCACAACCCCGAAGCCGGCACCTGGCAGGGTGAGGCCCGGCTGTACCGATGGCAGCAACAGGACGATGGCGAACAGCTGCTGCCTGCCGAAGACGTGGCGCTGAGCCCTCGCAGGCTGCAGATCGCGACCGGCCAACGCCAGAGACTGCGCGTTGTGCGCCTCGGCCCGGCCCCTGCTGGCGTGCAGCACGCGTACCGGCTGGTGATCAGCCCGGCGAGTGACGTGCCCACACCGTCTCCTCCGATCCGCTACTCGCTGCCGGTCTTCCTCGATCCGGTCGCCTTGGCGGCGCCCACCCTGCTGCACCTGCAGGCACGCGCGCTGCCCGGACAGCCGCCGCAGCTGTGGCTCTACAATGAAGGCACGCGCCATGCGCATCTGGCCGACCTGGTGTTTGTCGACGCCAAAGGCCGCCGCCAGCTGTTGATCGCCGGCCTGGCCGGCTACGTGCTGCCAGGGCGCCGCCGCCACTGGGCGCTGCCCTGGCGCGCCGATGGCTATGCTGGCGGCCGCTTCCGGGCCCGTCTGGACCATGCACCGGAGGCGGATCTGGACGCCCCGCCCCCGTCATTTGCGGCCGGAGCCGCTGGCGGGCTATAATTGCCCGGATGTCCTGCCGCCCTGTGCGCGGGACGCCGTCCACACCGGACGTCACCGGTGAATCCACACCTGCTGCCCCCATCCGTGCCGGGGTGCTCCGCAAGGAGTTCGGCCACGGAGGCAACAGGGAAGCCCAACCCCGGAACCTTCAGCGCTTCCACGCGTCCCGCATACCTATCCCGCGGGCGGAATCGCCGGTTCCCCATCAGGAGTATTGCAATGCCCCAGGTCACCATGCGTCAGATGCTGGAAGCCGGCGTCCACTTCGGCCACCAGACCCGCTACTGGAACCCGAAAATGGCTCCGTACATCTTCGGCGCCCGCGGCAAGATCCACATCATCAACCTGGAAAAGACCGTCCCGCTGTTCAACGACGCGATGAACTTCATCTCGTCGGTTGCCCAGAAGCGCGGCACCATCCTGTTCCTGGGCACCAAGCGCAGCGCCCGCGAGTCGATCCGTGAAGAAGCCGAGCGTTGCGGCATGCCCTTCATGAACCAGCGTTGGCTGGGCGGCACCCTGACCAACTTCCGTACCGTGAAGCAGTCGGTTGCCCGCCTGAAGGAACTGGAAGCCGGTGAATCCGACGGCACCTTCGAGAAGCTGGTCAAGCACGAAGTGCTGGGCCTGCGTCGCGAGCGCGACAAGCTGGAAGCCTCGCTGGGCGGCATCAAGGACATGAACCGTCTGCCGGACGCGATCTTCGTCATCGATATCGGCCACGAAGACATCGCCATCAAGGAAGCCAAGAAGCTCGGCATCCCGGTGATCGCTGTCGTCGATACCAACTACAACCCGGAGCTGGTGGATTACGCGATCCCGGGCAACGACGACGCCATCCGCGCCGTGCAGCTGTACGCACGCGCTGCTGCTGACGCCGTGCTGGAAGGCAAGGCTGCTGCACCGCACGCTGCCACCGTCCGTGAAGAAGAGTTCGCCGACGCTCCGGCCGAAGAAGGCAAGCCGGTTCGCCGCGCTCCGGCCAAGAAGGCTGTTGCTGCCGACAAGGGCGAAGCCCAGGCCTGATCCAGGCCCCGGTGGGCGCCACGCGCCCACCTTTCCTGTCCGCTGCCGATGGCGCGACGACAGGAAACTGTCACACGGGCCGGCCACCATGCCGGCCCAACCCCTTTCTTTCGTGAGGTAATCCCGTGGAAATCACTGCTTCCCTGGTCAAGGAACTGCGCGAGCGCACCGGCGCCGGCATGATGGAATGCAAGAAGGCGCTCACCGAGGCCGGCGGCAACATCGACGCCGCTGCTGAAGCGCTGCGCAAGTCCGGCGCTGCCAAGGCCGACAAGAAGGCTGACCGCGTGGCCGCCGAAGGTCGTCTGGGCCTGGCCCAGGACGGCGGCAAGGCCGTGCTGGTCGAGATCAACTCGGAAACCGACTTCGTCGCCAACGACATCAACTTCAAGAACTTCGTCGATTCCGTCGCTGCCGCTGCCCTGGCATCGGGCGCCACCGACGTGGAAGTCCTGAAGAGCGCCAAGCTGGCCACCGGCGAAACCGTCGAAGAAGCCCGCGCTACCGCCATCCAGAAGCTGGGCGAGAACATCCTCATCCGTCGCCTGGTCAAGCTGGACACCACCGGCAACGTGGGTTCCTACGTCCACACCAACGGCAAGGTCGGCGTGCTGATCGACCTGATCGGTGGCGACGCCGAACTGGCTCGCGGTCTGGCCATGCACGTGGCTGCGCTGAAGCCGCCGCACAACAAGGCCGCCGATGTGCCGGCCGAGTTCGTGGAAAAGGAAAAGGAAATCGAACTGGCCAAGATGTCCGAGAAGGACAAGTCCAAGCCGGCCGACATCCTGGAAAAGATCATCAGCGGCAAGATCAACAAGATCGTCAGCGAAGTGACCCTGTACGGCCAGAGCTACGTGCTGGACGGCGACAAGTCCGTCGAGCAGGTGGTCAAGGCTGCCGGCGCCGACGTGGCTGGCTTCCAGCTGCTGGTCGTTGGCGAAGGCATCGAGAAGGTGGTGGAAGACTACGCCGCCGAAGTTGCCAAGGCGATGCAGGTCTGATTCCAGCCTCCCGGCTGTGATGAAACCAGAAGGAGCCGCGGGAAACCGCGGCTCTTTTTTTGTGCCTGCCCCCGCGGTGGGCGCCCTTTCTGTGGGTGCGCACCGTTGGTGCGCACACCGGAACCAAGGGTCTTTGCGTTGCGTGCGAATCAAGCCGATACTCGGCAAAGGGAACCTGCAGTCACATAACAGGAACGAAAGTCGCGGACTGTGATGCATTCCTAGGTATTCTTGTCCTAATGGAATTGAACGACCCGACATGCCTCCCGAGCTGACAGCTGCACTGGCGCTTTGCCGCAACCTCCCCTCGCCGCCCGGTATTGCCCTGCGCATCATCGAACTGGCCCAGGACCCGGAAGCGGACATCGCAACCGCTGCGGACATCATCGCCATCGACATGGCGTTGAGTGCCCGCATGCTGCGTATCGCCAATTCGCCGCTGTACGCCAGCCGGCGCCGGATCGAGAACCTCGGCCAGGCGCTGACCATGCTCGGGCTGAACGCTACGATCAGCCTCGCCCTGGGCTTCACCGTCACCCAGGGCCTGACCGGCAAAGGCGGCGCCGACCACGACCTGCGCCAACGCGCCTGGAAGCGCAGCATCCTCAGCGCGCTGGCCGCCAGCCAGCTCGGCCAGGCGCGCGGCCTGCGCCGGCTGGAGGAGCTGATGCTGGCCGGGCTGCTGCAGGACATGGGCGTGCTGTGCCTGGCCCAGGCCGAATCCGAACGCTACCTGCCCCTGCTGCGCGAAGCGCGCGACAACCCCGACCTGATCGCGCGCGAGCGCCAGGAACTCGGCTGCAGCCACGCCGACGTCGGTGCGTGGGTAGCCGAGGAGTGGGGCCTGCCGCGCTACCTGGTCGACAGCATCCGCCACAGCGAAGACGAAGGTACCGCCGAGAATCCGTTCCAGGCCTGCGTACAGCTGTCTGGCGCCGTTGCCGACATCTGGCTGGATGAAGACGCCGATGCCGCCCGCGAGCGCGCCCTGCAGCAGGTCCACGACCGGCTGGAGCTGGACAGTGCCCGCTTCGACCAGGTCCTGGCCCGGATCAGCGATGCGCTGCCGGACATCGCCAGCCTGTTCGAGAACGGCCTGAATTCGCCGGCCCGCGTGCGCGAGCTGATCGACCACGCCCAGGAGCTCGCCACCCTGCGCAACCTGCGCGAACTGCAGGATGCCGACCAGGCCCGCCGGCGCGCCGATGAATTCGAGGCCCGTGCCAAGCGCCTGGCCGACCAGGCCCATCGCGATGCCTTGACCGGCGTCCTCAACCGCCGCCAGCTCGAAGCCGTGCTTGAACAGGAATTCCTGCGTGCCGGCCGCCATGGCTGGCCGCTGTCGGTGGCCTTCATCGACCTGGACGATTTCAAGAAGATCAACGATGCGCACGGCCACCTGACCGGCGACGAGGTGCTGCGCGCCTTTGCCGGCAAACTGCAGGGGCAGCTGCGCAACAGCGACACCGTGGCCCGCTTCGGCGGCGAGGAGTTTGTCGCCCTGCTGCCCAATACCAGCGAATCGGTGGCCCTGGACGTGATCCGCCGGGTGCTGGCCAACATCGTCGCCACCCCGATGGCGGAACTGGAAGGCGGCCCGCTGTTCATCACCTTCTCGGCCGGTGTAGCCACCCAGGGCGGCTACGAGCGTTTTGCCGGCGTGCAGGACCTCCTGCGCGCTGCAGATGATGTGCTCTACCGCTCCAAGAACCTGGGCCGCAACCGGGTCATTGCACGCTCTCCCGGCGAACTGGGGCATGATGAACTGTCTGCCACTGCGGGCGCAGAGCTGGGCTGAATGGTGCGCCCCGGATGTACGGGGCACACCGGTATTTTGCGCCGCAGTGCACAAAACGCTTTGGCCGCGCGCCGCTTGCGCGTAGAATCGCCCGCGATTTCCACGCACCCGAGGTCCCTATGTCCAAGCTCGCCTATCGCCGCATCCTGTTGAAACTTTCCGGGGAGGCGCTGATGGGAGATGAGGACTACGGCATCGACCCCAAGATCATCAATCGCCTGGCCCGTGAAGTCGTCGAAGCCCAGCAGGCCGGCGCCGAAGTCGCCCTGGTCATCGGTGGTGGCAACATCTTCCGCGGTGCAGGCCTGGCCGCTGGCGGCATGGACCGCGTCACCGGCGACCAGATGGGCATGCTGGCCACGGTCATCAACGCGCTGGCCATGCAGGATGCGCTGGAAAAAGTGGGCGCCAAGGCCCGCGTGATGAGCGCGATCAAGATCAACGACGTGTGCGAGGACTACATCCGTCGCCGCGCCATCCGCCATCTGGAAAAGGGCCGCCTGGTGATCTTCGCCGCAGGCGTCGGCAGCCCGTTCTTCACCACCGACTCCGGCGCTGCCCTGCGCGCCATCGAGATCGGCGCCGACCTGCTGCTGAAGGCAACCAAGGTCGATGGCGTGTACGACAAGGATCCGAACAAGTACAGCGACGCCGTCCGTTTCGACAGCCTGAGCTACGACGAAGTGATCCGTCGTGGCCTGGAAGTGATGGATACCGCCGCCTTCGCCCTGGCCCGCGACAGCGACCTGCCGATGCGCGTGTTCGACATGGGACAGCCGGGCGAACTGCTGAAGATCCTGCACGGCGAGAACATCGGCACGCTCGTCCAGGGCCGCGACCCGGCCTGAGGCTGAGCGCAAGGCGACCTCCGGGCCGATTCAGGCCCGGCGGCGTCCCGTATTCGCCTATAATCGCCCGATTCCAGTTACATCCAGGACCCTGGCGATGCTCAACGACATCAAGAACAACGCGCAGACGCGCATGGCCAAGAGCATCGACGCTCTTAAGCACACCCTCACCTCGATCCGCACCGGCCGCGCAACGCCGGCCCTGCTGGACCGCGTCACGGTCAATGCTTACGGCAACGCCAGCACGCCGCTGAACCAGGTCGCGTCCATTTCCAACCCCGACGCCCACTCCCTGCTGGTCACGCCCTTCGACAAGAGCATGATCAAGGAGATCGAGAAGGGCCTGTACAACATCGAGCTGACCCCGAACACCATCGGCACCTCGATCCGCGTCAACCTGCCGCCGCCGACCGAAGAGCGCCGCAAGGAACTGACCAAGCAGGTACAGAAGGAAGGCGAAGGCGCCAAGATCGCCGTGCGCAACATCCGCCAGGATGCGAACAAGGAAGTCGCCAAGCTGCTGAAGGACAAGGTCATCAGCGAAGACGAGAAGAAGCGCGGCGAAGACGATATCCAGAAGTTGACCGACGCCAACATCAAGGACATCGACAAGGTCGTCGCCGACAAGGAAAAGGAACTGATGTCGGTCTGAAGTCGATGCCTTCAGTCCCGCCTCCCCTGCCGGCCGCCCTGCCGCGCCACGTTGCCATCATCATGGATGGCAACGGGCGTTGGGCACAGCAGCGCCGTCGCCCCCGCGTGATCGGCCATCGGGCCGGTGCACGTGCGGTCAACCGTACCATCGAGCGCTGCCTGGAGCTGGGCATTCCGGCGCTGACCCTGTTCGCGTTCTCCAGCGAGAACTGGGGCCGGCCGCAGGAAGAAGTCGATGCGTTGATGAAGCTGTTCCTCGGCGCGCTCGATCGCGAAGTGGACGAGCTGCATCGGCGCGGCGTGCGCGTGCGCTTCATCGGCGAACGCGAGCGCTTCGGCGCCGCCCTGGTCAGCCGCATGCAGCTGGCCGAACAGCGCACCGCCGACAACCGCGCTCTGACCCTGTCGATCGCCGCCAGCTATGGTGGCCGCCAGGACATCGCCCGTGCCGCACGCGCACTGGCCGTTGAAGTGGCCGCCGGCCGCCTGCTTCCCGAGCAGATCGACGAATCCCTGCTGGGGCGACAGGTGGCTCTGGCCGACCTGCCGCCACCGGACCTGTTCATCCGCACCGGCGGCGATACCCGCATCAGCAATTTCCTGCTGTGGCAGCTGGCGTATACCGAGCTGTGGTTCACCGAAGCGCTGTGGCCGGATTTCGACGCCGCGCAGCTGCAGCTGGCGCTGGATGCCTATGCCAGCCGTGAGCGCCGCTTCGGCCTGACCAGCGCCCAGATCGCCGCCCTGGCCACCGAGACGTCCAGCCCATGACCAAGACCCGAGTCCTCGCCGCGCTGATCATGGCGCCGGTCGCCATTGCTGCGATCCTGTTGCTGCCCACGCAATGGCTGGCCGCCGCCGCTGCTGCCGTGCTGCTGATCGGCCTGTGGGAATGGCTGAAACTGGCCGATGTCGAAGACACCCTCGCCCGCACCGTGCTGCTGGTCCTCAACCTGGTGCTGATGGTGCTGCTGGTGTGGGCCGATGCCGGCACCCTCGTGCTGTTCCAGATCGCGACCCTGGTGGGCGTGGCCTGGTGGCTGGGCGCGCTGGTCTGGCTGCGCTTCTTCAACTTCGGCGCGCAGCCCGGAAGTCCGGCGCGCATCCTCAAGCTGCTGGCCGGCACCCTGGCGATCGTGCCGGCGTGGGCTGCGCTGGTGCTGATCCATGCCGGCGGCGACCCGCCGGGCCATCAGGGCCACCTGTGGCTGCTGGCCGCGCTGGCGCTGGTCTGGGCCGCTGATTCAGGCGCCTACTTCGCTGGCCGTCACTTCGGCAAGCACAAGCTGGCACCTCGGATCAGCCCGAACAAGACATGGGAAGGCCTCGTCGGTGGGCTGATCGCCGGTGTTGCGGTGGCCGTCGGCCTGGGCTGGCTGGCCGGCATCGATGCCGCGCACTTGCCGGGCCTGCTGGTCACCTCGGTGGTGGCCGTGTTCGCCTCGGTACTGGGCGACCTGTTTGAAAGCCTGATCAAGCGCCATGCCGGCGCCAAGGATTCAGGCCACCTGATCCCCGGCCACGGCGGCGTGCTCGACCGCGTCGACGGCGTGCTGGCGGCCATCCCGGTGTTCGCACTGGGCAAGGAAATCTTCGGGTTCTGACCATGGATGCTGCTGCAGACCTGCGCCGGGTCGCCGTATTCGGCGCCACCGGCTCGATTGGTGCCTCCACGCTTGACGTGATCGCCCGCCATCCGCTGCGTTACCAGGCCACCGTGCTCGCCGCCGGCCGCCAGGTACAGGCGCTGCTGGCCCTGTGCCGGCAGCACCGGCCCGCCCATGCGGTGATCGCCGATGAAACCCTGTATGCCGAACTGCGTGACGGCCTGCGCGACGCCGGCCTGGCCACCCAGGCCCACGCCGGCCATGCCGCGCTGGACCAGCTGGCGGCCAGTGACGCCTGCGATACCGTGGTGGCCGCGATCGTCGGTGCCGCCGGCCTGTCCTCGACCCTGGCCGCCGCTGCGGCCGGCAAGCGCATCCTGCTGGCGAACAAGGAATCCCTGGTACTGGCCGGCGAACTGCTGACCCGTACCGCCGAACGTGCCGGCGCCGAGATCATTCCGATCGACAGCGAGCACAGCGCGATCTTCCAGTGCCTGCGTTCACGTGATGCCAGCCTTGACGGTGCCGGCGTGCGCCGCATCCTGCTGACCGCCTCGGGCGGACCGTTCCGCGGGCGCAGCCGCGCCGAACTGGCGCAGGTCACCCCGGCCCAGGCCGTGGCGCACCCGAAGTGGTCGATGGGGCCGAAGATCTCGGTCGATTCGGCGACGTTGATGAATAAAGGCCTGGAAGTGATCGAGGCCCACCATCTGTTCGGCATCCCCGGCGAGCGCATCGAGGTGCTGGTGCACCCGCAGAGCCTGGTGCATTCGCTGGTGGAGTTCGTTGACGGCTCCACCTTGGCGCAGATGGGCCTGCCAGACATGCGCACCACCCTGGCGGTGGGCCTGGGCTGGCCGCAACGGATCGAATCGGGCGTGTCCGGGCTGGACCTGCTGACCCAGGGTCGGCTGGATTTCGAAGCCCCCGACACCGACGCCTTCCCCTGTCTGGCCCTGGCGTGGCAGGCGATGCGCGCCGGTGGTACCGCCCCGGCGGTGCTGAACGCAGCCAACGAAGAGGCTGTTTCAGCGTTTCTTCAGGGCCGCATAGGCTTCCTGACCATTCCGACGCTGGTTGCTAACGCTCTTTCAACACTGCCGACCGAACCAGCCGATACACTTGAGGTTCTGTTGTCCGCCGACCAGCGGGCCCGCCAGCTGACCCTGAACGCCATCGCCGCCACCTGAACAGCGCACCCATCCCGTATGACGCCGCCGCCCGTGTCCGCCAATGTGAACCTGCATGACTGACTTCATCGGATCGGTCTGGTGGATGATCGTGAGCCTTGGGCTGCTGGTCACCTTCCACGAATTCGGGCATTACTGGGTCGGGCGCCTGTGCGGGGTCAAGGTACTGCGCTTCTCGGTCGGCTTCGGCCGTCCGCTGTGGTCGCGCCGCGACCGCCATGGCACCGAGTTCGCCATCGCCGCCATCCCGCTGGGCGGCTATGTGAAATTCCTCGACGAACGCGAAGTCGAGGTCCATCCGCACGAGCGCGGCCAGGCCTTCAACCACAAGACCGTATGGCAGCGCATCGCCATTGTCGCCGCCGGCCCGATCGCCAACCTGCTGCTGTGCATCCTGCTGCTGTGGGCGATGTTCGTGATCGGCAAGCAGGACTATTCCGCAACCGTGGGCCGCGCTACGGGCATGGCCGCCACGGCCGGGCTCGGCAGTGGTGACCGCCTGCTGAGCGTGGACGGCCGTGATGTGATCACCCTGGGTGAGGCCAGCATGGCCCTGACCGCGGCGGCGATGGACCGTCGCGATGTGACCCTTGAAGTTCTGGACCCCGCAGACCAGCTGCGCTCGCGCACCCTGCCGCTGTCGCAGCTGCCGGCCGGTTTCGATGAACGCCGGGTTCCGATCCTGGCCGGCGTGTACTGGCGTGCGTGGCTGCAGCCGCCGCTGGTGGACAACATCGTGAAGGGTTCGGCGGCGGAAGGTCACCTGCAGACCGGCGATCTGATCGTGGCGATCGACGGCCAGCGCATCGACAGCGTCGAGCAGGCCATCAGCGAAGTGGGCAGCCTCGGCCGCCGCGGTGGCCCGGCGATGATCGAGGTGCTGCGTGGCGGCGAGCGCCTGGCGCTGGAGATCACCCCGCGCCAGGGCAAGGACGGCAAGGGCCAGCCCACCTGGCAGATCGGCGCCGGCTTTGCCAAGAGCTACAGCCCCGCCTACGACACCCTGCTCAAGTTCGGCCCGCTGCAGTCAGTGACGGTGGCGGTGCGTGAAACCGGCAGGATGGCCGCCGATTCATTGGCCATGATGGGCCGGATCGTCACCGGCAAAGCCTCGCTGCAGAACGTTTCCGGCCCGGTCACCATTGCCCGGGTCGCCAATATTTCGGCCAAACGTGGCGTGGATTGGTTCATCCAGTTCCTCGCCCTGCTGTCGCTGAGCCTGTGCATCATCAACCTGCTGCCGATCCCCATCTTGGACGGCGGCCACCTGCTGTATTACCTTATCGAGTTGGTCAAGGGCAGCCCGCTGAGCGAGCGTGCCGTCGCCGCCGGCCAATACATCGGCCTGGCGTTGCTGGCCGGGCTGATGGGATTGGCGTTCTACAACGACATCCTCGGCCTGGTCCCGCGATGAACTTTTCCATGTTTTTGCCGTCTACAGCGTCGGCATCCCTTACCAATGAAATCGACCTTCCTACCGGACGTGACATGACGCGACTCCCCAATCGCCGCCTGCTGGCCCTCGCCCTCGCCGCCGTCACCGGCGCTCCCGCCCTGGCCCAGGCAGCCGAGCCCTTCACTGTCAGCGACATCCGCGTCGACGGCCTGCAGCGCATCAGCTCCGGTACGGTGTTCACCTACCTGCCGGTCGAGCGTGGCGAGACCGTCACCGACAGCAAGGTCGGCGAGACCATCCGCGCCCTGTACAAGACCGGCTTCTTCGAAGACGTTCAGCTGGATCGCCAGGGCAGCATCCTGGTGGTGACCGTCAAGGAACGTCCGGCGATCAACAAGCTGACCGTCACCGGCAACAAGGACATCAAGTCCGACCAGCTGCTCAAGGGCCTGTCCGACATCGGCCTGACCGAAGGCGGCACCTTCGATCGCCTGAGCCTGGACCGCGTGACCCAGGAACTTCGCCGCCAGTACAACGACCGTGGCAAATACACCGTCGACATCACCCCGACGGTGAGCCCGCTGGATCGCAACCGCGTCGACATCGCCATCGCGATCAAGGAAGGCAAGGCGGCCAAGATCCGCCACGTCAACATCGTCGGCACCGAGAAGTACGACAGCAAGGACATCCTGGAGTACTGGGAGTCCAAGGAGCACAACTGGGCGTCGTGGTACCGCCGTGACGACCAGTACTCCAAGGAAAAGCTGTCCGGCGACCTGGAGAAGCTGAATTCCTGGTACCTGGACCGCGGCTATGTCGACTTCAGCATCGACTCGACGCAGGTGTCGATCAGCCCCGACAAGCGCGACATGTTCATCACCGCCGGCGTGACCGAAGGTGACCAGTACAAGATCTCCGAGATCAAGGTCAGCGGCGATACGATCCTGCCGCAGGAAGACGTCGAGCGCATGGTCGTGCAGAAGTCCGGCGACACGTTCTCGCGTGCGCTGCTGGAATTCAGCTCCGACTCGATCACCAACTCGCTGTCCAACATCGGCTACGCCTTCGCCAAGGTGAACCCGATTCCGACCACCAACCGCGCCGAGCAGACCGTGGCGGTCAACATGCAGGTCGTGCCCGGCCCGCGCGTGACCGTCCGCCGCATCATCTTCAAGGGCAACACCCGCACCTCCGACGAGGTGATGCGCCGCGAAATGCGCCAGTTCGAGAACAGCTGGTACTCGCAGGCCGCCATCGACCGTTCCAAGATCCGCCTGCAGCGCCTGGGCTACTTCGAAGGCGTCGAAGTGGAAACCCCGGCCGTCAGCGGCAGCAACGACCAGGTCGACGTCGTCTACAACGTCAAGGAAACCACCTCGGGCAGCTTCGTGTTCGGCCTGGGCTATTCGCAGTCCTACGGCATGACCACCTCGGTGCAGCTGTCGCAGAACAACTTCCTGGGCGGCGGCAACCGCGTGTCGGTCGAAGCCTCGCGCAGCAGCTACCTGCAGCGCTACGGCTTCAGCTACACCAATCCGTACTTCACCGATGACGGCGTCTCGCTGGGCTACAACCTGTCCTGGCGCGAGCTGGACTACTCCGACTTCAACACCGCGCAGTACAACAGCACCAACGGTTCGGCGCAGGTGGTGTTCGGCGTGCCGATCACCGAGACCGACACCGTCTCGCTGATGTTCGGCATCGACAGCAACCAGATCACCACGTATGCGGGCTCGACTCCGAAGTCGATCATCGACTACATCGATGCCGTCGGCAGCCGCACCTTCCATGCATGGCGCACGGAGCTGGGCTGGGCGCGCGACTCCCGCAACGACTACTTCATGCCGACCCGCGGTACCTACCAGCGCGTGGGCCTGGAAACCACCCTGCCGGGTTCGACCATCGAGTACTACAAGCTGAACTACCAGATCAGCAAGTACTGGCCGATCATCCCCTCGCTGGTGATCAACACCCGCGCCGAAATCGGCTACGGTGACTCCTACGGCAACGACAAGACCCGCGTGATCGACAACGGCGACGGCACCACCCGTACCGTCACCGCGTCGGGCTTGCCGTTCTACGAGAACTTCTACGCCGGTGGTACCAACTCGGTGCGTGGTTTTGAGGACAACACCCTCGGCCCGCGTGAAGTCACCAGCGGTTACCCGAACGGCCAGCCGCTGGGTGGCTCGCTGAAGACCGTCGGTTCGGTCGAAGCCTACTTCCCGCGTCTGTTCGACAGCCCGTCGGCCCGCGTCTCGGCCTTCGTCGACTTCGGCAACGTCTACAACGGCACCGACAACTTCAAGGCCAACGAGCTGCGCGTGTCCACCGGTGTGGCCCTGCTGTGGCGCGCGCCGGTCGGCCCGATCTCGATCAGCTACGCGTTCCCGCTGAAGAAGAAGGACGGCGACGAGATCGAACGCCTGCAATTCACGTTCGGTGGCCAGTTCTGAGGAACAACGTTCCTCAGAACTGATCCACCTCCGGTGAATTGCCCGCGCATTTCACCTATCCCCCGCGCCGCTGGCGCGCCCCCCTTAACAGAAGGGGGGCTCTCCACCAGACGGGTCTCGAATCGCCGGGCTTTGCCCGGCGTTTTCGTTATTGAAGCGCACGCTGACGCGCGGTGAGCCGAGTATGGCTCGGCGCTGCAGGCGACTGTGGACGTTGGATCCGCTCGCGCGCGGGAGACCATCCGGTGATGGCGCAGGGGGCTGACCAGGACCGTTGGCGCCATGGATGGCGCCATCGAGCCCCCAGGGACGGGTTTACGGCGTGTCCTGGGCAGCCCCCTGCGCCATCGCCCCACGGATCAACCAGGCGCCGGCTTTTGCTCCCGCATGACCGCAATGGCGTCACACGTTAAACTCCCGCCGTGAATACTCCTACCTACACCGCCCAGCAACTCGCCGATCAGTTCGGCCTGCAGGTCCATGGCGACCCGAGCACCGCCATCCATGGCGTGGCCACCCTCGCCCATGCCGGTGCCGGCCAGCTGACCTTCCTCGCCAACCCGCGCTACCGCGCCCAGCTGGCCGACAGCCAGGCCGACATCGTGGTCCTGCGCGCCGAGGATGCCGACGCAGCTCCCGGCACCGCGCTGGTTGCCAAGGATCCCTACACCACCTTTGCCAAGATCGGCGCGCTGTTCGACATCGCCCCGACCCGCCCGCCCGGCATCCACCCCAGCGCGGTGATCGATCCGCAGGCGCAGGTCGCCGCCAGCGCCCACGTCGGCCCGTTCGTCACCATCGGCGCACGCAGCGTCATCGGCGAGAACTGCATCATCGGCGCCGGCAGCATCATCGGCGAAGACTGCACCCTCGACAGCGGCTGCGAGCTGATCGCCCGCGTCACCCTGGTCACCCGCGTCAAGCTGGGCAAGCGCGTGCGCATCCATCCCGGCGCCGTGCTGGGCGCCGACGGCTTCGGCCTGGCAATGGATGCCGGCAAATGGATCAAGGTGCCGCAGCTTGGCGGCGTGCGCATCGGCGACGACTGCGAGATCGGTGCCAACACCTGTGTTGACCGTGGCGCGCTGGAAGACACCGTGCTGGCCGAGGACGTCCGCCTGGACAACCTGGTGCAGATCGCACACAACGTGCAGATCGGCGCCCACTCGGCCATCGCAGGCTGCACCGGTATTGCCGGCAGCGCCAAGATCGGCCGTTACTGCCTGCTCGGCGGCGCCGTTGGCGTCGTCGGTCATCTCGAAATCTGCGACAAGGTCGTGATCACCGGCAAATCGGTGGTCCGCAACTCCATCACCGAGCCGGGCGAGTATTCCTCCGGCACGCCCCTGACCGACAACCGCACGTGGCGCAAAAACGCCGCGCGCTTCAAGCAGCTCGATGCACTGGCCCGTCGCATCCTGTCTGTGAGCAAGGAGAAAGAATGAGCCAGCCCCAGACCCTGCCGGACATGGCGCAGATCCAGACGCTGCTTCCGCACCGCTACCCGTTCCTGCTGGTGGACAAGGTGGTGTCGATCGACTACGAGAAGCGCACGATCGTCGCGACCAAGAACGTCAGCATCAACGAGCCGTTCTTCCAGGGCCACTTCCCGGGCCAGCCGATCATGCCCGGTGTGCTGATCATCGAAGCCATGGCCCAGGCCGGTGGCGTGCTGACCCAGTTGACCCTGGGCCGCGATGCGCAGTCCAAGCTGTTCTACATGGTCAAGGTCGACAAGGCCCGCTTCACCAAGCAGGTGGTGCCGGGTGACGTGCTGGAGATGCACGTGGAGATCAAGCGGGTGATCCGCAATATGGCCGTGTACGACTGTGTGGCCAAGGTCGACGGCGAAGTCGTCGCCTGCGCCGAGGTGCTGTGCGCCGGCACCCGCGAATGACCCTGGCTGGAGGCCCGAGATGAGCGACAACGCCCCCCTGATCCATCCCACTGCCGTGATCGATCCGTCGGCGCGCCTGGCCGACGATGTCCGCGTGGGCGCGTTCACGATCATCGGTCCGGACGTCGAGATCGGTGCCGGTACCCAAGTAGGGCCGCACTGCAGCGTGCACGGCCCGACCCGGATCGGCCGCGACAACCGTTTCATCGGCCACGTAGCGGTCGGCGGCGAGCCGCAGGACAAGAAGTACGCCGGTGAACGCACCGAACTGGTGATCGGCGACCGCAACGTGTTCCGCGAGTTCGTTACCCTCAACCGTGGCACCGGCGGCGGCGGTGGCATCACTACCATCGGCGATGACAACTGGATGCTGGCCTACACGCACGTGGCCCACGATTGCCACGTCGGCAACTTCTGCGTGTTCTCCAACAACACCACGCTGGCCGGCCACGTGACCGTGGGTGACTACGTGATCATCAGCGGCTTCGCCGGCGCGCATCAGTTCTGCCGCATCGGTGCGCATGCCTTCCTCGGCATGGGCGCGCTGACCAATGGCGACGTGCCCCCGTTCACCATGGTCGGCACCGACTCGCTGGGCCGCCCGCGCGGCATCAACAGCGAGGGCCTGAAGCGCCGCGGCTTCGACCCCGAGCGCATCACCGCCATCAAGCGCGCCTACCGCACGCTGTACGTGGCGGGCCTGCCGCTGGCCGAAGCCAAGGCGCAGCTGGCCGAGCAGGCGCGCGACAGCGACGACGTCAAGTCGATGCTGGACTTCATCGAACACACCGAGAGGCACCTGCTGCGATGAGCAGCGCGACCGGCCAGGCGCCGGCCGGCGCCGACGTGATTTCGCTGGCCTCGATGGTCGGCAGCGTGCCTGCGCATCGGGTGCTCAGCGATCGTCCGTTGCGGATCGCGCTGGTCGCTGGTGAAGCCTCCGGCGACCTGCTCGGTGCGGGCCTGATACGCGAACTGAAGGCCCGCTTCCCGCATGCCGAATTCGCCGGCATCGGCGGCGATGCCATGCGCAGCGCCGGCTGCCAGACCTGGCACGATGCCAGCGAACTGGCGGTGATGGGCCTGACCGAAGTGCTGCGCCATCTGCCGCGCCTGCTCAAGCTGCGTTCGGCGTTCCGCCAGCGTGCGCTGGAGTGGCAGCCGGACGTGTTCATCGGCATCGATGCTCCCGACTTCAATCTGGGCATCGAACGCTGGCTGAAACAGCGTGGCGTGCGCACCGTGCACTACGTCAGCCCTTCGGTATGGGCATGGCGCGAGAAGCGCGCCGAGAAGATCGGCAGCAGCGCCGACCTGGTGCTGTGCCTGTTCCCGATGGAACCACCGATCTACGCCAAGCACGGCATCGACGCGCGCTTCGTCGGCCATCCGATGGCCGATGACATCCCGCTGCACGTCGACCGTGAAGCGGCCAGGATCGAACTCGGCCTGCCCGCCTCGGCCAAGGTGCTGGCCGTACTTCCCGGCAGCCGCCTGGGCGAGATCTCCAAGCTCGGCGAAGCTTTTTTCGAGGCCGCCTGGCAGGTATCCGAGCGCATTCCCGGCCTGCACGTGGTGGTCCCTGCGGCCAACGCGGCCTGCCGTCGCCTGATCGAAGAACAGCTGTCACGCTCGGCACTGCCGGTGGCCTATTCGCATGTACTGGACGGCCAGGCGCGCAACGCGATGATCGCCGCCGACGTGGTGGTGCTGGCCTCCGGCACCGCGACCCTGGAAGCGATGCTGGTGAAGCGGCCGATGGTCGTCGGCTACCGGGTCAACGAACTGACGTACCGCCTGGTGAAGGCGCTGGGATTGATCAAGGTCGACCGCTTCGCCCTGCCCAACATCCTTGCTGGCCAGGACCTGGCGCCAGAACTGATGCAGCACGACTGCACGCCGGAGAAACTGGCTGCGGCCGTCCAGCAGTGGTTCGACCACCCGCAGCGGATCGCAGACCTGCACGGTATCTACGCGCGCCTGCATGAACGCCTGCGCCGCAATGCCTCGGCGCGTGCAGCCGATGCCGTTGGCGAGCTGCTGGTCCGCGGCCAGGAAAAAGCATGAGCCGTCGCCATGCCGCAGCGGCCAGCCTGGCCCTGTTTGATGGCGCCGCGGTGATCGACCCCGGCCACCGCATCGCCGGTGTCGACGAAGCGGGTCGGGGACCGCTGGCTGGCCCAGTCGCGGTGGCAGCGGTGGTGTTCGATCCGCAGCGGCCACGACTGAACGGCCTGGATGATTCCAAGCAGCTGACCGCGGCCCGCCGCGAGCAGCTGCATGACCGCATCCTCGACCGCGCCCTGGCCTGGCACGTGGTGCTGGTGGACGTGGAAGCCATCGATCGCCTGAACATCTATCAAGCCACGCTGCAGGGCATGCGCGATGTCGTCGCGGCGGTGGCCCACGTGGCCGGCTTCGCCCGCATCGATGGCAACGTAGTACCCAAGGGATTGGTGCTGCCCGCGCAGGCGCTGGTCGGCGGCGATGGCATCGACCGCGCGATCATGGCGGCCTCGATCCTGGCCAAGGTCTCGCGCGACCGCTACATGCTGGACCTGCACGCACGCCACCCGCAGTACGGTTTCGACCAGCACAAGGGCTACGGCACCCCGGCGCATCTGGCCGCCCTGCGCGAACATGGCCCGTGCGCGGAGCACCGGCGCAGTTTCGCCCCGGTGCGCGAGTGCCTGGAAGCGCCGGCTGTCGCGGCCATCGCCTGAGCCTGCTGGAGTTGCAGAGCCGAGCCCATGCTCGGCTGTCCACAGCAGCCGAGCATGGGCTCGGCTCTACAGAAGGCGGCCTCCCGCACGCCTGAATCCGGCGCCACGCCGTGCCCCTGTCAAGCCTTGTGGCAACCCCCTGCCCTCGCTACCCTGACCGGGCACTCCAGCGCTTCCCGACCCCGGCGACGATTCCCGCGTCTGCACCCGGGGCCTGCGCGCTCCAACCTGGTCCGGCATGTCCAACTCCCGCTTCGTACATCTCCACGTCCACACCGAGTTCTCGCTGGCGGACTCGACCATCCGCGTGCCGGCCAAGCCGGACCAGGCTGACCCGAAGAAGGCCAAGCAGGCCAACCTGCTGTCACGCTCGGTCGAACTCGGCCTGCCTGCGCTGGCGGTGACCGACCTCAACAACCTGTTCGCCCTGGTCAAGTTCTACAAGGCTGCCGAAGGCGTGGGCATCAAGCCCATCGCCGGCGCCGACGTGATGATCGCCGAGGAAGGCCAGGACCCGTGGCGGATGACGCTGCTGTGCCGCGACCGCGAGGGCTACCTGAGCCTGTCGCGGCTGCTGACCCGCGCCTGGATGGAAGGCCATCGCCCCGAGGGCGGCGTGGCCGTGCATCCGGACTGGCTGAAGGCCGGCAACGCCAGCCTGTTCGCCCTGGCCGGCCGTGACAGCCTGGCCGGGCGCCTGGCGCTGGATGGCAAGCACGACCTGGCCGAACAGCAGCTGGCCGACTGGCAGCGCGTGTTCGGCGACGGCCTGCACCTGGAGCTGACCCGCACCGGTCGCGACGGCGAAGAAAGCTTCAACCAGTTCGCGCTGATGGCCGCCGGCCAGCGCGGCCTGCCGGTGATCGCCAGCAACGACGTTCGCTTCCTGTCGCCGTCCGATTTCAGCGCGCACGAAGCACGCGTGTGCATCTCCACCGGCCGCGTGCTGGATGACCCCAAGCGCCCACGCGAGTACAGCGACCAGCAGTACCTGAAGTCGGCCGAGGAGATGTGCGCGCTGTTTGCCGACATCCCCGATGCGATCGACAACACGCTGGCGCTGGCCGAGCGCTGCAACATCGAGATGCGCCTGGGCACCTACTTCCTGCCCGACTATCCGGTGCCCGACGAGGAGACGCTGGACAGCTGGATCCGCAGCGAATCGCGCAAGGGCCTGGCCGCGCGCCTGGAAAAGAATCCCATCGCGCCCGGCATGACCGCGCAGGATTACAGCGACCGCCTCGAGTTCGAGCTGGACACCATCATCAAGATGGGCTTCCCCGGCTACTTCCTGATCGTGGCCGACTTCATCCAGTGGGGCAAGGCGCAGGGCATCCCGATCGGCCCGGGCCGTGGTTCCGGTGCCGGCTCGCTGGTGGCGTGGGCGCTGCAGATCACCGATCTGGACCCGCTGCCGTACAACCTGCTGTTCGAGCGCTTCCTCAACCCCGAACGCGTGTCGATGCCCGACTTCGACATCGACTTCTGCATGGACCGCCGCGACGAAGTCATCGACTACGTCGCGCGCAAGTATGGCCGCGAGCGGGTCAGCCAGATCATCACCTACGGCACCATGGCGGCCAAGGCGGTGGTGCGCGACTCCGGCCGCGTGCTCGGCTTCCCCTATGGCCTGGTCGACGGTGTCGCCAAGCTGATCCCGAACATCCTCGGCATCTCGCTGAAAGATGCGATGGGTGAGGGCAAGGACAGCGAGATGGCCTCGCCCGAGCTGATCCAGCGCTACCAGAGCGAGGACGATGTCCGCGACCTGATCGACCTGGCGCGGCAGCTGGAAGACCTCACCCGCAACGCAGGCAAGCACGCCGGCGGCGTGGTGATCGCGCCCGAGCCGCTGAGCGAGTTCTGCCCGCTGTTCGCCGAACACGATGAAGAGGGCCGCGGCAAGAATCCGGTCACCCAGTTCGACAAGAACGACGTTGAAGAAGTCGGCCTGGTGAAGTTCGACTTCCTCGGCCTGCGCACGCTGACGATCATCGACTGGGCGGTGAAGGCGATCAACAAGCGCCACGAGCGCGCCGGCATTCCGCCGGTGGACATCACCCAGCTGCCGCTGGACGATGCGCCCACCTACAAGGACATCTTCGCCTCGGGCAATACCGGTGCGGTGTTCCAGTTCGAATCCTCGGGCATGCGCCGCCTGCTGAAGGACGCCAAGCCCGACCGTTTCGAAGACCTGATCGCGCTGGTGTCGCTGTACCGACCCGGCCCGATGGACCTGATTCCCTCCTTCGTCGACCGCAAGCACGGGCGCGAAGACGTGGAGTATCCCGATCCGCGCACCGAGCGCATCCTGCGCGACACCTACGGCATCATGGTGTACCAGGAGCAGGTGATGCAGATGGCGCAGATCGTCGGCGGCTACTCGCTGGGCGGCGCCGACCTGCTGCGCCGTGCGATGGGCAAGAAGGTGCCGGCGGAAATGGCCAAGCACCGCGAGATCTTCCGCGAAGGTGCGGCCAAGGACGGCGTCGGCGAAGCCAAGGCCGATGCGATCTTCGACCTGATGGAGAAGTTCGCCGGCTACGGCTTCAACAAGTCGCATGCCGCCGCCTACGCGCTGGTGAGTTACCAGACGGCCTGGCTCAAGCGCCATTACCCGGCCGAGTTCATGGCCGCGACGCTGTCTTCGGACATGGACAACACCGAAAAGGTGGTCGGCTTCCTGGACGAGGTGCGCAACCTCGGCCTGACCGTGCTGCCGCCGAAGGTGAACCAGTCCGCCTTCATGTTTGAAGCGTCTACGCCGGACACGATCCAGTACGGCCTGGGGGCGATCAAGGGCGTCGGCCAGGGTGCCTGCGAAGCGGTGGTGGACGAACGCCTTCGCGGCGGCGACTACACCGATCTGCTCGATTTCTGCACCCGCATCGGTTCGGCCAAGCTCAACCGGCGCACGCTGGAAGCCATGATCAACTGCGGTGCGCTGGATGAGCTGGGCCACAACCGTGCCTCGCTGATGCTGCAGCTGCCGGAAGTGATCAAGGCCACCGAACAGATGGCGCGCGAGCGTGCGTCCGGCCAGAACTCGCTGTTCGGCGGCCCCGAGCCGGGCGTGCAGGCCATCCACCTGGAGCTGCAGGAAACCGACGAGTGGCCGTTGCTGCAGCGCCTCAACGGCGAGCGCGACACGCTGGGCTTCTACCTCAGCGGCCACCCGTTCGACCCGTGGCGCGATGACGTGCGCGACCTGGTCGGTACCGACCTCGGCTCGGTGGAAAAGATCTGGAGCGCCAACAGCAACAGTGGTGGCGGCGAGAAGCGCTGGCGTCCGGAAGTACAGACCGTGCTTGCCGGCCAGGTGGTCGGCGTGCGCCGCAAGGGCGAGAGCCAGATCTTCATCCAATTGGAAGATGGCCGTGGCCGCGTCGAATGCAGCGCGTTCTCCGATGCCATGGCCGAGTTCGGCCACCTGATGACCAAGGACCGTATCCTGGTGGTCAAGGGCGGCCTGCGCGAAGACGAATTCAATGGCGGCTTCGCACTGCGCATCCGCCAGTGCTGGGACTTCGACGAGGTCTGTGCGAACTACGCCACGCGCCTGTCGCTGCGGCTGGACCTGCGCCATCAGCGACCGGTGTGGGAGCGCATCGACGCCCTGCTCGACCGCCATCGCCCCGGCCGCACGCCCCTGCGCCTGGACCTGCTGCTGAAGGGCCCCGATGGCGGCATCGCCGGCATGCTCGATGTCTCCGGGCAGAGCGCGGTGCGCGTCGATTCCAAGCTGATGGAGGCGCTGCGCGCCGAACCGGCGGTGCGCACGCTGAAGGTGCGCTACAGCCCGCCCTGGGCCAGCTGAGGCTGGCCCCGAATCCGTTGTTGTTTTCCCGCTGCATACGTCAAGGACGATTGCCCGCAATGAAGAACCTGTTGTTGCCGATGATGGCCGCGCTTGCGCTGGCCGGCTGTTCCTCCAAGGTCGATTTCGAGATCGACAACCCGACCGATGCACCGCTGGCGATCAGCATCGATGGCAAGGACCTGCCGGTGGCCGCGCACGCGTCGCGGCCGATCAGCCTGGCTGCCGGTGAGCATCAGCTGCATACCGACCGCTTGGGCGACGTGCGCTTCATCGTCTACGCCGACGGCCGCGGCGGCCTGATCAACCCCAGCCTCAGCGAATACGTGACCGCGCGCGAGATCTATGTGACCGGCGAGGACAAGCTGAAGAACTTCGGCGTCAGCGGCCTGGGCATCGAACTGGGTGGGGTCGAGTTCAAGGGACCGTTCGAAAAGCACCACGGCCTGTTCATCGACAAGACCTGGAACTTCGGCGTGCGCGAGCCGTTCCCCGACGAACAGGTGGTTGCCCACGTCGATTCGACCGGCGGCAGGATCAGCACCAAGATCTTCACCGCGCCGGACTTCATCGCCTATGTCGAGGCCGGCATGGGCGAGCCCGGTGCCTACAAGCGCGAGCAGCCCGCCGGCTACGCGGCGCCCGCCTACACGCTGCAACCGGCGCCCGCGCTGCCCGCGCTGGACCCGGCCTTCGAGGCCCATGCCGGTCCCGTGCGTGACATCTATGCGCGCTGGCTGAAGGCCACCACGGCCAGCGAGCAGAAGGCCCTGCGCAAGGAAGACTTCCAGGCGCAGATGGCTTTCACCCGCGCCACCATGACGCTGGGCGCGAAGCTGCCGGTGGCGGCCAACCAGGCCTACAACGACTTCGTGACGATCCGCAGCACCGAAATGGCCCGCAGCGCGCTGGTCCTGCCCTGAACCGGCGGCCGGCGGCCCGACTGGCGCCGCTGGCCCCCACTGCGCTACCGTCGGTTTCCAGACGAAGGCGTACGGGCCGTTCCTGCGCATTCGGCTAGAATTCCCCTCTTCTTTACACGACGGCTTCCGATGAATCCGAACTACCTCGACTTCGAGCAACCCATCGCCGACCTGGAAGCCAAGATCCAGGAACTGCGCAACGCCAGTGCCGGGCCGGCGGTCAATGTCGAGGCCGAAGTGCATGCGCTGCAGGACAAGCTGCGCGTGCGTACTGCACAGATCTTCCGCAACCTGACCTCGTGGCAGGTGCTGCAGCTGGCCCGCCATCCGTCGCGCCCGTACACCGCCGACTACATCCGCATCATCTGCGATGAGTTCCAGGAACTGGCCGGCGACCGTGCCTTCGCCGACGACAAGGCGATCATGGGCGGCCTGGCCCGCATCAATGGTCGCTCGGTGATGGTCATCGGCCACCAGAAGGGCCGCGACACCAAGGAAAAGATCAAGCGCAACTTCGGCATGCCCAAGCCGGAGGGCTACCGCAAGGCGCTGCGCCTGATGAAGATGGCCGAGCGCTTCGGCCTGCCGGTGCTGACCCTGATCGACACCGCCGGCGCCTGGCCGGGCATCGATGCCGAGTCGCGCGGCCAGTCCGAAGCGATCGCGCGCAACCTGATCGAGATGGCCGAGCTGAAGGTGCCGATCATCTGCACCGTGATCGGTGAAGGCGGCTCCGGTGGCGCGCTGGCGCTGGGCGTGGGCGACCGCACCGTGATGCTGGAATACGCGGTGTACTCGACCATCACCCCGGAAGGCTGCGCCTCGATCCTGTGGAAGGACGCCGGCAAGGCCAAGGACGCTGCCGAGCAGCTCGGCCTGACCGCGCCGCGCCTGAAGGGCCTGGGCCTGGTCGACAAGGTCGTGCGCGAGCCGACCGGCGGCGCCCACCGCAACCCGACGCAGATGGCCAAGCGCCTGAAGGCCGTGCTGCTGAACGAGCTGGAAGCGCTGGATGCGCTGTCCACCCAGGAGCTGCTGGACCAGCGCTACAAGCGCCTGCGCAGCTACGGCACCTACGAAGCGGCGTGACCGCTTCCTGACGTCGGATACGCAAAGAGCCGGGCAGACGCCCGGCTCTTTTGTTTGCGCCCTGACGGCATCCACGCATCGCGTGGATCTACCGGGTGCAGCTGCGGCTGTTGACGTTCGGGTCCGCCATGAGCGAGCCGAGCATCGCAGGGGAATCAGGGGCGAAGAGGCGCCGATGTTTGAGCGCAGCGAGTTCGGCGTCGTCCCCTGATTCACCGAGAAGCGCAGGGAACCGGCGCGCAGCGCCGGCGAGCGTTCGGCGGCGTGTTCTTTGGTTACTTTCTTGCACGAGCAAGAAAGTGACATGTTCGAACGCGCGGGATCTCAGAACGGCTTGGCCAGCACCAGCCAGACGATCGGAATGAACGCCAGCAACGGAATCTCGTTGATCCAGCGCAGCGCGCGCGAGGACGGCAGCGCCCTGCCCTTGGCCACACCCTTGAGCAGGCGGCCGATCCAGATGAAGTACGCCAACAGCACCACTACCAGGCCCAGCTTGGCATGCAGCCAGCCCGCGCCGCCCGGGGCGACCATGGTCGGGAAATCCGGAATCACCTTGTAGCCCAGCCACAGCACCAGGCCGAGCACGAACGCCAGGCCGAACATCGAATGGCCGAAGCGGTACAGGCGCATGCCCATCAGCTGCAGGCGCTCGACCACCGCCGGCTGCCCCGCCGTCTCGGACAGGTTCACCAGGATGCGCGGCAGGTAGAACACCGTGGCCATCCACGCCACCACGAACACGATGTGGAAGGTCTTGACCCAGTAGTAGCTCTGCATGCGCTCGCTCCGGCGGCTGGCGTGGATGTCCGCCATTCTCGCATGTCGTGGCGAGGCCACCCCACGTGCAACCGCCGCGACACATCGACGCATGGTGTGCTGCAACACCGTACGATAGGCGCCGATTTCACGACTGCACCGGACCGCCATGGACAAGACCTACGACGCCGCCTACTTCCAACGCTGGTACCGCCGCGCCGATATCGGCGGCAGTGCACGCCTGGCGCGCAAGGTCGCCCTCGCCGTGGCCACGGCCGAGTACTACCTGGAACGACCGATCCGAAGCGTGCTGGACATCGGCTGCGGCGAAGGCGCCTGGCGCGCGCCGCTGCTGAAACTGCGTCCGAAGGTCGAATACCTCGGTTTCGACAGCAGCGAGTACGCTGTGCGCCGCTACGGCCGGACCCGCAACCTGCACCTGGCCAGCTTCGGCGATTTCGCCTGGCTGCGACCCTGCGCCCCGGTCGATCTGCTGGTCTGTTCGGACGTGATGCACTACGTACCCAACCGCGAACTGCGCGCTGGCCTGGCCGGTGTCGCCGAACTGACCGCCGGCGTGGCCTTCCTGGAAACGTTCGCCGCCGAAGATGAATTCGAGGGCGACCATGACGGCTTCCAGTCGCGTCCGGCCCGCTGGTACCGGCGCGAGCTGACGCGCCAAGGCCTGCAGGCAGTCGGGTCCCACCTCTGGCTGGGACCAGCACTGGCCGGTGAAGCAGCCGCGCTGGAGCAGGCCGCCCGCTGAATAGGGCCAGTGAGTCTGCTTAACGTCCGGGACAGTCGGATGCGCTATGCTGCGCGGCAACATAAGACCATACATATTCGGTCGGCATGCTCTATCAACTGCACGAACTGACCCGCAACCTGCTCGCCCCCTGGGTGCACCAGGCCCAGGCCAACGCCAAGTTCTTCGCCAACCAGGGACACTGGTGGTCGCAGATGCCCGGCGCTGATCGCCTGGCGGCGGTCAATGAGCTGTTCCACCGTATCGGCAAGGATTACGAGAAGCCCGAATGGGGCATCAACGAAATCGAAGTCGAGGGCGAGCGCGTGCCGATCGTGGTGCACGAGGAACTCAGCAAGCCGTTCTGCAAGCTGCTGCGCTTCAAGCGCCACAGCAACGAAGCCGACCAGCTGCACACCATGCTCAACCAACCGTTCGTGCTGGTGGTGGCACCGTTGTCCGGCCACCACGCGACGCTGCTGCGCGATACCGTGCGCACGCTGCTGCGCGACCACCGTGTCTACGTGACCGACTGGGTCGACGCGCGCATGGTGCCCGGCAGCGAAGGCGAGTTCGGGCTGGACGATTACATCGCTTACATCCAGGAGTTCATCCGCCATCTTGGCGTCGAGCGCCTGCACGTGGTCAGTGTCTGCCAGCCGACCGTACCGGTGCTGGCCGCGGTGTCATTGATGGCCAGCCGCGGCGAACCGACGCCGCGCACGCTGGTGATGATGGGTGGCCCGATCGATGCGCGCTGCAGCCCGACCGCGGTCAACAACCTGGCGACGCAGAACCCGCTGTCGTGGTTCGAGAACAACGTCATCCACACCGTGCCGGCCAGCTATCCCGGTGCCGGTCGCCGCGTGTATCCCGGCTTCCTGCAGCACGCCGGCTTCCTGTCGATGAATCCCAGCCGCCACTTCAGTTCGCACTGGGATTTCTACACCGACCTGGTGAAGGGCGACCTGGAGGATGCCGACGCGCATCGCAATTTCTACGACGAGTACAACGCCGTGCTGGACATGCCGGCCAAGTACTACCTGGACACCATTTCCGTGGTGTTCCAGGACTTCCTGCTGCCGCGTGGCGAGTGGGTGGTCAACGGCGAGAAGGTCGATCCGTCGGCGATCCGCGATACCGCGTTGCTGAGCATCGAAGGCGAGCTGGACGATATCGCCGGCCTCGGCCAGACCGAAGCGGCGCAGGCCCTGTGCAGCGGTATTCCGGCAGAACGCCGTGAACACTTCATCGTCGATGGTGCCGGCCACTACGGCATCTTCAGCGGCCGTCGCTGGCGCGAAGTGGTCTACCCGAAGGTGCGTGACTTCTTCGCCGCGCATGCCGAAGCCCCGGCAGCGAAGGCCACGAAGAAGAAGAGCAACGTCACCCCGCTGCGCCGCAAGGCGGGTTAACCCGCCCTGCTTCCGGTAGTGCCGGCCGCTGGCCGGCATGCTCTTGGTAGATGCCAACCTTGGTTGGCGCTCTACCGTGAATCCCGATGCCGGCGGCATCGTGCCAACCAAGGTTGGCACCTACCAGAGCGTGGGCTCCCGCTTACAGCCGCACCAGCAGGTTCTTGGCCAGCATGCCGTGCAGCTTGCCGATGCCGCGTGCCAGGTGCATCGTCAGCAGCAGCAACAACACCCCCACCCCTGCAACCACGATGGCCACCAGCGGCGAGGCCGCCATCGGCAGCACGTTCACGTCGTTGATGTAGATGCCGGGGATGTCACCACTGAAGATCGCCGCCACCGGCGCCCAGATCAAACCCAGCGACAGCGACAGCAGGGTCACCGCGATGGTGAAGTAGATGATGCCCAGCGGCAGCATCAGCACGAAGTACAGCAGGGTCAGCCAGGTGCGGCCATCGGTGAACATGTCGCCGATACGCTGCAGCCAGCTGCGGCTGCGGTCGGTGTACTGCGGCCGGCGCGGCATGCGCTCACCCAGCAGCGCTTCCACCAGCCGCCCTTCCAGCAACGCCAGCCCACGCACCGAGCCGAAGAACAGCACGGTCAACGGGACGCCGATGATCAGGATCAGCAGGCCCAGCGACAACGACAGGCCGGTGACCACCCAGGTGAAGAAGAAGATGCCGGTGGCCAGCGACAACAGCATGTAGAACAGCGCGCCGTAGGTGTGCGGGTCGGTCACCACGCCGAAGAAGCGCGCCAGCAGCGAACGCTGCGCGGGGACTGCCGGCTGCGCCGCCGGTGCAGCACCGCTGGCCTCGGCCGCTGCACGCAGCACCGGGCCCGTGTCGGCCCGCGGCGTACGCAGCGCGCGGTTCACCGTGAGCTCGGTTTCGCGATAGATCTCCGCCACCTCGTCCGGTGCACCGTAGCTGCCGGCGACATCGGCGATGACCTCGGCTTCGCTGCGGCCGGGTTGCGCTGCCAGTTCAGAGCGCAGGTATTCCTCGGCGTCGTACAGGGCGTCCTGCACCATCGCCGGATCGGCACCGTCCAGTGCCGCACGCAACTGCGCCAGGTACTGCGGAATGGTGCTGGGCAGACTGTTGCCTGCCAGGTTCAGGTCGTTCATTGCGGTATCCCCTCCAACACGGAATCGACGGAATCACGGGTGTCACGCCAGGCCTGGCGCCATTGCTCCAGCACCTCCCGGCCACGCGCGTTGATGCGGTAGTAGCGGCGCGGCGGCCCGCTGCTGGATGGCTCCACATGACTCTCCAGCAGGCCGGCGCCTTCAAGGTTGCGCAGCACCGGGTACAGCGCGCTCTGCTTGCCGCTGAGCACGCCCTCGCCCACGCGCTCCAGCTCCTTGGCGATCAGGTAGCCGTACAGCGGCTCACCGGCGCGGGCCAGCACCGCCAGCAGGGCCAACGAGACCGTGCCGGCGCTGAGCTCCTTCTGGAACTTCTTCAGGTGGACATCGTCTTCGGACATGACCGGCCCTCCACTACGTTGAAGTCAACAGTAGTGCGAAGTCCGCTATAGCGAATGTGTCGTTAGTCACTCTGCCGGTTGGCGAGGGCCGGCTGACCACTAGGTCGGCGGACCCATTGGCTTGCTTGCCCCTCTGCGAGCCGCGGCATACCGTCGCCTTCCAATATCGCAGTGGCTGATCCAGCTGCCGCAGGCACGACGATCCCGGGAATATTCACTTATGACTGAACTTCACTATTGCGACTTCTGGTTTTCCGCAAAGAAGTCCGCGCGAAACATAATCAATGAATCCGAAGCCAAGTCGAGACACGAAAACCACGCTCGCTATACCGTTCTCGTTGGCTCCACCACCACTCCATCAGCGATTGTCGATGTGCTATTGGGCAAAGATATGATTGACGTCGACTTTCTGGATGAACATCTAAGGGAGCGTCTGACGTATCAGTTCCAACGGGTGGCATCGGACAAGCTGTTCTTGAGCATGGTGGTGCACAGGGAATTCACTGGAAAGAGCGACAACGTTGCTAAAGGAACTTGCTATATATTCAACGAAGATGGTCGGCTCACCATAATCAAGGAAGCTTTTTCGCCCCATCATCTGGAAGAGTGTTCGACTACGCACGACCCCATAGGCAACTACGAACCTGTTCCTGTCTTCGGCCATTACTCCGGTCTAATTGCAGAAGAAAGATAGATGTGGATGCCAGACCGATTGGATCGGCCAAGATGCGGCGCGCAGGCTGACGCGATTGCCCCGTTGTCTGCCCTCGTCGGCCTCTCTCTTACACCGTAGTTCCGTGCGGCCTTCGTCAAGCAGCAGCGTGCATGATTCAGGCCCCACGTACCGACGCGAGCACCTGCGCGGCGACTGATTCCGGCAGGGTGTGCCTGCCCTCTTCAAGACGGCTGCTCAATGCCTGCCGGCGGGGAGCCCCCAACGGTGAGTAGTGGTGGCTCACCCGAAGCCAGTTCTCCACCAACCGCAGGTGCCAGGCTTGCTCATCGGCGCGCTGCGGCACCGCGTCCAGCAGTAGATCGAGGTGCTGCCAAAGGGGCAACCTGATCAACTGACTCAGCAGGCCTGCCTGTGCCACGGCAGAAGGACCATCGTGGCAGAACGCCATCAGCCGGACCGGATCCAGCTCCGCGGCCCACAGTGCTGTCGCGCGGGCCCGCAGCGTGCTCACGGTCCGCCCTTGCTCCTCCAGTGCGGCTCGCAGCCAGTCCAGGCTGGCACCGTCCTCGGCCCGCAGCCAGCCGCGCAGGCAGTTGCGTCGATGGCGCGCAGATACCTGGGGCAACAGGGTGCGCAATGCAGGCGCATCCCCGGCCTCGGCGTAATCGCCCAGTGCCTCCAACGCCTGGCGCCAACGCCCGCGCGTACGGTACCTGAGCTCGTCGCGCCACAATGTAATTGCAGGGGTAGCCTGACGCTGTTGAAGCAGCCACGCCGCCAACCTGCGCACGCTGCGCGAACGGTCGAACGCGGCAGCTTCGATGTACGCATCGAGTCCAGGTACTTTGCGTTCGACCAGCGCACGCAGTGCCGCGCCACGTACCCTGCTCGAGGGAGCGGACAATGCTAGCGCGCACTGCGCTTCGACCTGTGCCGGCTCGCCGTGTTCCAGAAGGTGGTCAAGCGCCAGGTGCGAGACATGTGAATCACCGTCCAACAGCGCGTGTGCGCGCAGTTCCGCCAGGTCCGGATGGATCTGAAGGGCGATGGCGTAGGCTGCCAGCCGGGTTCGTGCATCTGGATGACCCAGCAGCCCTTCCAGCACGGCCTGAGCGGAGGGCAATGACAGCCAAGCATACAGGCTGCCCTCGAGCCAATCGCGTTGCGCGCGCTGTGTGTCCCGCAAGCGGACGGCAATCGGCCAGGCAGTCAGCACGTCATGCACCGGGCATTGCCCGAGCAGGGACATCACCACTTCCTGCGCTACCACACGCACTTCGGCTACCCAGTCATTGCAGCGGAGCAAGGCACAGGACAAGGTGAGATGGCTGGGCACCGAGGGCATCATCCGCAACGCGGCTTCGCGCGTGTGACCATTACCATCCGAGCCTGCCAGGAACAGCGCCACCGTCTGCACTTCAACCGGCGCATCCGGACAGGCCTGCAGGCGGGCAAGCAGGCCATCATCGTTGGGGGCCCACCAACTGCGTCGCCGCTCATCCAAATTGAACAGCCCTCGCGGCGACAACGTCTGCAACCAGCGCAGACGGTCCACATCTTCATCGACGATCCCCACAAGGATCCGGTCGATCATCGCGCGCAGTGCGGCTTCGGGCGCTTCAAGGTGCGGCATCACTATCCCGTGCTTCCATCGAGAGAATGACCATCGTGCCGCACGTGCATGGATGGGGCCAGCACGCCAGCGTGGCGCAGGCGCGCACTCTCGCGCAGAATCGAGGCCTCGTTCATGTTCCGGGGATCCCATGCCACACCGTCGCCGTCTTGCCCTGACCAACCTCGCCCTGGCCTGCCTGCTGCCCGCACTCGCCAGCGCGGCCACGCCCTACCGCAGCCCGCAGCAGATCCTCGATGCTTCGGCGGCCAGCGACTGGCGCACGCCGGACCCGGCCAACCTGCTGTACATGGACCTGCCGGCCGGGCGGGTGATCATCGAGCTGGCGCCGCAGTTCGCCCCGCGCCATGTCGGCAACATCCAGACCTTTGCCCACGAGCACTTCTGGGACGGCACCAGCATCTACCGCTCGCAGGACAACTTCGTGGTGCAGTTCGGCGATGCCGACGCCGATGACGCGGCCAAGGCCAAGCCGTTCGGCAGCGCCGCGCGCAAGCTGCCGGCCGAATTCGAGCGCGCCAACACCGGTTTGAAAGTGAGCGTGCTGCCGGATCGCGATGGCTGGGCAGCGCAGACCGGCTTCGTCGACGGCTTCCCGGTCGGCCAGGACCCGCAGGCCGGAAAGGCCTGGCTGGCGCACTGCTACGGCATGCTGGGTGCGGGCCGCAGCAACGAGGAAGACAGCAGCATCGGTGCAGAACTCTATGTGGTGACTGGCCAATCGCCGCGCCAGCTGGACCGCAACATCACCTTGGTCGGCCGCGTGCTGAAGGGCATGGAACTGCTCAGCGCGATCCCGCGTGGACCGGCACCGATGGGCTTCTATGCCGACCCGAAGCTGCGCACGCCGATCGTGTCGATCCGTCGCGTCAGTGATGTGCCTGCGAGCGAGCGCACACCTATCCAGGTGCTGCGCACCGATTCAAAGACCTTCGCCGACACGGTGGAGGCGCGTCGCAACCGCGTGGATGACTTCTACAAGCGCCCGGCGGGACATATCGACCTGTGCAATATTCCGGTGCCGGTGAAGTAAGGCCGTCGCGGGTTCTGCGCGTGGCGCGTGCTGAAGGTGCTTCACTGTTCATGGGCGTTACTTTTCTTTGTACGCAAAGAAAAGTAACCAAAAGAAACGTTCCGCCGGCCGCGAGCCGCCGTGCTTCGCACGTCGGTCCCCTGCGCTTCTCGGCGAATCAGGGGACGGTGCCGAACTCGCTGCGCTCAGACATCGGCACCTCTTCGCCCCTGATTCCCCTGCGATGCTCGGCTCGCTCAAGGCGGACTGAAAGGTCAAGATCAACAGCAAATGCATCCACGCATGGCGTGGATCTACTGGGTGCAGCTGTGGCCTTTGATCTGGGTCCGCCTTGAGCGAGCCGAGCACCGCAGGTCCGGCGAGGGCGAAGAGGCGCGGGTGTCTGAGCGCAGCGAGTTCCCGCACCGTCCCTCGGCGGACCGAGAAGCGCAGGGCACCGACGTGCGAAGCACGGCGGCTCGCGGTGTGGCGGCGTGTTTCTTTGGTTACTTTCTTTGCACGAGCAAAGAAAGTGACACCTCCCCGCAGCCGCGGAAAAGGGCTCGCCGGGCATGGCCCGGCGCTACCGATGCGTGGGCGCCAATGAGCCTCAGCCCTTCTGGCTGACTGCCACGCTACCCAGAATCAACGCACCGGCAATCAACATCTGCACCGTCACCGCTTCGCCCAGGAACAACCAGGCGAACGCAGCACCGAACAACGGAACCAGGTAGGTCACCGTTGACGCACGCGACGGGCCGATGCGGCCGATCAGGCGATAGAACATCAGGAAGGCGAATCCGGTACAGACCACGCCCAGCGCGATCGCCGCACCCCATGCCTTGCCCGGAATCGGGCCCTGCGGCAGATGCGTGAGCGCCATCGGCAACAACCACAATGAGGCGCACGACAACGTGGCAGCGGCGGCTGCAGCCGAGGGCAGACCGGTCATGTGCCGCTTCACCAGGTTCACGCCCAGGCCGTACAGCAGCGAGGCTGCCGCACCGGCCAGCACTGCCGTGCCGATGCTCAACCCCGAGATCTTGGCCGTGGCCAGCACCACCACGCCGGCAAAACCGACCAGCAGCGCGCCGGCGCGGCGCACACCGATCTTTTCGCCGAAGAACAGGAACGCAATCAACGCGGCGAACAACACCGTCATCGCATTGCAGATCGCACCGATGGCGGCCGGTGCACGCTCTGCGGCGTACGCGAACAGCACGAACGGCAACGCCGAATTGACCAGACCGATCGGTGCCAGCCACAGCCAGCGGCGCGGTGGGAACTGCGCGCGGGCGCGCCACAGGAACGGCAGCAGCACCAGCGCGCCCAGCACCAGCCGCACCTCGACCAGGGCGAACGGACCAAACGAGGGCACCGCCACCCGCATGAACAGGAACGAGCAGCCCCAGATCGCGCCGAGCAGGGTCAGTTCCAGCGGTGTGCGCCAATCACGCTCGGTCGCCTGGGGTATCGCATTCATCTTCTGTGTCCGTCCGTCAACGTGGCGCTGGTCTGGCCACACAGGATCGGCCGCAGACGCCCGCTGCACAAGCGCGTAGTATCGCTGCCAGCCACAAATATGGCTTGAGGCTGGACATGCTGCTACGCCCTTCCCTGCTCCCTGCGCTGGCCGTTTTCGCGGTCGCCGCGCGCCATCAGAATTTCGCCCAGGCGGCGCAGGAACTGCATCTGACCGCCAGCGCGGTCAGCCACCATGTCCGCCGTCTGGAAGAGGTGCTGGCCACACGCCTGTTCCTGCGCCATGCGCGCGGGGTGCGCCTGACGGCCGAAGGCCGGCAGTTGGCCGATGCCGCCAGCGCCGCGTTCACCGATGTCGCCGCCGTCGCCCACCATCTGCAGCCGGACGCGGACAGCGTGCCGCTGCGGATCGCTACGCTGCGCTCATTGTCGTACTGCTGGCTGCTGCCGCGGCTGCCGCGTTTCACCCAGGCCCATCCACACATCCGCATCGAGCTGCACACAGGTAGTGGCCTGGACCGCTACGACGAAAATGGCCCGGAGGTGGGCATCCGTTATGGACTGGGCCAGTGGCCCGGACTGCACGCGCAGCACCTGATGGACGACAACCTCTTTCCCGTCGCGTCCCCGGCGCTGCCCGGTGTCGAAGCCCTGGAAGATCCGGCACGCATTGCTGAGTTGCCGCTGCTCAGTGATCTGTCACCACAGGGTTGGCGCGACTGGTTCCGCCATGCAGGCGTGCGCCCGCCGTCGCCGCTGCCGGCGATGCACACCTTTGCCGACAGTACCGACGCGATGCGTGCGGCGGTGTACGGCATGGGCGCGGTGCTGGCACGCACCCACGTCGCCCAGCCTTATCTGCAGCGCTATGAGCTGGTGCGCCTGCCAGGCCCTGCACTGAAGGCACGCTACGCGTACTACGTGGTACATGCCGAAGGGCGACCACCCAGCCCCGCCGCGCGGCTGTTCATCGACTGGTTGCTGGTCCAGGCGCAGGACGAACGCACGCCGGTTCCCGCGTTGCCTGACAGCCTGCTGGGGCGCCCGAGCACACCCGGCTGACTGCGCCCTCACCCGATCTTTGCCCGGCGCTGGCTAGGCTGCAGGCGAACCCCACAACGTGCTTCCGCCATGGCCCTGCTGCGACTGCGAATTACCGGAACCGAAGACGATGCCCGCGCGATCAGCGACCTGCTGCTCGGCCTGGAAGGCATCGAACACGTCGAAGAGACCGACGACCTGATGCCGCACATGGACGACGATGATTCCAGTTCGGCCGGCCTGTCCGACGACATCGGCCCGGGTACCCACGAACTGGAAGTGGAAGTAGGCAACGAGAGCACCGCGCAGAAGGTGCGCGATGCGGTGCAGGAACTGGCGCTGGAACTGGATGTGTTCGTCGAATACGAAACCGACGAAGGCTGAGCGTCCGCCGGGCATGGCCCGGCGCTACCCGATGCTCGAGGCACCTCGGTAGCGCCGGTCCACGACCGGCGAGCGCATCGCTCGGTGTCGATCAGGCTTTGCGGCGGCGACGACGGATCAGCGCACGGACGATCCAGGCAATCACCAGCGCCACCACGCCCACCGGCAGCAAAGCGGCCGCGGCACGGATCAGGAATGCCACGCTGGTGCTGAGGATGCTGCCCGACTCGCTCAGCGCTTCGCCGATCTCGCTGCGGCTGCGCTGGCCCGAGGTGGTGTCGAAATGCATCGTCACCAGCTGGGTATCGATGCGCCTGCGCTGCTGGGCCGAATCCCTGTTGGCCTGCTCGACACCCGCTTCGATCTCCGAAAGCCGCGTGGTGATCGCCATCAGGTCTTCGATCTTCAGATCCTTGCGGTCCTGGTAGGACAGCAACCGCGCATGCTCCTTCTCCAGCCGAGCCTTGGTCAGCGCGGTGTCGGCCACCTGCTGGGCCAGGTCCTCGGCACGCGTGTTGCGCGCCTGCAGCGTGCCGCCTTCGCCGGCCAGGCCGATCAGCGATTCCACACCCTTCGGCGCGATGCGTACCTTGACTTCGCCACTGGGCTGTTCGCCACTGCGCTGATCCACCTGCAGCACCGCGCACTCACCGAACTTCGCGTTCTGGCACGCCTGTGCGACCTGCTGGATACGCGGCGCGATCTGCGCCGCTTCCAGCTGCACCTGCACATCGTGCTCGTAGGCCAGGAAAGCGCCTTCCGGCGAAGCGACAGCGGCAGCGGCATCGGCAGCGACTGCACCGGCCTCCTGCGCTCGCTCACCGTTCTTGGCACAGGCCGCCAACGCCAGCAGCAATGCCGGCGCCATCACCACGCGCGTCCACACGCGGCGCGCCGTCATCGCGAAGCTCCGTCGAACGAGGTGATCGACAATCCACCGAGCTCGACCTGCGGCAGGCAGCGCACGTTGATCGCCACCATCGGCAGGCCACTGCGCGGATCCACCGCCTCGCTGTACGGCGCGGTGCCGCACGCGCGGCAGTGATGGTGATCGATGTTGTGGGTGTTGAACTGGTAGGTCGCCACGTCGGCAATGTCGGTGCCCAGCTGGAACGCCTCGCGCGGGGCGAACCAGAGCAGGCTGCCGCGGCGGCGGCACATCGAGCAGTTGCAGTCGATGACGTCCTTGATGGGGGCATCAGCCTGCACGGTGAATGCGATTCTGCCGCAATGGCAGCTTCCCTGGTATTCCATGTCCTGCGCTCCGCTGGAGGGTCCTTGTGTGCGCCCATGGTAATCCTATGGCACGGGGACAAAGCAGCCCCGGGGGCCTATGCTCGACGATTGACCCCGTACAGGAATGCCGATGCGCCCGCATCTTCTTGCCCTCGCCCTCGTCGCCGCCCTCGCCGGTTGCCAGCCGGCCGATGCCCCGACCAATGGTTCCACCCCGGCCGCCAGCCAGCAGGCAGGTGATGCGGCGGTCGATGCCGCCTTCGCCGACCTGTCCAAGCGTGCACTGGACACATGGATGCAGCTGTCCCCGGTCAGCGCCACCCAGATCGGCGACCACCGCTATGACAGCGAGATCGACGACCTGAGCGCGGCCGGCCAGCAGAAGACCGTGGACGCCTACAAGGGCCTGCTGGGCGAACTGGACAAGATCGAGGTGGCCAAGCTGGGCCGCGAGAACCAGGTGGATGCCGCGATCCTGCGCAACCAGCTGCAGTCGGAAATCTGGAATGCCGAGGTGATGCAGTCCGGCAAGTGGGACCCGCAGTTGTACAACGGCATTGCCGGCAGCGCGATCTACGGCCTGATGGCGCGCGAGTTCGCGCCGCTGCCGGAGCGCCTGAAGTCGGCCACCGCGCGCATGGAAAAGCTGCCGGCGATCTTCGCCCAGGCCCGCGAGAACCTGGATCCGGCACGCGTGCCGAAGATCCATGCCGAGACCGTGGCCAAGCAGAACAAAGGCATCCTCAGCATCGTCGATACCTTCATCACCCCGCACATCGGCGAGTTGCCGCAAGCTGATCAGCAGCGCCTGCAGGCCGCCATCGATGGCCTGAAGAAGGCCGTGGACGAGCAGCAGACCTGGCTGGACAAGACCCTGGTGCCGAACGCCAAGGGCGACTTCCGCATCGGTGCGGAAAAGTACGACCAGAAGCTGAAGTTCGCGCTGAATTCCTCGCTGTCGCGGCAGGAGATCGGTGAGCGTGCACGCGCCGAACTGAAGCGCGTGCGCGAGGACATGTACGGCATCGCGCAGACCGTGCTGAAGGACAAGCCGGGCGCACCGGAAATGCCGGCGCAGCCGAACGACGAACAGCAGCAGAAGGCGATCGAGGCCGCGCTGGAGCTGGCCTACGCTGACAAGCCGGCGCGCGACAAGGTGGTCGACGATGCCAAGGCCGCACTGGAGCAGTCCACCGCGTTCGTGCGCGAGCACGATCTGATGACCCTGCCCGACGCGCCGGTGGACATCATCCTGATGCCGGAATTCCAGCGCGGCGTGGCCGTAGCCTACTGCGATTCACCGGGCCCGCTGGACAAGAACCTGAAGACGTTCTACGCCGTCTCGCCGATTCCGGACGACTGGAACGACAAGCAGGTTGACTCGTTCCTGCGTGAGTACAACTCGCGCATGATCCACCTGCTGAGCATCCACGAAGGCACCCCGGGCCACTACCTGGAAGGCTGGCATTCGGCCAAGTTCCCCTCGACCCTGCGCGCGGTGCTGCGTTCGGGCCTGTTCGCCGAGGGTTGGGCGGTCTACACCGAGCGGATGATGCAGGAGCAGGGTTATCTCAACAACGATCCGCTGTTCCACCTGGTGCAGCTGAAGTTCTACCTGCGCACGATCTCCAACGCGATCCTCGACCAGGGCGTGCACGTGGACAACTGGGATCGCGAGAAGGCGATGCACCTGATGACCCACGACGCCTTCCAGCAGGAAAGCGAAGCCTCGGGCAAGTGGGTGCGCGCGCAGCTGACCTCGGCACAGCTGCCGACCTACTTCGTCGGTGCACAGGAACACTTCGACACCCGCAAGGCGATGCAGGACAAGCTGGGTGACAAGTTCAACCTGAAGGCCTACCACGACCAGATGCTGTCCTACGGCGCACCGCCGGTGCGATTCGCGCGCCAGCTGATGCTGGACCAGCCGATCGAGTGATCGGTCGGGTGTGAGTTGAACGCAAACGGCCCGGGGAAACCCGGGCCGTTTTCATCTGTGTTGTACGGCATCCACGCGTGGCGTGGATCTACTGCTGCTCAGCCACCGTCCAGGGTCCGTTATTGCTCGGCGGCGACAAACCCACCGGTCTGCCGCGCCCACAAGCGCGCGTACAGACCACCGGCCTCGATCAGCTCGGCATGGGTACCGGTCTCGACGATGCGGCCCTGGTCCATCACCACCAGCCGGTCCATGCGCGCGATGGTCGACAGACGATGGGCGATCGCGATCACCGTCTTGCCACCCATCAGTTCGTCCAGGTTGTCCTGGATCGCCGCTTCCACTTCCGAGTCCAGCGCCGAGGTGGCCTCGTCCAGCACCAGGATCGGCGCATCCTTCAGCAGCACACGGGCAATGGCGATGCGCTGGCGTTGGCCACCGGACAACTTCACGCCGCGCTCGCCGACGTGCGCGTCGTAGCCACGACGCCCTTCGCCGTCGACCAGCGTATCGATGAAGGCCTCCGCGCGCGCCTTGGCCACGGCCGCGCGCAGCTGCTCGTCGCTGGCATCCGGGCGGCCGTACAGCAGGTTGTCGCGGATCGAACGGTGCAGCAGAGAGGTGTCCTGGGTAACCACACCGATCTGCTGCCGCAGGCTTTCCTGGGTGACGTAAGCGATGTCCTGGTCATCGATCAGGATGCGCCCGCTTTCCAGGTCGTACAGCCGCAGCAGCACGTTCACCAGCGTCGACTTGCCGGCACCGGACGGGCCGACCAGACCAATCTTCTCACCCGGCTTCACCAGCAGCTCAAGGCCAGCGATCACGCCACCCTTCTTGCCGTAATGGAAATGAACATCCTGGAAGTGCACGCCGCCACGGGTCACCCGCAGCGGTACAGCATCCTCGCGGTCCTGCACGGTCAGCGGCTGGGCGATGGTGGTGATGCCATCCTGCACGGTGCCGATGTCTTCGAAGATGCCGTTGATGGTCCACATGATCCAGCCGGACATGTTGTGGATGCGGATCACCAGGCCGGTCGCCAGGGTAATCGCGCCAACGGTGATGTGTCCGCCGTTCCACAACCACAACGCCAAGCCGCAGGTACCGGCGATGAGGAACCCGTTGACGATGGCGATGGTCAGGTCCATGCCGGTGGTGATCCGGGTCTGCGCGCGGTGCTTGACCGCCAGTTCCTGGATCGAATCGGCCACGTAGGCCTGCTCGCGGCCGCCATGGGCGAACAGCTTCAGCGTGGGAATGTTGGTGTAGCCGTCGACGATGCGCCCCATCGCCTTGGAGCGCGCCTCTGACGCGATCCAGGCGCGTTCCTTCGCGCGCGGCACGAAGTAGATCATGATCACCACGTAGGCCAGCAGCCACAGGATCAGCGGCACCATCAACCGCCAGTCGGCCTGCGCGAACAGGTACAGCGCGGTGCCGGTGTAGACCACGATGTACCACAGCGAATCGACCATCTGCACCGCCGACTCGCGCAGCGAGGTACCGGTCTGCATCACCCGGTTGGCCATGCTGCCGGCGAAGTCGTTCTGGAAGAAACTCAGGCTCTGCCGCACCACGTAGTTGTGCATCAGCCAGCGCGACCGGTTGCTCAGGCCCGGCACGATGGCCTGGTTGACCAGCAGATTGTGCAGGCCGACCAGGATCGGGCGCGCGATGACGGTGATGAACAGCATCCAGCCCAGCGTGTTGGCGTGGCGCTGGAAGAAACCCGCGCCCGGCTGTTCGGCAACCATGTCGACGATGCGGCCGAGGAAATCGAACATCGCCACTTCCACCAGCGCCAGCAGCAGACCGGCGATCAGGGTGGCCAGCAGCACCGGCCACACCGGTCGCAGGTAGTGCAGGTAGAACGGCACCACCGTGCGCGGCGGCATGCGCCCGTCAATGGGCGGAAACACCGGAATCAGGGATTCAAACCAACGGAACATCGCATTCCCTCGCCATCGATAGCCGGCGGAGTATCCCACGCCGCGTGTGTACGCTGGCCGACGATCGCCACCGGTTCCGGGTAGCGCCGGGCCATGCCCGGCGGCGTTATTTCACCGGGGTGAACAGCAGATCCTGGAAATCGAAGCTGAAATCGGTCAGGTCGGAGATCGGCTGCATGCGCACCTCGCGCACTTTTCCATCCGGGTCCAGGCTGAAATTCACGAACGCATCGGCATTGAGCGAGCGATCATCCCAGCGCACGATGAAAGTGTCGTGCTGCCAGTGTTCCAGGCGGCCGCTCAGCTGTGCCGTCTTTGCGAAGCGCAGCCGCAGGTCCTTGCCTTCCGCGCGGATGACCATGTCGCCATACCAGCGGTCGCGGTAGGTGGCCGCATACCCGGCCAGCGGCAACGACGGCCTGCTGCCCTTGTCACGCTCCGCCTGGTGCTTGGCCCACGCTTCGTCGGCCTTGTCCTGGCCCTTGGCCACGCCCTTGGCATAGGCATCCACCCAGTCGTGCTTTTCACCGCCCAGATAGGCATCAAGCACGCTCAGCGTGATCGCATTGAATGCCGCACCCACTTCCTGGTTGGTCAGCACCACCACGCCAAGCTTCTCGCCCGGCACCAGCGTCAGCCGCGAAACCATGCCGGGCCAGCCACCGGTGTGCCAGACCAGCTTCTGCCCGCGATAGTCGCTCAGGCTCCAGCCCTCGCCATAGCCGGCGAAGTTGGCCCGCGCCGGCGCCAGCTCCGGCACGCTCGGCGCCGGAATCGTCTGCGGCGTGATCATCTGCCACATCTGCTGCTGGCTCTTGGCAGTGAACAGCGGCGTGCCATCGGCCAGCTTGCCTTCGGCCAGCTGCACCTGCATCCAGCGCGCCATGTCGTGGGCACTGGAATAGATGCCACCGGCACCGGCGTTGTTCGACCAGGTCAACGGCGCAACGGTACGCAGATCCTTGAAATCGTACTTGGCGTGGCCGACCGCAGCGCTGTCGCCGGCCCTGAGGTGATCGGCGTTGTAACGCGTGCCGGCCATGCCGACCTTGTCGAAGATGCGCGTCTGCAGGAACTGCTGGTAGCTCATGCCCGAGACGTGCTCGATCACCTGCTGGGCGACCGCATACAGGATGTTGTCGTAGGCATAGCGCTCGCGGAAACCACCTTTCAGCGGCACCTGGCCAAGGCGCTGCACGACTTCGGCATTGCTGTAGGACGTGGTCGGCCAGAACAGCAGGTCGCCCGCGCCCAGGCTCAGGCCACTGCGGTGCGAAAGCAGGTCGCGGACCGTCATCTGCCCGGTCACGAACGGATCGGACATGCGGAACGATGGCAGGTGGTCAATCACTTTGTCGTCCATCTTCAGCTTGCCGTCCTCGGCCAGCAGATTCAGCGAGGTGGCAGTGAAGGCCTTGGTGTTGGAGGCGATGGCGAACAGGGTGTCGGCCTCGACCGGCGCCGGCTTGCCCAGTTCGCGCACGCCCCAGCCGCGTTCCAGCACCACCTGCCCGTCCTTGACGACGGCCACGGCGATACCGGGTACGTCGAACTGCGCGCGCACGCGCTCGACGGTCGCATCCAGGTCCTGCAGCTGCTGCGGCGTCGCCGCATTGGCCATGGTCGTGCACGCAAGCAGCACGGCTCCTCCGATCCAGTTGTTCATCCAGCACCATCTCCGAACAGGGGTAGCGGCCATGTGCAGGCCGTCACCGGGGTTTCGCGCGATGGTAACGGTCCCGGGTGCAGCCTGCCCTGTGCCATAGGAGGGGTGTCATGGGTGCGAACGGCCAGAGCAGCAACGGCTCCACCATCATTCCGTGCCTGCGCTATCGCGATGCGCTGGCCGCCATCGACTGGCTGCAGCGCGCGTTCGGTTTTCACGCGCAGGCCGTGTATGCCGACGGCGATACCGTGCACCACGCACAGCTGGTGTTCGGCCAGGGCATGATCATGCTCGGATCTGCCAGCAACAGCGGCGAATGGGCCAAGCTGGCGGTGATGCCCGATGAAGTCGGTGGCCGGCAGACCCAGAGCGCCTGCGTGATCGTCACCGATGTCGACGCCCACTATGCACGGGCCAAGGCCGCCGGTGCGCGCATCGTCATCGACATTGCCGACCAGGCCTACGGTGGGCGTGGCTATGCCTGCGCTGATCCGGAAGGCTACCTGTGGTGGTTCGGCAGTTACGATCCGTGGCGGGCGGAACACACGCAATGACGGCACGATCAGCGTCTGCGGCGCCGGTCCGCTGCGGTATCGGCGGCTGGCTGTACCCGCAATGGCGTGGTGGCGCCTTCTATCCACAAGGGTTGATCCAGCGCGAAGAGCTGGCCTACGCCAGTCGCGCGTTGCGCTGCATCGAAATCAACGGCACCTTCTACCGCACCCCGACAACGACCCAGTGTGCGCAGTGGGCAGCGCAGACGCCGCAGGGTTTCCGCTTCTCGATGAAAGCGCCGCGCCATCTTGTGCAGCGGCGTGATCTATCGTCCACGGTCGAGGCAGCTGGCTCGTTCCTGCAGGCAGCCATCGCTCTCGGCGACAGGCTCGGCCCGTTGCTCTGGCAGTTCGACCCGCAGCACCCGGCCGATGCGGAGGCGCTGGACACCTTCATGGCACAGCTGCCAAAGCGGCTGGATGGAACGGTGTTGCAGCATGCGCTGGAGGTGCGCAACGCCAGCGTCCATGGAAGCGAACTGGTCGAAGCGGCGCGCCGGCATGGCGTGGCTCTGGTGATCGAAGACAGCGACGAGTCACCGTTGCGCGGTGACATCACCGCCGGCTTCGTCTATGCACGGATCAAACGCAGCCAGGCCAGGCTGACCGAAGGTCTTCCCCTGCCGATGCAGCAGCGCTGGGCCGGGCGCGCGCGGTGCTGGGCCCGAGGCGAGATAGTGGACGACCTGCCCTGCCTGGCCCCACCGGCCGCTGCCGCGCCGCGCGAGGTCTACCTGCTGTGCATCGGCGCCGGCAAGGTGCGCAACCCGGCGGCGGCGATGGCGCTGCAACGGCTCATCGACGGCGCCAGCGATCCACGGCCCACAGCAGTGTCCAGCCCAGCACGAACACCCCGCCGACGCGCAGCACGCTGAGGCCGAATGCACGCGAACCGATACGCTGCACTTCCAGGAACGGATACGGGGCGCTGCCCAGCCACGAGGCCGTGAGCATCGCCCAGCCCAGGTAGGCCAGCGGCACCAGCAGGACCGCGCCCAACGCACGCCAGCGCAGGCCACCATGAGGCAGCAGCCCCGCCCAACCGGCCAGATACAGCAGCGGCACCACGTAGTGCAGACCGACATCGGCCCACCATTGCAGGCCAGTTGGCTGCCACAGCCCCTGCAGCGCCAGCAGATAGATCAGGCCGGTGACGCCGATGCACAGTGCCAGGGTGGCGGCCACCGTCGGTCGCAGGGCGCGGCCGCGGCAGAGCCATACGCAGCCCAGGCACACGGCCAGATTGCTGAGGATGGTGAAGTAGCTGAGGAAGCGCAGGCTCGCCACGCCGGGTCCCAGGCTGGCGCCGATGCCGCGCATCAGCAGGGCGAACTGCAGCAGCAGCGATGCTGCCGCGACCAGCGCGGTCAACAGCGCCCAGCCGCGTAGCAGAAGAAAACGGGCAGCAGGCATGCACGGCTCCCTCGTGGCAACGCCGCGAGCATGCCACAGGCATCGCCCGCCGATGCGCCTTGCCTCACAATAGGGCGATGAGCACACTCGACACCCGCAAAGCGCTGTGGCAGATCCACTTCTGTGTCCTGCTGTGGGGCGTCACCGCCATCCTCGGCAAGTTGATCACCCTGCCCGCGCTGCCGCTGGTGTGGTGGCGGATGCTGCTGGTGGTGGCGATGCTGGCACTGCTGCCGCGGGTCTGGCGCGGGCTGCGTACGTTGCCGCTGCGGCTGGTCGCCGGCTATGCCGGCATCGGCGCGCTGGTCGCGCTGCATTGGCTCACGTTCTATGGCGCGGTGAAGCTGGCCAATGCCTCGGTTGCTGCGACCTGCATCGCCCTGGCACCGGTGTTCACTTCGATCATCGAACCATGGGTGGCCAAACGCCCGTTCCAGATGCGCGAGCTGGCCTTCGGCCTGGCCGTGCTGCCCGGTGTGGCGCTGGTGGTGGGCGGCGTGCCCGACGGCATGCGCATGGGCGTGCTGATCGGCGCGCTCTCGGCCCTGCTGGTGGCGTTGTTCGGCTCGCTCAACAAGCGCATGGTCAGCCACGCCGATCCGCTGACGGTAACGGCGCTGGAGCTGGGCGCCGGCACCATCACCCTGACCCTGCTGGCACCGCTGATGCCGTACCTGCTGCCGGCGCTGGCCAGCCCGTTGTGGATCGTTCCCGATCTGCACGACGGTATCCTGCTGCTGGTGCTGGCCGGTGTCTGCACGCTGCTGCCGTTCGCCCTGGCCCTGGTCGCGCTGCGCCACCTCAGCGCCTACACCGTGCAGCTGGTCACCAACCTGGAACCGGTCTACGCCGTGTTGCTGGCTGTGGTGCTGCTGCGCGAGCAGCATGAAGTCACCCCGTGGTTCTACCTGGGCGTGGCGATCATCGTCGGTGCCGTGTTCCTGCATCCGCTGCTCAACCGCCGCAAGCGCGTGCAGCATCCTGAGATCCTCGGCACATCCGAAGCGCGCAACATCGCCGATTGAGTGCGTCCGCGCATTGCGCGGATCTTCCCGGTACCCGTCTCAGCGCTGCGGCCAGTGCCAGGCCGGCGCATCCAGCAGGCCCTGCCCGCCCAGCAGCGTCCGCCCGTGCTCCTTGAACAGGTGCATCGAGTGGCATTGCGGCGCCTGCTCCAACGCGGCGATCAAGCGTGTGGCATGCGATACCACCCAGACCTGGCTGCGCGCACTGGCGGCGATGATCAAGCGTGCCAGCGCCGGCAGCAGATCCGGATGCAGGCTGGTCTCCGGCTCGTTGAGCACCAGCAGCGGCGGCGGCCGAGGCGTGTGCAGCGCCGCTGCCAGCAACAGGAAACGCAACGTGCCGTCGGACAGTTCGGCCATCGACAGTGGCCGCAGCAGCCCGGGCTGGTGGAAGCGCAGCGCGAGCCGGCCATCCAGTTCCTCAAAGCTGACCGTCGCCCCCGGGAATGCATCCTCGACACTGCGTGCCAGCGCCTGCGGATCGCCGATTTCCAGGATCGTCACCCACGCGGCGGCGAGGTCGCGGCCGTCGTGGTGCAGCACCGGGGTACGGGTCGCCATCGCCGGTTGTCGCGCCGGCGCATCGGCATCACTGCGGAAGTGGTCGTAGAAGCGCCAGCGGCGGATGTACTCGCGCAAGGTGATGGCTTCCGGCATACGCTGCGGATCACCCACCTGGGTGAACAGGCTATCGAACAGGGAAAGACGGTCGTCCACCAGGTCCCAGCCGCGCGCGTGCCGCTGCCGCACCAGCGCGCCGCGGCGGTCGACCAGCAGATTGGCGCTGCGCAGGAAGGGCCCCGCCCAGATCGCTTCGGCCTTGATCTGCGGATCCAGCGCGAAGGCCGATCGACTCGGCGGCGGATAGCCGAGGTCGATGGCGTAGCCGAATTCATCGGTGGCGAAGCCCAGCTTGAGTCCCACTGATTCCTGCCGCGCCCCGCCCTGCAGCGGGATCTCGCCGGCCAGCACGCGGCGGTCGATCTTTTCCGGACCGGCCCAGAGTGCCGAGCCCAATCCACCCTCCCGGGCGAGCACCGCTGCAACGCCACCCTGCGCGGTTTCCGCCAGCAGGCGCAGCGCGCGGTACAGGCTGGATTTGCCACTGCCGTTGTCGCCGGTGACGACGTTGAGCCGCTGCATCGGCAGCACCAGCCCATGCAGTGATCGGTAATTGGCGATGGCCAGTGTCTGCAGCATGGTCGACGTCCTTGCAGTGAGACGTTGAGGGTGCCGTACGGGGATCGCAATGGTTGCGACTGCATGGAAACGCTCCGGTCATCCACGCACGGCGTGGATCTACTGGTGCATCCACGCATCGCGTGAAGCCACCGCAGCCGCCACGGCGGTCAAGGCGCTACTTCCACCCGGTTGCGGCCGGCGCCCTTGGCCCGGTACAGCGCGGCATCGGCACGGGCCAGGGTCTGCTCGGAGGTTTCACCAGGCCGGTGCTGCGCCACGCCGATGCTGATCGTCACCGGGAAGCCCAGCGGCAGGTTGGACACCGCCACGCGCAGGAACTCGCATTGCAGCTCGGCGGTGCGCAGATCCACGTCCGGCATCAGTGCGACGAATTCCTCACCGCCGTAGCGTGCGGCCATGCCGCGCCCGGCGAAGTGCGAGCGCAGCAGCGCCCCGAGCTCGGCCAGCACCCGGTCGCCGGTCGCATGGCCCTGGAAATCATTGATGTGCTTGAAATGGTCGATGTCCACCAGCGCCACACAGGCCTGCCGCGCCTGGCCATCGGCGGCGACCACGGCTTCACCCAGCGCGGCGGCCAGCGCGCGCCGATTGGGCAGGCCGGTCAGCGCATCGGTCCGGCTCTGTTCGGCCAGGTCGGCATTCTGCGCCAGCAGCACGTCGTGGTAATCCGACAGCAGCCGCTCGTAGTCGTCACGCTCGAGCATGTGCTTCTGGATGTCCAGCGCGAAGCGGCGCAGCTCCATCACCAGCATCACCTGCCGCGACAGCGCGGCCAGCGCCTCGGCCTTGTCGCTTGCCAGGTGCTGTGGGCGCGCGTCGAACACGCACAGCGTGCCCAACGGCAGGCCGTCACTGCTGATCAACGGCGCACCGGCATAGAAACGCACGTGCGGGTCGCCGGTCACTACCGGGTTGTCGTGGAAGCGCACGTCCTGCAGCGCGTCCTCGACCACCATGATCTCCTGCGGCTGCAGGATGGCATGGCCGCACATCGAATCACTGCGCAGGTTCTCGGCCACATCGATGCCCTGTATCGACTTGAACCACTGCCGCTCGACGTCGATCAGGGTCACGGCCGCCATCGTCGTGCCACATACCGCCTTGGCGATGGCGACCAGATCATCGAAGGAGCGTTCGCGTTCGGAATCGAGGATCCGGTAGCGGTACAGCGCCTCCAGGCGCAGCGATTCGTTGGCGGGCTTGTCGGGCTTGATCATGCAGCGTCACGTTCCGGCAGGTCGCCGCAAAGTCTAGCTGATGTAGAGCCGCACCCATGCTCGGCTGCACCCGGGCAACGGCAGCCGAGCATAGGCTCGGCTCTACACACGTCGTTTACCAGTCCTGCTGCTGCGGCAACAGGCCGTGCAGCTCCTGCTCGGTCAGGTTGCGCCACTGGCCCGGCTTCAGCGCACCGATCTTGATGTTGTCGATGCGCACGCGGCGCAGCTGGGTCACGCGGTAGCCGAACTCGGCCGCCATCAGCCGGATCTGCCGGTTCAGGCCCTGCTGCAGGATGATGCGGAAACCGAACTTGGCGATCCGCGAGGTCTTGCACGGCAGTGTCATCTGGTCGTGGATGCGCACGCCGCGGGCCATCGCGCGCAGGAATTCGTCGGTAACCGGCTTGTTCACCGCCACCAGGTATTCCTTCTGGTGGCCGTTTTCGGCACGCAGGATCTGGTTGACGATATCGCCGTTGCTGGTCATCAGGATCAGGCCTTCCGATTCCTTGTCCAGGCGGCCGATCGGGAAGATGCGCTGTTCATGGCCGACGAATTCGACGATGTTGCCCTTGACCGTGCTTTCGGTGGTGCAGGTCACGCCCACCGGCTTGTTCAGCACGATGTACACGTGGCGGCGGGCGCCCGGCTTGCGGGCAGTGCGCACGCGCAACGGCTGGCCGTCGACCAGTACCTTGTCATCCTCACCGACCACCGCGCCGGTGCCGGCGGCATGGCCATTGACGGTGACCCGGCGGGCGGCGATCAGGCGATCGGCCTCGCGACGGGAGCAGAAGCCGGTGTCGGCGATGTATTTGTTGAGTCGGCTGGTCATCGCCCCATTATCCGGCATCGCCGCCCTTCCCGCCTCATGCCGTGGTCAACGGATCTTCGGTTTCGCCATCGAACACCCGGTTGCGGCCACTGCGCTTGGCCACGTACATGGCGTGGTCGGCGCGCCGCAGCAGCGCGGCCAGGTCATCTTCGGCCGGCCGCCACTGTGCCAGGCCGATGCTCGCGGTCACCTCCAGACCGGGCACCTGCAGATCCTGGCAGGCCTCGGTGATGCGCTGGCGCAGGCGTTCCAGGCGGGCGGCAGCGATATCCCGCGGCATTCCCGGCAACAGCAGCAGGAACTCCTCGCCCCCCATCCGTACCACCTGGTCCTCGCTGCGGACCGCGGCGCGAAGCGCGCGGGCCACGGCCACCAGCACCTGGTCACCGATCTCATGGCCATGGCGATCGTTGATGTCCTTGAACAGATCGATATCGAGGAAGCCGATCACCAGCGGCCCTCTGTCACGCTCGCCGCCCTGCAGATGCTGGGCCAGCTGGTGCAGGCCGGCACGGCGGTTGGGCAGGCCGGTCAGCATGTCGGTCTCGGCGAGCTGGCGCATTTCATCGCGCTGCTGGCGCAGCCGGCCCAGGCGCAGGTTGAGCGCGTAGGCCGCCATCATCAGCAGCCAGGTGACTGCCAGCTGCAGGGCCTCCACGCGGTACTCCATCAGCCAGTGCGCGCTGGCGGCGTCGGCCACGATCAGCACCAGCATCGGCGCCAGTGCGGCCAGTCCGGCCAGCGACCAGACATCGCCGCGCAGGCGGGCCCAGATTCCCATTGCCAACGACAGTGCGCAGCCGACGATGAAGCTCCACTGCAGGACCTGCGCGACCACGCCCAGTCCATCGCGCTGCAACCACGGCACCAGTGCCGCCAGCGTGAGCAGGGACCACAACACCAGCTGCTGGCCCACGCGCGAACGCGGCAGTACGCGGTCACCGCCGTTCAGGCGCCACAATGCCGGCAATACCAGCGCCTGGGTTGCCGCAGTCAACGCCAGCAGCCACCAGTCACCGCGCCCGCCGACCCGCAGCCAGGGTTCGGGATAGCCGCTGAGGCCACCGAGGATCGACTGCCACAGCACCAGCACCAGGGTGGCGCCGATGTACATCAGGAAACTGCGGTCGCGGGTGGTCAGATAGGCCATCAGCGCCGACAGCGCAAGCGCGATTGCTACGGCGATGCAGGCGGCGCGCACCAGCAACCGGGCAGTATCGTTCTGCTGCACCGGGCTGGGTGCGCCCAGCTGCAATGTCGGCACCCAGCGCGCCTTCAGCGGCGTCTGCCAGGAGACCAGGAAGGGTTCGTGGCTGCCGGCAGCGGGTACCGCCACCATGCCGATGCCCGCACGGAAGCGCGAATCGCGGGTGCGCGCATCCTGCATGTTGCCGCAGATCTCGCGGTCACCGTGCTGCAGCCTCACTTCGCCGGCAAAGATGTTGAAGACATCCAGCGCCTGCGGCTCCCCGGACCAGCCTTCTGGCGGTGCATTCACCCGTGTCTGCTGGCGCGGCCCGGCCAGCATCTCCGGCGTGCACGCGCGATGGGGCGTAGGTTCGGCCGTCGCGGTGCCAACCAGAAGGTAGTCGCGGCCGGCGTCGACGCTGCGCGCATGGCCCAGCCACGGCATTGCCAACCACACCAGCAGCAGGACAAGCACCGCCCCTGTTTCGAAACGCACCTGCCTGCCGCCCACGCCACGTCCTGTTACTGCTTACGTCCGCGCCCACTGCGCGTCGCCCCTGGCGGCATTATCGCAGTCGAAGGCACCGCCGATGTGTAGACCAAAGTGGTGGGGGTGTTGGCCGGGCTGCCGCCCGGCACCGGCAGAGGCCGGAGCAACGGCAACAGCGGGCATTCCGTGGGATGGCGGGGTGGGTCCGGTTGCGGGGGACGCCGTGAACCCATCCCTGGGGGCTTGGCCGCGGCATCCATGCCGCGGACACCCCCGCAACCGGACCCACCCCGCCTTCGACAGTTTCCTGCTGCTGTTGGTAGGTGTCGACCTTGGTCGACACGTAGATCCACGCCATGCGTGGATGAAATCCAGTCCATTCGATGATTTCGAATTCGGCACGAACATCCATCCACGCACGGCGTGGATCTACCAGATGTCGGGAACTGTCAGGGGTGGGGCGGCATGGGCAGGCAGGACCGTTGGCGCCATGGATGGGTTTACGACGTGTCCTGCCTGCCCAAGCCGCCCCGCCCACCTCGGTAGCCTGCCCTTGCTGTTGCTGTTGCTGCTGAGGTTGCCGGCCAGCGGCCGGCACTACCGCGGGTGCCGGGCGCAGCCCGGCCGCAGCACCTTCAGCCGGCAGCCGATGGCCCCTGCGTGCCGGCCAATCGCATTGGCCGCAGGTCAGCCAGGGTCAGCCGCTCCAGTGGCTGCGGCCGTTCAATGGCATAGCCCTGCAGGCCCTGCACCCCCATCCCGGCCAGCGCCTCGGCCACTTCAATGGTCTCCACCCACTCGGCCACCACCTCCATCTGCAGTTCGCGGCCCAGCTCGCTGATCGCACGCACGCTGGCTCGGCTGACCGGATCGGTATCCATGTCACGCACGAAGGCACCATCGATCTTCAGCATGTCCGCCGGCAGCTGCCGCAGATAGCCGAACGAGGACAGGCCCGAGCCGAAGTCGTCCAGCGCCACCCGGCATCCGCGCGCCTTGACCGCGTCGATGAAGGCACGTGCCTGGCTCAGGTTGCCGATTGCCGCGGTTTCGGTGATCTCGAAGCAGAGCTTGGACGCCAGCGCACGGTTGCGCTCCAGCAGGTCGCAGACAAACGCCAGGAATCCCGGCTCGGCGATCGACTGCGCCGACACATTGACGTTGCACAGGCCCAGCTGGCGAACGTGCGCCGGGCACACCTGCAGGTGGCGGAACAGCAGGCCGAGCACGTGCCGGTCCAGCACCACCGCCATGCCGTAACGCTCCACCGCCGGCATGAACTGGCCCGGCAGGTGCAGCACGCCATCGCTGTCGCGCATGCGCACCAGCACTTCGTAGTGCAGGTAGGACGGATCGCCCACCTTGGCGATGCGCTGCGCATACAACAGCATCCGGTTCTCGGCCATGGCACGGCTGACCCGCTGCAGGCGCTCGGCCTCCAGCCGTCGTTCTTCCAGGGCCAGCCGGTTTTCGTTGAAGCAATGCACGCGGTTGCGGCCGGCCTGCTTGGCTGCATAGCAGGCACTGTCGGCGGCGCTCATCAACCAGTTCGCGTCGGGTGCCTCGGCCGTCACTTCGACCACGCCCACGCTGCAGCTCAGCTGCGGACTGCCTTCGCTGATCGGGAATGTGGCTTGGCCCAGATTGCGGATCAACCGCTGCAGTACGCGCTTGGCTTCATCCTGGTTGGCGCGGGCGAGGAACACCGCGAACTCATCCGCGCCCAGGCGGCCCACCCAGTCGCCATCACGCACCGCGCCGACCAGGTACTCGGCGAAGCTGCGCAGCATCTGGTCGCCGGCCGCGTGGCCGAAGCTGTCGTTGACCAGCTTGAAGTGGTCCAGGTTGATGTAACCCAGTGCGTGGGTTCCACCGTCGGAGCGGACCTGCAGCAGCGACTTCTCCAGCAGGCGCTCGATCTCGCGGCGATTGATCAGGCCGGTCAGTGGATCGTGGCTGGCATGGTGCTCGATCTCACGCGCCAGGGCATGGTTCTGGCTGACATCCTCGACGATGGCGAACACCGACAGGCGGCCATCGGCGGTGCGCACGCCGGTACCACTCCAACGCCCCCACACCAGGCTGCCATCGCGACGCCGGAAGCGCAGTTCGCCCGGGCGCAGCTGGCGGTCCCAGTCGATACGGCCCACCCCATCGATGACCAGCTCGCCTTCCATCAGCAGGTCGGTCAACGACATCTGCAGCAGCACGTCCCGGCGATGGTCGAGGATGTCGGCCATCGCCTGGTTGGCCTCCACCACCCGGCCGGCGGCGTCCAGCTTGAGCATGCCGACGTTGGCCTGATAGAAAGCCGCCCGGAAGCGGCTCTCGTGCTCGGTCAGGTCCTTGCCGACCCGGCGGGCCAGGGCCACCGCCATCAGGCTGATCAACAGGACCGACAGGCCGCCGACGGCCAGGGTTGCGATGCGCACCGCGCGGGCCATGCGCAGCAGCGCCTGCGAGAACGCCTGCGCCTGCGCGCGCAGCTGGTGGTCGATGCCACGCAGCCGGTGCAGATAGTCATCCACGGTCGACGCGTCCAGCGGTCCCGAGCCATGGCGGCGTTGCAGTTCCTCCGACAACGCCTGCAGGGCCAGCAGGTCCGCGTCGGTCTGCCGCCACAACCACGTCGCCTCGCGGAAGGCACCAACATTGCGCGCATGGCGGAACGAGAAGATCAGCCGTGGAATGTCGGCGCGGGCGTTGCCCCCACGCAAAAAACCGGCCCGGGCTGTCGCCTCGTCCGGTTCGGATTGCTCCAGCGCCTTGCGAGCCTGCAGGTCACCCAGCGGAACCTGCAATGCCCGTTGGGCATCCTGCAGATCCAGCAGGTGCCCACGCGCCAGGTAACGGCTGAGCGCTGCGGTGGCGTCCTGCTGCCCCCGCGACCAGTAGCCCTGCCCTGCGATCCACGCGGTCGATGCCGCCTGCAGCTCCTGGATCACGGCCGACAGCGCGACCAGTCCGATCGCCATGCCCGTCAACAGCGCAAATCGCAGTCCCAGCCCGCGGGTCATCGGTACCCGTCGGCGCTGTTGGTCCATGCCACTTCTACCCATCCTGGATCCCCCGAATGTGCTGCGGTGACAATCTCCTACGGAACCGGGCCAGCCTAGGACCGAGGATGTGTGGGCCATGCGAAACCGGACACGGCCGGTGATCGGCAGCGGTGGCCGGGCCGACCTGGACGTCCTGCAAACGACAACGCCAGCCCGAAGGCTGGCGTTGTTCATCTACTTCTGCGCGGCTTAGAAGCTGCGCGGGCCGCGCGGCTTGTTGAAGCCATCACGACGCGGCGGACGGCTGTCGCGGTCGCCGCCAGGGCCACCCGGACCACTGCGACGCGGAGCACCCGGGCCACCCGGACCGCCCGGACCACGCTTGTCGAAGCGCGGCTTGAACGGACGCGGCGCCGGATTGACCTCTTCACCAGCGGCCAACGGACGCATCTGCAGCTGCTGGCCGGACACCCACACCTTCTGCAGGTGGGTCAGCACGTCCGACGGCATCTGTGCCGGCAGATCCAGCAGCGAGAAGTCGTCATGGATGTCGATGCGACCGATGAAGCGGCTTTCCAGGCCGGCTTCGTTGGCGATGGCACCGACGATGTTGGCCGGCTTCACGCCGTGCTGGTGGCCGACCGAGATGCGGTAGGTCTCCATGCCCTGCTCCGGTGCGCCGCGCGGCGGCACGTCACGGCGCGGACGCTGCTCGAAGCCACCCTCGGCATCGTCACGACGCGGACCACGCTCGAAGCGCGGGCCGCGCTCGTTGCGGTCGCCACGTTCCGGGCGCTCGGTGCGCTCGAAACGCTCGCGCGGCGCGCGCTCTTCGCGCGGTGCGCGCACCGGCGGCTGCAGCAGGAACGGGGTATCGCCCTGCATCATCTTGGCCAGTGCAGCGGCCACTTCGATGGCCGGCACGTTCTGCTCGGCCTCGAAGCGCTCCAGCAGCTGGCGGTAGAAGTCCAGGCCGCCCTGGCCCAGCGTCTCGGTGATGCGCGAGGTGAACTTGCTGATGCGGTTGTCGTTGACCGCTTCCACGCTCGGCAGCTGCATTTCTTCGATCGGCTGACGGGTCGCACGCTCGATCTGGCGCAGCATGCCCTTCTCGCGCGGGGTAGCGAACAGGATCGCTTCACCGCTGCGTCCGGCACGGCCGGTACGGCCGATACGGTGTACGTAGCTTTCGGTGTCGTACGGGATGTCGTAGTTCAGCACGTGGCTGATGCGCTCCACGTCCAGGCCACGAGCGGCCACGTCGGTGGCAACCAGGATGTCCAGCTTGCCTTCCTTCAGCATGGCGATGGTGCGCTCACGCTGGGCCTGCTGCATGTCACCGTTGATGGCGGCAGCGGCCAGGCCACGGGCCTGCAGCTTGCTGGCCAGTTCCTCAGTGCCGGCCTTGGTGCGCGCGAAGACGATCATCGCGTCGAACGGCTCGACTTCCAGGATGCGGGTCAGCGCGTCCAGCTTGTGCATGCCGCTCACCCACCAGTAGCGCTGGCGGATGTTGGCCGAAGTGGTGGTCTTGGTCGCGATGGTGACTTCTACCGGGTCCTTCAGGTAGGTCTGCGCGATACGACGGATGGCCGGCGGCATGGTCGCCGAGAACAGCGCCACCTGGCGCTTCTCCGGCAGCTTCTTCAGCACCGCTTCGACGTCGTCGATGAAGCCCATGCGCAGCATTTCATCGGCTTCGTCCAGCACCAGCGTCTTCAGCTCGGACAGGTCCAGCGTACTGCGGTTCAGATGGTCGATGACGCGGCCGGGGGTACCGACCACGATGTGCACGCCGCGGCGCAGGGCCGTCAGCTGCTGGCCGTAGGGCTGGCCGCCGTACACCGGCAGCACGCGGAAGCCGGGGATCTTCGAGGAATAGGACTGGAACGCCTCGGCAACCTGGATGGCCAGCTCGCGGGTCGGGGCCAGCACCAGGGCCTGCGGCTTGATCTGCTGCAGGTCGATGTTGGACAGCACCGGCAGCGCGAAGGCTGCGGTCTTGCCGGTACCGGTCTGGGCCTGGCCCAGCACGTCGCGGCCTTCCAGCATCGCCGGGATGGTGGCGGCCTGGATCGGCGACGGCGTTTCGTAGCCGATGGCAGTGACAGCCTGCATGACAGAATCGGACAGGCCGAGCTGCGCGAACTGCAGCTGCGCTTGGGTTTCTTGGGACATGGGGAACTCCGAAGGCACTGCCACGAGCATGGCAGGCGAAAAAAAGGGGGATTCCGCGCTTTGGGCGCCCTTCTTATCGCGTGCCCTGGCGCTGCTCGGTTGAAGCTGAGGTTTCACTCGCTCAGAGCGGAATGATACCGCACTGTTCCTGAACAAGGTGTACAGGAAACCATCGGCATGCCGTTACGGCCCGCCGTGGCGCACAATAGGCGCCCATTTTACCGCTGCGGGCCTTGTCCTGCAGCGCCTGCCCCAGGAAACCCCGTTCCATGCAGATCCTCGAATTCGACCTCGACGGCGACTACGTCGAACTCAAGCAGTTGCTCAAGCTGGCCGACCTGGTCACCAGCGGCGGCGAAGCCAAGATGGTCATCAGCGAAGGCCTGGTGCTGGTCGATGGCGAGGTCGAGCTGCGCAAGGCCTGCAAGATCCGCGCAGGCCAGGTGGTCGAGTTCAACGACAGCCAGATCCGGGTGCTGGCCGCCGTTTGAATCACCGCGCGGCCGTCAGGCCACGCGCTGGGTCAGGTGCGCGGCAATCAGCTGCCGGAACGGCGCCACCCCCTGCGCCACCCGCAACCCGGCCGCACGCAACAGGCGCGCCGGCCGGCGGTCATCGGTATACAGGCTGGCGACCGCATTGGTTGCCTCATACAGTGGGCGCGCTGACAGCCGATGTCCGCGCTGGTAGCTGCCCAGCATGCCGGCGGCGGCGATGTCCGCCCCGCGCCGCTGCTGCTCGGCGATGCCCTGCGCCAACCGCTGCGCACTGGCCAGGCCCAGGTTGAAACCATGTGCGGTGACCGGGTGCATGCCCACCGCGGCATCACCAATCAACGCCGAACGTTCGCCGACGAAGCGCTGCGCATACACCCCGACCAGAGGATAGGCCTGCGGCGTCGCTACCGGCTGCATGCGTCCCAGCCGGTGTTCGAAGAAGCCGCTGATGGCGTCCCCGAACGCGATCTCATCCATCGCCAGCAGTTCTTCGATCTGCCGCGGCGGCAGGGTGATCACCGCCGATGCCTGGCCTTCGTTGAGCGGCAGCAGTGCCATGGTGCGGCCATAGCCGAACCACTCCCACGCCGTGTGGTGATGATCGCGCTCGACCTGCATCCTGCAGACCAGCATCGACTTGCCGAAGTCACGCATCTGCGCACCGATGCCGAGCATGCGGCGGGTGCCGGAGAAGCGGCTGTCGGCGCACACCAGCAGGCGCGCGTGCAGTTCGCTGCCATCATCCAGGCGCACCACGTGGCCCTGGCTGTCGGCGCGCACCGCCTGCACCTTGCGACCATCGAACAGCTCCAGCCCGTCCTGGCCCTGCACCGCCTGCCAGGCCGCGCGGCGGATCAGATGGTTGGGCACCAGCCAGCCCAACGGCTGGCCATCGATCTGGCTGCTGGCAAAGGTCAGCGCGAATGGCGACCCGCCGTTCATCACCCGCGCGTCGCGCAGCTCGGCAACCTCGGTCTCGGGCAGGCGTTGCCACAGGCCAAGCTGTTCCAGGCTCTGCCGCGACGCATGGGTCAGGGCGATTTCACGGCCATCGAAGGCGGCATCAGCCAAAGCCTGGCGCGGCTGCGCCTCGACCAGCCCCACCTGCAGGCCAGTACCAGCCAGCGCGCGCGCAAAGCACAACCCGGCCGGTCCGGCGCCGACCACCACCACGTCCATCCTGCGCATGCGCGCCTCCTGCCGTTGATCCAGTCGCGGCCAGCATAGCGCCGCGTGCCTGACCGGCCTTGATCTGGATCAGCTGCACTTCACAGCAGCGCGCACACCAGCGCCAGGATCGCCACGATCGATACCAGCCAGACCAGGCTGCGCACATAGGGAATGCCGGCCGCGTACAGCGGCAGGTACACCACACGTGCCCAGAAGTAGACCTGCGCCGCCAGCGCGGTGGTGTCACTGCCGCGCCCGGCCACCACCACCGCGATCGCAGCGGCAGCGAAGAACGGGAAGGTCTCGAAGAAGTTGGCTTGCGCCCGCTGCAGGCGCCCTGCCAGCGGGCTCAGCGGCTGGGACGAATCGTCGCGCGCAGACGCGTTCCATTTCATCCCGCGCTCGCGGGTGACCACGGTGGAGGCGGCGAAGATGTAGACGAAACCCAGCAGCATCGCCCACGCCAGCATCGTCAGTTCGGTGGCCATCGTCGATCTCCGTCAGGGGCTGGATGCGCGCAGGCTGTAACCGGCCAGGCGCCAGGTCTGGTCTTCGTCGAAGCGGAACGACACCAGCTCGCGTACCGGCTGCGCGCTGTTGGCGAAGCGGGTCGGGAAGCTGACGTTGATGTACAGCCCTTCGGGCACGGCGGCGCCGGCAGCGTACTTGACCCGGGTGATGGTCGGCTGGCCACGGCCGGCCATCGCACCCAGACGCGTGCGGTCTGCTGCAAGCTGGCTGACGAAGGCCGCCTTGGGCACGGCGCGGCGGGCGACAGCCGAGGCGCCGTCCCACAACTCACCCGCCCGATTGGCGTCGACCAGTTGCGCGGCCTTCAATGCGGCGCTGCCCATTTCCGCGTCCTGTTTCTGCACCTGTGCCTGCTGGGCAGCACTCAACACCGGCGCGGCAGCAGTCGCCGGTTTCGCGGCCGCCGGGGTGCTCGGCGCGGGGCGCGCCGGGGCCGGTGCGGGCGTGGCCGGTGCAGGCGTTTGCGCCAGTGCAGCCAGGGGCAACAGGGACAGCAGCAGGAGCACGCGCTTCATGGACACCGCCGGTTCGATGGAAAGAACCGCAGTCTACGCCAGCGCGGTGAGTGGCCCGTCAGCGCGCCTGGACGCTGCCTTCCACCGCGCCTGCGTCGGCCTGCGCCGCCGGTGCAGCCGATGTCGCCGGCAGCTGCTCGGCCACCGGCGGCTGCTCCGGCGGTGCCGGCGGCAGCGTGGCCACGTCGATCTCCGAAAGAGGACTTTCCTCCGGGCACACCGGATCGGGGAAGCCGAAGCGCTGCTTCAGCGACTGGCCACAGCTGTTGATCGATTCCATGTCGGCGCCGTCGCGCTTGCACTGCTGGTCGAAGGCCACCAGGAACGCATCCTTGCGCTGCACGAAGTCGTCGCCGCAGGCACGCATCTGCTTGATACGCTCAAGGTCATCCTGCACCGCGTTGGTGCCGTCCAGGCCGTACTGGCGAAGCTCTTCGGCCGTCAGCAGGCGCAGGCTGCGGTTGGGCACGGTCATCATCAGGTCGGCCACGCCCACCGCCACACCATTGCGCTGCAGGTAGTCCTTCACGTTGTCATAAACCTCGTGCAGCTCGCGGTTGAGTTCCGCGCGCGACGTGGCCTTGGAACTGATGCGCATCATGCGGTGGATGCCGACCTTGCCGGTCAGCAGGCGGTTGTCGCCGGCAGCCAGCACGAACACGCAGGCGCTGTGGCAGATCGAACCTTCGCGCACCCAGATGGTCCAGCCGGATTCACCGATGCTGTCGCCGGCAACGATCGCCGATTCCACCTGGCCCCCGCTGGAATCCAGATCGAGGATGCGCTTGTGGATCTGCAGTTCGTCGGCAACCACGGCCAGCCGCCACATCATCTCGGCAAACCCAGGATTGATCTTGCCGTTGTAGCGCACCCGCAGCAGGCCACGCTCGACGCACGGGGCCAGGGCCTGCTTCAGCTGTTCGCGCTGCAGCCCTTCCAGCTCGAGGCCATCGCCGCCTTCGCCAGCGTAGTCGGTGCTGCAGCTGATCCACGCCTTGCCATTGTCCAGCTGGGTCTGCGGCCAGGGCCGGTCGGCCCTGCTGCGCGCCTGCGGCGGTGGCGCCGGCGCATCGGCGGCATTGATCGACACCATGTTTTCGCCATCGCTGGCCGGGGCACGCGTGGCCTTGTCGGCGGCAGTGACGTTGCCGGGATTCTCCAACTGGCTGCAGCCCGCCAGGGCCAGGCACAACAGGGGCAACCAGCGGAGTTTGGCGGACATCGGGCAACCGGAATTCGGACAGGTAAGAACCACAGTCTACCTGCCCATGGCGCGCATTCAGCGCGCGCCACTGAACCTCTTCTGACCCTCACGCACCGTCATTTTCCATTCCAGCGTCGTCCCACATCCCATCCACGCATGGCGTGGATCCATGTGTCGACCAAGGTCGACACCCACCAACAGCAGCACAGAACACCTTTCCCAGGTCGCGGGGAATTGTCGAAGGCGGGGTGGGTCCGGTTGCGGGGGTGTCCGCGGCATGGATGCCGCGGCCAAGCCCCCAGGGATGGGTTTACGGCGTCCCCCGCAACCGGACCCACCCCGCCATCCCACGGAATGCAAGTTTTTGACGTTGCTGTTGAGGTTGCCGTTGCCGTTGCCCCCGCGGGTGCCGGGCGCAGCCCGGCCGACCTCCCCCAGCATCCATGTCCGAATATGGCGAGTACTGCCCCCCGGACGCGCCTAGACTGGCGCCATGGATACCGCACTCGCCCTCGACACAGCCGCCTGCGACCGCGCCCGCCTGGCCCGTGATGCACGCTTCGACGGCGTGTTTTTCACCGCCGTACGCAGCACCGGCATCTACTGCCGGCCGGTGTGCCCGGCGCCGCCGCCGAAGCCGCGCAACATCACCTATTACCCCACGGCTGCTGCTGCCGCTTCGGCCGGCTATCGTCCCTGCCTGCGCTGCCGCCCCGAACTGGCCCCGCTGGCACAACAGGCGCTGGCCGGGCAGGCCGTGCAGCGCGCCCTGGCACTGATCCATGCGGGCTTCCTGCAGGACCAGCCGGTGGCCGACCTGGCCGGCAAGATCGGCCTCAGCGCGCGCCAGCTGCAACGACTGTTCGTCGAACGGCTGGGGGCAACGCCAGGGCAGATCCACGCGACCCATCGCCTGCTGCTGGCCAAGCAGCTGCTGACCGAAACCACGCTGCCGGTAACCGATGTGGCGCTGGCCGCCGGTTACAACAGCCTGCGCCGCTTCAATACGGCCTTCCTGCAGGGCTGCGGCATGGCGCCTACCGTCCTGCGCCGCCAACACCATCCACTGGCCGCCGACAATGGCGGGCTGGTGCTGCGCCTGGGCTATCGACCGCCGCTGGATTTCCCGCGGATGCTGTCGTTCCTGCGCAAGCGCAGCCTGCCCGGCATCGAGCTGATCGGTGAAGACAGTTACCAGCGCGTACTGGGCACGGCCGAGCGCCCCACCCTGCTGCGCGTCACCGCCGATCCGAAGCGGCCCGAGCTGCGCCTGCAGCTGGGCGCGGTCGACCCGCGCCTGATTCCGGACATCGTGCGCCGCGTGCGTCGCGTGTTCGACCTGGATGCCGACCTGCAGCAGGTCCACGCAGCACTGGGCGACGAACCATTGCTGGCACGCGGCATCGACGAGCGCCCCGGCCTGCGCGTGCCGGGCGGCTGGGATGGCTTCGAGGTGGGCGTGCGCGCGGTGCTGGGCCAGCAGGTCAGCGTGGCTGCGGCAACCACGTTCGCACGCCGGCTGGTCGACGCCTACGGTGCACACCTGCCCGGCATGCCGTCTGAATTCGACCGTCAATTTCCCGCGCCGGAAATATTGGCCGAAGCACCACTGGAATCGATCGGCCTGCCACGCAGCCGCGCCGCCACCGTGCGCGCCCTCGCCGCGGCCTGCGCCAGCGGCCAGCTCGACTTCGGGCCGGGCCAGGCACTGGAGGATTTCGTCGCCCGCTGCGTAGCCCTGCCCGGCATCGGCCCGTGGACGGCCCAGTACATTGCCCTGCGTGGGCTCGGCCAGCCTGATGCCTTCCCCGCCGGTGATCTGGTGTTGCAGCAGGTGCTGGGCCACGCACAGGGCCAGCGCCTCAGCGAACGCGCCACCGAAGCGCGTTCGCAATCGTGGCGCCCATGGCGCGCCTATGCCGTGCTGCATCTGTGGCACCTGTCCGGCACTTTCGTTGGAGAACCCTCATGAACCTGTTGTTCGATCGCTTCGACACACCGATCGGTGAACTGACCATCGCCGGGGATGACAATGGCCTGACCCACGTTCTGTTCCCGGAAAACCGCCATCCTGCGCGCGGCCGCGAGCACTGGCATTACGCGCCCGGCGCATTGCCGGAGGCGCGCGAACAGTTGCTGCAGTACCTGCATGGTGAGCGCAGCGATTTCGATCTGGTGCTGGCACCGCATGGCACGCCATTCCAGCTGCGCGTCTGGCATGCACTGGCGTTGATTCCCTTCGGCCAGACCTGGAGCTACCTGCAGCTGGCGCAGCACCTGGGCCAGCCGACGGCGACCCGTGCGGTCGGCGCGGCCAATGGCCGCAATCCGCTGCCGATCGTGCTGCCCTGCCATCGCGTGATCGGCAGCAACGGCACGTTGACGGGCTTCGGTGGCGGCCTCGAAACCAAGGCGGCATTGCTGCGGCTGGAGCAGCGGCAGGCGCCGTTGTTTGCATGAGGGTTGCTGGCCGGGCTGCGCCCGGTACCCGCTACAAGCCAGAGCAACGGCAACAGCCGAAGCAACAGCCGGCTCTGTATTGACTGAGGTTTGGGCGGGATGGATCGGGTATGCAGGACACGCCGTAAACCCGTCCATGGGGGCTCGATGGCGCCATCCATGGCGCCAACGGTCCTGCATGCCCGATCCATCCCACCCCTGACAGTTTCCCGGTGACGGTAGATCCACGCCATGCGTGGATGGAAGCATCCGTAATCTGTCTGGAGAAGAGCCCCCTCTTGTTAAAGGGCGCGCGCCAAGGGCGCGGGGATAAGGTGAAATGCGCGGACACGTGGCACCCAAAGGCGCCACGTGTCTTTGGTACGTCATCGCTGCGGATTATCATGGGCGGATGACATCCGTACGCCTGACCTGCACGCTGGCGCTGCTGCTGCCCCTGGCCGCCTGCACCACTACGCCTTCGCCTTCGACAATCGCCGCGGCAAGCGGCACGAATGCGACCCCGGCCACGCCGCCGAAGCTGCTGCTGATCTCCATCGACGGCCTGCGCGCCGATGCGCTGGATCGGGGCCTCACCCCGAACCTGCAGCGGATCATCGACGGTGGCGTGCGCGCGCGATGGATGACGCCCTCCTATCCGTCACTCACCTTCCCCAACCACTACACGCTGGTCACCGGCCTGCGCCCGGACCACCACGGCATCATCAACAACAGCATGGACGACGCTGAGTTGGGGCGCTTCGCGCTGCACGACCGCACTGCGGTGACCAACAGCGGATGGTGGGGCGGCGAACCGATCTGGGTGGGTGCCGAGAAAGTCGGTGTGCGCACCGCCACCACGTCATGGCCGGGCAGCGAAGCCGAGATCCAAGGCACGCGACCCAGCCAGTGGCGCATCTACGACGCCAAGGAACCCCTTGAACAGCGCGCGCAGACAGTGCTCGACTGGCTGTCGCAGACCGATGCCGATGCGCCGCGCCTGACCACGCTGTACATGGAACATGTGGACAAGGCCGGCCACAACTTTGGGCCGGAATCCAGGCAGTACACCGACGCGATCGTGCAAGCCGACCGGATCATCGGCCAGGTGCTCGATGGCCTGCAGCAACACGGCCTGATCGATACCACCAACGTGATCGTGGTCTCCGACCATGGCATGGCGTCGGTGCCGGAGGGCCAGGTGATCGCGCTCGAATCGATGGTTGATCCCACCATCGCGCGCAACGTCAGCCCGGGCCAGTCGGTCGGCTTCGCGCCGGTGGCCGGACGTGTGGCAGAGGCCGAGCGTGCCCTGCTCGGCCGTCATGCGCACTACGAATGCTGGAAGAAGGAAAACCTGCCGGCGCGCTGGCACTACGGCACCCATCCGCGCGTGCCGGCAATCGTCTGCCAGATGGATGAGGGCTGGGACGCGCTGACGCGCGAGAAGATCGCCAAGCGCGAGCATGCCGATCGCGGCTCGCATGGTTACGACAACGCGTTGCCGTCGATGCGCGCGGTATTCGTGGCCCGTGGCCCTTCATTCCGGCAAGGCCTGGTGATCGACGGTTTCGACAACGTCGACCTCTATCCGCTGCTGGCGCACCTGCTGCAGGTGCCGGAAGCGGCCAACGATGGCAATCCGGAAACGCTGAAGCAGACCCTGCGTTGAATACGTTGTAGAGCCGAGCCCACGCTCGGCTGCATTGCGCCAGCCGAGCATGGGCTCGGCTCTACAAAAACATGCAAAAAAAAACGCGGCGCCGAGCGCCGCGTTTTCTTTGGACCGGTCGGTCGGCGGATCAGCCGGCCTTGGCCACTGCCTTCTTGGCCACAGCCTTCTTCGCCGGAGCCTTGGCCACGGTCTTCTTGGCAACCGGGGCGGCGGCGCCTACAGCGACCTTGCTCGCGGTGTGCGAACGGGCGTTGCCGTAGCTGGCGTTGTAGCGCTTGCCCTTGGCGGTCTTGCGGTCACCCTTACCCATGTCTTCAACTCCTCAAATGTGAAATCTGGTTACCCCGTACTGACACGGGTTCGGCGGGGCCGCCTTGCTGGGCGCCCCCGCGCACGATCGGAAAGCCTACCACGGAGCACCTAGTGCGCGCAGCTGGCGTCATGTACGTGCCCGTGATTCAGGCGCAGATTGACCAGATGCGCGATGCCGACCAGCAGCCCGCCCAAGGTCATCACCACCGCGTGCGGCACCGCGTTGTGGTGCAGCGGGTCGTACAGCACACCGCCCCACAAAGCGACCAGACCGGGAATCAGGAACGCCAGCGCACGCAGCGCGCCGTGCCGCCGATAGCCCCAGACCAGGCTGAACAAGCCCAGCAGGGTCACGAACACCACCAGCGCTTTTTCCACGCCATCACTGAGCCAGAAAGACAGGCCCAGCGAGGGCGCCGCTGCCAGCAGCAGCGGAATCACCGCGCAATGCACCGCGCACAGCATCGAACCGGTGGCGCCGAAGCGATCGAGCAGGTGGCGCAGGCGTGAGGGCAAAGGCATGACTTCCAGCAGGGCGGCGAATCGTTATGGAATAATATAACATCGATCCCCGACCCGCACGGTTTCCCTCCCCCCTGTCCCGCCGACGGGATTCGTGCGCCACCCGATTGATACATTGTAACAAAGGACCGCCCATGCCCTCCCACCACCCTCGTTTCAAGCCGCATTCCCTGGCCCTGGCGCTCGCTGCGCTGCTGCCGTCCGTCGCCTTTGCGGCCTCCGACGATGATTCGCATCGTGACCGCCACCTGACCGAACTGTCCTCGGTACAGGTCACCGCGTCGCCACTGCAGGGTGATGCCGAATCGCTGGCACGCCCGGTTGAAGTGCTGGCCGGTGAGCGCCTGGACGAGCAGAAAGCCGGCACCCTCGGCGACACCGTGGCCAAGCTGCCCGGCGTGCAGAGCACCTTCTTCGGTCCCGGCGTCGGCCGCCCGATCATCCGCGGCCAGGAAGGCCCGCGCGTGGCCGTGCTGTCCAACGGCATGGGCAACATGGACGCCTCCACCGTCAGCGCCGACCACGCCACCAGCATCGAGCCGTTCCTGGCCGACCAGATCGAAGTGCTGAAGGGCCCTGCGACCCTGCTGTTCGGCAGCGGCGCGATCGGCGGCGCGGTGAACGTGGTCGATGGCCGCATCGCGCGCGAACTGCCGGACCGTCCGCTCAGCGGCCGCGCCGAACTGCGCGGCAACTCGGTCAACGACGAGCGCAGCGGCATGTTCCGCCTTGACGGCGTGAGCGGCAATGTCGTGCTGCACGTGGATGGCCTGGTGCGCAATGGCGACGATTTCCGCATTCCCGGCTACGCGGTGATCGACGGCCTGGAAGACCACCACGATGACCACGACCACGCAGGCGAGGAAGGTGAAGAGCCGCGTCGCGGCCGCCTGGACAACAGTTCCATCCGCACCCGCGCCGGCGGCGTCGGCGCAACCTGGCTGGGCGAAGGCGGCTACTTCGGCGTCTCGGCCAGCACCTACCGCACCAACTACGGCATTCCCAACGGCGCCCATGTGCATGCCGACGGCGATGACCACGACCATGGTCACGACCACGACCATGGCGAGGAGGAGGAAGGTGAAGAGCATGACGTGCGCATCGACATGGTGCAGAACCGCTTCGAGACCAAGGCCGGTATCTACAACCCGGTGTCGTTCCTGAAGAACATCAACGCGCGCGTGGCCTACACCGACTACGAACACGTGGAGCTGGAAGCCGGCACGCCGTCCACCCGCTTCACCAACCGCGGCATCGAAGGCCGCCTGGAAGCGGTGCAGCAGCAGATCGGCGGCTGGGACGGCGCCTTCGGCCTGCAGGTCGGCAACAGCGATTTCGGCGCGAAGGGTGAAGAAGCCTTCGTGCCGGATACCGGCACCAAGAACATCGGCGTGTTCGTGCTGCAGGAAAAGCAGTTCGGCCCGTTCAAGCTGGAACTGGGCGGTCGCCACGACCAGGTCAAGCTGGACCCGACCGGCGACTACCAGCGCCGCAAATTCGATGCGACCAACCTGTCGGCAGCCGGCATCTGGAAGCTCAACGATGCAGTCGACCTGCGCATCGGCGTGGACAGCTCCGAGCGCGCGCCGACCAATGAAGAGCTGTACGCCGCTGGCGCCCACATCGCCACCCGCTCGCTGGAAATCGGTGATGCCAACCTGAAGACCGAGCGCGGCCAGCGCATCGAACTGGGCATCCACACCCACAGCGAACGCCTCGATTTCTCCGCCGCGATCTATCAGACCAAGTTCAAGGACTTCATCTACCTGGCTGACACCGGCGTGACCGAGAGCCTGCCGGTGCGTGCCTGGACCCAGCAGGACGCGGTATTCAAGGGCGCCGAGGCCGAAGCGCTGGTGCACCTGTTCGAAGGCGTTGCCGGCGATTGGGACCTGCGCGTGTTCGGCGATTACGTGCAGGCCAAGCTGGACGGCAACGGCAGCCGCACCCTCGACATCGCCGTGCCGCACGGTGACCACAACCACAACTACAGCGTGGAACTGGCCAACACCGGTTACCTGCCGCGCATCGCACCGGCCCGTGTCGGCGCCGACCTGCGCTGGGCGAAGGATGGCTGGCGTGCCTCGGTGGGCGCGGTGCGTTACAGCCGGCAGAAGGACGTTGCGCAGAACGAGGAGCCGAGCAACGGCTACACCCTGGTCGATGCGCACCTGGCCTACCGCTGGGACCGCAGCGACAGCAACAGCTACGAGCTGTTCCTGGACGGCAGCAACCTGACCAACCGCGAAGTGCGTCCGCACACCTCGCTGTTGAAGGATTACTCGCCGCTGCCGGGTCGTGGTGTCGCTTTCGGGATCCGCGCGTTCTTCTGATGGGGCATCCACGCATGGCGTGGATCTACTGATAAGCGCACCCACGCATGGCGTGGATCTACTGACTTTGACGGCAGCGTGCTGTCGTTCTCTCCCGGGGGGCCAGGTTGGCCCCCCGTTTTTTTTATGCCCTCGACCGCCCCTCACGCAGACGTCACAAAGATGTGCGTACGACAACAAGCGGACAATCCCGTCGCCATTCGTCTCTCGCCATCCGGACATGTTTGTCCGAAAATGAAGCCATGACCACCCAACGTGCCGATGCTGCTGCCCGCCGAGCCCTCATCCTCGATGCCGCCGACCATGTGTTCGGCCAACATGGCGTTACCGCGCCGCTGGACCTGGTGGTCGAGCGTGCCGAAGTCGGCCGCGCCACCCTGTACCGCAACTTCCCCGACCGTACGGCGCTGATCCAGGCGCTGCTGCAGCGCACGGTCGACCGCATCCGCCGCCAGGTCGAGCAGCTTGGCGACCGCGACGACGCCCTGTTCGAGGTGTTCGAAGGCATGGCCCAGCGCATCATCGACTCGCCTGCGCTGGCCGATTACTGGCGCGCGGTCGATTCGGATGTTCCGGCCATGCGCACCGCACGCGAGACCGTGCGCGACCTGCTGGAAGCGCCCATCGCCCGCGCCAAGGCCGCTGGCCTGTGCCGGCCCGACCTGGAGAAGACGGATATTTCACTGATCTCGGGCATGCTGGGTGCGGCCCTGCGCGGCAAGACCCGCGATGAGCGCGCCCAGCTGGCCGGGCGTGCCCTGCAGCTGCTGCGCGGGGGACTCCAGGGAGCAGCCAGCGGGGAACGCTGATGGTGCAGCCGTACCTCAAGCCGGTACCGGATTGGGAGGAGCACGAGAAGCCGACCATGCCCGGTTCGGCGTCGATGCCGTGGCACCCGCCCTATCGGCGTGCAGCCTATGCGCTGGTGTCGCTGCTGGTGGCCATCACCGGCGGCCTTGGCAACGCGCTGGTAACGGCCAACCTACCCTTCCTGCAGGGGCAACTGTCACTCACTCCCACCCAGGGCAGCTGGCTGGTCGCCGCCTACGCCATGGTGAACGTGACCGCCAACCTGCTGGCCTTCAAGTTCCGCCAGCAGTACGGCATCCGCCTGTTCGCCGAGATCGGCCTGGGACTGTATGCGGCGCTGGCGGTGCTGCACCTGTTCGTCGGCAGCTTCGAGACCACCATGCTGACCCGCGCCGCCAGCGGTTTCGCCGGCGCGGCATGCTCGACGCTGGGTACGTTGTACATGCTGCAGGCACTGCCGCGGCGCTTCACCGGCAACCTGCTGGTGGTCGGCGTAGGCCTGTCGCAGCTGGCGGTGCCGATTGCCTGGATCGTCTCGCCCGGCCTGGTCGATACCGGCCAATGGCACCAGCTGTATTCGTTCGAAGCGGGGCTGGCGTTGTGCGCGTTTGCCGCCGTGGTGGTGCTGAAGCTGCCGCCCGGCATCCAGGTCAAGGCGTTCGAACCGCTGGACTTCCTCACCTTCACCCTGCTCGCGCCCGCCGTCGCCCTGCTGGTGATCGTGCTCGCCCAGGGCTACACGCGCTGGTGGTTGAACACGCCGTGGCTGGGCTGGGCGCTGATCGCCTCCATCGCGCTGACCACCACCGCGCTGATCATCGAACACTACCGGCGCAATCCGCTGCTGCAGATCCGTTGGCTGTCGACCCTGCCGGTGATGCACTTCATCGTCGGCGCCTTCCTGATCCGCTTTCTGACCACCGAACAGTCCTACGGCGTGGTCAACCTGATGCGCACCCTGGGCATGGGGCCGGACCAGATGCGGCCGCTGTTCGTGGTGATCCTGGCCGGCGTGGTGACCGGCATCGCCGGCGCGGCGATCACCTTCGGCCCGAAGCGGCTGATCGCGCAGCTGCTGATGGCGATCCTGCTGCTGGGCGCGGCCGCGTTCTTCGACCAGCACCGCACCAGCATGGACCGGCCGCACGACTTCTACGTCAGCCAGTTCCTGGCCTCGGTGGGCGCCGGCATGTTCATGGGCCCGCTGATCATGCTCGGCATTTCCGCCGCGCTGAAACAGGGTGTGGACCACATGATCACCTTCCTGGTGACCTTGTCGATCACGCAGACACTGGGCGGACTGGCCGGCTCGGCAGTGCTGGGAACGTTCCAGCTGCATCGCGAGCAGCTGTATTCCAGCGCCTTGACCAGCCAGCTCGATCCCGCCGACCCGGTGGTGGCGCAGCGCCTGCGCATCCAGCAGCAGCTGTACGCGGCGCAGATCACCGACCCGGTGCTGCGCAGCGCACAGGGCAGCGCGCAGCTGGCGCAGACCACCCGCCGCGAAGCCAACGTACGTGGCTTCAATGATGTGTTCACCCTGAGCGGCTGGCTGGCGATCGGTTTCCTGTGCTGGTTGCTGCTGCTGTCGCTGCGTACCGCCGTGCGCAAACAATGGCGCAAGCGCCATCCTTCCTCCCCCGCTGCGGCTGCGACCGCGGCACCGCGCTGAGTTCACTGCCATGCCTCCCGTCCCGCCCCGTCCAGACGACACCGACGCTGCCGAGAACGTCACGCCGCCACCGCCCACCGATGCGGCGCCTGCGGCGACGCCTGCCGCGCCCGCCGCCGCACCGAAGTACCTGAAACCGAGTTCGCGCAGCGTGGTGGTGATGGTGGTGGTGGCGTTGCTGGGCATCGCGCTGATCCTGCGCGCCTGGCATCTATGGCCATTCACCAGCAGCGTGATGGTGACCGACAACGCCTATGTGCGCGGGCAGATCACGGTGATGGCGCCGCAGGTCAACGGTTACGTCACCGAGGTACTGGTGAAGGATTTCCAGCACGTGAAGCAGGGCCAGCCGCTGCTGCGCATCGACGACCGCATCTATGCGCAGCGGGTGGCACAGGCGCAGGCGACGCTGGACAGCGCGCGCGCGGCCCTGGCCAATTCGGACCAGTCGCAGGCCCAAAACCGCGCGCAGATCGCTGCGGCGCAGGCCACGTTGTCGGCGGGACAGGCTGAGCTGCAGCGCTCGCGCAATGAAGCCAAGCGCTACGAGGAACTGGCAGCGCAGCAGCTGGTGTCGATCAACGACCGCGACAAGTTCCGCACCACCCAGGCCTCGGCACAGGCCAGTGTGCAGCAGTCGCAGGCGCAGATCCGCATCGCCGAGGAGACCCTGGTCTCCACCCAGGTCTCGCGCAAGAGCCTGGAGGCGCAGGTGGAAAGTGCGCAGGCGCAGCTGGAACTGGCACACATCGACCTGGCCAATACGGTGATCCATGCGCCGCGCGATGGGCAGATCAGCGAGGCCAGCGTGCGCGTGGGCCAGTATGTGGCGGCCGGTTCGCAGCTGCTGTTCCTGGTGCCGGATGCACTGTGGGTGGTGGCCAACTACAAGGAAGGCCAGACCTGGCAGATGGCGATCGGGCAGCCGGCATCGTTCTCGGTGGATGCGTTCCAGGGCCAGGTGCTGCGCGGACGGGTGGAGCAGATCGCGCCGGCCACCGGTTCGGAGTTCAGCGTGCTGCGCCCGGACAATGCCAGCGGCAATTTCACCAAGGTGGTGCAGCGGTTGCCGGTGCGGATCTCGATCAACGGGGAGCAGGAACTGGCGGCGCGGTTGCGACCGGGCATGTCGGTGATCGTGCGGGTGGATACTGCGACGAAGCCGATGGACTAGGCGCTGGCTTGCTTGACTGCGCGGCTTCGTCGAAGGCAGCGAACGGCGGAGCCCCTCGTGGCTGATCGTTGCGGTTGGATTGCTGGGATTGGCCGGGTGGGTGAGGCAGGCGGGACACGCCGTGAACCCATCCCTGGGGGCTCGTAGGCGCCATCCATGGCGCCTGCGGTCCCGCCTGCCCCACCCACCCGGTCACGGACAGGGTCCGTGCGCGTCAGCCACGTGAATCAAAGGATGAAAATCAAAAGCAAAAGCGCGCGGCTCCGCTTTTTTTGTAGTGTTGAGCCATGCTCGACTGCTTTGCTGCAGGAATAGACGACAACGATGAAATTCAACGCACTGGCCCGCAAGGCGGCCAAGGGTCCTGCACCACGGGAGCATGGCGGTGCGGTCGAAGTGGAAGACCTGATCGGCTTCGTGCTTGAGCATGGCGTCGAAGGTGCGGCCGAGATTGAACGTCTGTGCGCGCTGCATGGCTGGCGCGAGGAGTTCCAGTACAACGGCGATGGCACGCATTTCGCGCCGATGGCGCCGTGGGCAAAGGCCTGCGCTGCGGTCGGGTACGGCGGCGTGGCCGCGATGCAGCCACTGCTGGACGACCCGCGCATGGCGACCTATGCGATCGGGGTGCTGGAAGAGGTGCGCAGCGAGGCTTCGGTTACGGCCCTGCTGGCGTACTGCGGACAGGCCGATTTCAGCCAGGACGATCCCACGTCAGCGCCGTGGCAGGCGTTGGGCGCGCTGAACGTGCTGCTGTCGTTCGACAAGGGTGTGGCGGTGTCTACGGATATCCAACAGACGTTGCTGCAGCGGGTGCAGCGCGCGTGGGGCCAAGCGCCGACACCGCAATGGCAGTGCCTGGCACTGTATGCCGTGCGCGGCGCACACGTGGCCGAAGCGTTGGACTGGGTGCAGTCGCTGGTGCTGGAGGATGCCGAGTTGATCGCCGCACGCAAGGCAGTGCTGAAGCACCTCAAGGGCCGGACACAGGGTTGAAGATGCCGGCCAGCGGCCGGCACTACCCTTCCGTCAGCCGGCGCAGCGCGCGCAGAGCCCGTGCACTTCCAGGGTCTGTGCCTGCGGCTGGAACCCCAGTTCCTTCGCGCGCTTCTCCAGTTGGGTCACGATCTCGCGGTCTTCCAGCTCTACCGCACTGTGGCAGCTGTTGCAGATCAGGAACGGCACCGAATGGGCCGCACTGCTGGGGTGGTGGCAGGCCACGAAGGCATTGACCGATTCCAGCTTGTGCACGAAGCCATTGGCCATCAGGAAGTCGAGGGCGCGGTACACGGTGGGCGGGGCGTCGGCGCCCACACCCTTGCCGTTGCGCACCCACTCCAGCAGCTCGTAGGCCTTGACCGGCTTGCCGGCCTCGGCGATCAGCTTGAGCACGTTGGCGCGGATCGGGGTCAGGCGCAGCCCGCGCTCACGCGAGACACGCTCGACCACCGCCACGAAATCCGAAGCGTCGTGGACATGGTGGTGCGGGGCCGTACAGGCGGTTTTGGCGGACATGCGCGTTCTCCAGTTCGGGCGTGGGCCGGTGGGCTCAGGCCGTTGCTACCTTGGTGATGGCCACATCGATGCGTTTCAAGGCCTGCTCGCGGCCGGCCAGGTACACGGTATGGGAAATGTCAGGACTGACCTGGGTGCCGGTGATGGCCACGCGCAGCGGCTGGGCGACCTTGCCCATGCCCATTTCCAGCGCCGCAGCTGCATCGTGCAGGGCCACGCCAACAGCCTCGGCAGTCCACTCCGGCAGGGCTGCCAGCAGCTCGCGGGCCTTGCCCAGCGGCAGTTCCGCACCGGCCTTGAAGTGCTTGGCCACGGCCGCTTCATCGTACTCGTTCAGCGGCTGGTACCAGACCACGGCCTTCTCGGCCATTTCCTTCAGGGTCTGCACGCGCTCGCGCAGGGCAATCACCACGTCCACCGGCGCCGGGCCAGCGGCCACGTCCAGGCCCAGCTTCTGCAGCTGGTAGACCAGGTGCGGCTCGATCGCGGCCGGTTCCTCGGTCTTCAGGAAGTGCTGGTTGACCCAGCCCAGCTTGGCCATGTCCAGGCGCGAGGCCTTGGAATTGCAGTCCTTCACGTCGAACAGGCCGATCAGTTCCTGGCGGCTGAACAGTTCCTGGTCGCCGTGCGACCAGCCCAGCCGGGCCAGGTAGCTCAGCAGCGCGTCGGGCAGGTAACCGGCATCCTTGTACTGCATCACGTCGGCCGCGCCGGTGCGCTTGGACAGCTTGGCGCCCTGCTCGTCCAGGATCATCGGCATGTGGCCGAACTTCGGCACCGGCGCGCCGATGCCTTCGTACAGGTTGATCTGGCGCGGGGTGTTGTTGATGTGGTCGTCGCCACGGATGACTTCGGAGATCTTCATGTCCCAGTCGTCCACCACCACCGCGAAGTTGTAGGTGGGGTAGCCGTCCGGGCGGAAGATGACCATGTCATCCAGTTCGCTGTTGGCGATCTCGATACGGCCCTTGATCAGGTCATCGAACACCACCGTGCCTTCAAGCGGGTTCTTGAAGCGGATGACGCGGTTCGGGTCGTCCCGGTACGGCAGCCCCTGCTCGCGCGCGGCGCCGTTGTAGCGCGGCTTTTCCTGCTTGGCCATCGCGGCCTCGCGCATGGCATCCAGCTCTTCGCGGGTTTCATAGGCGTAGTACGCCTTGCCGTCGGCGATCAGCTGCTCGGCCACTTCCTTGTACCGGGCGACGCGCTCGGTCTGGTAGAACGGGCCCTCGTCGTAGTCCAGGCCCAGCCACTCCATCGCTTCCAGGATCGCGTCGATCGCACCCTGGGTGCTGCGTTCCCGGTCGGTGTCCTCGATGCGCAGCACGAACTCGCCGCCACGATGGCGGGCCTCCAGCCAGCAGTACAGCGCGGTGCGGGCGCCACCGATATGCAGGTAGCCGGTGGGACTGGGGGCGAAGCGGGTGCGGCAGGTCATGGAGGGCTCGAGGAACGGGTATCCCCCGATTTTACCAGCCCTCCGCCCCCTGCGGAAAAAGGGGACGGAGGGGATCAAGTCGCTATTCCCCCCGCTCCTGCGGGGATGCGCGGGCAACGGAGGGGAAATGCGACCTGATCCCCTCCGTCCCCTTTTCAGGGTTGCGGCTCGGGCTTGCGCGGGAAGGGCTGCTCGCGCATGGCGGCGTGGTAGGCGAAGGAGGCAACGATGGCTGCGGCCTGCTTCAGGTCTTCCGGTTCCGCGTGGTCCCAAGTGTCCAGGTGGCTGTGGTGGACGTTGCTGAAATAGTCCAGCTTGTCCTGGATGAACTGGAAGCCCGGCAAGCCGATGCGGTCGAAGCTGATGTGGTCGGTGCTGCCGGTGTTGCGGGTGGCCACGGTGGTCGCGCCCACGTCATGGAACGGGGCGAGCCAGGCTTCGAAGATCGGCATCGCCGCCAAGTTTTCCTGTGCGTAGATGCCACGGAAGCGGCCCGAGCCGTTGTCCATGTTGAAGTAGACCTGGAACTTGCCGTAGTCACGGGTCTTCTGCAGTGCACCGGTCGGTTCGCGCAGCGAGGCTGGCAGCGCCTTCTGCGCCGGGTCGGTGGGCTCGGGGAATCGACCGAAGTGCTTGGCCACGTACGCCTGCGAGCCGATCAGCCCCTGTTCCTCGCCACTCCACAGCGCAACCCGGATGGTGCGCTTGGGCTTGGCGCCGCTGGCCTTGAGGATGCGCATGGCCTCCATCATCACCGCCACGCCGGCGGCGTTGTCGGCCGCACCGGTGCCGCTGTGCCAGGAATCCAGGTGTGCGCCGATCATCACCACTTCGTCGGGCCTGCTGCTGCCACGGATCTCGGCCAGCGTGTTGTAGCCGGGCTGGTCCGCTTCATCGGTGAAGCGAGCGGCCACATCCACGCGCAGGCGCACGCTCTGCTTGGCTTCCAGCGCGCGCACCAGCGGATTGAAGTGCTCGGCGATCATCGCCAGTTCGGGAATGCCGACCGATTCGCCGGCCTTGCGCGAGCCGCCACCGGCCACGCGGATGATGCCGTTGTCCCAGCTGCTGATGCTGATCGAGGCCAGCGCGCCTTCTTCGACGAAGAACGCGTTGACCTTCGCCGCCAGCGCCTGCTTCTCCTGGTATTCCTTGACCCGCTTGGCGCGGTCGGCGGCCACGTCCTTGTCCTTGGGCAGGGTGAACTCCTGCAGGCCTTCCAGCGAGGTGGCGTCGTGCCGGTGCGAATCAGCGTCGGTGCCACGCTTGTATTCGCGTGCTTCGCCCAGCAGCAGGATCTTGCCGCGCAGCTTGCCGCGATACTTCTCGATGTCCTCAGGCTTCTTGATGTCCACCTGCAGCAGCTCGCCCTCGACCGGGCCCCTGGTGCCCGGCGTCCACGCCTTGGGCAGGGCATGCAGCGGCTGCACGCGATCGCCCAGCATCTCTACGCTGGCCGAGGTGAACTCCCAGCCGCGGCCGAATTCGTCGAAGGCTTCGTCATGGACATTGTCCAGCTTCCATTCGCTGAACTTGCCGCGGGTCCAGGCGTTGGCGCGGCCCATCGCCGGCGAATTGGTCAGGCGCGGCCCGATGCGTTCGGTGAGGTAGCTGAAGGTGTCCATCACCTGCGATTTGTGGAACGCCTGCTGGCGGATCTTGCCGACCATGTCCAGGTCCACCGGCTCGCGCTGCTGCGCCACCGCATTGCCACCCATCGCCAGCGCTACTGCCAGCACGCCCCACTTCAGCACATCACACCCCTGCCCTTCGGCTCGATCATCAACCGGTCGAGTCTAGCCAGCCAGGGCACTTGGCCCCCGTCCCATCGGTCATGGGCATCTGGTAGATCCACGCCATGCGTGGATGGGGGTTCCCACCGAACAGCGGCGCGGACCAAGGTCCGCACCCACCAGAGGCCCAGTAGACCCACGCCATGCGTGGATGGGCCTTCCACTGTCACCCCTTCCACCCCAGCCACAGCTGCGCGCGCTCCGGCAACAGCAGCAACCAGTGCCGCTGGTCGATGCTGCTGCAGCCGAACACGGTGGCGTATTCCGGCCACTCCGCAGGCAGCCCGTCGATGCCGATCTCCGACAATGCCGCCGCCCCGGCCTTCCATGGCCGGTAACGGGGCACCTTGCCCGCAAGCGCGCCGCGTCCCTGCCGCGCCTCCCGCAACCAGTCCAGCCCACGCCGCTGCAATCCCTCGCAGGAGATGGCGGCCAGCTGGAAGCGGACCAGGCCGGGCGCGATCCGTGCCCCCGGCAATGCCGCCAACACCCCATGCGCCTGCAGCAGCGCATCCACTTCCAGCAGGGCGGGAATGCCCTGTCGTGCCCGTTGCTGCAATCCTTGGCGCCACCCCATGGCGTGCTCCTTACTTCTGCTCGGCCAGGGCGTACCAGTCGACCCGACGGGTCACCCACATCGCCAGCGCGAGGATGACGAACAGCAGCAGCGAGCCCATCAGCAGCGCATTGTTTTCCGACACCAGCAGCCCATACAGCGCGCCGTACAGCACGGTCAGCATCGCGGCGAAGCCCAGGCCGCGCTTCCAATGACCCAGCACGTTGGCCAGGTACACCGCCTGCAGGCTGATGCAGGCCAGGGCGGAGACCAGGTAGGCCTGCCAGAAGGCGATGTGCTCGGACAGGCTGATCAGCAGCAGGAAGAAGATCGCCAGCGCCAGGCCGACCATCAGGTACTGCAGCGGGTGGATGCGCAGCGACTTGATCAGTTCGAACAGGATGAAGCCAACGAACGTCAGCACCACGAACAGCACGCCGTACTTGGAAGCGCGGTCGGCCTGGGTATAGGTATCGACCGGGTCGACCAGCGAAACCTGCACCGCCTGCGCGTCCAGGTCATCGCCCTCGCGCAGTCGCTGCTGTGCGTCCGATGCCAGCGAGGACACGGCCCAACGTGCATCGAAGCCCTGCGCATCCACACGCCGCTCGTTCGGCAGGAACGCACCGGTAAACGACGGATGCGGCCAGCTGGACCGCAGGGCGATCTGGTTGTCATCGCCCACCGGCACCACCGACAGGGAGCGGCTGCCATCGAGCTGCAGCTCCAGTTCCACGCTGCTGGCCGCCAAGGTGCCTCCGGTGGGGGCAATGCCGGTGATCGGTGCATGCAGCCCACGACCCAGTGCGGATGCGCCGGCCACGCCCGGCAGCAGCTTGACCTGCTGTCCATCAACGCGCAGGTTCGGTGTGCCGACCAGGCCGCGCGCATCGGACACGCCCAGCGCGATGTAGGCTTTGCCATAGGTCGTGCCATCGTGCTCCGGGTAGTCATCCTCGCTGAAGGTCGCCTTGAGCTGGCCATTCCAGCTGTACACCGGCACCTTGAACAGGCCGACCGAGCGCTGGCTCGGCAGCAGCTCGCCACTGATCTGCAGGGTGGCCGGCGGCTGCAGCCAGTAACCCTGCGTGGTCTGCAGCTCGGTCTTCTTGTTGCCCTGCGCATCGACCACGTCCACCAGCTCGCGCTTGGTCCAGGGCACCACGCGCACCGGCCCGACCACGCGCTGGGTACCGGCACGGCTTTCGGCCACCCGCGAATAGGCCTCTTCGCGATAGGCGCTGCGTTCGGTGATGACGCCGCGGATCAGGAACAGCGGGATCAGCAGCAGCAGGATCAGGCCGCCGACAATGGCGAACCGCAGCAGCATCTTCAGGGATTTCATCGTCCGTCCTCGTTGGAGAGGACTGCAGGATGGATCGCTGTGGTGAGCAGGGTTTGTGGCGAATTTGAAGCGAGTGTGAAGTCAGCGCCTTGGACGCTGTCCGGGTATCGCCAGCGGCAGCCACAGGCTGGCTACGGTGCCGCCTTCTTCGCGCGGCTGCAGGCTGGCGCGGCCGTCATGCAGGCGCGCGACTTCCTGCACGAAGGGCAGGCCGAGGCCGGAACTGCGACGGCCGGTGCCGGGTCGGGCCAGCGAATAGAAGCGCTCGAATACACGCTCGCGTGCGTAATCGGGAACGCCCGCGCCACGGTCGGCAACCTGCAGGCTTACGCCCTGCCCATCCACCTGTGCGTCCAACTGCACCTGTGCGCCGGGTGGTGAGAACGCAACGGCGTTGTCGATCAGGTTGTGCAGCGCTTGCCGCAGCAGATACCCATCGCCCTGCACGCGCAGATCAGGCACCTCGTCGATCAGCAGCTCGACACCTGCGGCCTGCGCGCGAACCTGCGCCGCCGCCGCGACTTCCTTCAGCAATGCGGGCAAGGCGATCGGATCACGGGTCTGCAACCAGCCGTGCTGCTCGACCTCGGCCAGCGCCAACAGCTTGTCGATGGTTTCGGTCAGTCGCTCCTGCTGGTCGACGATGCTGCGTGCGAAATGCGCGCGGTCGGCGTCGGCCATCGGCTCCTGCAGCAGTTCGGCCGCACCGCGGATCGCCGCCAACGGGCTTTTCATCTCGTGGGTCAGCGATTGCACGTACTGTTCGACGTACGCCTTGCCTTCCAGCTTGCGCCGCATCGTCTCCAGTGCCTGGCCAAGCTCGCCGATCTCATCGTTGCGGCGCTTGGGCGGAGGCACCGGTTCGCCGGCGCTGACTGCCCGTGCGTAGCGGCTGAGCTGGCCCAGGCCGTTGGTCAGCCACATCGTCACCAGCACGCCCACCAGCGCTGAGAGCCCAATCAGCCACGCGCCACGTTCGATGATGGCGCGCTGGCTGGCGGCGATGAACGGATCGATGCTGCGGTTGGGCTGGGCCAGGCTGAGCACACCGATCAGGGTGCTGCCATCGACCGGGTCGTACACCGGCGCAGCCACGTGCATCACGGTATTGCTGTCATCACCCGGCGTTTCCGGGCTGGAGCGCGCGCCGTACTCGCCGCGCAGCGTGCGATAGACATCGTTCCAGCGCGAATTGTCGCGACCCACGTCGCGGCCCAGCGAGTCGTAGATCACGATGCCCTTGGCGTCGGTGATCGTCACCCGGTAGTCCAGCGCACGCTTGGGGAAGCGCCAGACCATCGCCTTCAGGTCGCGCTGCCTGGCCTTGGCCAGGTTGCGGGTGAAGCTGCCGTTGCGGATGGTGCCAGCCTTGACGTCGGCGGCGGCCATCTCCGCCAGCACGTTGGCCGCATCCACCAGGGTCGATTCCATCGCCTGGCGCACGCCCGGCTTCACTTCGTTGACGAACACGCGCATCACGAAGAACGCGGCGATGCCCACGATCAGGAAGAAGCCCAGGAACAGTTTCAGGACCAGACGCACGCGTCAGACCTCCAGGGCGTAGCCGAGGCCGCGATGGGTGCGGATCGGTTCACCGCTGGCACCGGCCGCACGCAGCTTGGCGCGCAGCGTCTTGACGTGGGTGTCGACGGTGCGGTCAGCGCTGTCGGCGGCGCTGTCCCAGCCACGGTCCATCAACTGGGCACGGCTGAGGATCGCGCCGGGGCGCTGCAGCAGCGCTTCCAGCAACGCATATTCATAGCGGGTCAGGTCCAGCGCGTGGCCCTGGAAGCGGATGCGGCGGCCTTCGCGGTCGATGGCGAAGGCACCGTGCTCCTGCCAGCCGCTCTCGGCGCCCGGGGCGGTCGGAGCGGGTGTGGCACGCCGCAGCCGGGCGCGCACCCGCGCCACCAGCTCACGCGGCGAGAACGGCTTGGCCATGTAGTCGTCGGCCCCCAGCTCCAGGCCCAGCACGCGGTCGAGCTCGTCGTTGCGCGCGGTCAGGAAGATCACCGGCACCTGCGCCACCGGCCCCGGCAGGGCCCGAAGCCGGCGACAGACCTCGAAACCACTGAGGTCCGGCAGGCCCACGTCCAGTACCACCAGGTCGATATCGCCGGCCTGCAGCTTCTGCAGGGCCAGCCCACCCAGCAGGCAATGGCTGGCCGCATAGCCTTCGCTGCGCAGCGCATAGAGCACGGTTTCGGCGATGGCCGCTTCGTCTTCGACCACCAGGACATGGGTAACGGGCGCTGTCATGGCGCGCAGCATAGCCGCTGCGGCCCTTGCCCCGTACACTGCCGCCCATGAACTATCGCCACGCCTTCCACGCCGGCAACCACGCCGATGTCCTCAAGCACATCGTGCAGCTGGCCCTGATCGACAGCTTCAAGCGCAAGGACAGCCCGTTCTTCGTGCTCGACACCCACGGCGGTGCCGGCCGTTACCTGCTGGCCAGCGAAGAAAGCCGCAAGACCCTTGAGGCCGAATCCGGGGTCATGCGGCTGATGGCCCAGCCCAAGCTGCCGGAGGTGGTCGAGCGCTACCTGAAGGCAGTGCAGGCCGACAACCCGGTCGGCGCGATGATCGCTTACCCCGGCTCGCCGCTGCTCAGCGCGCAGGCCATGCGCCCGCAGGACCGCATGGCGGTGTGCGAGCTGCAGGAGGACGAAGCCGCATCGCTGAAGACCCTGTTTGCCCATGACAGCCGCGTCGGCGTACACCCTGGTGACGGCTACGCACTGCTGCGCTCGCTGCTGCCGCCCAAGGCCAACGGCGCCAAGATCGGCCGCGGCCTGGTCCTGATCGACCCGCCCTACGAGGCCCAGGACGCCGAGTACCAGGCGGTCCTCGCGGCACTGGCCGAGACCCTGGCGCGCTGGCCGCAGGCCACCTGTGCGGTCTGGTTCCCGATCAAGCAGCGCCGCACCATCCTGCATTTCCTGCGCAAGGCCGCCGCACTGCCGGTGAAGTCGGCCGTGACCATCGAGTTCCTGGTGCGCCCCGACGACTCGCCGCTGCGCCTCAACGGCAGTGGCATGCTGGTGCTCAATGCACCCTGGCAGTTCGACCGCGTGGTCGGCCCGGCCCTGCCGGCGCTGCGCCAGCATCTGGGCGAGCCCGGTGCCAGCACCCGCCTGGACTGGCTGAAGACGGCCGAATAAGGGCCTTCACGAGGCTGTACGACCGTGAGCCTTTCGTTCACGGAATGCAGCCCCGGTGATGACACAATCGATGGACCACCAAGGAATCACCCGGTATGGCCACTCGCAACCGCATGCCGCCCTGGCATGAGATCTTCAAGGCTCCCAGCGGCCACGAGCTGCTGATCCGCCCCATCCGCCCGGAAGATGGCGCGCCGCTGCAGGCCGCCTTCAGCCTGTTCGGGCCGGAAGAAATCCGCGACCGCTTCCTGCAGTCGGTGACCGAGCTGTCGCCGGAAACGACCCAGCGCCTGACCCACCCCAATCCGAAGACCGAGATCACCCTGGTCGCCGCCGAGTCGCTGCCGGCTGGTGAGGCCGTGGTCGGCGCGGTGGCCCGTGCCTCGATCATCCCCGGTACCCGCGAAGCCGAGTACGCGATCCTGATCAGCCGGTTCCTGATCGGCCAGGGCCTGGGCCGCCAGCTGATGCGCAAGCTGGTGAAATGGGGCCGCGGCAAGTACCTGGACCGCCTGTACGGCGATGTTGCCGCCGAGAACGAGCCGATGAAGCAGCTGGCCGCCTCATTGGGCTTCAAGCCGGTACCACACCCGAACGGGGCCGAAGGCCTGGTGCGGATGGTGCTGGAACTGGACAACTGACGGTAGCGCCGGGCCCTGTCCGGCGATGTTGATCCGACCGCTGCGCTCGCCGGGCATGGCCCGGCGCTACCCCGGTCACGTAATGATCATGGGCCCGGCGGGGGCTTCTGCTAAAATCCGCGGTTCATGTCGCGTACTCCATTCCCCGCCCCGCCGTTGCCACGTGCCGGCCAGCTCCGCGCCTGGTGGCGCGCCCCCGCCTCGCCCACTGCCCTGGCCTGGTATCTGGCCCAGGCAGCGCGCACGCATGATGCCCCGGTACTGGTGGTGGCCCGTGACAACCACGGTGCCAACCAGATCGAAGCGGACCTGCATACCCTGCTGGGAGGCGACCCGAGCCTGCCGGTGGTGGCATTCCCGGACTGGGAAACGCTGCCCTACGACCGCTTCAGCCCGCACCCGGACATCATTTCGCAGCGCCTGTCGGCCCTGCACCGCCTGCCCACGCTGAAGCGTGGCCTGGTGGTGGTGCCGGTGCAGACCCTGCTGCAGCAGCTGGCCCCCCGCAGCTACGTCATCGGCGGCAGCTTCAATCTTGAAGTCGGCCAGCGCCTGGACCTGGAAGCGGAGAAGCGTCGCCTCGAAAGCGCCGGTTACCGCAACGTGCCGCAGGTGATGGACCCGGGTGACTTCGCCGTGCGCGGTGGCCTGCTTGACGTCTACCCGATGGGCGCCGACGAGCCGCTGCGGGTGGAGCTGCTGGACGAAGACATCGATTCGATCCGTGCGTTCGATCCGGAAAGCCAGCGCTCGCTGGACAAGGTCGACGCGGTGCACATGCTGCCCGGCCGCGAAGTGCCGATGGACGACGCCAGCATCGCGCGGGTGCTGGCCACCCTGCGCGAGCGCTTCGACGTCGATACCCGCCGCAGTTCGCTGTACCAGGATCTGAAATCGGGCCTGGCGCCGGCTGGCATCGAGTACTACCTGCCGCTGTTCTTCGAGCGCACCGCCACCCTGTTCGACTACCTGCCTGCCGGCAGCCTGCCGGTGGTCTGCGTCGGTGCCGCTGAAGCGGCAGAGACCTTCTGGACGCAGACCGGAGAGCGCTACGAGCAGCGCCGCCATGATGTTGAACGGCCGCTGCTGCCACCGTCGGCGCTGTACCTGTCGCCGGACCTGCTGCGCGAGCGTCTGAACGACGCACCGCGCATCGAGGTATGGGCGGCCGATCACGCGCGCATTGCCGAGGCGCATGCGCTGGGCGACCAGCCGTTGCCGCCGCTGCCGGTGGCCGCACGCGAGGCGCCGGCCGGTGACGCACTGAAATCCTTCCTCGGCCACTACCCTGGCCGCGTGCTGATTGCCGCCGATTCACCCGGCCGCCGCGAGGCCCTGCTGGAAGTGCTGCAGGCCGCCGAGCTGAAGCCGCCGGTGGTGGCCGACCTGCTGTCCTTCCTGGCCAGCGACGAACGCTTCGCCATTGCCGTGGCGCCGCTGGAAGATGGCTTCGCATTGGACGCACCGCACATCGCGGTGCTGACCGAACGCCAGCTGTTCCCCGAGCGCGCGGGCAGAACGCGTCGCACGCGCCGCGCCGGACGTGAGCCGGAAGCGATCATCCGCGATCTCGGCGAGCTGACCGAAGGCGCGCCGATCGTGCACGAGGACCATGGTGTCGGCCGCTATCGCGGACTGATCGCGATGGATGTCGGCGGCATGCCCGGCGAATTCCTGGAAATCGAATACGCCAAGGGCGACCGGCTGTATGTGCCGGTCGCGCAGCTGCACCTGATCAGCCGCTATTCCGGCGCCTCGGCCGAGACCGCACCCCTGCATTCGCTGGGTGGCGAGCAGTGGAGCAAGGCCAAGCGCAAGGCGGCCGAGAAGGTGCGTGATGTGGCCGCCGAACTGCTGGAGATCCAGGCCCGCCGCCAGGCGCGTGCCGGACTGGCACTGCAGGTGGACCGCGCGATGTACGAGCCGTTCGCCGCCGGTTTCCCGTTCGAGGAAACCCCGGACCAGCTGGCCGCCATCGACGCCACCCTGCGTGACCTGGCCAGCAGCCAGCCGATGGACCGCGTGGTCTGTGGCGATGTGGGCTTCGGCAAGACCGAAGTCGCAGTGCGTGCCGCATTCGCCGCCGCCAGCGCTGGCAAGCAGGTGGCGGTGCTGGTGCCGACCACGCTGCTGGCCGAACAGCATTACCGCAATTTCCGCGACCGCTTCGCCGACTATCCGATGAAGGTCGAAGTACTGTCGCGCTTCAAGAGCACCAAGGAGATCAAAGCCGAGCTGGAGAAGGTCGCCGCCGGCACCATCGACGTCATCGTCGGCACCCATCGCCTGCTGCAGCCGGACGTGAAGTTCAAGGACCTGGGCATGGTCGTCGTCGACGAGGAGCAGCGCTTCGGTGTGCGCCAGAAGGAGGCGCTGAAGGCACTGCGCGCCAACGTGCACCTGCTGACCCTGACCGCCACGCCGATCCCGCGTACGTTGAACATGGCCATGGCCGGGTTGCGCGACCTGTCGATCATCGCCACCCCGCCGCCGAACCGGCTGGCGGTGCAGACCTTCATCACCCAGTGGGACAACGCGCTGCTGCGCGAAGCCTTCCAGCGCGAGCTGGCACGCGGTGGCCAGCTGTATTTCCTGCACAACGACGTGGAAAGCATCGGCCGCATGCAACGCGAGCTGTCCGAGCTGGTGCCCGAAGCGCGCATCGGCATCGCCCATGGGCAGATGCCCGAGCGCGAACTGGAAAAGGTGATGCTGGACTTCCAGAAGCAGCGCTTCAACGTGCTGCTGTCGACCACGATCATCGAATCGGGCATCGACATCCCCAACGCCAACACCATCATCATCAACCGTGCCGACCGCTTCGGCCTGGCCCAGCTGCATCAGCTGCGTGGCCGCGTCGGTCGTTCGCACCACCGCGCCTATGCGTACCTGGTTGTACCGGACCGTCGCTCGATCACGCCCGACGCGGAAAAGCGCCTGGAAGCGATCGCCTCGATGGACGAACTGGGTGCCGGCTTCACCCTGGCCACCCACGATCTGGAAATCCGCGGTGCCGGTGAACTGCTCGGCGAAGACCAGAGCGGGCAGATGGCCGAGGTGGGCTTCAGCCTGTACACCGAGCTGCTGGAACGCGCCGTGCGCAGCATCAAGCAGGGCCATCTGCCCGACATCGATGCCGGTGAAGAAGCGCGTGGCGCCGAGGTCGAGCTGCATGTGCCGGCGCTGATTCCGGACGACTACCTGCCGGACGTGCACACCCGCCTGACGCTGTACAAGCGCATTTCCAGCGCGCGCGACAGCGATGCGCTGCGCGAGCTGCAGGTGGAGATGATCGACCGCTTCGGCCTGCTGCCGGACGCGGCCAAGAACCTGTTCGCCATCGCCGAGCTGAAGCTGCAGGCCAGCACGCTGGGCATCCGCAAGCTGGACCTGGGCGAGAACGGCGGCCGCATCGTGTTCGAATCCAAGCCGAACATCGATCCGATGGCGGTGATCCAGCTGATCCAGAAACAACCGAACCTCTATGCCATGGACGGTCCGGACAAGCTGCGCGTCAAGCATCCGCTGCCGCTGCCCGAAGACCGCTTCAATGCCGCACGTGCGCTGCTGCTGACCCTGGCCCTGCGCTGATCGATATCCAAGGTTCCGGTCCGCCGCGGGCGGCAGACCGGTGCCCTTTCCGTTTACTGCGCCCGCGACAAGGAGTGTTGCCGTGAATCGTTTCGCCCCCCTTCTGCTCGCCACCAGCCTGGGCCTGCTGGCCGCCTGCCACAGCGGCATGAGCAACCGTGATTACCTGCACGAAAATGTCGCCAGCTGGAACGGCACGGTCAGCATGGTCGAACAATGGACCAACGGCCCGAACGGCGAGTCCTTCCATGCGTCGCTGCAGGATGGCAAGAGCATGCAGCAGCACCGCTTCGGCCTGAAGAACGCGCACAAGGAGATCGCCGACCGGCTGGTCTTCGTCCAGCAGTTCACCCATGGCAAGGACGCCGATGCACTGCACCAGAACCTGCTCGATTCCCTGAAGAGCACCGAACAGATGTTCGCGGTGATGGAACAGCTGGCTGCCCTGCCCGATGGCTACAGCGAAGAACAGGTCACCCCGCTGCTGCAGACGCTGGATGAGGCCGTGACCAAAATGGACGAAGACATGCAGACCCTGAGCGACGCGCAGGACGCCTTCGCCAAAGCCCATCGCATCCACCTGCAGACCACCGGCTGATCCACGCCGCCCCGGTTGCCGACGCGGCCGGGGCGACGACACGCTGCACGACTGAACGCACGGCCCCACGCGATACCGTCGATGGGCCCCGCGCAACACCGATGCGGGTACCCTATGCGCCGCCCCGGCCCGCTCTTGCGGGCCTTTCCGTTTCCTGCGCGGCTTGCCCGCGCCGCCAGTTCCGATGCCCCTGCCCAGACCTCCCGACCTCCTGCACGCGCAGGCCTGCCTGATCGACGCCCTGTCGATGTCGCTGCAGATGCGTGATGCCTATACCCGCCACCACTGCGACCGCGTGGGCCTTCTTGCACAGCACCTCGCCCTGCATTGCGACCTGGATGAGGAAGCCTGCGCGCAGGTCGCTCTGGCCGCGCGCTTCCACGATATCGGCAAGATCGGCATTCCCGACGACGTACTGCTGAGCCCGCGCCGGCACAGCGATGAAGAACGCGCGATCATGCGCGAGCATCCGGTACGTGGCGAACACATCTTCCTGTCCACCGGTCGCAGCGATGCGGCGCCGGTCGCTCGCCTGATCCGCGCCCATCACGAAGCGTTCGACGGCAGTGGCTATCCCGATGGTCTGCAGGGCGAGAACATCCCGCTGGGCGCACGCATCGTCACCATCGTCGATGCTTACGATGCGATGACCAGTGCACGCCCCTATCGCGCGGCGATGGAGCATGAGACGGTGCTGCGGATACTCGATGAACAGGCCGGCGGCCTGATCGACCCCTACGTACTGCAGCGTTTCCACGGCATGCTCAAGCACGAGCCGGCGCTGGCCTGAGCATTCACATGCCGGGCTGCGCCTCGCTTGCGCAGCCGCGGCAATCCTCGCAAGCTGATGGTCGGCCAAAGACGGTCGCCTGCTTACGAGGAGCACCACCCATGAAAGGAAACACCCGCACCGCCGCACCGCTGGGACTGTTGCTGTTGGCCCTGGCGCCGTTCGCGCAGGCCCAGCAGGAGGGCAACGCGCCCACTGCCGTCTGCCTGTCGCGCAGCCAGGTCACCGCCGGCACCTCGCCCGCCGCCCTGATGAACGCCCTGCCCCGCTGCGTGCAGGATGGGCGCATGCAGGACGCCATCGATCTCTACAACATCGCCGGCGTATTCGCCCATTTCGATCGCCAGCGGGTCGCTGACGAGACCGGACACGGTGCCTACAACGCGCTGAAGGCGATGGCGGGTTCGGCCATGGGCGAGGACAATCTCGGCCGCTTCGACAGCGCGTTGAAGGCGCAGCTGACCCCCGACAAGGCGCCCGCCTATGTCGCTGGCATCTGCACCTTCAGCAAGCGCGTGGGGCCGCCCTCGTATACCCCCACCTACATGCTGGCCCATGGCATGTCCAACTTCACCGGCACGGGTGGCGGCCTGGTGCCAGGTTTCGACCCGGCCAGCGCGTGGCAGGCGACGTTGTCGCAGTACCTGAAATGCCCGGGCTGACCAGCAGCCGGTTGTAGTGGTTGCCAATGAAAAGGCCCGGCTTGCGCCGGGCCTTCTGCTTCACGCGTTGCGGGCGATCGGTTACCAGATCACCACGCGCTTGTCGTCTGCGCGCACCATCGCATCGCCGGCCTTGCACTGGAACGCAGCGGCATAGGACGGCATGTTCGACGGCGCACCGTTGGCACGGAAGTTCGCCGGTGCGTGCGGATCGGTGTTCAGGCGCACGCGCAGCTCACCGTCGGTGAAGTTGCGACGCCACACGGTGGCCCAGTTCATGAAGAAGCGCTGGTCCTGGCTGTGGCCGTCCACTTCAACGTTCGCCTTCGGGTTCTCCTTCAGCGCCATCTGCAGTGCATCGTAGGCAACGGTCAGGCCACCCAGATCACCGATGTTCTCGCCCAGGGTCAGCTTGCCCTTCACGAACACGCCCGGCACCGACTCGTAGCCGTCGAACTGGGCGACCAGCTGATCGGTGCGCTCGGTGAACGCCTTGCGGTCGCTGTCGGTCCACCAGTTGTCGAAGTTGCCGTTGGCGGCGAACTGGCTGCCGGAGTCGTCGTACCCGTGCATCATCTCGTGGCCAATGACCGCGCCGATGCCGCCGTAGTTCAATGCTGGATCCGCCTTGGCGTCGAAGAACGGCGCCTGCAGGATCGCCGCCGGGAACACGATCTCATTCTTGGTGGCGTTGTAGTAGGCATTGACGGTCTGCGGGGTCATGCCCCACTCGGTCTTGTCCACCGGCTTGCCGACCTTGTCCAGCATGTAGCGGTAGTTGAACGCGCGCGCGGCCTGCATGTTGCCCAGGTAGCTGTCGGCATTGGTCTGCAGGCCCGTCCACTCACGCCACTTGTCCGGGTAACCGATCTTCGGCGTGAAGCTGGCCCACTTCTCCAGCGCCTTCTTCTTGGTTTCCTCGCCCATCCACGGCAGCTGTTCGAGGCGAGCCTTCAGCGCCACCGAGAGGTTCTGCACCAAGTGCTGCATGGCCACCTTGGATTCGGCCGGGAACACCGCATCGACATACAGCTGACCGAGGGCTTCGCCCATGCCGCCGTTGACCGACTCCAGCACGCGCTTCCAGCGCGGCTGCATTTCCTGCTGGCCGCGCAGGGTCTTGCCATAGAACTCGAAGTTGGCCTTCTCGAACTGGCTGCTCAGGTACGGCGAGGCATCATCGATGGTGTGGAAGCGCAGGTAGGACTGCCAGGTGGCGGCCGGCACGTCGGCCAGCATCTTGTCCATCTCGCTGAAGAAGCCCGGCTGGGCCAGCGAGAACTTCTGTGCGGCCGGCACCTTCAGGGTGTCGAACAGCGCGGTCCAGCTGAAGTTCGGGGTCAGCTTGTCCGCGTCGGCGGCGCTGAGCGGGTTGTAGCGCTTGGCCGGGTCACGCATCTCGATGCGCGACATCGAGGCCTTGGCCAGGCGGGTCTCGAACGCCATCACCGCCTTGGCCTGTTCGGCGGCCTGCGCCGCGTCCACGCCGGACAGCGTCAGCACCTGCGCGATATAGGCAACGTAGGCGTCGCGGATCTTGGCCTGCGACTCGTCGAAGTAATAGCCCTTCTCCGGCAGGCCGAGGCCGCCCTGGCCGACGTAGGCGATGACGTTCGCCGAATCCTTGTAGTCGGCATTGGCGAACAGCGAGAACAGCGCACCCTGGCCCTGCGCCTGGCTGTCGCGCAGGTACTGGGTGATGGCGGCGGTGTCGTTCAGCGCGGTGATCTTGTCCAGCGTCGGCTGCAGCGGCGCCAGGCCGGCGGCCTCGATCTTCGCTTCGTCGTTGCCGGTCTTCCAGATGTCACCGATCTTGGCTTCCACCGAGCCGGCCTTGGCCTGGCTGGCGGCGGCCTGCTGGACCAGCGCGTGCTGCACTTCCAGCGAGCGCTCGCGCAGGATCTCGAAACTGCCCCAGGTGGTCTGGTCGCCCGGCACCGGGTTGGCCTTCAGCCACTTGCTGTTGACGAAGCCGTTGAGGTCGGCGCATGCAGCAATGGACGGATCCAGATCGGCGCTTTTGAGGCTGATCAGCGCGGTCTTGATCTGCGACTGGTCGAACGCCGGCTTGGCGGCGTCGGCAGCGGGCGCGGTCTCGTTCTTGCCACAGGCGGCGAGCGAAGCAGCGATGGCGATGGTCAGGCCCAGCGGGACCAGATTGCGGAAGTTCATGAGGCTCTCCTGCGGGTAATTCCACAGGGTAGCCGGGAAGGCCGGCAATACGGACCGGCCAAAGGTCACAGGAGTGCGCCTGTAGAGCCGAGCCCATGCTCGGCTGCTTTCTGAAAACGTCGGCAATGCATCAGCCGAGCGTGGGCTCGGCTCTACAAAAGCGAAGGCCGGCGTGCGCCGGCCCTTCGTTCTTACTTCGCCTTGCCCTGGTTAGCCACGGCTTCAGCAGCCTTGCGTGCCGCCTCCGGGTCACCCAGGTAGCGGAACGACTTCACGGTGAGGTCGTCATTCAACTCGAACAGCAGCGGGATGCCGGTCGGGATGTTCAGCTCGAGGATTTCCTCGCGCGAGACGTTGTTGAGGTACTTGTACAGCGCGCGCAGCGAGTTGCCGTGGGCGGTGACCAGCACGGTCTTGCCGTCCTTCAGCTGCGGAGCAATCGCGTCGTGCCAGTACGGCAGCACGCGGTCCAGGGTGGTGGCCAGCGATTCGGTACCCGGCAGCGCGTTGCGGTCCAGACCGGCGTAGCGACGGTCATGGATCGGGTGGCCCGGATCTTCCAGGTCCATCGCCGGCGGCGGGATGTCGTACGAACGGCGCCACACCTTGACCTGGTCTTCGCCGTGCTTGGCGGCAGTCTCGGCCTTGTCCAGGCCCTGCAGGCCGCCGTAGTGGCGCTCGTTGAGGCGCCAGGACTTGCTCACCGGCAGCCAATCCTGATCAAGCTCGGCCAGCGCACCCTGCAGGGTGTGGATGGCGCGCTTGAGCACGGAGGTGTGGGCGACGTCGAACTGCAGGCCTTCCTCGCGCATCAGGCGACCGGCGGCGGCCGCTTCCCGGCGCCCCTGCTCGGTCAGGTCGACATCCACCCAGCCGGTGAAGCGGTTGTCCAGGTTCCACTGGCTCTGGCCATGGCGCAACAGTACGAGTTTACGGGTCACTGCAGGGTCTCCAACGCGAGGAAAGGCAGGCGGCCATTGTAGCCCCGGCGCCTGCTCACCGCGCCGTGGCGGTGCGGATGTCATCCTGTGGCCGATGAATACCGTGATCGACCCCGGACGCTGGGAAGGCAGCGTCAGTGCCGCCCGCGAGCAGCAGAAGCAGCTGGCCTCCCGCGTGCAGCGCCAGGACCGCCTGCCCGCCACCGTGCGCTGGCTGGCGGGACTGGATGTCGGCTTCGAGGAAGACGGCGCGATCACCCGCGCTGCCGCCGTACTGCTCGACGCGGAGACCCTGCAGCCGGTGGCGCAGGAAATCGCCCGCATCCCCACCGTCATGCCCTATATCCCAGGCCTGCTCAGCTTCCGCGAACTGCCGGCGCTGCTGGCGGCGTTGGCGTTGCTGCAGCGAACGCCGGATCTGGTGTTCGTCGATGGCCACGGCATCAGCCATCCGCGCCGCCTGGGCATTGCCGCACACCTGGGCGTGGTGACCGACCTGCCCAGCATCGGCGTGGCCAAATCGAAGCTGGTTGGCCGCTTCATCGAGCCGGGCGCCGAGGCAGGCGCGCATACGCCGTTGATGGATGGCAGCGAGCAGCTCGGCTGGGTGCTGCGCAGCAAGCTGCGCTGCAAGCCGCTGTTCGTCGCCGGCGGACATCGGGTCAGCGCCGATACCGCGCTGGCCTGGGTGCAGCGCACGCTGCGCGGCTATCGTCTGCCCGAGCCGACCCGGCTCGCGGATCGGCTGGCCTCACGGCGCGACGAGCAGAAGCAGCGCAGAGCTGATGCCGCTCAGCGATGCACGTGACCGCGATGGCCCTGCGCATCGGTCGCCGCATGATCGTGCCCGGCGTGATCGTCGTCCTTCGCTGCTGACGGCTGGCCACAGGCTTCGCCGCAGTGGTCAGCCTCGATCTGCAGGGTCACGTGTTCGATGCCGAAATCATCGTGCAGGCGATCACCGAGTTCGCGACGAAGGCGGTCGGCATCGTCGCCTTCGCGCATCACGATGTGCGCGGTCAGCGCCGGCGTGCTGGAAGCGAGGGCCCATACGTGCAGGTCATGCACGTCCAGCACCGCGTCATGGTCGGACAGACGGTCGCGCACCTTGGCTACGTCCATGCCCTTGGGCACACCTTCCAGCAATACGTTGATGGCTTCGCGCATCAGCACATAGGTGCGTGGCAACACCCATAGACCGATCAGCACGGCCAGGATCGGGTCAATCGGCTTCCAGCCGGTCCATTGGATCAGCAGCGCACCGACGATCACCGCCACCGAGCCGAGCATGTCGGCCCACACTTCCAGGTAGGCCCCCTTCACGTTGAGGCTCTCGCCGCTGCCGGCCTGCAGCAGGCGCATGGAAATCATGTTGATCACCAACCCGGCCGCGGCGATCACCAGCATGCCGGTGGAGGCGATCTCCTGAGGTTGGCGGAAGCGACCGATGGCTTCCCACAGGATGTAGCCGGCGACCACGAACAGCATGGCGCCGTTGATCATCGCACCCAGTGCCTCAAGGCGTGCATAGCCGTAGGTGCGGCGCGCATCCGGCGGACGCCGGCTCAGCCGCACGGCAACCAGCGCGATCATCAGCGCCAGGGTGTCGGTGGCCATGTGCGCGGCATCGGACAGCAGCGCCAGGCTGTTGGTCCAGAACGCACCAACCACCTCCACGACAAGGAAGGTGGAGGTCAGGCCGAGCGCCCACCACAAGGGCTTCTCGTGGCGGATCTCGGATGGCAGGTGATCGTGGTCGTGACCCATGGCAACAGCTCCTTTGCGATGGAGGCAGGCTACGCCGGCGGGCGTTGGGAAACTATCACGGTGTTTATAACATTTCAGGCCTGCACGGCCGGCGCAAACGAGGAGGGTGCCGGCCAACGGCCGGCACTACCGCCTGACGATCAGAACCCGAAACGCAGGCTGGCCCAGTAAGCGCGGCCGGGTTCGTTGTACGTCGCCGCACCGGCATCGCTGCTGTTGGCCTCGCGGAACAGGCGCTTGTCGGCCAGGTTGTTGACGCCGAAGCCCACGCTGACCGTATCGGTCACCTTGTAACGCGCGCTCACGCCCCAGACGTTGTACGCGCTGCGGGTCTGCAGCACCGTGGACGCATCGCAGTTGGCCGTGCAGCGCGGATCGTTGTTGATGTTGGCCGTGGCCGGCTCCTGCTTGCCGTAGAAGGTGCCGGTCAGCAGCAGCGACAGCTGCTCGGTGGCCTGCCAGTCCAGCATGGTGTTGACGGTGTACTTGGGAATCACCGACAGCGGCTGGCCGGTGCTCTTGTTTTCGTTCTCCACCATGTAGGTGAAGTTGTTGCTCCACTTCAGGCGGTCGCCCTGCTCGCCCAGCAGCGGAATCACCAGGTTGCCCTCAAGCCCCTGCACGATGGCCTTGGGTGCGTTCTCCCAGCGGAAGATGCGGCCCTTGCTGTCGGCCGTCAGGCCGATCTGGGTGTAGCCGGCCTGGATCTTGTCCTTGTAGTCGTTGTGGAAGTAGGTCAACGAGGCCTGCCAGCCGCTCTGCGGTGCCCATTCCACGCCCAGTTCCTTGTTCAGACTGGTCTCTGCCTTGAGATCCGCATTGCCCTGCATGTAGCAACCGGCGCCCAGGCTCGGCAATGCGTTCGGGCAGCCATTGCCACGGGTGTAATACAGATAGTCCGGGTTGGACTGGTACAGGTTCGGCGCCTTGAACGCGCGTGCGATGCCGCCCTTCACCACCCAATCACTGTTGAGCCGGAACTGCGCGTTGAGGCTCGGGCTGGTGTTGTTGCCGAACTGGCTGTGATGGTCGAAACGCAGGCCCGGGGTCACGATCCAGCGCTCGCCCAGGTAGATGTTGTCTTCCACGTAGACGGCGGTGGTCTGCGCATCGGACTTGCCGCGTGCGCGATCGGCCGAAAGGCCCGGAATGCCACCACCGCTGCTGCTGGACTGGCTCATGGAATACGGATCGGTCAGCCGGCTGTCGAGGTATTCGAAGCCCAGCGTCCACACGTTCCCGGCGCCGCCGAGGGTGGTCGGGAAGCTCACTTCGCCGTCCAGCTGGTAGTTGCGCAGGCGCGAGGTCGACCAGTCAGCGCCATTGAAGCTGCCTTCCGGGCCACCGGCCAGGCCTTCGTTGATGCGCGAATTGTTGACCCCTTCCACTGCTGCGGTCAGCCGCGAGCTGACATCGCCCCAACGTCCGCGATGGGTGATCGCGCCGGTGCTGCGGTACATGCGGTTGGTCTCGGCCTGCTGCTCGGCCAGCGCACCAAGATCGACGCCGGTGGAGGTGCCTGTGTTGCTGACCGCACGGTCGCCGGCATAGATGTTGCCTTGGCGGCTGGTGCCGGCCTCGAATTCGACCACCTGGTTGGCGGTCACGTCCCAACGCAGCAGCGCGTTGACATCGCGGTTCTTGACGCCCTCGCGGCCCGCCGGCGGTACCGCATTGGCACCGGTGGCGAAGTTGCGGTTGAGATCCAGAGAATCGGCATCGGTCTTGTTGAGGTTGCCGTACAGCCGGAACGACAGCGTGTCGGTCATCGGCCCGCTCAGCTGCAGGCCGACGCGCTCGCTGCCACCTTCGGCACTGTGTTCGGGCACCAGACCGTACAGATCAACCGCGCCGGTCAGGTCGCCGGTCGGGCGCTTGGTGATGATGTTGACCACGCCACCGGAGGCACCCGAGCCATAGCGCGCCGCCGCCGGGCCGCGCAGCACTTCGATGCGTTCGATCATTTCCGCCGGCACCCAGTTGGTATCGCCACGCGTGTTGCGCTCGCCACTGCGGCCCATGCGCACCGCGTCGCGTGCGCCCACGCGCTTGCCGTCGATCAGGATCAGGGTATTTTCCGGCCCCATGCCGCGCAGATCGATCTGCCGGTTGTTGCCGTACTGTCCCGACGCGCTGTTGCCGGTCAGATTGACGCCGGGCATCGTACGCAGCAGTTCGGCGATGTCGTTGACCGGCGGTCGCTTGGCGATGTCTTCAGCGGTGATGGTGGAAGTGCCCAGCGCCTGCCGCGCGATCTGAGAGGCGGTGACATGCACGGTATCGATATCGGTGGCATCGGTTTCCGCATGCGCGGTAACCGCAGCCCCGGCCAGCAGGGCGGCGACGGCGAGCGCCAGCGGGCGCGGTGAAAGAGTGGTTGCAGGCATGTTCTGGACCTTCTGGCAGGGCAGCGGAAGCCTCTGGCATTGGGCACGAGGCGGCGACGGGAGAGGTGGAACGATCACTGCGGGATGCCCGCAGGTCGGTTCCTGCCGTCATTTTTTCACAAATGCGAGTGATTCTCAAATGCGTCAACGCATTGCGACATCGGCCGGCATGTGCTCTGCCCGGGTTTTTCGGCCTGCATGGCGCTTAAACTGGCTGGCTTACCTGCCATCAACCGTCGACAGCTGCGGCCGATACCGTGGTCTGTTGTGCGCCGCTAGAGATCGACGTGGATACACCCCAACTGGACGAAGCCAGCCAACCGCTGGCCCAGGCCTGGCAGCACTGTCTGCTGCAGGCCGGCCCCGCTGCCGCCGCGCTGCTGCATGCCGTGGCCGCTGATGCACCGCCGACGCTGGCGCAGCGCTTCTACGAAGTGTTGCTGCAGGACACGCGTGCGCGCCGCTTCCTGTCGCATGAACAGGTCAAGCAGCGCCTGCAACCGGCGATGCAGCGTTGGCTGGCCCAGCTGCTGACCACCGATGCGGATGGAATTGCCGCTACGGTCGCCGCACAGCGGGTAATCGGCGATGTGCATGCACGGGTCGGTATTCCGGTTGACCTGGTAGCACGCGGTGCACGCGTACTCAAGCATGAGCTGTTCGTGCGCCTGCGCGCCGATGCCCAAGACAACGACACCGCCTTCGCCGCCATCGATTGCCTCAGCGCGATCATGGACATCGCCATGGAGGGCATGACCCTGGCCTACACGCACGCCCGTGAGCGCTCTTCGCGCACCGATGCAGCGTACCGGCTGTTCTCGCTGGTGCAGAACGTCAGCACCGAGCGCGAGCGCCAGCGTGCCCTGCTGCTGGATTGGGAAAACAGCCTGCTGTACACCCTCGCCGGCCATGCGACAGGCGCCGACAACGCGAGTCTGGCGACCTCGGAATTCGGCCTGTGGTTCACCCACAAGGGCATTCCCAGCTTCGGCGAAAGCAGCGAGACACAACAGGTCGGCCAGCTGATGGCACGCATCGACAGCAGCCTGCAGCGCGCCACGGATGAAGATCCGGCACGGCGTCTGGCCTCCCTGCCGGCGATCCGTGAAGACCTGGCCACCATCCGCAACCTGATGACCCTGCTGTTCGAACGCATCGGTGAACTGGATGCGGGCAGCGATGCGTTGACCAACCTGCTCAACCGGCGCTTCCTGCCGACCGTGCTGCGCCGTGAGATCGAATTGTCCACGCGCAACCACACGCCGTTCTCGCTGTTGTTGCTGGACCTGGATCATTTCAAGGCGATCAACGATGGCCATGGCCACGACGCCGGCGACCGCGCGCTGCAGCACGTTGCCGCCCTGCTCGGCCAGCAGACCCGTGGCAGCGACTACCTGTTCCGCTATGGCGGCGAGGAGTTCGTGGTGGTGCTGGTGGCGGCGAGCGAGTCGCAGGCGGAGGTGATCGCCGAAAGCCTGCGTCGGCAGATCGCACAATCGCCGGTCTCCCTGCCGAATGGACAGACGTTGGGGCTGACCGCCAGCATCGGCGTGGCCGGACACGATGGGCATCCCGATTACGAGCGGCTGATGGCGCGCGCCGACGCGGCGATGTATGCCGCCAAGCGGCAAGGCCGCAACCGTGTGGTGGTGGCCGACGAAGCACTGCCCGAGGCACCGGGGCGACGCGCGCTGCAACGTTGAGCCTGCAGCGCGCGCGGTAGGGCATCGAACAGCGTCGGCGCTACCGGGCGGCCCTACGCGGAATACGCCACGTCGCCCACCATGCCAAGCCCAGCAGGGCGATTCCCGCTCCCAGCGCGCACACTGCCGGCCACCCGTAGCGCGCCTGCATCCAGGTGCCTGCGGCAGCGCCCGCACCGCTGCCCACCGCGTAGAACAGCATGTACAGCGCCACCAGTCGCCCATGTTGTTCGGCCGGTGCGCGCAGCAGCAGTGCCTGGTTGGACACATGCAACGCCTGCCCGCCCAGGTCCAGCACCACCACGCCCAGCAGCAACAGCGCCAGCGACTGCGGCAGGCCCAGCAACGGCGCCCAGGCGACCAGCATCAGCAGCAGCGCGCACAGGCTCACCCGATGGGCAAAGCCACGATCCATCCAGTGCCCGACCCTTGCTGCCAGCAGCGCGCCGACGATGCCCGCCAGGCCCAGCGCGCCGATGCCCGCAGTGGACCAGCTCAGGGGTGGCGCCGACAACGGCAGTGGCACCGCCGCCCAGAACACATTGAGACCGGCAAACAACAGCAGCGCCAAGGGCCCACGTTCGCGCAGTGCCCGATCCTGCAGCAGCATCTGGACCATGGAACGCAGCAGCTCGCGCCACGCCGGCGCCATTGCAGGCACGGGCACGTGCGGCAGCCGCCGCCACAGCAGAAGTGCCAGCGCTGCCATCAACAGTGCCGACAGCAGGTACACCGCGCGCCATCCCGCCACGGCGGCGACCGCCCCGGACACCACGCGTGCCGACAGCAGGCCGATGAACACGCCACCCTGGACCATGCCAACCACCCGCCCGCGTTGCTCCGGTGCGGCGAGGTTGGCGGCGTAGGCGATCAACCCTTGGGTCAGCGCCGTACCCAGCAGCCCCGCCAGCAGCATGCCCGACAGCAACCACGTGGTGCTGCGGGCGGCGGCCAGCCATAGCAGCGCCACCACCAGCGCCAGCAACTGCACCCGCAGCAGTCGGCGACGGTCGCCACGGTCGGCCAGCGGCAGCAACCCGAGCAGGGCCAGCACGCTGCCGGCCTGGGTGGCAGCCAGCAGTGCACCGGCCACCGCGGCATCCAGGGCGAAATCGTGGGCCAGGCGCTCCAGCAGCGGCTGCGCGAAGTAGACGTTGGCCACGCTGGCACCGGCAGCAATAGCGAGCAGGCCCAACAACGGGCGGGACAGCGAAGGCATCATCATTGTGGTTGCAATTTGAAACTGCGTGCACGGTAGCGCCACTGGTTTTAAACTGCAACTACAATCGAGGACATTCCCCATGCACGCCAACAGCCCCTGCCCCGTGGCCCGCAGCGCCGATCTGCTTGGCGACCGCTGGGCGTTGCTGATCATCCGCGATGCCTTCGATGGCATCAGCCGCTTCGGCGATTTCCAGCGCAGCCTGGGCGCGGCGCGCAACATCCTCAGCGACCGCCTGCGGCGACTGGTCGAGGCGGGGCTGCTGGTGCAGCAGCCTGCCGCCGATGGCAGCGCGTACCAGGACTATGTGCTGACCGCGGCCGGCCAGGACCTGTTCCCGCTGCTGGTCGCCCTGCGCCAATGGGGAGAACGGCATCGCTTCGCTGCTGGCGAGGCACACTCGCAGCTGATCGAATCCAGCAGCCGCCGGCCGCTGCCCTACATGCAACCCCACGGACGCGATGGCCAGCCCCTGCACGCCGCCGATACCCGCGTACGCAAGCTCAAGGAAGGAGTCGGCCGGGCCTGATCCGCCCGTTCACGCACACCGGCGACGTCCCCGGGCAGTTAGCATCGCTGGTCTCCTGCCGCTGAATGCCGCCGATGCCGAACTACGCCCGAACCGTTTCGATCCTGCTGCCGCTGGTCCTGCTGCTGGCCGCACCACTGGCCTCGGCCCGCGACGTGGCAGCACCCGCAGAACACGTCGACAGCGATGGTCCTTACGTGTTCCGTGAAGGCGCGCAGCTGAAAGCGCAGTGGATCTGCCAGGACCAGGTGGAAACCCATACCGTGCACGCTGGCAGCGAGGGCACGGATGTTGCCGCGCACTGCGGCTACGCGCATGCGGTGCATGTGCTGCCGCCGAATGCACCGTCGGTATCCGTGCTGCCGGCGGTGCCGGCGGTGCCGCGCATCGTCGCCGTGTCCGACATCCACGGCCAGTACGAGCTGCTGGTCCGTCTGCTGCGCGCCAACCGGGTGATCGACGCGCAGGACCGCTGGGCACTGGGCACGGACACGCTGGTGATCGCGGGCGACGTGTTCGATCGCGGCCCACAGGTGACCGAAGCGTTCTGGCTGCTGTACGGCCTGCAGCAGCAGGCGGCGGCGGCCGGTGGCGCGGTGCATTTCGTGCTCGGCAACCACGAGACCATGGTGCTCTATGACGACCTGCGCTACGTCAACCCGAAGTACCTGCGCAGCGCGCAGCTGCTCGGCCGCAGCTATCCGCAGCTGTATGGTGCCGACTCGGTGATCGGCCAGTGGCTGCGCACGCGCCCGGTGCTGCTGCAGATCGGCGATACCCTGTTCCTGCACGGCGGCATCTCGCCCGATGCCGTGCAGATGACATTGGACCCGGCCCACACCAACGCCGCCTACCAAGCCTCGCTGGGCATCCCCAAGGCCGAGGTGAAGGCAGACCCCGCCACTGCACCGCTGTACGACGGCAAGACCAGCCCGATCTGGTACCGCGGCTACTTCGACGGACGCCTGGACACCCAAGGCGTGCAGGCGGTGCTCGACCGCCTCCAGCTCAAGCGCATCGTGGTCGGCCACACCTCCATGCCACACGTCAGCAGCTTCCACGACGACCGCGTGATCGCCATCGACAGCAGCATCAAGAATGGCGAGAACGGCGAACTGCTGTTCATCGAGGACGGCAAGCTCAGTCGCGGCCTGCTGGACGGTTCGCGGGTGCTATTGGCCAAGGGCGAGCCCGGCCTGCAGGACTGAACGAAGGGCCAGCGCCGGGCCGGCCCAGGCACCCCACGCCCGCCACCTGCACCCGGTTTGCCGCTACCCTCGGCAGCCGAGAGGCCCGCCCTGTCCAGCGGGCGGCCCATCCGCCCCCAGGAGCCCCGCGCATGCGCGTTCTCATCGCAGAAGACGACCCCGACATCGCCTCCGGCCTGTGCGCCTCGATGCGCCGCCAGGGCCACGTGGTCGACCACGTGGACAACGGCGCGCATGCCGATGCCGCTCTGAATTCCACCCAGTACGCACTGCTGGTGCTGGATCTTGGCCTGCCCCAGCTGGATGGCCGTGACGTGCTGCAACGGCTGCGCCAGCGCGGTGATGGCCTGGCCGTGCTGGTGGTCACCGCACGCGATGGCCTGGCCGAGCGCGTGCGCGTGCTCGACCTGGGGGCCGACGACTACTTGGTCAAACCCTTTGCGCTGGACGAATTCGAAGCACGCGTGCGCGCGCAGCTGCGCCGGGTCACCAGCAACGGCAATCCCGACCTGCGCATCGGCCGGCTGCGCCTGGACCTGACCGGGCACCGGGTGTGGATAGACGAGCAGACGCTGGAGCTGACCGCGCGCGAATTCGGCCTGCTGTCCGCCCTGGCGGTGCGTGCCGAGCGCATCGTGTCCCGTGCGCAGCTGGTGGAGGCCCTGTGCGACTGGGGCCAGGACCTGACCGACAATGGCCTGGACATCGCCCTGCACCGCCTGCGCCGCAAGCTGCAGCCGGGCGGCATGGGCATCCGCACGGTGCGCGGGCTGGGCTACATGCTGGAAGACGCCAGCCCGTGATCAGCGGACCGCCCAGCCTGCGACGGCGTCTGCTCGCCTTCCTGGCGCTGCCGATGCTGGGCCTGCTGACCTTCAACACGCTGCTGGCGTACTACGTGGCGCTGGACTACTCCAACCGCATCCACGACCGCAACTTGACCGACGACACCGTGTCGTTCGCGCAGATGCTCAGCACCATGCCGGTCAGCAGCGACCTCTCCCCGCAGGCACGCTTTCTCATCGAGTACGACCCCGATGGTCATCGCTACTTCAACGTCGACAGCAGCCGCCTGGGCACCATCGCCGGCAACGCCGATTTCAGCGCCTATGCACCGTCGCAGGACTGCAGCGGCACGCACCCGGCGCTGTACGAAGGTGAATTGAACGGCCAGCAGGTGCGCATGTCGACGGTCTGCACCCAGGCGATGAACGATCCGCAGGACCAGCTGGCGGTGACCGTGGCCGAAAGCATGGCCGACCGCCGCCAGCGTGCACGCGAGATCCTGATGATCGTCATTCCACTGATGGCCATGCTGGCCCTGGGAATGGCGGCACTGGTCTGGTTCGGCGTTACCCACGGCCTGCGTATCCTGACCCCGCTGACCTCGCGCCTGGCCCAGCGCCGCGGCGAGCTGGCACCGATTTCCGACGCCGACGTCCCCGAGGAAATCCAGCCCCTGATCAGCACCATCGATGGCCTGTTCGCGCGGCAGGCGGAAATGATCACGCTGCAGAACCGCTTCATTGCCGATGCCGCGCACCAGTTGCGCTCGCCGTTGGCGGGCATGGCACTGCACGTGGACCAGGCACTGGCCCACGGCGATCCTGAGACCGTGCGCGAAGCGCTGCAGAATATCCGCCGGCTCAACCAGCGAACCGCCCGCGTCAGCACCCAGCTGCTGGCGTTGAGCCGTGCCCAGACCGTGCCGGAGACGGTGGAGGCGTTGGACCTGTCCGAGCTGGTGCCGCAATGGGTGGGCATGCGCGTGCCTGAAGCAATCCGCGACCGCATCGACCTGGGCTACCTGGGTCCGCAGCAGCGCGTGCGTATCCTGGGCAACGGCGCGCTGCTGCACGAGGCGCTGGACAATCTGATCGACAACGCCCTGCGCTACGCCGGTACGGATGCGACCGTCACGGTGGGCGTGCAGACCCTGGACGACAACGACGTCGAGCTGTACGTCGAAGACAACGGCCCGGGCGTACCCGAGGACGTGATGTCGCGGTTGGGGGAACGTTTCTTCCGCGCGCCCGGCACTGCCGCCAGCGGCACCGGCCTCGGCCTGGCCATCGCCCATGAGGCCGTCGAGCATCTGGGCGGGCGCCTGGGTTACCTCAACCGTCCCGGTGGCGGCCTGAAGGTATCCATCACCATACCGTTGCTGAAGGGCCCTTGATCCAGCCGGGCCGTTGAAAGGTTGCCGAAAATCGCGCTTGCGATGCTGACCTTCCCGACTGCCGCGCTGGAGCCGACTGGTGTCCGCATCCCATGAGTTCTTTCTTCCCGGTGGCCCGCAGGGTGTCCTGCTGATCCATGGCCTGACCGGCACGCCGGCCGAGATGCGCATGCTGGGCAAAGGCCTGAACAACGCAGGCTTCAGCGTGCACGGTGTGCAGCTGCCGGGCCACTGCGGCAGCGTCGAGGACCTGCTGCAGACCCGCTGGGAACAGTGGTACCAGAGCGTGGAAGATGCGGCGGCGAACCTGCGCGGCAAGGTCGACCAGTTGTTCGTCGGCGGGCTGTCGATGGGTGCGGTGCTGGCGCTGGCACTGGCCGCGCGCCGGCCGGACTGGGTCTCCGGCGTGGGCGTGTACGGTGCCACCTTCCGCTACGACGGCTGGAACATTCCGGCGGTTGCGCGCTTCTCGTTCCTGCTGCCGTGGTTCAAACGCCTGGGCATCGGCCGCGACCGCATGTTCATGGAAGAGCCGCCGTATGGCCTGCGCGACGAGCGCCTGCGCGCGCAGGTAAGCGCCGCCATGCTGTCCGGTGACAGTGCCGCTGCCGGCCTGCCGGGCAATCCGTGGCATGCGTTGGCCGAAATGCGTGCACTGAGCACCTGGACCCGCCGTCACCTGCACCAGGTCACGGCACCGTGCCTGGTGATGCACGCCCGCGAGGACGACGTGGCCAGCATGGGCAATGCCGAGCTGGTGATCTCGCGCGTCAGCGGACCGACCGAACTGGTGGTGCTGGAAGACAGCTACCACATGATCACCATCGATCGCGAACGACGCGAGGTGATCCGCCGCAGCGCGCGCTTCTTCAGCGCCATCGGCGAACGTGTGGGCGTGCTGCAGGCGGTCGCCTGAGATGGGATCGCTTGCCACCCTGCTGTGGCTGGTCAACGTGGTGCTCGACACCGGCGGCCAGCTGGCCTTCAAGGCTGCCGCCAGCGACCCGCAGGACGGCGAAGGCCTGCAGCGCTGGAAACACATGTTCGGCCGTCCCTGGCTGTGGCTGGGCATCGCCTGCTACGTGCTTGAATTCGTCGCCTGGATCGCCTTCCTGTCGCTGGTACCGTTGTCGCAGGGCGTACTGCTCGGCTCGATCAACATCGTCGCGTTGATGGTTGCCGGCCGCCTCCTGTTCCGCGAGCGGCTGACGCCGTTGCGGGTGACCGGCATGCTGCTGGTCAGTGCCGGTGTTGCCGTGGTCGGAGCCGGAACATGAGGCGGTTGTACCTGGTCGGCTTCCCGCTGCTGATGGCCTTCGACACCCTGGCCCAGTTGTGCTTCAAGTATGCCGGCGACGCCGCGCTGCCGGTCGAGGCCAACACCGCGTGGCTGCTGCGCGTGCTGTCGCAGCCCTGGGTGTACGGCGCGATGCTCGGTTACGTCGGCGCGTTCTTCACCTGGATGAGCCTGCTGCGGCACGCGCCGATCGGCCCTGCGTTCGCCGCCTCGCACCTGGAAGTGATCAGTGTGCTGCTGCTGTCGGCGTGGCTGCTGCACGAACCGTTGACGCTGCATCACCTGATCGGTGCGGTACTGATCGTGGCCGGCATCATCTGCCTGGGTCGTGCCGAAGCGGATGATCCGCACGCTGCAACTGAACCATCCCCGTGAGCCTGCTGTCGCGCGAGTTGCCGCCCACCGCCGGTCTGCCACTGCAGGCCGGCGATTTCCTTCCCGGTGGCGGTGACCTGTGCGCGATTCTCGCCGAGCAGCTGGGCACGCCGCCACTGCAGCTGACCTGCTCGGGCACCCACGCCCTGCTGATCGCCCTGCGCACCCTGCGCAGGCGCGCGCCGCACCGCGATACGGTGATCCTGCCGGCCTATACCTGCCCACTGGTGCCGATTGCCGTGCACAGCCTCGGCCTGCGCATACAGCTGTGCGATACCCGCCGCGACCACTTCGATTTCGACCCGGTAGCACTGCACGCCGCAGCCGATGCACGCACGTTGGCGATCATTCCCACGCACCTGGGCGGGCGCATCGCCGATGTCGATCGCGCATGTGCGATCGCGCACCGCGTCGGTGCATGGGTGATCGAGGACGCTGCGCAGGCACTGGGGGCACGCGTGGCCGGCAACAGCGTCGGCCTGCGCGGCGACATCGGTTTCTTCAGCCTGGCCGCCGGCAAAGGCCTGAGCCTGCATGAGGGCGGACTGCTGCTGACGCATGACGAAGTACTGCGTACGGCAATGATCGAGCAGGCCGCAGGACACACGCCCTTCAGCCTGCGCTGGGAGCTGACCCGCAGCCTGCAGCTGTTGGGCCTGGCAGCCTGCTACCGCCCTTCCCTGCTGTCGCTGGTGTATGGAAACCCGCTGCGGCGTGCCCTGCGCAGCGGCGACCTGGAAGCTGCGGTGGGTGATGTTTTTCCGTTGAATATTCCGCAGCATCGCGTCAGCCGCTGGCGGCAGAACGTCGGGGCACGCGCAGCGCAGCGCCTGCCCGATTTCCTACAGGCAGCCCGCCTGCGTGCGCTGCAGCTGCGCGTGCAGCTGGAGTCGCTGCCTGCCGTTGAAGTGGTGGACGGAATGCCAGGCACCCAGGGCACCTGGCCGATGCTGATGCTGCTGCTGCCCAGCGAACGTGCACGTGACAAAGCACTGTCCGCGCTGTGGCAGCGCGGCCTGGGTGTCAGCCGCATGTTCATCCATGCCCTGCCGGACTACGCCTATCTGCGAGGCGTCGTCGCAGACGCGGATGTACCCAATGCCCGCGACTTCGCCGCCCGCTGCCTGACCGTGGGCAACAGCCCCTGGCTGAGCCATGAAGACACCCGCGAGATCGTGAAGGTACTGGCGCGCCAGTAGTCGCTGAAGCCAGGCGAGGCCTGCTCCGCGTCACTGGCTGAACGCTTCCCGAGCGCCTCCATTCGAGCTTTCAGGCGGAAAGGAACGAGAAAGACGGCCTGCCTACATTGGCCCCGTCGCCGGCATCGTGCCAAGGCCTCTCTTCATCGACGGAGCTGCCCATGCAATGGAGCATCCTGTGTGACTTCGATGGCACCATCAGCCTCGAGGACGTCATCGATTCACTGTTGGAAAAATTCGGCCAGCCCGGTTGGCAGCAGCTGGAAGATCAGTGGCGTTCAGGTGAGATCGGCTCGCGTGAATGCATGCAGGGCCAGGTCCGCCTGCTGATGCTGGATCCGGCCACACTCGATGCACACCTGGACCAGGTACGAATCGATCCGGGCTTCGCCGCCTTCGTCAATCGCGCACACGCGTTGGGCCTGCCGCTGCGCATCGTCAGCGACGGGCTGGACTACGCGATCCATCGCATCCTCGCCAACCATGGCCTGCCGCCGCTGCCTGTAGTGGCCAACCACCTGCGCTGGTGTGACGGCCATTGGCAGCTGGAATCCCCGTATCAGGCCGAAGGCTGCCGCAGCGGCACCTGCAAGTGCACCTGTGCGGCGCAGGCGCGTGCTGACGAAGCGCCCCGCGTGCTGATGATCGGTGATGGCGCCTCGGATTTTTGCGTGTCCGAACACGCCGATTTCGTATTCGCCAAGCGTCGCCTGATTGCCCATTGCACCGACGCCGGCATTCCCCACGCCGCCATCGACACCTTCCACGACGCTACTGCGCTGCTGCCGCGCCTGCTCGACGGCAGCCTGCTTCAGCCCTCGCTTCCGCGGCTGCTCGCCACCGCCTGATCGCTCCGCCCGTTGCTTCCTTCGAATGCCCTCTCCGGAACCGAACCGATGAATATTTTTGACAAGAACGCCGATGCCGCCATCACCGATGCGCAGTTGCTGGCAGACGAAGCCCGCTACAGCTCCTTCGGCGACACCGTGCACTACGTCGATCCGCCGAAGATCTTCCAGCGCTGCGAAGGCAGCTACATGTTCGATGCCGCCGGCACCCCCTACCTCGATCTGCAGATGTGGTACTCGGCGTGCAACTTCGGTTACGCCAACCAGCGCCTGAACAATGCGCTGAAGGACCAGATCGACACCCTGCCGCAGGTCGCCAGCCAGTACCTGCACCCCACGCGCGTGCAGTTGGCCAAGACCATCGCGGTGGACATGCACGAGAAGTTCGGTCTCGACGGCCGCGTGCACTTCAACGTCGGTGGTGCGCAGGCGGTCGAGGATTCGCTGAAGATCGTCCGCAACGCGCGCAACGGCAAGAGCCTGATGTTCGCGTTTGAAGGCGGCTACCACGGCCGCACCCTCGGCGCCTCGTCGATCACATCCAGCTACCGCTACCGCCGTCGTTACGGCCACTTCGGCGAACGCGCGATGTTCATCCCGTTCCCGTATCCGTTCCGTCGCCCGAAGGGCATGACCCCGGACGAATACTCCGACCACTGCGTGCACCAGTTCGAGCGCCTGTTCGAAAGTGAGTACAACGGCGTGTGGGATCCCAAGGTCGGCCAGGCCGAGTACGCCGCGTTCTATGTCGAGCCGATCCAGGGCACCGGCGGCTATGTCATTCCGCCGCGCAACTTCTTCAAGGGCCTCAAGCGCGTGCTGGACAAGTACGGCATCCTGATGGTCGTCGATGAAATCCAGATGGGCTTCTGGCGCACTGGCAAGCTGTGGGCCATCGAGCACTTCGATGTCACTCCGGACGTGCTGGTGTTCGGCAAGGCGCTGACCAACGGCCTCAACCCGTTGTCGGGCCTGTGGGCGCGCGAAGAGCTGATCAACCCGACCGTGTTCCCGCCGGGCTCCACCCACTCCACCTTCAACTCCAATCCGCTGGGTACGCGCCTGGGCCTGGAAGTGCTGAAGCTGGGCAAGGAGATGGACTACGAGCGCACCGTGCCGGAAAAGGGCGCCTATTTCCTCGACGGCCTGCGCGGCCTGCAGAAGCGCCATCCGGAAATCGGCGATGTCGATGGCCTCGGCCTGGCCCTGCGTGCGGAAATCTGCGCCGCCGATGGCTTCACTCCGAACCGTGAGCTGCTGGACCGCATGGTCGACATCGGCCTGGCCGGCGACCTGCTGCACGACGGCAAGCGCATGGGCCTCGTGCTCGATGTCGGTGGCTGGTACAAGAACGTGATCACCTTCGCGCCTTCGTTGAACATCACCTACGAAGAGATCGATCTGGCGATCACCCTGCTGGACCAGCTGCTGACCAAGGCCAAGGGCTGACCTGCAATGCGCTGCCGGTTCCCGTGCCCCGCATGGACATGATCCCGCGTGTTTCCAGCACCGCACTGGAACCGGCCGCGCTGCTGGAGGGATTCCTGGCCCACCCGCCCCTGGGCTTCGATGCCAGCCGCCTGCCCAGTGGCCTGCCAAGCTTCCGTGCGCCGCTGGATCTGACCACGACCCTGGACGATGCACTGCGCTCGCGCCTGCTGGCGCTGCCGCTGTCGCGCCTGTGGCGGCCGTGGCTGACCTGGCAGACGCGGTTCATCGGCGCCACCAGCACCGAGTACACACCGCTGCCGGCACATGTGTCGGCGGCTGCACTGGCCGACGACGTGCTGCGTCACGGCGTCGGTGACAGCCGGCTGCTGGTGGTCAAGGATCTGGCGATCGATTCCCCCTTGCTGGACGACGCCGCCAACGCACACAGCCAGGCGTTCCTGCAGGCGCTGCTGGAACGCGGCTTCATCCAGCTGGAAGGCATGCCACTGGCATGGGTGGCGATCGATTTCGATTGCATCGACACCTACCTGGCGCGCCTGTCCACGGCGCGGCGCAAGAACATCCGGCGCAAGCTGCGCTCGCGTGCCCACCTGCAGATCGACTGCATCGCTACCGGCGACCCCGCCCTTGCCGAGCCACGGCTGCAGGCCGAACTGCACGCGCTGTACCTGCAGGTGTATGCACAAAGCGCCGTGCATTTCGACCAGCTCGACCTGCCCTTCTTCCAGCACCTGCTGGCAGACACGCACGGTCAGGGGCGCTTGTTCCTCTACCGCCACAACGGCGAGCTGATCGGCTGGAACCTGTGCTACGTGCACGTCGGCAAGCTGGTGGACAAGTACATCGGCCTGTCCTATCCGCAGTCGCGCGACCACAACCTGTACTCGGTCAGCTGGATGCACAACCTGGAGTACGCGATGCAACACGGCCTCAGCCACTACGTCGCCGGCTGGACCGATTCCCGCATCAAGGCCGAACTGGGTGCCCGCTTCACTTCCACTGTGCATGCGGTGCATGCGCGTTCGCCGCTGCTGCGCGCCGCCCTGCGCAGGCTGGCCCCGCACCTGCAGGCTGAGCCGGATGGAGGGGGTTGACCGATGCAGCTGCGTCCCCCGCTGATCCTCGACCTCGATGGTGGCGTACTGCCGTTGCCGCAGGCACGCACGCTCGCTCTGCAGCACTGGCATGACCCGCTGCGTTTTGCCTGCCGCAACACCACGCTGTCGCGCTTCGCCAATGACGTTCTGTTGCCGTTGCCGGCACAACTCGGCACGGTGATGCTCGGCAGCGGCGACTTCCACCATCTCAGCCTGCCACTGCTGCAGCGCCTGCACACGCATGCCCCGTTCCAGCTGGTGGTGCTGGACAACCATCCGGACAACATGCGCTTTCCCTTCGGCATGCACTGCGGTTCCTGGGTGAATGCCGCCGCTGCGCTGCCGCAGGTATCGCATGTGCACGTGCTGGGCATCACCTCCACCGATATCGGCGTGGGCCACGCGTGGGAGAACCACTGGCGGCCCTTGCTGGGACGGCGGCTGACCTACTGGTGCATGGATGTGGATGTGGGCTGGGCCAGCCGCATGGGCATGGCAGGTGCCTTCCGCCGCTTCGAACATCCCGAGGCACTGGTTGCCGCGTTCGCCGCCGAACAGGCGCAGGCGCCGCGGCCCACCTATCTTTCGATCGACAAGGACGTGTTCGCTGAAGAGGTAGCACGCAGCAACTGGGACCAGGGCCGCTTCCAGCTTGAACATGCGCTGATGGTGATCGAGGCGCTGCGTACCGGTGGACTGGTGGGCAGCGACATCACCGGCGAGGTTTCACTGCCCAACTACCAGAGCCGTTTCAAGCGCTGGTTGTCGTCGCTGGATGGGCAGCCCGACATCAGCGCCGATGATCTGCCGACATGGCAGCAGCAGCACCAGCAGGTGAACCGCGAACTGCTGGCGGCGATGGCCGCAGTGCCGACCGCCTGCTGAGTGCCTTTTTTCTGTAGAGCCGAGCCATGCTCGGCTTCTGTTCGCGGTCCCCTGAGTCGAACATGGCTCGACCCTACAAAAGGCGATAGCCGAGCATGGCTCGGCTCTACACTGGGTTACCGCCCCCGGAGCCGCCGTCATGCCCCAGACCGTCATCCCGCAGCTGCGCATGCGCCATGCCGATACCAGCCTGCCGTTCTACGTGCAGGGCCTGGGTTTCCTCGTCGACTGGGAGCACCGCTTCGAACCCGGCTTCCCGCTGTTCGCCCAGCTCACTCGCGAGGGCCAGACGATCTTCCTGACCGAACACACCGGTGACTGCGAAGTGGGCGGCGCGGTGTATTTCATCGTCAACGACGTCGATGCCCTGCATCGTGCATTCAGCGCTGCGGGGGTATCCATCGAGCAGCCGCCACACGATACGGACTGGGGAAGCCGCGAAATGCTGATCGTCGATCCGGACGGCAACCGCCTGCGCTTCGCCACGGATGCTGGCTGAATGCCACGGGCTTGAGGGGTAATATACGTTTCGTATACGCTTCGTATATTCCCTGTCGAGAACTCCCATGGGCATCGTCAACATCGATGACACCCTGCACGACCAGCTGCGCCGTGCCTGCACCGTCTCCAACCGCTCGATCAATGCCCAGGCCACGTTCTGGATCCGGGTCGGCATGCTGTGCGAGATGAACCCGACCCTGAGCTTCCAGGACGTCGTCGCCAGCGAACTGCGCGCCGCCGGCGTGCAGCCGCAGCTGCTTGCGCCCGGGCGGGCCTGAGCCGATGGCCATGATCAAGCGCCCCGACGAGATCGACCGCCTGGCCGAGTCCGGACGACTGCTAGCGCAGGTCTTCGCGATGCTTGACGCGCTGCCGCTGCAGGGCCGCAGCACGCTGGAGATCAACGACATCGTCGAACGCATGATCGTCGATGACCTGCAGGCACGGCCCGCCAGCAAAGGGCAGTACGGTTTCCCGTACGTGCTCAATGCCTCGATCGACAACGTCATCTGCCACGGCATGCCGTCGACCGACGATGTGCTGCGCAATGGCCAGATCGTCAACCTCGACATCACGCTGGAGAAGCACGGCTACATCGCCGATTCCAGCACCACGTACCTGGTGGGTGAAGTCGACTACGCCGCGCGCAAGCTGGTGCAGGTGACCTACCAGGCCATGTGGGAGGGCATCGCCGCTGTGCGGCCCGGCGCGCGCCTGGGCGATATCGGCCACGCCATCGCCCGCCATGCCCGCAGCCACGGCTACAGCGTGGTCAAGGAATACTGCGGCCACGGTATCGGCCAGGAAATGCACGAGGAGCCACAGATCCTGCACTACGGCCATGCCGGCACCGGCATGGAACTGCAGGAAGGCATGGTGTTCACCATCGAGCCGATGCTCAACCAGGGCAAGCCTGCGATCCGCCAGCAGCCCGACGAATGGCCGGTGTACACCCGCGACGGCAAGCTGTCGGCGCAGTTCGAGCACACCGTGGCCGTGACCCGTACCGGTGTGCGCGTGCTGACCCTGCGCCCCGATGAAACCCCGTTGTGCGCCATCGACCGGATGGTGACCGACTGACTTCAGCGCTTGCGCGCTGCCTCGATACCCCCTCTTGCGCGACATGCGACACATGTCGCACACTTGCGACATCGTTCAAATGCACAGGTCTGGCCATGCCCCGCATTCCGACACCTTCCAACGCCGAACTGGAGTTGTTGAAGTGCCTGTGGCGCGACGGCCCCTGCAGCGCACGCGAACTGCACAACGCGGCGGCGGCCACGCTGGATTGGTCGTATTCGTCCACGCGCAAGACGCTGGAACGAATGGTCGACAAGGGCCTGGTGAAAGAAGGCAGCCAGCACGGTCTGAATGTATACACCGCAAGGGCCGGCAAGGTAGCCACGCTGGCCGCACTCAGTGCCGACTTCGCCCGCCGCGTGCTGGAGATCGACGGGCCGCTGCCGACCCAGGCGTTCGCCGAAAGCCGCCTGCTGAGCGACAAGGAAATCGAGCAACTGCAGGCGCTGCTGCTCGAGGATGACGAGGACCAGCCATGAGCCTGTCATCAACCGCCCCGTGGATGATCAGCCTCGCTGCGAGCCTGCTGGGGGCCGGCCTGGTCTGGTACGGCGCGCAGTTTTTGCAGCGACTGCTCAGGCTTTCGCACGCGTCGGCGCGCTTTTGGCTGGGGGCATGGTTGTGTGCTGTGCTGCCCCCCTTGCTTGCACTGTTGCTGCCGGTGAAGGCGACACCGTTGCAGGAGCTGGCCAGCGCATTGCCTGTTGCGCTGGACAGCGGCACCGGCGTACTGCTGCCCGTGCAACTGCCTGCGCTCGCGGCGACCGAACCATTGATGGCCTGGCTGACGCCACTGCTGCTGACCGTCTATATCGCAGGGGCCATGCTGGCCCTCGTTCGCTGGGCGTTGGCCAGCCGCCGGTTGTGGGTCCTGCTGCGCGGCAGCCATGCGCTGCAGACAGTGCAGTTGCCTGGCCCGCAATCGCGCCACGCCGTGCAGGGGCTGCGGCAGGAAGGCATCGCGGTGCGTACTGTAGAAGGTAGCGGTACGCCGTTCGCCCTGTGCATGCCGCGGCCGCAGATCATCCTGCCCACGGCCAGCCTGACCCTGCCGGATCGTACGCTTCGCCTGGTCATCGGCCATGAGGCGGCCCACCTGCAGCGCCGTGATCCCCAGCGCGCAGCGCTGATGCGGCTTGTTGGTGCAATGTACTGGTTCAATCCCTTCGTTCGACGCATTGCCGCGCGCATGCAACTGGCCGCCGAGCTGCAATGCGATGCACGTGCACTGGCCGAAGGTGGTGCTGCAAACGACGGCCGCCTGTTGGCCCACGCTTATGTCCAGACACTTCGCTGCGCGACGGCAGTGCAGCCGGCCAGCGCCCTCACCCATCGCGATTTCGGCGGCCATCAGGTGCGCTTGCAGCACATGCTGCAGGGTGATGGTGGTCGCCGCCCAGGCATCATCAGCATCCTGTTGATGTTCGCACTGGGCTCTGCCTGCACAGTCGGTCTGGCCACCGTACAGGCCGCCGCGGTGGCAGGACCGACGTCACTGACACTGCCACTGCCCATCGCGTCGGTAACCCTGGTGGAAGCCACGCCGCTACCCCCGTCATTCTTCATGCCACTGTCCAATGCGCGGGTAACCAGCGTGTTCGGTCACGTCTCCGACTTCCGCCAGAACGCCCATCACGGCACCGACTTCGCCGCGCGCCGTGGCACCGCCGTGCTCGCCCCCGCCGACGGCACCGTGATCGCCGCCACGCACGCCTATCCCGATGGCGCCAACTACGGCACGGTTGTCGTGATTGATCATGGCGCTGGCTGGCAATCGCTGTTTGCACACCTGCAGGACTTCGCGGTGCAGCCAGGCCAGCGCGTGCTCAGGGGCGATCCCATCGCCCGCAGCGGCAACACCGGGCGTACCACCGGTCCACACCTGCACATGGAACTGCTGCGCAACGGAACACGCGTGGACCCACAGGACTGGCTGCAGTAAGGCAATGACCGGCGGCTCTCCCGGCCGCCCCCTCTACGCATCGTTTCGATACCTGGCCGCGGGAGGGCCTGCTGCGACCGGCTGTCACGCCACGACAAAGGAACTGCACGACAATGCAACGCTCTTCGTCCTCCCCGACAACGGTACGCGCCCGCGCCCGCGCCAGCGTATGGTTCACCATCGGCTGTCTGACAGGATCAACGACCGCTGCAGCCGCTCCGCCTCTGACACCCGCACCTCCGATCACGACCGATCTGGATGCAGTACAGGTCCAGGCCGAGCGCTACGATGCTCGCCGTGACGACACCGCAAGCCGCATTGTGGTGGACCGCGATACGTTGCAGCGACACGGCGACACTGACCTGCTGGAGGCACTCAAGCGATTGCCCGGTGTCAGCGTTTCAGGCGGCGCGCCGGGCCGCCCTGGCACCGTGTCACTGCGCGGCCTGGGCGCGGGCTACACGCAGATCCTGTTGAACGGCCAACGCGTACCCGCCGGTTTCAGCCTGGACTCACTGGCCACCGATCTGATCGAGCGCGTAGAAATCCTGCGCGCGCCCTCCGTTGATCAGGGCATGGGTGCCATCGCCGGCACACTCAACATCGTCACCCGTGCACCGGTTGCAAAGGACACTCAACGGCTGACGGTTTCATGGGCCGATACCCAAGGGCGCATGACCCCGTCGGCAAGCTGGCGGCAGAGCCGTGCCAACCTCGACCGCGATTTTTCGCTGACCGCTACGGCGACCGCCCGCGCATTCCTGGTCGAGGAACACGGCAGCGAAGACGCTTGGGATGGTGTTGATGCGCCGTTGCTGCATCGACAATCGCGCCTGCGTGCCACCGGCCGACGCGACAGCGTCTCGCTCTCGCCCTCACTGACGTTCAGAACCAGCGATGACACGACCCTTTCGTTGCAGGCCTTGGTGGATGCTTCCGACTTTCGTCGCGACATGTACATCGATTGGGACACGCTGCTGGGCCCGGCGCTACGCACCCCCCATTATCGGCAGCGCACGCGCCTGCGCCTTGACCAGGGGCAGGTCAGCGCAGAGTGGGAGAAGAAACTGCAGGATGGAGGTAGCCTGAACCTGCGTCTGGCCGTGGACGGAAACCGGGAAGACTACCGCTTTCGCGAACAGGGGCAGGACAAGGCACAGCAGGACAATCTTTTCGATCGCACCGATGCGCAGCTGCACGTGCTGGGCGGCACCACCCGCGTGCAGTGGACCCTCCCGGCGCGGGGGAGCCATACGCTGCAGGTCGGTGCCGAAAGCAGCATGGACTCACGCCGCGAATCCCGAGTACAGCAGCTGCACTCTTCCCCCAGCGAACCATCAACGGTCAGCGACCTTTCGTTCAATGCGCGCCTGCAGCGACTGGCGCTGTACGCGCAGGATGAGTTTCCTTTGGGAGCGCACAGTGCCCTCTACATCGGCGGCCGCTGGGAACAACTGCAGACCCGCAGCGAAGGTCGTAAATTCGCCACGATGCGCCACAGCACCAGCGTGTTCACGCCCGTCCTGCAGGGCCTGTGGAAGCGTGCGAAGGGCAAGGACCAGCTGCGGGTCTCATTGAGCCGCAGCTTCCGCGCACCGGCGCTGCGCTCACTGGTCCCGCGCCCGTACACATCCACCAACAACCGCCCACTGAACCCCGACGAGATCGGCAATCCAGCGCTGCGTCCGGAACTGGCGTGGGGTCTGGATGCGGCCTGGGAAATCCACGGCCGTGAAGGTACACAAGGGAGCGTCGGCGGCTACTTGCGCCGCATCGACGCACCGATCCGCAATGAAACGGTACTACGTGACGGGCGCTGGGTATCGACGCCGGTCAATGGTACCCGCGCCATTGCCTGGGGCATCGAAATGGATGGCAGGATGCCGCTGGCACGTCTGTACCGCAGAGGGCCGGATATCGAGCTGCGCGGCAACGCCACCTGGAACCACTCCCGGGTCAGGGATCTTCCCGGACCTGACAATCGGATAGAAGACCAAGTGCCATTCACCGCCAGTGCATCGCTCGATTACCGCATTTCATCGCGGTGGAGCAGTGCCCTGGCGTACACTCATCGCAGCGGAGGCAGAATACGCTACAGCCTGAGCGAGCTGGACATCACGTCCTACCGACGCGAACTTGAGGCCTGGGCACAGTACGCAACGGAAAGGCGCGGCAAGCTGCGCTTGACCGCCTCGAATCTGTTGGCACAGGACATCGAGACCGGCCAGTGGCGTTTCGACGAAGGCGGATCGCAGGTGCTTCGCAACACCCGACGTTCTGTCCCCAGTCTTCGCCTGCAATGGGAGCTCTCGCTGTGATTGGCATATGCACGGAGTACAACTCAAGCGCGCTATACCCGGCCGCGTGAGACGTATCGGTGAATCGCACACGCAACAGCGGCATGCGTCACGCACTCATGGCGATAATGGGCGCAACAGCAGCAGCGTGGCGAGGCAGAACATGAAGACTGCCACGCCTGCATCCAGCACCCGCCAGGCGTCTGGCCTGCGGAATACAGGCTGCAACAGGCGCGCGCCATAGCCCAGCGTGCAGAACCAGGCCACGCTGGCCACGCAGGCGCCCCCCGCGAACGCCCAGCGCTGGTCACTCGGATAGCGCGTGGACAGGCTACCCAGCAGCACCATCGTATCCAGGTAGACGTGCGGGTTGAGCAGGGTGAAGGCCAGGCAGGCCAGCAGCACCTGCCGCCGGCTGCCACCACTGGCATCGGCCGCGGCCAGCGCGCTGCCACCGCGCCATGCGCGCAGCCCGGCCTGCAGGCCATAGCACAGCAGGAAGGCGGCCCCGCCGAAGCGCAGCACCTGCAACAGCAGCGGCCATTGCAGCACCAGCGCTCCCATGCCGCCCACGCCAGCCAGGATCAGCGCGATGTCCGCGCCCATGCAGGCCAGCACCACCATGCCCACGTAGCGACGCTGCAGCCCCTGCCGCAGCACGAAGGCGTTCTGCGCACCAATGGCGATGATCAGGCCAGCACCCGTAAACAGGCCGGCCAAGGCCGCAGCAATCCACATCCGACGCTCTCCACCCTGAAAGGAGGCGCAGGGTGCGACCAATTGACCCGTTAAGGCCAGCTGGTTTTTCTTTATCCTGTGCAGAAAAACTGAAGAGGCACCGCGTGGACCTGGTACATCCGCAGTTGAGCGCCTTCACCGCGGTGCTCGAAGAAGGCAGCTTCGAGGCCGCCGCACGCCGCCTGTCGATCAGTCCGTCGGCGTTGTCGCAACGGATCAAGGCACTTGAGGACCGGCTGGGCCAGGTGCTGGTGGTGCGCCAAGCGCCATGTCGACCTACCGCTGCCGGCGAGGCACTGCTGCGGCGGGTGCGACCGATGCAGGCGCTGCAGGCCGAAGCGCTGGCCGAACTGTTGCCGGATCGCGGCAGCGATGCCACCCGCACGCCGATTCCGTTGGCGGTCAACGACGATTCGCTGGACACCTGGTTCGTCGCCGCCATCGCCGAGCTGCACCAGCGCCACGGCTACCTGTTCGACCTGCGCATGGACGACCAGGACCACACTCTGGAACTGCTGCGCAACGGCAGCGTGCTGGGCGCGGTCACCGCTGAACGCAACGCCCTGAAGGGCTGCAACGTGCATCCGCTGGGCGCGATGCGCTACCACGCCATCGCCTCACCGGCCTTTGCGCGGCGCCACTTCAGCAAGGGCATGCAGGCCGACGCATTGGCGTCGGCGCCGATGATCGTGTTCAACCGCAAGGATGAACTGCAATGGCGTTTCCTGCGCAGGCTGACCCGTGCACGCCTGCAACCGCCCGTCCACTACCTGCCCTCCTCCACCGGCTTCGTCGATGCTGCCGCACGAGGACTCGGCTGGTGCCTGGCGCCAGAGGCACTGGTCACGCCAGCAGTACAGGCCGGGCAGGTGGTGGTGCTGGAACCTCGTCGCTGGCTCGACGTACCCTTGTTCTGGCAGCATGCCGCCGTGCGTTCGAGCACGCTGCAGCACATCACCCAGGCGCTGCGCACCGCCGCTGGCAACACCCTACGTTGAAAAGAGCATGATCCAGACCACCGCAGACCCCGGCTTCACGCGCGGACCACTACCGTTTGCCCACTTCTTCACTACAGGAACGGCATGCGCCTGAGCTGCCCACGGACAAGGATGCACCGCGCGCTCGGCGCTGCCGGCCTGGCCTTGCTGGCAAGCCTGCCGCTGGCCGCGGCGGCACAGACCAGCGCGCCTCCCGCACTGGAATGGGAACAGGCGCGGCAGCGGCTGGAGCAGGTCTCCGACGCACTGGCCGCTGCGGATGCCGGCGTGCGCAACAAGGAAGAACTGCAGGAAGCCACCCGCCTGCTGCGCCTGCCGGAGATCACCGGCGAAGTGCGCCGGCTGCAGTTCCAGAAGACCCTGACCCTGCCGCTGGGCTCACTGGCACCGGTGGCCGAGGCCTATGGCATCGACTCGCCGCTGTCGTTCACCGAACGTGACTGGCGCACGCGTCCGGTCGTCACCGCCGTGCTGCCGCTGTACACCGGCGGCCTGATTCCCGCCGCGCAGCGTGCTGCCAGCGCGGCCAGCGAACAGGCCAGCGCCGAGCGCGAAGCGCAGCGACAGTCACTGACCGTGCAACTGGCCCAGGCATATTTCGGCCAGCGCCTGGCCGAGCAGGCCGTAGTCGTGCGCCGCGATGTGCGCGATGGCCTCAATCGCCACCTGTCCGATGCCGAAAAGCTGGAACGCGAAGGCTTCGCCACCCGAGCGCAGCGCCTGCAGGCCACCGTCGCCCGCGACAAGGCCGAGCGCGAGTACCAGAAGACCCTCAATGATCTGGCCACGCTGAAGGCTGCGCTGGCCACCCTGCTGCGCAGTGGCGGTGATGTGCAGCCGTTGTCGCCGCTGTTCGTGCAGCGTACCCCGCTGGAACCGGTCACCAGCTTCGAGCGCACCGCACAGGCACGGCAGCCGCAGATCGCGCGCCTGCGGGCAATCGTCGCGCAGGCCGAACAGGGCGTGCGCGTGCAGCAGGCCAAGCTCAAGCCGACGATATTCCTGTTCGGCCAGTACGACTTCCGGCGCCGCGACGAAATGCTGACCGATCCGGACTGGGCGTTCGGCATCGGCCTGAAGTACACCTTCCTGTCGCCGAACTCGCGACCGGCACAGATCAGCGCCGCACGCGCGCAGCAGGAGCAGGCCGAGGCAGGCCTGCGCGAGGCCGAGAACCAGGTCGCACTGGGTGTGCGCAAGGCCTGGAACGAGCTGGAAACCGCGCGCCAGCAGTTCGTGCTGCTGGACAGCAGCATCGCCCAGGCCGACGAGAACCTGCGCCTGCAGGAGCTGGCCTTCCGCGAAGGCCAGGCCACCTCACTGGACGTGATCGATGCGCGGCTCGGCCTCGGCGGCGCCCGCGTCGAACGTGCGCAGGCGGCCTACCAATACGATATCGCCTTGGCCCAGTTGCTTGAGGTGAGTGGACAGATGGACCGCTTCGAAGACTATCGGCGGCGTGCAGACGAGGTGATCGATCATGAGTGATGTGTTGCACGACGAAGCAACGATGCCCCCGGGCAAGCGCCGGCTGGGGCCGATTCTGCTGGTGGTGCTGCTGGTGGCGGTGGTGCTGGGCCTGTGGCTGGCCTGGCGCAGCCCCGCCGACCAGATCCAGGGCATGGCCGACGCCGACACCCTCAACGTGTCGGCCAAGATCACGGCGCGCGTGGCCGAACTGAAGGTGCGCGAGGGCGATCGCGTGCAGGCTGGGCAGGTGCTGTTCCTGCTCGACAGCCCCGAAGTCGCAGCCAAGGAACAGCAGGCGCACGGCGCGCTGGCCGCGGCGCAGGCGGTGGCCGACAAAGCCAACGACGGCGCACGCAGCGAAGACATCCGCGCGGCCGAAGCCAACTGGAAGCGCGCCGAAGCCGGTGCCACCCTCGCCGAAGCCACCTACCGGCGCGTGCAGAACCTGTTCAACGAAGGGGTGATGACCCGGCAGAAGCGCGACGAAGCCGCTGCCCAGGCCACCAGCTCACGCGAACTGGCCCGTGCCGCCCGCGCCCAGTACGACATGGCGTTGACCGGTGCGCGCGAGCAGGACAAGCGTGCCGCACAGGGCCAGGTGCAGCAGGCGCAGGGCGCGGTGGCGGAAGTCAACGCCGCGCGCGTTGAAGTGGAAGGTCGCGCACCGGTGGCCGGTGAAATCAACAAGCGCATGGCCGACCCGGGCGAACTGGTACCGGCCGGCTACCCGGTGTTCACCCTGGTCGATATCGACCGCATGTGGGTGTCGATGAACCTGCGCGAATCGCAGATGCAGGGCCTGAAGGTCGGCAGCAAGCTGCGTGGCAGCGTGCCGGCGCTCGGCAAGGACGACGAGTTCGAGGTCTATTTCATCAATCCCGCGGGCGACTACGCTACCTGGCGTACGACCCGTCAGTCATCGGGCTATGACGTGCGCAGCTTCGAAGTGCGGGTGCGCCCGGTACGCCGCATCGAGGGCTTCCGCCCCGGCATGAGCGTGCTGTTCGCATGGCCGCAGCACTGAATACCGACCGCGGCGGCTTCGGCGGCTCATGGCAGCGCGAACTGCGCCGGTTGCGCAGCAACCGTGCAGACCTTGCGCTGGTCACCGTGCTGCCACTGTTGATGCTGGTGGTGATGGCCTGGATGTTCTCCGCATCGGTGATGCGCGATGTGCCGATTGCCGTGGTCGACCTGGACCACAGCAGCGACAGCCGCCTGCTGCTGCGCATGCTGGATGCCAGCCCCGGTGTGCGCATCGCCAGCCAACCGGCAGGCATGGAGGAGGCACGTGGGCAGCTGCGCCGGCTGGAAGTGTTCGCGGTGGTGCTGGTGCCGCGCGATGTGACCCGCCAGGCGTTGCGCGGCCAGCAAGGCACGGTGTTTTCCTATTACAACGCCACCTACATGACCACCGGCCAGTCCGCCGCGCGGGATATCGGCGACGCGGTATCGGCGTGGAACGCGCGCCTGCTGCGCGAACGCATCGGCCTGCAGGTCGGGCCGGGCAAGCTGCGTGCCGCGCCCATCGCGGTGCAATCGGACATCCTGTTCAATCCGGCGCGCAGCTACGAGCTGTTCCTGCTGCCGCTGATCTTCCCGGCGGTACTGTCGCTGGTACTGGCGCTGGCGGTGGCCGGCAGCCTCGGACGCGAAATCCGCGACGGCACCCTGCCCGCCTGGTTGGGCCAGACGCCGTGGTCGGCCATTGCCGGCAAGGTGCTGCCCTACGTCCTGCTGTTCTCGTTGTACGGCGCGCTGGGCGCGGCCTACCTGGCCTGGCTGCGCGGCGACGGCATCGCCGGCAGTGTGGTTCTGCTGCTGTTCGCACAGCCACTGTTCTACCTGGCCACCGCGGCCTATGCCCTGTTCTTCGTCGGCGTCACCCGCGACATGGGCACGGCCCTGTCCGCCGTGGGCCTGAGCATCGGCACCGCGCTGGCCTTTTCCAGCGCCACGTTCCCGGTGATCGACGCGCCGTTGTTCACCCGCGTCTGGCACCTGCTGCTGCCGCTCAGCGCCTACATCAAGCTGCAGACCCAGCAGCAGTTCATCGGCTCGCCGTTGGTGGTGTCGCTGTGGCCGCTGGCCACGCTGCTGCTGATGATCGCGGTTGCTGGCGGCATCGGCGGCTGGCGCCTGCTGGTGTTCGCGCGCACGCCGCAGGCCGCGCAACCCGCCGGGGCTGGCGCATGAGCAGGATCTGGCACAGCCTGCGGCAGACCCTGCTTGCCGTGCTCTGCGACCGCTATGCGATCGTGGTGATGGTCGGCGCGGTGATCCTCTACTCGTTCTTCTACCCCGCCGCTTATCGCCACCAGGTTGCCGGCAACCTGCCCGTGCTGGTGGTCGATGAAGACCACAGCGCGACCAGCCGCGAACTGCTGCGCAAGCTCGATTCGCTGCGCGTAGCCCATGTGGTCGGGCAACCGGCCGACCTGCAGGAAGCGCGTGCACAGCTGGAGGCCGGCCATGCCGAAGGCATCGTGCTGATCCCGACCAACCTGGAACGCGACATCCTGCGGGGTCATCCGGCCAAACTCGTACTGCTCGGCAATGGCGCCTATCTCGGCCGCGCCAGCTGGGTGCTGGGCAGCGTGGCGGATGCATTGGGCGCGTTCGGCCGCGAAGCCGCCGTCACCCAGGCCGCGTTCATGGGCGCGCCACAGGCGCCACCGGTTACCCTCGTGCAGCGGCCGTTGTTCAACACGCAGGAAGGCTATGGCAGCGCGATCGTTCCCGGCGTGGCCGAACTGATCGTGCACCAGACGCTGCTGATGGGCATCGGCGTCCTGCTCGGCGGTCGCCGCCTGGTGCTGGGCCGGCGCCTGCGCTTCGACCTTCCCACCCTGACCGGCATGGCGCTCGGCTTCGGCCTGATCGGGCTGTTCGGGCTGTTCTGGTACGCCGGCTTCACCGCCTGGGTTCAGGACTATCCGCGTGGCGGCAACCCGCTCGGGCAACTACTGGGTGGTACGCTGTTCATCGCTGCCACGGTAGCGTTCGGCCTGTTCGTCGGCAGCTTCTTCCGCACCCGCGAACGCGCCTTCCAGTACATCATCGCCACCTCGATCCCGCTGTTCTTCCTGGCCAGCCTGTCCTGGCCAGCGGTGATGACCCCGCGACCGCTGGTGTGGCTGGCGCAGCTGTTACCGACCACCTCCGGCATCAACCTGATGGTGCGCCTGAACCAGATGGACGCCAGCCTGGCCGAGGTCAGCCACGAGCTGATCACCCTGACCGCCCTGCTGGTGCTGTACAGCGCCCTCGCCCTCTGGCGCCTGCACAGCAAAAAGGGGACGGAGGGGAAGAAAGCGAGTTGATCTCCTCCGTCCCCTTTTACGGCTCTGGTGCGTACCAGAACGGGATGCTGTATTCGCGGCGGCGACTGGGGCCACGTTCGCCGCCGTCGGCGTTCCAGACCAGTCGCAGGTCATGCCGGCCCGGCTTCAGATCCGCCATCGGCAAGTAGCCCACCAGCCCGCGCATGTCCAGGTCGCGACGCTCCATCGGCACGAACTCATGCAGGTCGACCTTGCCGCCATCGAGCTGCACCGTCCACAGCAGTGCCATGCAGTTCACCGCTGCTGTCGCCGCCTGTGCACCTTGCGCTTCGTTGCGGGCACCACCCGCACAACGCTGCCGTGCCACCGGATTGTCACGCTGCGGACGGTGCGGAATGAACAGGCGCAACCGCGATGCACTGATGGTATCGGCCGGAATCATCGGATAAGGCAGCAGCTGGTCGTGCGCCGAGCGCAGCGATTCGTAGTGCGCGCCCAGCATGCCGTGGTCCACCGCTTCTTCGGTCAGCACGCTGTAGCGGTTGAACAGCGAGAACTTCATCGAGCCGTACACCTGCAGGGCGGCGAGCACCATCGCCAGCATCACCGCCGACAGGTAGATCACGGTGAACGAGCGACCGCGCAGGTTGCTCTGCAGGGTCCACTGCATGGTCTGCAGCAGGCGCAGCATCGGTACCCGCTGCAGGCCAGCCAGCACCGACTGCAGCCGCTTCTCCTGCCGTGCGGTGTCCAGCCCCCGCGCTTGGCGCCGGGCGATCGACTTCTCCAGCAGCATCGGCACCATCGCCAGACCGAGCAGGCCAACCATCAGCACCGCGACAATTCCCAGCGTGATGCGATCAACATCGCCGAAGGCGGCACCGATGGCCATCGCCACACCGAGCGAGACAATCGCCACCACCAGGGTGCCGGCCAGGGTCTGCACGCACAGCAGCGTGGTCGAGAACAGCATGGTGGCAAGCCGGTCCGCGCGTTCGATGGTGCCGTCGAGCCCACCGTCGCGTTGCTGCAGGAACGCGCGTGAGAACGGCCCCAGCAGCGTCAGCCGATCCCAGTCGATGCCGTTGGGGAAGTGCGATTTCAGGCCGATCAGGCCGATCCAGTAGCCGCGCACCGCCAAGTGGATGATCAAGGCCACCGCCAGCACGTAGCACATGCCGACGCCGATGCTGAAGGCGAACCACAGCGCCTGGAAATAGACCCCTTCGGTATGCAGGCTGCTGCGCGCCCACGCATCGAACAGGTAGCCCGGCACGGCCAGCAGTGCGAAGGCGAGCAGGCCGGAAATGAACAGCTCCAGCTCGTCGGTGCGGTCGCGCACGCGGGAGTAGCTGGCTGTCGTGCGAGGCATTGCATCAGCAACAACGGACGGCTCCCGACCGTCTACAGCACCCGACTCGTTCACTGGCGATTCATCCCTGGAGGTCGGCGCAGTATAGGCATGCGCCCTGCTTCACGGAACGGGACCGGAAACGAAGAACGCCGGCACAGGGCCGGCGTTCGGGTACAGCGGTGTGGAAGGGGTTATCGCATGGGGGATCAGCGGTAGACGCGCTCACAACGACGCTCGACCACGCGATCACCAGTCTTCTGCTGATGGTTGCCCTGGATCTGCCGGCCGGCTGCGCCGCCCGCCACGGCACCGGCAACCGTTGCCAGCTTCTTGCCGTTGCCGCCGCCTACCTGGTTGCCCAGTAAACCACCAACCACGGCGCCGGTGGCGGTACCGGTGATGCGATTGGGATCGCGGGTATTGCGCTGCACTTCCACGTTCTTGCAGACCACGCGGCTGCCATCGTTGAACTTGCGGCCTTCATCACGCGGGCCGTAATTCTGTGCGCCAGCAACGGACGAGGCTGCCAGCAGGGTGCCCAGCACCATCAATCGGGTCGAGGTCTTCATGGCCATCTCCTGTGCTCCGGTATGGCGCAAGTGTCTGCCTGCGGGTGGCAACTGCAGGTGAAATCCAGGTGTCCGGAGGCTGAGCGGCCATCATTGGTTCAGGAAACAAAAATGCGCCCATCGCGACCAGCATCGCGATGGGCGCCGTCTCCCACCCGGCTTAGAACTCTTCCCACCCACCCGTGTTGGCGGCGAGCGAGGGCGCGATGCGCGGCGCCACGCCGGTCACGCGACGCACCGGCGGCACGCTTGCAGCGACCGCTGCCAACATCGGTCGGACCGCTGCCGCCGCCACCGAAGCCCCGGTGCGGAACACCGATACCGCTTCGGCCAGCAGGTTGGCCTGCTCCTCCATCGACCGCGCGGCCGCGGTGGCCTCTTCCACCAGCGCAGCATTCTGCTGGGTGGTTTCGTCCATTTGCATCACGGTCTGGTTGACCTGCTCGATACCGGAACTCTGCTCCTGCGACGCGGCGGAAATCTCGGCCATGATGTCGGTCACCCGCTGCACCGAGGCGACGATCTCGCCCATCGTGGTGCCGGCCTGACGCACCAGCGCCGAGCCGTCGGATACCTTGCCCACCGACTCTTCGATCAGGCCCTTGATCTCCTTGGCGGCGCCAGCCGAGCGCTGCGCCAGCGTGCGCACCTCACTAGCCACCACGGCGAAGCCCCTGCCCTGCTCGCCCGCGCGCGCCGCTTCCACCGCGGCGTTGAGCGCCAGGATGTTGGTCTGGAAGGCGATGCCATCAATCACACTGATGATCTCGGCGATCTTCTTCGACGACGCTTCGATGGCGCTCATGGTGGTCACCACCTGACCGACCACCTCGCCGCCCTGCGAGGCCACCCCATGTGCACCGATCGCCAACTGATTGGCCTGGCGCGCGTGTTCGGCGTTCTGCTTCACCGTGGAGGTCAGTTCCTCCATCGACGCTGCCGTCTCTTCCAGGTTGGCCGCCTGCTGCTCGGTACGCCGCGACAGATCGGTATTGCCCGAGGCGATTTCCCCCGCTGCCAGATTGATGCTGGATGCACTGGTCTGGATGCGGCCGACGATCTGGGTCAGCTGTTCGACGGTGGCATTGCAGTCGTCGCGCATGCGCGCGAACACACCGTGGAAATCGCCCTGCATGCGTACGGTCAAATCGCCGCGCGAGATCGCCTGCAGCAGGCTCGACACCTGCACCAGATTCTCATCGGTGGTCTGCATCAACCGGTTCAACCCGGTCACCATCTCGCCGAAATCGTGCTCGAAGCGCGTTTCGTCGCCACGCAGGCTGAAGTCACCGGCTGCAGCGGCCGTCGCCAGGCGGCGAATCTCGCCGTTGATGGCCGACAGACTGGACTTGGTCTCGTCCATGGCCTGGGTGATCGCCGCCTTCTCGCCCGGAAGTCGATCCATGTCCACCGACAGGTCGCCACGTGCGTAGTGCTTCATCACCTCGATCAGGCGGTTCTGTGCCTGCACGTGCGAACCCACCAGCGCGTTGGTGTCATGCACCATCCGCCCGTAATCGCCGGGGAAGGTACTTTCGTCCATGCGGTAGCTCAGGCTGCCGTCATCATGCTGCCGCGCCATCTCGCCCTGCGCCGCCATCACCGCCTGCAACTGCCCCTGCATGCGCTGCATGGATTTCAGCAACTGGGTTACCTCGTCATTGCCCGAGGCATCGATGACATTGTCCAGGCGGCCGTTGGCGATGCCATCGGCCAGCTTCACCGCGCCCGCCAGGGGCCGGGTCAGGCTGCGGGTGATCGCCCACGCAGCCAGTGCACCGAGAATCAGGCTGAGCACACCGAAGGCGATGGACAGGGTTCCCGTCCACGCTTCCGTGGCTCGGTACTCCTCACGGCTGCGTTCGGTCAGGGCTTCCTGGTGCCGCAGCAGGCTGGAGATCGCTCCATTCCAAGCCGTGGCCAGACCGTGCTCGGCCAGCAATTCGGTGGCCGCACCGTCGTAGTCGCCCGCCTTCATCCGCTCGTGCAATTGTCGGGTGGAGGCGTCGGTGGCCTTGCGCGCCGCCGCGATCTGCGCCACCAGCCCATCGCCAGTGGCATCGCGGGGAATCGTGACGTACTTGTCCCAGATGCCGTCGTAGGTGCGGCTCAGTTCCTGCGCCCGCTGGTAATCCTTGTCGAACTCCTCGCCACGCTTGATCACCATCAGGCGACGATGCATCAGCACCGCGTTGTTGGTATCGAGCATGTCGTTCAACAACCGCATCTTGACCATGTTCACGCCCACCACTTTCTCGAACTGGGCGGACTTCAGATGGTTTCCGTACAACACCAGGCCGACGATGGCCAGGATGAACAGCAACAGCAGACCGAAGCCGGCGGAAAGCCGGGATCCCACACGGAGGTTGCGTAAGGCGAGCATCTCAATTCCCTTGATCGTGGCCCTATATTGGTGACGGCACGACCTTGGGAAACTTTAAGCACATTTATTGAAACAACGCTGCATTAACATAAATGCGTTCAAGCAGAGCCCCTTCCTTATTCCTTTCCCATTTTCCGATGAAGGTAGGATGGGAACGTATCACGCAGATAAACAAGACGCGCGCTCTCTGGCAGCGCAGCGCTATAGTCTGCAGATGACCGTATTCCTGCAGATAAACGGTACCGCCATCGTTGATATCCCCAGTTTCTACGCGGAAATCAACCGGGTATTCATGGCTGGCGAAAATTGGCAGCTCGGGCCCAGCCTCGATGCATTGGACGATTTGCTGTACGGCGGTTATGGCGCACTGGCCGGGCACAAAACGGCCACGGTGGTCTGGCGCGATATCGACTGCAGCCGCGATGCACTGGGAATGGCGGCCACGCGTGCGTGGCTGCAAGACAAGCTACGGCAACCGGGCACGTTCAATGCCGAAGCCATCGGCCGCCAGCTGGACGCCCTGCAGCGCGGCGATGGGCAGACCTACTTCCAGATCGTGATGGACATCTTCGCCGGCCACCCGGACGTTGCGCTGGTGGGCGACTGAAGTGGCGGCGCGCCCTCCGGTGTGGTGTCACGCCTGCGGAACACGCCAACCGTTTCAGCGCGACCGGTTGTGGAAGTAACGCTCTGCCGGATCGCGGTACAGCAGGAATGCGACATACAGGGAAACGCAGAAGATTGCCCCCACGGTCAGAAATTCGAAGGGGCCTGCCATCTTCATGTCGACCAACCGCAACACGATCGTCTCCACGAACATCACCACAAACAACGGCCGAACCCAGGCCCAACGCGCGAAGATGCCCACTCCGATGACGATGCCTGCCAACGCGTTGAGCACACCGGCAGTGACCAGCACCGCATACGGCAGCGAGTGATAGAGGCTCATCCGGGCCAGCAGCTGATACTCGGGCACACCCGGGCCATAGACCTTGAGCATGCCGTATAGGGCGAAGGCGCCCCCCACCAGCTGGTACAGCGCGACGAGATAGAGCGAAGGCGGCGCTTCAACGGCTGCCTTGGCTTGCTGGGCTTCCTGGGATTCAGATTGTTGCGTCATCGCTCATTCCTTGGTTGATGTGCTGCCAGCTTGGCCGCAGTCCAGAGCCTACACCCCCGCCTAAGGGCGTTACAGCCGCCCTGCCCGCCCTTCCAGCAACAGGCACCCTGCTCTACCCGTTACCATGGACGGCCCTGTACCTGCTCCGCCCCGCTGCCCTCCGGCGCGACCGGACGCCCCTGATCCACGAGTCCCATGTCCAAAGACAAGTCCGCCGAACACACCCCGCTGATGAAGCAGTTCTTCGCAGCCAAGTCCGACTATCCGGACCTGCTGCTGTTCTTCCGCATGGGCGACTTCTACGAGCTGTTCTACGACGACGCGCGCAAGGCCGCGCGCCTGCTCGACATCACCCTGACCCAGCGCGGCAGCTCCGGTGGTGCACCGATTCCGATGGCCGGTGTGCCGGTGCACGCCTACGAGGGCTACCTGGCACGGCTGGTGGCGCTGGGCGAATCGGTGGCGATCTGCGAACAGATCGGCGACCCGGCACTGGCCAAGGGTCTGGTCGAACGCAAGGTGGTGCGCATCGTCACCCCGGGCACCGTTACCGACGAGGCGCTGTTGGACGAGCGTCGCGACACCCTGCTGATGGCCCTGTCGCGCAACAAGAGCGGCTATGGGCTGGCCTGGGCCGACCTGGCCGGCGGCCGCTTCCTGGTCAACGAAGTCGACACCGATGACGCACTGGAAGCCGAGCTGGCCCGTCTTGAACCGGCCGAACTGCTGGTGCCGGATGAAGAGAACTGGCCCGACTTCCTGCGCCAGCGCAGCGGCGTGCGCCGCCGCGCGCCGTGGCTGTTCGACGCCGACAGTGGTCGCCGCCAGCTGCTGAACTTCTTCAAGCTGCACGACCTGAGCGGCTTCGGCATCGACGACAAGCCTCGCGCCACGGCGGCTGCCGGCGCCCTGCTCGGTTATGTCGAGGAAACCCAGAAGCAGCGCCTGCCGCACCTGACCTCCATCTCGATGGAGACCGCCAGCGAAGCGATTGCGATGAACGCGGCAACGCGTCGCCATCTGGAGCTGGACACCCGCGTCGACGGCGATACCCGCAATACCCTGCTCGGCGTGCTCGACAGCACGGTGACGCCGATGGGTGGCCGCCTGCTGCGCCGCTGGCTGCATCGGCCGCTGCGCCTGCGCGAGGTGCTGGTGCAGCGCCACCACGCGGTGGAAACACTGATCGACCGCGGTGCGGAAGCGGATATCCGCGAGCAGTTCCGCCGCCTCGGCGACCTCGAACGCATCCTCACCCGCGTCGCCCTGCGTTCGGCGCGGCCGCGCGACTTCTCGACCCTGCGCGATGGCCTCGGCCTGCTGCCGGCCGTACGCGAGGTGCTGGCACCGCTGGATTCACCGCGACTGCAGACCCTGCACGCGGCGCTCGGCGAGCACGACGAGTGCGCGCACCTGCTGGCCAGCGCCATTGCCGAAATGCCACCGCTCAAGCTCAGCGATGGTGGCGTGCTGGCCGATGGCTTCGACGCCGAGCTGGATGAACTGCGGCGCCTGTCGACCCACGCCGACCAGTTCCTGGTCGACCTGGAACAGCGCGAGCGCGAAAGCAGCGGCATCGCCACCCTGAAGGTCGGCTACAACCGTGTGCACGGCTACTACATCGAAATCAGCAAGGGCCAGTCCGAGCGCGCGCCGGTGCACTACACCCGCCGGCAGACACTGACCAACGCCGAGCGCTACATCACCGAAGAACTGAAGGCATTCGAGGACAAGGTGCTGTCTGCCCGCGACCGTTCGCTGTCGCGCGAGAAGTATCTGTACGAGCAGCTGCTGGACACGCTGGGCACCCAGCTGGAGCCGCTCAAGCAGTGCGCCGCCGCGCTCAGCGAACTGGATGTGCTGGCCGCCTTCGCCGAGCGTGCGCAGGCGCTGGACTGGGCGCGTCCGGAACTGCAGGCCGAGCCGTGCCTGAAGATCGAACGCGGCCGCCATCCGGTGGTGGAAGCAGTGCGTGACCAGCCGTTCGAGCCCAACGATCTGGACCTGCACCCGGACCGTCGCATGCTGGTCATCACCGGCCCGAACATGGGCGGTAAATCGACCTACATGCGGCAGAACGCGCTGATCGTGCTGCTGGCCCACATCGGCAGCTTCGTGCCGGCCAGCCGCGCGTTGATCGGCCCGATCGACCGCATCCTGACCCGCATCGGCGCAGGCGACGACCTTGCCCGCGGGCAGTCGACCTTCATGGTCGAGATGGCTGAAACCAGCTACATCCTGCATCACGCCACCGAGCATTCGCTGGTACTGATGGATGAGATCGGCCGCGGCACCTCGACTTACGATGGCCTGGCGCTGGCCGACGCGGTGGCGCGCCACCTCGCCTACGAGAACCGCTGCTACACGCTGTTTGCCACCCATTACTTCGAACTGACCGCGCTGGCCGACGAGCAGCACGAGGGCGGCCGCAGCGGCATCGCCAACGTGCATCTGGATGCCGTCGAGCACGGCGAAGCGCTGGTGTTCATGCATGCGGTGAAGGACGGCCCGGCCAACCGCAGCTTCGGCCTGCAGGTGGCCGCGCTGGCCGGCCTGCCGCGTGCCACCGTGGCACAGGCGCGTCGACGCCTGGCTGAGCTGGAGCAGCGCGGCGGCGAAAGCCATGCCGCCGAACTCGCCCCGCAGGCGCTGGATGCACCGCAGCAGTTCGGACTGTTCGCCGCCCCGCCGAACAAGGCGCAGGAGGCGCTGGCCGCGATCGACCCGGACGAGCTGACCCCGAAGCAGGCACTGGAAGCGCTGTACCGGCTGAAGGCGCTGTTGTAATCCCGGCCGCCGGGCATGGCCCGGCGCTTCCGTTGTAGAGCCGAGCCCACGCTCGGCTGCCCTTCGCACTTCCGTCGTGTACACGGCGTTATGCTCGGGCGGTTCGTCCTTCACAGACCGGAGACCGCCATGAACACCGAATCCCTCGCTGCATCCCTCTTCCAGCAGCTGCAGCAGGGCCAGGGCCTGCAGCAGGTGTCGCAGCAGCTCGGCCTGGACAGCAGCCAGGCCACCCAGGCCGTCGGCAGCGCCCTGCCCCTGCTGCTCGGCGCGATGGGCCAGAACGCCAGTGAGCCGCAGGGTGCGCAGTCCCTGCTCAATGCCCTGCAGCGCGACCACCTCGGTTCGGCCGGCGGCGGCGGTGGCGGTTTCGATCTCGGCAGCATCCTCGGCGCGGTGATGGGCGGCGGCGGCGGCAACGCCACCAACGGTGCCGGCATCCTCGGCCACGTATTCGGTGGGCAGACCTCGCAGGCAGCCGAAGCGCTGGGCCAGAAGACCGGCCTGGACAGCGGCAAGTCCAGTCAGCTGCTGGCGATCCTCGCCCCCATCGTCATGTCGTTCCTGGCCCAGCGGTTTGCCCAGAGCGGCAACGCCGGCCAGCTCAGCCAGGCCCTGGGCCAGGAAGCACAGCAGTCCGGCGGCGGCATCGGCAGCCTGCTCGGCGGTGCGCTCGACCAGGACGGCGATGGCCAGTTCGGCGCCAGCGATCTGCTCAAGCTCGGCGCGGGCCTGCTCAAGCGCTGATCGCGCACAACGATCCAAGCGCTGCCGATCATAGGCAGCCACTATCGCAGCGGTTGAATCAATCGAATTTACCCATCGTTAGGCGATGCCTATGGTGGGTAAGCGATCTGATTCCCTCATTCGCCAGTCCACAGGTAGAGACCCATGAAAAGCGAAGCGAAGTGCCCGTTCAACCATGCCGTCGTCGGTGATGCGACGACCAACCGCGACTGGTGGCCGAACCAGCTGCGCGTGGACCTGCTCAACCAGCACTCCACGCGCTCCAACCCCCTCGATGCGGGCTTCGACTACGCCACGGCCTTCAACGGGCTGGACTACAGCGCCCTGAAGGCCGACCTGAAGGCGTTGATGACCGACTCGCAGGACTGGTGGCCGGCCGACTTCGGTCACTACGGCGGCCTGTTCATCCGCATGGCGTGGCACAGCGCCGGTACCTACCGCATCGACGATGGCCGTGGCGGCGGTGGTCGCGGCCAGCAGCGCTTCGCGCCGCTCAACAGCTGGCCGGACAACGTCAGCCTGGACAAGGCGCGACGCCTGCTGTGGCCGATCAAGCAGAAGTATGGCCAGGCCATTTCCTGGGCCGACCTGCTGATCCTGACCGGTAACGTCGCACTGGAATCGATGGGCTTCAAGACGCTCGGCTTTGCCGGCGGCCGTCCCGATACCTGGGAGCCGGACCAGGACGTGTACTGGGGCCGCGAGACCACGTGGCTCGGCGGCGATGTGCGTTACAAGCACGGCTCGGAGGGCGTGGAAGAGAACCACGGCGTGCTGGTGTCCGATGACGACGCTGATGGCGGCGTGCATTCGCGCAAACTGGAAAACCCGCTGGCCGCCGTGCAGATGGGCCTGATCTACGTGAACCCGGAAGGCCCGGACGGCAATCCCGATCCGGTGCTGGCCGCGCATGACATCCGTGACACCTTCGGCCGCATGGCGATGGACGATGAAGAAACCGTCGCCCTGATCGCCGGTGGTCACAGCTTCGGCAAGACCCACGGTGCCGGCCCGGCCGACAACGTCGGCAAGGAACCAGAAGCAGCGGGCCTGGAGAGCCAGGGCCTGGGCTGGGCCAACAGCTTCGGCAGCGGCAAGGGTGCCGACACCATCACCAGCGGCCTGGAAGTGACCTGGACCCGCACCCCCGCGCAATGGAGCCACGACTTCTTCGAGATCCTGTTCGGCCACGAATGGGAACTGGGCAAGAGCCCGGCCGGTGCCCACCAGTGGGTCGCCAAGAATGCGGATGCGGTGATTCCCGATGCGCACGATCCGTCGAAGAAGCACCGCCCGACGATGCTGACCACCGACCTGTCGCTGCGCATGGACCCGGCCTACGAAAAGATCTCGCGGAAGTTCCTTGCGGATCCGCAGGCCTTCGCCGATGCGTTCGCCCGTGCCTGGTTCAAGCTGACCCATCGCGACATGGGTCCGCGTGCGCGCTATCTCGGCCCGGAAATCCCGGCCGAGGAATTCATCTGGCAGGACCCGGTGCCGGAAGCGAAGCACCCGCTGATCGACGCCAAGGACATCGCCGCGCTGAAGCAGAAGATCGCGGCGACCGGGCTGAGCGTGGCGGAGCTGGTGTCCACGGCGTGGGCCTCGGCCTCGACCTTCCGCGGCTCGGACAAGCGCGGTGGTGCCAACGGCGCGCGCGTGCGCCTGACACCGCAGAAGGACTGGGCGGTAAACCAGCCGCAGCAGTTGGCCAAGGTGTTGGCCGCGCTGGAAAAGGTCCAGGCCGAGTTCAACGGCGCGGGCAGCAAGCAGGTGTCGCTGGCCGACCTGATCGTGCTGGCCGGTGGCGTCGGCATCGAGCAGGCGGCAAAGGCCGGCGGCCACGACCTGAGCGTACCGTTCACCCCGGGCCGCACCGATGCCAGCCAGGAGCAGACCGACGTCGAATCGTTCGCGGTGCTGGAACCGGCTGCCGATGGTTTCCGCAACTACCTCAAGGGCGCTTACAGCGTGCCGGGTGAGGCGTTGTTGATCGACAAGGCGCAGCTGCTGACCCTGACCGCACCGGAAATGACCGCGCTGGTCGGTGGCCTGCGCGTGCTCGGCGCCAACGTCGATGGCGGTAAGCACGGCGTGTTCACCAATCGACCCGGCACGTTGAGCAACGACTTCTTCGTCAACCTGCTGGACATGGGCACGACCTGGAAGGCGACCGGCCGCGAAAGCTATGAAGGCCGTGGCCGCAACGATGGCGGCGCGCGCTGGACCGGCACCCGTGCCGACCTGGTGTTCGGTTCCAACGCCGTGCTGCGCGCATTGGCCGAGGTATATGCCAGTGCCGACGGCGAGAAGAAGTTCGTGCAGGATTTCATCGCCGCCTGGACGCGAGTGATGGAACTGGACCGCTACGACCTGCACGGCTGACATGCTCTGGTAGGTGCCAACCTTGGTTGGCACGCGGCAAAACGCCCACCAAGGTGGGCGACTACCAAAGCGTTCGCACCCTGCCCTGGTAGATGCCAACCTTGGTTGGCACACGGCACAACGCCCACCAAGGTGGGCGACTACCAAAGCGTTCGCACCCTGCCCTGGTAGATGCCAACCTTGGTTGGCACACGGCACAACGCCCACCAAGGTGGGCGACTACCAAAGCGTTCGCACCCTGCCCTGGTAGATGCCAACCTTGGTTGGCACACAGCACAACGCCCACCAAGGTGGGCGACTACCAGAGCGTTCGCACCATGCCCTGGTAGGTGCCAACCTTGGTTGGCACACAACACAACGCCCACCAAGGTGGGCGACTACCAGAGCGTTCGCACCATGCTCTGGTAGGTGCGAACCTTGGTTGGCACACGGCACAACGCCCACCAAGGTGGGCGACTACCAAAGCGTTCGCACCCTGCTCTGGTAGATGCCAACCTTGGTTGGCACACGGCGCAACGCCCACCAAGGTGGGCGACTACCGATGCACTCGCCGGGCGTGGCCCGGCGCTACCGCGGAGGCGTCAGCGCGCTCCGGCCTTCAGCCGCTGCAGGATCGGTGCGAACAGCGGCGCCTGCATCGAACGCGGTGGCTGCACGGCTTCACCCTTCTCGACAGCCTGCCAGTACGATCCTGGCAGCGGCTTGTCGCCCAGTTCGTAGTCCATGCCGTCCCAGCCGTCTTCGCGGAATGCGTAGAACGCCCAGTGCACCTTCTGCTGCTCGGCCACGTCCAGCACGTCGCGCAGGTAGCGGCCGCAGTCCGGCCAACGACGCATGCAGCCGAACTCACCGATCACCATGCGGTTGGCGCCGATGCCATGGGTCTTCGCCCAGTCCATCGGCTGCTGCAGGTAGCTGCGCACGCGCACGGCGTCCCAGCGCTCGCTGCGGTCGCCAAACGGCACTTCGGCGGGATAGCGGTATGGTGTGCTGCGTTTCTGGTTCGGCGCGCTGGTGGCGGCATACGGCTCGTACATGTGCACGCTGTACAGCAGCTTCGTGTCCTGCAGCGGCGCAGGCCAGTAATCGAACGCATCGGCCGCCGCGTACCAGCCGGCGTCGAGCATCAACGGCATGTCTGCATCGACCGCGCGCACACTGGCCACCAGTTCGTTGTACAGCTGGCGCAGATCGCGCGGTCCACCCTGCACGCCCGCATACCACTTCAGCATGTCCTCGCGGGAGGCGTGTTCGGCCAGCGTGGTGCCGTATTCCGGTGCCGGCTCGTTGATCAGGTTGTAGCCGGCCAACGCCGGGTTCCCTTTCAGCGCGGTCGCCAGATCACGCCAGAAGCGCTGCGCAGGTGCGTGGTTGTCGAAGGACTGCCACAGGCGCTGGTCGACCACGTCGCCGTTCTTCTGTTTCCAGCGCAGCAGCGGCAGTGAGAGCGGCACCAGCACGACCTTCAGGCCCACGGCATTGGCGTCATCCAGCGCGCGACGCAACGTGGTCACGTCAGCCTGGACCAGACCCTGGTAGTGGTCGGCATCGCCCATCAGGAAATCGCGGCCGCCGGCACTGCGCCACTTGTCCGGGGTCAGTCGTACCCAGGTGGCGCCGGTGTCACGCAGGGCCTGGAAGTAGGCGCGGTCGGGCGGCGCTTCGTTGAAGCTGTTGCCACCGCGCTGCGGCGTGTCCCAGAAGGTGATGTCGGCGGCGAACACCGGGACGGCGGCGGACAGGGCCAGGCACAGCAGGCTGCGGCGCAGGAACATGGCGGGCTTCCATGAAGAGGACCGTCCAACGTGCGGGGCGCAAGCCGAACGGTGGCTGAGCGCAGGCGGCACAGCGCCCACCAAGGTGGGCGACTACCAAAGCGTGGGCCGGCCCCACGACACGGTAGGTGGCTACCTTGGTCGGCACACGGCACAGCGCCCACCAAGGTGGGCGACTACCAAAGCATGGGCCGGACCCACGACACGGTAGGTGCCGACCTTGGTCGGCACAGGGCACGGCGCCCACCAAGGTGGGCGACTACCGGAGCGCTTGCCGGTTCACTCCGGCCATTGCGTCACAGCGCATCGAGATCACCCAGGGCGCGGATCAACCGGCGTGCGCGCTTGTCCGGCTTGTGCTCCGGTGCCTGGTAACCATCACGCGCGGCAATGCGCAGCGCACGCAGTTCGGCACGACGCGCTTTGGATGCTTCGCTCTCGGCATACAGCTGCTGCGCCACCGGCGCCGGACCGCGCTGGTCACTCAGGCCCAGCACCTGGATCTCGAAGTGTTCTTCACCGCGGTCAACCAGCAACTGCTCTCCCACACGCACCGCGCGCGAGGATTTCGGGCGCTGCCCGGCCACGGATACCTTGCCGGTCTCGATAGCCTGTTTTGCCAGACTGCGGGTCTTGAAGAAGCGGGCCGCCCACAGCCAGATGTCCAGACGGACGCTGGGCGCCAACGGGGAAAGCTCGGACATCGGTAGGAACTACTCCGTTCGCTTGTTCAGGGGGCGCGGATTGTCGGGGTCGGTGCGGCAGCCGCTGCCCCCGATCAATGCCGGCGTTCCGGCCGCCAGATCCTGGCGCTGGCTGCCGACCAGGCACTCGGGGCGGTCGGTCGGCCGCACCTGGGTATCACCCAGCCGGTCACCTGACGAACATGCGGCCAGTGCCGCTGCGATCAAGGCCACCGCGATCATCCGCATCGCCCGCTGTCGTTGATGCATTGCCACATCCTGCAAACCGGCTTGATGCTAGTGTGCGCCTCCCGGGAATCGATCACCACTCCATGGCCAAAGCGCCGCTTGACCTGACCTCCGGCCCGATCGGCCGCAACCTGCTGCTGTTCGCGCTGCCGATCCTGGCAGGCAACATCGCGCAGTCGCTGAACGGCTCGGTGAATGCGGTATGGGTGGGGCGCTTCCTTGGCGAAGCGGCACTGACCGCGACTGCGAACGCCAACAACATCATGTTCTTCCTGATCGGTTCGGTGTTCGGCTTCGGCATGGCCTCGACCATCCTGATCGGCCAGGCCATCGGCGCGCGCGACATCGCCCAGGCACGGCGCGTGGTCGGCACCAGTGCCACGTTCTTCATCGGCCTGTCGGTGATCATCGCCATCGCCGGCTGGTTCCTGGCCCACCCGCTGCTGGCGGCGATGGGCACGCCGGCCGCCTCGCTGCCCTTGGCCGAGGCCTACCTGCGCATCATCTTCCTGGCGATGCCGACGCTGTACGCCTTCGCCTTCCTCAGTGCGGCGCTGCGTGGTGCCGGCGATTCGCGCACGCCGTTCCGCTTCCTGCTGGTCTCGGTGGTGCTGGACATCGCCCTGAACCCGGTGCTGATCTTCGGCATGGGGCCGTTCCCGGAACTGGGCATCGCCGGCTCGGCCTGGGCCACGCTGGTGTCGCAGACGCTGTCGCTGGCCGGCCTGCTGCTGTACATGCGGCACAAACGGCACACGCTGTGGCTGGGCCGCGCCGACATGCACCTGTTCAAGCTGGACATGACCATCCTGCGTGCGCTGGTGGTCAAGGGCGTGCCGATGGGCCTGCAGATGGTGCTGATCTCGCTGTCGGTGATCATGCTGATGACGATGGTCAACCAGTACGGCACCGACACCGGCGCGGCCTACGGTGCGTCACTGCAGCTATGGAACTACGTGCAGATGCCGGCGATGGCGATCGGTGCGGCGTGTTCGTCGATGGCCGCGCAGAATGTCGGCGCGCAGCGCTGGGACCGCGTGCGCGGTACTGCACGCCAGGGCATCCTGTTCAACTTCCTGCTGACCGGCGCGTTGATCCTGCCGCTGGTACTGCTGGACCAGTATTCGCTGGCCTTGTTCCTGCCGCAGGGCAGCGAGTCGCTGCAGATCGCGCGGCACCTGAACCACATCGTGATCGGTTCGTTCCTGTTCTTCGGCGTCAGCTTCGTGATCTCCGGCGTGGTGCGGTCCACCGGCGCGGTGCTGCCACCGCTGCTGATCCTGGCGGCGTCGCTGTGGGGCGTGCGCGTGCCGTTCGCCGAATTCCTGCAGCCGTACTGGGGGGCGGACGCGATCTGGTGGAGCTTCCCGGCCGGTTCGCTGGTATCGATGCTGCTGTCGCTGGCGTATTACCGCTGGGGTGGCTGGCGCAAGGCGAGGATGATCAGCAAGCCGGTGCACGCGGAGGAACTGGCCACGCCATCGGAGATTCCCGCCTGCCCGCCGTCGCCGGTGGCTGATCCGGATGCGGCGCTGGAAACCACCCCACCGCGTTGAACATGCACGGGTAGTGCCGGCCGCTGGCCGGCAACCCGTGCACTTCGCAAGCATCCTGCAGTTGCCGGCCAGCGGCCGGCACTACCGTTTCTTCTTTTCCGCGTTGCGCTTGGCGGCGGCGCGCAGCAGCGCTTTCAGTGCCGCGGCATTCGGCATTTCGCCTTCGTGGATGTCGATCGCGCGGCGCGTGCCGCCTTCCAGGCTGGCATTGAACAGGCCCTTCGGATCCGGCAACGCGGCGCCGTGGGCGAAGGTCAGCTTCACCGCCTGCTTGTAGGTTTCGCCGGTGCACAGGATGCCGTTGTGTTCCCACACCGGAGTGCCGCGCCACTTCCAGGTTTCCTCCACGTCCGGCAGCGCCTCGTGGATCAGCGCGCGCACGCGGGCGAGGATGTCGCCGCGCCAATCACCGAGCTCGGCAATACGAGCATCGATCAGGGCGGCAGCAGGGAGTGCGGCGGCGGGATCGGTCTTCTGCGTGGCCATCTCGTGGTCTCGTATGGGGAAAGATCCTGGGGAACTACATGCGTTCGCCGGGCAGCTCGCTGGCCTGCCGCACCCAGTCGAGGAACCGCGCCTCGTCCAGCACCCCATCCTCAAGGATGTGCAGATAGCGTGTGTCGGCGCTCTTGGATGGTTCAGGCGGAACAGGCCGCAACAGCGCACCGCGGAAGAACGCGACCTTGATGTAGCGGGTGAAGCAATGGAAGCTGAGGAACCAGCCCTCACCGGCAGCAACACCGTACATCGGCGAGTTCCATTTCACCGCCTTGTGCACGCCGGGCACGGCCTGTTCGATCAGTGCGTCCAGACGTGCTCCAACGGCCCGTTTCCAGTCCGGCATGGCGGCGATATAGGCCTGCACGGGTGCATCGCCCTCACCCTTGGCGATCTGCGGATTACCGCCGGACAGCAGCTTGGGCGAAGCACTGTTGGCAGGTTGCTTGGCGGGCATCGCAGGGGCCATGGGGGACTAAGGCCCGAGCCTACGCCCCGGCCCGGCAGCGGTCACGGCGCACTGCGCCATCCCCTCAGAGGCTGCGGCGGAACTGCTGCCAGGTGGGCAGCTTGCGGGCGCCGCGCAGGAACCACATCAGGGTGGCCATCACCAGACCGAACATCGCGCCGGCTGCCACCCCGGCAAGCAACAGCAGCTCCAGCGCCGGAGCCCTGCCCTGCCACAGCAGCAGCCACATCAGCACCGTCCAGAACACACCGAACAGCAGGCCCTGCAGCAGCGTATTGGTCAGGAAACCAGCCAGTATCGGCGGCGGCAGCGCGATACCCAACCGCCAAAGCATGCGATGCAGCAACGGGGCCGCTTCCCGCCGCGGTACGCCGGAACCGTCCAGGAAGCGCAGTGCCACCTGGATGTCCGCCGGGTATCGATGATCGGTCTCATCCATCCACTGAAACTAACGAGGCGACACTACAAACGCAAACGGCCGCCCGAAGGCGGCCGTCGCGGCAACAACCGAAGTTGTTTATCAGCCCTTGGTTGCCAGACGGGCAGCCTTGGCGGCAGCAGCAGCAGCCAGATCTTCCTTGATGCGGGCAGCCTTGCCTTCCAGGCCACGCAGGTAGTACAGCTTACCTGCGCGGACCTTACCACGACGCTTCACTTCGACCGAGTCGATGATGGCGCTGTGGGTCTGGAACACGCGCTCAACGCCGTAGCCGTGCGAGATCTTGCGCACGGTGAACGAGGAGTTCAGGCCGCCGTTCTTGGTCGCGATGACAACGCCTTCATAGGCCTGCACGCGCTCGCGGGCACCTTCCTTCACCTTCACGTTGACGACAACGGTGTCGCCCTGGCTGAACTGCGGCAGTTCACGGGTGATCTGGGCGGATTCGAATTCCGCGACGATGGACTTGTTCAGCTTGCTCATGGGTTACACCGATTCATTGTTCGGGTGGGCGTGTCATTCGACAGCGTAGGCTCATGCAGTCACCGGACTGTGCTGCACGTTTGTTTTGGGTACTGCGCGCCGGCCGAGGCTGGCGGTAATTGACCATCATAGCCGATAAAGCGGGGCTGGCGCTAGGCCCTGCCCTTTTCTGCCGGGGCTTGGCGGGCTTGTGCCAGCAGCTTGCGGTCGGCCTTGCCCAGCGCCTGTTCATCCAGCAGGTCCGGGCGCCGCTGCGCGGTACGGATCAACGACTGCTGCCGGCGCCAAGCGGCGATGGCGGCATGGTTGCCCGAGCGCAGCACGTCCGGCACGTCACCCAGCGGATGCTGGGCCGGCTGGCTGAAATGCGGGCAGTCGAGCAGGCCGAGGTCGCCCTCGAAACTGTCCTGAGCGGCCGATTCGGCGTCATTCAAGGCGCCTTCCTGCAGCCGGGCCACCGCGTCGATGATGACCGCAGCCCCCAGCTCGCCGCCGGACAACACGTAGTCGCCGAGGGAAATCTCCTCATCGACATTGGCGGCCAGGAACCGCTCGTCGATGCCTTCATAGCGGCCGCAGAGCAGGACCATGCGCGGCAATGCCGCCAGTTCCCGCACCTTGGCCTGGGTCAGTGGTGCGCCCTGCGGGCTGAGATAGATCACCCGCGCAGGCGTCGGATCGTCCTCGCGGATCGCCTGCAGGCAGGCCTGCAGCGGTTCGATCAGCATCACCATGCCCGGGCCACCGCCGAACGGACGATCGTCCACCCGGCGGTAGTTGCCCTCGGCGTAGTCACGGGGATTCCAGCCATGCAGGCTGAACAATCCCTTTTCCTGCGCACGGCCGACCACGCCCAGCCCAGCGGACTGGGCCAGGAAATCGGGGAACAGGGTGATGACGTCGAAACGCATGCTCACACTCAGAACTCGGGGTCCCAGTCGACCACGACCAGATTGGCCTCGAAGTCGACGGATTTGACGAACTCCGGCACGACGAACGGAATCATCCGCTCGCGGTCACCGCGTACGACCACCACATCGTTGGCGCCGGTACTGAACAGGTGCGAGACCTGGCCGAGGGCCACGCCTTCGACGGTCTTCACATCCAGGCCTTCCAGGTCGACCCAGTAATACTCGTCGGCACTCGGCGGCGGCAGCGCACTGCGAGCCACGAAGACCTCGGTGCCATGCATCGCCTCGACCGTGTCGCGGTCCTCGATACCCGGGAAACGGGCCACCAGGTGCTTGCCGGTATCCCGGCCACGGGCGCCTTCAAGCGTCGATTCCTGCCCGTTGGGGCTGCGCAGGATCCACGGTTGGTAACGGAAAATAGCGGAACGCGGCTCGGTCCAGGACTCGAGCTTTATTTCGCCGCGCACACCAAAAGCGCCGACAACCCTGCCAAGCAGGATGCGGCGCTCGTTATCTTTCATCTGCGTTCAATCAGATGGGCCGCACCAGGGCGCGGCCCGTCAGGCTCAGGCCGCAGCGGCCTGGGACTTGCTCGCTTCCTTGATCAGGTTGCGAACTTTCTCGGTCGGCTGGGCGCCGTTCTTGACCCAATGGTCAACGCGGGCCAGGTCCAGCTCGATGCGCTTCTCGCCACCCTGTGCAACCGGGTTGTAGAAACCAACGCGCTCGATGTTGCGGCCGTCGCGGGCGCTGCGGACGTCGGTGACGATGATGTGGTAGAACGGACGCTTCTTGGCGCCGCCGCGGGTCAGTCGAATCTTGACCATGGTGGTTTTTTCCTATTGCCCAGTCGCCAGGATGGCGCGGTAAGCGGGCGATTATAGCGGCAGAGTCCGGCCGAGCCAACCCCGGGCGCCTACCCCGGGGTCAGATCCCTTTTGCTGAGCAAAAGGGATCTGACCCCAGCGACTTCCGTTCAGGAAAGCGCCTGCCACGGCACCCGGTCCAGCACCGCCCTGCCCTGTTCGGCCAGCGCCTGCGAATCCCGCAACCTCTGACCGTCGATGGCATCCAGCGCCCACAGCCCGCTGGCGTTGCAGGCGACGGCGGCCTGCATGCCGGCCAGCTCATTCAGTTGCAGCGCGCGGATCTGCTGTGAACCCACCCAGCCCGCCTGCAGCAGCGCTTCAGCGGTTCCCCGCAGCGCAGGCGCCTGCGGCCAGACCAGCTGTTCGCCGTCATGCACGGCCAGGTTCCAGGTCGTGCCCTCGCTGATCTGCCCATCGGCAGTCACCAGCAGCGCATCGTCGAAACCCGCTGCCAGCGCGGCACGGCGCTGGGCGAACAGGCCGAACGTGCCGACGTGCTTGATCTGTGGCAGCTCGCGCTGCCATGTCACGCTGCGCACGCGCTTCGGCGCGGTCAGCGCGACCGGCGCGGAGACGGCAACCAGTACATCCACCGGCACGCTGGCCAGCGGATCGCGGAAATCGAAACGGCGCGAGAACACCGTGACCCGCATCGATGCGTCGACCTGGCCGGCCTGCTGCAGCGCCTGCGCCATCCACGCCTGCACCTGCTCGATATCGAGCCGGCTGCCGAACAACGCCTGCGTTGCATGGGCCAGCCGCTGCAGATGCAGATCGAGCCCCTGCACCGCGCGGCCGCGCACCTGCAGCGAGGTGAAGTGGCCATAGTTGGTCAGCGCCGGCAGCAGGTCTTCGGCCCGCGCCGCTGCGCCGTTGCAGGTCACCGTCATCGCAGCAGTGCCTGCGCCTGTTCCCACATGCCATGCAGCACGTCGGCGGCCGGCGCGGCCGGTGCCATCCACGCCGACTGCCCGGCCCAGGCCTGCATCGCGGCAAGCCGGTTTTCCTGCGTGGCCTGCTTGCGCATCGGCCCGGTCAGTCCGCGCTGCACCGGATACGGGCGCGGCGTCGGTGCGCCCTCGGCGGCAGCCGCACGCACGTAGGCGGTCGCCAGGCCACGGCCCAGGCGCCCACTGAACGCGCGGGTCGGCCAAGTGTCTTCGGGTTCGCTGCGGGCCAGCGCGTCGGCCCATGCCGGCGCGACCGCCGCTTCGGGTGTGCGCAGGAAGGCCGTGCCGATCTGCACCGCGCTGGCCCCGAGCATCAAGGCAGCAGCAATGCCGCGACCGTCGCCGATTCCACCCGCAGCGATCACTGGAATCTTCAGGTTGTCCGCCAGCCGCGGCAGCAGCGCAAACAGGCCGACCAGCTGCTGTTCGGCGCGTATCGGATCGAAGGCGCCGCGATGGCCGCCGGCTTCGGCGCCCTGCGCGACCACCGCGTCAGCACCCGCATCCTGTGCAGCGCGCGCTTCGGCCAGCGTCGTGGCGCAGGCGATCCAGGCGATGCCGGCATCCTTCAACTGCTGCACATGACGCGGCGACAGCACGCCCATGATGGTCGACGCCACCGCCGGCCGTGCCGCCAGCAGCGCACTGAACTGCTCCTCGAAATCGGCAGGCGTGGCATCCGCTGCGCTGGCCGCAACCTCCGGCCCCCACTGGCCCAGGAATGCACGCGTGGCGGCCTCGGCGGCCACATCGCGCACCGGCGCGGGATCGGGCAACCACAGGTTCACCTGCGCCGGCCCGCTGGACGCGGCCCGGAAGTCCTGCATCCAGCTACCAATATCAGCCGCGGGCGACAACACCGCGCCCATCGCGCCCATGCTGCCAGCGTTGGCCAGCGTGGCGGAAAGCGGAACCGGACAGGCGCCGGCCATCGGTGCCAGCAGGATCGGCAGCTGCAATGAAAAACGCCGACAGAAATCGTCGGCGCGTTCGAGAATCGGCGAAAGGCTCACGCGACGCACCTGTGGGAGGAGTCGCTGCCAGCATACGCCAGACACTGTGGACGGGAGCGTCGCACCGGGCGATCCGCTCCCGCGTTGCTCAGCGTGCAGACACCGCGTAGGTGCGGACCAGCTGGCTGTCCATTTCTTCGTTGAACTTGAACGTCACATAGCGCGCGTCATCAGCGGCGAACTCTTCCTCGGCGCTGGCGCGACCGATCTCGGTGCCCTCGGCATCCAGTGCACGCGCCACCAGCTTGCCCTTGAAGGCCTTGTCGGCCACCACGTAGACCGCCGCGTCCTTGGAGCCCATGCCACGGCTCTTGCCGAGGGTGACGGTAAGGCCCTGCGCAGCCAGGCCCGGATCGGCCTGCAGCGTCACGTTCATCTTCTTGTCCACGCCCTCGCCCAGCCCAGCGACGAAATCGGCAGCGGTGCCGCTGATGGCACTGCCGGCCTTCTGCGACACGGAGGTGTCGTCCTTGCAGGCAACCAGGCCCAGGGCCAGCGCCATCACCACGATCGACTTGTTCATGCACATTCCTTTGATTGATTCCGCGGGTTGTTCAAGCGTTGGGTGCAGCGCGCGCTCAGCGGAACGGCATGCCACGGCCGCCCATGGCGCCCATCATGCCCTTCATGCTGCGCATCATGCCCTTCATGCCACCACCGGCCATCTTGCTCATCATCTTTTCCATCTGCATGTACTGCTTCATGAGCTTGTTGACGTCGGCCGGCTGGGTGCCCGAGCCGCGCGCGATGCGGGCACGACGCGAGCCGTTGAGCAGGTTCGGGTTGCGCCGTTCCTTCTTGGTCATCGAGCTGATGATGGCGATCATGCGCGGCACTTCCTTGCCCTGGCTGACCTGCTGCTTGAGGTGTTCGGGAATCTGGCCCAGGCCCGGCAGCTTGTCCATCAGGCCGCCGATGCCGCCCATGTTCTGCATCTGCTCGAGCTGGTCGCGCATGTCGTTCAGATCGAACTTCTTGCCCTTGGCGACCTTCTCGGCCAGCTTCTGCGCCTTGTCCTTGTCGACCTGCTGCTCGACCTGCTCGACCAGCGACAGCACGTCGCCCATGTCGAGGATGCGGCTGGCGATACGGTCCGGGTGGAAGACATCCAGACCTTCCGGCTTTTCGCTGACACCGACGAACTTGATCGGCTTGCCGGTGATGTAGCGCACGCTCAGCGCGGCGCCGCCACGGGCGTCACCATCGGTCTTGGTCAGCACCACGCCGGTCAGCGGCAGCGCGTCGCCGAAGGCCTTGGCGGTGTTGGCCGCGTCCTGGCCGGTCATGGCGTCGACCACGAACAGGGTTTCAGCCGGATTGACTGCGGCGTGCAGGGCCTTGATCTCGGCCATCATCGCTTCGTCGATGGCCAGGCGGCCGGCGGTATCGACCAGCAGCACGTCGACGAACGACCTGCGTGCGTCATCGATGGCGGCGCGGACGATGGCCTCCGGCTTCTGGTCGGCGCTGGACGGGAAGAACAGCACGCCCACCTGCTCGGCCAGCGTCTTCAGCTGCTCGATCGCCGCCGGACGGTAGACGTCGGCCGAGACCACCATCACCTTCTTCTTGCGCTTTTCCTTCAGGTGCTTGGCCAGCTTGCCGACCGTGGTGGTCTTGCCGGCACCCTGCAGGCCCGCCATCAGGATGATGGCCGGAGCGGGAACGTTGAGGTTCAGGTCGCTGGCTTCGGCGCCCATCACCGCGGTCAGCTCGTCGCGCACGACCTTGATCAGGGCCTGGCCCGGGGTCAGCGACTTCAGCACTTCCTGGCCGACCGCACGCACCTTGATGCGCTCGATCAGGGCCTGCACCACCGGCAGCGCGACGTCGGCTTCGAGCAGCGCGATGCGGACCTCGCGGGTCGCCTCGCGGATGTTCTCTTCGGTCAGGCGGCCACGGCCGCGCAGGCGCTCGATGGTGCCGGAAAGGCGCTGGGTCAGGGACTCGAACATGCGGCGCAACCTGTCTGAAAGCGGGGGACAATAAGGCCCACAGTATAACGGGTCCACCGCGCTCCCCGGACTGCGACGCCAGGCCCGTCGCCAGCACCCCGGGGGTATGCGAAACTTCAACGATGACAATCGTTCTCATCGCCGTCCTGCTCTACCTGGCCGCCAGCGCCCTGCTGGTGCGCGCCCTTGGTCGCAACGACGGGGTGACCTCGCCTGTGTGGCTGTGGCCTGCGCTGCCGGCGATGCTGCTGCATGGCGGCTACCACGTGCTGGTGGCGATGCGCACGACCGGCGGACCGGACATGCACTTCTTCGCCGCGCTGTCGCTGGTGGGTCTGGGCATGGCCTGGCTGACCTCGCTGGTGGGCGCGCGCGGGCGCATGTCCACGTTGGGCGTGGTGGTGTTCCCGCTGGCCGCGCTGCTGCTGGTGGTCTATCACAGCTACGGCCACGAACCGAGCAAGCTGCTGGGCTGGCGTCTGGCCAGCCACGCCTGGTTGGCGCTGCTGGCCTACGCCACGTTGAGCATCGCAGCGCTGCTGGCGATCATGCTGTGGCTGCAGGAACGGGCGCTGCGTCGCCGTGAATTCCGTCCGTGGCTGCGTGCGCTGCCGCCGATGGCCGACCTTGAATCGCTGCTGTTCCGGGTGATCACCGTCGGCTTCGCCCTGCTGACCCTGACCCTGGTCACCGGCGTGCTGTTCGTTGACGACCTGCTGGCGCAGAAGCTGGTGCACAAGACGGTGCTCAGCGTGCTGTCGTGGATCGTGTTCGGCGTGCTGCTGATCGGCCGCCGTCGCTATGGCTGGCGCGGCACGAAGGCGGTGCACTGGACGTTGACGGCGATGTTGTTGCTGCTGCTGGCGTTCTTCGGCAGCCAGTTCGTGATCGAGCTTGTGTTCGGGCATTCGCGCTAGAGGCGTGCCGGCCGCTGGCCGGCAATCGCAGATGGAGTAGATCCACGCCATGCGTGGATGCCCCAGCTGCTCAGGGCACCGGCTGGGCCAGGATCCTGCGCACCGAGCGGCCGCTGTTGGTGAGGATGTCATCGACCTGCCAGCAGCCCTCGCCCTTGCGCACCATCGGCAACCGCGTCACATAGGCCTTGCTCCATACCGCATAGCGCATCTCGACCTGCCCCGCCGTGGCTGAGGCCTGCTTCCAGCTGTAGCGCACGGGACTGTCGATGTCCCCGTCCTGCGCGTCCAGCCACGGATCGGAATCGATCGTGCAGATGCCCTCTTCGCGCACCTGGCAGGCACGCTCGGCGTGCAGCGCCTTGGCAAACGCCGCGCTGACCAGTGCCTGCGGCGGCTGCAGCAGGTCGCCCTTGCCGGTGGTCGCTTCGAAGAAGGCACGTGCTACGTCGGCCGGTTGCTGGCAGGCAGGCGCAGCCTGCACGGTGGGGGCCAACAGTAGCCCGGCGATCACCAACATCCCTGTCTTTCGCATGTATTTCTCCTAGAGGTAGTGCCGGCCGCTGGCCGGCAACACAGGATCCCATGGGTTTGCCGGCCAGCGGCCAGCACTACCGGCAACACGTATGGGTAGCGCCGGGCCATGCCCGGCGAGCCCGCAGCGCGGCAGAGATTACAGCCCGTACCGCTCGATCGCATCCAGGTGCGGCTGGCGGTCCTGGTCGCAGGCCTCGGCCAGGCGCAGCCAGCAATGCGGGTGCGCCCAATCCGCCGTAGCCTGCTGCAGGAAGCGATGCAGCGCCAGCGGCGCGTGATCCTGCGGCTGGGCGACAGTGAACAGCAGACCCGGCAGCGTGCCGTCTTCCGCGTCCGGATCGGTCACGGTGTAGTCCGCACGGCTGTGCGACCACACCTGCCAGCCCTGTGCCTCGGCGGCTTCCACGAAGGCGTTCCATGCATCTTCACCGGGGTGTGCGCCATCGACCAGCCAGCTGCGCGCGAAACCACCGCGCTCCAGCACGTGCACCTGCGCATAGGTCGGAATGAAGTGCTCGCGCTCCGCTTCGTCCTCTGGTGCGGGGTGCACCAGGCCGGCGTCGAACACCACCCAGTCACCCACCTGCTGTGCGCGGTTGGCCGGTGCGTTTTCGACGATGCGCGCGGTCACCGGGCCGCTGCGGCGGGCGTAGTACTCCATCGGCTCGCCGCCTTCCTCGCTGCGGATGATCACCCAGCCCCAGGGCTCTTCGACCACGCCCTGCTGGCTGGACAGTTCCATGCCGATCGCTGCTGCCGAGCGGCGCACCGCATCCCAGTCGCGCGCCGCGCTGGCCGCACTCATGTGGTCCCAGTGCGCGGCGTTGGGCTCTTCCAGCAGTTCCACCAGCTGCGCATAGCAGGCCTGCGCCTCGCTGAAGCGGCCGGTCTCCATGTACATCCGCGCAAGCGTCCCGCGTGCACCGTTCGAGCCCGGCGACAACGCCAGCAACGCCTGCGCGGCCTGTTCCAGCGCCGGCCAGTCGGACGCACGCCGTGCGCGCTGTACCTCGCACCAGTGCGCGAACACCGGCACGCTGTCGCGGTAGGTCGCGGCCAGCCTGCGCAGGCCGTCATCGTCGCCCTGCTCGGCCAGCCAACGCATCAGCGTGTAGGCCGCTGCGCCATCTTCCTGCGCGTGGCCGCGCACGAAGTCCCACAGCAGCGCCTGCGCTTCGGTCTTCGCGCCACAGGCATGCAACGCCGACGCGGCGACCTCGGCCAGCGCGCCGTCGTCCGGCCGCTCGGCGTGCGCCTGCAGCAGCCACTGCGCTTCACGCTCGGGATCGCGTGACTGGTTCTGTTCGCCCTGTGCTTGCAGCCACGCCAGCAGTTCATCGGCAGGCACCGGTAGCGATGCCATCTCCGGCAGCGCCTCGATCCGTGCCGCCAAGCCAGCCACCAGCGCGGCGGCGCCACGGTCCTGCCGCAGCTGCGCCAGATGGGTCCGGGCCAGGCCGAGCTGGCGCTGCGCCACCCAGCGCGCACCGCGCTGCAGGGCCAGTTCCAGGCTCAATGCAGCGATCTCGATCACCAGGCGATGCGCGCCAACAGTGGCGAAGTGCTCGATGATGGTGTTGAAGCGCGTGCCCAGATCCCAGGTGTTGCGTTCGCCATCACGACTGCACAGCGTCGAAGCGGTATTCGCCCACAGCCGCCAGTGGTTCGGCGTCAGCTCGCTCCAGGGCACCAGCTGCTGCAGCGCCTCTTCATCACGTCCCAGCTGGGCCAGCGCCCAGGCCTTGGACAGGCGGCGCGGCACCGTGCAGTTGGCCGGCTCGTATTCGCCTGCGGCGGCCACTTCGGCCTCGCGCTGCTCGATCAGTGCCAGCGCCTCCGCCGCACGGCCGCTGGCCAGCAGGATCTTGATCTGCATTTCCGGGAAGCTGTCGAACACTTCCTTGCCGCGCGCCTGGATCGCCGCCGCCTGCACCTGCAGGTAATCCAGCGCGTCCTGGCCGCGGCCGTCGTCCAGCAGCGCGTCCGCCTTCTCGCAACTCAGGCACTGGAAGCAGGCCCAGCTCGGGTCGATGCGGCCCAGCGTCTCGTCGCAGACCTCGATGCGCTCGGGCACCCAGCCCGGACCATCGATGTTGCCGTAGCAGGCGGCAAGATCCTGGGTGACGCAGATCGACTGCGGGCAGTCCAGGGTATCGGCACGGTGCGCGCGCTCGAACAGCGCCACCGACTCGCCCAGCGCACTTTCACCTTCCACGCGGTTGCCGACGCGGTTGCGCAGCGCCCAATGGCCGACATAGACGTCGACCCAGGGGTTGTCCAGCGCCTTGCCCAACGCGCGTGCTTCGGGCAGCAGTGCATCGACGCGGTCGACCTGCAGTTCACTGACTTCATCGGCAAGGCGGGTCAGCAGGTGGGCGTTCTGTGCCTGCCCGGCCTGGCGCAGGTCTTCCTGCAGTTTTTCGACCCAGTTCCAGATATCCATGGGGGTAATGCTCCTGTCTAGCGAAGGCTGGATGAGAGGGGGCGGTGCTCAGCGCAGCATCTGCTGCAAGGCACCGGCTATATCAGTGAATGCACCGTTGAGATCGGGGCCCGGCGTCGCAGCACTCCGCTGCAACGGCCGGCCCTGCGCGGACACGATGATCTTCAGCGAGCGCAGCAGGCGCGCGGCCGACGCCGCCTGCGGGTGGCCATCCCGCTGGGCCTGCAGCAATGCCTGCACCGCTGGATTGTCCAGATTGAGGTAGAGCCGCGACGGTGCACGCGCCTCGATGCGCGCGGTGAACTGGCGCGCCAGTCGCAATGCGGCCATCGATACGCGCTTGTCGTTCTCGTCGTCTTCCAGGCGCTGTTTCAGTTCGGCTTCGCGGTCGGGCACCACCACCACCGGCAGCGCCTCGGGGCTGAACCGCGCCGGCAGCAGCTGTTCGCCGTCGCCCAGGTGTTCGCGCAGCCAGGCCAACTGCGTATCGTCAATGCTGTCGTCGGTGCGGAACAGTGCGCGATTGCCCTGCTCGGTACCGAGTTCGACCAGCCGCAAACCCTTGACCTGGGCCCAGCGGCGCAGGAACGGCACCACGGCATAGCGGTGGCCATGCGCGACCGGCACACCCATCGCACGGAACAGCATTTCCTCGAAGCCGCCACCGTTGTCGAGGATCACATGCACCGCGCCGCGCGCCGGCAACGCGCTGGCCGGCAGGTCACCCTGCGAGGTCGGCACGCGCACGTGTTCCAGCAGCAGATCGAACAGGCGCTCATCGCACAGCGCCGCGCCCAGCAGGGCTTCGTTGTGGCGGCTGAGCACGCGTCGCCAGGCTTCGGGCTGCTGCCGCGCGACGTCGGCCAGGCCATCGATCAGCGCTTCCAGCAGGGCGTGCTGTACGGCGCGATAGTGGTCATCGCGCTGCAGGTCCTCGCGGCTGGCGGTCGGGGTCAGCTTCGACGATTCGATCACCCCGCCGATGAAGCCGGCCCACGGCGGCAGCAGGTCGCGTGCATCGTCGTCCAGCAGCATGCCGCGCACGAACACCGAGAGGTTGCGGTTGTCGCTGGTGCCGTAGGTGGCACCGTCCTGCACCCAGAGCATGCCGACGGCGTCGCTGCTGCCATCAGACTGCAGCGGCATCGTCACGATGGGCTCGAAATCGTGTTCGAAGCGGGCCGCGAACTGCTGCGCCTGGCGGCGTGCCTGCACCGGATGCAGTGCGACGTCACCCTGCCCGCGCCACGGCGGTGGTTCGGGATTGATCGCGGCGGTCGCCGCACCGATGAAGATCGGCTCGGACAGCAGCGCGCAGTAGCGGCCCAGCACCTCGTGCAGGCGCGCTTCGTTGGCCAGCGGCAGGAAGTCCGGATGCAGCTCCAGCTCGACCTCGGTGCCGATCGCGCGTGCCGGCACTTCGCTGACGGTGTACTGCTCGGCATTGCTGGACACGTACAGGTGGCCCAGCTCTGGTGACTGGTAGGAGGTGGTACGCACGCTGACACGGCGCGCCAGCACGAAGGCCGACAGGAAGCCCAGGCCGAACATGCCGATCAGGCCTTCATTGTCCTCGCCGTCCTGGCGCAGGCCGCGGGTGTAACCGACCCCGACCGTGGCCAGGTAATCGTGGATTTCCTGCCGGGTCAGGCCGGCACCGGTGTCGGTGATGCGCAGCACGCCGGCGGCGACATCGACCTGCACGTCGATGCGCGACACACTCTGGATGCCGGGCTGCTCGATACGGCGACGGATGATCGAATCGTGCGCGTTCTGCACCAGCTCACGCAGCGCCACCATCGGGGTGGAATACAGGTGCTTGCCCAGCACCGTCATCAATCCATTGAGATCGACCCCGGCGCGGCGGATTTCGGCGGCGGGGGTGCTGAACATCGGGTCCTGCATGTAATCGATTACTCCTTGCCACGGAAAGGCGCCAGGGGGCGCCTTCGTCGAGCCGGGAAAACTAGCACAGGCAGGCTGACCGTTGCCGCATGTGACGTTTGTAGAGCCGAGCCCACGCTCGGCTGCCCTTTGCCGGAAAAGCAGCCGAGCATGGGCTCGGCGCTACAGTACCGGCATCACGCCGCGTCAATGGCCTCGGACAGGCGTTCGACCGCGATCACCTCCATCCCCTTCACCGAGCCGCCCTTGGGCGCGTTGGCCTTGGGCACGATGGCGCGCTTGAAGCCGTGGGTCGCGGCTTCGCGCAGGCGATCCTCGCCGTTGGGTACCGGCCGGATCTCGCCGGACAGGCCGACTTCGCCGAACGCGATGGTCTTCTCGGCCAGCGGACGGTCCTGCAGCGAGGACAGCACCGCCAGCAGCACCGGCAGGTCGGCGGCGGTCTCCTGCACGCGGATGCCACCGACGACGTTCACGAATACGTCCTGGTCGCCCACCATTACGCCGCCATGCCGATGCAGCACCGCCAGCAGCATGGCCAGGCGGTTCTGCTCCAGCCCCACCGCCACGCGGCGCGGATTGGACAGCGGCGAGGCGTCGACCAGCGCCTGCACTTCCACCAGCAGCGGCCGAGTACCCTCGCGGGTGACCATCACGCAGCTGCCCGGCTGGTGCGTGCTGGCACCGGACAGGAAGATCGCCGACGGATTGGAGACCTCCTTCAGGCCTTTGTCGCCCATCGCGAACACGCCCAGCTCGTTGACCGCACCGAAGCGGTTCTTGAAGGCGCGCAGCAGGCGGAAGCGGCTACCGCTCTCGCCTTCGAAATACAGCACGGCATCGACCATGTGTTCCAGCACCCGCGGGCCGGCGATGCCGCCCTCCTTGGTCACGTGGCCGACCAGGAACACCGCGGTTCCGGTTTCCTTGGCGAAGCGCACCAGCCGCGCAGCGCTCTCGCGCACCTGGCTGACCGAACCGGGCGCAGCGGTCAGCGTCTCGGTCCAGAGCGTCTGCACCGAATCGGCCACGATCAGCCGTGGCCCACTCTTGGTGGCGTGCTGCAGGATGGACTCGACACCGGTCTCGGCCAGCGCGTTGACGCCCTCCAGCGGCAGCTCCAGCCGGTGCGCACGACCGGCAACCTGGGCCAGTGATTCTTCACCGGTGACGTAAAGCACCGGCAGGACCGCGGCCATCTTCGCCACGGCCTGCAGCAGCAGGGTGGATTTGCCGATGCCCGGATCGCCACCGACCAGCACCACCGCGCCCTCGACCAGGCCGCCACCGAGCACGCGGTCGAATTCACCGATGCCGGTGCTGACCCGGTTGTGCTCGGTCTGCGCCACGTCCTTCAGCGCGGTGATCTTCGGCGGGTCGATCTTGCCGGCCCAGCCGGCACGGCGCGAGGCGGGCGCCTTGGCCGCCGCAGCACTCTCCAGGACGATTTCCGACAGCGCGTTCCAGGCATTGCACTCGGTGCACTGGCCTTGCCACTTGCTGTATTCGGCGCCGCATTCATTGCAGACATACGCGGTGCGGGCTTTGGCCATCGGGAATTTCCTGCAGGGGCAACGAGCGTGGCAGGATAGCCGAGCCGGGTCGCAGCTGCTGCGACCACTCAAGTCCCACCCGCCGGTGCCGATAGTGGTGGCGGGCGTGCGCCTTGCGGTCGCCCCTCCCTTTTCCTCTGGATTCAACATGACTGGTAGTTACAGTCAGGGCCTGGTCGCCATCTCGCTGCTGGTGGCGATCCTGGCGTCGTATACCGCACTCGACATGGCCGGCCGCCTGGCCACGGCCGAGGGCCGGGTCGCCCGCTGGTGGCTGGCCGGCGGTGCCGCCGCGATGGGCCTGGGCATCTGGTCGATGCACTTCATCGCGATGCTGGCGTTCGAGCTGCCGATTCCAGTCGGATACGACCTGGCGATCACCCTGTATTCGCTGGCCGTGTCGATCGGCGCGTCGGCCTATGCGCTGTGGCTGGTGTCGCGGCCCAGCCTGCCGCTGCAGCGGCTGGCCGCCGGTGCGGTGCTGATGGGGCTGGGTATCGCGGCGATGCACTACCTGGGCATGGCCGCGATGCGGATGCAGCCCGGCATCGATTACCACCCCGGCTGGTTTGCCGCTTCGATCGCGGTGGCCATCGGCGCCGCCGGTGCAGCGCTGTGGATCGCCTTCCGGCTGCGCGTAGAGCAACGCAACACGGTGCGCCTGCGGGTACTGGCGTCGCTGGTGATGGGCCTGGCCATCGTCGGCATGCATTACACCGGCATGGCCGCCGCGCGTTTCCCGGCAGGCAGCGTCTGCGGCGCGGTCGGCAGTGGCGGTATCGATCCCCGCTGGCTGGCAGTGCTGGTGATCGTGACCACCCTGGCCACGCTCGGCATCGCCCTGGTTGCCTCGCTGTTCGACCGCCAGATGCGCGTGCGCACCGGTCTTCTGGCCGATTCCCTGGCGCACGCCAATGACAAGCTGATCCAGGCGGCACTGCACGATCCGCTGACCCAGCTGCCGAACCGCATGCTGCTGCAGGATCGGATCGAGCAGGCCATCGAGAAGGCGCAACGCCGCCAGCAGTCGGTGGCGGTGATGTTCTGCGACCTGGATGGCTTCAAGGCCGTCAACGATGCCTATGGTCACCAGCTGGGCGATCGCCTGCTGGTCGCTGTGGCCCAGCGCGTGGGGGCGCAGCTGCGGCCGCAGGACACCCTCGCCCGCCTCGGTGGCGACGAGTTCGTGATCGTGCTGGCCATCGATGCGCCTGACGATGCGGCGGTGGTCGCCGAGCGGGTGATCGCGGCGGCCAGCGAACCTTTCGTGCTGGATGCGGCGGAACTGCAGGTCACCGCCAGCCTGGGCATTGCCCTGTATCCGGACGATGCCGGCGACGAACGCGAGTTGATGGCACATGCCGATGCGGCGATGTACCACACCAAGGAAACCGGCCGGAACGGCTACACCTTCTTCATCCCCTCGATGCAGCTCAGTGCCAACCGCCAGCTGCGCCTGCTGCAGGACCTGCGCAAGGCGATCGCGCGCAACGAACTGCTGCTGCACTATCAGCCGAAATTCCCGGCGGCCGATGCGCCCGCCACCGGCGCCGAGGCGCTGCTGCGCTGGCAGCATCCAGAGCTGGGCCTGCTGGCACCGGACGTGTTCATTCCCATCGCCGAGCGCAGCGGCCTGATCCTGCCGATCGGCGACTGGGTGCTGGACCAGGCCTGCGCGCAGCTGCGGGTCTGGCATGACGGCGGGCACAGCGAATGGACGATGGCGGTGAACCTGTCGCCGCTGCAGTTCGCCTCGCCGGCCCTGCTGGACAGCGTGCGGTCGGTGCTGGAACGGCATCGCATCGACCCGGCGCGACTGACCCTGGAGATCACTGAAACCACGGCGATGAAGGATGTCGAGGCCAGCCTGGCGATCCTCAACGATCTGACCGCGATGGGCGTACACATCGCCATCGACGACTTCGGTACCGGTTATTCCAGCCTGCTGTACCTCAAGCGCATGCCGGCCACCGAGCTGAAGATCGACCGGGCGTTCGTGCATGACCTCGAACGCAATGACGAGGATGCGGCCATCGTGTCGTCGATCATCGCGCTGGGCCGCACCCTGCAGCTGCAGGTGGTGGCCGAGGGCGTGGAGACCCAGGCGCAGCGCGATTACCTGAGTGAGCTGGGCTGCGACCAGCTGCAGGGTTATCACCTGGGACGGCCGATGGACGCCGAGGAGTTCCTGCGCAAGGTGGGTTGAGCGGCAACCGCATCCACGCATGGCGTGGATCTACTGCATCCTCCGGGTGCATTGAACGGCAACCCCATCCACGCTTGGCGTGGATCTACTGCATCCTCCGGATGCATTGAACGGCAACCGCATCCACGCATGGCGTGGATCTACTGCATCCTCCGGGTGCATTGAACGGCAACTGCATCCACGCATGGCGTGGATCTACTGTGCGGGGACTTCGCGGTGACGGGTAGATCCACGCCATGCGTGGATGCGTTCCCCGCGATCGCGCAACAAACAGAAAGGCCGCCCAGAGGCGGCCTTTCTGCGTGGCAACGTCGCGAAGACGTCAGTGCATCATGTGCACGTTCATGTTGTGCATGACCCACAGGGTACCGACCACGATGATGCCGATCACCACCACGGTGAAGGCCGCAGCGTTGACGTTCCACCGGCTCTCCGACGAGCGGTCCAGGTGCAGGAAGAACACCAGGTGGACCAGCATCTGCAGCACCGCGGTGATGGCGATCACCACACCGTTCACGGTGCGCGAGAAATCACCCGACATCACCATGTAGAACGGGATGACGGTCAGCACCACCGCCAGCACGAAGCCGATCAGGTACGACTTCACGGTGCCGTGGCTTTCGCCGCCGGCGGCGTGGTCGTGTGCATGGTTGTCATGTGCCATTACAGCGCTCCATTGAGGTAGACGACGGAGAACACGCCGATCCAGATCAGGTCCAGGAAGTGCCAGAACAGGCTCAGGCACGCCATGCGGGTCTTGTTGGTCGGGGTCAGGCCGTACTTCTTCAGCTGCACGAACATCACCAGCAGCCACAGCAGGCCGGCGCTGACGTGCAGGCCGTGGGTACCGACCAGGGCAAAGAACGCCGACAGGAAGGCACTGCGGTCCGGACCGTAACCCTGATGGATCAGGTGCTGGAACTCATAGACTTCCATGCACATGAAGCCGAAGCCCAGCAGCCAGGTGATGCCCAGCCACAGGAACATCTGACCGACCTGCTTGCGGTGCATGGCGATCATGCCCAGGCCGAAGGTCAGCGACGAGGTCAGCAGCAGCGCGGTTTCCCACGCCACGAACGGCAGCTCGAACAGGTCCTTCGCGCCGGGGCCACCATCGGTGCCGCCGGCCAGCACCACGTAGGTGGCAAACAGCGAGGCGAAGATGAGGCAGTCGCTCATCAGGTACACCCAGAAACCGAAGACGGTGTTGCCGCCGGTGTCGTGGTGCTCGTGGTGCTCGTGGTCGTCATGGCCATGGGCCGCCGCGTGTGCGGCGTGCCCGTGGTTTACGGTCGAGGTATTGGTGCTCATGCCTTCAGCTCCGACTTCACCAGGCCCTGGGCTTCCAGGTGCTTGCGGTGTTCGTTCTCGATGCGTTCCACCTCGGCAGCCGGGACCCAGTAGTCCACGTCCTGGTCGAAGGTGCGGTAGATGAACGTGGCGATCATGCCGACGAAGCCGATGATGGCCAGCCACCAGATGTGCCAGATCATCGCAAAGCCGAACACCATGCTGAAGGCGCCGATGACAACGCCGGTGCCGGTGTTGCGCGGCATGTGGATGTCGGTGTACTTGGCCGGCTTCGGCCAGGCCTCACCACGCTGCTTGCGCTCCCAGAAATCGTCCAGCTCGGTGACTTCCGGCAAGGTGCCGAAGTTGTAGAAGGCCGGCGGCGAAGAGGTTTCCCACTCCAGCGTACGGGCATCCCACGGGTCGCCGGTCAGGTCGGCAGTCTTCTTGCGGTCGCGGATCGACACGGCCACCTGGATGATCTGGCACAGGATGCCGGCACCCACGATGAAGGCGCCAACAGCGGCCACCAGCAGGAACGGCTCGTAGGCCGGGTTGACGGTGCTCTGCAGACGACGGGTCATGCCCATGAAGCCCAGCACGTACATCGGCATGAAGGTCACATAGAAGCCGATGAACCAGCACCAGAACGCGCACTTGCCCCAGAACTCGTTGAGGCGGAAGCCGAACATCTTCGGCCACCAGTAGGTGATGCCGGCGAACATGCCGAACACCACGCCGCCGATGATGACGTTGTGGAAGTGGGCGATCAGGAACAGGCTGTTGTGCAGCACGAAGTCGATGGCCGGGATCGCCAGCATCACGCCGGTCATGCCGCCGATGGTGAAGGTGACCATGAAGCCGATGGTCCACAGCACGGGCGTGGTGAACTGCACGCGACCGCGGAACATGGTGAACAGCCAGTTGAAGATCTTCACACCGGTGGGGATGGAGATGATCATCGTCGTGATGCCGAAGAAGGCATTGACGTTGGCACCCGAGCCCATGGTGAAGAAGTGGTGCAGCCACACGATGAACGACAGCACGCCGATGCAGGCGGTGGCGTAGACCATGCCCTTGTAGCCGAACAGGGCCTTGCGCGAGAAGGTCGCGATGACCTCGGAGAACACGCCGAAGGCCGGCAGCACCAGGATATAGACTTCCGGGTGACCCCAGATCCAGATCAGGTTGATGTACAGCATGGCGTTGCCGCCACCGTCATTGGTGAAGAAGTGCGTACCCAGGTAACGGTCCAGGGTCAGCAGCACCAGGGTGATGGTCAGCACCGGGAAGGCGGCGACGATCAGCACGTTGGTCACCAGCGCGGTCCAGGTGAAGACCGGCATCTGCATGAGCTTCATGCTCGGGGTGCGCATCTTGAGGATGGTGATGAAGAAGTTGATACCACTCAACGTGGTACCCAGACCCGCCACCTGTAGTCCCCATATGTAGTAGTCCATACCTACATTGTTGCTGTACTCGATGCCCGACAATGGCGGGAAGGCCAGCCAGCCGGTGGCGGCGAATTCACCGATCCACAGCGACAGCATGATCAGCACCGCACCGGACACGAACAGCCAGAAGCTGAGCGAGTTGACGAACGGGAACGCGACGTCGCGCGCACCGATCTGCAGCGGCACGGCCAGGTTCATCAGGCCGGTGATCAGCGGCATCGCCACGAAGAAGATCATGATCACGCCGTGGGCGGTGAAGATCTGGTCGTAGTGGTGCGGCGGCAGGTAACCCTCGGACCCGCCGACGGCGATGGCCTGCTGGGTACGCATCATGATCGCGTCGGAGAAACCGCGCAGCAGCATGACGAAGGCGACGATGATGTACATCACGCCGATCTTCTTGTGATCCACCGAGGTGAACCACTCCTTCCACAGATAGCCCCACAGCTTGAACTTGGTGATCAGGGCGACGACGCCCAGGCCACCAAGGATCGCGCCGACCAGGGTGGTCAGCACGATCGGATCGTGGGGGATCGACTCAAGAGAGAGTTTTCCCAACATGTTCATTCTCCCGAACCCGCGTGGCCGGCATGGCCTGCGTGTTCGTGTTCGGTGGCATCCAGGTTCTCACCGGATTCCTTGGAATCGTGGGCCTCGCTCGGGGCATGGCCCTCGTGCGCTTCATGGCTGGCAGCGTCGGCAGCAGCGGCACCGGCGTGGGAATGCTTCATGCCGTAGTGCTTGTTGTCGCCCATGTGCTTGGCGATGACCCAATCGAACAGGTTCTCTTCAACCTTGCCGAAGTAGGTGACCGGGTACCACTCGGAATTCTTTGCATCGCCCAGCGCCTTGAACGAGGTCTTGTCCAGGGTCTGCTCGCCGGCACGGACCTGGTCCAGCCACTGGCGGTACTGCGCATCGGTGACCGAGTAGGCAGTGAAATGCATCTTGGCGAAGCCTGCACCGCTGTAGTGCGAGGACATGCCCGGGAATTCACCGGTCTCGTTGGCGATCAGGTGGAGCTTGGTCTCCATCGCCGCCATCGAGTAGATCATGCTGCCCAGGTGCGGGATGAAGAACGCATTCATCACCGTATCGGAGGTGATCTCGAAGTTCAGCGGGGTGTTGACCGGGAACTTGATCTCGTTGACGACCGCGATCTTCTCTTCCGGATAGATGAACAGCCACTTCCAGTCCAGCGAGATCGCCTGGATGGTGACCGGCTTGACGTCCGATTCCAGGGGCTTGTACGGATCCAGCGCGTGCGAGGACCGCCAGGTCAGCACCGCCAGGACCAGCACGATCATGCAGGGGATCGACCACACCACCACCTCGATCGCCGTCGAGTGGGACCACTTCGGCTCGTAACGGGCCTTGGTGTTGGAGGCGCGATACTTCCACGCGAAGGTCAGGGTCATGATGATGACCGGGATGACGACCAGCAGCATGAGCACGGTGGCCGTGATCAGCAGTGTCTTTTCATCCTGGCCGATCTGGCCCTTCGGACTGAGGATGGCCACGGCATCGCAGCCGGTGAGCATCACCAGCAATGCGAGCAGCAAGCCCGGGCGCAACCAGCGCCCAAGGGTTTTCAACGGAATCATCGGTCGATCCAATTGCGAGGGAATGCCGTTCCCCGTCCTGCCCGCACCGGCCAAAGCCGGGCCCACCCGTCCAGAAGACAGGCAGGTAAGGTGGGGTCGAGTCAGCCTTTCAATTTTAGGCCGTCACCCACCATTTAAGAAAGGCATTGACAATGATCAGGCGCAGGAAAGGCCCGGATCTGGCTGCGACACGTTGTCGCACCGCGCCATTGTGGCGGGCAGAACGTGCGGGGGCGGCAGCGTAGCATCGACCATGGCGACGACGAGGCCCCTCGTTCGGCAAAGTCGACTGAACAGATTCAGCAAGTCTTGAGCTCCCTTTCTTCGAGGAACCCGGCATGGACAGACCCTTCAGCGTTGAACGCATCGACCATGTGGTGCTGCGGGTGCGCGAGCTGGCCCGCAGCGAAGCCTTCTATGGCCAGGTGCTGGGGTGCGCTGTGGTGCGGCGGCGCGAACACCTGGGCCTGGTGCACCTGCGTGCGGGTACGTCGATGATCGATCTGATCAGCCTGGACGGCACGCTCGGTCGCCACGGCGGTAGCGGGCCGGGCAGCGAAGGCCGCAACGTCGACCACCTGTGCCTGCGCATCGAACCCTTCGACGAAACCGCGCTGGTCGCCCACCTGGCCGCCCACGGCGTGCCGGTACTGGAGCCGGCCGAGGTCAACTTCGGCGCCGAGGGCGATGGATTGTCGTTGTACTTCAAGGATCCGGACGGCAACACGGTGGAACTGAAGGGGCCTGCGAACGGAGCGGCGGAATGACCCGGTCCGCCGCGGCGCCGGCAAAGATCGACTTCAAGACGCAGGACAAGGCGCTGTACCGGCCACCGGTCGGCTCGTTCGTGCGGATCGAGGTGCCGCCGATGTCCTTCGTGATGGTTGATGGCCAGGGTGATCCGAACCAGGCGCCGGCCTATCGCGATGCGGTCGAGTGGCTGTACTCGGTCAGCTACGCACTGAAGTTCGCGATGAAGGCCGAAGGACGGGATTACGTGGTGCCGCCGCTGGAGGGACTGTGGTGGGCCGACGACCCGTCCAGCTTCGTGGCACGGCGCAAGCACGCGTGGCGCTGGACGATGATGATCCGCACGCCGCTGGACGTCGGCGTTCCGCGTTTCAACGAAGCGGTGGCCAAGGCATCGAACAAGCGCGGTACCGCGCCGCAAAGCCTGCGCCTGACACTTTACGAGGAAGGCCTGTGCCTGCAGACGCTGCATGTAGGCGCCTACGATGACGAGGGCCCGACACTGGCCGAACTGCATGAACGGATCATGCCGGCACAGGGGCTGACCTTCGCCGGGCCGCATCATGAGATCTACCTGGGCGACCCACGCAAGGTAGAGCCTGCTCGCCTGAAAACGGTGCTGCGGCAACCGGTGCAGGCATGGTGACGGCCGCGCCACGGGCTGTTCCGTCAGCCGCCCTGGAACCGCACCGGCACACGCAGGGTGATCTGCTTGACCGTGGTCACCGGCCGTGTCGGAGCGACGTGCCATTTCAGCGCAGCCTCACGCGCGGCGCGATCCAGCGCAGGGTGCCCGCTGCTGCGGTCCACGCTCACATCGAGCACGCGCCCCTCGGCTGACAAGGTGATCAGCAGCTCGACGCTGCCCTCCGGCGTCGTCTCCCCGTCACCACGCGGATAACGCGGCGGCTGCCGGCGCGCCATCGCCGCCAGCTGCGCGCCCAGCGCCTGTTCGGGGTTCAACTGCGGCGGCGGCGGGCTCATGGCGATCGGCGATGGTGCGTCCACGGTCATCGGCGGTGGTGCGGCAACCACCGGCGCTTTGAACACCACCGTCACCTGCCTGCGCTCGCCGCCCGTGAGCACCTTCGACGCGCTGTGCCAGGTGCGCGCGCCCTGCCGCGCCGCCTCATCCAGCACAGCGTTGCCACTGCTGCTTTCAATCAGCACCGAGGTAACCACGCCGCTCTGCCAGACATCCACCTGCAGGGTCACCATGCTGTCGGCCTGCACCGGCGCGCGCAGCGGGATGCCGTGGCGCAGGTCCTTGAACCCGGCAGCGGGCAGGTCGACCAGCACCTGCCCATACTCGGCCGGTGGCGACGACAGCGGCAACGGTGGCGACGTACGCAGCGCCAGGCCCTTGCGATCGACCAGCATGCCCGCTGGCGGCATCGCGCGTTGCGCCTGCTTGGTGGTGTCCGCTTTCGAGGTTGCCGGTGGTGAGGGCTCCGAGACCACCGGGCCCGCCGGGTCCGCCGCGGTGCCGGTGTCGTCCTGCGCCTTGCCTCTGCCTGCCTTCGCCTGCCGATCGTCATCGCCCAGCAGCAGTGTCGCGCGCGCCGCCAGGATCTCCATGCGGTCTTCGGACGCACTGGCCAGCAGCGTCGAGAGCATGAACACGTCGCTGCCAAGCAGCAGCGTGTTCACGTCAAACCGGGCGGGATCGGACGAAGCGTTCTTGTCGCTGCGGTCGATCAGTCCGGCAATCACCAGCGCGCCCAGCGCCAGCTCTTCGTCCGTGTCGACCATCGTCGAAGCGTAGGCATTCCACAGACGCTCCTCCAGCGGTGCATAGGCGAACAACACCTCCTGCGTGCCGTGGACGCGCCACAGGCGCTCTTCCAGTGCCGCGTCGCCCTCACGGTCGAACGGCTTGCGCGGCGACCACCGTGAGCGGATCGCCAACTCCTGCAGATCCGTCGCCAGCAGGCGCATCGCAACCGAGGTGCTTGATGGCGAGAGTTTCCACATCTGCTGCAGCAGCTCGACCTGCTTCAGTTCCAGCTCGCGCGCCTCCTCGGCGGTAAGCCGATCCACCATCGCGCCCGCATTGCTGGCCAGGCCTCCCGTCCTCTGCGTGCGGCGGCCGGACCGGGCGGCAAGGGTCTCGATCGTCTCGTTGTACGCCGCACGCAGGCGCTCGTACTCGGTGCGGTCTTCGCGCAGCGAAGGGCCATTGCGCGCCCACAGATCCAGCTCCTGCATCAGCGCCTGCGTCCGCGGCAGATCGCCGCGGGCAGCGGCACGCGCGGTCTCGTGCACCTTGTTGAGCATTTCCCGCTCGAAATGACCGCGCGAATACCAGCGCGGAACCGTCATGCGATCCTCGCCGACCACGGCCGAGCGCGCTCCTTGCATACTCCCCGCGCCCGCAACGCCATCCCCGGAAATACCGGTGACAACAAAGACGACGAACCCGATGAAGCCGAACATCACCGACGCGATCAGATAGTCCACGGCCCGGTCCTGCACCGCTACGCGCAGGAACGACAGCACCGACACCACACCGCCGATCAGCAACGCAGCGCGCAGTGCCGCCCTGCCATCACTCAACACGCCGCTCGACAGCAGCCGTCCGAGCCAGCCGATCGAGCTGTAGACCAGCACGCCGAGGTCGCCCCAGAACGGCGCCATCCCGATCAGCGCCAGCAGCAGCACGGCCAGTACACCCAGCAGCCTCATGGGCGCTTGCTCATGATCAGCATCGGCACGAACAGGATGAACAGCAGGATCGCGATCGCCAGCATGGCCATCTGCACGGCCAGCCCCACGCCATCCCAGATGCCCGGGTCCACCAACGCGCTATAGCGGCGGTAGGCCGGCATGCCCCAGCCCATCACCCAGCCCAGCAGCAGCGTGCCGATCACCGCCATCGTCACCCGCGACATCACCCCGGGGACGCCGCTGGCCGCCGACGCCTGTGCGGCCACCGGCTGCGCCTGGTTACCGCGTGCGGCAGTGCGTCCGCGCTGCTTGCGGGCCTTGTTCGGTTTCTGCCGCGACCGAGTCTGTGCCGCGCGTGCGCTGCCGGCCAGCAGTTCGACGCGTGCGCAGGCGCCACACGGCATATCTACGAAATGCTGGTGGGCCGCATCCTTGCCACACGCCACCAGTTGCCCGGCGCTGCGCCGTGCGTAATCGAGCAGCAGCGTGGCCCATTCCTGCGCCGAAGGCCGCCGCCGCGCCTGCATCGAGAACGCACGATCAAACATGTCGCGCAGTGCCGGCGGGAACATCTCATGACCGCTGACCGGCGAGGGCAGCATCCGCGGATGCGGCTTGCCGCGCGCGTAGGGGTACAGGTTGGCGGCGATGCGCGCCGGCAGGTCACTGGGTACCGTCGCCCCCTGCGGCCGGCCCGCATACGGATGCAGGCCGGAATTGAGCAGCTGGAACACCATCACCGCCAGCGCGAATCGATCCTGCGCCTCCTCCTGGCCCGGCTTCACCCCCGGCTGCTGGAACTCGGACGCCAGATAGTCGGTAGTGACCTGCCCGGCCGGGAAGCGCTCACCCTTGCCCTGGATGCTGAAACCATCGCAATCGAGCATTGCGATGAACAAGGTGCTGCGATAGAACCGCACGTTCAGCGGCTTGAGGTCGACCACATAGTGCTGCCGCCGGTGCAGCGCGGCCAGCATCACCGCCAGGTTGGCGGCCAGCGTCATCTTCGCGCCCAAGCCGGTGGGCAGGCCTTCCGCGCGCGCCTGCCGCTCCTGCAGCACATGTTCCAGATCGCTGGTGGCCGACAGATCCAGGATCGGCATGGTGAAGCCGATGAAACGCCCACTGCGCTCCCGCAGCAGGGTCAACGGCCAGGCAATCTGTACCTGGTCGGACCCCTGCCCTTCCATCGGCGGCAGGTCCGGCTGCAGCTCCAGCATCGCCTGCAGCTTGCGCTCGTAGACGCGCGCGTCCTTGTCTGAATGGTAGAGCTTGGCCACTTCGCGCGGCCGCTCCTTGAGGGTGAACACGCTGCCCGCGCCGCCACTTTTGAGCAGCCGCTCAAGGGTCAGCGGCCTGCGCTGTGCGTCGTAGACCTGTTCGCCGCTGCGCCCGGGCATGTGCTCAGGCCGGCAGCGCGACCAGCAACGTCTTGTCGTCGCCGGTGATCTGATCGGTGCGCGGGTCGGCCAGCGTCGCATGCAGCGCTTGGCTGCCGTGGGTCTCATCGACGCCGGACAGATAACGGATCACCGGTGCGATGAACGGTTGGAACAAGCTGTCGCCCGCGCGCGACATCGCAAACGGCTGCACGCCATCGGACATCAGCACCAGCGCGTCGATTGCCCCTTCGAAGCGGGTCAGCCGCAGCTGCTCGCGCCAGTTGCTGCCGGTCACGAACCAGGTTTCGTTGGCGTACTCGCCGTTGGCAGGCAGGGATACCGCATCAGGCGATTCATTGCTGAAGGCACAGGCGGCCACGCCATCGCCGACATGGAAGAACCAGCCGCCATCGCGTGTAGCGACCGTCCCAACCAGCGTGCAGGCGTGGTCGGAGAGCTTCAGGCCCTGGCTCAGCGCAAGCATCGCCAGCTGCCCGCGCGCATCGTCGACAGCGGTTTCGATGATGCTGCGCAGCGCGTCCACCGGCAGTGCCAGTGGATCGGCGCCGAGCTGCGCGGACCCGGTAACCGACGCCGCCACGCTGCTGGATACATGCCGGGCGCCCGCATCGCTGTGCGATGCGGAGCCTGCACCGTCGCAGACCACCGCGACCAATGTCTGCCCCACCTGCACCGACGCATAGGCGTCCTGGCAGGGCTGCCCGCGGTCCAGATGGGACCGTCCCGTGGCCGACGCGGCCATCACGCGCCAGGCCATGGTCAGACCGGCACTTGCGACCAGCTGTCGGTGGCCGGCAATTGCACCTGGCCACCGGGCGTCGAATTGGAGACCACCCGCATGCTCGCGCTCAGCCACAGGAACAGTTCCTTGAACTGCAGGCCCTGCAGGCGCTTCACGCCGCGCTCGCCATTGCGGCTGAACTGACCCAGCACGCTCATGTCGGCATTACCGACGGCGATCGGAAACACCGCCACCTTGTTCTGCTGCTCGGCCTCGCGGCACTGCTCGGCCACCGCTTCCCAGGCATCGGTGGGCTGGCCGTCGGACATAAGGAACAGCCACGGCCGGGTGTAGGCGACGCCAGCCTGGCGGAAGCGCGCCTTCTCGTCTTCGATTTCCTGCAGTGCCAGTTCCACCGCCGCGCCAGTCGGCGTGGTGCCGTTGGCCGACAGCGTGGGCGCAGCGAAATCCATCGCGTCGCACCAGTCACCGCTGATGGCGGCGTTGTCCATGCCACCGTACTCGACCAGCAGCACACGCACGCGCTTGGCCGCGATCACGTCGGCCTTCAGCTCCTGCTCCAACAGCTTGAGGCCCGCATTCAACTGCTCGATGGGGCCACCGCTCATGCTGCCGGAACAGTCCAGCACCAGGATCAGCGGCGTGCGCTGCTCACTGTTGTCGACCAGCGAAACATCGGGAATTGCGGCAATGGACATGATAGGAAGCCTCCGTGCGGGTGAACCGGCGCAGGTGATCTGCGCGGCCGATTATAGGGGGAGCTGGAGGTCCAGTGGGCGAGGTTCGATGGGGAGGCGTACCGGCCAGACAAAAAGCTCCAACCGAGACCGGGGCTTTTGCTGAAACTGGTGCCGGAAATGGGAATCGAACCTACGACCTACGCATTGCCGATCCCCAGCGACTGCCAAGAGGCTGGCTGGAATGAGGAGTTGTGCCTGGAAGAACAAAACGACCTTGCTCATTCAATCGCGACGAAAGAGTATTCACCTGCAGGAAACTGCCAGAAAGCTGGAGCGACCTCTCCCGGCATGGTCAAGAGAAGCGCTCCCGGCACGTCCAACGCCACGGCCGAGAAGGTTCGGCCATCGGCGAAATGCAAACGAATGCCGGAGTCAACGATCAGTCCGTCACCTTGCCAACGCACGATCTCGATGCGGACAACATCAAGCTCTTCCGGCAAATCCAGATTGCTCCATTCGCTTGTCGATTCAACAGCACCCCTCGACAGAACTTCGACGTTTATCGTCCCAAACTCATCCCATCCCTGAGCAACGGTACTGGAAGACGTCAATTCAAGGGACATATCCGGATCAAAATCCAAGATCACCTGCCAAGCCGAGCTCGCTGTCTGCATCTTGGGAATCCTGCATGCAAGAAGCCGATGCCCTCGGAGCAAAGCAGCCAATCTATCCAGCTCCGCACCCTGCAGTTGCAGCGGCAAATAGCGTACCCCATCGGAGAGTTGCTCAATCGTAGTGTAGGGTTTCATGTGGCTTATCATCATTTGCAGGAATGTCGATGCTTTTTCCGCCGGGGCTATTTGTCTAGCTGGACCGGCCAGACTTCCGTAGACACTCATGAGCCGCTTTGCGCGTAGCGCCGTTCAAACTCTACAGGGGCCAGGTCGCCAGCGGAACCATGCCGGCGGACTGGGTTGTAGAACATCTCGATGTAATTGAATACGTCAGAGAGCGTTTCGTCCCGGGTCGGGTAGATCCGTCGTTTGATCCGTTCCTTCTTCAGTGCACTGAAGAAGCTCTCAGCCACTGCATTGTCGTGGCAGTTCCCTCGCAGGCTCATGCTCGGAACTATGCCGTGCTGCTTCAGCAGTGATAGCCAATCGCTGCTGGTGAACTGACTGCCTTGATCGGAGTGAATGATCAAGCCCGGAGCGGGCTTTCGCTTCCATATCGCCGATACAAGTGCCTGTAGCACAAGATCGGTGGTCATCTGGGACTGCGTCGCCCAACCGATCACTTGCCGTGAATAAAGGTCGACGATCACTGCCAGGAACAGCCAGCCTTCATACGTGCGGATGTAAGCTTAGACTCAATTTCCAAGTGCAACACCCACTAACCAGTAGGGTGTCAGCATGTCCAGGCATTACAACCACTTGAGCGCAGAAGAACGCGCTGTTGTCCAGATCGATATCCAGGATGGCAAGAGTATGCGATCCATCGCCAGGCGCTTGGGGCGGAGCCCTTCGACCCTGAGCCGCGAGGTGGCCCGGCAAGGCGTTGGAGCGTACAGCGCCACCGAGGCCGGCAAAAACTATCGTGTCCGCCGACTACGCTCTGTTCGGCACCGCCGACTGATCGAGGGCAGCGAGCGCTTTCAGTTCGTCCTTGATCACTTGGTGCTGTATCGCTGGTCGCCCCAGCAGATTGCTGCCAAGCTTCGCAACATGCACCCGGACGATTCCAGCCAGCGCGTAAGCCACGAGAACATTTACGCCAGCATCTATGCCCACCCGCGCGGAGGCCTGAAGAAAGAGCTGGTGGAAGCGCTTCGGCAGAGCAAGCCGACGCGAGGTCTACGCCGCACGACGGCAGCCAAGCGGACATGGGTTCCTGAGCAACTGCGCATCGTACATCGCCCGGAAGAAGTACAGCAGCGACTGGTTCCGGGTCACTGGGAAGGCGACTTGATCAAGGGTGCTTTCAACCGCTCCTGCGTAGGGACGCTGGTCGAAAGAAAGACGCGCTTTGTGATCCTCTGCAAGATGGACGGCTGCACAGCGGAAGCGGCACTGGAGGGTTTCAGTCGCCGACTGAAGAAGCCGCCCGAATCCATGCGCACCAGTTTGACTTACGATCGCGGCACGGAGCTGACGTGCTACCCAGAACTGATGGACCGCTTGGATATCGACGTGTGGTTTGCTGATCCACACGCGCCGTGGCAGCGCGGCAGCAACGAGAACACCAATGGACTGCTTCGGCAGTTCCTGCCCAAGGGCATTGATCTGTCGAGCGCGAGCCAGGAGTATCTCAATCACGTCGCGATGCTCATGAACACACGTCCGCGACAGACGCTGGGCTGGAAAACGCCCGCCGAAGTGATGGACAAAGAGATCACAGAATTCAGATCACGTGTTGCGCTTGCTTCTTGAGACCGCCCAACCTCCGCAACCGCGAAGCCCCTTTCGGTCACCTGCTTGATCGCCTCGGACTTGAACTCATCCGTGTACTGCTTGCTCGCCATAGACACCTCTCTCGTTACCATTGATTATGGCTCTGAGTTGTCTACGAAATCCTGGCCGGTCCAATCGTCCGCCAACGATGTCGAATGTCTTCGCCGTTAGAGCGCAAACTTGCTCGGAACACTGAACGGAAAAACCTACGGCCCTACGCCGTCGGTTCGCGCATCCTGACTGTCGACGCGGGGACCCTCGGCGAAGTTCAAAAACTGAAGCACGATCTCCTCCAGGTTGAGCGCTCCACCGCAAGCGATATAGCGCCCATCCGAAATCTCGGACTGAATCCAATCTACTTCCGAACGATCAATGCGCGTCCTGGGCAGCGAATATTCACTCAACTCCGTGTCAACCAGGTCGACAGTGAGAATCCACCCTGGGTTATCCAGAGTGTCTATCTTGATACCGTAGGAATGCTCCCAATCTTCGTCACAGTGATTCGAGTACCATCTTTGCAAAAGCGCAATCGCAGTGTCCATAAATAATCTCAGTTCCTCTTTGGCAGCTCTTCTGGGAGCGCCGGACGCACCCCCTTTTGCCCTGCCTCTTTCACATGAGGTGTGGCAACGATGGATCCATCAGGATTGGTATGAGCCTTTCCGGTTACGTCGACACGCTTTACCTCTTGGAAGCCGGACGGATTGTTCGGATTTGGCTGGTACGTGGCAGTATTGCTGATATTGCCATCCTCACCACGCTTTAGGACAGAGTGTGCGCCCTGTGCATTGGCGTCCGGTCGCAATTTGTTTGTGTTCCGCCCAGATGGCGCGCCAACTGTAACAGTCCCAGTCCGGGGTGGCTGCATACGCAGGGGCGGCGCTCGAATGCCACCAGCATGGGACTGCCCGCCCTTGACGATACCGGAACCAATGGCATAGCCAGTTTGCTCAGCCCAATTGGCATACAACGGAAATCCGTGCTCGTATCGGGAGGCGTTAAGTGTTCCGTTCTCAAAGCCGGTCTGGAAGTCACTCCAACTCTGCCTCCCGTCCGGATCCGTGAATTTGTACGGATTACCGTTCGCATACCTGTATCGATTGAACTGCCCAACCGGCTGGTCATACGCAGTCACCGGATCCACAGACAGGAACACACCCAACTGCGGATCCATGTACCGCTGCTGCATGTAACTCAGCCCAGTAGCCGAGTCGCTCACGTGCCCGGTATAACCCGGCCCGTCCGTGACCTGACCTCCTACTACGGCTCCGTAGGGCTCGTAGTCATAGCGCTTGATCACGTTGCCATTGGCATCGCTCTCGGCAACAACCGAACCGAGGGCATCGGTATGGATGTATGTGACAGTCGTCTGGGCCTGAACCTGCCCAGTGAGCAGCAGGGCGGCAATCATGAGTTGCTGCCATGTCCCTCGGATCAACCCGACAACCCTTGACGCAGAATTCATGGAAATGCGCCCTGCCAACCCACCAGCGCATTGGCTTGCCCGTACCATTACAGCCATGGGTCGCCCCCCTCCGGTTGTACAGTTTTCCCTTGGCTGCAGTGGCCATCCAAGCAATTACGCACCGTGTACGCCCACGAGCACGTTGCAAAAACCATTTCGTTCCCAGCCACGCGCACGCCGAAGTCATCCTCGATCGTGGAATAGCTAGCCCCCTCAGAACCATTCCAGGTGACTCTGCAACCACCCTTTATATACTCGGCATAGGCCCAGGAAGGAGGGTCGGGAAGAGCAAATGTGTTGGCCTCCGTAGACCAGGGGCCACACGCCCCTCCGTTGCAGGCCTGAACACGGAACGTATGTGCTCCCGGATACACCGACAATTCGACCCTATTCATTGCCCCTCGGGCGACTTCCTGCCAGCCACCACCGTTGAAGCGGCGTTGCAGGCGATACTCATTGGCAAGGTGAACCTGGGTCCAACTGGGATAGGCGACCCGCCAACCGCTCTCCGCCTCCACGCTCAGCACCGGTGCGGATTGCGGGGTCAACACAACCACGACGGAGATCTCAGCCGACCATCCGCCACAACCCGACGTATTGCACGCACGCGCACGATAGCGATACGTGCCGTTGGGACGTCCAGTCAGATCGACCGAAGTACTGGTGCCACTGGAAACGCTGGACCAACCACCTCCCGCAGACTGCTCCACGTCATAGCTTATGGCAGTCGCCACGGTCGACCAGGACACACGATAGGCACCGGAGTCGGACGATGGAGGCGCCTGCAACGAAGGTGAAGGCGGAGGCAACAGAACCTGGGTGCTTACAGCCGTTGAATATGTGCCACATCCACTGGCATTGCATGCAACGGCGCGATAGGACCAGGTACCAGTGCTTCGTCCTCCAACGGTAAAACTGGATCCCGAGCCTGCATACACCTCGGTCCAAGCAGCACCGCTGTACTGCTCGAGCCTATAGGTCGTTGCGGTCGGCACAGATGTCCAGGTGACAGCAAAACTACCGGTCGCGGAAGAGCCAGGGGCACTAACTGCGGGCGCCCCCGGTGGCAACAGAACCTCGGTGGCAGACACGACCGAGAACGGACCACAACCCGCTGCGTTACAGGCCTGCGTGCGATACGACCAAGTGCCGTTTCCCTTGCCACTGACTGCAAAGCTCCGAGCTTCACCGCTGTATGCGACGGCCCAGCTACCGCCGGCCGATTGCTCCTGCAACGTGTAGGTTGCCGCATTGGCAATCGCCGACCAACTCACGCTGTAGGTGCCGCTTGCTTGTGTAGAGGACAATGCAATGACCGGTGCGACAGCAGGCACGCGCACCATGTTCGTAGCCGCCTCTGCAGACCAGGCACTACAGCCGGCCGCATTGCAGGTTCGCACTCGATAGCGATGAATACCGGATGCGAGTCCCTGTTCATTGAATGACAGGGCAGCACCACTGTAGATCTGCGCCCAGCCTTGGGCAGCAGCGCGCTCAAGCTCGTACCTGACACTGCCCGCAATACTCGACCACTGAACTGCCACAACACCATTGATGCTTGTGGTCGGCACGCTGAGCACCGGGGATGATCCCGACGGATGCACCACAGCAACTTTGGCCGGAGCAGACCAAGGGCTGCACCCCGCAACATTGCAGGCCTGAACCCTGTAGAAGCGATCACCCGCCGGGCGCGAAGTGACAGCGAAACTCAGCAGCCCCGCATCGTATATCACCGTATAGAGGCCGGCTGCGGAGCTGGCCTCTTCCAGCGTATAGCGCGTTGCCGAAGCCACAGCACTCCATTCGATGTTGAACGTACCAGACAGGCCAATACCTGGTGCAACCAGCACCGGCGCCGTGGCCGGCTTGAAGATGACATCCGTCTTGACGACGGAACTCCAGGCAGCGCAGGTACTGCCATCGCATGCGCGCACGCGATACAGATACGACCCGGCGGCGCCTACCTGCACGTTTGCGGTGCGGGAACCGCCACGGTAGACCTGCGCCCAAGTCGCTCCTGCATTGATGGACGCCTGCAACTCATAGGACACAGCGCCCACGTCCGACCAACCCACACTGAAAGTGCCTGTAGAGTCCATCACAGGAGCAACCAGTACAGGAACCCCCATCATTGCAGGCTGCTCAACCTGTGCGACCAGGCGGCCGCCCACGTACAGATACTCCAGGATCTTTCCATCACGCTGGTTGTATTGCCAACGCAGGACGCCATCATTGCCGTAGAGCGAGCGGATTCCACGCTCCTCGGTGTCGATGGCTTGGACACGACGTCCAAAGCCATCATAGTCATAGCGCTCCTTGCCTGCAGCAGCACGCAAGCGATTACCCGCATCGAAGACAAAGGCCTGCCCATTTCGCGTGCTCAGATTGCCCTGGACGTCGTAGTTCAGCCCTATCACCGTGGCGCCGGCCGCGTTGCGGACATTGGTCAGGCGATTTGACGCGTCGTAAAGATAAGAGTGGTCCGTTACTCCACCACGACTGACCCGGGTCAAGTTATCGAGCGCGTCATAGCCATACTCAAAGACCCCCGTACCCTCGAATGACGGCGATTGAACTCGTGTCAAGCGATCCAGGCCGTCATAACTCATCGTGCGATTGCGCACAGCGTCGACTGCATCATTGATTGCGTTGACGTTGCCATTCTGATCGTACTGGTACTGCAGACCCTGCACACCTGCGTCATTGATCTGCAGAGGCAGCTGCCGTGCATTCTGTGGCGATGAATGCGCGATGCCATTGGCATAGGTGAAGGACGCCACACTTCCATTGGCGTGATACCTGATCTGCGTTACCTGGTCACCCACTTGGGTGGGCCTTCCCAGCGCATCGGGCGCGTAGTGTACATAGCTGCCGCTCGGATACCGCACGCCTGCAATGTTTCCCATACTGTCGTAGGCGTAGCCAAGGGTCTGCGTCGACCCATTCAGAATTCGCGATTCTTCGCCAACGAGCAGTCGCCGGCGGTTGTACTCGAACATGCTTGTCGCATTCGTTGCTCCCAGTTGATTCTGGGTGGTTACGGACGCCGTCTTTCCGTCAGGCGTATACGTCCAGGACTGGCTGCCATTGTTGTCAGGGAATGCCAGCGTCTTCAGTCGATTACGTGCATCGTAGGTGCGTGTAGCGAGGCGCCCTGATGCCCTTGCTGCCGGCTCGTCACACGCATCGGAAAGGCTAGCCAGACCGGACGCAGACCATGCCAGATTGCCTGCGGCGTCATAACCCATAGCCGTCGCACCGGTTTCCGGCTCGATGCTCTTGCACAGTCGCTGGTCGCCGGAATAGATGAACTTCCGCAGCAGAGAGGTCGCCCCATCGATACTGTACCGCCTTATGCTCAACGGTTTTCCAAGAACATCCCGGCTGATTGCTGTGCGCGCCCCTTCGGGGTGTTCGATCAGCACAGGGTTGTCTTCGGCAGGTGCATCGAAGCTTTCGTATCGCGTGACTGTCACTTGGCCACGGGGGTTCTGGATACGGACGGAGTTGCCACCGCTGTAGCTGACGTAGCTTGTAAGCAAACCGAGCTCACTATCCTGCGACTTGACCGCCAGACGGCCTAACGCATCGAACTCCTGCCACGCACCTGTTGCTGCTGGCAGCGACGCATGCGGATAGGAAGTGAACAGCGGTCGTCCCTCATGATCAAGGACAGAGCGGACAAATGATTGTGTGCCGGCTACATTACGAGCATCAAAAGCATGGGTCAGCACCGGCCGGAACAACGCATCCAGATAGGTCTCCGACCGGGCGTCACCGGTGGTTACGCTCCGCCGCCAGTGACCTGCAGGAATACCGTTCTCAGCCGCCTGCATGTACTCCAGCGAAATGTTCGTTGGACTCCAGGCAACACTGTCGCCGGATGGCTGGTTGATGCCACTGATGCGCCCCATGATGTCGTAGTCATAGGACGTGGTGAATCCGTTCTCATCAGTAACCGAGCGCAACCAGCCGTGGTCGTCAACTGTGGCCTGCACACTCGCACCGTCCGCGAATTGGATAAGCTGGGGAGAGCCGCGCTTCCACGAGGAGAGACGCGTAGCATTGCCATTGGCGTCGACGTAACGCGACACGGTGCCATCAACATCGTATTCAGTGATTGAATCAAGGCGACCAAAGGACCAGCTCTGGGACGGGCGCGCAAACGCATCAAAGTCAGTACGGGAGATCTCCAGACCGGAGTCGACGCTGGTCACCTTGGCAACCTGCCCAAGAATCCAACGGATTCGCTCATCGCGGAATTCAGTCGCGGTGGTACGCGACTCTCCCAGCGAATTGTGGCGTTTCTCGCGCAGGGGACGCGTCAGCGCGTCGAACTGCTCGACGGTGGAGGAAAAAACCGTCCCGCCCTCGGTTATCCGCCGCTCACGAAGGGGGCGCCAGGTTTCACTGGCAAACGTATCCTGCCGCCCTTGCGAGCTGATCCCGACCCGGGCCGGAAATGGCTGCGACACAACGTCAGCATTGCTCACATAGATGTCATCAGTGGTTCGCAACGTGCCGCCGTTCTGGCGCACTTCGGTACGCAGCAGCTTTCCCTCGTTTTCCTGAAAATAGATGCCATAGGTCAAGACCGTGGTTGACTGGTCAGGTGCAGTCACCGTGCTGGTCTTGGTTGTCTGGCAGTTTCCGGGCCTGCAGTCAGTGATGGCTTGGGCGCTGGGCGGAGCGTAGTCATAGCGCCAGGTGAGATCCACACCGCTACCAACAATGCGTTTCGCCCTCAACGCCAAGGTATCGAAGCGAATCGGCAACGTACTTGAAATGGTGTCGCCGGGTGGATCAGGTATGAAGTCATTCAGCCCGATCATCGGGAAGAGGCAATCTGATGCAACGCCCGTACGGCCATTGCGGACGGTGCCCAAGGTGAACTCACCTGTGACGCCGGTTGGGTGCGTCATTCGAAGGACGCTCGGCGTGTCCTTCAACACTCGCATCCAAGCACATATCACTCCTTGATCCTGGACAAAGCGCCGCCGCTGCCCCAACGCGTCAGCAACGGACTCTTCTCTAGGGTCATAGATGATCCCCGCCACCTGTGAGTGGTCGTACTTCCATTGGCGACCATCTGGACGCGTAACCTGCAGGAGAATTCCCCACGGGTTGTATTCGTAGTGCCAGGTACGGGTACCCGTTCTGACCTGCGATATCCGGCCTGACGTCCAGGTGATATCGATCCGCCGACCATCGCTTGCTTCGATAAGCGTCAATTGAGAGCCGGACCAGTGATATCTGACCCAGTTTCCCTGACGATCCTCGACGAGGGATGGATACAGGCGTATGCGGTCACGCAGGAACACGTGATCGACCACGACTCCGTCCTGGATCTTCGGCTTGGCGAAGGGCTCCACAGGCGTAACGACCATCCAATCGAAGTGGTACTTGGTTCCGTCTGGGGCGTGTGCAAGAAACCCCTCGCCCGCATGGCCGCTTTTTAGTGTGGGCAAGCACGACAGCGTCCAGTTCTGGGTCGTCAGCCACGGGTACACTCCCCCGTCACTTGGGCCCGCGGGCGAACCGGCTACGCGGAACAGCAGTTCCTGCGGACCCGTAGTAGATGTAAAGAGCTGATTGCCGTGCCACATCTCCCACGAGTCCACGGTTGACATGCCCTGGACACCCACCACCAGAGGTGCGCCCTCCCACGCTTCCACTGGCGAGGAGCAGCGAGCCCAGGGTTGCGCGGTTGTCACGTTCCAGCCCGAGTCATGCTCAAACGTGCCGCCGACGAAGGGGATATCGATGTCCCAATCGCCCATGGGGTGATTGGGGATGCCCTCTCCGGGAACCACGTACTTCCTGCCCAGCGCCACGGGCAAGGCATTGTTTCCGGGGATTGAAACCTCGCTCACCGCAAAGCTGAGCTCGCCGGTATACAGATTCACTGAATCACCGAACAGTTGCGGGCCTTCAGATGTGATCTGTTCGCGAGATTTGATGAGCTTGGAGTATTCCTGCCATGGCTGCGCGGCCATCGCTGGCCCAGCAAGAAGTACGAGCAGGCACAACAACGAACGGCGCGCCGTTCCTTGGAAACGCTTCATATGGTGGATTTCCCTTCGTCCATGACGCGGCCTGCACCACCTGTCACTGCAGGTTGGAGCAGTCTTCAACGCATACCCGCTAGTGCTGATCAACTCCCCAGTTGACCCGCACGACATGTGTAACACGATTCACAATTCATTCACAAGTGACGGCGATCACCTGCTCACCGAATGAAATTTCAGTCCGGCAAGAACGTTGCTACATGTAGCGTAGGCCAGTGGCCGAGTCACTCACATGCCCGGTATATCCCGGGCCATCCTTAACCTGACCACCTACCACTGCACCGTAGGGCTCATAGTCATATCGCCTAATCGCATTGCCATGGGCATTCGTCTGAGCCACCACCGCCCCCAAAGCGTCGGTGTAGATGTACGTGACCGTCGTCTGGGCAATTGCGGAGGGTGCCAGGCCGAATCCAATCAGCAGCACGCAGCGCGGCCAAGTGCCTAAAGCACCCAGCTTCCGAATTCGACCTTCGATTCCCCTGAAGCGGGTGGACACGCCGCCTGCAGTTCCCCCGAAACTCCCCATCCTTCCAATCCCTGAAAGAGCCTTGAAGCAAGGCCGGGTATTCAGAGCACAGGAAATGGGGATCGAGGAATTTGACGGCCCATTGGGGCCGAATGCGGCCTACAGGTCAGCTATAGCACGAAGAACTAAGTGCCTGGGAAGCCGGAGGGACGAGCGAGCCGCAGGCTCGAAATTCTGGGCTGCCAGCCATGGGCTGGCACTACTGAAGCAGCCGGCCAGCGGCCGGCACTACCAATGGCCGTGCCGCCCAAACAAAAAGCCCCGACCAAGGCCGGGGCTTTTCATTACAACTGGTGCCGGAAATAGGAATCGAACCTACGACCTACGCATTACGAATGCGCCGCTCTACCAACTGAGCTATTCCGGCTGAGCAGGCGATTTTACGGTCGCCCCACCCCTGCGGTCAATCCGGTCGTGACGATTGCCGCCAAACGCTTACCCACCCGGCCCCTCAGCCCGCCATCACCCGGTTACCACAGTCCCGCCCCGCCGCGAAATCGGCCAGGTTGCCCAGCGTGATCGCCGAGATCTCCTGCAGCGCCTCCACGGTGAAGAAGCCCTGGTGGCCGGTCACCAGCACATTGGGGAAGGTCATCAGGCGCTGGAAGGCCTCGTCGTCGATGATCTCGCCGGACAGGTCCTGGAAGAACAGCGCGCTTTCCTGCTCGTAGACGTCGATGGCCAGGTGGCCCAGCCGGCGCGACTTCAGCGCGCGGATCACCGCATGGGTATCGACCAGGCCGCCACGCGAGGTGTTGACCAGCATCGCGCCGGGCTTCATCCGCGCCAGCGAGGCGTCGTCGATCAAGTGCTGGGTATCGGGGGTCAACGGGCAATGCAGCGAGACGATGTCCGAGCGCGACAGCAGTTCGTCCAGTTCCACCCTCGTGCCGATCTCCGCGAAGGCAGGCGACGGAAACGGATCGTGCCCCAGCACGGTGCAGCCCATGCCGCGGAAGATGTGCGCGGTGGCCAGCCCGATCTTGCCGGTACCGACGATGCCCACGGTCTTGCCATGCAGGGTGCGGCCGAGCAGGCCATCAAGCATGAAGTTGCCTTCGCGCACGCGGTTGTAGGCGCGATGGGTCTGCCGGTTGAGGGTCATCACCAGCGCCAGTGCGTGCTCGGCCACGGCTTCCGGCGAGTAGGCCGGCACGCGGGCAACGAACAGGCCGAGCGCGTTCGCAGCGGCCAGGTCCACATTGTTGAAGCCAGCGCAGCGCAGCAGCACCGCGCGTACGCCCAGCGCATGCAGGGCCTTCAGCACCGGCGCATCAAGCCTGTCATTGACGAACACGCAGACGGCGGCGCAGTCCTGTGCCAGTGCGGCAGTGTGCACATCCAGCGCGGCGTCGAAATACACGAACTGGAACTGCTGCCCTGCCCCTTCGCGCAGATTGGCTTCCTCGAGAAAGCGGCGATCGTAGGGACGGGCACTGAAAACGGCGATCTGCATGGGAAGGTCTGCGCGGAAATCCGCCACGACCATAGCGCACCCGCACATCGATGGGGATGGCACCGGCGGCGTGACTGCCGCCGGTGCCGGTACTACCTTAGAACGTATAGCCCAGGCCCAGCATCACGCCGTTCTGCAGCTGGCCGTCGCGACGCTCGCCCACGTAGTCAACCATCACCGACAGGCGATCGCTGGCGCGGCTGGTCACGCCCAGGTTCCAGGCCAGCACCTGCTCGCCCACGGTCTGGCTGCTGGCACCGAACACCAGGTCCGGCGCAGCGGCGAAGCCGGTGCTGTAACGGGCCTGGGTGTCACCCAGTTCCTTCTGCCAGACCACGCGCGCGCGCGGGGTGATGCGCTCGCCGTTGTTGCCTTCGAAGGTCTTGAACAGCTGCAGGCCCGCGCCGACGCGGATGCTTTCCAGGCTGTCACCACGCCCGACCAGCGCGCCAGCACCCTGCCCTTCATTGAAACGGGTGGCCGAGGTGCGCGCGTAGTCGACCACCGGCAGCAGCGGCTGGATCACCACCCCCTTGGCGGTGGTGAACGAGAAGCCGTGCTCCAGGCGGGCCGAGATCGCATCGTTGTTGTACTTGGCACGCAGCGGGCCCTGCAGGCCGTCGATGCCCTCGATGCTGCGGCGGGTGTCGTGGCGCAGGTCGGTGTAGCGCACCGAGGCCGAGAGGTAGCCACGCGAGTAGGTGGCATCCAGGTAGCCGCCCACATCCAGCGCGCGCACGTCGCCGGTGAACCCGGAACCATCGCGGCCCTTGGTCGACATGTCGGCGGCGGCAACGCTGACGCCCAAGGTCAACCGGTCATCGGCCAGTTGCGTATCGGCACCCAGCACGATGCCACCGACGGTATGGCTCAGGCCGGCCACGCCGCCCTCGCCATCAATGCGACCATGGCTGCCGAAACCACGCCCCCAGAGACCGTGATTGCGGGGCGCTTCGCCGCCGAAGCTGGTGCTGCCGCCACCCGCGCCCGCCGGCTCCACCAGGTGCATTGCCAACTGGTTGAACAGGCTGCCATTGGCCATGCCCGGCTGCGCCGAAGCAGCCTGCGCTGCCTGTGCCGCCAGGCCGCCAGCGTCACCGCTGCCGCTGCGTCGTGCGGCCTGGTGCTGCTGCACCACGCTGCCGATGCTGCCAACCAGCGCGTTGTCGGCCAGGCGCAGGCTGGCGTGGCCATCACCGCGCAGTGCACCGGCCTGCTGTGCGATCACATCGCGATCTGCGAACTGCAGTGCCCCCAGCAGCGGCTTCAGGCCGGCATCCTGGCGCTGGCCGGCGGTTGCCAGCGCGCGGCCGAGACCGTCGTTGCCGTTGTTGCCGGTGAGCTGCGCAAGCTGGTCGAAACCGGGGTTGGCGGTCAGCGACAGGCCCTCGGCGGTCTGGTTGATATTGAAGCTCAGCAACGAGTTGTGACGCGGCCGGAATACTTCGCCGCCGGTGATGCTGGCCGTATAGCCGGTGTCGCCCAGGCGCACCGCATCGGTGAAGCCCTGGAAGATCGGGCCGCTCACCAGCTCGCGCTGGTAGTTGCCGGCGTAGAAGCCCTGCGCCACGTTCAACTCCAGGTGCGCGCCCGGCGAGATGACCAGCGCGCCCTCGTTGGCGCCGCTGTCGTAGAAGTCGCCCACGCGCAGGCGGCCACTGTTGGCGCCGCCCGCCTCGGTGACGTCGAACAGCACCTTGCCGCCCGGCATGATGTTGACGTAACCGTGGGTGACCAGGTCACCACCACGCGGCATCAGCGTGCCGTACACGCGCAGGCGGTTGAAGCCGTCCTCGCGGTACGACGGACCGGTGCCAGCGAACAGCGCATCCGAGTCGTTGGCGACCGAAGCGATGTCACCGTGGCCGACCACCATGCCGGCCGCCAGCACGCGCAGCTCCGGGGTCCGCAGGGCGCCGCCTTCCAGGGCGATGGTGCCGTTCTCCACCAGCATGAAATCGGCGCCGGTGGTCTCGGCGGTGCGCCAGGTGCCGCCCTTGGCCACGCGGATCACACCGGCCGAATTGCCCAGCGTGGAGGCATCCAGCTCCGACAGGCGCAGGCTCGCCAGCAGGTCGGCCTGGATGCCCGGATCGCTGAGGAAGTCCTGCACCGAGAAGCGACCGATGCCGTTGGGACCACGTGCAGCCGCGTTGTAGATGGAAACGGCCTGGTTGATGTACGTGGTGGCGAAGTCGGCATCGTTCCAGCGCGCGAAGTCGTTATCGACGAACGCCTGCAGCTGGCGTGCGGTGCGCAGGTAGCCCGGATTGATGTCGCCGCTGACATTGCCGGTGACCGTCAGGGTGTCGCCCGGGTCGCGGTAGCCGGCGGCGGTGATGATCTTGTTGCTGTAAATGTCCTGGCCGGGGAAGGTCTCCAGCTTGCGGCCACTGCCATCGGGATCGAAGCTGACCGACGGGCCGGTGGTCCGGGCCGGATCGCGGAACACCAGCAGGCCGTTGGGCTGCACCACCTCGTACATGGCCTTGTGCAGCAGGCCGGCATCCATGCCGCCGCCGTAGTTGCCGGTGTAGATCTCGGTCATCCGCGGCGAAGGCGTATAGATCACCTTGCCACCGCTGCTGGCGGCGTGGATCTGCACCGAGTCGACCAGCGGCAGGTCACCGGCCAGGTAACGCTCGACGCCACCGGACTGCATGATCGAGCAGGACGAGATGCAGTGGCCGGACACGATGGTGTTCAGGCCGTTGGTACGGATCACCCCCTGCAGCCACTCACCCGCGATCAGCGCGCCACCATTGGAGGTGCGCAGCACGACTTCGCGGATCGGACGGCCTTCGGCCTGTGCCTTGGCCAGCAACGCCGGCAGTGCGACCACGTCGGCGACGGTGACACCGCCACTGAGCACGACGCGATCGCCCTGCACGTGATAATTCATTGCCATGACGTCATCCATCTGGCCCAGGGTCGCGATACCCACCAGGCCCGCCAGGGCGATGCTCAACTTCGAATGCTTCATTGCGTTCTCTCTCTCCGCCCGCACCACGCGGGTCGAAAGCAGAACGCAGCAGCGGGGCAGACGCCCCCAGTCGGCGACGAGAAAAAAGATGAATGCATTCACAATGGAAATGCAGAAGAAATGTGGGCTTCCCCATCCGGTCACCGTCGCGTAAAACTCGATGACGCGTCCGTCATTGTCGTCCGAGGCCCTCCCCTGTCCGTGCCCTCCCCTTTGCTCCGTGTTGCGCCGGAACTGCCTGGGATTCCGGACGTCTTCATTGCCTTCGTACGTGAGGAACGCGCGCCGCTGTGCGCTTTCCTGCGCGCCCGCGGTGTCGGTCCCGAGGATGCCGAGGACATCGCCCAGGACTGCATGGAGCGCCTGATCCGCTACCGCGCACACGACACCGAGGAACTGCGGCTGCTGCTGTACCGCATCGCCCGCAACCGCCTGGCAGACCGCGGGCGCTCGCCGCAATCGCGCAACCACCTGTCGCTGACCGAACGCGACGGCAACGAAGAAGCCGCCAGTGCTTCTCCTGATCCGCTGCGTCAGGCAGAATCCGGGCAGATGCTCGCCCTGCTGCGCCAGGCACTGTTCAAGCTTCCCGAACGTGCCCGCGAGGTGTACCTGCTCAACCGCATCAGCGGGATGAGCTATACACAGATCGCCCGGCATTGCGGCATCACCGCAAAGACCGTGGAAAAACACATTGCCCGTGCATTGCAGGGCCTGCGCAAGGAGCTGGGCCCCGATCCTCTCCACAATGATGGAGACACCGAATGATCCGCAACGACAACAGGGATGACACGTTGCTTTTTGAACACGCAAGCGCCTGGGTAGCCCGGCTGGAAGCCCCCGACTGCAGCCCTGAAGAGCGTCAATCCTTCGAGGACTGGCTGGCCGAGGATCCCGCGCACGTCAGCGCATGGGTGCAGGCCGAGAAGCTGCACCAGCGCAGTGCCGGCCTGGCCGGCGACCCGTGGCTGCGCACAGCGGCTGCACGCACAGCGCGCAGGCCGCAGCGGCGTTGGCTGCCGAGTGTCGCCGCCGCTGCCGGCATCTGCCTCGCCGTTGGCCTGGGCTGGATGCTGTACACCGATGGCAACCCCACACCGCTGACCTATGCCAACGCCAGCCTGCTGCCGCAGCAGCGCACGCTGGCCGATGGCAGCATCGCCATGCTCGACGCCGGCACTACGCTCACCGCACGCTTCGGCTGGCGCAAACGTGAACTGGCACTGGAACAGGGCCGCATCCAGCTGCAGGTCGAACCGTCATCGCGCTCGCTGCGGGTGCAGGCCGGGGGCAGTTCAATCCGCGATATCGGCACCACCTTCCAGGTTGAACGCCTGGCTGACGGCCGGGTCGAAGTCGCGCTGCTGGAAGGCGTGGTGGAAGTCACCAGTGGCAACGCGCAGCACACGCTCTCGCCGGGCCAGCAGCTGCAGGTCCTGGCCTCCGGGAAGATCCAGCCGGGCCCGCAGCTGTCCTCGACAGCCGCCGCCGAGGCCTGGCCGCAGGGCAAGCTGGTGTTCGACGGCACGCCCCTGGCCACCGTGGTCGAACGCATGAACCGCTATGGCAGCACGCCACTGGTGGTCGCCGACCCGGATATCGCCGACCTCGCGGTCAGCGGCACCTTCCGCGCAGGCGACGCGCACGAACTGCTTTCCGCCCTGGAACTGGGGTGGTCCATTGCTGGCCAGCCGCGCTCGGATGGCGCGCTGGAACTGCGCCGCACCTACTGAGGCGGCGGCGGATGCCGGCGCCGGGTGTGCTTCGTTGGGACATGCTGCGCTGGGGCCTGCTGCAGGCCCTGCTGTGCGTTGTGCTGGTGCCCGGTGTGGCGGCCACGACAGGCGCTGCCGAGGCAGTCACCCAGGTCGACTACCGGATCGCTCCCGGCGCCCTGCCGCCGGCCTTGCAGCAATGGGCACGCCAGAGTGGCATCGCCCTGGTGTTCGACGCACGTGAACTGACCGACCTGCGCACCAGCGGCGTCGCCGGCTCGCTGGCGCCGGCTGCCGCACTGAAGCAGCTCGTCGCCGGCATGCCGGTGAACATCCTGCAGACACCCAGCGGCGGATTCGTGGTGCGCCGGCATGCTGCCCCGCCCGCAGTGGTCGCGCAGCCAGTACGGCGGCCACCACCGCCGGCGCCACCGAAGCCGGTGCAGGTGGAACTGGCACCGATCCATGTCACCGGCAGCCGATTGCCGCGCACCTCCGTGCAGACCACGCTGCCGGTAACGGTGATCGACCGCGAAGACATCCTGCGCAGCGGCTACGGCACGTTGTTCGACCTGTTGCGCCACCTACCCGGCATGAACGGCCACCCGCCACTGAGCACCTCGCGCAGTGGTGATTCGCTGTACCTGCCGGTCGGCGCGGCAGCCACCACCAGCCTGGACGGCATGGGCCCGCGCGCGACCCTGTTCCTGGTCAATGGCCGGCGCCTGCCGCGCTATCCGATGGTCTCTCTGGAAGAAGGTGGGCTGACCGATCTGGGTGGCATTCCGCTCAGCTTCGTCGAGCGCATCGAACTGGTGCGTGGCGGTGCTTCGGCCATCTACGGCGCCGATGCAATGTCCGGCGTGGTCAACATCATCCTGCGCGACCAGGCCGAGGGGCCGGAGGCCACCCTGCAATCGGGGGTCAGCAGCCGTGGCGATGGCGACCAGTACCGTGTGCAGGCAGCCACCGGTGGCGTGCGCGAAGGTGGCGACCGCTGGTTCGCCGGCATCGACCTGCATCGCCTCCAGCATGTGGCCGGTGACCAGCGCGACTGGCATGCGGAAACCTCGCTGTACCCGATCGGGCTGATCATACCCAACGGTGTTTACCTCCCTGCCACGCAGTGCCATCCGCCGCTGCAGCGCGAAGACGACGGCTGCTGGCTCGACAGCGCACGTCCGCGTTCGCTGCAACCGGCATCGGAAACGCTGTCCGGCTACCTGCGCTATCGCCACGAACGCGGTGACGGACGCTACGCCTACGTGGAAGCACGCGCCAGTCACAACCGCCAGCGTTTTGAACTGGGCCCGACCGCCGTTGCACTCGAATTCAGCCGTGGCGCGATCCTCAATGTGGTCCTGCAGGAAGGCGGCGAAGTGCGCCCGCGCGTGCATGCCACCGAAGGCGACCTCAGCGTCGGCATAGGCCGTGAGCGCGCGGGCCGCAGCTGGGATGCCGGCCTCAGCGCGCAGCGCAGCCAAGTGGACCTGCGCACCGAAGGTACCGTGCGCAGCGAACGCCTGCTGGAGGCCGCACGAACGCTGGATTTCCTACCCGGCTTTTCCACCCTGCCACCGGGGCTGGCAGAGGAGCTGTTCCCGGCCATCCACAACCGCGGACGCACCGAACAGTGGCAGGGCTGGTGGGGCATGCAGCGCACCCTGATGACACTGCCCGGCGGCGCCGCACAACTGGCCACCGGTATCGACCTGCGCCGCGAGCGCTGGACGTCGCTGCCCGATCCGCTGCTGGGCAAGGGCGAGCTGGCGCTGAGCCTGCCGCTGGAGCAACGCCGGCTGTCGCGGCAAAGCAACGCCGCCTACGCCGAACTGGGCCTGCCGTTGGCGCCGACGCTGCGCCTGGACGTGGCCGCGCGGCTGGACCGCGATGGCGGTGACACCGCGTTCTCGCCGCGTGCCGGCCTGCGCTGGAGCCCGAGCCCGCACTGGTCGTTCCTGCTGGCCAGTGGCCGCGGCTACCGCGCACCCAGCATCTTCGAGCGGCGGCGGCCGCCGGGCTACTTCGGCCTGTATCCCCTGCCCGCATCGGCGTCCCTGCCGCCGTGCGCGCGCCCGCTGCGCGGCGGCGGCTGCGCGGTGGAAGTAGAAGTGGTCGAGAACGATGCGCTGAAAGCCGAGACCTCGCGCAGCCACTCGCTGGCCGCCAGCTGGACACCCAACGATGCGTTCTCGCTGTCGCTGACCCACAACATCGTCGAACTGCGCGACGAGATCCTGGCCCTGCAACCCAGCGATGCACTGTGGAATCCCGGTACCTGGGAGCTGGATGAGCAGGGCCGCCTGCGTGATCTTCGCCTGTCATTCGACAACATCGGCCGCACCACCTCGCGCAACTGGGTGCTGCGCGGCGAGTATCGGGTGGATGCCGGCCGCAACGGGCAGTGGCTGTTCTCGCTGGATGCATTGAAACAGCAGGAGCTGCGACGTGATCGCAGCCATGGCGAATCGGTGGACCTGCGCGGGCATGCCACGCCGGCGAACGCGGGCATCCTCAACGTACAGTGGCAGAACCCATCCTGGGACATCGCCGTGCGTGGCAACCGCGTCGGCCGCACCCGCGCATGGCTGGCCGGTGAAGCCTGCACGCAGGAGCAGCATGACCAGCGCCGCTGCATGAACCCTGCGCAGCTGCGCTGGAACCTGCATCTGGCGCGCCGGCTGAGCCCGCGCGTGATTGCCGCTCTGGACGTGCACAACCTGCTCGATACGCGGCCGGTGAACTACCTTGTCGGCAGTGGCGGGCAGATGCCCGGGCTGGACGATCCACTGGGGCGCTACTTCCTGCTGACCCTGCAATTCCGCTGAGCGTAGTACCCTACGCCGCCTGTTCCACGGCGTCGAAGGCGAGTCATGAAAGCCTACCTCTGGTTCCTGGGCGCGCTCATGTTGTTCTTCGCGCTGCCCTTCCCCTGCCTGATCTACTTCGGCACCAGCGGGCCGCTGGACGTGGGCGACCGCAGCGCGCCAGGGCTGGCACTGGGCCTGCTGGCGGCGTCGCTGGCGCTGTGGCTGGTGCTGCTATACGCCTTCCTGCATTACCTGCTGCTGGCGCCACCGCGTGCCTTGCAACGCGTGCGCAGCATCCTCGCCGACGGCGAGCCACGCAGCGCGCGCATCGAGCAGGCCGAACAGACCGGCGTGCAGGTGCGTGGCTTCGCGCAGTGGCGGCTGCAACTGGCCTTCAACAACCTGTCCGGCACGCCGATCACCGAAACGCTGGTCGTGGTCGACAGCAAGCCACAGCTGCAGCGTTTTGCCGTGGGCAGGCAGTTGGGCGTGCTGCTCAGCCGCACGCCGGGCCCCTCGCCCAATCTGATGCTGGAAGGAGCGCAACCGGAACTGGACAGCGCCAGCCTGTGGCGCCGCGCGATCGGCGGCCTGATCGGCATCGTCATGGTCGCTGCTGCGTACGTCATGGCCTACCGGCTGCAAAGCGATGGCATGGGTTGGACATTCCTGGGTTTCGGTCATCCACTGCTGATCTGCCCGCTGGTGCTGTGCAGCTACCTGATCGCCCTGCGCCTGCTGGCGCGACTGCTGGCCGGCACACTGCAGATCGACGCGCGCGGCGAAGCCCTCAAGTACCGCGGCATCGGTGCCGAAGCGCGGGTGCTCGACGTGCGCCAGACCGGCACCTACGTCAACGAACAACCGCAGGTGGAGTTCCAGCTGGAATATCTCGACCGCGAGGGCAACGCGCAGCAGGCCAGCGTGCGCCGCTTCGTTGCGCTGCTCGACCTGGCCAACATTCCACGTGGGCAGGTCGACATCCTGTACGACCCGGATGATCGCCGCAGCGTGCGCATGGAGCACGCGTGAAGCGGCCCGTGTCCACACCGCTGGTGTTCGCTGGAGTGGTGCTGGCCCTGGCCGGTGTCGCCACGGCGGGCGGCGCATTGCAGACCGTTGATGCGACCCTGCGTAGCGCTGCATCGACCACGCCTGCGGATGCAGCACAGCAATACCCCTGGGAGCAACCGTTGCGCACCACGGCCATCGCCACGCCACGGGCGGTACCCGAACCGATGCAGGTACCCGCGCGCACGCGGCCGAACCTGCTGCTCGACGCCGAGCGCCTGCAGGCTGCACGGCAGGCGCTGGAAGCGATGCCCGGACTGGCCGGCGAACGCCTGGTCGTCTTCCACAGCATCCACTTCCATGACGACGGCCGCATCGACATCGACCTGGTCGATCCACAGCAGCCGGGCCACGTGGATGGTTACCACTACCAACGCGGGCAGTGGCGCAAGGGCGATGCGGTGAATCCGCAACAGTTCGCGCCGACCATCAGCCTTCGCCGCAGCAGCACCGCACTGGCCAACATCGATTTCGATGCCGTGCCACGGGTGACGCAGGCTCTGCAGGAGCAGCGCAATGCCCTGATGCGTACGCCGGCCCAGGTCGGCCATGTGTATGTGGTCATCCGCAAGGGCGGCAAGCTGGTGTGGTTGCCGGATGAAGTGGCGGGCGACCGCCAGACCGTGCGCCTGCGCTACGACGCCAAGGGCAACCTGCAGTAGAAAAAGGGGACGGAGGGGATCAAGTCGCAAGTGGCTCAACGAGAGCGGCAGCGACTTGATTCCCTCCGTCCCCTTTTCTGCTATCTCACCGAGCGGGCGATGGCGTACTGCGCGGCGTAGTAGGTCGACAACACCAGCAGGCTGGCCATCGGCAGGCCGCCGCCGAAGCGATCCCATGCCAGCAACGAATCGCTGGCCACGAACAGCAGTGCGCCGCCGGCAGCCCAACGCGCACTGCCCGCTTCCAGCGCATCGGCGTGCGGCCGCTTCCAGTAACGGGCCAGTGCCAGCACCGCCATGGCGGCCAGCACCACGACGTAGGCCAACACCGGAATGCGCATCGGCAGCGGCAGATGTGGCCACAGGCCGGCGACGTTGATCGAAGCGAATACGGCAAGCAGAACGAAGGCAGCGAGCAATCCGCGGCCTGCGCGCAGGCCGGCGCGGAACGCGGCGATGTAGCACAGATGCGCAAGCAGGAAGGCAACCAGCCCCGGCACGAACGCGTCGACCGGCAGCATCAGCGCGATATCGCCCACGCAGGACAGCAGCATGCCGGCCAGCACCGCGCGCCGGTAGAACGCATCCGCCACCGGCCGCGCCTGCCAGGCGATGGCGGCGATCAGCAACGTGGTCGCCGGCTTGGCCAACCAGTGCAACCACCGCCCGTCGCCGTCCAGGTAGGCGCCGACGATGGCCAGCACGGCCACCACCAGGATCAACCCATCGCGCGTGCGCAGCTTCATCGTGCCTTCCACAGCTCTGCAAGGCGGTCCGGGCGGCCGGTAATGCGTTCCAGCACCGGATACTGCAGGCCACCGTGATAGTTGATCTTCATCGTGTCGATGCGGTCAAACTGTTTGACCAGCAGCGTGATCGGCGCCTTGTCAGTGGCCGCTGCTGCCACCGCATCCTTCAGGCGCTGGCTGCTGTACTCGCGACCGCCAATGGCGATTACTTTCATGCCCGGCGCCAGGCCAGCATTGAACGCCGGGCTGTCCCAGATCACATCGCCGACCACACCGCTGTCGAGCACCGTCGCGCCCAGCGAATAGGCCAGCAGCGCTGCCTTTGCGCGCTTTTCCTGTGCCTTGTAGGCCTCGTTCGGCGCATCGCGGTAGACCAGCTTCCAGCCCGCCAGTTCCAGGCCGCCGGTCAGCGATCCGTGCCCGTCCAGGCGCTGGCGCAGGAAGCCCGCCCAGTCGTACGGCGCGATGCCGTTGAGGGTCGCCACCACGTCGTCGAAGGTGTACGGATTGACATCCCAATCGCCGTTGCCAACGCCGAAGAACGCACGCGCGAAGTCATCCAGGCTGCGGCGGTTGCCGGTCAGCCCCCGCAGCTTGCCCTCCACCTCCAGCCACAGCATCTGCCCGCCGGAGTAGTAGTCTTCGCTCATCTGGTAATTGCGGTACGGCAGCGTGCGACGCTGGGCGATGGTCGGGTCGTTGGTGGTGTCCTGCAGCGGGCGCCACGCAAGTCCAGGGCGGCCGCGGTCATAGGTTGCCGCCACGTTCGCCAGCATGTCGCGCGCCTGCTCAGTGGTCCACAGCCCCGAACGCGCGGCCAGCACCTGGCCCCAGAACTGGGTCTGCCCTTCATACACCCACAGCAGGCTGTCGCCCATCGGCGTATTGAAGTTGGCCGTGGCCAGGTCGGCACCGCGACGGTACTTGCCGTTCCACGAGTGGGTGTACTCATGCGGCAGCAGGTCGCGCATCCACGCATTGCTGTCCCACTCGGTGAAGTAGCCCGGATCGGCGCTGTTCTCGCTGGAGCGATGATGTTCCAGGCCGATGCCGCCGAGACGATCGGTCAGGGCAAGCAGGAATTCGTAGTGATCGTAGTGGCGCGCGCCGTACAGCTTGTCGGCCTGCTGCACCAGCGCACGATGCACCTTCAACTGCGCGTCGGTCGGTTTCAGCGATTTGGCATCGTCGGCGAACACGTTCAGATGCACCGGCGCCTTCGCGCCGGGGTCGAGGTCGATGCGCTGGTGATGCTCACCGGCAAACAACGGCGAGTCGACCAGGTGGTCATAGGAGATCGGCTTGAACACCACGGTGTCGCCATCGCGGCGTGCGGTTTCCAGCGCGGTGGCATAGGCCCAGCCCTTGGGCAGGGTCACGCTGGCCTGTGCCTGCAGGTTGCGCGCGTCCGTGCCGGCCGGATACAGCGAGTTGGCATTCCACTGCAGGTTGAGCATTTCCGGGGTCATCACCACCCGGCCCTGGCTGCCACCCTGCGAGGACAGGAAATCGAAGTGGGCGACGATCTCGCTCACGCCTTCCGGTACGTCCACCTTGAACGCGTATACGTTGAACTGGTCGCGCTGCCAGGCCAACGGCTTGCCGTTGGCGGTCACCCGCAGGCCGGCCAGCTTGTCGATGGGGCCGGTGGGCGAATGGTTGCCGGGAATCCACTGCGGGTACAGCAGGGTCAGCGGGCCGGGCTTGGCCGGCACGGTGGCGGTCACCTTGAAGATGCGCCGGGCCAGGTCGCGTGCGTCGACGTCAATGCGCAGCAGGCCAGGGGCGGCGGCATCAACCGGTGGCGGGGTCTGCGCCAGCGCGGGCGTGGCCGCCAGCGCGAACAACACAGACATCACCAGGGCACGGGTTTTCATCAGCAACTTCCAGCAGCAGAGGATTCCCCGATGCTAGGCCTGTGAGCTGCCGGGCCCCATGGCCGAAGGTCATGGTTGCCAGTGCATCGACCTGATGCAGCAAAGCCTCACCGCAGCGACATCGAGGGCGGACCGCATCCACGCATGGCGTGGATCTACTGGAAAGCGGAGGAGTACCGGGTAGATCCACGCCATGCGTGGATGAGGTGCATCCAGAAGCCGTGCGAACCAAGGTTCGCACCCACCAGTCGCGGATGCTTACCCACCAGTCGAGGGTTCGCACTACCAGTCGCGGATGCGCACCCGGCCGTAGCGCTATCAGTCAGTCAACCAACCGCAGCCGCAGTTCCTTCGGCAGCGCGAACACCATCGATTCCGGCTCGCCGTCCAGCTCACCGATGCCGGAAGCACCCAGCTCGGCCAGACGCGCCAGCACGCCATCGACCAGCACCTGCGGCGCCGACGCACCGGCGGTCACGCCGATATGCTGCTTGCCGAGCACCCAGGCCGGATCGATCTCGTGCGCACCGTCGATCAGGTAGCTCTCCACGCCTTCACGGCGGGCCAGCTCACTCAGGCGGTTGGAATTGGAGCTGTTCGGCGAACCCACCACCAGCACCAGGTCGCAGCGCTTGGCCAGGTCGCGCACGGCGTCCTGGCGGTTCTGCGTGGCGTAGCAGATGTCATCGTTCTTCGGCCCTTGCATCGCCGGGAAACGCGCGCGCATGGCTTCGATGATGCCGCGCGTATCGTCCACCGACAGCGTGGTCTGGGTGGTGTACGCGAAGTTTTCCGGCTGGTTGATCTGCAGCGTGGCCACCTGCTCCACGTCCTCGACGAGGTAGATCTGGCCGGTGCCCGCCTCGCGGTTCCACTGCCCCATCGTGCCTTCCACTTCCGGATGGCCGGCATGGCCGATCAGCACCACGTCACGGCCGGCACGGCAGTGACGGGCGACTTCGAAGTGGACCTTGGTCACCAGCGGACAGGTGGCGTCGAATACCTTCAGACCACGACGCTCGGCTTCCAGGCGCACGGCCTGGGAAACACCATGTGCGCTGAAGATGACGGTGTTGTTGTCCGGTACTTCGTCGAGTTCTTCGACGAAGATCGCGCCGCGCTGCTTCAGGTCATCGACCACGAAGCGGTTGTGCACCACTTCATGGCGGACATAGATGGGCGCGCCCAGCGTTTCGATCGCACGCTTGACGATCTCGATCGCACGATCGACACCGGCACAGAATCCACGCGGGTTGGCGAGCAGCACATCCATCAGTTCAGTCTCCCGGCAGCGGCCGGCTTACGGTTTCGGGTTGGCATTATCCGCCTTTTGGGCGGACTTGCCGTCGAACAGGCCAAACAGGGCGATGCCTACGGCACCCACCACGATGGCCGAATCGGCGATGTTGAACGACGGCCAGACATGCTCGCCGACGTACCACTGGATGAAATCCACCACGTGACCATGCACCTGGCGGTCGATCACGTTGCCGATCGCACCGCCGATGATCAGCGCGTACGGCACGGCAGCCTTCCAGTTGCCACGGGCAGTCGCACGCAGCCACCAGGCCATCAGGCCGCTGATGGCGATCGCCAGCACGGTGAAGAAGTGCTTCTGCCAGCCACCGGCATCGCTCAGGAAGCTGAACGCTGCACCGGTGTTGTAGGTGCGGTACCAGTTCCAGAAGCCGTCGATGACCACCACCGGCTGGAACTCCGGCAGGCTCGACAGCACCCAGGCTTTCGACCACTGGTCCAGGCCGATGATGACTGCCGACAGCAGCAGCCAGATCAGTGCGTTGGGATGCGGGCGCGGGGCGGCCATCAGAACCAGCTCCGCACTTCGCCGGCACCGGCGATGTTGGTCACGCAGCGGCCGCACAGTTCCGGGTGGTCGGCATTGCTGCCAACGTCGGCACGGTGGTGCCAGCAGCGCACGCACTTGGACTTCTGCGTCGGCTGGGCGCTGACGAACACCTCGTCGGTGGTCGCCGGACGCACCTGCACGTCACCGCTGATGAACAGGAAACGCAGTTCATCGGCCAGCGGCTGCCAGCGTGCGGCCTGCTCTTCGCTGGCGGCGATGGTGATCTCCGCTTCCAGCGCGGCGCCGATCGCACCATTGGCGCGCATCGGCTCCAGCACCTTGGCCACCTGTTCGCGCACGGCCAGCAGCTGGTCGAAGTCGGCAGCGTTGAGCTGTGCATCGGCCGGCAGCGGTGCCAGGCCCTCGTACCAAGTGGTGAACAGCACGTGGCCGGCACGGTCGCCCGGCAGATAGCCCCACAGCTCGTCGGCGGTGAAGGTCAGGATCGGCGCCACCCAGCGGGTGAACGCTTCGGCGATGTGGTACATCGCGCTCTGCGCCGAACGACGACCATCCGAATCGGTCGGCATCGTGTACAGGCGGTCCTTGGTCACGTCCAGGTACAGCGAGCCCAGGTCCACGCTGCAGAAGTTCAGCAGCAGCTGCACGATCTCGGCCATGTCGTAGTTGTCATACGCCGCCTTGATCTTCTCCTGCAGCTCCCAGGCGCGATGCACGATCCAGCGGTCCAGCGCGACCATCTCGTTGAGCGGGCGCAGGTGCTGGGCCGGATCGAAACCGTCCAGGTTGCCCAGCAGGAAGCGGGCGGTGTTGCGCAGGCGACGGTAGGCGTCGGCGGTGCGCTTGAGGATTTCCTGCGACAGCGACATCTCGTTGCTGTAGTCGGCCGAGGCAATCCACAGGCGCAGGATGTCTGCGCCCAGCTTGTTCATGATTTCCTGCGGCTCGATGCCGTTGCCCAGCGACTTGGACATCTTGCGGCCGTGCTCGTCCACGGTGAAACCGTGGGTGAGGCACTGCTTGTACGGCGCGCGCTTGTCGATGGCCACGCCGGTCAGCAGCGAGGACTGGAACCAGCCGCGATGCTGGTCGGAGCCTTCCAGATACAGGTCGGCCGGCTTGCCGAAGCCACGTGCGGCCAACACCGCTTCATGGGTCACGCCGGAATCGAACCAGACGTCGAGGATGTCGGTGACCTTTTCGTAATCGGCTGCTTCGGCGCCCAGCAGTTCGGCCGCATCCAGCGAGTACCACACGTCGATGCCTTCGGCTTCAACGCGGTCGGCCACCTGCTGCATCAGCTCCACCGAACGCGGATGGATCTCGCCGGTCTGGCGGTGGGTGAACAATGCGATCGGCACGCCCCAGGTGCGCTGGCGCGAGATCGTCCAGTCCGGGCGGCCATCGACCATGCTCTGGATGCGCGCCTTGCCCCAGCTCGGGAACCAGCCGACGGTGTCGATGGCGGCCAGCGCATCGTTGCGCAGGTTGGCCTTGTCCATCGAAATGAACCACTGCGGGGTGGCGCGGAACACCACCGGCGTCTTGTGCCGCCAGCAGTGCGGGTAGCTGTGGCGGATCTCGACGAAGGCCAGCAGTGCGCCGCTGTCACGCAGCACCTGCACGATCCCCTCCTGCGCCTTCCACAGGTGCTGGCCCGCCAGCACCACGTCGCCTGCAGGCGGGGTCGATTCCAGGTAGACGCCACGGCCGTCGATCGGAGTGATCTGACCAGCGTTGTACTTGTCCAGCAGGCCGTACTTCTGGCTGACCACGTAGTCTTCCTGGCCGTGGCCGGGGGCGGTGTGCACCGCACCGGTACCGTCCTCGTCGGATACGTGTTCGCCGTTGAGCACGAGGATCTCGCGCTCCGGGTAGAACGGGTGCGCCAGCAGCTGGTTTTCCAGCGCCGAACCTTCGGCTTCACCGTGCAGCACCACCGCGTCCACGCCGTAGCGCTGCAGCGAGCGCTCGGCCAGCGCGGCAGCCAGCACCAGCCAACGGCGCTTGCCGTTGTGCGCCGGGCCTTCGGCCAGCACGTAGCGGATGTCCGCGCCCAGCGACACCGCCAGCGAAGCCGGCAGCGTCCACGGGGTGGTGGTCCAGATCGGCACCGCCACTTCGACATCGGCCGGAAGGCTGACACCGAACGCCTGCGCCACCGCCTGCGCATCACGCGCGGCGTAGGCCACGTCGATCGCCGGCGAGGTCTTCTCGTGGTACTCGATCTCGGCCTCGGCCAGTGCCGAGCCGCAGTCGAAGCACCAGTACACCGGCTTGGCGCCGCGCAACAGATGGCCGTTGGCCACGATCTTGGACAGCGCGCGGATCTCGTTGGCCTCGAAATCGAAGCTCAGGGTCTTGTACGGGTTGTCCCAGTCGCCGGTGACGCCCAGGCGCTTGAAGTCGGCACGCTGGATGTCGATCTGCTCCTCGGCGAACTCGCGGCACTTCTGCCGGAACTCGACCGCATCGAGCTTCACCCCGACCTTGCCCCACTTCTTTTCCACCGCGATTTCGATCGGCAGGCCATGGCAGTCCCAACCCGGCACGTAGGGCGCATCGAAGCCGGCCAGGTAGCGCGACTTGACGATGATGTCCTTGAGGATCTTGTTGACCGCATGGCCCAGGTGGATGCGCGCATTGGCGTACGGCGGGCCGTCATGCAGCACGAACAGCGGGCGGCCGGCGGCGTTGTCGCGCAGCTGCTGGTAGAGCCCCTGCTCTTCCCAGCGCGCCAGAATGCCCGGCTCGCGCTTGGGCAGGTCGCCGCGCATCGGGAATTCGGTGGCCGGCAGGTTGAGGGTGGTCTTGTAGTCCTGGCTCACGCAGTGGCTCGCAATCTATGTTCGGAAAGGATGGCACGCGCCTGTTCGGCGTCGCGGTGCATCTGGTCGGTCAGCGCCGCCAGATCGTTGAATTTCTCTTCATCACGCAGCTTGGCGACGAATTCGACTTCGATGTGGCGCCCGTACAGGTCGCCCTGGAAATCGAACAGGTGCGCTTCCAGCAGCGGCTCCACGCCGTCCACGGTCGGCCGGGTGCCGAAACTGGACACCGACGGCCACGGCTGGTCGAACACCCCGTGCACCCAGGTCGCGTAGATGCCCGACAACGCCGGGGTCTTCGGGAACCGCAGGTTGGCGGTGGGGAAGCCCAGCGTACGGCCGAGCTGGCGCCCGCGCACCACCCGCCCGCTGATCGAATAGGGACGACCCAGCAGGTCGCCGACACGGGCGAAGTCACCTTCCTGCAGCAGCTGGCGGATACGGGTGCTGGAGATGCGATCACCATGCAGGTCGACCGCTTCGATTTCGCCGGCGCTGAAACCGAGCTCGGCGCCCAGCGCCTGCAGCAGGGCCAGATCGCCACGGCGACGGTTGCCGAAACAGAACTCCGGCCCGATCCAGACCTCGCGGGCGTTCAGGCGCTGGGCCAGCAGCTGGCGTACGAATGCCTCGGCCGGCATTGCCGCCATCGCCGCGTCGAAGCGCAGCAGGCCGATCGCATCGACGCCCAGTTCGCGCAGGATCTCGACCTTGCTGCGAGCCAGGGTCAACCGCGGAGGCGGCGTGCCCTGGGCGAAGAACTCACGCGGCAACGGCTCGAAGGCCACCGCCACCGCAGCCACACCCAAGGCGCGCGCACGCGCGACCGCGTGCCGCACCAGCGCACGATGCCCCAGGTGGAGGCCGTCGAATGCACCGATGCAGACCACGCTTCCGTTGGGGAACAGCTCCCCGCCCTCGACGCTTCTGAACAGCCTGCTCATCAACTCTCGTTCCGGCCGGCCGCAGCCCGCCGTTTCAATGGTGTAACCCTGAAGTATAGCCGCCGGGAGCCACGATCAATGCCCACGCAGGTCGCGCGGGCGGAAGCCCATCGCCACCATCGCCAGCAGATAGGTCAGACCGCCACCGCCGACCAGCAGGCCGAGAGCACCGATCCGCTCCCACACGCCCATCGACGAGAAGCCCGGCAGCCAGTACAGCAGGGCCAGCAGCACGCCGACCATCGCCGTACACGCCAGCAGCAGGCGCAGCAGGTAGCCGCCCCAGCCCGGACGCCGCTGGTAGACATCGGTCTTGCCCAGCCAGTACCAGAGCAGCCCCAGGTTCAGGTAACTGGACAGCGCGCTGGCAATGCCCAGCGCCAGGTGCAGGCCGGGCTGCTTGCCAAGGGCGGCCATCAGCCCCTGCGCCTTCAGCTCATCGGGCACCATCACTTGGTACAGCACCGCCAGCAGGGCGAAGTTGAACACCATGTTGGCCACCAGCGCGGCGACACCGGCACGCACCGGCGTTCTGGTGTCCTGGCGCGCGTAGAAGGCAGGCAGCACCACTTTCAGCAGCGCGAAGGCCGGCAGGCCGAAGCTCAGGCCGTACACCGACAGCGCCGTCATGCGGGTGTCGAAGGCGGTGAACTGGCCGTGCTGGAAGATCGTGGAGATCAGCGGCTCGGCCAGCAGCAGCAGGCCGAGCATGGCCGGCACCGAGATCAGCAGGGTCATGCGCAGGCCCCAGTCCAGCGAGCGCGAGAAGCCTTCGCGGTCGGTGCTGACGTGGTGCCGGGCCAGCGCCGGCAGGATCACCGTGCCCAGGGCCACGCCGAACACGCCCAACGGCAGCTCCAGGAAGCGATCGGCCAGCGACAACCAGGACTGCGAACCATCGGTCAGCTTGGCGGCGATGACGGTATCCAGCAGCAGGTTGATCTGCGCCACTGACGAGCCGAACAGGGTCGGCACCATCAGCGTCATCACCTTGCGCACGCCCGGATGGTTCCAGCCCCAGCGCGGCAGGGTCAGCAGGTCGATACCCTTCAACGAGGGCAGCTGGAACAGCAGCTGCAGCAGGCCGGCGGCCAGCACGGCCCAGCCGAGGGCGAGGATCTGCTTTTCCGGTGTGCCACCCAGCCGCGGCGCCAGCCACAGCGCGCCGGCGATCATGCACAGGTTGAGGATGACCGGCGTCAGCGCCGGCATCGCGAAGCGCTGGAAACTGTTCAGCGCACCGCCGGCCAGGGCGGTCAGCGAGACGAACAGCAGGAACGGGAAGGTCAGGCGGAACAGGTCGATCAGCAGGCCCTGCTTGGCAGGGTCGGTGTCGACGCCACTGGCGAAGACCGACGCCAGCTGCGGCGCGAAGATCAGCGCCAGCGCGGTGACCAGCATCAGCACGCCGCCCAGGGTTCCGGCGGTACGCGCCATCAGTTCACGCAGCTCGGCGTGGCTGCGGGTTTCCTTCACCTCGGTGAACACCGGCACGAATGCGGTGGCAAAGGAGCCCTCGGCGAACAGCCGGCGCAGGAAATTGGGTATCCTGAAGGCGACCCAGAAAGCATCGGTGATGGCGTTGGTGCCGAAGGTCGAGGTCACCACCTGGTCCCGGACCAGGCCGAGAACCCGCGAGACCATGGTCATGCTGCTGAACGACAGCAGGCCCCGCAACATCTTGGGTGAACTCACTCAACGTCCCTCTTGACAATCGACTTGACGTACATTTCTTACGCCATCATACTAGCTAGCTTGCTGTTCCCATAACACCGATTTTTCAGGAAACCACCACCGTGGCCAATATCAAGTCCGCCAAGAAGCGCGCCAAGCAGACCGTCGTGCGCAACGCGCGCAACGTGGCTCAGCGCTCGATGCTGCGCACCGCTGTCAAGAAAGTGATCAAGGCGCTGGACGCCAACGATGCCGCCGGCGCTCAAGCCGCCTTCGCCGTTGCCCAGCCGATCCTGGATCGTTTCAGCGCGCGTGGCCTGATCCACAAGAACAAGGCTGCTCGCCACAAGAGCCGCCTGAACGACCGCATCAAGGCCCTCCAGGCCGCCTGATCCGGTTGGTTGCTGGGGCTCCGGCTCCGGCAGCACGCAAAAGCCCGGCTTCGGCCGGGTTTTTTGTTGCCTGCAGTTTCCGCCTCTGTAGAGCCGAGCCCATGCTCGGCTGGCCGCGCGAACAGCAGCCGAGCATGGGCTCGGCTCTACAGAAGAGCGGCACCCACAAAAAACCCGGCCGAAGCCGGGTTTTTCCACGGGAACCACAACCGGCATTACTGCGCGTTGCGGGCCGCCTCGAGCTCGTCTTCCTTCTGGCGATCGAAGAACGCCATGATCCGGCTCATGATCGGGAAGGTGCCCTCGCGACCCAGTGCGGACACCAGGAACCACGGCTCCTTCCAGCCCAGCTCGGCAACGATCTTCTCGGCAGCGGCCTTGGCCTCGTCCTCGAACATCAGGTCGGCCTTGTTCAGCACCAGCCAACGCGGCTTGACCAGCAGCTCCGGATCGTGCTTTTCCAGTTCGCGCTCGATGGCACGCACCTGCTCGACCGGGGAAACACCTTCCACACCACCTTCCATCGGCGAGATGTCGACGAGGTGCAGCAGCAGGCGGGTGCGCTGCAGGTGGCGCAGGAACTGCGCGCCCAGGCCGGCACCGTCGGCCGCACCCTCAATCAGGCCCGGAATGTCGGCGATCACGAAGCTGCGGTAGTTTTCCACCTTCACCACACCCAGGTTCGGGTACAGCGTGGTGAACGGGTAATCGGCCACCTTCGGCGTCGCCGCCGAGACCGCACGGATCAGGGTGCTCTTGCCGGCATTGGGGAAGCCCAGCAGGCCGACGTCGGCCAGCAGCTTCAACTCCAGCTTCAGCGTGCGCTCTTCACCCGGCTCACCCGGCAGCGCCTGGCGCGGCGAGCGGTTGGTGGAGCTCTTGAAATGCATGTTGCCGAGGCCACCGCGGCCGCCCTTGGCCACCAGCAGGCGGTCGCCATGCTGGGTCAGGTCGCCGATGATTTCATCGGTGGCCACGTTGATGATCACGGTGCCGACCGGCACGGTGATGACCATGTCTTCGCCGCCCTTGCCATAGGCCTGGCGGCCCATGCCGTTCTCGCCGCGCTGCGCCTTGAAGATGCGGTCATGGCGGAAGTCGACCAGGGTGTTGAGGTTTTCGTCGGCGCGGATCCACACGCTGCCGCCCGCACCGCCGTCGCCGCCGTCCGGGCCGCCGAGCGGAATGAACTTCTCGCGACGGAAGCCAATGCAGCCGTTGCCGCCGTTGCCGGCGAACACTTCGATTTCTGCTTCGTCTACCAGTTTCATTGTTTCGATGCCTGCGATGGGCGCGGCATGCACGCCGCCACCTTGATGTAGTGCCGGCCGCTGGCCGACAACCGGGCAATGCCCGTTTTACCATTGATTCCAACGAAAAGCCCCGCCGAAGCGGGGCTCTTCATGCAGCGAGCTCTTCATCCAGCACGGCCATGCCGAGGCATGGGCGCCGGACGCAGCCTTATCAGGCTTCGACCGAGACGACGCTGACAGTGCGACGCTTCTTCGGGCCCTTCACGGTGAACTCCACCTTGCCGTCCGTCAGGGCGAACAGGGTGTGATCACGACCGAGGCCGACGCCGGAACCCGGGTGGAACTGGGTGCCGCGCTGACGCACGATGATGTTGCCGGCTTCGATGGCCTGGCCACCGAAGATCTTGACGCCGAGGTACTTCGGGTTGGAGTCGCGACCGTTGCGCGAAGAGCCTACGCCTTTTTTATGTGCCATGACCTATCTCCTTACTTGCTGCCACCGGCAATGCCGGTGATCTCGATTTCGGTGTAGTACTGACGGTGACCCTGGCGCTTCATGTGGTGCTTACGGCGACGGAACTTGATGATCCGGACCTTGTCGGCACGACCCTGGGACAGGACGGTGGCAGTGACCGCAGCGCCGCTCAGGGCGTCGCCGATCTTGATGCCATCGCTGTCGCCGAGCAGCAGGATGTTGTCGAACTTGATCTCGCTGCCGACTTCGACTTCGAGCTTTTCAATGCGGAGCTTTTCGCCCTGCGCCACGCGGTATTGCTTACCGCCGGTGACCAGTACTGCGTACATGACCAGACTTCCTCTGTAGTTATTGTGGTCTATGGACTGCCGCCGTCGAGGGCGGACAGGAGCGGAATTGTACGTGGACCACCGGGGACGGGTCAAGTCAACACCTGAACGGCTCTGGAGGCCGGGCCGGAACGGGGTCAGATCCCTTTTCACCACGTGAAAAGGGATCTGACCCCTGCCTGTCGGCCGGTCTCACGAGGTGAGACACCAGGCTGGCATTGTCGCCCATTGCCCCCATCTGGTCACCTCGGTAGGCTGACCGATTGCCGCCCTTTCGCTGGCCCGGCGGCCCAGCCACGCCCCCACAACCGGATTCCCCATGGCGATGGATTTCATCCGCATCCGCGGCGCGCGGACGCACAACCTCAAGAACATCGACCTCGACCTGCCTCGCGACAAACTGATCGTGATCACCGGCCTGTCCGGTTCGGGCAAGTCGTCGCTGGCGTTCGACACCATCTATGCCGAGGGCCAGCGGCGTTACGTCGAGTCCCTGTCGGCGTATGCGCGGCAGTTCCTGAGCGTGATGGAAAAGCCGGATCTGGACCATATCGAAGGCCTGTCCCCGGCGATCTCGATCGAGCAGAAGTCGACCTCGCACAACCCGCGCTCGACGGTCGGCACGATCACCGAGATCTACGACTACCTGCGCCTGCTGTATGCACGCGTCGGCACCCCGCGCTGCCCCGATCATGGCTATCCGCTGGAGGCGCAGACGGTCAGCCAGATGGTCGACCATATGCTGACGCTGGACCCGGAACAGCGCTACATGCTGCTGGCACCGGTGATCCGCGACCGCAAGGGCGAGCACGCGCAGGTGTTCGACCAGCTGCGCGCGCAGGGTTTCGTGCGTGTGCGCGTCGATGGCGAACTGTACGAAATCGATGCGGTGCCGCCGCTGGCACTGCGCCAGAAGCACACCATCGAAGCGGTGATCGATCGCTTCCGCCCGCGCGAAGACATCAAGCAGCGACTGGCCGAGAGCTTCGAAACGGCCCTGAAACTGGGTGATGGCATGGCATCGGTGCAGTCGCTGGACGACGCCGGTGCGACCCCTACCCTGTTCTCGTCCAAGTATTCCTGCCCGGTCTGCGACTACTCGCTGCCCGAACTGGAGCCGCGCCTGTTCTCGTTCAACGCACCGATGGGCGCTTGCCCCGGCTGCGACGGGCTGGGCATGGCCGAGTTCTTCGATCCCTCGCGCGTGGTGGTGCATCCCGAGCTTTCCCTGGCCGCCGGTGCGGTGCGCGGCTGGGATCGCCGCAATGCCTATTACTTCCAGTTGATCGCCTCGCTGGCCAAGCACTACAAGTTCGACACCGACGCGGCATGGAACTCGTTGCCGGCAAAGGTGCAGCAGGCCGTGCTGTACGGCAGTGGCGAGGAAGCGATCACCTTCACCTATTTCACCGAGGCCGGTGGCCGCACCCAGCGCAAGCATCGTTTCGAAGGCATCATTCCCAACCTCGAACGCCGCTACAAGGAAACCGAATCGGCGGCGGTGCAGGAAGAGCTCGGCAAGTACATCAGCGAGCATGCCTGCCCCGAGTGCAATGGCGCACGCCTGAACAAGGCCGCGCGCAACGTGTTCGTGGCCGACCGCCCGCTGCCGGAACTGGTGGTGCTGCCGATCGATGAAGCCCTGAAGTTCTTCAGCGAACTGAGCCTGCCGGGCTGGCGCGGCGAGATCGCCGCGAAGATCGTCAAGGAGATCGGCGAACGCCTCGGCTTCCTGGTCGACGTCGGCCTGGATTACCTGACCCTGGAGCGCAAGGCCGACACCCTGTCCGGTGGCGAGGCACAGCGTATCCGCCTGGCCAGCCAGATCGGTGCCGGCTTGGTGGGCGTGATGTACGTGCTCGATGAGCCGTCCATCGGCCTGCACCAGCGCGACAACGAGCGCCTGCTGGGCACCCTCACCCGCCTGCGCGACCTCGGCAACACGGTGATCGTGGTCGAGCATGACGAAGATGCGATCCGCCTGGCCGATTACGTGCTGGACATCGGTCCGGGCGCGGGCGTGCATGGCGGCGAGATCGTCGGCAAGGGCAGCCTGCAGGACCTCCTCGATGCACCGCGTTCGCTGACCGGCCAGTACCTGTCGGGCAAGCGCGCGATCAAGATCCCGGCGCGCCGGCACAAGCCGGACCCGAAGATGACGCTGCATCTGCGTGGCGCCACCGGCAACAACCTGAAGGGGGTGGACCTGGCCATTCCGGCGGGGCTGCTGACCTGCGTGACCGGCGTGTCCGGTTCGGGCAAGTCGACCCTGATCAACGACACCCTGTTCTCGCTGGCTGCCAACGAGATCAACGGCGCCTCGCACCCGATCGCCCCTTACAAGGAGATCGATGGCCTGGACCTGTTCGACAAGGTGGTGGACATCGACCAGTCGCCGATCGGCCGTACCCCGCGCTCGAACCCGGCCACCTACACCGGTCTGTTCACGCCGCTGCGCGAACTGTTCGCACAGGTGCCCGAATCGCGTGCGCGCGGCTATTCGCCGGGGCGCTTCAGTTTCAACGTGCGTGGTGGCCGCTGCGAGGCCTGCCAGGGCGATGGCCTGATCAAGGTCGAGATGCACTTCCTGCCGGACGTGTACGTGCCCTGTGACGTCTGCCATGGCAAGCGCTACAACCGCGAAACGCTGGAGATCCTGTACAAGGGCTTCAACATCAACGACGTGCTGGAAATGACCGTCGAAGATGCGTTGAAGCTGTTCGAGCCGGTGCCATCCATCGCCCGCAAGCTGGAAACCCTGGTCGATGTCGGCCTGAGCTACATCAAGCTGGGCCAGAGCGCGACCACGCTGTCTGGCGGTGAAGCGCAGCGCGTGAAGCTGTCCAAGGAACTGTCGCGCCGCGATACCGGCCGCACCCTGTACATCCTCGACGAGCCGACCACCGGCCTGCATTTCCACGACATCGAAGCGCTGCTCGGCGTGCTGCACAAGCTGCGCGACGAGGGCAACACGGTGGTGGTGATCGAGCACAACCTGGACGTCATCAAGACTGCCGACTGGATCGTCGACCTGGGTCCGGAAGGCGGTCATCGCGGTGGCACCATCCTGGTGACCGGTACGCCGGAAGACGTGGCGGCATGCCCGGATTCGTACACCGGCCAGTTCCTCGCCCGGATGCTGCCCTCCACCAGTGCGCGACCGGACCAGCCGGCCGCCGTGGCCAACAAGCCCGATGCGCGCCCGCCGCGCAAGGTGAAGCCCGAGAAGCCGGCAAAGAAGGCAGCGGCCGCCAAGAGCACCGGCAAGGCCAGCAAGACCGCCGCGGCCAGCACCAAGAAGAAGGACGCCTGATGAGCAGCGAACACAAGATCCTGGCCCGCATTCCGATCAGCGTGCGCTGGCGTGACATGGACAGCATGGGCCACGTCAACAACGCCAAGTACATCTCCTACCTGGAAGAAGCGCGCGTGCGCTGGATGCTGGGCGTGGAAGGCGTGTCGATGACCGACCGCATCGCACCGGTGGTGGCTGCCACCAACGTCAACTACCGGTTGCCGATCGTGTGGCCCAACGACATCCTGGTCGAGCTGTTCGTCGAACGCCTGGGCAACAGCAGCGTGACCATCGGTCATCGCATCGTCGACCAGCAGGATGAGTCGAGGCTGTATTCGGACGGCAACGTGGTGGTGGTGTGGATGGACACGCAGACCGGCAAGAGTGCGCCACTGCCGGATGCGATCCGCAACGCTTCCAGCTGAGCGACCCGATCACTGCACCCGCGAAGGCCGCCCCATGGGCGGCCTTTTCGTTGCGGGAAACAGATCGCTCAGCCCGCTGACTCGGCGCCGAATTTCAGTTCATTGCCAACCCGTGCGATTGCATGGATCGCAGGCAACAACCGTGCGCCCAGGCGGGTGAGTTCGTATTCAATGGGAGGGGGCGAGGTATCCCTTTCATGACGTGTGACCAGACCTTTCTGCTGCATGTCCCGAAGGCGCGCTGTCAGCGTCTTGGCCGTCACCGGCGCCAGATCCACACGCAGCTCGCCGAAACGCCGTGGCCCCGCACTCAATGACCAGATGATCTCCGCCGTCCACGTGCCGGCAAGCAACGCCATGCACTTGCTCAACGGACACACGCTGTCCGGATCTACTGCCCGGTTCTTCCGCACCTTGAGCCCCACGTTCTTCCGCTCCTTCGACGGGTATCCAGATGGAAACCCGATTCTCGCGTCATGTCGCAGCAAAGCGCTCCGACCACCGTTTCCCCGCAGCATACTTCCGGGCACTCCCCCACGATGAAACCACGATGAAGCTCTACTACACGCCTGGCACCTGCTCGCTTGCCGCCCACATCCTGCTGCGCGAACTGGGAATCCGGTTCGAGCTCGATCGCGTCGACCACTCGACCAAGCGCACAGAGCAGGGCGAAGACTTCCTGCAGATCAATGCCAAGGGCTATGTCGCCGCACTTCGGCTGGACAACGGCGAGGTCCTCACCGAAGGCGCCGCGATCCTGCTCTATCTCGCCGATGTCGCCGGCGTGGAATTCTCGGTACCGACAAGTGCGATCGGTGCGGCGCGACTTCACGAATGGCTGATCTACGTTGCTGCGGAACTGCATCCGACGTTCGGCCCTTTGTTCCACCCGGAATCGCCCGAGGCGCGGGAGAAAGCCCAGGCCCGCCTGCATGCCAAGCTCGACTACGTCGAAGCGACGCTGTCCGACAACCGCCGCTACCTGCTGGGCGGGTCCATTTCCATCGCCGATCTCTATCTGTTCGTGGTTGTCGGCTGGACGGCGCACCTGAACATCGATACCGCGCCATGGCCACACCTGCAGGCACTGCTGCTGCGGATTGGCGAGCGACCTGCCGCGAAAGAGGCGATGGCGTTCGAAGGACTCATCTGAATCGCGCCCCAGGCACTGCGCCTCAGCCGGGACGGTAGTGCGCGCGTGCGTGGCGTGCGTCCCGTATCCTTTGCTCTCCGCCTCTGCTGCAGCGGTTGCCGGCCAGCGGCCGGCACTACCGACACTATTCAAAGGACTGACATGATCCACCAGACTGAACTGCGCGACCTGCTGCCCGGCATGGTCCCCTTCCCGGCCGACGTGTTCCCCGATGACCAGGCCTGGCTTCGCCAGCACCTGCTGCCGCTGCTGAAGATCGACCTCGGCGTGCTGCGCCCGGAACTGGCCGGCCAGGTGGCAGCCATGCTGTGCCCGATCGAGCCGTACGACGGCTGCATCGGCGATGAAACCGAAGGGCACCACAACGATTTCACCGGCACCAACTGGATCGCCTTCGAGCTGACAGCGGACAACCGCATGCGTTTCCTCGGGAATGAAGGTTACTTCATCGGCGACCAGGTGCAGGACAAAGACGCGCTGGAGCACGTCACGGAGATGCGTGAGAGCTACAGCAAGGCACACGCGTACTTCCAGCAGCATGGACGCCTGGCCAGCTATTCGCGCTATGGCGATGGCGAGCCTGGCGAACAGGCCTACCTTGATGTGCTGGGCGGGCAGATCTCGACCGGCAACTGGATTGAAACCGCGGAGATTCCCGCCGCCTTCGCGCTGGAGTTCACCGAGGCGGCCGACGACCGCCATGCGCCGGACGATGCCGAGTGCGCGATCATCACCCGCGATGGCAGGAAATTCTTCGCCGTGGCCGAAGTGGCCGGCTACAACTGGTGCGCCACTGGTGCCGATGCGATCGTGATGCTGTACGAGCCGGAAAGCCGCACGGTGCTGTTCTCGTACGACTGGTCGTAAAACAACTCGGTAGTGCCGGCCGCTGGCCGGCATTGCCCGTGCAGCCGGCCAGCGGCCGGCACTACCCTCGCGTTACGGCGCCGCCCTGCGCGCTATCAACGCCGTGCTGACTTCGGTGCCATCCTCCAGCTGCAGCTGCAGCCACACCGGCTGCCCCTCCTCCAGGGTGCGGTAGCCGTCCATCAGCATCAGGTGCAGGCCACCAGGCTTGAGTACAGCTCTGGCGCCGGGTGCCAATGGCAGGCGCCGGACCTCACGCATGCGGCTGACCCCATCGACGACCGTGGTTTCATGCAGCGACACATCGCCGAAGCTCGCACTGCGTGCACCGGTGATCGCCACCGCCGTGGCGCAGCCGTTGCGGATCACCGCATAACCGGCAGTCATTGCCATCTTCGGGTTGGGCAACAACCGTACCCAGCCCTGCTCGACGGTGACGCACTTGGTCTCGGCCGCCGACGCCGATGCTGCAAGCGCACACAGCACGAACAGTACGCCAACGCATGGTTTGGTTATCATCGCCCAGGTTCCTTCTTCGCAACGAGACCCGCAGCATGACGACGCTCATCGAGGTGATCAACCATGGCCCCATCCGCGAACTGCGGCTGGCGCGGCCGCCGGTCAATGCCCTGGACACCGAGCTGTGCCGGCAGTTGATCCATACCATCGAACTGGCGATGGCCGAGGACGCGCACGGCATCGTGCTGTCCGGCAGCGAGCGCATCTTCACCGGCGGCATGGACGTGCCGCACCTGCTCTCGCATGGCGATGACAAGCACAAGCTGCTGGACACCTGGAACGCGTTCTTCGGCGCGGTACGCACGCTTGCCGAGAGCCGCATCCCGGTGGTTGCGGCGATCACCGGCCATGCACCGGCTGGCGGCTGCGTGCTGGCCCTGTGCTGCGACTACCGGGTGATGGCACGCAGTGCCGATCCGGCGCGCCCGTACGCCATCGGCCTGAACGAAGTGCAGGTCGGCCTGATCGCACCGGAGGGCATCCAGCGCCTGCTTCGCCGTGCGGTGGGCGCGCACCGCTCCAGCGTCCTGCTGGCCACCGGCGCGCTGGTACCCGCCGAACAGGCCCTGCAGATCGGCCTGGTCGATGAACTGGTTGATGGCGAGCTGGTGGTGGCCCGCGCGGTGGCCTGGCTGCAGGACCTGCTGAAGCAGCCGCGGCAGCCGATGCTGCTGACCCGTGCCATCGCCCGCGCCGAACTGCACGATGCCCTGCACCCGGACCTGATCCAGCTCGACCGCTTCGTCGAGGCCTGGTTCGCCCCGGATGCGCAGAACGCGCTGCAGGCACTGGTCGCCCGACTAGGGAAGTAAGGCGGCCGGGCTGCCGCCCGGCACCCGCAGAGGCAACGTCCACGTCAAATGCCGCTTTCCGTAGAGAGGCCGGGCGGGGCCGATTGCGGGGGGCGCTGCAAGTACGTCCATGTAAGCTCGGTCGCGCCATCCATGGCGCTCACGCCCCCGCAACCGGCCCCGCCCGGCCTTCGACAGTTGGCCGCAGGTGTCTTGTCGAGCCGAGAGACGCTCGGCTGAAGGGTGGGGCCATGTGGCAAACGGGAATGAGGGGGCCGTGCGCACCGGTATAATCGGGCCCTCTTTCATCGCTGTGGCCGCCCCCTTGAACGACACGCCCGAACCCGTCGTCTCCGAGCTGATCGATCTGCTCACCCTGGAGCGGCTGGAGGACAACCTGTTCCGCGGCCAGAGCCGCGACATCGGCACCAAGTACGTGTTCGGCGGACAGGTGCTGGGCCAGGCCCTGGCGGCCGCCCAGGCCACGGTTGACAACGGTCGCCATGTGCACTCGCTGCATGCCTATTTCCTGCGCGCCGGCAACATCGACCATCCGATCGTCTACGACGTCGACCGTACCCGCGACGGTGGCAGTTTCTCGGTGCGCCGGGTGACCGCTATCCAGCATGGCAAGGTGATCTTCTTCTGCGCGGCCTCGTTCCAGCAGGCCGAATCCGGTGCCGAGCACCAGCACAAGATGCCCGAAGTGCCGCAGCCAGAAGATATCGAACCGAACAGGCCGCTGCCGGCGGAGGTGCTTGAGCGCCTGCCGATCAAGGTGCAGCGCTGGCTGTCGCGCGGTGGTCCGTTCGAGTTCCGCCATGTGTATCCGCGCGATGAACTGAACCCGCCCAAGCGCCCGCCCTACCACCAGGTCTGGCTGCGCCTGAGCGAGCGTGTAGGCGATGCTCCCGAGCTGCACCAGGCGCTGCTGGCCTACGCGTCGGACTTCCACCTGCTGGGCACGGCGACCTTCCCGCACGGCATCAGCTACTACCATCCGCACGTGCAGATGGCCTCGCTGGACCACGCGATCTGGTTCCATCGTCCGTTCCGCGCCGACGATTGGCTGCTGTACTCGCTGGACAGCCCCAGCGCGCAGGATTCGCGCGGCCTGGCCCGCGGCCAGTTCTTCACCCGTGATGGCGTGCTGGTTGCCAGCACCGCCCAGGAAGGCTTGATCCGCGTGGTTCCGGACCAGGCAGCAGCGGCCGCCGTGCCGGCCAAGGATTGATCCGATGCGTCAGATTTTCAGCAGCCAGCGCGTGGAAACCGTGGAAGGCGTGGCCGAGCTCCTGCGCAGCCACGACATCCAGGTAAAGGTCACCAACGGGCGCTCGTACAAGACCCGTCGCCGCGGCCAGTTCAGCTATACCGACCTGGGCAATGCCGGCGCCTACCCGGCGGTCTGGGTCGTGCGTGCCGACGACCAGCCGCGCGCGCGCGAAATCCTGCGCGACGCCCGCCTGCTCGACACCACCCGCCGTGACCACCCGACCGCCGAGTTCGCCTTCCGCGATGATGTGCAGGAAAGCACCGGTGGTCGTGGCTGGGCCTGGCGCATCCGCATCGCCCTGCTGGTGGTGATCGCCGGCGTGGCACTAGTGATCGGCCTGCGCCATCGCGGTGCCCCTGCAACCCCGGCACCCGCCCAGCAGGCCCAACCGCAGCCGGCCAAACCAGTCGCGCCGGCACCGCCGGAAGAAGAGGAAGTGCGGGTCCGCATCCAGCCGGCGAAGTAGTGCCGGCCGCTGGCCGGCAACCGCCGGTAGCGCCGGGCCATGCCCGGCGAGCGCAGCGGCCTGCATCAGCGGCCGAAATGCCTGACAGGACAGCCGCCGGGCACGGCCCGGCGCTACCGGAAAAGGGCAGGTCACATTCCGCACGCAGCTCCGTCATGGGACACAATCCCTGCAGGAGCCCGCCGCCATGACGACCTTCGCCGCAAGCATCGACGACACACTGCACCGCGAACTGCCGGCCGCCAGCGGCGGCTGCCAGCAGGCCTATGGGCGCATCGTGCTGGCCTGCCAGAACACGGTCACCGCTATCGCCCTGGCCATCACCGGCGACCGCCAGGCCAGCGAGGACATCGCCCAGGAAGCGTTCGTGAAGGGCTGGCAGCAGCTGCACCAGCTGCGCAGCGCGAGCAGCTTCCTGCCTTGGTTGCGGCAGATCACCCGCAACCTCGCCCGTGACTGGCTGCGCGCGCAACGTGGCCGACCGCTGAGTGGCGAAGCTGCCGAAGTGGCTTTGACCATGGCTGCGGATCCGACCCCGGGTGCGGCGGATCGCCTGCAGCGGCTGGAAGAGGAAATCGCCGCCGAGAACATCATCTCCGCCCTGCCCGCCGACAGCCGCGAAGTACTGCTGCTGTATTACCGCGAGGGCCAGCATTCGCAGCAGGTCGCTGACCTGCTCGGCCTGAGCGACGCGGCAGTACGCAAGCGCCTGTCGCGTGCCCGTGCGCAGGTGCGCGAGGGCCTGCTGCAGCGCTTCGGCGAATTCGCACGCAGCAGCGCACCGAGTGCTGCGTTCGCAACGGCGGTGGTGTCGATGGTGATGATCGCCGCGCCCGGCACTGCCAGCGCGGCGATCCTGCTGGGAACCGGCGTCGGCGTGGGTGGCAGCAAGCTCGGCCTCGGTGGCGCCAGCGCTGCCGGCGGTACCGCGCTCGGCTCGCTGACTGCTACGCTGAGCCAGCTGCAGATGCTGCCCGCGTCAAGCTGGGCCGCAATCATCGGTGGCGTCGTCGGTGGCGCGCTCGGCAGCTATCTCGGCGGCCGTTTCCTGCTGTCGTACGCCGAGACCGGCGCCGAGCAGGTCCAGGTCCGCCGCTTCGTCAATGTCAGCACCGGCACCAGTCTGGGCTGGTGCCTGGCCATCCTGTTCACCGTGCTGCTGCAGGCACCTATGTGGACGCAGCTGTTGGTGCTGGCACTGGGCCTTGTGGTGGTCAACTACCAGTGCCTGGTGACACTGCGGCGCATCATGGCCCCGCTGCTCGCGCGTGATGCAGCCCGGCGTGGGCGTCACGGGATCAACTGGAAGTACGAATCCATGTACGGCCTGACCGGCATGATGGCGGTGAACCTGATGGTCATCGGCGCCCTGGCCTATACGATGACGCTCAGCGGCCGCCTGTAACGGACAACGCCGGCATCACGCCGGCGTTGTCGTCGATCACTGCATTGAAAATCAGCGCTGCGGCTTCGGCGCGGCGCCGTCACGCGGGCCGCCGTGGCGCCGGCCACCGTGCATCGGACCCTTGGCGGCGTCGAACTCGGCCTTGCTCAGCTGGCCGTCCTTGTTGGTGTCAGCCGCGGCGAACCAGGCGTCACGATGCTGCTTCATGCGCAGCTCGCGGTCGGCCTTGTCCAGGTAGCCATCCTTGTTGAGGTCGAGCTGGTCGAAGCGCTCGGCCAGGCGCGGATCGGCCTTGGCTTCCTCACGGCTGATGCGGCCATCCTTGTTCGCGTCCAGCTTGGCCCAGCGCTCGCCGCCGCGACCACCGTGGCGGCCATGCTTCCAGCGCGGCAGCTCATCACGCGAGAGCTTGCCGTCCTTGTTCTTGTCCAGCTCATCGAACTTCGCAGCCAGGCGCGGGTGGGCCGCCGCTTCGCTGCGGTCGACGAAGCCATCGCCATTGGTATCCAGTTTGGCCGGGCGTTGTGCCGGTGCAGCCGGGGTGTCGGCGGCCAAGGCGATACCGGTCGCGGAAGTGCCGAGCAGCAGGGCCAGCAGCAGGGGGGTACGGATCATGGGGTCACTCCTGGGAATGGGATTGGCATCGGGGTGAACACCTCACCCTCGGAGGACAACAACGCCTGACCACGACCTCGGTTGACGCAGCCGCCGGTTCCATTCATCCGGGGGACAGTCGCCGCCATTGCGACAGGCTGGAGCTATGCTGTGCCCATGGCGAGACACGGCGACAGAGACGACGAACTGCGACTGTTCCAGACCGGCGAGCACCCCTGCGGGTACTGGCCGGACCGGGTCGCGCGCGATCTGGTGCTGGACCCGCAGGACCGTCGCCTCGGCGAGCTATATCCGCTGGCCCTGAGCTGGGGCTTCCGCCGCAGCGGTGATCTGGTCTATCGCCCGCACTGTGCGAACTGCCACGCTTGCGTCGCCGTGCGCATCCCGGTGGCGCGCTTCGCCCCGGACCGCAGCCAGCGCCGCTGCGCCGCCCGCAATGCCGATCTGGAAGTGCGCATCACCGCGGCCATGCCGCGTGAGGATCTGTTCGAGCTGTACCACCGCTACCTGGTGCATCGTCATGCCAAGGGCGGCATGGACGACCACGGCCCGCACGAGTTCGAGCAATTCCTGATCGGCAGCTGGTCGCACACGCGCTTCATGGAAATGCGCCTGCCCGGCCACGACGGCCAGCCCAGCCAGCTGCTGGGTGTGGCGGTGACCGATGTGACCGAGCACGGGCTGTCGGCGGTCTATACCTTCTTCGACCCCGCCCATGCCGCGCGCGGGCTGGGTACCTTCGCGATCCTGCAGCAACTGGAGTGGGCGCGCCGCGAGGGCCTGCCACATCTGTACCTGGGCTACTGGATCCGTGAGCACCAGAAGATGGACTACAAGCGGCGCTATCGCCCGCTGGAGGCCTACGATGGCCGCCGCTGGCATGATTTCGACGACGATCTGGACGGACGCTGACAAACCACTGACACCGGGCCGGGTGCACAATACGGCCCATGAACGCCAAACCCCTGATCCTCGGCCTGGCCCTGCTCTGTGGCGCCACCGCTCCCGCCTTTGCCACGTCCCCCGCGATGACCGAAAAACCGTCTGCAGCGCTGCGCCTGGCCACCTACAACACCTCGCTGTATTCGGACGAGGCCGGCGGCCTGATCGCCGAGCTGGAAGGCGACAGCGAACACGCGCGCAAGATCGCCGCGGTACTGCAGCAGGCGCGCCCTGACCTGGTGCTGTTGAACGAATTCGACTTCGACGACGCCCATCGCGCTGCCGACCTGTTCCAGAAGCGCTACCTGGAAGTGGCCCAGCCCGGTGGCGGCAAGCCGTTGCACTTCGCCTACCGCTACCTGGCACCGGTCAACACCGGCGTGCCCAGCGGCCTGGACCTGGACAACAACGGCGTGGTCGGTGGTGAAGGGCGCGGTCGCGGCAACGACGCCTGGGGCTACGGCCTGCACCCGGGCCAGTACGGCATGCTGGTGCTGTCGCGTTACCCGATCGACGAAGCCAAGGTGCGCAGCTTCCAGCTGCTGAAGTGGAGTGCGATGCCCGGCGCGATCCGCCCGATCGATCCGCGTACCGGCAAGAGCTTCTACAACGACAGCGTCTGGTCGCAGCTGCGGCTGTCGTCGAAGTCGCATTGGGACGTGCCGGTGAAGACCCCGGCCGGCGTGGTGCACGCGCTGGTCTCGCACCCGACCCCGCCGGTGTTCGACGGCCCGGAAAAGCGCAACGCCGCGCGCAACCACGACGAACTGCGCCTGTGGCAGGAATACTTGTCCAAGGGTGACAAGCCGTGGTTGTGCGACGACAAGGGCCGGTGCGGCGGCCTGGCCCAGGATGCACGCTTTGTCATCCTTGGCGACCTCAACAACGATCCGGTCGATGGCGATGGCCGCCACGAGGCGATCGTCGAACTGATCGAGAACGCCCGCGTCCTGCGCTATCCCACCCCGCGCAGCGTCGGCGCCGAGCAGACCAGCCTGGCCTATGCGGCGAAGGGCATCGAACGCAAGGGCGCACCGTTCCATGCCACCGGCGACTTCGGGCCGAAGTCCGGCACCATGCGCCTGGACTACGTGCTGCCCTCGACCGGTTTCGAGTACATCGGCAGCGGCGTGTTCTGGCCGGCCAATGAAAGTGCCGAAGCGAAGATCGCCGACGGCAGCGACCACCACCTGGTGTGGGTGGACGTGAAGCCGTAACAGGTGTTGATGGGGTACCGACCAACGGTCGGTACCCACCGAAAATCTATACCGACCAACGGTCGGTACCCACGGGGATGTGGCCGCCGGCCATGGCCCGGCGCTACCGGTTTACGGGCGCAGTTCGACGCCGATGGCTTCTGCAGCATCACGCGCGATGGCACGCGCCTCGTCGATGGTTTCCGCACGCGCCAGGGTCACGCCGACACGGCGATGGCCATGCACGCTGGGCTTGCCAAACAGGCGCACGGCGGTATCCGGCACCTGCAGTGCGGCGGCCACGTTGTTGAAGTACGGCACGCCCTCGCCATGCGCCAGCAGCGCGCACGAGGCCGATGCACCGCTCTGGCGGATCACCGGGATCGGCAGGCCGAGGATGGCCCGGGCATGCAGCGCGAACTCGCTGAGTTCCTGCGATACCAGCGTCACCAGACCAGTGTCATGCGGACGCGGCGATACTTCGCTGAACCAGACCTCGTCGCCCTTCACGAACAGCTCGACACCGAACAGGCCCCAGCCACCGAGGTCATCGGTGATCGCGCGCGAGATCTCCTCGGCACGCGCCAGCGCCTTGTCCGACATCGGCTGCGGCTGCCAGCTTTCGCGATAGTCGCCATCCTTCTGCAGGTGCCCGATCGGCGCGCAGAACGAGGTGCCACCGGCGTGGCGCACCGTCAGCAGGGTGATCTCGTAGTCGAAGTCGATGAAACCCTCGACGATGCAGCGCCCGGCACCGGCACGGCCGCCGGTCTGCGCGTACTCCCAGGCCGGGGCGATGTCCGCCTCGCTGCGCAGCGTGCTCTGGCCCTTGCCCGAGGACGACATCACCGGCTTGACCACGCACGGCAGGCCGATCGCCGCCACGGCGTCGCGGTACTCGGCCTCGGTATCGACGAAGCGGTACGGCGAGGTCGGCACGCCCAGGGTCTCGGCAGCCAGGCGGCGGATGCCCTCACGGTCCATGGTCAGGCGCGCCGCGCGCGCAGTCGGAATCACCCGCAGGCCCTGCTCCTGTTCCAGCTGCACCAGGGTCTCGGTATGGATCGCCTCGATCTCAGGCACCACCAGGTGCGGCTGCTCCTGCGCGATCAACTGGCGCAGGGCCATCGCATCCAGCATGTCGATCACGTGCGAGCGGTGTGCCACCTGCATGGCCGGGGCATCGGCGTAGCGGTCGGCGGCAATCACTTCCACGCCCAGCCGCTGCAGCTCGATGGCCACCTCCTTGCCAAGTTCGCCCGAGCCCAGCAGCAGCACGCGGGTGGCGGAGGGGGACAGCGGGGTTCCAAGCTTGGCCATGGCGGGGTTCCAGCAGCAATGTGAAGGCGGGTGGGCATTCTATCCGGTCCAGCCGCAGCGCCTGAGGACACCCACCCGACGAACGGTAGCTAGAATGTGATATCACTTTGATATCTTCATATCGAACCCTCAAGGACGTACCGCCATGAAAGAGAAGTCGCTGTCCTCCCTCAACGGCCTCGGCACGCTCGCCGGGTCCCTGGTCGTGGCCCTCGCCGGCGGCGCCCTGTTCGTGGCCGGGGTTGCGGCGAAGGCCAGCACCGGCTCGCCCAACGTGCTGCTGATCCTGGCCGGCCTGCTGATCGCCGCGCTGGCCCTGGTCGCACTGGCCGGCCTGTACACCGTGCAGCCCAACCAAGCGGCGGTGGTCAGCCTGTTCGGCAAGTACGTAGGCACCGTCAAGGACAACGGCCTGCGCTGGAACAACCCCTTCTTCAGCAAGCGCCGCGTGAGCCAGCGCGTGCGTAATTTCGAAAGCGGCAAGCTGAAGGTCAACGAGCTGGACGGCAGCCCGATCGAGATCGCCGCGGTGATCGTCTGGCAGGTGGTCGACGCCTCCGAAGCGGTCTACAACGTGGACGACTACGAGAGCTTCGTGCACATCCAGTCTGAATCGGCGCTGCGCGCGATGGCCACCAGCTATCCCTACGACCAGCATGAGGACGGCCAGCTGGCACTGCGCAGCCACGCCAGCGAGATCTCCCAGCACCTGAAGAACGAACTGGCCGAGCGCCTGGCCGATGCCGGCGTGCAGGTGATCGATGCGCGCATCAGCCATCTCGCCTACGCCGCTGAAATCGCCCAGGCGATGCTGCAGCGGCAGCAGGCAAACGCGGTCATCGCCGCACGCACGCGCATCGTTGCCGGTGCGGTCGGCATGGTCGAGATGGCGCTGGCCGAACTGCAGAAGAACGGCGTAGTGCAGCTGGATGAGGAGCGCAAGGCGCACATGGTCAGCAACCTGTTGACCGTGCTGTGCTCGGACCGCGGCACGCAGCCGGTCGTCAACACCGGCTCGCTGTACTGAGCCACCCTCGCAACGGGGCGCCCCACCGCCCCGCCAGGAGTCTGCATGAGCGAGAAAAAAGCCTATCCGCTGCGCATCAACGCCGAGGTCCTGGCGGCCGCACAGCGCTGGGCGGACGATGAACTGCGCAGCCTCAACGCACAGATCGAATACGTGCTGCGCGACGCACTGCGCAAGGCAGGACGCCTGCCGAAACCCAAGCCATCGCCGGAGGACAAGGAATGAGCAAGCGCTGGAGCTACCTGACCGTCGAGGTCAAGACCACCATGATGGGCCTGCAGAAAGCCGACGACATCCAGGCCGAACTCAGCCGCCAGGGCCAGCTGGGCTGGGAACTGGTCAACATCATCATCCCGGCGCCGATGCGTCCGGCCCTGCTGGTTTTCAAGAAGGAGCTGTGACCATGAGCGCACGCCGTTCGTTGCTTGCTGTTTCCCTCGCCCTGTTGTCCGCCAGTGCAGCCGCTGGTGAACCGCAGCAGGTCGCAGCACGCCTGCTCGATCACCTGCAGGCCGGGCGGATCGCCGATGCCGAAGCCATGCTGACCCCGCAGATGGCCGCGGCTGTGCCTGCCGACAAGCTGCAGGGCCTGTGGCATTCGCTGGGTGAACTGAAGCAACGCGGGCCGGCGCACAGCAGCGAGCAGCAGGGCCTGCATCTGGTGGAAGTGCCGCTGCAGTTCACCGCTGGCGCGGTGATCGCGCAGGTAGCGGTGAACGAGCAGGACAAAGTAGCGGGTCTGCTAATACGCCCGGCCCCGGCCGCCAAGGCACCGCCGCCGCCGGCCGACGCGAACTACAGCGAAGCCGATTTCAGCGTGCCGCAGGCGCGCGGCGCACTGCCCGGCACGCTGTCCCTGCCCAAGGGCAAAGGACCATTCCCGGCGGTGGTGCTGGTGCATGGTTCTGGCCCGCAGGATCGCGACGAAACCATCGGTGGCAACCGTCCGTTCCTGGACATTGCCCGCGGCCTGGTCGCACAGGGCATCGCCGTGCTGCGCTACGACAAGCGCACCCATGCCCGTCCCCAGGACTTCCAGAGCGGCAGCTTCAACGTTGATGACGAGACCACCGACGACGCCGTTGCGGCGCTGAGCGCGTTGGCGGCGGACCCACGCATCGACGGCAAGCGGATCTTCGTGCTCGGCCACAGCCAGGGCGGCATGCTCGCCCCGCGCATCGCCAGCCGCTGGCCACAGGCGCGCGGCGCGATCCTGTGGGCGGCGCCGGCACGCACGTTGCTTGAACTGCTGCCCGAGCAGAACCGCTACCTGCTGTCGCTGGACGGCTCGATCAGTGCGCCGGAACAAGCGTTCCTGGACAAGCTGGCCGCGCAGATCGCCGCGGCCCGCAGCGACACGCCCGTACCCGCCAGCGAACTGCCACTGGGCGCGCCGCAGGCGTTCTGGAAGAGCATCGAAGCAGTGAACGCTCGTGGCGATGCGGTGGCATTGAAAAAACCACTGCTGATGCTGCACGGCGGCCGTGACTTCCAGGTACCGGAAACGGATTGGGCGCTGTGGAAAAAAGCCTTGGCCGAGCGCACGGACGTGCAATGGAAGGCTTACCCTGCCCTCAACCACATCGGCATCGCCGGCAGCGGCTCCAGTTCATTGAAGGAATACGCGCAGCCGGGCCATGTCGATGGGCAGCTGATCGATGACGTCGCGCGTTGGGTGGAGTCGCAACGATGAGCGGCAGTGATGCACGCACGTTCGACGTCGCCGAAAGCTCCTCGCTGCGGGTGCTGTGGGTACTGCTGCCACTGCTGGCGGTACTGGGCATCGGCATCTGGTCGCAACTGCACGACAGCCGCACCGACGCTCCCTGGATGGAGGTCACGCTGTCGCCCCCGTTCTTCCTGATGGGTGGCAGCGTGGCATGGAGCCTGGCAGTGATCGTGGTGATGGGCGTCGGCCTGGGCTGGGCGTTTTTCCGCCGCCGGGTGGAGCTGGCAGACGACGTACTGGATGTGCGTTCGACGCTGTACCGCCGCCGCACGCCGGTGGCCGACCTGCTGCTGGACCAGGCCGAGGTGGTCGACCTCGGCCGTGATCGTCGCTACGGCATCCGCTTCAAGACCAACGGCTACAGCATGCCCGGCTTCTACTCGGGGCACTTCCGCCTGCAGGGCGGCGGCAAGGGCTTTGCCCTGGTCACCGACCGCGCACGCACGCTGGTGATTCCGGTGCGCGGCGGCAGCACCCTGCTGCTCAGCCTGGAGCGCCCGCAGGCCCTGATGGAGGCGCTGCGCAAGGTGGCCGCCGCGGCGCCACGGCAGTAAGCTGGATCGATGCACCGCACCACTCCGCTGTTGATCAATACCGAGGCCGTTGAATTGTGGCCACCGCCGCTGCTGCGCGCGCGCAGCAATCTCGACGCGCGCCTGCTGGCGCGCGCGCAATGGGTGCTGCGGCGCAAGCAGGATGGCCGCTACCTGGCGGCGGTACTGGCGCACGGTGTGCACTCGCTGGTGCCGCGCCTGCCACGCGAACCCGGCGTGGAGGGAGCGCTGGCGTTGCTGGATGGGGCGCGGTCACGGCCGTTTGGCGCTGCACTGGAAGAGCAGTGGCTGCCGCTGGCCGGCCTGCAACAGCGCTTGCAGCAATTGGGCCTGGATGTGCAGCGCTATGCGCAGGACAGTGGCCTGGCGCTGGAGGCCGAGCCCTGCCTGCTGCACTTCGCCGGACGTGATCGCTTTGCGCGCCCGTTGTGGCTGCGCCGCGGTGCCGCGCAAGGCTGGCGACGGATGCGCCTGCAGGCTGCACGGGACGGCATTGCGCTGGACGCGATCTCCGGCTTCCGCAGCCATGCGTATCAGCTCGGCATTTTCGAACGGAAGCTGGCGCGCGGGCAGAGTGTGCCGCAGATCCTGCAGGTCAATGCCGCCCCCGGTTTCAGCGAACACCACAGTGGTCACGCGCTGGATATCGGCACACCGGGGGACGCGCCGGCAGAAGAGACCTTCGAGGCGACGGCCGCGTTTGCGTGGCTGCAGGCCAATGCGGGAGCGCACGGGTTCCATCTGAGCTATCCGCGCGACAACCCGCATGGGATCGTCTACGAACCGTGGCACTGGTGCTGGAAGCCGGCCAACGGCTGAGCCCCTCGTGGCGGCTGCTTGACTGCGATCCCGGGTTGGCCGGGAGGGTGGGCGGCGCAGGGGCCGCTGCAAGTACGTCCATGTAAGCTCGGGCGCGCCATCCATGGCGCTTACGCCCCTGCGCCGCCCACCCTCCCGGCCACGGACAGTTCCCGGGTGCGTTCGCCACGGAATGGAACAAGAGAGCAAAAGCAAACGCGGGTCGCTGCGCTCGAAGCCGGGCATGGCCCGGCGCTACCGATGCTTGGACGCTGCGGTCACCGCCTCAGTGCATTGATCGCCAGCAGTACCCATCCGGCCATCAGCGTGGTGCCGCCTACCGGCGCCAGCCGCGTCGGCCACTGCCACAGCGCACCGCCCAGCAGGCTGCCGGAGAACAGCAGCACGCCCAGCAGCAACACGTACAACGCCAGATGCGCGATCGCACCCTGCGCGCGCGGGCCGAGGGCCGCCAGTACCGCACCGTGGGCGAACGCGTACAACGCCGCCATGTTCAGGTGCTGCTGCGCCAGCGGATCGGACACGCCATGCGCGGCATAGGCGGACAGACCGATCGAGGCGGCTGCCAGCAGCGCGCCCAGGCAGGCCAGCAACGACGGTTTACGCGCGCGTCGTTCGGAATTGAACATGACAGCTCCTTGCGCAATGCCCGACACCGGGCTCGGGATGAAAAAAAACGCGCCGCAGGAAGCGGCGCGTTTTCGTGTCCAACACTACATGGGTCAGCCGAGGCTTACTTGACGGCCCAGTAGATGTCGTACGTTGCTTCCGGGGTGAACGACTTGTCCACGCCGTCCTTCCAGGTTTCGTACGGACGGTCGATGACTTCGTTACCCGAGGTCACGGCCCAGGCGCGCAGGGCGCTGCGGGCAACGTCCAGACCTGCCATGTGGCCGGTGTAGGCCGCATGTGCCGAACGGTGCGGAGCAACGCGGACGTACTTGACCGGAGCGCCACCGTCGATCTTGACGGTCATCGCCTCGGCGGCCGGCGCTTCAGCACCCTTCTTCTTCACCGGCTGGGCGATGTCGAAGGCGTACTTCTCAGCACCGAAGTCGGTGGTGATGACGCGCAGCGGGCCAGCGGCTTCCAGGCCATTGGCCTCGATCACGCGCTTGATCCACTCCTGGTTGTCCTTGATGGACTTGCTGATGGAGTCCTGGCCACGATCGACGTTGCCGGCGGTGACGACCAGCAGGTCCTCGGCCGGGACATCGACGATACCCAGATCGGTCAGCGGAGCTTCGGAAGTGCGGTAGTCGACATTCGGCACGGTGGCCAGCATGTTCGCCATGCGCGACAGACCCATCTTGATGTCATCGCCGATCTGGCGGCTGACATACAGGCCTGCGTAGCGGCCGAACAGGTCGAAGCCATACTTCACCGAGTAGTCCTGGGTGATCTTGACGTTGCGACCGCCCTTGCCGGTCGGCTCCAGGGTGAAGGTGCTGACCTTGTCGTGACCCTTGGTGGCGTCGTCGATGGCGATGACAACACGCTTGTTCTCTTCGGCTTCGGTCACCTTCCAGGAACCGGTGCCCAGGTCTTTGGAGGTGAAGTCGAGAGTGGCACCGACGCCGGAGACCGGGCCGGACAGCTTCAGTTCAACGGCGGGATCGCGCAGTACCAGCGGGTTCCAGTCCTTGAAGCGGCGCAGACTGCTGACCGTGTCGTACACGATCGTCATCTTGCGGTTGGTCTCGATGCTTTCGGTGATGTGACGCTCGCCCGGCAGACAGACGCCAATGATGACGAACAGGCCAGCCACGATCCCCAAGGCGATCAGGAACTCGATAATACGGGTCATTCAGAGAGTCTCCGGGGCCGATCCCACGGCCGGGTTGATTGAAGCGAAGCGCCAATCCTAGCAGGCTTCGCGGGCATTGGTTATCGGGATTGGCGCACCGGTTTCCGTGCCGGCTGCGCATTTGTATGGACAAAGAATTCGAAGGGTAACGCATCCGCGTACCCGGCAAGTAGGGGGCAAACAGGGGGCAACCCTGAATCCGGGCCCGGACTGCATGCCAAGTCTTTGTCGTTAAAGGATTTTCCTCACACCAACTGGAGTTCAAACGCTTTCAGGACCGCACGCGTACGGTCACGTACGCCCAGTTTGGAGAGGATGTTGGACACATGGTTCTTGATCGTGCCTTCGGCGACCCCCAGCGAATTGGCGATCTCCTTGTTGGAGAAACCGCTGGCCATCAGCCGCAGGATCTCGGTCTCGCGGTCGGTCAGCGGGTCGGGGCGGTCCAGACTGACGAAGTCGTTGCGCATGTGCTCCAGCCCGGACAGCAGGCGCTGGGTCACCGCCGGCTGCACCAGCGAACCGCCATCGGCCACCGTCCGGATCGCGCCGACCAGCTGCGCCAGGGTCACATCCTTGAGCAGGTAGCCCTTGGCACCGGCCTTCAGCCCGGCCAGCACCAGCTGGTCATCGTCGAAGGTGGTCAGGATGATGGTCGGCGGCAGCTGTTCCTGCCGAGACAGCACCTGCAGCGCCTCCAGCCCGGACATCACCGGCATGCGCATGTCCATCAGGACCACGTCCGGACGGATCTGCGGGATCAGCTCGACCGCCTGGCGGCCATCGGCGGCCTCGGCCACCACTTCGATGCCGTCGTCGAGCGCCAGCAGCGAGCGGATCCCCTGCCGCACCAGGGTTTGGTCGTCGACCAGGCAGACGCGAATCATCAACGCACTCCTTCAGGAACCTGGGTAAGGGCCGCCAGCACCGTTGCCGGTACCGTCGCCCGCAGCCGGAAGCCTTCGCCGGGGCGGGTCTCCACCTGCAGCTGGCCTCCACATTGTTGCAGGCGTTCGCGCATGCCGCGCAAACCATTGCCCACATTGACCGTTTCCGCCCCGACACCGTCGTCGCGGGCTTCCACTACGACCTGGTCCGTGACCTCACGGTACACCCGCAGCCACAGGTGGCGGGCGCCGGCATGGCGCACCGTGTTGGTGATGATCTCCTGGGTGCAGCGCAGCAGCACGTGGGCCCGCTGCGGGTCTTCCACGTTCAGCGGCTCCTCGATCTCCAGCTGGATGTCCAGCGAAGGCACGTGCTCGGTCAGCGGACGCAGGGCAGCGGCCAGGTCGATGGCGCCGGTCTCGCGCAGCTGGCTGACCACCTCGCGCACGTTGCCCAGCAGCAGCTTGGCCAGGGCATGTGAGCGCTTCACGTGCTCCAGCGCCTGGCCCTCGGCCAGATGGCCGGCCACTTCCAGGTTCAGGGTCAGCGCGGTCAGCTGATGACCCAGCAGGTCATGCAGTTCGCGCGAAATGCGGGTGCGCTCGTTCACCCGCGCGCTTTCGGCCAGCAGCGCACGGGTGGCGCGCAGCTCGGCATTCAGGCGACGCTGCTCCTCGCGCGCCTCGGCCTGGCGGCGGGCCACCAGCGCGATCACGAACACGAAGCTGGAGAAGCCCATGTAGCCGACGGCCTGCAGCACGGCGATGACCGGCGGGAAGCCCAGTGGCTGGATGTAGACCGGCAGCACGGCCAGGTTGCTGGCCACCAGCCACACCACACCGATGCGCGGGCCCAGCAACCAGGGCAGCAGGCCAGCCACCACCATCAGCAGGATGCTGCCCAGCGCGGTGCCGGAGAAATAGCTCACGCCGATCGCACAGGCGGTCAGCAGGATCAGCGCGGCATGGTCGAAGAAGCCGGGCCGGCTTTCGCCCAGCGAGCGGGTCAGCACCCAGTACACGAAGCCGAAGGCCAGGTAGGCCGAGGCCCAGGGAATGATCCGGAAGCCGGCCTCGCCGTCCAGGCTCTCCAGCGTCAGCGACACCGGGTCGATCAGGTAGATCGCAAGCCAAAGGCCGACGGTGCCCCAGGTGAACAACCCGGAGTAGCGCAGCATCGCATTGTGGTTGAGTCGGGCCAGCATCACCCATCGTAGCCTGTGTGTGGCTGCTCCCAAGCGCCGAAAGTCATGCTTGGGCATATCCCCCTGTTCATGCCGCAGCCCACCCCGGGCATGCAATAATCGTGCGCAGGGTCTTGTAATGGACCAACCGCGTTACCCCACGGAGTCACAATGTCGATTGTCATCCGCGACGTGCGCGAGCACGAGCTCGATTCCGTCCTGGCTTTGAACAACAATGCTGGCCTGGCCATCCTTCCCCTGGATGCCGAGCGCCTGCGCCTGTTCTATGCAACCGCTGAGTATTTCCGCGTCGCCGAGCGCGACGGCAACCTGGCCGGCTTCCTGATCGGCTTCGGCAGCGACAGCCAGCACGACAGCAGCAATTTCGCCTGGTTCAAGCAACACCTGAACACCCCCTTCTTCTATATCGACCGCATCGTGGTCGCCAGCCGCCGCCGCGGTGGTGGTGTCGGCCGTGCGTTCTACGCCGATGCGCAGAGCTTTGCCGAGCTGCGCTACCCGCAGATGACCTGCGAAGTGTTTCTCGACCACGGCGCCGATGCCGCCCTGCTCTTCCACGGCAGCTTCGGCTTCCGCGAGCTGGGCCAGAACACCATGCCGCAGGTGGACGTGCGGGCCAGCATGCTGGCCAAGGAACTGTGCAGCTTCCCGTGGGTGAACGAAACCTACGGCGGCAAGCTGCCCGATGTGGCGTGGGCACGCGACCGGCAGCTGCCGGCGCAGGCACAGCGGTCGACGGGGACTTGAGCGTGGCGGTGAATTTCGATTACGAACAGGCCGGTGAACTGAAGATCGGCCAGGTGGGCATCGCCAACCTGCGCATCCGCACCCTCGATGTTGAACGCCTCGTGCAGGAAATGCAGGAGCGGGTCAGCCGTGCGCCGAAGCTGTTCGGCCGGGCGGCGGTGATCCTCGACTTCGGCGGCCTCAGCCAGGTGCCCGACGTGTCCACGGCACAGGCGCTGGTGGATGGCCTGCGCGGTGCCGGCGTACTGCCGGTGGCACTGGCCTATGGCACCAGCGCGGTCGACCTGCTCTCGCAGCAGCTCGGCCTGCCGCTGCTGGCCAAGTTCCGCGCCCAGTACGAGCGCGCTGAAGCAGAGCCTGCCCCGCCGCCGGCACCCGCACCGGAACCGCGGCGTGCCGCGCGGGCCGAAGCGAAGGCCGCCCCGGCAGCAGCACCGGCCACGCCGATGGGCAAGGCGGCCGATGCCGCCGCGCCACAGCCGGGGCGCATGCAGCTGGGCAACGTGCGTTCGGGCCAGCAGCTGTATGCGGAAAACTGCGACCTGACCGTGATGGCCACCGTCGGCGCCGGCGCCGAGGTCATCGCCGATGGCAGCATCCATATCTACGGAACCCTGCGCGGCCGTGCGCTGGCAGGGGCCCAGGGCAACACCGCGGCACGCATTTTCTGCCGTGATTTCCATGCGGAACTGGTCGCCATTGCAGGCCATTACAAGGTGCTGGACGATGTCCCGGAAACCCTGCGCGGCAAGGCCGTGCAGGTGTGGCTGGAACAGGACCAGATCAAGATCGCTGCGCTGGACTGACGCAGCACCTCAAACAGAATCATCAGGAGAAGTCCTTTGGCTGAAATCATCGTAGTCACCTCCGGCAAAGGCGGCGTCGGCAAGACCACTTCCAGCGCCAGCCTTGCCTGCGGCCTGGCAAAGCGTGGCAAGAAGGTGGCGGTGATCGACTTCGACGTCGGCCTGCGCAACCTCGACCTGATCATGGGCTGCGAACGCCGCGTGGTGTACGACTTCGTCAATGTCGTGCACGGCGAAGCCACCCTCAAGCAGGCCCTGATCAAGGACAAGCGCTTCGACAACCTGTTCGTGCTGGCTGCCTCGCAGACCCGCGACAAGGATGCGCTGACCCAGGAAGGCGTGGGCAAGGTCCTGAAGGACCTGGCCGCCGACGGCTTCGAGTACATCATCTGCGACTCCCCGGCAGGCATCGAGAAAGGCGCCTTCCTGGCGATGTACTTCGCCGACCGCGCAGTGGTGGTGGTGAACCCGGAAGTGTCCTCGGTACGCGACTCGGACCGCATCATCGGCCTGCTCGATTCGAAGACCCACAAGGCCGAATCCGGCCAGGACGTGCCGGCCTTCCTGCTGCTGACCCGCTACACCCCGGTGCGCGTGGAAAGCGGCGAGATGCTCAGCATCACCGACGTCGAGGAGGTCCTTGGCCTGAAGGCGATCGGCGTGATCCCCGAATCGGGCGACGTCCTCAATGCCTCCAACAAGGGCGAACCGGTCATCCTGGATGGCGAATCCGCTGCCGGCCAGGCCTATGACGACGCCGTCGCGCGCATCCTCGGCGAAGAACGCCCGATGCGCTTCACCAACGTCGAGAAGAAGGGCTTCTTCAGCAAGCTGTTCGGAGGGTAAGCATGGGCCTGTTTGATTTCCTCAAAGCGAAGAAGACCACCGCCGAAACCGCCAAGAACCGCCTGCAGATCATCATCGCGCAGGAGCGCAGTCACCGTGGCGGTCCCGACTACCTGCCGCTGCTGCAGCGCGAGCTGCTGGAAGTGATCAAGAAGTACGTCAACATCGACGTCGATGCAGTGAAGGTGGATCTGGTCAAGGATGGCCAGCACGACGTGCTGGACATTTCCGTGGCGCTGCCTGAAGGCCCGGACAAACCCTGACCGCCTGCCCCGCCCGTGCCTGCATGGGCGGGGCTGCCTGACCCGCATGACTGATACCACGCCCGAACCGAACGTTACCCGCGTCGGCGACATCGCCTTCGCCGATGCCCAGCGCCTGCTCGCTGCACATGAGCTGCGGCTGCACCATGTTGCGGCCGGCGAGCCGATCCCCGGCAGTTACTGGGGCGAGCCCGAGGCCGGCATCATCGCCAGCGACGTGTACGTGCGCGATGACACGCCGGTGCACTCGATGCTGCACGAGGCCTGCCATCTGATCGTGCTGCCGCCGGAGCGGCGCGCGCAGGTGCATACCGACGCCACCGACTCGGTGCCCGAAGAAGACGCCACCTGCTACCTGCAGATCGTGCTGGCCGGGCACCTGCCCGGCGTCGGCAGCGAGCGACTGATGGCCGACATGGATGCGTGGGGGTATACGTATCGCTTGGGGTCGACGAAGGCGTGGTTCGAGCAGGATGCGGAAGACGCGAAAGCGTGGCTGATCGAACGCGGTTTGCCGGTGGCGTGATCCACCGTGAACCGGGGTCAGATCCCTTTTGCACAGCAAAAGGGATCTGACCCCATCGCCCCGTGCACGATCAACCCTGCCCTGCCAGCGCGCGCAGGGTGATGCCGACCACATACGCCAGATAGGTGCCGGTGGCATACCCCATCGTGCCCAGCAGCACGCCCACCGGCGCCAGCGCCGGATGGAACGCGGCGGCCACCACCGGCGCCGAGGCCGGGCCACCGATGTTCGACTGCGAACCGATGGCGAAGTAGAAGAACGGCACCTTCAGCAGCTTGCCCAGGCACCACAGCAGCGCGATGTGCACGCTGATCCAGATGATGCCGAGCAGGAACAGCCACGGGCGATCCAGCAGCGCCAGCAGATCCATCTGCATGCCGATGCAGGCAATCAGGAAGTACAGCAGCAGCGAGCCCAGTCGTGAGGCGCCCGCACCTTCCAGGTTGCGAGCCCGGGTAAAGCTCAGGCCCAGGCCGAGCGTGGTCGACAGCACCACCACCCACACGAACGGCGCATCCAGGCTGAACTGCGATGCCCAGCTGACATTGACCTTGAACCACGCCGCCAGCGGCGCGCCGATGGCGTGGGCAAGACCGACGCCACCGAAGGCCACGGCCACGATCAGCATCAGGTCGGTCAGGCTGGGAATGCGCTCGTGTTCGGCCTGGAAGCGGGTGATGCGCTCTTTCAGCTCATCAATTGCCGACGTGTCGGCACCACTGCGTGCATCGATCTTCGCCGCGCGCCCGGCGAGGAAGATCAGCGCCGCCATCCACACGTAGCCAACACCCACATCGACCACCGCGAACTGGCCGAAGGTGGTCGCGTTGACGTCGAACACTTCGCGCATGGCCAGCATGTTGGCACCACCGCCGATCCAGCTGCCGGCCAGTGCGGCCATGCCGGCCCAGGTATCGCCGGCGACGGTATCGGGATGGATCGCGCGCATCACCAGGAACGCCACCACCGCACCCAGCATGATGCTGGCCGAGGCGCCCAGGTACATCAGCACCAGCTTCGGCCCCAGCCGCAGGATGCCCTTGATGTCGACCGCCAGGGTCAACAGGATCAGCGCCGCCGGCAGCAGGATGTCACGCGCGACCGGGTTGTACAGCTTGGTGTTCTGCCCGTCGATCAGGCCGAACGTGTTGTAGATGCCCGGCAGCAGGTAACACAGCAGCAGCGCCGGCACGAAGGTATAGAAGCGCTTCCACAGGCCCTGCTCGCGCGAAGCGGTCCAGAACACGGCGCCAAGGGTGGCGGCGATCAGGCCGAAGACGACGATGTCGTTCTGGATCAGGGCAGTCGAGGGCATGCAGGCGCTCTTGTAGAGCCGAGCCGTGCTCGGCTGCTGTTGGCGGAAGCTCAGGGAGGTGTGCCAACCAACGGTCGGCACCCACCGGTGAAGCAGATGGCGAAACAAAAGCGCCGCCCCGAAGGGCGGCACCGGTATCGCTTATTCGCCGATGTGCTGCTTCAGCCAGGCGTTGACGGTGTCATGCCACAGGATGCTGTTGTTCGGCTTCAGCACCCAGTGGTTTTCATCCGGGAAGTACAGGAACTTCGATTCGATGCCCTGGCGCTGGGCAGCGGTGAACGCGGCCAGGCCCTGCTCGACCGGAATGCGGAAGTCCTGCTGGCCGTGGATCACCAGGATCGGCTTCTTCCAGTCAGCCACGTGGTTGACCGGATTGAACTTCTCGTAGTTCGCCGCCTTCTGGTACGGGGTACCGCCCTGCTCCCATTCGGTGAACCACAGTTCTTCGGTGGCGTAACCCATCATGCGCTGGTCGAACACGCCGTCATGGTTGACGAGGCACTTGAACGGGCTGTTCCAGTTGCCGGCGATCCAGTTGACCATGAAGCCGCCGTAGCTGGCGCCCAGCGCGCAGGCCTTGTCACCGTTGAGGAAATCGTACTTCTTCAGCGCCGCGCTCCAGCCCTTCTGCAGATCTTCCAGCGGACGGTCGCCCCAGTGCTGGCTGATCGCATCGGTGAAGGCCTGGCCGTAACCGGTGGAGCCATGGAAGTCGATCATCACCACGGCGTAGCCCTGACCGGCATAGGTCTGCGGGTTCCAGCGGTAGCTCCAGCCATTGCCGAAGCTGCCCTGCGGGCCGCCATGGATCAGGAACGCAACCGGGTACGACTTGCCTTCCTGGTAGTTGTGCGGCTTGACCACGTAACCGTGCACGGTGTCGTTGTTCCAGCCCTTGAACTCGAACTGCTCGTAGTCGCCGAACGACACGTCCTTCAGCACCTCGCCAGCGGCGGGGGTCAGCGCGCGCAGCTCGCCGATGGCTTCGCCAGCGGCCGGCAGCAGGCCGACCAGCACCTGGTCGTTGCTCTTCAGGCTGTTGCGGGTGATCGCCACGCTGTTGCCGGCCACGTCGACAGCGGTGACGCTGCCGTCGCCGATCAGCTTGGTGGCCTTGCCGCTGGCCACGTCGATCTGGAACAGCGGGTGTTCGCCGAGGTCATCGGCAGTGGTGTAGATGCTGGCGCCGTCAGCGGACAGGGCGATGCCACCGGCCGAACGGTCCCACTGCGGAGCGATCTCGCGCGTCTTGCCGCTGGCCAGGTCCATCGCCATCAGGCCGAAGCGATCGGCTTCGAAGCCCGGGCGCTTCATCGCGCGGTAGAACAGGGTCTTGCCGTCGGCGCTGAACACCGGGCCGGCATCCCAGGCCGGGTTGGAGGCGGTCAGGTTGACCGGCGCCTGCTTGCCGGCGGCATCGAAGCGGTACAGGTCGAAGTTGGTCGACCACGACTCCTGCTTGCCGGCCACGCGGATGCTGGCGACCACGCTGCTGCCATCCGGCGACCACGCGAAATCATCATTGCCACCGAACGGCTTGGACGGGGCATCGCCATCGATGGTCGCGCTCAGCGCCGAAGCGCCCTTGACCGCACCGGCCTTGGCCGCCGGCAACGGGGCGACGAACAGGGTGTTGCGACGGCCGTCATTCCAGGTATCCCAGTGGCGCACGAACAGCGAATCGAAGACCTTGCCGCTGGCCTTGGCGCCTTCCACGTCCTTCAGCTTCTTTTCGGTGCAGGCCAGGTCCGAGGCGCAGGCCTGGAACACGCCGGCGCTGAACAGCACGCGGTCGTCCTGCGGCGACACGTGGTAGCTGTCCACGTCCACCGGGAAATCGGTCAGCTGGCGCGGGGCGCCGCCGCTGATCGGCTGTGCGTACAGCTGCTGGCTGCCGTTCTTGGCGCTGAGGAAGTACACGGTCTGGCCATCGGCCGACAGCGATGCGGAATTGACGTTCCAGCCCGCCGGTGTGATCTGCTTCGGCGGCGCTGCGTCGCGGGTACGCAGGTTGCGCGCGAACAGGGCGGTGCTGGCCTTGAGGTTGGCATCGGTGCTGCGCTTGGCGAACACCACGGTGCCGCCGTCGGCGGTCAGTACCGGCGCGGAGACGCGGTCCATGGCCACCATGTCGCGGATCTCCAGGCCACGGGCAGCGGCGACGCTGGGCAGGGCAGCCAGCAGGCTCAGTGGCAGCAGGGCATGACGCAGTTTCATCGGGGTCTCCGCAGGACGGCAAAAAACCGATGGTAGGCCTGCGCGGCCGGGCCTGCCAAGGCCATCGGTCATGGCCGGGGCCGAGCTGCCGCCAGAAAAAGCAAACCGCGCCGAAGCGCGGTTTGCGGTAGTGCCGGCCGCTGGCCGGCAACCACGGGGTATCGCGGGATCCTGGAGTTGCGGGCCAGCGGCCGGCACTACCCCATCTCTTACGCCACGGCGCGCTTGCCGGTGCGGTAGATCAGCCAGCCGACCAGGAACAGAACGGCCAGGCCGATCCACTGCGCGGCCGGCAGGTGGAACGGCACGGCCAGCACGTCGGCACGGCTGCTGACCACGATCGGCACGGCGATGGCGATACCCATCAGCGCCTCACCGGTGATCAGGCCGGCAGCGAACAGCACGCCCGGCTTGTGCACGCGGTCGCGGCCCTCTTCGTCATCGGCGCGTACCTTGTGGAAGCGCTCGACCAGGTAGGAGATCAGGCCACCGAGGAAGATCGGCACCATCAGTTCCAGCGGCAGGTAGATGCCGATCGCCGCGGCCAGCACCGGCACGCGGAAACGCGAGTTGCGCGACTTCAGCCAGCTGTCGAACGCGATGATGGCGGCACCGACCACGGCACCGATGCCGATGAAGGTCCACGGCAGCTCACCGCCGAACAGGCCCTTGGCCACCGACGCCATCAGGTTCGCCTGCGGTGCGGCCAGCGCATTCGGATGCAGCTCCGACTTGACGCCGATGCCGTAGGCGGTAGCCAGCAGGTTCAGCACCGGGGCCATGATCAGCGCGCACGAGAACGCACCGATGCCCAGCATCAGCTGCTGCTTCCACGGGGTGGCACCGACGATGTAGCCGGCCTTGAGGTCCTGCAGGTTGTCACCACCGACGGCGGCGGCACAGCACACCACCGCGCCGATCATGATCGCAGCCACCGCGCCCAACGGCGCACCGAAGGCACCGACCGGCTGCAGGCCATCCTTGCCCAGCAGCAGCACCAGCACCGCCGAAGCGAACAGGATGGTGGAGATGGTGATGCCCGACACCGGGTTGTTGGACGAGCCGATCAGGCCGGCCAGGTAGGCCGACACCGACACGAACAGGAAGCCGGCGACGATCATGATGAGGGTCATCGGGATCGACACGTGCCACTGGCCCACGATGGCCTGGTACAGCGCCAGCAGCGGCAGGGTGAACACCACCAGGGCCACCAGCATCCACTTCATCGGCAGGTCGCGCTCGGTGTGCGCCAGCACCGGGCCACCGCTCTTGCGCGCGGCCGCAAAGCCACTCTTGACGCCGTTGAGCAGCGACTTGCGCAGCGAGATCAGGGTCCAGATGCCGCCGATCAGCATCGCGCCGACACCCAGGTAACGCATCTTCGCGCCCCAGATGGCGAATGCCGCTTCGGTGGACGAGGCGGTGGCGATCGAGGCGGCCAGCGCCGGATCGGTGTTCATGAAGAACGCCTGGTAGATCGGAATGGCGATGTGCCAGGTCAGGATCGAGCCGGACACCACCACGATGCCGACGTTGAGGCCGACGATGTAGCCCACGCCCAGCAGCGCCGGCGACAGGTTGGTACCGATGAATGCGGTGATCTTGGAACTGCCGACATAAGCAGAGGTGGCCCAGGCGTCTGGGATCAGGCGCATGCCGCTTTCCGCGGCCAGCTTCACGAACGCACCGATCACCGCCGACAGGCCGAGGATCTTCAGGCCCGGGCCGGGGTTTTCACCAGCCTTGAGCACTTCAGCCGCCGCCTTGCCTTCCGGGAACGGAAGCGGGTCTTCGACGATCATCGAGCGGCGCAGCGGCACCGAGAACAGCACGCCCAGCAGGCCGCCGAGACCGGCGATGCCCAGCACCCACCAGTACTTGAAGTCCGGCCAGTAGCCCATGATCACCAGCGCGGGGATGGTGAAGATCACACCGGCGGCGATCGACGAACCGGCCGAAGCGCCGGTCTGCACGATGTTGTTCTCAAGGATGGAACCGCCACCCAGCAGGCGCAGCACGCCCATGGAAATGACCGCGGCGGGAATCGCGGTGGCGATGGTCAGGCCTGCGAACAGACCGAGGTAGGCGTTTGCGGCCGACAGCACCACCGCCAGCACGATGGCAAGGACCACCGCGCGGAAAGTGAGCTGCTTGGGCGCAGCGTCATGGTTCATGAAAGCCCCTGCTGGCAAAAAATCCCTGCCACGCTAGCGTTCAGGGGACAGCAAGTCCAGTGCGGTTGGTACCGGCTGGCAAGCCCTCGCCCGGCACTGCGCCCCAGCAGGCCCTTGGCCCCTTCAGATGTGTCGTGTTTGACCAAGTTGTGCACAGTGCACCGGTTCGTCGGAGCGGGGGTCCCTTGACCCCAATCCCCCGACGCCCCCGGCCCACCGGGCGATGCGTGCCAGGCGATGGGGTTTGCGGCTCGGCGCCTGCTTGAGTCGATTCCCGGAATCCAACACCGTGCACTGCCACCAACACATCGTCAGTAAGGAGACCGGATGGCAGACGCACCATTGATCACGATGATGCGAGGCCTCCTCGTTGCAGCGGGCGCGATGCTGTGCCTGCTGCTGGGTATCTGCAACGTCAACGCCTACAGCGGGTTCGGCACCGCGGTGATCGAGGATCGGGAAGGAATACCTTGTTTCGGCCTGCCGCCGCGGGCACTGGAATGGGTCCGATCGCCCCGTATCCTGCAAGCGGTGATGGTGTATCACCACGACACGGTGAAGGCATGGTCGTTCATGTACGACCTGACTCCCGCAGAGCCTTTGGCGCCGGGCCAGTGCATCGTCTACGGCGATCTGCCAGCCTCGGCCACGCTGCGCACTTCTCCACAGCCATTGATTCCTGCAACCTTGTATGAGGTCTACCTCAACGCTCCCACCAATGGCCCAATCAGGGGCTACACGGCGAAGTTCTGCCTGAAAGCTGCGCCTGACGGATCGACTCGGGTGATCCCCATCAGGTACGACAAGCGGACGGGTTGGAGCGCAGCTGTCTGCCAGCCCTGACGGGCTGCGCGGCAAAACGTTATGTTATATCCTGTCACGCCGGTCGAGCATCCCACGTGGCCCCTTCCCCCTCCTTCCGGCTGGCCTCCATCGACCAGCTGCGCGGCACCGTAATGCTGCTGATGCTGCTCGACCACGTCCGCGAGACGTTCTTCCTGCAGCATCAGGTCAGCGATCCGATGGACGCGGCGACCGTGTCCCCTGCCCTGTTTGCCTGCCGCCTGCTGGCCCACCTGTGCGCGCCGGTGTTCGTGCTGCTGACCGGCCTGTCGGCATGGCTGTACGGCCAGCGCCACGCCGATCCGCGCCGTGCCATTGCGGCTTTCCTGCTCAAGCGCGGCCTGTTCCTGGTGGTGCTGGAACTGACCCTGGTCAACTTCGCCTGGACCTTCCAGTTCCCGCCGGACACGGTGTACCTGCAGGTGATCTGGGCGATCGGCCTGAGCATGATCGCGCTGGCCGGCCTGCTGTGGCTGCCGCGGCCGGTGCTGGCGGTACTGGCGGTGGCGCTTGTGGCTGGCCACAACCTGTTGGATGGCATGCGCGTGCAGGGCGACGGCGCGGTGGCGGTGCTGTGGAAAGTGCTGCACCAGCGTGACTGGATCGAGGCTGGGCGGTTGAGCCTGCGTACCTCCTACCCGGTGCTGCCGTGGATCGGGGTGATCGCGCTGGGCTACCTGATGGCACCGTGGTTCGCCGCCGGCAGCGATCCCGAACAGCGGCGGCAGCGGTTGCTGTGGGCCGGGCTGGGCGCGCTGGCCGCCTTCGCCCTGCTGCGCTTCGCCAACGACTATGGCGATGCACCCTGGCAGTACCAGCAGACCACGCTGCGCACGTGGATGAGCGTGTTCAACATCACCAAGTATCCGCCGTCGCTGCAGTTCCTGCTGCTGACACTGGGCGTGGGCCTGCTGCTGTTGCGGCTGTATGAGTGGCCGCCGCTGGCGCGCGCGCTGCGGCCGCTGGCCGATATCGGTGCAGCGCCGATGTTCTTCTACCTGCTGCACCTGTACGTGCTGAAGCTGTTGTACGTGGCCGCGCTGAAGACCTGGGGCCCGACCTACGGTTGCCTGTATGCACTGGACTCGGTAGCGGGCCTGCTGCTGGTGGCCTGTGCGCTGGCGGTGGTGCTGTATCCACCGACGCGGGCGTTCGCACGGTTCAAGGCTCGGCGACGCGACCTGGCCTGGTTGCGGTATCTGTAGGCCATGCACCGGGGCGGCCATCCACGCATGGCGTGGATCTACTGAAAGGGGGCGCGGGCCTATAATTCCGCGATGAATTCCACTGCTATCGCTTCCGACGACTTCCTGGGCCATCCCAAGGGCGTCTACGTCTGCTTCTTCACCGAAATGTGGGAGCGCTTCTCCTTCTACGGCATGAAGGCGCTGCTGCTGCTGTATCTCACCAAATACCACCTGTTCGGCGACAAGGCCGGGCTGGACCTGCTCGGTGCCTATGGCGGCCTGGTGTACTGCATCCCGGTGTTCGGCGGCATGCTCGCCGACCGCTGGCTGGGCATGCGCCGGGCGGTGCTGTTCGGCGGCATCCTGCTGGTACTGGGTCATCTGGGCATGGCCTTCGAAGGCCACGCGGCGTACCGGGTCAATGGTGAAGTGGTACGCGACACCTCGGCGCTGGCAGTGACCTACCTGTCGCTGGCGCTGATCATCATGGGCGTCGGCTTCCTCAAGCCGAACATCTCCACCATCGTCGGCAAGCTCTATCCGCAGGACGATCCGCGCCGCGATTCGGGCTTCTCGCTGTTCTATGCCGGCATCAACCTGGGCGCCCTGTTCTCCTCGCTGGTGTGCGGGTTCCTCGGCGAGGTCTACGGCTGGAAGTACGGTTTCGGTGCGGCCGGCATCGGCATGATTGCCGGCCTGGCGATGTTCCTGTGGGGCCAGAAATACCTGCAGGGCCATGCCGAACCGCCGCAGCCGGCCACGTTGAAGCAGAAGGTGCTGGGCCTGCCGCGCGAATGGCTGATCTACCTGTGCGCGGTGATCGGCGTGCTGCCGGTGGCCTGGCTGATGTGGGCGGCCGGCAACGGTGCCTTCGCGCTTGGCGGTGAAATCAGCCTGGCGCTGATGCTGATGCTTGTGGTGCTCGGCGGCGTGCTGGTCTGGTTCGCGTGGTTCACCGGCAGCAAGTGCACGCCGGTGCAGCGCCAGCAGATGATCGCGTTGATGGTGCTGATCTTCATGGCACTGGTGTTCTTCACGATGTACGAGCAGTCGTATGGCTCGTGGGTGACCTTTACCGATCGCCTGTTGACCAAGGACATCGTACCGGCGCTGGTGATCCGCGAAGGCTCGCCGCTGCCGTGGTCGATCGTGTCGCTGCTGCTGGCACCGCTGGGTTTCGTGGTCAGCGCACGCCTGTCCGAACGCCGCCCCGGTTCGGCCGCGCCGCGCATGTTCTTCATCGCCATCGTCGCGCTGATGCTGGTGCTGCTGGTGCGCGACTGCCTGGTGATTCCGCAGACCGCCGGTTCGCTGACCTACCTGGGCGGCCTGTTCCTGGTGCTGCTGGCGCCAGCCTTCGCTGCACTGTGGACGTGGATGGAGCGCCGGGGCTGGGAGCCGGGCAAGCCGGTGAAGTCGGCCTGGGGCCTGGTGATCGGCGCGCTGTCGTTCGTGCCGCTGGCGCTGGCCGCGCAGCACGTCGGTGCCACCGGTGAGATGGCCAGCGTGTGGTGGCTGGTGCTGGCCTACTTCCTGCTGGCCAGTGGCGAGATGTGCCTGTCGCCGGTGGGCCTGTCGGCGGTCACCCAGCTGGCGGTACCACGGGTGATGAGCCTGATGATGGGCACCTGGTTCCTCGCGACAGCCTTCTCGGAAACGCTGGCCGCGCTGTTCGGCAAGCTGGCGGCGATTGACGTGCCCGAAGGCGAGACGCTGGACATGGCCGCTGCCGCCGGTGCCTATGCGCACCTGTTCTGGTTGCTGATGTGGATCGGCCTGGGCTGCGCGTTGCTGGCCTTCATCGCCGCACCGTTGTTGAAGCGGATGATGCATGGGGTGAAGTAGCACCCGACGGCAGGGCACTGCGGCGGCAGCCATGATGGATGCTGCCGCATCTGTTTCAGGGTGCCTTGGCCTCGCTCGAAGCCGTCGCGGCTGCCGCCGTACCACCGCCGAGGCTGCGCGCCAGGAAGGCCAGCAACCTGCTGTAATACTCGCGCCTGTGCTCGGGCCGGTAGAAGCCGTGCCCTTCGGTGCGGTAATACAGGCTCTGCACCGGCGAGCCGGCCGCCTTCAGCGCGGCTTCCATGCGCTCGGTGTGCTTGATCGGCGCACGCCTGTCTTCGCCGCCGCCAGCCAGGAACACCGGCACCTTCACCTGCGCGGCCAGGTTCACCGGCGAACGGGTACCCAGTGTCTTCGGATCACCGACCCATTCGCGCTGCCAGGCCATGGCCGAATCGCTCAACTGCGCCTCACTACTGAACATGAGCGGCAGATCGTATACACCGATGTAGCCGGCTGCGCACTGGTACAGCCCCGGCTCGCGAATCGGCCCCATCATCGCCGCGTACGCACCATAACTGGCGCCATAGATGCAGATGCGGCTCTTGTCGGCGATGCCCTCAGCGATGGCCCAACGAGTAGCGTCGGTCACATCGTCCTGCATCGCCGCGCCCCACTGCTTCGCACCCGCCTGGGTGAAAGCGCGCCCATAGTTGGACGAACCACGGAAGTTGACCTGCAGCACCGCATACCCCGCCGCGGCCAGCATCTGCGGCTCGCTGCTGTAGCTGCCTTCATCGAACACGCCGATGGGGCCGCCGTGCGGCAGTACGACCAGTGGCAGATTGCGGCCGTCACTGCCACGAGGCAATGTCAGGAATCCATGCAGCGACACCCCGTCGCGGGCCTTCAATGCAAACGGGCGCACCGTGGCGGCCAGTTTCGGGTCAATCCATTCACTGCGACTGACCAGATGGTCAGCCGCTTTGGCGCGGGTATCGAACAGGTAGAAATCACCGGGATTGCTGCCAGACCACGTCTGCACCACCACCTTGCCGCCATCGCGGGTACTGGAGGTGATGAACACCGGGCCGCCGAACGCCGCTTCCAGGCTCCGGTATTGACGGGCATCGGCGCCCTTCTCGTCGAAGAACCGCGTGCGCGGTGCATCGCCGATATACAGCGCCCCCACCGGTACGCGGGTGCCCGGGCGGAAGATGATCGCGTAGGGATCGACCACACCATCGCTCAGCACCTCGCGGCGTTCGCCGGTCTGCGGATTCCAGCTGACGATGGCATCGGGCCCGGCAGGCTGCTCGACCTGCAGATAGGCCAGCGCACCATCTTCGGAGAAGCCGATAGCCCCTTCCACCCGGTGGCTCAGCGACTCGTCATTGACCAGTGACCACTGCGCATTGCTCCCAGCGCGGTAGTAGAGCTTGTTGACGTTGTCCGACGTAGCGCCGTGAGCGAAGCGCACCTCACCCTGATGATCGGTGGTGAAGCTGGCGCGCTGCACGGGTGAGCCGGAAACACGCACGCGATGCCCGCTGACCACATCAAGCCGCTCCACCCGGGTGTAGGGGTCTTCGGCGAACGGCCACACCGCGATCAACACATTGCGGTCGTCGGCGGGCAGCTCGTCGGTCAGGAAAGCTGCGACGTACTCTACCTTCTTCGGCTGGATGCGCGTGCCCAGCCCGCGCCCCTGCACACGGTAGCCGACCAGCAGCTCCCCACCTTTTCCATCGACGTTGACCCCGTACAGCTCACCGGTCGGCTGCGGCCTGTCCAGTGCGCCAAGCTTCTCGGCCAGGCCGACCAGCAGGCGGTCATTGCTCACCCACTCGAAGGTGTTGGCGTGGTTCTTGTCCTGTGGACGAAACACGCCCGCAGGCTTGCGGTCGGACGTGCGCAGGATGACCAGCGCGGTGGAATCGTCCAGTGGTACGGTACCGGCGACGTAATCGCCGCCTGGCGAAAGCTTGATATTCGAAAACGACTCGGGCTTCAGGAACCGATCCAGGTCCACCCCGCCGGTACCTGCCGACGCCCCTCCCACCACCGCGCACAGCAGCACGGCAAGTACAGTCCTGCGCATCCTTTCCCCCTTCCTGCCCGGACACCCTGTCCAGGATGGCCGATTCTAGGCAGGCCAGCGGCCGCCCCGCCAGATGGGCAGAAAAAACGACGGCACCGTTGCCGGTGCCGTCGTTACCACTACCTTTACCTTGGAGAGAGAGTCAGGACGTGGGTTCGGGGGGCGTGCGCCGGGTCAATGGACCCCGCGCACCGCCAGCGTGAGGGCCAGGATGCTGAGGATCACCGCGATGGTGCCGTCCAGCACGCGCCAGGTGCTGGGCTTGGTGAACAGAGGTGCCAGCAGGCGCGCACCCAGGCCCTGCGCTGTCAGCCACAGGCAGCTGGCGGTGACCACGCCGGCAGCAAAGGCCATGCGTGCATTGCCGAAGTTCTCGGCGATCGAGCCGATCACCATCATGTCCAGCCAGAAGTGCGGGTTGATCAGCGAGAAGCCGACTGCAGCCAGCAGCACCGAGCGACGGCTGCCATCATCGCTGTCGGCCTCGCCCATGCCGCCGCCGCCGGCGATCGCCCGGCGTGCCGACTTCATCGCATACCAGGCCAGGAAGGCCACGCCGGTCCAGAGGACGGCGGTGGTCAGCCACGGCAGCGCCGTGGTGAGCGTGCGCAGGCCGGCCACGCTGGCGAAGATGAAGATCGCATCGATGGCCGCACAGGTGGCCACCACCGGCACGATGTGCTTGCGCAGGATGCCCTGACGCAGGATGAAGGCGCTCTGGGCGCCGACCACGGCAAACAGGCCGATGCCGGTAGCCGCACCACTGAACCAGGCACCAAGGCCGGTGCTGGCGGAGATGACCGAGAACATGGGATTCACTACCTTGTCTTGCTTGGGGGGAGCGGTGCCTCGCGAAGGCGGACAGCACCGGAACGGGCGCCATTGTCGCGCCGCAACATAGAAAAGACGAGCTAAACTTACTAAACCAACATTAGCGGAGCTTAATCGTCATGCGCATCGACCATGCCCAGCTGCGGGCCCTGGCTGCGGTGATCCGCGAAGGCAGCTTCGACCGTGCCGCGCAGTCGCTCAACGTCACCCCCTCGGCCATCTCGCAGCGGGTCAAGGCACTGGAGGACCGCATCGGCCGGCTGCTGGTCAAACGTGGCACGCCTGCGACCGCCACCGCCGAAGGCCAGCTGCTGGTGCAGCTGGCCGAGCAGACCGCCCTGCTGGAGCACGATGCCCTGCACCGCATGGGCCTGGCCGACGAGGATCTGCCACAGGCCAGCATCCCGGTGGCGGTGAACCACGACAGCCTGGAGACCTGGTTCCCGCAGGCCGCGCAGCAGTTCGCGCAGAGCACCGGCACCACCCTGGACCTGCGGGTGGAAGACCAGGACCACACGGTAGAACTGCTGCGCCAGGGCACCGTGCTGGGTGCGGTGACCACCCTGGACGAGCCGGTGCAGGGTTGCCAGATCCACGCGCTGGGCAGCATCCGCTATGCCGCGACCTGTACGCCTGAGTTCCGCGAGCGCCATTTCGCCAAGGGCGTGACCGCGCAGGCGCTGGCGCAGGCACCGGTGCTGGTGTTCAACCGCAAGGACGACATGCAGTCGCGCTTTGCCCGGCGCATGGCCGGCGCCGACCTGCCCAGTACGGCCCCCACCTGGTGGATTCCCTCCACCCGCGCCTTCGTGCAGGCCAATCTCGGCGGGCTCGGCTGGACGATGAATCCGCTGCCGCTGGTCAAGCGCCATCTGGATGCCGGGCGCCTGGTCTACGTGCGGCAGCGCGCGTGGGAAGACGTGCCGCTGTACTGGCAGCACTGGAAGGGCGACGTGCAGACCATGGCCCTGCTGACCCGGGCGGTGCTGGATGCCGCCTCGGCGCTGGTGCAGCGTAGGCGCTGAGAAAAGTGGACGGAGGGGATCAAGTCGTTTTTGCCGCAAACGACTTGATCCCCTCCGCCCCCTTTTCATGCAAGCATCGGCGCAACCGACGATGGGGCTGGCCGATGGAAACCGAACCGGTATTCCTGCATATCCGCGTGGTGATGGGGATCATCCTCGGCCTGTCCATCACCACCCTGCTGAAAGGGTTGGCGCAGATCATCGAACACCCGCAGCGGCGCGGCTGTTCGGCGCTGCACCTGTGCTGGGTGATGTGGACGCTGGTGTCGCTGGTCACCTTCTGGTGGTGGGAATTCCGCCTCGTCGAAGTGCATCGCTGGACATTTGAAACCTATCTGTTCGTGATCACCTACAGCGCGACCTGGTTCCTGCTGTGCGCGCTGCTGTTTCCCGACGACCTGCGCGACTACGGCAGTTACGGCCAGTACCTGATGCAGCGGCGACGCTGGATCTTCGGAGTGATCGCGATATTGACGCTTCTGGACCTTGTGGACACCGCGATCAAGGGGGGAAGCCGATGGCGGCTGCTGGGGGATGCCTACCCATTGCACACAGTCCTGATGCTCATCGTTGCCGCGCTGGGATGGCATCTGCGCAGCGCGCGCACGCAGCTGGTACTGGCTGCAGCGACGCTGGCCTATCAACTGGGCTACTTCGCGGCGGAGTACTTCACCATCGGCAGTGAATGAAGACCGCCGCCCATCTCCATCCAATCTCCATGCGGGTCGTCCACAATCATGCGGTTCCGTTCGACCACAGGTTTCCCAGATGACGATCGATTACCGCGATGCCCTCCCCGACGATGCCGCCGCCTGCATCGACCTGCGCGGGCGCACCCGCGAAAACGCCTTCAGCGCCGCGCAGCTGGCCGAACTGGGCATCACCGAACAGAGCTGGGCCGCTGGCATCGCCGATGGCGATTCCATCGGCCGCGTCGCCTGCGAGGGCCAGCAGATGGCCGGCTACTGCTTTGCCGACCGCGAAAGCGGCGAGGTGCTGGTGCTGGCCCTGCTGCCGGAGTTCGAGAACCGCGGCATCGGCCGGCAGCTGCTGCAGGAGGTGGTCAGCCTGACCCGCGATGCCGGCCACACCCGTCTGTTCCTGGCCTGCTCGGCTGACCCGCGTTCGCGTTCTTATGGCTTCTATCGGCATCTGGGCTGGAAGGCGACCGGCGAGGTCGACGAGGCCGGTGACGAGATTCTTGAGCTGGCCTAGCGCCAGCGGCGGGCGACGGGTCGGATGCTGCGTTGCATCAAAATCGGACCAGAAGCGGTTAAAATTGCCCATGGAATGCTGCAAGGCGTTGTTTCTTCACGCTCTTTCCCTGCCTCTTGCGCATCCTGACCCCTTCCCCCCGCCAACGATTCCGCCCCCATGAAGAAATTTGGCAAGGCCCTACTCGCCCTGCTCGTGCTGCTGTTGCTGGTCGCCGCACTGTTCCTGTACTGGCCGCTGACCCAGCGCTCGGTGCCCGCCGCGAGCAACGACAAGCCCGTCGATGTCGTGCTGGTCGGCGCCGGCATCATGAGCATCACCCTGGCTACCTACCTGCAGGAACTGCAGCCGGACTGGAACATCCAGGTCTACGAGCGCCTCGACGGCGTCGCCGGTGAAAGCTCGGACGGCTGGAACAACGCCGGTACCGGCCACTCGGCATTCGCCGAACTGAACTACACCCCGGAACTGCCCGATGGCAGCATCGAGACCAAGCGCGCGGTCGGCATCGCCGAATCGTTCGAGGTCTCGCGCCAGTTCTGGTCGCACCAGGTGAAGGAAGGCCGGCTGAGCCAGCCCAGCGACTTCATCAACCCCACCCCGCACATGAGCTTCGTCTGGGGTGATGACAACATCGCCTACCTGCACAAGCGCCAGCAGGCGCTGGTGAAGAACCCGCTGTTCTACGGCATGCAGTACTCCGAGGACCCGGCGCAGATCAAGCAGTGGGCACCGCTGCTGATGGAAGGCCGCGACCCGAAGCAGAAGGTCGCCGCGACCTGGATGCCGTTGGGCACCGACGTCAACTTCGGCGTCATCACCCGCCAGCTGACCGCCGGCCTGCAGCACAGCCCGAACTTCGGCCTGCACCTCAACCATGAGGTCAGCGCGCTGCGGCAGAACGCGGACAAGAGCTGGAACGTGACGGTGAAGGACCTCAAGGCCGGCACCGAATCCACCACCCACGCCCGCTTCGTGTTCATCGGTGCCGGTGGCGCCGCGCTGAAGCTGCTGCAGATGTCGGGCATCCCGGAATCGAAGGACTACGCCGGCTTCCCGGTGGGCGGCCAGTTCCTCGCTTTCCAGGGCCAGGACGTGACCTCGCGCCATGGCGTGAAGGCCTACGGCATGGCCGAAACCGGCTCGCCGCCGATGTCGGTGCCGCACCTGGATGCGCGCAAGCTGGACGGCAAGCCGGTGGTCCTGTTCGGGCCGTTCGCGCTGTACAGCACCAAGTTCCTCAAGCACGGCTCGTGGTGGGACCTGTATTCGTCGGTCAACCACAACAACGTCGGCCCGATGCTGGAAGTGGGCAAGGACAACCTGGACCTGGTGCAGTACCTGATGGGCCAGGCGCGCCTCAACGACGCCGATCGCCAGGCCGAACTGGTCAAGTACTTCCCCAACGCCAAGCCGGGCGACTGGAAGCTGGTCACCGCTGGCCAGCGCGTACAGATCATCAAGCGTGATCCGCTGAAGGGCGCGGTGCTGCAGTTCGGTACCGAGATCGTGACCGACAAGGACCACACCCTCGCTGCGCTGCTGGGCGCTTCGCCGGGCGCCTCGACCTCGCCGCCGATCATGCTCGACCTGATGGCCAAGGCCTTCCCCGAACAGATGAAGGCCGGTTGGGAAGCCCGCCTGCGCGAGATCGTGCCGTCGTACGGCCGCAAGCTCAACGACAGTGCCGCGCTGACCAACGAGATCCGCACGCTGACCAGCCAGACCCTGCGCCTGCCCTATCTGGACGTTCCAGTGGAAGCAGGCGCGACGCCGGCCCTCGCACCGACGGCCGCGCCGGCCCCGGCCAAGGAAAAGCGCAACGCCAACGAGGAACTGCAGGCGCTGTAAGCCTGCGGTTTACGGATGCAAACGGACGGCCACCCTCGGGTGGCCGTCTGCGTTTATGCGGTTGAGGATCGGATCACTCCCGTGCGGGAGGGCCCTGACCCGCGCTTGAGCGCCGAGGGCGGGGTCAGAGCCCGCTGCCTGGGCAACGGGATCCGACCCCGCTCCAGCCCCTGCCAGGCGCCGACAAACCCCTGCGCAATGACGCGAATTGTAATGCTGTTAAGAATTATTTACATTTGCATCCTGCGCAGTGACCGCGCCACTCCCAGATGGACCTGATGTGCCCGAAGCCGCCGCCCGGGTGCTGGACGACTGTTGCCGCCCTTCCCCGCCTCCACGCTTCGAGCCCACCATGTCCCTGACGTTCCGTACCCGCCTGCCCCGCCGTGCGCTGCTGCCCGCCGCGCTGCTGTCCTCCCTCGCCGTGGCTGCACCGTCGGCGTTTGCCGATGTCGCTGCCGATGCGGGCGACGCCAAGACCCTGGACCGGGTGAGCGTGCGCGCCGAGCAGTCCGCGCCGCCGTCCAGCACCACCCGCCTGCCGATCACCCTGCAGGAAACGCCGCAGTCCTCCACGGTGATCGGCCTGCAGCGCCTGCAGGACGAATCGTTGTTCAGCCTCAACGACGTGATGCGCAATGTCACCGGCGTCAGCGTGTCCTTCTATGACACCCAGCGCCCGCTGTACTACGCGCGCGGCTTTGCCATCACCGATTTCCAGGTGGACGGCATCCCCACCTACAGCGGCTCGACCAACCAGGAATACGACACCGCCTTCTACGACCGGGTGGAAGTGATCCGCGGCGCCAACGGCCTGCTCAGCGGCGCCGGCGTGCCGTCGGCCACGGTGAACCTGCTGCGCAAGCGCCCGGGCAAGGAGTTCGACGCCTCGTTCTCGGTCAGTGCCGGCAGCTGGGACTACCGCCGCATGGAGGCGGACGTGACCGCGCCGCTGACCGCCGACGGCCGCTTCCGCAGCCGCGTGGTCGCCGCCTATACCGATCGTGATTTCTATTACGACCGCTACAAAGAGAACAAGATGGCCGGCATGGCCGTGCTGGAAGGCGATGTGACCGACAGCACCACGGTCACCGTCGGCTACCAGACCCAGGACAACAACCCGGTGGGTTCAACCTGGGGCACCGTGCCGTTCTTCGGCAGCAAGGGCAACTTCGCGCATCTGCCGCGCTCGACCAACCTGGCGCCGAAGTGGAGCTACTGGCAGCGCGAGACCAGCACGGTATTCGCCAACCTGGAACAGCGCTTCGGTGAGAACTGGCTGCTGAAGATCAACACCGCCTACACCCGTGGCAACGTGCAGAACATGCGCCTGTATGGCACCGGCAATCCCGACCCGGTGACAGGCGCGGGCATCTACCTGCGCACCGCCGCCGGTGATTCGGAAGACACCCGCCGCAACGTCGACGCCTACCTGACCGGCACCTTCAACCTGTGGGGCCAGGAGCACGACGTGACCGTGGGCGCACAGTGGGCCGACCTGGAAGGCACCACCAATACCCTGGCGCTGAACTATCCGCGCGATTGGGCGACGTGTGGTCGTGAGCGCTGCTACTACATCCCCAACGTGCACACCTGGGATGGCGACATCTCCGAAGTCACGTACACCCTCACCGGCGCACGCCGCGTAGCCAAGACCACGCAGAGCGGTTTCTACCTGGCCACGCGCCTGCGCCTGGCCGATCCGCTGGCATTGATCGCCGGCGCACGCCTGAGCCGCTGGCAGACCCAGACTCGTGCCTACAACGCCGCCGGCAGCTACACCGCTACCAGCGGCGCGTACAAGGTGAGCGATGAAGTCACCCCGTACGTGGGCCTGGTGTACGACATCACCCCGAACGTGGCGGCCTATGCCAGCTACACCGAGATCTTCAACCCGCAGAACAACAAGGACCGCAACGAGAACCTGCTGGCGCCGGTACAGGGCTCCAATCTGGAAGCGGGCCTGAAGACGCAGTGGTTCGACGGCCGCTTGACCGCCAACGCGGCGATCTTCGAAGCCAAGCAGGACAACTACGCGGTGCGTGACATGGGCGTGCCGGAAGGTTCGCTCAGCGACGGCAGCTCGGCCTTCATCGGTGTCAACGGCACCAAGGCGCGCGGCTGGGAAGTGGACGTCAACGGCGAGATCCTGCCAGGCTGGACGGTCAACGCTGGCTATACCCACGTCAAGGTGACCCGTGCGGCCACCGATCTGCTGTACGCCAATCCGGCCGAAAACCTGCTGCAGCTCAATACCCAGCTGCAGCTGCGCGGCGCGCTGGAGCGCCTGAGCATCGGCGGTGGCGTGCAGTGGCAGAGCAAGGTGCAGGGCTACAACATTCCCTACCCGGTGGGTGTGGGCACCACGGTGACGGTGAACCAGCCGGCGTATGCGCTGGTGCAGTTCAACGCCAACTACCGCATCAGCGACAACTGGACGGCGACGCTGAGCGTGCGCAACGCGCTGGACAAGACCTACTGGGCCAACCTGGACTACAACAACTACGGCGAACCGCGCTTCGTGGCGGCCAGCCTGCGCTGGAAGTTCTGAGGCGCGCGGCGGAAACCCGGTGGGTGCCGACCGTTGGTCGGCACGCTCTCACCCCGCCACGACCAACGGTCGTGGCCTACCTGGATGGGCCCGCCTACGCGCGGGCCCTTCTTTTTGGTGGGTGCCATTTGGTGGGTGCCGATCGTTGGTCGGCACGCCAGGCGGTCAGATTTGCTGCGCTGCGGGTTGCACACCCCTCCATAATTATGGCGTAATTATTCCAACACCATTCGGAAGTCCGTCGATGAACCCGAGCTGGGACACGCTGGAGCGGGGCCGCCAGGCGCGGCTGCAACGCGCCGCGCCATGGGCCAGGGGCCACGAGGTGGCGGCCGGCGATGTCGCCGAGCTGCTGCACGCGCTGCTGGAACCGGGCGACAAGGTCTGCCTGGAAGGCAACAACCAGAAGCAGGCCGACTTCCTCGCCCAGGCGCTGGCCGACCTCGACCCGGCACGCGTGCATGACCTGCACATGGTGCAGTCGGTGCTGTCGCTGCCCTCGCACCTGGATGTGTTCGAGCGCGGCATCGCCTCCAGGCTGGATTTCTCCTTCTCCGGGCCGCAGTCGGTACGGCTGGCCAACCTGGTGGCCGAAGGGCGCATCCAGATCGGTGCCATCCACACCTACCTGGAACTGTTCGGCCGCTACTTCATCGACCTCACCCCGCGCGTGGCACTGGTGGCAGCGCAGGCCGCCGACCGCCATGGCAATCTCTACACCGGCCCCAACACCGAAGACACGCCGGTGATCGTCGAGGCCACCGCGTTCGGTGGCGGTATCGTCATCGCCCAGGTCAACGAGATCGTCGATACCCTGCCCCGCGTCGACATTCCTGCGGACTGGGTCAACTTCGTGGTGCAGGCGCCGCGTCCGAACCACATCGAACCGCTGTTCACCCGCGACCCGGCACAGATCTCCGAGATCCAGGTGCTGATGGCGATGATGGCGATCAAGGGCATCTACGCCGAGTACGGGGTGAACCGCCTCAACCACGGCATCGGTTTCGATACTGCGGCGATCGAACTGCTGCTGCCTACCTACGCCGAATCGCTGGGGCTGAAGGGAAAGATCGGCCAGCACTGGGCGCTCAACCCGCACCCGGCGCTGATTCCGGCCATCGAATCGGGCTTCGTCAAATCGGTGCACTCATTCGGCTCGGAACTGGGCATGGAGAAGTACATCGCCGCGCGCGGGGATGTGTTCTTCACCGGCGCCGATGGTTCGATGCGCTCCAACCGCGCGTTCTCGCAGACCGCAGGGCTGTATGCCTGCGACATGTTCATCGGCTCCACCCTGCAGATCGACCTGCAGGGCAACAGCTCCACCGCAACGCGCGACCGTATCGCCGGCTTTGGTGGTGCACCCAACATGGGCTCGGATGCACGTGGCCGTCGCCATGCCAGCGACGCCTGGATCAAGGCGGGCCAGCAGGCCGCGCGACCGGGCGAAATGCCGCGTGGGCGCAAGCTGGTGGTGCAGATGGTGGAAACCTTCCGCGAGCACATGGCGCCGGCCTTCGTCGACCGCCTCGATGCCTGGGAACTGGCCGAACGCGCGGCCATGCGGCTGCCGCCGGTGATGATCTACGGCGACGACGTCAGCCATGTGCTGACCGAGGAAGGCATCGCCAACCTGCTGCTGTGCCGCAGCCCGGAAGAACGCGAGCAGGCGATCCGCGGCGTGGCCGGTTACACCGCCGTCGGCAGGGGACGGGACCGCGCCATGGTGGAAAACCTGCGCGACCGTGGAGTGATCCGCCGCCCGGACGATCTCGGCATCAGCGTGCGCGATGCCAGCCGCGATCTTCTTGCCGCGCGCTCGGTGAAAGACCTGGTGCGCTGGTCCGGCGGTCTGTACGACCCGCCCAAGCGCTTCCGCAACTGGTAAGGGGCACGCCATGGAAACCCTCGACTATCGATTCGACGGCACGACGCCTGTCCGTTTCCCCACCGATGCAGTGCTGGTGGGCGTACTGGCTTCGGGCAACCTGGAAATCCTGCTGGAACCGGCCGACCTGGACGGTGCGATGACGGTGCGCATCATCACCGCCGCGCGTGGCTTCGGCACGGTCTGGCAGGCGGTGATCGCCGACTTCGCCCAGCGTCACCCCCTGCGCGATGTGAGCGTGTCGATCAACGATGCCGGCGCCACACCGGCCGTGGTCAGCCTGCGCCTGGACCAGGCGGTAGAGACCCTGCGTGCCGGAGGCCAGCCATGACGCTCGCACAGCGCAACAGCTATTACGAAGCCGATGCCCGCGCGCGCATCGCCGGCCTGCTCGATGCGGGATCGTTCCGTGAGTTTCTCGGCCCAGCCCAGCGCGCCATCAGCCCTCATCTGGCGCAGTTGGACCAACCGGCCGCCTTCGACGATGGCATCGTCGTCGGCGAAGGACGCCTGCGCGATAAACACGTGCTGGTGGCCGCGCAGCAGGGTGAATTCATGGGCGGCGGTGTGGGCGAGGTGCATGGCGCCAAGTTGACCGGCCTGCTGCGCCGTGCGGCAGACACCCATCCCGATGGCGTGCTGCTGCTGCTCGATACCGGTGGTGTGCGCCTGCATGAAGCCAACGCCGGCCTGATCGCCATTTCCGAAATCATGCGCGCCGCCCTGGGGGCACGTGCAGCCGGTGTACCGGTAGTGGCGCTGATCGGCAGTGGCAACGGCGCGTTCGGTGGCATGGGCATCGTCGCCCGCTGCTGCAGCTCGGTGATCATGTCCGAGGAGGGACGGCTGTCGCTGTCTGGCCCGGAGGTGATCGAGACCGTGCGCGGCGTGGAGGAATTCGATTCGCGCGACCGCGCATTGGTGTGGCGGGTGACCGGCGGCAAGCACCGTTACCTGATCGACCAGGCGCAGGTGCTGGTGCCCGATGCGATCAGCGCGTTTGCGCAGGCGGCCTTTGATGCACTGCAGCCAGACACCGCCAGCGCCGATACCGACGCGGCGCTGGCCGCACTGCAGGCACGCCACGCCGCATTGAAAGCGCGCATGGAGGCATGGGGCGACTGCAACGATGGCCTGCAGATCTGGGCACGCCAGGGCATAGCGGACCCAGAACGCCTGGCGCTGCTGGAAACCGATGCCTTCCTTGCCGCCACCGCGTGCCGGAGCCTGCCATGAGCATGCCATTGACTACGCTGCTGGGCGCGCTGTTTCCGCGTGGCCATGCAATCGCCGTGAACGATTCGGTACTGACCGGTACAGCGACCACCGACGACGGCGAGGTGACGGTGATCGGCACCACCGACAAGATCGAAGTGGGCGTGGATCACGCCCTGGTGCTGGCCGATGCCGTGCTGGCCAGCACCGCTGTACATCCGCAGCGTCCCATCGTGATGCTGGTCGATACCGCCGGCCAGCGCCTGGCGCGCCGCGATGAACTGCTGGGCATCAACGGCTACTTCGCCCACCTCGCACAGACCCTGGACCTGGCCCGCCGTCGTGGTGCGCGCCTGGTCACGCTGGTGTATGGCGAGTCGGTCAGCGGCGGCTTCCTGTCGTTCGGGCTGATGGCCGACCACATTCATGCCCTGCCCGATGCGCAGGTGCGGGTGATGGACCTGCGCGCGATGGCACGGGTGACCAAGCAGCCGCTGGAAAAACTGCAGGCGTTGAGCCTGACCTCGCCGGTGTTCGCGCCGGGCGTGGAGAACTATGTAGCGATGGGCGCAGTGCAATCGCTGTGGGATGGCGACCTGGCGCGTCACCTGCTGGAAGCACTGCGCGCACCCGCCGACGGTGACCATCGCGCGGCGCTGGGCGCCGAACGCGGTGGCCGCACATTGGCTGCGCAGGTGGCCGTTGCCGTGAGCCAGGGCAATGCCTGAGCGGCCTGCCCGGCACACGCTGGTCTGGCTGTCGGCCGATGCCGATTGGCGGGCCGACGTGCCCACGCACGAGCCGCGCCTTGCCGCATGGCTGGCGCAGGGCTTGCCTGCGGTGGTGGCGCGTCGTGCAGCGGATGATCCCGATCCGCGCCTGCGACTGGGCGTTCCATTGCCACCGGCCGAGGGCAAGCAGCGCCTGTCGTTGCGCGTGCCGTTGCGCGACGTCGCTCGCATGCATGCACCGCCGGCATTGAGTGAGCTGCTGGCAGCAGGCGACGCCGCTGTGCCGCAGGCATGGCAGGAATCACTTCACGACCTGCAGGCACTGGCACCGGCCCGAGTGTTCGGCGCCTTCGCATGGCAATGGCTGACTGCCCTGCCCTACGTGCATGAGCGTTCGGACATTGACCTGCTGTGGCAGGTGGCCGATGCCGCGCAGGCCGAGGCGCTGATCGCGCAGCTGCTGGCATGGGAGAGCCGCCATCCGCATCGTCTTGATGGCGAGCTGTGCCTGCCCGATGGCGGCGCGGTGAACTGGCGCGAACTTGCCGGCCGCAGTCGCCAGGTGCTGGTGAAACGCCTGGATGGAGCCGCATTGGAAGCACGTGATGCGCTGTTCGCCACGCGCGAGGCGATCGCATGATCGCCGCCCGCAAGCAGTTGCCTGCACGCGGCGCGGTAGTCGACAGCGCACGCCTGGGACGGCTGGCCATTGCCAGCCTGCACACCGAGCTGGCCTGCGCCCCGAAACCCGGCCTGGTCACGCCGTTCAACAGTGGCAGCCATGACGACATGGATGCCAGCACGTTCCTGCGCAGCCTGTTCGCACTGCGCCACTACTTCACTGCGGTGGCCAGGGCCGGTGCCGCGGGTGCCCCCTTCACTGTGCTGCGCGATCACGGCATTGCCGCCGAAACGGCCATGCTGGCGGCCACCGCCGGTATCAACACCCATCGCGGTGCGATCTTCAGCCTTGGCCTGCTGGTAGCCGCCGCTGCTGGGTGCCAGCGCGTGCATGGCCATGCCATATCCGGCGCACAGGTGTGTCTGGCGGTCCAGCAGTGGAAAGACGCGCTCATCGCGGCGCCACTGGACCCGCACAGCCCGGGACAGCGCGCGCGTGCACGGCATGGAGTCTGCGGGGTACGCGAACAGGCAGCCGCCGGTTACCCGGTGCTGCGCGAGCTGGCCCTGCCTACCCTGCGCCACGCGCTGGGTAGCGGCCTGCCGCGCGATGCCGCGCTGTGCCATACGCTGATGCAGCTGGTGGCACAGGTGGACGATCTGAACCTGCTGCACCGAGGTGGCGCCGAGGGCCTGCGTTGGGCCCAGCAACAAGCGAGCACATTTCTTTCCTCGGGCGGCGCCTTCGCGCCGGACTGGCGCATGCGCCTGCAGTCCATGGGCGATGCATTCGTGATGCGTCGGCTCAGCCCGGGTGGCAGTGCCGATCTGCTGGCCTGCGCCTGGTTCCTGCTGCAGCAGGAGGGTGCGTGAGCCTGGCCCTGCTCTGCCCCGGACAAGGTGCGCAGCATCCGGCGATGTTCGACCGTGTACGTGGCATCGCCGCTGCACGCGCGGTACTGGACGCGGCGGGTGACGTACTGGGACGCGACGTGTTCGCTGCCGCGGCCGCCGACGACCGCTTCGACAACGCACAGGCGCAACCACTGCTGTGCGCTGCCACCATCGCGCAATGGCATGTCCTGCGCGATGCCCTGCCGAGCCCGATCGTGCTGGCCGGGTACAGCATTGGCGAACTGGCGGCGCACGCCATTGCTGGCAGTTTCGATGCCACCACCTGCCTTTCGCTGTCGGCCCAGCGCGCGCGTTTGATGGATGCTGCCAGTCCCGCCGGTGCGGGCATGCAGGCCATCCTCGGCCTGGATCGACAGACGCTGCAGCCGCTGTGCGACACGCACGGTGCGCACGTGGCCATCGCCAACGGCGCAGATCATTTCATCGTCGGCGGCACGTTGCCGGCCCTGCAGGCGATGGCCGCTGCCGCGCACGCGCAGGGCGCAGAGGTACGCCTGCTGCCGGTGCATGTGCCGGCGCACACGCCACTGCTGTCGGCGGCAGTCGAATCGTTTACCGCGGCGCTGCAAGCCACCACCCTGCATGCCCCTCGTCTGCCGCTGTTGGCTGGCATCGATGCACGGCCGGTGCGCGACACCACGACGACGGTGCATACGTTGTCCGCGCAGCTGGCGCAGACCATCGAATGGGCACAGGTGATGCGCCAGGCCTTCGAGCGCGGCGCGCGGGTGTTCCTGCAGCTGGGCCCGGGCAATGCATTGGCACGCATGATCGCGCCGGCCTACCCATGCTGTGAGGTGCGCGCGATCGAGGAATTCCAGAGCCTGGACGGCGCGGCGGCGTGGGTCCGCAGCGCCCTGCAGCGGCTGCAGTAACGGGGTTGAGCAGTAGCGGGTTTGAGCAGTACGTAACGCGCAGTACGTAACAGGCCATACCCCGGGATGGCGGGCTTCCATCCGTGCAGTACGCGAATCAGGTGTCTGGGAGGGCGCATGACTCCACAAATTGCAACGATCATCGGTCTGGTGATCATGTTCATCGTCGCCACCGCGATGCCGATCAACATGGGTGCCGTCGCCTTCGCGCTGGCCTTCATCATCGGCGGGCTGTGGGTCGACATGGGGGGCAAGGAAGTCCTCGCCGGCTTCCCGGGTGACCTGTTCCTGACCCTGGTCGGCATCACCTACCTGTTCGCCATCGCGCAGAAGAACGGCACCATCGACCTGCTGGTGCACTGGGCGGTGAAAGCAGTGCGCGGCCATATCGTGGCCATTCCGTGGGTGATGTTCGTGATCACCGCCGTGCTGACCGCCTTCGGTGCGCTCGGCCCGGCCGCAGTGGCGATCATCGGCCCGGTCGCACTGCGCTTTGCCAAGCAGTACAACATCAACCCGCTGATGATGGGCCTGCTGGTGATTCATGGTGCGCAGGCCGGCGGCTTCTCGCCGATCAGCGTGTACGGCAGCATCACCAATGGCGTGGTGCAGAAGGCCGGGCTGGAAGTCACCGAAATGGCGGTGTTCCTGACCAGCCTCGGCTTCAACTTCATGATGGCCACGATCTGCTTCTTCGCCTTCGGCGGCATCGCGCTGCTGCGTCGCGGCTCGATCACTGCGGCGGGCACCGTCGGCACGGCGGAACTGGCGATGGCCGGTGGTCCGCAGGCATCATCGCGACAGTTCGCCATTGAAGGCCACGGTGCGCTGGTCGCGGCCGGTGGTGGCACCCTGTCCAACGATCCGGTGGCACTGGATGCGGTGGGCCTGACCCGCGAGCGGCTGTTCACCCTGATCGGCCTGCTCGGCCTGGGCGTGGCGGCACTGATCTACAACCTCAACGTCGGACTGGTCTCGATCACCGTGGCGGTGGTGCTGGCACTGCTGTCGCCGCAGAGCCAGAAGGGTGCGGTGGATGGCATCAGCTGGTCCACCGTGCTGCTGATCTGCGGCGTGGTCACCTACATCGGCGTGCTGGAACATGCCGGTGCCGTGGACTTCATCGGCCACGGCGTCTCCAGCATCGGTATCCCGCTGCTGGGTGCGCTGCTGGTCTGCTACGTGGGTGGCATCGTCTCCGCGTTCGCCTCGTCGGCAGCAGTGCTGGGTGCCACCATTCCGCTGGCGGTGCCGTTCCTGATGCAGGGCCATCTCAGCGCCGCCGGCGTGATCTGCGCGCTGGCCGTGTCCTCCACCATCGTCGATGTCAGCCCGTTCTCGACCAACGGCGCACTGGTGGTGGCCTCTGCCGCGAAGGAAGAACGCGAAACGCTGTTCCGCCGCTTCCTGGTCTACAGCGGCCTGGTGGTGGCATTCGGCCCGCTGCTGGCTTGGCTGGTGTTCGTGGTGCCGGGCTGGATGTAAACGCCTGTGATAGTGCCGGCCGCTGGCCGGCAACCCATGATCGCTGGATGGCTTCATGAGGTTGCCGGCCAGCGGCCGGCACTACCTGGCGTTACACTTTCCGCATGGTCATCGCTCCCGCTCCGCGTCCTCCGAAGAAGCGCGCCCCTCTGTACGAAGAGGTGGCCGAGCACGTGCGCGAACGGATCTACGACTACCGCCTGCCACCGGGCGAGTGGATCGACGAGCCGGCGTTGTGCGAGGAACTGGGCATCAGCCGCACGCCGCTGCGTGAAGCGCTGAAGCTGCTCGCCGCCGAAGGCCTGGTGCAGATCGATGCCGGCCGCGGTGCGCGGGTAACCCGGCTGACGCTGGAAGACCTCAACCAGCTGTTCCCGGTGATGGCGATGCTGGAAGGCCGCTGTGCGCATGAAGCGGTCAAGCACATCGACGACGCCGGCGTGCAGCAGCTGGAAGAGCTGCACGCGGCAATGGAAGCGGCGGCCGCCGAGGGCAACATCGCCGAGTACTACCGCAACAACTACCTCATCCACGAAACGGTGCAGCACTACGCCGGCAACCCGTGGCTGATCCGCATCACCCACGACCTGCACCGCATCCTGAAGATGCATCGCGGCCGCCAGCTGCTGGCCCCGGGCCGCACCGCGCAGTCGCTGGCCGAACACCGCGAACTGATGGAGTGCTTCCGCCAGCGCGATGCCGCGGCCGCCGAACGCACGATGGAGCGGCATCTGCTCAGCCAGGGCCAGGCCTTGGCCGCGTATGTGGCCAGCGGCGGATTGTTGAACGTGCCTGCGCCGTTGCCGACCGAAGGCGGAAGCTGAGTTCATGGGGTTGCCGGCCAGCGGCCGGCACTACCCCGGCGGGGTCAGGTCACGGTAGTGCCGGCCGCTGGCCGGCAACCTCGATAGGTCACGTCCGGGTAGTGCCGGCCGCTGGCCGGCAACCTGGAACCTCGCGTCAATCGCCGCCGCCGCAGCTGCCGCCGTCCCCGCCTCCACCGCTGTCGCCGCTGCCGCAGTCCGAGCTGCTGTAACTGTGCTGGCTGTGGCTGTCTCCGGAATAGCCGCCGGAGAAATCGGCGGGCCCACCGCCACTGCCATCGCCCCGTGCGGGTGAGCCATCGGCGGTGGCCATCGCCATACACAGGATCGCGCCGACCAGCGGCAGCAGCCACACCACCAGCAGCTGCCCGGCACGGCTGCTGACGGGAAGGTCGTCGCGCCCCAGCACCACGAAGCTGGCCACCAGGTTCAGCCCCAGCACCAGGGCAATCAGGACGAGGGTCACAGCCAGCATGGCGCAGCTCCTTGCATTGGGATCTTCAGGGTGACGCCATCAGCGCCTGGATCCGGCCGCGTTCCTGCAGCGGCCATTGAAAATCAACCGGGTATACGGGTTGGTGGCCATCACGCTTGAGCAGGAAGATCCATTCCCGCCCCGTTTCGCGATCGCGGGCCGCCGTCAGGGAATCGTGCCACATGGTCCACAAGGGCACCCGCAGAGTCCCGCGCAGCCCACCCTTCTCCGGTCGCAGGACCTCATTGACCTGAAGCACCAGATGGATCTGGTTGTCCAGACCCGGTCCGGTGAGCGCCTTGACGTCGGTCACTGGCCGGCCAGCACCGTCGACCATCTCCACCCCCAGCACCTTGGCTACAACGATTTCCTCGGCCTCTGCCACCAGCGCCTGCAATGGTCTGGGCGCCACGGACGTTGCCGATGCCGGCGATGCTCCAGCCAGATACCCCAACGCCAGCCCCCCGACAAGCAACAGCGGTCGTAACGTCATCGGCTCTCTCTCTCCGTCCTTGGGCCCGCAGACGATACCACCGCCGCCGGTTGGCCCTGCCTGTCATGAAGATGGGACAATGTAGGGCGCGCCGGCCTGCCCTCGGGGCCGCCGGCCCCCCTGCACCACACGGAAGAAGAAGAACAACAACATGCTGAAAGTCATTTTCGATACCGACCCGGGCGTCGACGACGCGCTGGCGCTGCTGTACCTGCACAAGCATCCGCAGATCGACCTGATCGGGGTCACCACCACCTTCGGCAATGCCTCGGTGGAGTCGACCACCCACAACGCGCTGTACCTGAAGCAGGCCTGGGGCCTGTCCGCGCCGGTCGCGCGCGGCGCTGAAGGCCCGCTGCAGCCCGAAGCCACCCCGGAAGCCTGGCCGGTGCACATCCATGGCCACAACGGCCTTGGCAACCACCCGGTGCCGGAGGCCCTGGATGTGGCCGCCGACGGCCGCCCGGCCCACCAGCTGATCATCGACCTGGTGCGCGCCCATCCGGGCGAAGTGACCCTGGTGGCGGTCGGCCGCATGACCAACCTGGCCCTGGCCCTGCAGCAGGCACCGGACATCGCCGGCCTGGTGCGTGGCGTGGTGCTGATGGGCGGTGCGTTCCACGTCAACGGCAACATCACCCCGGCGGCCGAAGCCAACATCTGGGGCGACGCCGAAGCCGCTGACATCGTGTTTACCGCCCATTGGCCGGTGACCGCCATCGGCCTGGACGTGACCACCCGCGTGGAAATGGACCGTGACGGCCTGGACAAACTGGCCGCCATCGGTGGCGCCGATGCCGAGCTGGTGCGTGCGCTGTCGCAGGACTACGTCGACTTCTACCTGCAGGCCGGCCACAAGGGCATGGTCGTGCACGACTGCTGCGCCTGCATCGCCCTGACCCGCCCGGAGCTGTTCCAGTTCGAGCGCGCCAGCGTGCGCGTGGCCACCGACGGCGTCGCCCGTGGCATGACCATTCCCAAGCCGGAAGGCATGGGCTTCGGCCCCAGCGTGTGGGATGGCCACGTGCTGCAGTCGATTGCCATTGGCGTTGATGCGGCTGCGGTGCTGGCCGACATCGAGCAGACCCTGAAGGTCTAAGCGCTCACTGCCCGCCCCGGGACACGGGGCGGGTCTTCGGCGCGGTCTCCGGCAGCGTCCACAGCACCGGCAGCACCAGCACCGCCACCAGCGCGATCATCGCCCCCGGCGCCGCTGCCCAGCCGCTGCGTTCCACCCACCATTGCGCCAGCCACGGCGTCGCCCCGCCGAACACCGCGGTGGCCATGGTCACCCCCAACGCCAGTCCACTGACCCGGCCCTCGCCCGGGAACTGTTCTGCCGTGGCCGGTGCCGCCACGGCACTGATGCCACCGGCCACGCAGGCCAGCATCACCGCTGCGAGCACGATGCCCAGCGGCGCAGCAGACGCCATCCAGCCGAACATCGACAACGGCAGCAGCGCCGCCAGTACCGTCAGCCCCAGCAGCAGCGGACGTCGCCCAAAGCGGTCGGACAACGCCCCGCACAGCGGAGTGATCGCGATCACCGCCACCGCTGCAATGGTCGACAGCCACAGCGCATCGCCTTCGTCGTGCCCCTGCGCGTGCAGGAACGCCGGCACATAGGTGATGCCCACGTAGTAGGTAATCGATCCCAGCGCGGAAATCGCGAACGTGCGTGCCACCGCACCGGGATGGTTGCGCAGCACATGCCGCAGCGGCGTGGCGGGAATGCTGCCTTCGCGTCGCTGCCGTTCGAACTCCGGCGATTCGTGCATGCCCGAACGCGCGATCAGGATCACCAGTGCCAGCGCCGCGCCGAAGAAGAACGGGATTCGCCAGCCCCAACTGTCCAGCTGCGGCGCAGGCAACAGCGCCACGGTGAGCGCGGAGATCGCCACCGCCAGCAGCGCGCCCACTTCACTGGCCGCCGAGGCCAACGAAGTGACCAGGCCGCGTCGTCGCGCCGGTGCGCTTTCCAGCAGATAGGCAACCACGCCGGTGTATTCGCCGCCCACCGAGAATGCCATTACACATCGCAGGATCAACAGCAGCACGCCAGCCGTCGCGCCGGCGGTCGCCGCCGTCGGCAGCAACGCGGTGGCCAGCATGGCCGCCGCCATCAGCGCCATCGAGGCCAGCAGCATCCAGCGCCGGCCGAGCCGGTCACCCAGGTGGCCGAAGCACAGCGCACCGAGCGGACGCATCAGGTAGGACACCGCGAAGCCGGCCAAGGTAACCAGCATCGCTTCTTGGCCGCCGCCGAAGAACACCCGCGACAGCACCGTGGCGAAGTACAGATACAGGGTGAAGTCGTACCACTCCACCACCGTGGACAGCCCGGCCACCCACATCGAGCGCTGCCGCCCCGCAGTCATTGCGTGTTTTCCTTCATCGCAGAAGGGTGTCACGGCGGCAGTGACGATGCAGTAGATCCACGCCATGCGTGGATGCTCCGGAAGGAATGCAGTAGATCCACGCCATGCGTGGATGCTCCCCCTCCGTGGCAAACGGGGTCAGAACCCTTTGCTGTTCGCAAAGGGACCCGACCCCACTGTGTCAGCGCGCCCGGCGCAGGGTGATCAACGTGATCTCCGACGGCACGCCGATGCGGGCCGGGAACCCGGCCCACAGGCCGGCGCCGTTGCTCACGTACAGCGTCATGCCATCCAGCGCATAGCGGCCGGAAACGAAGCCGCCGTTGGCACGCTTCACCAACTGGTCCATGCCGATGATCTGGCCGCCATGGGTGTGCCCGGAAAGCTGCAGCTTCACCCCGCGTGCAGCTGCTTCGCGCGCATTGCGTGGCCGATGGTCGAGCAGGATCACCGGCGCGGCCGGGTCGGCACCAGCCAGCGCGGCGTCCAGGTCGGGCAACGGCAGGCCATAGCGCGAGGCCACCGGGTCGGTCACCCCGGCGATGGTCAGCGTTGCATCACCACGACGCACTTGGGTGTGGCTGTTTTCCAGCACCTGCATGTGCAGCGCGCGGAACGCCTGCATCCATTCGCTGTACTGCGCGTAGTACTCATGGTTGCCGGTGATGGCGATCACCCCGTCCGGCGCACGCAGGTCAGCCAGCGGTGTGTAATCGTTGCGGCGCGCCTGCACGCTGCCGTCAATGAGGTCACCGGTGATCACCACCAGATCCGGTTGCAGCGCATTGCTTGCAGCCACGACCTGGCGCACCCAGTCGCCGGTGAGCAGGCGGCTGGCATGGATGTCGGTGAGCTGCAGCACGCGGTAGCCATCGAAGGCCTGCGGCAGGCCGGCGATTGCCACCTCGATCTGCCGCGGCTGGGGTACGGCCATGCCCTGGCTGACACCGAAGGCACTGAGCGCCAGCGCCAACACCGCCGCCGATGGGCATAGCGCCCTGCTGCGCAATGCAGCGAGGGCACGCGGTGCGCGCAACAGGCGCGCGGCCAACAGTCCGGCGTCCAGCATCAGCAGCGCCAGGGCCAGCAACAGCACCGCGGTGGAGCCGGTCGCCAGCGTGGCGATGGCCATCTTCGGAATTTCCGGCGAGGCCATCGTGCCCCAGAAGCTGGCGACGATGCGCAGCTGCACGGCAATGCCGACCAGCAGCACGGACAGCACCACCTTCGACCAGACGGGCAGGCGCAGTGGCCAGAACAGGCGCCAGGCCACATACAGGCCCATCAGAAAACCAATAGTACTCAGCACTACGACAATCCAGAACGGCAAACAGGCCCGCCATGGTGACGGCAGAAGATGGCAATGGATAGAGCCGAGCATGGGCTCGGTCCTGCCGTCGTCACGCCTCCGGCAAGCGCTCCACCCGCAACCGCGTGATGCGACGCTTCTCCATCGCCAGCACGGTGATGCGGATACCGGCCACCTCCAGCGTGTCGCCGATGTCCGGCAGGCGCCCCAGCTGTTCCAGCACCAGCCCGGAGATGGTCATGTAGTCCGCACTGCGCGGCAGCGACACGCCGGCCAGCCGCTGCAGGTCGTCCAGGGTCAGCGCGCCGTCGGCGTCCCAGCAGTCCTCACCCTGCGCGACCACGCCATAGCGCTCGTCCTGGGTATCGGCCAGATCACCGGCGATGGCCGCCAGCAGGTCGTTGGCGGTCACCAGGCCTTCCACGCTGCCGTATTCGTCCACCGCCACCGCCAGCGGCACCGGGTGCTGACGGATCAGCTCCAGGGCCTGCAACGCACTGGCGCTGGACAGCACGTACTGCGGCTCGCGCAGGTTGGCTTCCAGCTGCAGTGGCTTGCCCTGCAGCAGGTCGGCCAGCAGGTCGCGGCTCTGCACCACGCCACGCAGGCTGTCCAGGTCACCGTCGCCCACCAGCATCCGCGTATGCGGCGACGCCACCAGGCGTGCGACCACGTCGTCGTCACCGCGCGCCATGTCGATCCACTGCACGTCGGCACGCACGGTCATCACGCTGGACACCGGGCGGTCAGCCAGGCCCAGCACGCTGCGGATCATCTCGTGCTCGGCCGGCTGCAGGCGTTCTTCGGTACTGCCGCGTTCATCGGCTTCTTCTTCATCGTGGCCATTGGCCTGGCGCGCGCCCAGCAGGCGCAGCACTGCATCAGCGGTACGCTGGCGGAACGGCTGGCGCTGCTCGTTGCGCTCGCGGTTGAAACGTATCCACTGGTTGAACGCTTCCACCAGGATCGAGAACGCGATGGCCGCGTACAGGTACCCCTTCGGAATCTTGTAGCCCAGGCCCTCGGCCACCAGGCTGAAACCGATCATCAGCAGGAAGCCCAGGCACAGCACCACCACGGTCGGGTGCTTGTTGACGAAGCGGGTCAGCGGCTTGCTGGCCAGCAGCATCAGCACCATCGCGATGGTCACTGCCGCATACATCACGCCGAGGTTGTCGACCATGCCGACGGCGGTGATCACCGAGTCCAGCGAGAACACCGCATCGAGCACCACAATCTGCGCCACCACCATTGCGAAGCTGGCGTAGACCTTCTTGCCATCTTCATGATGCTCGCGGCCTTCCAGCCGCTCGTGCAGTTCCATCGTGCCCTTGAACAGCAGGAACAGGCCGCCGCCCAGCAGGATCAGGTCGCGCCCGGAGAAGCTGTGCTCGAACAGCGTGACCAGCGGTTCGGTCAGTTTCATGATCCAGGCCAGCGCGGCCAGCAGCACCAGCCGCATCAGCAGCGCCAATGCCAGGCCGATCACCCGCGCGCGGTCGCGCTGGTGCGGCGGCAGCTTGTCGGCCAGGATCGCGATGAACACCAGGTTGTCGATGCCGAGAACGATCTCCAGCACGACCAGGGTTGCAAGGCCCATCCATATCGAGGGGTCAGCCAACCATTCCATTTCAGGTCCGTTTCGTCAGTAAGGGGAAAGTGATGCGGTGCAGGCGTGCGGCGCAGCGAAGGTCAATCTGAATCCTGCGCCTGCGTGGGGTCATGCCCGAGCAGGTCGCCGGGGCTGCATTGCAGTTCGCGACAGATCGCATCGAGCGTGGAAAAGCGGATCGCACGCGCCTTGCCGGTCTTCAGGATCGACAGGTTGGCCAGGGTGATGTCGATGCGCGCGGCCAGCTCGGACAGGGTCATGCCACGTTGCTGCAGCATGCGGTCCAGAGTGATGACGATCGCCATCAGATCACACCGTCCAGATCGTCGCGCATCGCTGCGCCGACGGTGAACACCCGCGCCAGCACGAACAGCATCAGCACCGCGACCAGGCCGGTGATCGACATGCCACCGCCCACCTCCATCCAGGCGAAGTCCGGCCCCATCCAGCTGGCGTAGAGCCCGATCACGATCGACAGCACCTCCATCGCCAGCATCAGCCAGGCCATGCGTTGCAGGCGCACGGCATTGGCATGGGTGAAGGGGCGTTCGTTGGCCGCAGACCGCAGCAGCCGCGCCAGGTGGCGCAGGAACACCAGGCACAGCACCAGCAGCGCGACGATGGCGGCAAGGCCCACGCAGAAATGCAGGAACAGATGCGAACCGTGCATGGCCGCCGCGTGCGCATCGTGCACGCTGTCCAGCAGCCAGCTGCGGTCGTAGGCCACCAGCGGCACTGCCAGCAGCGCGGCCAGGATGCCCAGCCAGCACATCGCGCGCACCGCCTGCACGGCGGTCTGGGCCAGGGTGAACAAGCCGCGCGCAGGAAGGGCGCGGGCGGGACGAACGGTCAAGCAGCCTCCGATGTGGAGCGGCCCTGCCGCCCCGGGGTGAATTTATCGATAAACGATATATCACATCCGGGGGCTGTTGGCTGAATCTCTTCCGCTCCGGCGTCGTTACCGGGCGGGTGCGGATGCAGGCGGCGCGGCCTGTTCGCGCATCGCTTCGCCCGGCGTGGCCGAGGCCATCGCCTGCACCCCCGCTTCAGCGGCCTGCCGGGTAACCAGCCGGAAGCGCACGCGCAGCTTGCTCTCGCCCGGCGTTGCCCAGCCGTACTGGATCGCCACCTGGTCGCCGGACAATGGACCGCGCGAGGGCAGAGAGCGGATCTGCAGCGGTTTCGGCGCGGCCTGCATCAGCCGCGCGAAGCCCTTCTGCACCACCGCCGGATCGGCCTTCTCGGCATACACGGTACAGGTGCCATCGTCGGCCCAGCTGACCGCATAGCGGCCACTGGCCAACGGCACCATCCACGCCATGCCCGGCTGGCCCTGCAGCAGCGTAGCGGCCTCGGCCGGCTGCAGCGGCGTCAGGCCGTTGGCATCCATCAGCGACTGCAGCCGCGCTGGCGCACCGATGTGCTGCATGCACGCGGTGTCGAACAGTTCACTGAAGGGATCCTGCGCCGCTGCCTTCGGCGCACGCGCGGGCTGGGCCATCACCACGATCGGCAGCAGCAGGCCAGCCATCAGCCAGGGCGCAGGGCGCATTGCAACTCCAGGGAACGGAAAACAGCGGGGAGGATGGCAAAGCCGGGTGGCAGAACGCAACGGGCACGCCCGCGCTTGACATGACCCAGCCGCAGGGAGAACATTAGTTAACGAATTAGTTAACTGACCCCATGGACCGCATCTTCGAAGCCCTGGCCTCGACCGCACGCCGGCAGATCCTGGCCTACCTCAGCGCCGGCGAGCTCAGCGCGGGCGAGCTGGCCGAGCGCTTCGATTTCAGCAAGCCGGCACTGTCCAGCCACCTGCGCATCCTGGAAGACGCCGGCCTGATCGAACGCGAGAAGCGCGGCCAGTTCGTGTACTTCCGGCAGGTGCCCGAGCGCCTGGCCAACACGCTGTTTTCCTGGGCCGCCGAAGTCTGTCCGGTCGGTGGTCCGCTGAAGCGCGAAGCGCGCGCACGCCGCAAGACACCCGCCCGCTGAGGAGCACTGCGATGCCCGGTTCGACCCGCACCAGCCGTTCGTTCCCGAGTATCCAGCTTCCGGCACAGGACGGCGGTGGCCCGGTGGAAGTCACCCTGATCGCGCAGCTCGGCATCGGTGCCGGCGATGCGCTGGTGAGCGATGCCAGCCAGCGCCAGCGCCACCACCCCGCTTTCATCGATGCACTGGACGAGCCTTCGGCGCGGCTGGGTGGCATGCACCTGCAGCACGGCGATGCGTCGTCGCTGTACAGCTTCGTGGTGGCTGCCGGCGGCCATCCCTTCCATCGTCATGCCGGGCCGCGCATGTTCACGGCCATCGCCGGCAGTGCAGGTGCCGAACTGCGGTTTGCCAGCGCATCCGATGGTCAGCTGGCGGACGATCCCGCACACTTCCTGCGGTCACTGCGTCGTGTCCGCATCCCACCGGATTGCCTGTTCACCGTGCGCTTTGGCGGCGGCACCTGGCACCAGTTCGCCTCGAACAGTCCGGCGCACCCTGCGCTGTTCGCGCTCTCGTGCCACAGCAATGAGCTGGCCGGGGCCATGAGCGAGCAGGCACGCTTACAAGCACAGGCCAACGCCGCAGACATCCCAAGCTTGACCGAGGTGCTGCCTGCTGCGCACTGGCCCACCGCAACCACGCTGGCGGCCACGCCGTTGCTGCAGCTGTCACTGCAGGCGGCAGCACCCAGCCTGCGCGCGCGCCTGTGCGTGCAGACGCGCACGTTGCTCGGGCCGCTGCGCCGCGTCAGCCTGGAGCCACTGCGCGGATTCGTGGAACGGGCGACGCCGGCGTACCCGGTCTGCAGCAGCGCGTCGCCCACGCAGGGGTTGCTCGCCAGTGCACTGCCGCACAGTCATTACAACGACACGACCACGCTGGCGCTGCACGGCGGGCAGACCGGCCACCGCTCCGCCTCCGCACTGCTGGCCGACGTACTGGACGGATTCCTGCGCAACCCGCCAGCCGGCGTCGGCCGCTTGATGGCCCTGCGCAATCGCCTGGTTGCGCCGCTGCGCCTGCGCACCTCCCCGCTGGGCTGTCCAGTGTCGTCACTGCTGTCCAGCGACCGCAGCCGCGTCTTCGGTGGTCGTTTCCCGGTATTGGATGCGCAGGTGGATGCGGAAGACCGGTGTGCCGAAGTGCTGCTCGGTGCCGATGACCGCCATCTGCGCTTCCGCAGCAGTGTACGCGTGCAGTTCAACGAGGACGGTCAGGTCGAGATCAGCCTGGGCTCGCGCGTGCAGACGCTCAATGCGTTCGGTCGCTTCTACATGGCGATGATCGACAGCGCGCACCGGCACTACGTGGCCCCGGCGCTGCTGCGCCGCGCAGTGGAACATGCGCTGGCGCCGGAACTGGCAGCGTGGTCCGGCGAGCCTGCGCACTCCTGACCCATGGACGCAAGGCACGGGGCCCTGTGCGGGTTCCGCGATCAGACCACTATTTCGCCCTCGTCCTCGCCATCCCAGTAATGGATGCGGCTGGCGTGCACGTGGATCAGCACCAGCCCCGGTGTATCCACGCCCTGTTCGAACCACCGCTCCAGGTCCTTCACCCAGTGCTGGGCCATCGTGCCGCGATCGCGGATCAACGCTGCCCTGCCCTGCACGTGCACGAACAGCGGCGGCTTGCCCAGCAGCGACTTGCTGCCGGTAAGACCCAGCGCCACGTTCGGGTCGGCGCTGATCTCGCGCACCATGTCGGTCTCTTCCATGGTGAAGAACCAGCTGTCGCCGTCGTAGTCCACATCGCCGTTGTTGCTCATCGGCCGGCCGGCGATCTGGCCACCGGCATGAGTCTGCAGCATGGTGAAATCGATGCCGGCCATCTTCTTGGCCAGTTCGGGCAGGGTGAGCGTGGTCATGGGCAGTTCCTTCGACAGGTGGGCGCCCAGCCTCTGCCCAGTGCGGTGACCGAGGCGTGGATGGCTGCTGCCGGTTTCTTCACGCGGTGAGCCGGGCGGTGCTTCTGCGCTTACGCTGCAGTGACCATCCACCGTCAACGCGGATAGCGGAACACCAGATCGTCCGGATCGCTGCGCACCGCCTGCGCATCCAGCACACCGCCAAGGCGAACCGCCACGGCCTGCGAGGCGTGGTTGTCCGCTGCCATGTAGCTGACCAGGGTCGGCAGGCAACGCACCACGAACGCCCAATCACGCAGCGCCGCGGCGGCTTCGCTGGCGAAACCCTGCCCTTCCTGCCCGGCATACAGCAACCAGCCCAGTTCCTGTTCCGGGAACAGCGGGCCATGGTTGATGCCAACCTGGCCGATGCACTCGCCCGTATCGCGGCGCTCGATCATCAGCGCGCCGTGCCCGAACAGATGCCAGCTGGCCAGGTCGTGGCAGAACTGTCCCCACGCGGCAACCTCACCAAACGGCCCACCCATGCCGCGCGCGCGGGGCGAGGCAAGGAATGCGGCATACACGGGGAAGTCGTCCAGGCGCTGCGCGCGCAGGCGCAGGCGGGGAGTTTCCAGCAGCGGAATGTCGATCATGCGTGTATCGGTCAGTACACGGCCAGGAAGCCGCAGCCCCGGCGCTGTGGTTGGCCTTCAACCGTCACCTGCACGCTGGCCGATGTATCCACGCCTTCGGCATTGCGGCAAGGCTCGCGCTTGATCTCGACGATGGTCGGCTGCGTGCCCAGCTCACCGTTGAGCACCGTCAACGAACTAGGCGCACCGGCCGGCTGGCCGAGGTAGCGCAGCGTACCGGTGCTGTTGCGGCCGGCGATGGTGAGCGTGGCATCGTGGTTGCCCTTGCCGGTGGAGGCGATCTCGATGGACCAGCCTTCACCACCGCCGGTGAAGGCAGGTATCGGGCTGGCATCCGCGGCGATCGAAGGATGACGCGGTGCATCGGCGCCCGCATCGGCTTGCGGTGCGCTGCTGGCGCAGCCAGCGAACAGGCCCGCCACCAGCGTGGCAGTCACAACGGAACGCAGAGTCATGGCGTACTCCTCCGGCAGACGAGGCTCCAGTCTAGGCAGCAGCACGTGCGCTGGCGATGAACGAGACAACTCTCAGCGTGCCGCACGCCCACCCGTAGCCACCTGCACCCGGTCGCGGCCAAGCGATTTGGCCGCGTACATGGCGGTGTCGGCGGCGCGTACCAGCGCGTGCCAGCCGATCGGGTCAAGCGTGCCCTGGGCAACGCCGAAGCTGGCGGTGACCCGCAGGATCTCGCCACTGCCCAGCACGATGTCCTTGCCGCGCAGTGCCACCCGCAGCGACTCGGCCAGCCGCCGGCCACTGGCCAGATCGCCTTCGGCCAGCAGCACCAGGAATTCCTCGCCGCCGTAACGGGCGACGCTGTCGTTGCGGCGCAGGTGGCGGCGCAGCTGCTGCGCCACCTGCACCAGCACATCGTCGCCGGCCGCATGGCCCTGCCCATCGTTGATCGACTTGAAATGATCAACGTCCAGCAGAATCACCACCGCCTGCGTGCTTCCATCGGCATGCCGCTGTCGTACCAATCCCTCCAGCGAGCGTCGGTTCAACAGGCCGGTCAGCTGATCGGTATCGGCCAGCTCGCGCAGTTCACGGGTCAATGCCGAGCGCTGATGCGACTTCGCCCGCAGTACCTCGATGGCATCGAACAGGCGCTGCATTTCCGCCATCGGGTGGGTGGCATGCTGCTCGGTGCCCGGCGTGTCCGAGGCGATCTGGATCACCTGCGCCTGCGCCTGCAGCAACGGCCGCAGGATCTGCACGTGGGCGATGCGCAGGGCCAGCGCAAGCAGCAGCAACGTCCCCAGCACCGTGGCGGCCAGCACGGCCAGGCGTATCACTTCCTTGTTGCGGGTGTGCTCGAAGCGCGCGATCGAAACGCCGAGGTAGCCATCGCGCAGCGCTTCCAGCGATTGCAGGGTGGGCACGTAGCGCGCGGTGAACTCGGCCGCCGTCCAGGGTGGCGGCACCCCACGCCGGCCATCTTCGATCAGCTGTTCCACCATCGGCAGCGACTGGCCGAAGAACTGCCGGCGCGCCATGTCCCAATGCCAGGACAACGTCGGCTCGCTGCGGAACACCGACTCGTGGCTGGCGGCCAACCGCCACAGCTCCAACAGGCGGCCCTCGGTCTGCTGCGCAGCGCGCACCTGCGGCTCCCGCCATGCGCCGGGCACCGCCAGCGGTACCATCACGTTGGATGCCAAGCGGCCACCGTGCTCGCGCAGGTCGATCAGGATCTGCCCCTGCATGGCAGGAATCGCGGCTTCGCGATCGGCGGCGACCAGGTCGCTGATCTGCACCGACGTCAGCGCCTGCAGCCGGTCGTACACCGCGAACATGCTGTTGATCGCGTGCTCCACCTCCTCTGCCGAGCGCTCGCCCCTGGGCAGTGCGGCGACGCGGTCCACCGCAGCGCGCGCGGTCTGCAGCCGCCGCTGCGCTTCATGCAGGCGCGGTGTTTCGTCCACCACCCGCGGGTCGGTCTGGAACACGGTCTGCAGGTGCTGCGTCGCTGCGTCCACCCGCTGCCGGGCGACCACCAGCTGCGCGGCCAGCCGGCGCTGCTCCTGCGCATCGGTGCTGTCGGCGCCGAGCAGGCTGTTGGCTGGCCCACGCTCGGCCGATACAAGATTGGCCAGCTCGAAGGTCTGCCGCAGCTGCCGCAGGCTGACCAGGTTGGCCTCGGCTTCGGTGTAGCGCTGCGTGCCCTGCACCAGCGCAATGGCCATCAGCGGCAGGGTGCACAGCACGAACAGGCCACCGAGGATCCAGAGCCAGGTCTGCAGTCCGTTTGGCGATGCCCTGCGGCCCATCGATGTACCCCCTGGCGTGCGGATCAGTGTAGCGCTGCGCTCGCGTAACGGTGGGTCAAATCCAGCGCTGGTCCACCAGTTCGCGCTTCACGTAGGCGTAGAACACCGGCGCGGCCACCAGCCCGGGCAGGCCGAACGCCGCTTCCATCACCAGCATGGCCAGCAGCAGCTCCCAGGCGCGTGCCTGGATCTCGCCACCGACGATGCGTGCATTGAGGAAATACTCCAGCTTGTGGATCACCACCAGGTACAGCAGCGCAGCCACGGCCACGTAGAACGACACAGACAACGCGACGATGGTGATGATGGTGTTGGAGATGATGTTGCCCACCACCGGCAGCAAGCCGGCGATGAAGGTGATCAGCACCAGCGTCTTCGACAGTGGCAGGTGCACGCCGAACAGCGGCAGCACGCCCAGCAGGAAGATGGCGGTGAACACGGTGTTGAGCAGCGAGATCTTGACCTGGGCGAATACCACCTGGCGGAACGCGGTGGCCAGGCGGCTGGTACGGCCGATCAGTTCCTGCGCCAGCGGGCCCATCTTCGGCAGCGGCAGTTCGTCGTACAGCGCGATCATCGCGCCCAGCACCATACCGATCAGCACGCGCACCCCCACCTGCACCACCGATGTGCCGGCCACGCCCAGCTGGCGTTGGTGTTCGGCCGCCCATTCGTTCACGGCGGCGCGCAGTGCCGTCAGGTCTTCAGGGATGTAGGGCTGCAGCAGGGCCGGCACCTGGTGCCGGGAGGTGTTGAGGATGTCCATCAACCGCGCCAGCAGCACGTCAGGGCCACCGGTCTCGTTGCGGAAGAACGAGGCCACGCCGATACCCGCCAGCACCAATGCGCTGATGATCACCGCCGACAGCACGATCACTGCGATCGCCCGTGCCCGCCCAGGACGCAGTTTGCCTTCCACGGTGGAGGCCAGCACATGGGTCAGCTGGAACACCAGCAGGCCCGACAGCAGGGTCACCACCAGGCCAAGCTTCAGTGCCAGCCACATGCCCAGCAGCATCATCAGCCAGGCGGCGATGCGTGCGGCGGGAGGCTTGGGCAGGGTCGGGATGACGAGGGACATCGGGGCACATCCTGGAGGGGTGGCCCATGGTAGTGGATTGAGGTGATGCGCCCGCGCACGCGCGCATCCCTGCGGCCACCGCCTGCCGTCAACGTGCGACCACCGCCCCTGCCGAACGTGCCAGTGCGGCCGCCTGCTGATCACCCTTGCGCTCGCTGTAGCGATCCACCAGGTAGTCCGAACGATCCCGCGTGAGCAGGGTGAACTTGACCAGTTCCTCCATCACATCCACCACCCGGTCGTAGTACGCCGAGGGTTTCATCCGCCCGTTTTCGTCGAACTCCTGCCATGCCTTGGCCACCGACGACTGGTTGGGGATGGTCAGCATGCGCATCCACCGCCCCAGCACGCGCAGCGTGTTGACCGTGTTGAACGACTGCGAACCGCCACTGACCTGCATCACCGCCAGCGTCCTGCCCTGCGTCGGGCGCACGCTGCCATCTTCCAGCGGCAGCCAGTCGATCTGGTTCTTGAACACGCCGGTGACCGTGCCGTGGCGCTCCGGGCTGATCCAGACCTGGCCTTCGGACCATTGCGACCACGCGCGCAGGCGCTGCACTTCAGGGTGATCGGCGCCGACGCTGTCGAGCATGGGCAATACATGCGGATCGAACACCCGGGTCTCGCAGCCGAGGTGGCGCAGCAGGTGCTCGGCCTCCAGCGCCAGCTTGCGGCTGAACGACTGCGGGCGCAGCGAGCCATACAGCAGCAGGATCCGCGGCGCATGCGTGCGGCCCGTGCCCAGTTGAGACAGGTCGGGCTGGGGAAGCGAGGCTTCGGCCAGATTCGGGAGGATGGGACTTGCGATGGATTCATTCATTCAACTATTCTAGAAATATGGAAACGAAAAATGCAATCGCCGCCCTCACCGCCCTTGGCCATGCCACCCGCCTGGCCGCCTTCCGGTTGCTGGTGGAAGCCGGCCCGGCCGGCCGCATGGCCGGCGACATCGGCACCGCCCTGCAGGTGCCGCCGGCCACGCTCAGCTTCCATCTGAAGGAACTGCTGCAGGCCGGGCTGGTCGAGAGCGAGAGCCAGGGCCGCAACGTCTGCTACCGCGCCAACTTCAGTGCCATGACCGGCCTGATCGATTACCTGACCCACAACTGCTGCGCAGGCTCGCCCGATCCGGCCTGCAGCCCGACATCCCCCGATTGCGCCTGCTGACCGGAGATCCGCTTCGTGACCACCCAACGCGTCCTGTTCCTGTGCACGGGCAATTCCGCCCGCAGTGTTCTTGCCGAAGCCACGCTGCGGGCGTGGGCCGGCCACCGCTTCGAGGTGTTCAGCGCCGGCAGCCAACCGGCCGGCGCGGTCAATCCATTCGCCCTTGCCCAGCTGCAGGCCGAGGGCATCGCCACCGCAGGCCTGCGCAGCAAATCGTGGGACGAGTTCGCTGACGGCGCGCCGATGGACCTGGTGATCACGGTCTGCGATGCCGCAGCGGCCGAGGCGTGTCCGGTGGTGTTCGGCGACTTCGTGCGCACGCACTGGGGCCTGCCCGATCCGGCCGCCGTCGAGGGCAGCGTGGATGACAAGGCGGCCGCATTCGCGCAGGCACATGCCATCGTCAAGGCACGGTTGCTGGCCCTGCTGGCATTGCCCGCTGCCACCTGGTCCGACCGCGGGCAGTTGAAAGAATCGCTGGATCGCATCGGTTTCGTGCAACCCGAGGACGACCAGGCGTGAGCGCGCCGGCACCGATGGGATTGTTCGAGCGCTACCTGACGCTGTGGGTGGCGCTGTGCATCGTGGCAGGCACCCTGCTTGGCCACGCGCTGCCGCAGCCATTTGCTGCGCTGGCGTCGGCGGAGGTGGCCAAGGTCAACCTGCCCATCGCCGTGCTGATCTGGTTGATGATCATCCCGATGCTGCTGCGGGTTGATTTCAGTGCGATGCGCCAGCTCGGCCAGCACTGGAAAGGCATCGGCGTGACGTTGTTCATCAACTGGGCGGTCAAGCCGTTCTCGATGGCACTGCTGGGCTGGTTCTTCCTGCGCCACGTGTTTGCCGATGCGCTGCCCGCCGCACAGGTCGACAGCTACATCGCCGGGCTGATCCTGCTGGCGGCAGCGCCCTGCACCGCCATGGTGTTCGTATGGAGCAACCTGTGCCGCGGCGATGCCAACTTCACCCTCAGCCAGGTGGCGTTGAACGACGCCATCATGGTGGTGGCGTATGCACCGGTGGTGGCGCTGCTGCTGGGCCTGTCGGCGATCAGCGTGCCGTGGGACACGCTGCTGCTGTCGGTGTCGCTGTACATCATCGCGCCGGTGCTGGTGGCCGCACTGCTGCGGCGCTGGCTGCTGGCCCGCAACGGGGAGGCTGGCCTGCAGTCCGCGCTGCGAAAGCTGGGGCCGGTTTCGCTGCTGGCGCTGCTGCTGACGCTGGTGCTGCTGTTCGGCTTCCAGGGCGAGCAGATCGTGCGGCAGCCGCTGGTCATCGCCATTCTGGCGGTACCGATCCTGATCCAGGTCTACTTCAACTCAGGGCTGGCCTACCTGCTCAACCGACGTCTGGGGGTCGCCCACTGCGTGGCCGGTCCTTCGGCGCTGATTGGTGCCAGCAACTTCTTCGAGCTGGCAGTGGCCACCGCCGTGGGGCTGTTCGGCGTGCATTCCGGTGCGGCGCTGGCGACGGTGGTCGGCGTGTTGATTGAAGTGCCGGTGATGTTGTCGGTGGTGCGCATCGTCAATGCGTCGCGCGGGTGGTATGAGCGGCGCTGAGGCAGGGACGCACCGTACGCCTGTCCGCAGGCTTCCAGCACAGTAGGCCTCAACACCGACTTCACCCGCGATGGGCTTCGATGGCCGCAGGTTCTCAACGATCCACCCGCCCCGCCCACCCTGAGGACGTTGCCGTGAACACATCACTTCACTCTCTTGCGAAGCTGGCCGCCCGTGTGTTGCTGATGCTGCTGTTCCTGGTATCCGGCCTGGGCAAGCTGTCCGACCCGGCGGCAACACAGGGCTACATGACGGCGATGGGTCTTCCCGGCATCCTGCTGTGGCCCACCATCCTGTTCGAGATCGGCACGGCCCTGTGCATCCTGTTCGGCTTCCAGACCCGGGCAGTGGCAGCGGTGCTGGCCGCCTTCAGCCTGGTCACGGCCTTCATCTTCCACCACCAGCTGGCAGACCAGGTGCAGCAGATCATGTTCCTGAAGAATCTGGCCATCGCCGGCGGCTTCCTGCTGCTGGCGTGCAGCGGGCCAGGGCGCTACAGCGTGGACGCGAAGCGCGGCAAGCCCTGAGGCAGAGAAAGCGCGGCATCATGCCGCCTCGCCGTTGCGCTCAGCTGCGTCTGGGCGCAGCCGTCGAGCCCCGCACCATCAGGCTGAACTCCAGCGTCTGCTGGCGCGGCACGTCGACCTGTTCGATGATGGCGAGCAGCAGGTTGACCGCGCGCTCGCCGATCTCGCGCATCGGCTGCCTGATGGTCGTCAACGGAGGCGTCAGGTAACGCGATGAGGCCAGGTCGTCGAAGCCGACGATGGAGATGTCATCGGGCACGCGGACGCCCAGATCCCGGCAGGCTGCCAGCGCACCCAGCGCCATCTGGTCGCTGAAACAGAAGATCGCGGTGGGTGCGGACGCGACCGTCAACAGCGCCGTCGCAGCCGCATGGCCAGACTCCACGGAAAAGTCACCCGGCACGACGCTGAGATGGCGCAGACGGCCACGTGCCCTGCCAGCGGCGCGAACCCCTTCCAGCCGTTGCGTGTGCAGGGGATTGTCGGGCGGCCCGCCTACCACGGCGATCCGCTCATGCCCCAGGCCGTACAGGTGTTCCATCACCGCGCGCGCGGCGGCGGCGTTGTCGATGTGGACGCTGGGAATGCCCAGCGCGGGGTCGAACTCGCAGCCGTTGACCACCGGCGCGGCGACACCCCGTTGCTCGACGATATCGCGCGCCGTCGGCGGCAGGCGATGCCCCAGCACGATCAGGCCATCGGCCTCGTTGCGCCGGAGCATCTGCGCGTAACGCTCCTCGCGCTCGGGCAGGTTCTGGGTATCGCCCAACAAGACGGCGTAGCCGACGGCCTGCGCCGCGTCCTCCGCGCCCTGCAGGATCTGCGCGAAGAACGGGTTGGCAATGTCCGGCACGGTGACCAGGATCTTGCCGCTGCGCTGGGTCTTGAGCGTCCTCGCCACCGTGTTGGGAACATAGCCCAGCGCCGCAGCAGCCTGTTCGATGCGCGTACGCGTGGCCGGCAGGACTTTGTCCGGCCGGGACAGTGCGCGCGACACCGTCCCGGCAGAGACGCCGACGTGCTTTGCGATGTCGTAGATGGTGGCCATGGCGTTAGTTCTCCTGTCCGCTGTGCAGTGCACAACAGGTCCTGCGTGAGCCCCTGCTAGGATAATGCAATCGATTGCATCGAGGGCGAATCACGTTGAAGACGCTCAAGGGTCCAGCGCTGTTCCTGGCGCAGTTCATCGGCGACACACCTCCCTTTGATCGGCTGGACACGCTGGCCGGATGGGCCGCGGGCCTGGGCTATTCTGGCCTACAAGTGCCGACCAGCGCGCCCCACCTGTTCGATCTGGCCAAGGCGGCGCACAGCCAGGCGTACTGCGACGACATCGCCGGCATGCTGACCGGACATGGTCTGCAGATCACCGAACTGTCCACTCACCTGCAAGGGCAGCTGGTCGCCGTCCATCCCGCCTACGACAGCCTGTTCGACGGATTCGCGCCGCCGGACAAACGCGGCGATCCTGCCACCCGCCAGGCCTGGGCGGTGGAGCAACTGCTGCTGGCCGCCAAAGCCAGCCAGCGCCTGGGGCTGACCGCGCATGCCACGTTCTCCGGCGCGCTGGCCTGGCCGTATTTCTATCCGTGGCCGCAACGACCGCCTGGTCTTGTGGAAGAAGCCTTCGCCGAACTCGGCCGCCGCTGGCGCCCCATCCTGGATGCGTTCGACGCGTGCGGCGTGGACCTGTGCTTCGAGATCCACCCCGGTGAGGATCTGCACGACGGTGCGACCTTCGAGCGCTTCCTCGACGTGGTGGACCACCATCCCCGCGCGAAGATCCTGTACGACCCCAGCCATATGCTGCTGCAGCAGATGGACTACCTCGGCTTCATCGACCGCTACCACGCGCGCATCGGCATCTTCCACGTCAAGGACGCGGAGTACCACGCCAGTGCCAGCAGTGGTGTGTATGGCGGCTACCAGGACTGGATCGATCGTCCAGGCCGGTTCCGTTCACTCGGCGATGGGCAGATCGACTTCAAGGCGATCTTCTCGAAATTCGCGCAGTACGACTTCCCCGGCTGGGCAGTGCTGGAGTGGGAGTGCTGCCTGAAGCATCCGGAAGACGGTGCACGGGAAGGAGCCGCTTTCATCCGCGACCACATCATCCGCGTGACGGAGCGCGCCTTTGATGATTTCGCCGACAGCGGCACGGACCCGCAATCACTGCACCGCATGCTGGGAATCTGAGCCATTACCGCCCCGGGAGGGCAAGCCATGACGCACGCGATGTCGCGCTTGGGCGCGATGATGTTTCTGCAGTTCTTCATCTGGGGAGCGTGGTTCGTGACCCTGGGAACCTATCTCGTCCAAGGCCCGCTGCAGGCCAGTGCAAGCCAGGTGGCAACGGCGTTCCTCAGCCAGTCCATCGGCGCCATCGTGGCCCCCTTCCTGGTCGGCCTGATCGCGGATCGTTACTTCGCGGCGCAGCGCATCCTCGCGGTCCTGCATCTGGCTGGCGCGGTGCTGATGTGGCTGGCGTCCACGGCAACCAGCTTCAGCATGTTCTCCGTCTACGTGATGGGATACATGCTGCTGTTCATGCCGACGCTGGCACTGGCCAACAGCGTGGCCATGCGGCACATGCAGTCGCCCGAGAAACAATTCCCGCTGGTGCGGGTGGCCGGCAGCGTCGGCTGGATCGTGGCGGGTGTGCTGATCGGCTGGCTGGGTTGGGAGCAGGCGCACCGTCTGGAGCTGACGTTCCGGATGGCGGCGATGGCGTCACTGGCGCTGGGTCTGTATGCGTTCACCCTGCCGCACACGCCGCCGCTGGCGCAGCAGCGCGATGGCGGGCTGGGGCAGATCCTGGGGCTGGATTCGCTGCGGCTGCTGAAGTCGCGCTCGTATCTGGTGTTCTTCCTGGCGTCCATCGCCATCTGCATCCCGCTCGCGTTCTACTACAACTTCACCAACCCGTACCTCAATGATCTGGGCGTGCGCGGCGCGGCCGGCCTGCAGTCGCTGGGGCAGGTGTCCGAAGTCCTGCTGATGCTGGCCATGCCGTTCCTGTTCGTGCGGCTGGGGGTGAAGACGATGCTGGCGGTAGGCATGGCCGCGTGGGTAGTGCGTTATGCCATGTTCGCCTTTGGCGATGCAGGCGGCGGCTTCTCGCTGCTGGTGATCGGCATCGTGCTGCACGGCATCTGCTACGACTTCTTCTTCGTCACCGGCCAGATCTACACCGATGCGCATGCCGGCCCGGCCGCGCGCAGCAGCGCGCAGGGCTTCATCACCCTGGCCACGTACGGCGTGGGGATGTTGATCGGCACGTTCCTGTCCGGCGCGGTGGTGGAACACTTCACCACGGCGGCGGGACCGGACTGGGAGCAGATCTGGCTGTTCCCCGCAGGCGTCGCGCTGGTCGTGCTGGTCGCCTTCCTGTTGCTGTTCCGCGACCGGCCGGTGGTCGCGGCCGCGCCTTCCACTCGCTGAGGATCTCAACCGATGCCCAAGCTCGGAATCGCCATCGTCGGCACCGGCATGATCGGCGCCGTGCATCGTCGCGCGGCGCTGCTGGCGGGCGCCGACATCCGTGGCGTGGCCGCCTCCTCGCCGCAACGCGCGCTTGAAGTGGCGCAGTCGTGGAATGTTCCGCGTGCCTATCGGGACATCGAGGACGTGGTCGCCGATCCACAGGTGCAGGTCGTGCATATCTGCACGCCCAACCATCTGCACCACCCCATGGCACAGGCCGCACTGCAGGCCGGCAAGCATGTGATCTGCGAGAAACCGCTGGCCACCACGCTGGAAGACGCCGCGGCCTTGGCGGCACTGGTTACCTCGACAGGACTGATCGCCACGGTGCCCTTCGTCTACCGCTACCACCCGGTCGTCCGCGAGGCGCGCGCACGCATCGCTCAGGGCGAACTGGGACCGCTGCACCTGATCCATGGCAGCTACCTGCAGGACTGGCTGCTGGACCCAGCCAGCAACAACTGGCGCGTGGACCCGGCACTGGGCGGCGCCTCGCGCGTGTTCGCCGACATCGGCTCGCACTGGTGCGACCTGGTGGAATGGGTCAGCGGCGAGCGTTTCACCGAGGTCAGCGCGGCGTTCGACACGGTGATCGCCGAACGCAGCACCGACACCGGGCAGAGCTTCACTACAGCGGTGGCCGGTGGCGCGATGCAGGCAGTGGCGAGTGAGGACGTGGCCGCGGCGATGTTCCGGACCGGCGCCGGCACGCTGGCGTCGTTGACGGTCAGCCAGGTATCGGCGGGACGCCGCAATCGCCTCTGGTTCGAGATCGATGGCGCCAGGGCCAGCGTGGCGTTCAACCAGGAGGACGCCGAGCGGCTGTGGATCGGACTGCCCGACCAGCGCGAGGAAGTCTTCGTGCGTGGTCCCGGCGCTGGCAGTGCCGAACAACGCCGGCTGTCGGTGCTGCCGGCGGGGCACGCGCAGGGCTATGGCCATTGCTTCGAGGCATTCGTCGCCGACACCTATCGCGCCATCGAAGGCGAGCGGCCGCACGGCCTGCCCACCTTCGAAGACGGCATGCGCTCGGCGCAGATCGTCGACCGCGTCATCGCATCGGCCAGGACGCGCGCCTGGACCGCCATCGGTTGAATCCCGGGAGGATCTTTTGATGAACACCCCTGTTCGTAGAGCTGCGACGCTCGCACTGCTGCTGCTCGCTGCCCTGCCCGCTTTCGCACGCGAAGCTGCCGGCCCACAGAAACCCATCGCCGTACAGATGTACACCCTGCGCAATGCCGGCTCGCTTGAGCAGCAGTTGAAGATCGTCCAAGACGCGGGCGTGGGTGCGGTGGAGACCGTGGGCACGCAGGGCGTCAGCGCCACCGAACTCAAGCAGTTGCTGGACCGGTATTCGATCAAGGCGATTTCGTCGCACGTGCCATTGGCCGAGCTGCGCAAGGACCTTGACGGCGTGGTGGCCTTCAACCGATTGATCGGCAACACCACGCTGGTGGTGCCATACCTGGACGTGAAGGATCGACCGACCGATGCCGCGGGCTGGACCGCACTGGGCACGGAGCTGGGCAGGATCGCGAAACAGGTACGCGTCAAGGGCATGCGCCTGGCCTACCACAACCACGATTTCGAGCTGGTCGACTTCAATGGCCGGACCGGTCTGGAACTGCTGTTCGCCGCGGCCGGGCCCGACCTGCAGACCGAGCTGGACCTGGCCTGGGTGGCGCGCGCAGGCCTGGACCCTGCGGTGATGCTGGCAACGTTCCGCGGTCGGCTGTTCGCGGTACACGCCAAGGACAACGCACCCAAAGGCCAGGCCGAAGACGAGGGTGGCTTTGCCGCCGTCGGCCAGGGCGTGCTGGACTGGAAGGCGATCCTGCCGGCTGCGGCAAAGGCCGGCGTGCAGTGGTACATCGTCGAGCACGACCAGCCGCGCGATCCGGCCAAGGTCATCCAGACCGGCGCGGATTACCTGCGGGAACACCTGACCGTCACCCTGCCCGCCAGCGCACAGCGCTAGCGAAGGAGCCCTCCTTGAAGACGATCCTGACAGTGGCCGTGGTTCTTTCCTGTGCCGTGTTTACGACTGCGGCGTGGTGCAAGGATGACCCTGCCGCCGGTGCGAAGCTCTACACCGCGAACTGCACGGCCTGCCATGGCGCAGACCGTGCGGGCATGCCGGGCGCGTTCCCCGCGCTGACCGACGTCAGCAAGCGGCTGCAGCCGGCGCAGATCAAGGACAAGATCAGGAAGGGCGGCGGATTGATGCCGCCCTTCTCCCAGCTGTCGCAGCAGGAAATCGATGACATCGCCAGTTTCCTGGCGAAGTAGCAGGCAGCCGTTACAGCTCGCGCACCCAGATGTTGCGGTAGCTGACCTTGGAATCATGCTCCTGCAGATAGAGCGGCGCGCACGCATGTGGCGCGTACGAAGGCGCACCGATGTACTCGGTCTTGCCCGCCAGCACGGTGTCGTCCTGCACCAACACGCCGTTGTGCAGCACGGTGATGCGCGCGGGCGAGGTGAGCCCACCACCCGGCGAGAAGCGCGGTGCCTTCCAGAGGATGTCGTACGCCTGCCACTCGCCCGGTGCACGCGAGGCGTTCACCCGCGGCATGGCCTGCTTGTAGATCGAGCCCGCCTGGCCGTTGGCATAGGTGGGATTGTTGTAGCTGTCGAGCACCTGCAGCTCATACAGCTCCTGCAGGAAGATGCCGCTGTTGCCCCGGTTCTGACCGTCGAAGCCCTTCGTATCGGTGGGCGTGCGCCATTCGACATGCAGCTGGATGTCGCAGAAGCGCTGCCTGGTGCGGATGCCCTTGCTGCCCGGCACCACGGTCAGCGCGCCGTCGGCTACGGTCCAAGGCACGCGCCCACCCTGCTCGGACTCCCAGCGCGAAAGATCCCTGCCATCGAACAGCACGATCGCATCGGAAGGAGCCTTCCCCGCAGGGGTGGCCACGACTGCAGGCACAGGCGTCCACACTTCGGTCTTCTTTGGATCGCGCGCAGGATCGGCGCCGGCCTGCGCGAATGCGGGCGCTACCACCAGCAGGCCGGCGGCAAGCAACAGAGAGCGGATCATCATGGCGTTTTCCATCAACTGGTCCCCCACGCGGGCGTGCCGGCAACATAGGCGAGGTCGCCGTCGTAGCGGCCCGGCACGGCAACGTACTGCAGCACTTCGGTCGCACCGACCTTCGAGGTGAAGAAGCCGAAGATGGCCAGCTGCTTGATCATCGTGAAGTAATGCGGCATCGCTTCTCCTTCCTCGGCAGTGCCGGTCTCGGTCACCTCGACCGCGTGTTTCCTGGCCTCTATGTCCAGCGTGCGCAGCAGTTCGGTGCGGGCCTGCGGTGCGAGTGAAACGAAGCGGCCACCGGCGCGTTTATCGATATCGGCCAGACCGGCGCGGAACGTCGCCCGCTGCCGGGCGGTGTAGCAGTCGCTGACGAACGTCGCCATGAAAGCACCGGCGCCGGCGTCCTTCGCCCCCGGCGTCTTGGTCCGTGGCAGGATGGTCTCGGCGATCTCGTCCAGCGTGTCGACATCGGCGTCGGAGAAGTGAAGCTTCGTACCGGCAGCCGGCGCCTGCCCATGAACAAGCGCGGGCAGGCCGACCATGGCCGCGCCGGTGGCGGCGACGATCATCTTCAGCAGTTCGCGGCGATCCATCAGAGATTCCCCGCTTTCAGTTCGCGCACGGCATGGTCGGCCGCGCGCGCGGTCAACGCCATGTAGGTCAGCGAGGGATTCACGCAGGCGCTGGAAGTCATGCAGGCACCGTCGGTCACATAGACATTGGGCGCATCCCATACCTGGTTGTGCTGGTTCAGCACGGAGGTCCTGCGGTCACGACCCATGCGCGCGGTCCCCATCTCGTGGATGCCCTTGCCAGGGGCGTAGTCGCTGTCGTGCATCTTCACGTCCTTGACGCCAGCCGCCTCCAGCATCTCAGCGGCATCGGCAGCCATGTCCTTGCGCATCGCCAGTTCGTTGGCACGCATGGCTACGTCCATCGCCAGCACCGGCAGCCCCCACTTGTCCTTGCGGTCGCGGTCCAGGCGGATGGTGTTGTCGTGGTGCGGCAGCATTTCACCGAATCCGGTCATGCCGATGCGCCAGTCACCCGGCACGGTCAGTGCCTCCTTCAGATCGGCCCCGATGTTGAGCTCGGCGATCTCGCGCGACCAGCCGGTGCGGCTGGCACCGCCCTGGTAGCCGAACCCACGCAGGTAGCCGCGCTTGTCCGTAGCGATGTTGCGGAACCGCGGAATGTAGAAACCGCAGGGACGGCGGCCGAAGTAGTACTTGTCCTCGAAGCCTTCGACCCGGCCGGAGGCGCCCGCACCGAAATGATGGTCCATCACGTTGTGCCCCAGCTCGCCGGACGAAGAGCCCAGCCCGCCTTCCCACACATCGGTGGCCGAGTTCATCAGCAGCCAGGTCGAGTTGAAGGAGGACGCGTTGAGGAAGATGACCTTGGCCGTGTACTGGTAGGTCTGGCCGGTCTCTGCGTCGATGACCTCCACGCCGCGCGCACGCTTGCGGTCCTTGTCGTAGAGCACTTCCTTGACGATCGAGAAGGGCCGCAACGTCAGGTTGCCGGTCTTCATCGCCGCCGGCAGCGTTGCCGACTGGGTCGAGAAGTAGGCACCGAAGGGACAGCCCAGGATGCACTTGTTGCGGTACTGGCAGTTGACGCGGCCCTGCTCCGGCATCGGCTTGGTGATGTTGGCGGTGCGCGAGTGGATCATGTGCCGCGTTCCGCCGAAGGCCTTCTGGATCCGCGCGGCCACGTCCTTTTCGACGATGTTCAACGGGATCGGCGGCAGGAACTCGCCGTCCGGCAACACGTCCAACCCTTCACGCGTGCCGGCGATGCCGGCGAACTTCTCCACATGGTCGTACCAGGGTGCGATGTCGGCGTAGCGGATCGGCCAGTCGGTGGCGATGCCGTCCTTGAGGTTCGCTTCGAAATCCAGGTCGGAGAAGCGATAGCTCTGTCGCCCCCACATCAGCGAACGGCCACCCACGTGGTAGCCGCGGAACCAGTCGAATCGCTTCGTCTCGATGTAGGGCGATTCCTGTTCGTCGGCCCACATGCCCTGCAGGTTCTCGGCCAGCGCGTAGTCGCGCATCAATACCGGGAAAGCAGCCTTCATCGCCTGTGTAGGCCGGTTGCGATGCGGGAAATCCCACGCCTCCTTCATCGCATTGACGTAGTCCTTGACGTGCTCGATGTTGCGTCCGCGTTCCAGCATCAGGACCTTCAGGCCCTTCTCGGTCAGTTCCTTTGCCGCCCAACCGCCACTGATTCCCGAGCCAACAACGATGGCGTCGTAATGATTATCTGCCATGGGTCTATCACCTGGGTGGATATCGTTTCAGACGTCGCAGAGGCGGATCGCCTCGCGCAGCGAGCCGACGGCATCAGACGCTGCAGGCATGAATTCCTGCGCCAGATAACCATCGAAACCGGTGTCGCGGATCGCGCGACAGATGGCGGGGTAATTGAGCTCCTGCTGGTCCCCGATCTCATGCCGTCCAGGCACGCCGGCGGTGTGGTAATGCTTGAAGCAGGCGTGGTGCCTGCCGATGGTGGCGATGATGTCGCCCTCCATGATCTGCATGTGGTAGATGTCGTACAGCAGGCCGAAGTTGTCCGAGCCAAGCCGCTTGCACAGCTCCACGCCCCAGGCAGAGTGGTCGCACAGGTAATCGTGATGGTCGACCCTGGAGTTCAGCAGCTCCATCACCAGCACCACGCCGCGCTTCTCGGCATGCCCGAGGATGCGCTTGAGCCCCGCCTCGGCATTGGCCATGCCGTCCTGGGGATCCATGCCGTTGCGGTTGCCGGAAAAGCAGATGAGGTTGCGATAGCCGGCATCGGCGACCAGATCGATGTGCCGCGTGTAGCGCTGCACCAGCTGATCGTGGAACTCGCGGCCGGCAAAGCCCTTGGTGAGGCCCAGCTCGGCGCCGTTGCACATCGAGCTGTATACGCCATGGGCCTTCAGCGTGGGCCAGTCCTCCGGGCCCACCAGATCGATGGCGGCAAACCCGATGCCCTTCACCGTCTGGCAAAGCTGGGCGATCGACAGCTGCGGGAAGGTCCAGCGCGCGACGGAATGCTTCAGGTTGCCCTTGAGCGGCGCGGTGGCTGCGAACGCAGGCAGCACGCCCGCAGCACCCAGGCCAAGACTTCCGGCAACCGCGATGCGCAGCGCATCGCGCCGCGTGAGCCCCGGGCCCGGTCTGATCGAATGGATGGACATCCACTTTCCGGCCTCCCAACCGGTATCAAACGCTGACGATTTCGCCGCAATGCAATCGATTGCACCATGGGGAGGAAATTGTTTTTTTGCAAGACGCAGTGCACGAAAGTCCATGCTGCGGGGCACAACGTCGGCAGGTATCCGTGGAAAAAAGAAAAGCCCCGCATGGGCGGGGCTTTCGTTCTTCCTGCTGACAAGCGTTCGATCAGAACGGAATATCGTCGTCAGCGAAGTCATCCATCGGCGGGGCCGACTGCTGCGGCGGCTGCTGCGGACGCTGCTGGCCGTAGCCGCCGCCCTGGTTGCCGCCCTGGTTGTAACCACCGCCCTGGCCGCCACGCGCGTTGCCGCCGCCACCGCCACCGCCGTACTCCTGCCGCGGGGCCTGCTGGCGCTGCGGACGCTCGCCGCCGCTGAAATTGCCACCGCCGCCGCCACCGCCGCCTTCACCGCGGCCGCCCAGCATCTGCATTTCGTCGGCGATGATGTCGGTGGAGTACTTCTCCACGCCGTCCTGGCCGGTGTACTTGTCGTAACGCAGGCTGCCTTCGACGTACACCGAGCTGCCCTTGCGCAGGTACTCGCCGGCGATCTCGCCGAGCTTGCCGAAGAACACCACGCGGTGCCACTCGGTACGCTCCTGCTGGTTGCCATCCTTGTCCTTGCGGACGCTGGTGGTGGCCAGGCTGATGCGGGTGATCGCCATGCCGCCCTGGGTGTACTTCACGTCCGGGTCGTTGCCGAGGTTGCCGACCAGGATGACTTTGTTGATGCCGCGCGCCATAGGTACCTTCGTCCGTTGTCCAGGGGCAGGCCGCCAGTGATAGCACGTCCCCGGCCGGGGGTGCAGAGCGCTGGGGTCGCCCCCGGGAAATTTGGGGGATGCAAGAACGGGGCATCTTACCATCCCCTTGGCCGACACCCGGGTCAGGAAAGCGCCCGGACGGGGCCGGAATCGGGCCCGAAGCCCTGTCGCAGGGTCCTGCGCTCACCCTGCCCTGGCACCGGCGCCAGCCCAACGGCGCCACATGGCATCATTCCCCGATCATCCCCCTTCCGGCCCCCATGACCATCAAAGGCAAAGCCACCTCCCTGGACATCGCCCACCTGGCCGGGGTCTCCCAGCCCACGGTGTCGCGGGCCCTGCGCGGCAGCCCGATGGTCAACGCCGAGACCCGCGAGCGCATCCTGCGCATCGCCCGCGAGCTGAACTACAAGGTCGACAAAAACGCCTCCAGCCTGCGCCTGCGCAATGCCGGCACCCTGGCCCTGCTGTTCTTCGAGGACCCGACCAATGACGACTCGCTGATCAACCCCTTCTTCCACTCGATGCTGGGCTCGATCACCCGTGCCTGCGCGCTGCACGGGCAGGACCTGCTGGTGTCCTTCCAGCAGCTGTCCACCGACTGGCAGGCCGATTACGAAGACAGCAACAAGGCCGATGGCATCATCCTGCTCGGCTATGGCGACTACCACGAGTCACGCGACCGCCTGCAGCGGCTGGTCGAACAGGGCACCCACTTCGTGCGCTGGGGCGCGGCCCTGCCTGGCCAGCCGGGGGTGTCGATCGGCAGCGACAACTTCCAGGGAGGGCATGACATCACCGCCCACCTGCTGCAACAGGGCTGCCGCCGCATCGCCTTCCTCGGCCATGCCTCCAGCCATTACCCGGAATTCGAGGAGCGCTATCGCGGCTACGTCGAAGCGCTGCGTGCGCACGGCCTGGCCGCCGACCCGGCGCTGCAGCACGATGCGATCACCACCGAGGCGTCCGGCCATGAGGCCGGCCTGGCACTGCTGGCCCAGGACCGTTCCATCGATGCGATCTGCGCGGCCAGCGACCTGATTGCCATCGGCGCGGTGCGCGCCCTGCGCGAGCAGGGCCTGCGGGTGCCGCAGGACGTGGCGGTGACCGGCTTCGATGACATCCCGCTGGCAGCCTCGGTGTCGCCGCCACTGACCACCGTGCAGCAGGACACCAAGCAGGCCGGCCAGCTGCTGGTGGAGAAGCTGCTGTCGCTGATCGGCCGGCAGCCGGTGGAAGGCCAGAGCATCCCGGTGAAGCTGGTGGTGCGCGAGTCGTCGCTGCGCACCTAGCACTTTTGTAGTGCCGAGCCATGCTCGGCAACATGCGTGAGACGCTAGTGCGACGACAGCCGAGCATGGGCTCGGCTCTACAGGACCTACGCCACTACGCGCCGCCCGGCATCGCCGTACGTACCGCCATGCTGAACTCATCCAGCAGGAAGGGCTTGGCGATCATCGCCATGCCTTCATCGAGGAAGGCCGCGCGCTCCTGTGCCTTTTCCGCATAGCCGGTCATGAACAGGATCGGCAGCGCTGGCCGCGATTGCCGCGCGATCTCCGCCAGCTGGCGCCCGTTGAGCCCCGGCAGCCCGACATCGGTGACCAGCAGATCGATGTTCTGCGCCGATGCCAAGATCGGGATGGCGGCATCGGCATCACCCACCACCTGGGCCTGATACCCCAGGTCCTCCAGCACCACCGTCACCAGCATCCGTACCTGCTCATCGTCCTCCACCACCAGGATGGACTGACCGGCACCCCGCCGTATCGGCTGCGAGGCTGCAGGCTCGTCCTCCACCACGGCTTCCGACAACGGAATGAACAACAGCACCGTCGTGCCCTGGCCCACATTGGACTGGATGGCGATGTGGCCACCGGACTGCTGCATGAAGCCGTACACCATCGACATGCCCAGCCCTGTGCCCTTGCCGATGGGTTTGGTGGTGAAGAAGGGCTCGAACGCGCGCTCGACCACTTCCGGCGCCATGCCGGCACCGGTATCGGCCACCTCCACCATCGCGTAGTCGCCAGCAGGCACAGCCCTGTATTGCCCCTCACGCACGCTCACCGCCGATGCGCGCAGGGTCAAATCGCCACCGTGCGGCATCGCATCGCGCGCGTTGATGGCCAGGTTCAACAGCGCGCTCTCGAACTGGTTGGCATCCAGCGTGGCGTGCAACGGCAGTGGCGAGGGCTCGGCGCGGATACGCACGGCTTCGCCCAGCGTGCTGTGCAGCAGGTGCTGCACCGAAACCAGCAGCGTGTTGATCTCCACCGGCCGCGCATCCAGCGACTGCCGCCGGGAGAACGCCAGCAGGCGCTGGGTCAACGCCGCCGCACGCTGGGCCGAGGCGGTGGCAGTGTCGAGGAAGCGTTCAAGGTCGTCGACCCGACCCATGTCCAGGCGCAGCCGCACAATGTCCAACGCGGACAGGATACCTGTCAGCATGTTGTTGAAGTCGTGGGCGATACCGCCAGTGAGCTGGCCGATCGCTTCCATCTTCTGCGACTGCCGCAGTGCGGCGTCGCTGGCCTCGCGCGCCGCCATCTGCGCTTGCAGTTCACGGGTACGCTCGGCCACCATCGCCTCCAGCGCGTGCGCGTGCTGTTGGCTGCTGGCAAGGGCCAATTTGGCGGCGGTGATATCGGTAACGAACACATGGAAGCCGTCGATGCGGCCTTCGGCATTCCGGCGCGGCGAATAACGCACTTCGCAGTCCCGACGGCCGTACACGCGATGTGGCCAGACAATTTCGAACACCGCCTCGCGGCCCGCCAACGCGGCCTCCATCGCCGGGCGACGCTGCTGCCACACCGCCTCGCCGATGACCTCACGCACATGCCTGCCTATCACTTCGCCGGTGGCCAGTTCGAACCAGCTTTCATAGGCGCTGTTGGCGAAGCGGAAACACAGCGCGCGATCGACGAACGCGATCAGCACCGGCATCGCGTCGGCGATCAGGCGCAGTTCGGATTCGCTGCGTGCCAATGCGGCGCGGCCATCAGCCAATGCGGTGACCTGGTCGCGCACCACGAACTGCTTCGCGCGTGCACGCAGCGCACCCTGCACTGCGCTGAGCAGCGACATGCTGCCCAGCGGCCGGTCCATCTCCACCACGTTGATCGAGCCGGGCAGCAGCGGTTCGCGGGTGGAACGCCGATAGGAACGCGCCGAGCGCAGCAGGATGAACGGAATGTCCGACCAGGCCGGCTGCTGCTGCAGCGCCTGCAGCAACGCTTCGCTGTCGCGCGCCACTGCTTCCTGGGTCACCACCACCAGCCCGGTGCAGTCATCGAGCTGGTCAGCCAGCATCTCCAGACCGGGTGCGATGTGCGTTTTCAGGCCCGCGCTGGCCAGCACCGCGGCGATGCTGTCGGCATCGCGGCCGAAGGGAGCTACGATGCGGACAACCGTGCCGCCATCATCGCTATCGGACATCGGACTGGCCCAGCAGCGCCGCGCTGTCGCCGACGAATTCGGGCGTGCCGGTGAGGATGCCCTGGAAGTCGGCCAGCGCGGCGCTGACCGTGATTCCCCGTCCATCGATCTTCAGTTCGCGGATGGTGTCTTCATGCGCACCGCCGCGGTTCTTGATCACCGAGATCGCCTTGCGGATGCGTCCCTTCGCTTCGAAGAAGCGGAACAGCACCACCGCATCAGCGATATAGGAAACGTTGAGGCTGCCGGTGGACATGGTGCCGACCAGGCCGTGCTGCGGGTTGATCAGGAAGGTCGCCACGCCCTTCTGGTTCAGATAGGACAGCATCTCGTGCAGCTGCAGCATCAGCTGTTTTTCCTGCGGCATGGCGGTCACATAGCCGTTGAGGCTGTCGATCACCAGCACGCTGCAGTTGCGCTCTTCCACGGCCTTGCGCAGGTTCCAGGAGAATTCACCCGGCGACACCTCGGCCGGGTCCATCTGCAGGATCTCCAGCAGACCCGAGCGCAGGTGCTTGTCCAGGTCGATGTCCAGCGCGGACGCGCGTGCCAGCAGCGTGCCGACCCGCTCGTCGAATTCGAAGATGCAGCTGCGCTCACCACGCTGGCAGGCGGCCCAGACGTATTGCAGTGCCACGTTGGTCTTGCCGCTGCCGGCCGGGCCGGTCAACAGGGTGGAGGTACCGCGCAGCGGACCACCACCCAACAGCCGGTCGATCTCCGCTACCCCGCTGCTGATGGGCGTTCCGACGAACCGGCCGTGATGCTCGGAGGCGATCAGGCGCGGGAAGATCTGCAGCCCACCCCGTCGGATCACCATGTCGTGGTAACCGGCAATGAAATCGACACCCCGCAGCTTCTGCACCTGCATCCGGCGCCGCGCAGGGCCGAAGTCCAGCGTCAGCCGCTCCAGCGACAACACGCCGTGGCACAGGCTGTGCAGCTGGCCATCGCGCTCATCGCCGGTGGACGTCAGGTCATCCACCAGGATCACCGTGGCGCTCTTGGGCGCGAAGAACTGCTTGAGTGCGAGGATCTGCCGGCGATAGCGCAGCGAATCCTGGGCCAGCAGGCGCAGTTCGGACAGCGAGTCGAACACCACCCGGGTCGGCCCGATGCTGTCCACCTTGGACATGATCAGGTTGACCGTCTCGTCCAGCTCCATTTCCCAGGAGTGCAGCACCGACTGCAGGCGGCCATTGCCCATGGCCCCCTCGGCCGAGCCCAGCTCGAACAGGTGCAGGCCATCCAGCGACCAGCCGTGCGCCGACGCTACTTCCCGCAGCTCTTCGGCGGTCTCGGACAGGGTGATGTACAGGCAGCGTTCGCCGCGTTGCAGCCCCTCCAGCAGGAACTGCAGCGACAAGGTGGTCTTGCCGGAACCGGGCGGGCCCTCCAACAGGTACAGGCGTGCCTGCGGCAACCCGCCGCCCAGAATGCTGTCCAGCCCCTCAACCCCGGTTACGATCCGCATGTGCGCCTGCATGGCAATGACAAAAGAGGGTCAGAGCCTAGCGACGCCGCTGTGGACGGATTGTGTGATCCAGCGCACCGATGCCAACGCATTCAGGAATATTTCACGGCCGTCGCTTCAACGCACCGGCGATCCGCAGCTACGCTATGCGCGCATAGTCCGCGCAGCATTCCCTACCGCCAGGAGAAGGCCTTTGTCCTCCGCCAGCAGTTCCCACACCGCACCGGTGACGGCGGCGAACGGCGAGTTGCACCTGGGCTGAGGCTCACGCTGCCCTGCCCTCGCACCGGCAATGCCGTTCCGGGCAATTCCCTGTCGAGGTTCCCATGCTCATTCCCGCGTCCGCACACGACGTGCGCGCTCTGCTGTCCTGCGCCCATACCGCTGAAAACGCTGTCGCCCCACCCGAAGTGATCGCCCTGCTGGCCAACCTCACCGCCTCCATCGAGCCGCAGTTTGCGCCGGCCGCATGGCGGATCGTCGAGGCGGCACGCACGGTGGGCCTGCTGTCGCTGACCTGCACGCCGCAGGCCGGAGTTCTCACCCTCGGCTATGGCATCGCTCCGGCCCACCAGGGACGCGGCCTGGCCGGCGCCGCACTGGCCGAGTTCGTGCAATGGGCGTGGACGGAGCCGCGCATACACGTGCTGAAGGCCGAAACGGCGGTGGGCAACCTGCCCTCGCAGGCGGTGCTGCGCCGGAACGGTTTCCGCACGGCCGGCCAGCGCGTGGATGCCGAAGACGGTGTGCTGCTGTGCTGGCAGCTGGACCGCTGGCCAAAGGCACCATGACCAAAGGGGCATGACGCCGTCCCCCGTTCAGCGCGATAAACAGCAGATCAACACACGGAAAGGTGTACGTCGCATGCTGAAGATCGATTCGCTGTCCAAGACGTACGCCAACGGCGTGCACGCGTTGAACGGGGTCACCCTGGATATTCCCCGCGGCATGTTCGGCCTGCTCGGGCCGAACGGCGCGGGGAAATCCTCGCTGATGCGCACCCTGGCCACCCTGCAGGAGGCCGACAGCGGCAGTGCCACCCTGAGCATTCCCGGAGAAGCACCCATCGACGTGCTGCGCGACAAGGACGCCGTGCGCCGCCGCCTGGGTTACCTGCCACAGGACTTCGGGGTGTACCCGAAAGTCAGCGCACTGGACCTGCTGGAGCACTTTGCCGTGCTGAAGGGGCTGACCCAGCGTGGCCAGCGCCGCGAGGTCGTCGATGGCCTGCTGCAGCAGGTGAACCTGTGGGATGCACGCAAGCGCAAGCTGGGCACCTACTCCGGGGGCATGCGCCAGCGCTTCGGCATCGCCCAGGCGCTGCTCGGCGACCCGCGCCTGGTGATCGTCGACGAACCCACCGCCGGGCTCGACCCGGAAGAGCGCAACCGCTTCCTCAACCTGCTGGCGGCCATCGGCGAGAACGTGGCGGTGATCCTGTCAACCCACATCGTCGAGGACGTGACCGACCTGTGCCCGACCATGGCGATCATGAACAAGGGTCAGGTGCTGCTGACCGGCCGCCCCACCGATGCGATCGAGGCGCTGCAGCAACAGGTCTGGCGCAAGCAGGTGGACCCGTCGGAACTGGCCGACCATGAGGCGCGCTACACGGTGCTGTCCTCGCGCCTGGTGGGGGGCCGTCCGGTGATCCACGTGCACAGCGCCAGCGACCCGGGCGATGGCTTCGCGCCGGTCGCACCCGATCTCGAGGACGTGTATTTCCAGCGCCTGCGCCTACAGGCGCGTGCCCGTGCAGCCTGAGCGGAGTACGCCATGACCCTCGACTTCTTCCGGTTCGAGCTGCGCGAGCAGCTGCGTTCCCCGCTGCTGTGGCTGTTTGCCGGTCTGTTCGCTCTGCTCGCCTTCGGCGCCGCGTCCAGCGATGCGGTGCAGATCGGGGGCGGCAGCGGCAACGTGCACAGCAATGCACCCACCGTCGTCGCCTCGATGCTGGGCATCTTCACCCTGCTCGGCATGTTGGTGTCCACCCTGTTTGTCAGCAATGCGCTGCTGCGTGACTTCGAACTGGGCACGGCCGAACTGATCTTCGCCAGCCCGATCAAACGTCGCCACTATCTGGCCGGGCGCATCGCTGCAGCGCTGGTGTCGGGCCTGCTGGTATACGTGCTGATCGCCGTTGGCATACTGGTGGCGCAGTTCATGCCCTGGGTCGATGCCGAGCGCCTGGGGCCCACCCACTGGGCGGGCTATGCCTGGACCTTCGCGGTGGTAGTCATTCCCAACCTGCTGTTCACCACGGCACTGCTGTCGCTGCTGGCGGTGACCACCCGTTCGATCCTGTGGGTGTACATCGGCGTGGTTGGTTACTTCGTGCTGTACGGGGTCAGCGCCGCCCTGCTGCGCGACATCGACAACACCTGGATCGCGGTGCTGACCGAGCCATTGGGCATGCGTGCGCTGTCGCGCACCATCCGCTACTGGTCCACCGAAGAGCGCAACAGCGGCATTCCGGAACTGGCCGGCTACCTGCTGGCCAACCGCGTGCTGTGGCTGACCGTGGCCGCCGCGCTGTTCGCGGCCACCTTCGCCCTGTTCCGTACCGAGCGCAGCGGCAGTGGCCGCCGGCGCTGGGGCCGCGGCAAGGCGGTGGCATCAGCAGATCCCGCGCCGCTGCGCCCGGCAACGACCACGCTGCCGCGGGTGACGCCGGTGTTCAGTACAGGCACCGCGTGGCGGCAGTTCCTGCGCCAGGTGCGCTTCGATACACGCGGGGTACTGCGCAGCGTGCCCTTCATCGTGCTGCTGGTGCTGGGCCTGGCCAATTTCCTGCCGTCCGCGCTGTTCCGCCAGACGCTGTACGGCACCTCCATCTGGCCGGTCACCTCGCAGATGATCATGGCCCTGCAGGGCGCCTTCAGCTGGCTGCTGATCATCATCGTGCTGTTCTTCGCCGGTGAACTGGTGTGGAAGGAGCGTGGTGCACGCATCAACGAGGTGAACGATGCGATGCCGGTACCCAACTGGGTGCCGTTGCTGGCCAAGTTCGTCGCACTGCTGGCGGTGATCGCCTGCTTCCAGGCGGCCGGCGCGCTGGCAGCCATGGCCGTGCAGCTGGCCAAGGGCTATACCCATCTCGAACCGCTGCTGTACCTGCGCAGCCTTGCGCTGGATTCGGTGGTATACGTGCTGATGGGCGGTCTGGCGCTGGTGCTGCAGGTGCTGACCAACAACAAGTTCTTCGGCTACGCGCTGCTGATCGTGGTGATGATCGGCCAAGGCGTGCTGGGCATGCTCGACTACACCCAGAACATCTACAACTTCGGCAGCTGGCCGATTGCCCCCTATTCGGACATGAACGGCTACGGCCACTTCCTGACCGGACAACTTGCCTTCCAGGGCTATTGGGCGTTGTTCCTGCTGGCATTGATGTGCATGGCATCGGCGTTCTGGGTCCGGGGTGTCAGCCAGGGCCTGCGCCAGCGGCTTGCCCTGGCCGGGCGACGTCTGCGTGGCCCTACCGGCGCGATGGCAGCGCTGGCCGCCGTCGCGTTCATCGCGGTAGGAGGCTGGCTGTACTGGAGCACCAACATCCGCAACGATTTCCTTTCGCCGGACCAGCAGCTGGACCTGCAGGCTCGTTACGAACGCGAACTGTCGAAGTACCGCAACCTGCCGCAGCCGCGCATCATCGCCGTGGACAACCGGGTGGACCTGCATCCCGAGACCCAGTCGATGGTGATCGACGCCAACTGGACGATCCACAACACCCATGCCGCGCCCATCCAGGAGGTGCACGTGGCCACGGCCGACGACAAACAGCTGGTGGCCGTCGACCTCGGTGGACAGACGCTGTCGATGCACGACGCCGACCTTGGTTACCGCATCTATCGCCTGGCTACGCCGTTGCAGCCGGGCGAAGAGCGCCGCATCCATTTCCGCGTGGTGCAACAGCCCCATGGCATCACCGCAGATCAGGCGCCGAGCAACATCGTCGACAACGGCAGCTTCTTCAACAGCCGCGTACTGCCGTCCTTCGGCTACAACGAACGCGTTGAGATCAGCGACCGCAACGAGCGTCGCAAGCGTGACCTCGGCGAGCCACGGCGCATGCCCAAGCTGGAAGACGAAGCCGCACGCGCGAACAACTACGTCACCAATGACGCCGACTGGCTCGACTTCCGCAGCACCATCTGCACGGCACCGGACCAGGTGGCACTGGCCCCGGGCTACCTGCAGCATGAGACCACGGTGAACGGGCGGCGCTGCTTCAGCTATGCCATGGACCGGCCGATGCTGAACTTCTACGCCTACCTGTCGGCACGCTGGGAGGTTCGCCGGGCGAAGTACAAGGACATCCCGATCGAGGTGTATTTCGATCCCGCCCATGGCTACAACGTGGACCGCATGATCGACGCGGTACAGAAGTCGCTGGCCTACTACGAAGCCAACTTCACCCCGTACCAGCATCGCCAGGTACGCATCATCGAGTTCCCGGGCTACCAGCGCTTCGCCCAGTCCTTCGCCAACACCATTCCCTATTCGGAGTCGATCGGCTTCATCGCCGACCTGCGCGACCCGGACAAGGTGGACTATGTGTTCTACGTGACCGCCCACGAAGTCGCGCACCAGTGGTGGGCGCACCAGGTGATCGGCGCCAACGTGCAGGGCGCAACCGTGTTGTCCGAGTCGCTGTCGCAGTATTCGGCACTGATGGTGATGGAGCAGGAGTACGGTCGCCAGCACATGCGCCAGTTCCTCAAGCGCGAGCTGGATGGCTACCTGTCCGGGCGCGGAGGTGAGGCCATCGAGGAGCTGCCGCTGGAGCGTGTGGAGAACCAGCAGTACATCCACTACCAGAAGGGTTCGCTGGTGTTCTACCGCCTGCGCGAGGAAATCGGCGAGGAGGCGTTGAACCGCGCCCTGAAGCGTTTCCTGCAGGACAAGGGCTACCAGCAGCCGCCGTACACGACCTCGCGGGAACTGCTGGCCTACATCCGCGCCGAAACGCCCGCCGACCGCCAGCAGCTGGTCACCGACCTGTTCGAGAAGATGAGCTTCTACGACAACCGGGTGTTGGCCGCCAGCGCGCGCAAGCGTGCCGACGGACGCTACGACGTGACCCTGGACCTGCATGCCAGCAAGCAGTACGCCGATGGCAAGGGCAAGGAAACCGCCGGCACCATGGACGACTGGGTGGAGATCGGTGTGTTCGCCAATGGTCCGTCAGGCAAGGAACGCGACCAGAAGGTCCTGTACCTGCAGCGCCACCACATCACCACGGCCGAGCCGAAGATCACGGTGACGGTGGATGCCAGGCCGGATGAGGCGGGCTTCGATCCATACAACAAGCTGATCGACCGGGTAAGCCAGGACAACCGGCGCAAGGTGTCGATGTGATGTGAGCGACGGTGCCGGTCTGTGGGCCGGCATCGTTTGCGGAAGCATCCACGCATGGTGTGGATCGACTGGCATGCATCCACGCATGGTGTGGATCTGCCCGGACGATGCGATGGCGGAAGTAGATCCACGCCATGCGTGGATGCCGTACTTCCCGGTTGACGCCCTCGGCTACGCTGCGGGGCTCTGCGAACCGGCCTTCGGCCCCAGCACCGCCAGCAGCACGTAGATCACGATCGACGCCACGGTGCCGAGTGCAGCCAGCAACATGAAGGCAAACTCCGAACGGCCCTGCTGCCGCGCCCACTGCCCCAGATGCCAGGCCGCGCCCAGATTGATCAGCCAGGCGATGACGAACACCGGCCACTGCACGATGCCGACCGCGCGCAGCAAGGGCATGGCGATGAGTGCTGCAACGATGGCTGCGATCAGGAAGATCAGGGCGGAGCGGGAATGGCGGGGTGCAGCCATGGTCACGTTATCAACCACCAGAAGATGGAGTCCGCTTCCAGAATAACGCTGACTGGCCTTGGATGCAGCAGGGGTCAGATTGGATGCCTGACATCAAGATCCTCGGATCTCTGACGAACCGCACGGCGGATACCGATACGCGGCAGTCGCCGCGAAGCGCAAGGTGAATGAGTGGGAACATCGTGGATCAGGAAGGTGTACCCGCAGGTATACCCACTCGTCCAAGGAGTTAATTTGTGAAAATGATCTCTGCAGCCACCTTGATTCTGGCAGGCTCCGCGCTTTCCCCGTTCGAGGCGCACGCGGTCCAGGTAGTCACCTGTGGCAACTGCACTCAGTCCTGGCAATACGAATCCGCTGGCGAGATGGCTCATGGGTTCCGTCGTGGCTGGGAGGTCTACCTCGTGGTCAACCCCAACACCGCCCAAGCGCTTTACGTCACCGTCAACTACATTCCTCCTGGCGAGGTTCCCAGACGCTTCTACCAGGTCCCTCCCCAAGGTGATCTGGGAGTCGCTGACATCAACGTTCCAAGCTGGCGCCTGCCGAGCCAACCGGTGCTGACCCGGTATGGGCAAGGTGACTTCGACAGCATTTCACAGGGCTTGGCAGACGGCGAACGACTTCAGCTTGAAGCGATCGTCCGCATGTCGAAAGAATGGGTGTTCATAAAACCCGTAAACGACAGCGGCTACTTCTCTAGCCTGCATGTCGCAACCCAATTCATTCCAGCAGTGGATGATGCGATCCGAATCGCGCACACGGCAAACAATCCGGCCTGGCAACACGGGCAGATCAATGGAAACCTCATTGGCTCACTCTTCCGCTCACTTGAGCATTTCTTCGGAAGAGGCGTTGGCGGCTGCCTGCTGATGGACAACGGCGACACCGCTTGCTGGCAGATAAATCCAATGGCAAGAGGGGCAGCTCGACTGATCAAAGACACTGCCAGGGATGTTTTCGGCCAGGCATTGCCTGAATCAGACACCATCAAGAATGGGGGACAGATTGATATTGATATCGACAAGGGTGATTGGCCTGGCGAGATCCGCTACAACTTCAGTGGTGGCTACTACCGATGCGGATCAGTAAACGGAAAGCTGGATCGATGCGAATGGATTCGTCCCCGCTAGGAGATCTGCCATGAAGATATGGTTGCAGCTGGCAACGCACTCCCTGGTCGCCATCGCATTCTCGCTTCTGGGAGCATTTCACATCACCCATGGACTTCCCAGTCTGAAGCAGCAGTACAGCGATGATCTCGCGATGTCCATCCATCTGCTGTTCGACGAGGATGGCAAAGCAAGATCCCAGACTGAACTGCAGTCCAGGATCTCATCCCACATCGTTAACATGTTGTTGCTCTCAGCCAGCTCATCGGCAAAATCGGATGCGGAGAATGAGCGTTTGGCAGCAATCAGCAGACGCGTTCTCGCACAGGACCTCCTGCGATACATCGAGCGTGACGATGTGCGACACAACGCTGTCCTCGTGGCGGGAAACCTGGCTGCCGATTGAGCATGCGATACCCGAAGTCTCCAAGCCCTGAGGCTGCCCCATTTTCGACAGCAGCGAGCCGGAGCTCCCGCGCTCGTTCAACCGGCACATCCAGCTCACCGCCTGGATGAAGCACCAGGGCACTTCTCTTATAGTGAACGCACCATCACCAGTACGCGATAGCTGTGGCTGTCGGCCTCCTGCAGGGGAGTCCAGCCCAACCGTGCGTAAAGGCCGCCATCCAGGGCTTCGGTCTGCAGGTACAGATGCGAGACGCCCATCCGCACCGCCTGCGCCGCAGCCTGTTCGACCAATCCGCTGGCCAGGCTGCGGCCGCGATGACTGTCGGCCACGAACACACTGCCCAGCCAATGCTCGTACTGTGGAAAAGCCTGCATCTCCCGGCGCTTGAGCTGCACCGCGCCTGCCACCTGGCCGCCATCGAATGCTGCAATCAGGTGCGGGAAGCCTTCCGCATCCTGCGGCTGGTTGAGCCGCTGCAGTTCCTGCTCCAGCGACATGCCGGCATCCCGGCCCCATTGCGCGTTGTACCACTGTGCCAGTTGCAGCCTTTCCGGCGCGTCAGCGGGTAGCACCCTGAATTCCATGGCGAAGCCTCGATCCCTATGTCGTGCAAGAGGATCACGTACGGCCGCCAATTGGAAGCAGACGGGCGACGACCCGGCGCTGCAGAACGGTCAGCCCTGCGCGAAATCCTTCAGGATCTCGCCGACGCCGCTGGGCGAGATCTCAAAGCCCAGCGTGGTACCCGGATTGATCACCACACCGTAACCGCCCGGCACGCGGCGCAGCACGTCCAGCATCAGCCAGCGGGCCTGATGCTCGGCCTGCTGGTTGTAGATGCCCACCCGCGCCGGATCGGTGAACACGGCCACGTGCAGGGTGCCCTGCTTGTCGAACAGCAGCGGATCGAAGCCGCTGCCATCGGGAGTGACCAGGCTACCGGTCAGCAGCACCACCTCGGAGGCGACGAAGGCCTCCATGAACGCGCGGATCGGCACTGTTCCGTCCATCGCGGCCTTGAGCAGGGTTTCGATCGGGGTCTGCGGGGCAAGGTCGGTCATGGCAGTGCGGGCGCGGCATCAGGGGGGGCGCCTATTGTGCCGGATGCGATCGATCCCGGTAGTGCCGGCCGCTGGCCGGCACCTGCAGGTGCCGTGGTTTCATGGGTTGCCGGCCAGCGGCCGGCACTATGGTTTCCGAAGCCGCTGGTCGCGCGCCTGCTGATCGGCCACGGCCTTGTCCAGCTCGGCCTGCAGCGCCGGCTGCTTCACGTCCGCGTCCAGTACGAATACCTTCACCCCGTGCGCAGGCACCTCCACCTTCAGCGCCCCAGTCACTTTCACCTCGCCGCCGTCCAGCGCGTCCCGCCAGGTGCCGGCCTGCAGATAGCGGTCCACGTTGAAGGTCTTCGCGGCATCACCCTTGTTCAACAGCACCAGCGCAGTCTGCGCCACGTCGGCGTGCTGCAGCACGCGGAAGAACACGGCCTCATCACCCTGCAGCCGCTCGTTCACCTGCAGGCCGCGCTGCAGCGCCGGAGTGGCCTCACGCAGCTTGGCGATGCGCTGCAGCGGCGCGAAGATCGGGCTCTGCGGGGCAGCATCCACCCGCGGCTGGCCGAAGTAGGCGCGGTTGCCGGCATGTTCCGCACGGCCGCGCATGAAGCCGGTCTCTGAGCCGTAATAGACCACCGGAATGCCACGTGCGGTGAACAGCCAGTTGTGCGCGTCGATGAAGCCGTTGTCGCTGGCCTGCAGGCGCGGCATGTCATGGTTGTCGTAGAAGCTCATCAGCTCGTACGGGTTGGCGTACGGGCCACCGGTCAGGTGCAACGGCTCAGCCAGGGTTTCAAACCCCTTGCCGGCAGTGCCGAAGGTCTGTTCCAGCGCGCCGCGCAGCGGGAAGTCGAGCACGCTGACATTGGCGTTGGCCGGCCAGGTGTGTTCGGCGATGCTGGCCGCGTTGTAGTCGAACGCTTCGCCGAACATGAACATGCCCGGGTGCTGCGCGCGGATGCGGTTGACGAACGCGTGCCACCACGAATGCGGCAGCCAGCCAATGGTGTCGATGCGCAGCGCATCCACGCCCTGCGCAGTCCACTGCAGGTAGGCCCCCACCAGGTAGTCCATCACTGCCGGGTTGTCCTGGTTGAAGTCGCTCAGCTCGGCCAGGTTGCCATCGAAGATGGAGCCGTCCTTGCTGTCGACCGGACCGATGTTGTTGTAGAACGCGTGCAGCGGATTGTGCTTCGGGTCCAGCTTCTGCGGCGGCAGGTTCTGGTGGTCGGCAATCAGCGTGCCGTCCTTGTCGAAGATCTGGCCGAACTGCGGCTGCCGCGTGGGCATGGTCCATGCCGGCGACCCGTGGTTGCCGACGATGTCCAGCACCACCTTCAGGCCGGCGCCGTGCAGACCCTTGGTCAACCCGGCAAAGTCCAGGTCCCTGCTCGGCAGGTGTTCATCGAGTTTGTAGAAGTTGATGCCCCAGTAGCCGTGGTAGCCGGTCTTGCCACGGTCGGTCAGGGTGCTCGTGCAGCTGATAGGCTTGCTGCCGGTGAATGCTTCATCCGGGTTGTCGACGATGGGCGTGATCCACACCGCGCCGAAGCCGAGGTTGCGGATGTAGTCGGCATTGTCGAGCACGCCGCGGAAATCGCCACCGAGATAGCCGATGTTGCCGTCCACCTTGTCCGGGCACGGCACCGGGATATCGAACGTGCGGTGCTTGCCGCCCTGGTCGCGGTGATCGTTGGACGGATCGCCGTTGACGAAGCGGTCGGTGACCACGAAATACACCGCGTCGCTGGCGAACGGCTCGGTGGTACCGACATAGGACGGACGTGGCGCAGCCGCGGCGTGGCCAGCGAACAGCACAAGTGATACAGCAACAGACAGGGCACCACGCATCACACCACCTCCGGACGGGACGGAACCCGCAACACGCACAGGCCGGCAATCAACAGACTGCAGCCACCCAGCACCAGTACATGCATCGGCTGGCCACCCAACCATGCGCGCAGGGCGAAACCGAGCGCGCTGGCCGCGACCAGCTGCGGGATCACGATGAAGAAATTGAAGATGCCCATGTACACGCCCATCTTCGCCGCCGGCACGCTGTCCGACAGCAGCGCATAGGGCAACGACAGGATCGAGGCCCAGGCGAAACCCACGCCGACCATCGACAGCAGCAGCCACTGCGGATCGTCGATGAACATCATCGAGATCAGCCCTGCCCCGCCCAGCCACAGGTTGACCAGATGGCTCCAGCGCAGGCCGATCGCCCGCACCATTGGCGGGATCAACACCGCGGCCAGTGCAGCGAAACCGTTGTAGGCACCGAACAGCACGCCGACCCAGTTGGCGCCTTCGTTGTAGGCCGCCGATTCGACGTCGGTGGAGCCGAAGTGCATGCCGGCCACTGCACGCGTGGTGAAGATCCACATCGCGAACAGGGCGAACCACGAGAAGAACTGCACCCAGGCCAGCCGGCGCATGGTGATCGGCATCGCACGCAGGTCGCCGACGATGGCGGCCAGCATGTGCGTGCCCGGCAGTACCCGTGCCGCCGCCAGCAGTGCACCGTAGCCCGCGCACAGGCCGGCCAGCACGTACAGCATCTTGTCGCCCTGGCGCCACGCGATCAGTGCCGCCAGCAGCACGCCGAGCCCCAGCCACAGCGCAACCTGCGCCCACGGCGCAGGGCCGGTGACCGCAGTGCCGGCGTGGTGCGCCGGTGGTTCGGCGTCATCGAAGCTGGCCAGCTCGTCGGGCGAATACTCACGTGTGCTGACCACCGTCCAGGTGATTGCCGCCAGCAGCACCACCGCGCCGAAGTAGAACGCATAGCGCACTGTATCGGGCACCTCGCCCGCCGCTGCCGTGTTGGCAACGCCGAAGTGGGCCAGGATGAAGGGCAGGAAGCTGGCAACAATCGCGCCGACGCCGATGAAGAAGCTCTGCATCGCATAGCCGGCCGGGCGCTGCCGCGGTGCCAGCTGATCGCCGACGAAGGCGCGGAACGGCTCCATCGACACGTTGATCGAGGCGTCCAGCACCCACAGCGTGCCGGCCGCGATCCACAGCGTTGGCGAGTTCGGCATCACCAGCAGGGCCAGCGTGGTCAGCACCGCGCCGATCATGAAGAACGGGCGGCGCCGTCCCCAGCGCGTCCAGGTGCGGTCGGACAGGTAGCCGATCACCGGCTGCACCAGCAGGCCGGTCAGCGGTGCGGCGATCCACAGCCCCGGCACCGCCTCCATGTCCGCACCCAGCGTTTCGAAGATGCGGCTGGCGTTGGCATTCTGCAGGGCGAAACCGAACTGGATGCCAAGGAAGCCGAAGCACATGTTCCAGATCTGCCAGAACGACAACTGCGGCTTTGCAGGACGACTCATCGTGCGTCCTCTGTTGCCGCCACCGGCGCCATCTTCAGCGCCTGTACCTGGGCCTGGTTGAGCACGCCATCACGCCCGCCCTTGCCGCCGGTGTAGTGCGCGAAGTGCTGCAGCGCGCTCATGTTGAAGCCCTCTTCCAGGGTGACCGTGCAGCGGCCCTTGGGCACCGCGAAGGTTGCAGCGGTCGAATCCTGCGCCGCCACGCTGTGCGGCAGAGCCACCGTGTGCCGCTGCGGCGGCTGGCCCTTGCACTGCACGGCCAGCTGTTTCACCGCCGCGGTCACACCGGTGTTGATGGGACCGTTCGGGTTGCTGTACTGCAGGCGCAGGCGCACGTGGCCCGCCTTGGCGGCGTTGAACTGCCACTGCCGGCTGCCACGTAGCACCTGCTGCGGGCCGACGCAGACCATCGGACTGTGCAGTGATTCCAGCGAACCTTCGCGACGGGTCAGGCTCAGGCAGTGCTGCAGGCCGTCATCACCGACGCGCACCTGGCCCTTGCTGGCCGAGGCCGCGATACCGTCCTGCCACAGCACCTGGCCGGCGGCGACCGCGATGGTCCAGCCCTTGCCGTTGCGCTTTGCCTGCGGCGCCAGCGGCGTGGCCGGCGCACGTGCATTGGCATCGGCGCGCAGCACATCATGGCTCGCCGCTGCCGGCGCGGCGACCAGCTGCACGGTCGTCGTGGCACCACGCGTGCGCGTCTTTCCCGCGACCAGCAAGCCAGCACCCACCTGCTTCGGGCGCTCCAGCACATAGCGCTTGCCGCCCGCCTCCAGGCTGATCCGCTTCTGCTTTCCGAACAGCTCCGGCACCAGTTCGGCCGGCAGCTTGGGCTGCACGCGACCATCGTCCTGCACGCCGAACACACCCTCGGTCACCATCGACAGATAGCCGGCCACTGACCACAACTGGCGCTCTGAGTTGACCACCGGGCCGCTCAAGGCACCTTCGTCCACGTGCACGGCCTGGGTGACCAGCTCGTAGTTCTCCATGTTGGAGCCGGCCAACGCCGCCCCCTGCATCAGCGAGCGGATCTCGGCGGCGATGCGCGGTGCATCGTCCACCCTGCGCGCCGCGCGCAGCGAGTAGGCGCTGACGAAAGGCCAGATCGCGCGGTTGTGGTAGATCGGCTGCTGCGCTTCCTGCGGCCACACCACCGGGCTGCCGGCAGCACCCATCGGATAGCCCGCCAGCGCCCGGCGCGCGCGCTCAGCAGGCAGCACGTCGGCGAGGATGCCCAGCGACAGGCCGAGCAGATCGATCTTGGCGTACGGCACCGGGTGCGCCGCTTCGCCGATGTAGCTCATGTACTGGCCCATGTCTTCGCGCCAGAAGCGTGCGTCGATCTGCACCGCCAGTGCGTCGGCCCAGGCCTTGTACTGTTCGCTGCGTTCGTCGCCCAGCTGCGCGGCCATCTGCTGCGCCAGGCGCAGCGCCTGGTAGTGCAGCACGTTGGTGGACAGCGCATAGGAATCGCCGATGAAGCGCACGTCCTCGCGTGTCCAGTCCGGGTAGGTCTGCTCGCGCCAGTCGAGGAACGAGGTCTCGCCGCGATACAGGCCCATCTGCGCGTCGAACACCATCGCCCGGTCCTGCGCCAGCGTGCCCTGCAGCGCCTGCCATACCTGCTCGGCAAACGCAGGGTCATCGAGCAGGTGGCGTGCGGCCAGAAACCACACCACGCGGTCGCTGCTGATCGGCCAGCTGCCGCCGGAGCCGGTGTCCTGGGCCACGAACAGACCAGGCGTATGCCCGTCGCGCGCCGCCGACAACTTGAACTGCAGTGACTGCCGGGTGCGCTTCGGGTCCAGCTTGGCCAGCGCCAGGTCGGCAGCGAAGCCGACGTCGCGCGTCCACACGTACGGCCAGCGCGCGCCGGTCTGGAAGCACTCGCACGGTACCGGACGGCCTCCATCGAAGGCCGGATCACGGATGGCATCCACCCGGTTCTGGTCCATTTCCTGCTGGGCCAGTGCGAACAGCGCATCGAACATCACGCTGCCGGTCTGGCTGCGCATGGGCGCGGCGGCGATGCGCACCTCGCCGCGCCCTTCCGGTGTGCGCGCATGCAGGATGAAGCTGCCCTTGGCAGCGGCTTCGGCACGCGCCTGGCGGCCGTCGAATGTCAGGTCGGCCGCGTGCGCGGTCTTCCCCAGCGCTGCCCCCAGGGCAGCGGTCAGGCAAATGATCTTCAGCATCGAAGCGGCAGACCGGCTTGCGCCCGTCGACCTCCCTCCCTCTCTGCACCGTTGTGGGTCCGCACTGCCGTTGCCGGCGTGCGGGCGCGGCACCTCCCTCAAGGTGCCTTGGCCCCATGGTAGACGCGGGGCTGTCGGCTGCGTCCAGCTGCATACGTATTCATGGCGCGCAGTACCGGCGCACCTGCCGCGCTGGCTTATGGTCCGGGTCTGTCAACGGCGCCTTGGGAGGGGAAATGCCGACGTCACCCACAGCTGTACGCGCAGTGTTCGCGCACGCCTTCGGCCTGGCCCTGTTGGGATTGGCCACGCTGGCACAGGCGGCTGCACCGCAGATCGCCAGCGTCGAATCACCGGACAAGGTATTGAAGGTCAGCCTGGTGCTGGACGGTGGCACCGCACGCTACCGCGTCGAGCGCCTCGGCCAGACCGTGGTGGCCGATTCGAAGCTGGGTTTTGAACTGCGGGATGGTCGCCTCGACCGCGACTTCAGCCTGCTGGCGCAGGAACGCCACAGTGTCGACGACCTCTGGGAGCAGCCCTGGGGCGAGCGCCGGATCACCCGCAACCACTTCAACGAGCTGACCGTGCACCTGGCCGAAACCACCGGCAGCAAGCGTCGGCTGGACGTGGTGTTCCGCGTCTACGACGACGGCCTGGGTTTCCGCTACATGTTCCCCGAGCAACCAAACCTGCGCGAAGCGATCATCGATGACGAGCTGACCGAGTTCGCCATCGCACCGGAGTCCACGGCCTGGTGGATACCCGCTGGCGAACCGATCCACTACGAATACCTGTACCAGCGCACGCCGCTGCGCGAAGTGCCGCTGGTGCACACGCCGATGACCCTGCGCAGCCACGACGGCCTGCACGTGGCCATCCATGAAGCGGCCCTGGTCGACTACGCCGGCATGTGGCTGCGTCGCACCGAGGGCCAGCGCCTGCGCGCGCAGCTTTCGCCTTCTGCCGAAGGCTGGAAGGTGCGCCGCGCCCTGCCCTTCGCCACGCCATGGCGCACCGTGCAGATCGCCGACCGCGCCGGCGGGCTGGTCGAGTCCGACCTGATCCTCAACCTCAATGAGCCCAATGCGCTGGGCGATGTGAGCTGGGTGAAACCGGCCAAGTACCTCGGCGTGTGGTGGTCGATGCACCTGGATGAGGAAAGCTGGGCGACCGGACCGAAGCATGCCGCCACCACCGCGAAGACGCGGAAGGTGATCGACTTCGCCGCTGCGCACGGCTTCCGTGGTGTGCTGGTGGAAGGCTGGAATCCGGGCTGGGACGGCAACTGGGTCGGCAACGGCTACGACTTCGACTTCACCCGCGCCACGCCGGATTTCGACATCGAAGCGCTTTCGGCCTATGGGCTGAAAAAGGGCGTGCACCTGATCGGTCACCATGAAACCGGCTGTGCCATAGAGCACTACGAAGACCAGCTGGATACTGCGCTGGACCTGTACGCGCGGCTGGGCGTGGATCAGTTCAAGACCGGCTACGTCTGCGACGACGGTCAGGTTGATCGCCGCAACCCGGCCGGCGGCCCGCTGTGGCGCGAGTGGCACGACGGGCAGTTCATGGCCCGTCATCACCTTAAGGTCGTGCAGGAGGCCGCGCGCCGGCACCTGTCGGTGAATCCGCACGAGCCGATCAAGGACACCGGCCTGCGCCGCACCTACCCGAACTGGATCTCGCGCGAAGGCGCGCGCGGGATGGAATACAACGCCTGGGGCCAGCCACCGAACCCGCCCGAGCATGAGGTCAACCTGGTGTTCACCCGCATGCTGGCCGGGCCAATGGATTACACCCCCGGCATCCTCAGCCTGAAGGGACGCGGTGGCCAGGCCATCCCCAGCACGCTGGCCCGCCAGCTTGCCCTGTACGTGGTGCTGTACAGCCCGATCCAGATGGCCGCGGACCTGCCCGAGCACTACCTGCAGCACCGCGACGCGTTCCGCTTCATCGAGGACGTCGCGGTGGATTGGGAGCAGAGCCGCGTGCTCGATGGCGAGGTCGGCGACTATGTGACGATCGTGCGCCGCGACCGCAACAGTCGCGACTGGTTCCTCGGCAGCATCACCGATGAGAACGGCCGCGTGCTGCCGGTGTCGTTGGGCTTCCTGGAGCCGGGCGTGCGTTACCGCGCCGAGATCTATCGAGATGGCGACGGCGCGGATTTCCGCAGCAATCCCTTCGCCTTCAAGCGCGAGGCCCGCGAGGTCAGCAGCACCGATTCACTCACCCTGGTGCTGGCGCCGGGTGGCGGGCAGGCCATCCGCTTCACACCGGTCCACTGAACGCTTGCCGGCCTGCGCGCCCCTGTAGCGCCCGAGCCCATGCTCGGGCGGCGGTGCGCAGCACCGGAACCCAGCCGAGCGTGGGCTCGGCTCTACGGAACGATGCACCTGAAAGCGATTACAACCCTGCAAACGCCATTGAATACGTATGCAGGGTGATTCCCACGAAGAACGCGCTGCCTACCATAGCGGCGACGACAGCGGCCACCGCGTCGCACGTCCTCGACAGCATCGGGACGACCACGAATCGCACTACAACATTGCCTGGGAGGGGAAAATGTTGAACCACAAGCGCAGTGCGCTGAGCATCGCGTTGGCCGTCGTACTGACGCCGTCGCTGGCAGCAGCACAGTCCACGCAGACCACCACCACCCCGCCGACCGGCACCGCCGCCACCAACCTGGATACCGTGCAGGTCACCGGCATCCGTCGCGGCATCGAAAGCGCCATCGCCACCAAGCAGGACGCCACCTCGGTAGTTGAGGCGATCTCCGCCGAAGACATCGGCAAGCTGCCCGACGTCAGCATCGCCGAATCGATCTCGCGCCTGCCCGGCCTTGCCGCGCAGCGTGTGGCCGGTCGTGCGCAGGTGATCAGCGTGCGCGGCCTGTCGCCGGATTTCGCCACCACCCTGCTCAATGGGCGTGAAGTGGTCAGCACCGGCGACAACCGCGGCGTCGAGTTCGACCAGTACCCGTCCGAGCTGGTCAACGGCGTGACCGTGTACAAGACCCCGGATGCGGCACTGGTCGGCCAGGGCCTGTCGGGCACCATCGACATGCAGACCGCACGTCCGCTCAGCTTCCCCGACCGCGTCATCGCGATCAGCGGCCGCTACCAGAAGAGCTCGCTGGGCCGCGCCGCCGACACCGATCCGTACGGCAACCGCTTCAGCGCCAGCTACATCGACCAGTTCCTGGACAAGACGCTGGGCATCGCCATCGGCTACGCGCACAGCGACATGCCGATCCAGGAAAACCAGGTCGGTCTGTACGAACCGTGGACCACCGAACACACCACCAACGGCAACCGCCCGGGTGTTGCCGCTGGCACCTACTTCACCGACGGCATCAAGGCACTGCGCCGCACCGGCAACAACAAGCGCGACGGTGTGATGGCCACGATCCAGTTCCGGCCGAACAACAGCTGGACCAGCACCTTCGACGCGTTCCATACCGAGGCGGAGCAGATCGACACCGCCAACCAGTTCGAGCTCAACCTCAGCAACTACAACGGCAACTACACCCCGGGCCTGCTGGTCAGCAATCCGCAGGTCAATGCCAATGGCACCTTCACCGGTGGCACCGCCAGTGGCGTTTACCCGCTGGTGCGCGGCATGTACAACAAGCGCAAGGACAAGATCGATGCGTTCGGCTGGAACAACGAGTTCACCTTCGGCAGCCTCAAGCTGGTCGCCGACCTGAACTATTCCAAGGCCACCCGCGACGAGCTGAACCTGGAAAACAACCTGCAGCTGACCCCGATGCCGCAGCTGGATACGGTCGGTGTGCAGTTCCGCCAGGATGGCTTCTCGCAGATCAGCCCGGGCCTGAACTACTCCAACCCGGATGCGCTGTTCCTGACCAACACCATCTACGGTTCTGGTTACGGCAAGGTACCGAAGGTGGAAGACCGCCTGAAGGGCGGCAAGCTGGCCGCGACCATCGCCCTGCCGGAAGCAATGGCGTCCTGGGCACCGGACCTCGATATCGGCGTGAACTATGCCGACCGCCGCAAGGTGAAGACCCAGTCTGAAGGCAACATCCTGCTGGGCGCGCAGGGCGATGCCAACATCGCATCGGATCTGCAGTACCGCCCGGTCAACCTCGGCTTCGCCGGTCTGGGCACCATCCCGGCCTGGAACGTGCCGGGTGCGGTCAGTCGCTACATGACCTTCAATCCGGTCGACAACCTCGACTACCTGATTCCCAAGTCGTGGACGGTGCAGGAAAAGATCACCACCGCCTGGGCGCGCCTGAACATCAACACCGACATCGGCGTGGTCGGCGTGCGCGGCAACATCGGCGTGCAGATGCAGCACACCGACCAGAGCTCGGACTCGCGTTACTGGGACAGCTCGCAGGCGGCCGGCAACAACATCCAGCCGTACTCCGATGGCCGCAAGTACAACGACTGGCTGCCGAGCTTGAACCTGGCCTTCATGTTCCCGCACGAGCAGACCCTGCGCTTTGCTGCAGCCAAGCAGGTCGCCCGCCCGCGCGTGGACCAGATGCGGGCCGGACTGGAGTTCGGCGTGGATACCGGTACCGGCCGCCCCGGCGGCAGTGGCGGCAATCCGCTGCTGGATCCGTGGCGCGCTACCGCGCTCGACCTGTCCTACGAAAAGTACTTCGGCGAGAAGGCCTACGTGGCTGCCGCGATCTTCTACAAGGACCTGAAGAGCTACGTCTACACCCAGTCGGTGGACAACTACGACTTCACCGGGCTGCTGGGCAACTATGTGCCGCCGCCGGGCATGGTGGTGCCGGTGCTGCCGACCGGCACGTTCTCGACCCCGGTAAACGGCAAGGGCGGTACGCTGAAGGGCCTGGAGCTGACCGCGTCGTTCCCGCTGGACATGCTGACCGACAGCCTGCGTGGCTTCGGCGTACAGGCCAGCGCGACCTTCAACAAGAGCGACATCCAGATCCTGGATCCGGAAAGCGCATCCAGCGTCGGCACCGACCCGATCAGCCTGCCCGGCCTGTCCAAGCGCGTGTACAACTTCACTGCCTATTACGAGCGCAGTGGCTTTGAAGCACGCGTCAGCCAGCGTCGTCGTTCGGACTTCATCGGCGAGATCGGCAACTTCAACGGCAACCGCACCCTGCGCTACGTGGTGGGCGAGAACGTGACCGATGCGCAGATCAGCTACACCTTCAGCGACAGCAGCAGCCTGCGCGGGCTGACACTGTTGCTGCAGGGAAGCAACCTGACCAACGAGCCGTACCGCACCTACGCCGGCACCAGGGATCGCCCACTGGAATACATCGAGTGGGGCCGGACCTATATGCTGGGCGTGAACTACAAGTTCTGACCTGCACGGTAGTGCCGGCCGCTGGCCGGCAATTGCCCCACCGGTAACGCCGGGCCATGCCTGGCAACCCCGCAGGAAGCAGGACCGGAAACCCGCTGCGCAGGCAGCGGGTTTTCTTTTGCGCGCGTGCCGACAGATGATCGGCAAGGCCCATCCACGCATGGCGTGGATCTACTGACATCGGTGCACCCTTGCCACGTGCGGATGCCGATCACCGCAATGTCTCCTCCGGTGGACCCACGCCATGCGTGGATGCCGATCACCGAAGCATCGCCTCTCCGGTAGATCCACACCATGCGTGGATCCCGATCACCGCCACACGGCCCCAGTAGATCCACGCCATGCGTGGATGCCGATCACCGGAACATCGTCTCTCCAGTAGATCCACGCCATGCGTGGATGCCCTGCACCGCAACTGCGCCCACAAAAAAGGGACGGGGCGCTTCGGCCCCGTCCCCGCAAGTACCGCCACCGGAGAAATCGGTCAGCTGCGTCGTGCGCAATACACCGCACGCGGTGGCAGCTGCAGTTCGTTGCCCTGCACGGTACCCGCATCCGGGCCCGGTACGGCCACCTGCTGCCAGGTACCCGCCGGCAGCGGATGGGTCACCGCCTCGGCCGACAGGTTGAAGGCCAGCAGGAGGGTTTCATCTGCAAGCATACGCTCGAACAGCAGCACTGGCTCGGCACTGTCCAGGAACCGGATCTCACCGTGCAGCAGGGCCGGCTGGGTGCGGCGCCAGGCCAGGAAGCCGCGGAAGGCCGACAGCACCGACTGCGGATCCTGCGCCTGCACCGCCACGGCCGCAGCCTGGTGCTCGGCCGGGATCGGCAGCCACGGCTTGCCGGTGGTGAAGCCGGCCAGCGGCGCGTCGATCCACGGCAGCGGCGTGCGACAGCCGTCGCGGCCCTTGAAGTTCGGCCAGAAGGTGATCCCATACGGGTCCTGCAGCGCCTCGAACGGCACCTCGGCCTCGGCCAGGCCCAGCTCCTCGCCCTGGTAGAGGCAGACCGAGCCGCGCAGTGAGCACAGCAGCGCCACCAGCATCCGCGCCAGGCGCGGGTCGGCCGGATGGCCACCCCAGCGGCTGACCGCGCGCTCCACATCGTGGTTGGACACCGCCCAGCACGGCCAGCCCTGGGTCATCGCCGCTTCCAGTCGCGACACCGTGTCGCGGATGTAGGCCGCGCTGTAGTCGTTGACCAGCAGCTCGAAGCTGTAACCCATGTGCAGGCGGCCATCCTGGGTGTATTCGGCGGTGGTCGCCAGCGAGTCCTCCGACGAGATCTCGCCCAGGCTCACCGCCCCCGGGTACTCGTCCAGCAGGGCGCGCAGCTGCTCCAGGAACGGCAGGTTCTCCGGCTGGGTGTTGTTGTAATAGTGGTACTGGTAGGCGTACGGGTTGTCCGCGCTGAAGCCGCGGCCGACGCGCTTGTCGGCCGGCTTGGGCGGGTTGTCGCGCAGCTGCGCGTCATGGAAGCAGAAGTTGATCGCATCCAGGCGGAAGCCATCCACGCCCCGGTCCAGCCAGAAGCGCACGTTGTCCAAGGTCGCCTGCTGCACCTCCGGGTGGTGGAAATTCAGGTCCGGCTGGTCCACCAGGAAGTTGTGCAGATAGTACTGCTCGCGGCGCGGCTCCCACTGCCAGGCGCCGCCGCCGAACAGCGACAGCCAGTTGTTGGGGGGCGTGCCGTCCTCGCGCGGATCCACCCACACATACCAGTCCGCCTTCGGATTGCTGCGGTCCTGCCGGCTCTCGCGGAACCAGGCATGGTCGATCGAGGTATGGCTGAGCACCTGGTCGATCATCACCTTCAGGCCAAGACCATGCGCCTTGGCCAGCAGCCGGTCGAAGTCGTCCAGGCTGCCGAACAGCGGATCGACATCGCGGTAGTCGGCGATGTCATAGCCGAAGTCGGCCATTGGCGATCGGAAGAACGGCGAGATCCAGATCGCATCCACGCCCAGCGCGGCGATATGGTCCAGGCGCTGGATGATGCCCGGCAGGTCGCCTACCCCGTCGCCGTTGGCGTCGAGGAAACTGCGCGGGTAGATCTGGTAGATGACGGCTCCGCGCCACCATGGATAGTGCGACATCGACAGCCCCCCTCCGGGCATGCGGGACCCGCTGCAAGCGGGCTGAAAACCAACTCCCGCAAGCTTAGCGGGGGCCCACGACGATGGCGCTGCCTGCATACGTATTCACGCCGGACGACGTGGTCGGCGGTCCGCAGCGGCGGCCTGGGAACCGGTTTCCTCCCCAATTCACAGGCAACGCCTATAATCAGGGATGAGCCTGAAAGCCTGATCGCATGACCATCACTGAAGACACCCGTCCCGCCCTGGGCCTGTCCCAGATCCAGTCGCTTGCCGCAGCCGACATGGCTGCCGTCGATGCCCTGATCCGCCGCCGGCTGTCCTCGGATGTGGTGCTGATCAACCAGATCGCCGACCACATCATTTCCGCGGGCGGCAAACGCCTGCGGCCGATGCTGGTGATGCTGGCCGGCCATGCGGTCGGCGGCGCCGGCCCCGAGCACCACCAGCTGGCCGCGATCATCGAGTTCATCCACACCTCCACCCTGCTGCACGACGACGTGGTGGACGAATCCAGCCTGCGCCGCGGCCGCAGCACCGCCAATGCACTGTGGGGCAATGCGCCGAGCGTGCTGGTGGGCGACTTCCTGTACTCGCGCAGCTTCCAGCTGATGGTCGAGCTGGACCGGATGTCGGTGATGCAGATCCTGGCCGACACCACCAACCGCATCGCCGAAGGCGAAGTGCTGCAGCTGCTGCACGTGCACAACCCGGACACCGACGAAGCGGCCTACCTGCGCGTGATCGAGCGCAAGACTGCAGTGCTGTTCGCCGCCGGCACCCGCCTGGGTGCACTGGCCAGCGGCGTCGATGAAGCCACCCAGCAGGCCCTGTACGACTACGGCATGCACCTGGGCTACGCCTTCCAGATCGCCGATGACGTGCTGGATTACTCGGCCAACGCCGACGAGCTGGGCAAGAACCTCGGTGACGACCTGGCCGAAGGCAAGGCCACGCTGCCGTTGATCCACGCCATGGCCCATTCGGATGAAGCCACCCGCCAGCGCCTGCGCGAGATCGTGCAGAACGGTGACGCCTCGGCGATGCCGGAAGTGCTGGCCGCGATCCACGCCACCGGTGGCCTGGACTACAGCCGCCGTCGCGCCGAGGAATATGCGGAAACCGCCGAGCGCGCGCTCGACGGCCTGGCCGACAACGATGCCGTCGCCGCCCTGCGCGGCCTGACCCGCTACGCGGTACAGCGTTCGCATTGACGGCATTCGGTAGTGCCGGCCGCTGGCCGGCAGTCCCGATAGCACCCGCAGCATCAGGAGGTTGCCGGCCAGCGGCCGGCACTACCTCTGTATCGCCTCAACGCTTTTCGAAGCGCTCCTCGAAGAACTCATCCAGCGCCTTCCAGGCACGCTTCGCCGCACGCTCGTTGTACTGACAGCCCGGCGGGCTGTTGGCATCGCGCTCGGCAAAGCAGTGCACCGCACCGCTGTAGTTGGTGAACTCCCAGTCCACCTTGGCCGCATCCATTTCCTTCTGGAAGCTGCCGATATCCTCGGCGGTCACGCTCTTGTCGTCGGCGCCATTCAACACCAGCACCGACGGATGGTTGCCGCCGGCCTGCGCCGGCAAGGGCGAGCCGAGCCCGCCATGCAGGCTGACCACGCCCGCCAGCGGCGCGCCGGCGCGGGCCAGTTCCAGCACCGTGGTGCCACCGAAGCAGAAGCCCACCGCGCCGATCCGGCTGGCGTCCAGCGGTGCCTTGCCCGCCTGCGCCTTCAGCACGTTGACCGCCTCCAGTGCCCGCGCCCGCAGCAGTGGTCGATCATTGCGCAGCTTGGTCGCCACCGGCCCGGCCTCGGCATCGGTCTTCGGTCGCACGCCCTTGCCGTACACATCGGCCACCAGCACCACGTAGTCATCGCCAGCCAGCTGCTTGGCCTTCTCGATGGCCGATTCGTTCACGCCCTTCCAGTTCGGCACCATCACCAGGCCCGGGCGCTTGTCGTTGTCGCCATCGTCATAGACCAGCACGCCACTGAAGGTCGTGCCCTGGTGCTTCCACTCCACCGGCTGCGTCTTCATCGCCGCAAACGCTGGCATCGCCGCCAGCCCCAGTACCATCGCCATACCGCAACGCCAACGGTTCATGCGCCTGCTCCAGAAAAAGGGGACGGAGGGGATCAAGCCGGAATCGCCCCTCCCGCGTCGCATTCTGCATTGGCTGCGTGACGCAGGTGTGGTTGGATACCACCTGATCCCCTCCGTCCTCTTTCTGCATGAACCTTGTCGAACGCTTTCTCTCCGGCCTGATCCCGCGCTTGCCCGAAGACGATGCCCCGCAATGGGCATGGACCGAAGGTGCCAGCGAGGCCGATCTGCAACGCCTGCGCGCGCAGTGGCCCCAGGTTCCAGGCAGCCTGGTCGAGCTGCTGTCGCGCGTGGACGGCACGCATTTCCGTCAGTACCCGAAGGGCGAGGTCTGCGTGCTGATGCTGGGCTCGGACGTGGGCGACTATCCGTACTACCTGCGCTCGGTGGCGCAGATATTCGAAGACCAGCAGCAGTGGGACGACAGCATCCGCTCCATCTACGAAGAATGGCTGGAAGAAGAACCGGAGATCCTCGGTGCCGGCATCGATGCCGACCTATCGATGAGCCGTCGCCTGTGCTTCTCGCACTGCATGAACAACGGCGGCACCTCGATGCTGTACCTGGATTTCGATCCCGCACCCGGCGGCAGCATAGGCCAGGTGGTGCGCTATCTGCACGACCCGGACAGCTATGCAGTGATCGCACCCAGCTTCGATGCGTACCTGCAGCAGTTGATTGATCGCGATTACGCGTTCATCAACGAAGACGAATGAAGGCAGCCGAGCGTGGGCTCGGCTCTACAGTAGATCCACGCCATGCGTGGATGGATTCACGCGGTATCCCGTTGAGGTCAGAGCCCTCAGCCGATCCCGATCCCCGGAATCGCGCTGATCGTGTCCGGGTCGAACCCGGCCAGTTCGGCGAAATGCCGCCCGCGTGCAACGTAATCGCGGTAGGCGCCATAGCTCGGCGCCCCCGGCGACAGCAGCACCACCCCACCCTGCTCGCCCAGTGCGCGACGCGCCAGCGCCATTGCCTCGGGCAGATCGGCAGCCGCATGCAGGCCGAAACGGCCGGCATCGGCCAACGGCTGCAGCATCGCGTGGATGCGCGGGCCGTTGCTGCCCATGGTCACGATCTCCACGGGTGGGACGTCATGCGCCATGTGCTGCATGAAGTCAGTCCAGTCCAGGCCACGATCATGCCCGCCCACCAGCAGCGCGATGCGCTGGCCGGCAAAGCACTCCAGCGCAGCCAGGCTGGCATGCGGCGTAGTGCTGATCGAATCGTTGACGTAGGTGAGGCCATCGGCCTCGCCAATCCGCTGCAGGCGGTTCGGCAGCGGCCGGAAATCCTGCACGGCCGGCGCCAGCGCCACCGCATCCAGGCCCAGCGCCTCCAGCGCAGCCAGCACCGCGCACAGATTGCCGCGGTTGTGGCGGCCCGGCAGTGGCGTGTTGCGGGTATCAAACACCGCCTGCTCACCGCGATGCACGACGTCGCCGCGCATATGCCAGCCCTGCGGCTGGTTGAACCAGACCACCTCGCTGGCGGGCAGCGACAGCGCGGCCAAGTGCGGGTCTGCGGCATTGAGCACGGCAACGCGCGGCGCGGCGCCAGTCACCAGTTGCAGCTTGTCTTCGATGTAGCGCTGTTCGCTGCCGTGCCAGTCCAGGTGCTCCGGGAACAGGTTCAGTACCACGGCTACCTGCGGGTGCGCATTACTACGTGCGACCTCGCCGGTCTGGTAGCTGGACAGCTCCACCGCCCAGTACGCGGGCGCCGGTTGCGGGTCCAGCACTTCCAGCAGCGGCAGGCCGATGTTGCCGACCAGACCGGTGCGATGCCCGGCTGCGCGCAGCAGGTGCGCGACCAGCGCGGTGGTGGTGCTCTTGCCCTTGGTGCCGGTCACGCAGATCGTGTCGCGCACGGTGCCATCGGCATCGGCGTGTTCGGCGAACCACAACGCCGTGCCACCGATGAAGACGGTGCCCTGCCCGGCCGCCGCCAGCGCGATCGGCAGATACGGGCTGATCCCGGGCGACTTGATCACCACCTCGAATGAAGCCAGTGCTTCGGCCGTGGGTTCGCCGCGTACATCCAGCGCGCCCTGCGTTTCCGCACGCGCGGCCTCGACCTCGGTGGCCGGGCAGAACAGGCTCAGGCCAAGCGATGGCAGGCGCGCGCGCAGCACCGCAAACGCAGCACGCCCCTCACGCCCCCAGCCCCACAGCGCTACGCGCTTGCCTTCAAGCTGCGAAATCTTCACGCACCCGTTCCCACAGCGTCGCCGGAATACGATGTTCGCCCTGCAGCTGCATCAGCGGTGCCAGCTCCAGTTCTGCCGCATCCAGCTGCGGCCGGATTTCATTGCAGAAACGCTTCACCAGCGCGTCTTCCTTCCACTCCGGGCGCTGCGCCAGGGTCGCCATCGCCGCACGCGATTCGCGGCCTTCGCCCACGCATTCGAACGGCTTGTGGTCCTGGAATTCCAGCAACGCGTCGAAGCCACCGGCCTGCTCGATGTCATCCAACAGGTTGCGGCCGAAGATGCGCACCAGGCGGGTTTTCGGCATGAACGGGGCCAGCGCCAGGAACACGAAGTGGCACTTCGGGCAGACGCCGCACCAGCGGTTTACCGGGCGCTCGCCAAGGATGTGGAAGTTGCGGTTGCAGCTGGAGAAATGCGCGTCGTAGAAATCGCTCTTGGCGAACTGGCGGGCCACCGCCAGCTCCGACATCGGCCGCAGCAGCGAGTAGTACTGCAGATCAGCGGCCACCTGTTTCTGCACGTACATGCCGAAGGCCTGCTCGAACGCCCAGCCCTTCGACCACTGGTGGTTGACCTCGCCGGTGCCCGGAATCTGGCTGCCGTAGCTGGCCGACCGTTCATTGGAGAACACCACCTGGTCCACGCCCTGCAGCACTGCAGCCAGCACCATGATCGCCGAGTTCACCGCGGTGACCGGGATGTGGCCGTTCCATGCGCCCTGGCGGTTGAGCTCGAACAGTTCCGGCGCCAGCGCGCGACCGAGGTTCAGCGTCGGCAGCCCGGTGCGCTCGGCACAGGCACGGATCAACTGCGAACCACCAATCCAGGTCACCGTCTCGTCCACGCCGGCGCGACGCAGCGCTTCGATGCTGACCAGCGAATCCTTGCCGCCACCGATGGCCACCAGCGCATGCGCCTGCAGGCCCAGCACCGGTGCCTGCACCGCTTCGCCCTGCACCGGCAGGCGGAAACGCCCACGCAGGTTCAGGCCGTTGCGGTAGGCGAACTCACCCAGGCCGTTGAGGTAGATGGTCTCCACCAGCGCCGCGGTATCGGCATCGATGCTGTAGCTGTCGATGCTGACCGTATCGGGCACACCGGCCTTGTAGTAGCTCACACCGGCAATCAGGTGCAGCAGCCGCAGCGCGCGCTGCACGGCGTCGGCGCGCGCCGGCTCCAGCACGAACGGGGCGCCGGGCACGGTAACGGTTTCCACCATTTCCGGGCCGTCATCGAAGGCGTAGACCAGCTTGGCCACGCCGGTGTCCGCGGCGAATTCGCAGCGGACGAAGCGGAAGCGGGAAACCTGGTGTTTATCGAAAGCAGTCATGGTGAATCCAGTTCAAGCACGGTCAGGCACGTGCCCGCGCGCAGGCGCGGGACGTGTCGGTGGGCGGGTGCAGGGCGCGGAAGGCGGCGATCATTCGATCACGTCCTCGCGCGGCATCGCCCGTTGGTTGTAGGTGTTGGACATCACATAGCCGTAGGCGCCGGCGTCGGCGATCAGCATCACATCGTCCGGCGCGGTCGACACCGGCAGCTTGCGGCGCTTGCCGAACACATCGCTGGATTCGCAGATCGGGCCGACCACATCGAACGCTGCTTCGGCGTAACCGCCCTGGCGGCTGAGGTTCTCGATGTCGTGCCAGGCGTCGTACAGAGCCGGGCGCATCAGCGTGTTCATGCCGGCATCCAGGCCGACACGGCGCACGCCGTCCTTTTCCACCACCTGGGTGGCGTGAGTCAGCAGCACGCCCGATTCGGCCACCAGGAAGCGGCCCGGCTCGATCGCCAGGCGGAACGCCGGGTGCAGCGCCTTGACCTCGGCCAGGCCCTCGGCCCAGGCATCCAGGTCGAACGGCTCGTCTTCGTCGCTGTACGGAATCGGCAGGCCACCACCGATGTCGATGGTCTGCACGCTGCCGATACGGCGCGCGAAACCGGCCAGCTCATCGCACATCAGGCGCCAGTGCTGGGCGGTTTCCACGCCACTGCCCAGATGCGCATGCAGACCGACCACGCGCGTGCCCAGCTCGGTGGCCGCGCGCACGAACTCGTCCACGCGCGCGATCGGCAGGCCGAACTTGGATTCCTTGCCACCGGTGCGGACCTTGGCGTGATGGCCTTCGCCACGACCCAGGTCCACGCGCAGCCACAGCTCGCGGTTGCGGAACAGGTCGGGCCAGCGCTGCAGGGCTTCGACGTTGTCGACAGTGACGGTCACGCCCAGCGCGAACGCCGCTTCGTACTCGCTGCGCGGGCAGAAGCTGGGGGTGAACAGCACGCGCTTGGGCGACAGTTCCGGAATGGCCTGGAACACATGCTTCAGCTCGCCGTGCGACACGCACTCCAGGCCGAAGCCTTCGGCTTCCAGCAGCTGCAGGATGGCCGGATGGCTGTTGGCCTTGATCGCGTAATAACGCTGGTCGATCGGCTTGATCGCCGCCAGCGCACGGGCACGCGCCCGTACCGTCGGCAGGTGATAGACGTAGCGCGGCGTGCCGGCATCGGCCAGCTGCAGCAGGTGCGCACGCTGGCCGCGCCACCACGGCGTACCACGCGGACGCACGGTGCCGGCGATTTCGCGCCAGCGCGGGCCGAACACTTCGGTCTCTTCCACCGGCATCGCGCCGCTGTCGATCAGCTCGGCGTGCAGGATCGGCAGCAGACCATCGGCATCGGCCTCGTCGATGACGAAGGTCAGGTTCAGGTCGTTGGACGACTGCGAGATCATGTGCACGCGCTCACGACCGAAGGTCGCCCACACGTCCGACAGCTTGTGCAGCAGCGAGCGCATGCCCAGGCCGACCAGGGTGATCGCCGCGCACGGCACGATCACCTTGACCTTGCAGATCTGCGACAGGTCCGCCGACAGTGCGGCCAGCACATCGGTGTTGACCAGGTTCTCGGACGGGTCCAGCGACACGGTGACGTTGGTCTCGGCCGAACCGATCAGATCCACCGACAGACCGTGCTTCTTGAACAGGCCGAACACATCGGCGAGGAAGCCGACCTGCTGCCACATGCCGATGCCTTCCATCGACACCAGCACGATGCCGTTGCGGCGGCTGATTGCCTTCACCCCCGGCACCGGCGCGGCGTTGCCGTCGATGCTGGTACCCGGCAGTTCCGGGCGCTCGGTATCGAGGATCGCCATCGGCACGCCGGCATCGCGGCACGGCTTGATCGAGCGCGGGTGCAGCACCTTGGCGCCGGTGGTGGCGATTTCCTGCGCTTCGTAATAGTCCAGGCGGGTCAGCAGGCGCGCGTCCGGCACGTCCTTGGGATTGGCGCTGAACATGCCCGGCACATCGGTCCAGATCTCCACGCGGCTGGCGCCGAGCAGCGCACCGAAGTACGCCGCCGAGGTATCCGAACCGCCGCGGCCGAGAATGGCCGTGCCACCGTCGGCGTGGCGGGAAATGAAGCCCTGGGTGATCAGCAGGCGCGTGGGCTGCGCGCGGAAGCGCTGCGCCCATTCCGCATCGGCACGCCACTGGCAGTTCACCGACAGGCGCTGCGACCAGTCGCTCTGGTTCGGCTGCGGCGGCAGCGCATCCAGCCACTGGCGTGCATCCATCCAGCCGAAATCCAGGCCGCTGGCACGCAGGTAGGCCGCGCCCAGGCTGGACGACAGCAGTTCACCCTGGCCCAGCACTTCGGCCTGCCATTCCAGAGGACGGTTGGGCGCACGCGGGTCGTCCAGCAGGCCCTGCAGTGCGGCCAGGCGCTCGGCCAGCACCTCGGCGCCCAGGCCCAGTTCTTCCAGGAAGCCCTGGTGGCGTTCGACCAGCGCCGCCACGCGATCACGGCTGTCCGGCGCGCCATCGGCAATCGCGGTCAGTTCGTTGGTGACCCCGGACAGTGCCGAAACCACCACCAGCACGCGCGATCCGGTCTCTTCCGCCCGTTTTTTCGCCAGCTTCCCGATCGTGTCCCAGCGGTGGCGACGCGACACCGAGGTGCCGCCGAACTTCAGTACGATCCAACGATCGACAAGGGGGGAAGCTGACATGGATAGGCTATGTGTAATGTGGGGAAGCCGCCCTTGGGGGCGGAACCTTCGATTCTAAGCCCAATACACCCGTCAATGACCGCCTACCGCTACCTGCAGCTCGATGTCTTCGCCCATCACCCCGGTGCCGGCAACCCGCTCGGTGTCGTGTTTGACGCGGATGGGCTGTCCACCGACCGCATGCAGGCCCTTGCTGCCTGGCTGAACCTGTCCGAGACCGTGTTCTTCCTGCGCCCCACCGCTGCCGGCGCCGACTACCACATCCGCATCTTCACCCCTGCCAGCGAGCTGCCCTTCGCCGGCCATCCCAGCGTGGGTGCCGCCTGGGCGGCGGTCACCTGCGGCCTGGTGCAGCCACGCGACGGGGCTCTGGTACAGCAATGCGCGGCCGGCCTGCTGCCGGTGCAGGTCACCGGCCCGGCCAACGCGCCCACCATCCGCCTGGCCAGCCCAGCGGCGCGCCTGCTGCCGACAGCACCGGGCGCCGTTCCGGAAGCGCTGCGCGCCGTCATCGCCGAGGGCCAGGCCGTCGAACTCTGGGAAAACGGCCCGCGCTGGTGGCTGCTGCCGCTGCGCGATGCCGACACCGTGCGCACGCTGGTACCGGACATGGCGGCCCTGCGCGACTGGAGCATGGCCACCGATGCGCTCGGCGTAGCCGTGTTCGCGCTCGAACCCAGTGCCGACCATGACCTGGTGGTGCGTGCGTTCTGCCCCGCCGATGCGCCCAACGTGCCCGAGGATCCGGTGACCGGCAGCGTCAACGCGCTGATCGGCGCCTGGCTGCGGCAGCGCAATGCCCTGCCCGGCAAGAACGGGAGCTACGTGGCCAGCCAGGGCCGCGAGGTCGGCCGCGACGGCCGCGTCCAGGTCACCGTCGACGCGCAGGGCACGGTATGGATCGGTGGCCAGGTGCAGCCGGTGATCGACGGCCACATCCGCTGGTAGCGCCGGGCCACGCCCGCCGGCCTGCCGCGCTGCACGCTCGCGGGGCATGCCCCCCGCGCTACCCTATGCGGCCTGTTTCCTGGAGTTCCCGCCTGATGTCCGCACGCCGTTTCCTGCAGCTGGATGTGTTTTCCCCGCGCCCGGGCGCTGGCAATCCGCTGGCTGTCGTGCTCGATGCCGAAGGCCTGGACGATGCGGCAATGCAGGCCATCGCCCGCTGGACCCGCCTGCCCGAAACCACCTTCGTGTTCCCGCCACAGGCGCCCGGCAGCAGCTATCGGCTGCGCATGTTCAGCCCGCAGAAGGAAGTGCCGTTCGCCGGCCATCCCAGCGTCGGCACCGCCCATGCAGTGCTGCAGGCGGGCCTCGCCATGCCCGTCGACGGAGTACTGGTACAGGACGGCATCGCCGGGGCGCTGCCACTGCGCGTGACCGGCGAAGGCGCACAGCAGCGCATCGCGATCCGTACGCCACGTGCACAGCTGGCCGAGACCGCGGTTGCCAACGATCCGCGCCTGCAGCCAGCCCTGCAGGGCTGGCCACTGGGTTCGCTGCCGCCGGCCCGCATGCAGGGCGGTCGCAGCTGGTGGGTCGTGCAGGTCGCCGACGAGGCCGCGTTGCGCGCCCTGCGCCCTGATTGGGATGCAATCGCCACGCTGGCTGAATCGACCGACAGCATGGGCGTGTTCGCCTATGCCTTTGCCGATGGCAGCGAAGGTTACGACCTGGCCGTGCGCGCCTTCGTCGGCAATGGACGGCGCTTCGAGGATGCAGCTTCAGGCGCGGCCAACGCCGTGCTGGCGGCCTGGCTGGACCTCCGCGATGCCCTGCCGCGCGGCCGCCGGCCCTTCGAAGTCAGCCAGGGCCGCGAAGTTGGCCACGATGCGCGCCTGACCCTGCTGGTCGACGAAGACGGCGAGGTCTGGTCCGGTGGCCAGGTGCAGACGGTGATTTCCGGCACCATCGACTGGTGATTGCCCGCACGCGGGGTAGCGCCGGGCCATGCCCGGCGTCTTTCCGCTGCGCTCGCCGGGCATGGCCCGGCGCTACCGCCTTCTCAGCCCAGCTCGGCTTCGAGGCTGATCGGCACTGCGCTCAGTGCCTTGGAAACCGGGCAGTTCTGCTTGGCGTCATCGGCGATCGCGCGGAACTGCGTCGCATCGATTCCCGGCACCACCGCCTTCACTTTCAGCCGGATCTGCGACAGCTGCGGGCCGCCTTCCATCGACAGATCGACTTTGGCTTCGGTATCCAGCGAGGTCGGGGTGAAACCGGCTTCGCCGAGCTTGGCTGACAGCGCCATGGTGAAACAACCGGCGTGCGCGGCGGCGATCAGCTCTTCGGGATTGGTGCCCTTTTCATCACCGAAACGGCTGTTGAAACCGTAGCGGGTTTTGTCCAGCAGGCCGCTCTGTGGCGTGCTCAACTGGCCCTTGCCCGACTTCAGGTCGCCTTCCCAATGCGCAGTAGCGTGTCGCGAGATTCCCATGTCCTGCTCCGTTGTGGCTGCGATGAACCAATACCCTGGCACGCGCCGCGTTAGCCCTGCGTCGCTCCGCCGCATGCGCCGCGCCTGTCCCGAGCCAGCGAGTGGACACTTCTTCGCCACCAACCCGGCGATTTTTCCCTTGTTTTCAGTCATTTCGCCAACCCGACCGAAAACACGGACACTGCGGTGCAGTGCACCACGACACCCGTTTGCCGCACGGCCGGCCATGTACTGAATCGGCCTGGATATGAAAAAACATGCACTTTCAGCGCTCCAGGCTATTGGCGGCGCCCAAGAGTTGCCCTACATTGCGCTTGCCGACGGGGTTCGGCGCCGACCAAACAACCAACCGTTCACGGAACAGGAAACCATGGCAAAGACCGCTAAGAAGGCTGCCCCGAAGAAGGCAGTGAAGAAAGTCGCGACGAAGGCTGCCGCCGCCAAGCCGGCCGCTCCGAAGCCGATCAAGGAAGTGCTGACCAAGTCGGGCCTGGTTGCACACATCGCTGAAGTCTCCGGCGTTGTCGCCAAGGACGTCCGCGCTGTGCTGGCCTCGCTGGAAGGCGCTGTCGCCGCTTCGGTGCACAAGAAGGGCGCAGGCTCGTTCACCCTGCCGGGCCTGCTGAAGATCAGCACCGTCAATGTGGCAGCCAAGCCGAAGCGCAAGGGCATCAACCCGTTCACCAAGGAAGAGCAGTGGTTCGCCGCCAAGCCGGCCACCACCAAGCTCAAGGTTCGCCCGCTGAAGAAGCTCAAGGACGCTGCGCTCTAAGCGCGCGCCCTGCAGCGGATACCCGACGGGACGGCCTTGGCCGTCCCGTTTTTTTTGCCCGCTCTCCAGTAGATCCACGCCACGCGTGGATGCCGTCCCCTGCGACCCCGCAACACAGCGTTTCCCGCGCCCACGCAATCACCCGCACAGGCCCGCCGCCCATGGCCGCGCCGCTGTTTTTGCAGCGCAGGAACGAACCGGGTGGAACACTGCGTGCAGCCCCGGCCATCGCCGCCGGCCGATGCCTTGCCTATGGTGGACCCATTCCTCCCCACCAGCGCGAGCACCCCTCATGGCCAGCCCCTCCACCCGCTACCGGATCTCGGTGACCCCGATCGAAAAGGACGGGCACCAGTGCACCGGGCGCTGCACCATCGAACTGGAACACCGCGCCAGCCGCGACCTGATGCGCCTGCTGGAATCGGCACCGCGCACGGCAGGCCTGAGCGGCGACGAACGTGCCACCCTGGTGGTGGCCACCCAGCTGCTGCGTGACATCGTGCAGCGCCATGCAGACACCGACGGCCATGCCCTGGCAGCGATTTCCGCACAGGTGCTGCCGGCATTGGATGCGCTGGAGCAGCTTCCCTCTTCGCGCTGAGCCGGCCCCGGCCGTTACACTGCCGCCTTCCAGGTCGCCTCGGGGAGGAGGCAGACATGCGCGGTTCTCTTTACTTGCTGATCCCGTTGCTTGCGGTGGGGTGTTCCAACCCGACCCCTCCAGCCGATTCCACCACGTCGGACTCAGCCGCCGCCGCGACCGCCCCTTCCGTGCCTACGACGAACACAGCCCCGGAATCTGCGACCGTCGACGCGATCACCATCGACCCGCTGTATGGCGCCGTTGCCATCGGCAGCGAATCGCCCGCAGCGATGCTCAACCGCTACATGCTCGACCTGCTCAACCAGAACAAGGCGCGCAGCGATGCAGCCTGGACCTACGCCCCGGCCGACCCGCGCCATGCTGACGACGCCGTACTGCGCCTGCTGCCCGACGTGCGCAACCTGCGGCTGGACAGTGATGTGGCGCTGCCACGCGACGATGGCCAGCCATCGCGTCTGCTGGAAGTGCCGGTGAAGATCCGTGCAGTGACCGCCAAGGGCACCTTCCGCTACCACGGCTGGTACCGCGTACAACCGAGTGCCGACGGCCGCGCCTGGCAGATCCAGTCGGCCAGCCTGCAGCCAACGCTGGACTGAACCGTTGCAGCGGTGTGTACCCGCGATTCAGCGGGCAAAGCTACTCTGTAGGCCTCTTCGATCCTTCTTCCGGTCACCGCCATGCGCCTGCGTTCCCTGATGACCCGCCTTGCCGCCTCGACCGTGCTGATTGCTGCCGCGATCGGTGCCCAGGCCGCCCCTTCGATCTCCGGTCGCGAACTGGCAGTTGGCGCCAGCGACGTGCAGCAATATCTGGACGGCAGCTTCCCGCGCACCCAGGACGCACTGGGCGGCCTGATCGCGCTGACCATGAGCCACCCGCAGCTGAGCCTGCCGGCAGGCGAGCGATTGAACCTGGGCATGGACGTGGCGCTGGCCACCGCGGGCGGCAACCCGGCCAAGCTGGGCACGGTGAAGCTCAGCAGCGGCCTGCGCTATGACGCGCAGACCCAGGGCTTCCACCTGCAGCAGCCGACCGTGGATGATTTCACCCCGGCCAACCAGGGCGGCCGTCTCGACTCGCGTACCCGCGGTCTGCTCAACGCATGGCTGAGCGACTACGCCCAGCGCGAACCGATCTACAAGCTGGACCCGGCCGTGGCCGGCCTGCTAGGTGCCCTGCAGGTGCAGTCGGCGCAGGTGAAGAACGGCAAGCTGGTGGTGACCTTCAACCAGAACCTGGGCAACCTGGTGCCAGCCGGCGTGCTCGGCAAATAAGGTAGTGCCGGCCGCTGGCCGGCAATCCTTTCACGCACGTGCCGGCCAGCGGCCGGCACTACCCAACGCCTTCAGCGCTTGGGCTGCAGCATCGTGCCGGTGCACTTGGGCGAACCGCAGCGGCACTCCCAGATCTTCTTCAGCTTGGCCGTATGCCGCTCGGCCAGGGTGATGCCGTAGTTGTAGGTCAGCTCTTCGCCGGCCTTGATATCGCGCAGCGCCTCGATGAAGACCTTGTCGCCACGACTGTCACCGTCCTCGTTTTCCTCGATCACCGCCTCGCAGTTCGGGTCGCAGCTGTGGTTGATCCAGCGCGCGTCGTTGCCCTTGTAGTTGGCATCGATCACCCAGTCATCGTTGAGGGTGAACAGGAAGGTATGGCCACTTTCCACATCGCCACTGTCATCGGCATCGACATCGCCGTGGCTGCGCAGCAGGCCCTTGTACTGGATCACGCGCTCGCCCTGCTTGATCGGGGCCACGGAAAACACACCGTTGCCGTGGATGGCGGACTTGCGGGCTTGGATCTTCTTGGGCATCGGCAAGAGACGTTTGCAGCGAAAGGAACGTTGATTCTCGCCCATTCCGGGTGATTGCGAAAATCACCCCCATGCCGCAGCATGTCGCCCCGTCGGCCGCCCTCGGCCGCCGACCCGCAGCCGGCCCCAAGCGCCCGCTGAATGGCCGGGTTGGATGCCGGCAAATAAAAGCGTACAATTTCAGTCCGCTTTAAGAACCACTCGCATCCCATGTTGCGCGTCACCAAGCTCACCGATTACGCCACCGTCGTACTGACCGTGCTCGCCGCCCGTCCGGGCGAGGTGCTCAGTGCCACCGAGCTGGCCGAATTCACCGGTCTGGAGCCGCCCACCGTCAGCAAGGTGCTCAAGCCACTGGCCCAGGCCGGCCTGGTCGAAGGCCTGCGCGGTGTCCGCGGCGGCTACCGGCTGACCCGTCCATCGATCGAGATCTCGCTGTTTGAAGTGGTCGAAGCCATGGAAGGGCCGTTGGCCCTGACCGAGTGCAGCCACGACCACCACCAGTGCGGCATGGCGCCCAAGTGCGGCGCGCGCAGCAGCTGGCGGCTGATCAACGACGTGGTCTCCGAGGCCCTGCGCGACGTCAGCCTGGCGCAGATCCTGCCCCCTCTTCCCCTTGTCGACGAAGAACAGCGCCGCACCATCGCTGTCGACGTCGTCTCCTGATCCGTAGGCAGCCCCCCATGGCCACCGAAACCATCGAAACCGTCGCCAGCGACGACACCCCCAACCGCGAGATCCACGAGCAGCTGGGCCGCAAGTATGCAGCCGGCTTCATCACGGACATCGAATCGGACTCCCTGCCGCCGGGCCTGGACGAGGACACCATCCGCGCCCTGTCGGCGAAGAAGGAAGAGCCGGAATGGATGACGCAGTGGCGCCTGGACGCCTACCGCCACTTCCTGACCATGCCGATGCCGAACTGGGCCAAGCTGCAGATCGCCCCGATCGACCTGCAGGCGCTCAGCTACTACTCCGCGCCGAAGGGCCCGAAGTACGCCTCGCTGGATGACGTGCCGAAGGAACTGCTGGACACCTACGACAAGCTGGGCGTGCCGCTGCACGAACGCGCCAAGCTGGCCGGCGTGGCGGTGGACGCGGTGTTCGATTCGGTCTCGGTGGGCACTACCTTCCGCAAGGAACTGGCCGAGAAGGGCGTGATCTTCTGCTCGATGTCCGAAGCCATCAAGGAACACCCGGAACTGGTGCGCCAGTACCTGGGCACCGTGGTGCCGGTCGGCGACAACTATTTCGCCGCGCTGAACTCGGCAGTGTTCTCCGATGGCAGCTTCGTGTTCATCCCCAAGGGCGTGCGCTGCCCGATGGAACTGAGCACCTATTTCCGCATCAACGCCGGCCACACCGGCCAGTTCGAACGCACGCTGATCATCTGCGAAGAGAAGGCATACGTGTCCTACCTGGAAGGCTGCACCGCGCCGATGCGCGATGAGAACCAGCTGCATGCGGCGGTGGTCGAGCTGGTGACGCTGGACGATGCCGAGATCAAGTATTCCACCGTGCAGAACTGGTACCCGGGCGACGAGAACGGCGTCGGCGGCATCTACAACTTCGTCACCAAGCGTGCCGAATGCCGTGGCGCGCGCAGCAAGGTCACCTGGACCCAGGTCGAGACCGGCTCGGCGATCACCTGGAAGTATCCGTCCTGCGTGCTGCTGGGCGACGACTCGGTCGGTGAGTTCCACTCGGTGGCGCTGACCCATCATCGCCAGCAGGCCGACACCGGCACCAAGATGATCCACGTCGGCAAGCGCACCAAGAGCAAGATCATCAGCAAGGGCATCAGCGCCGGCCGCGGCCAGAACACCTACCGCGGCCTGGTCAGGATCGACCGCAATGCCGACGGCGCGCGCAACTACACCCAGTGCGATTCGCTGCTGATCGGCAAGCAGTGCGGCGCCCACACCTTCCCCTACATCGAGGTGAAGAATCCTGGCGCCACCGTCGAGCACGAGGCCACCACCTCGAAGATATCCGACGACCAGCTGTTCTACTGCCGCGCCCGTGGCATCAGCCAGGAAGACGCGGTGTCGATGATTGTCGACGGCTTCTGCAAGCAGGTGTTCCGCGAACTGCCGATGGAATTCGCAGTGGAAGCCAAGAAGCTGCTGGAAGTCTCGCTGGAAGGTTCGGTGGGCTGATCGCCCGCCCTGCCCTCGCACAACGCATTCTTTTTACCGGCGGGCCGCGGCCCGCACCACGGAAACCCCCACCATGCTGAAGATCGAAAACCTCCACGCCCGCATCGGCGACAAGGAAATCCTCAAGGGCCTGTCCCTGGAAGTGAAGCCCGGCCAGGTGCACGCCATCATGGGCCCCAACGGCGCCGGCAAGTCCACCCTGGGCAATGTCCTGGCCGGCCGTGACGGCTATGAGGTCACCGAAGGCAGCGTGCAGTTCGAAGGCGTCGACCTGCTCGACCAGGACCCGGAAGCGCGCGCCGCTGCCGGTCTGTTCCTGGCGTTCCAGTACCCGGTGGAAATCCCCGGCGTGAACAACACTTACTTCCTGCGCGCCGCGCTCAACGCCCAGCGCAAGGCGCGCGGCGAGGAAGAGCTCGATTCCATGCAGTTCCTCAAGCTGGTTCGGCAGAAGCTGGCCGTGCTGCACCTGAAGGACGAACTGCTGCACCGTGGCGTCAACGAAGGCTTCTCCGGTGGCGAGAAGAAGCGCAACGAGATCTTCCAGCTGGCCGTGCTCGAGCCGAAGCTGGCGATCCTGGACGAAACCGATTCGGGCCTGGACATCGATGCGCTGAAGAGTGTGGCCGACGGCGTCAACGCGCTGCGCAGCGCCGACCGCTCGTTCCTGGTCATCACCCACTACCAGCGCCTGCTGGACTACATCAAGCCGGACGTGGTGCACGTGCTGGCCGATGGCCGCATCGTCAAGAGCGGTGGCCCGGAACTGGCGCTGGAACTGGAAGCGCACGGCTATGACTTCCTGAAGGACCGGGTCGTGCCCGAGGCGGCGGTCTGATGAGCGCCCTGCTCGACTCCATGGCCCAGGCCTTCTGCGGCAGCGATGCGCGCCGCGAAGTGCTCGACAGCGTGCTGCGCGACGGTCTGCCCGGCGCACGCAGCGAAAGCTGGAAGTACACCTCGCTGCGCCAGCTGGAGCGCCGCAGCTTTGCGGCCGCACCGTTGACCCCGGCGCTGCTGGATGCCGCCGCGCTGGAGGACATCCCGGCGCCGCGCCTGGTGTTCGTCAATGGCCGCCTCAACGACGCGCTGAGCGACGTGCAGGGCCTGCCGGCCGGCGTGCAGCTGGAAACGCTGTCTTCTGCACTGGCCGCTGGCGAGGACGCCGTGCGCTTCCTCGGCCGCCGCTACGAGCGCAGCGACGAAGTGTTCGCCCGCCTCAACGCCGCCCTCGCCGATGAAGGCGTGGTGCTGCGCGTGGACGACGGCGTGCAGGTCGAGGTGCCGCTGCAGCTGGTGTTCGCCAGCGTCGCCGGCGACACCGACCTGGCCTGGCACCACCGCCACCTGATCGAACTGCGTGCCGGCGCCAGCCTCGGCGTGGTCGAGCACCGCTTCAGCGTCGATGACTCGGCGCACCTGGACAACACCGTGCTGCACGCCCACGTCGCCCGCGATGCGGTGCTCAAGCACGCCCGCGTGCAGGCCGGCAGCGCGCGCCAGACCAGCTTCCTGCGCACCGACGCGGTACTGGCCAAGGACGCGCAGTACCACCGCGTGGACCTGGAGCTGGGTGCCGCGCTCAGCCGCCATGAACTGAACGTGCGTCTGGAAGGCGACAACGCCCAGCTGACCGCCAATGGCGTGCTGCTCGGCAACGGCCGTCGCCACGTCGATACCCGCCTGGGCATCGACCACATCGCCCGCGACACCAGCGCCGAGCTGCAGTGGCGTGGCGTGGCCGCCAACCGCAGCCGCGTGGTGTTCCATGGCGGCATCCAGATCCGTGCCGGCGCCGATGGCACCGACGCCAACCTGTCCAACAAGAACCTGCTGCTGTCTGCCGACGCCGAGATCGATACCCAGCCGACGCTGGTGATCGACGCCGACGAAGTGAAGGCCGCACACGGCGCCACCGTCGGCCAGCTCGACGCCAACGCGTTGTTCTACCTGCGTTCGCGCGGCCTGCCGCAGGCCCAGGCGCAGGCACTGCTGAGCGCCGCGTTCTGCCACGAGCCGCTTAAGGTTCTGCCCGAAGCGCTGCGCGAACAGCTGGCACGTCGCCTGGACAAGGCCCTGGCTGAGGCGGGCGTGGCATGAACCTGTCCACCCCGCGACCGATCGAAGCGCCTGCCGATGCCCCCGACTGGGCGCGCGTGCGCCTGGACTTCCCGCTGCTGATGCGCGAAGTGCACGGCAAGCCGCTGGTCTATTTCGACAACGCCAACACCGGCCAGAAGCCGGTGCAGGTGATCGGCGCGGTGGACGAGTTCTACCGCCGCTACAACGCCAACGTCAGCCGTGCGGTGCATGCGCTGGGTACCGAGGCCACCGACGCCTACGAGGGCGCGCGCAACAAGCTGGCCCGTTTCCTCAACGTGCGCAGCAATGATCTGGTGCTGTGCAGCGGCACCACCTTCGCGATCAATCTCGTTGCCTACTCCTGGGCCCTGCCCCGGCTGAAGGCCGGCGACGTGATCCTCATTTCGCGCATGGAGCACCACGCCAACATCGTGCCGTGGCAGCTGGTCGCCCAGCGCACCGGCGCGACCATCCGCGTGGCCGAGATCACTCCCGACGGTGCGCTGGACCTGGATGCGCTGCGCGCGGCGATGACCCCCGAGGTCAAGCTGCTGGCCGTGGCCCACGTCTCCAACGTGCTCGGCACCATCAACCCGGTCCGCGAGATCTGCCGCGAAGCCCGCAAGCGCGGCATCGTCACCGTGGTCGACGGCTCGCAGGCCGCACCGCACCGCAAGGTCGATGTCACCGCCATCGGCTGCGACTTCTACGCCATCACCGGCCACAAGATGTGCGGCCCGACCGGTACCGGCGCGCTGTGGGCGCGTCGCGAGCACCTGGACGCGATGCCGCCGTTCCTGGGCGGCGGCGAGATGATCAAGGAAGTCAGCTTCGACGGCACCGTGTTCAACGATGCCCCGCACAAGTTCGAAGCCGGCACCCCCAACATCGCCGGCTTCATCGGCCTGGGCGTGGCCGCCGACTATCTGCAGAACGTCGGCCTGGACCATGTGGAAGCGCGCGAAGCCGAGCTGCTGGCCCACTTCACCGAAGAGCTGCGTCGGGTCGATGGCCTGCGCATCATCGGCGAAGCACCGGAAAAGGCCGCGGTGGTTTCGTTCCTGATCGACGGCGCGCACGCGCACGACCTGGCCACCCTGCTGGATCTGGAAGGCGTGGCCGTGCGTTCGGGCCAGCACTGCGCGCATCCGCTGCTGCAGTACTACGGCGTGGCGGCGACCTGCCGCGCTTCGCTGGCCTTCTACAACACGCACGAAGAGATCGAGCGGTTCATGACTGCGTTGACGAAGGTGCGCAAACTGCTGGGCTGAAACTCCAGACAGGGTCAGATCCCTTTCGCACCGCGAAAGGGCTCTGACCCCATCAGCCCCCCAGCCAATCGTCGCTGCGACTGCAGCGCTCCACGTATCTCCGCCAGATCACCCGCAGGGATGCCCTGCTCGATGAACTCCGCATAGCGCCTGCATCGTTCATCCACATCAGAAGCAATGAGCTCGAATGCCGAATGCGGTACGAGCAGTGCGTTCGTCCTGCCTGCGCATTGGCTCGATAGCTCGACCAGCGATAGTCCCCGGGATGCGCCACCATCCCCGCCCGCACCGGATTGAGCTGGATGTACCGCTGGCAGGCAAGCAGGTAGCGATCGATATCCACCAACGTGGAATGGAAGCGCCCTTCCCACAGGGTGCCCGTGCGGCCGTGCCGATCATTCACACGGCGCACGTAGGCACGATTCACTGCCTGCATCATCCGCGACAGCCCGCCGGAAGCATCGGGCGTGACCCGCATATGGATATGGTTGTTCATCAACACATAGGCGTGGACCCGGCATTGCTGCTGGTCTGCGTGATGACACAGCAGGCGCAGATAGGCGACCCGGTCGCCATCAGCGAGCAACACTACTTGGCGATTGTTGCCGCGCTGGACGACATGTTGTGGGTATCCGGGCGCATCGATCCGTCGCGGCCTTGGCATGGGCTTTTCCTCGAAACAAGGGGTCAGAGCCCTTCTGCGCCGCAGAAGGGATCCGGCCCCGGCAATCCCCCCATTTGCGCCTGCCCCCACGCCACCTAAAATGCCCCCCATGAGCACCCTGACCTTCCGCGCCGCCACGTCGGCCGACATCCCCGCCCTGATCGCCCTGGTCACCTCGGCCTACCGCGGCGACGCCAGCCGCGTTGGCTGGACCACCGAAGCCGACCTGCTGGACGGCGCCCGCATCGACGCCGAAGGCATCCAGGGTGACCTGGACCGCCCGCGCTCGACCATCCTGCTGGCCGAACGCGACGGCCAACTGGTGGCCTGTGCCCACGTCGCCGATGTCGATGGCAAGGGCTACTTCGGCATGTTCTCGGTCGATCCCGGCCAGCAGGGCGGTGGCGTCGGCAAGCAGCTGATGGACGCGGCCGAGGGCCATGCCGCGCGCGAATGGAACCTGGCCGTGATGCAGATGTCGGTGATCGACGTGCGCGAAGAACTGATGGCCTTCTACGAGCGCCGCGGCTACCTGCGCACCGGCATCAAGAAACCGTTCCCGTATGGCGACGAACGCTTCGGCATCCCCAAGCGCGACGACCTGCGCTTTGAGGTCATGGAAAAGCCGCTGGCCGGAGCCACCGCGTGAGCGAGGCCTGGACCTTTGTCTGCGCCGGCGCCGAACTGCTGCCCGGCGAAATGAAGAGCGTGTTCGACGAAGTCACCGGTACGCCGATCGTGGTGTTCAACCTCGACGGCGAACTGTACGCGCTGGAAGACCAGTGCACGCACGAGGAATTCGAGCTGTCCTCGGGTGAGTTCAACACCGCCGAAGGAAGCGTCGAATGCGTGCTGCATGGTGCCCGCTTCGACGTGCGTGATGGCCGCGCCCTGTGTGCGCCGGCCTATACGGCAGTGCCGAAGTTTCCGGTGAAGCGCGAGCACGACGCGGTGTGGACCCGCGACGACCGCGATTGAAATCCAGGGCATCCACCCATGAGGTGGATCTATTGAAGCGCTCTGAAGAGCCTCCCAGAGCCTTTCCAGGCCATTCAGAAAACTCGGGGCGCAGCGTACATGCGAATCATTATCGTTGATGTTATTCTACGTAACATCTTCGTAATGCCCCCGCCTGCGCCATGGCTTCGTCCGCGCCCACCGCCACGCTGTGCCAGCTCGCCCGTCAGGGGTGGCCGCTGCTCGTGGCCGCGCTGCTGACGCTGCTGCTGGGCTGGTCGGCGTTGCACGAAGGACGCGGTGGCGGCCACGCCGCCAACGCCGGCTGGCAGGCGCATCTGCACGATATCGACCAGGCCGCTCCGCTGCCGGCGCCTTCTGGCGACGAATGCCCGCACCACGCCGCCCCCGCCCCGGAACCTCCGGTGGATGGTGAAGGCGGTACGCCCTGCGCCGGCACCGCCCCGCCGCGTGCTGCGCTGGTGGCCCACATCCCGTTGTGGCACTCCGATGCCCTGCGTTGGCAGCTGCACGACCCCTCGCTGCGCCTGAATCCCGGGCACGCACCTCCGGCACCGCACGCCATCTGAGGCGCCCTGCGGCCGTTGCCGCGCGCCTGATTACGTTTCCGGCCAGCCGAGCATGGCTCGGCTCTACAGAACCCACCTCCTGCCTGCCGCCGCGCGCCCAGCCGTGCTGGCCGGCTCTCGCTCATTCCCTATCCAAGCCACCGCCAACCTGCCCATGACCCACATCAAGACCCGCAAGTACGCACCTCGCGTTTCGGTACTGGCCACCGCCACCCTCGCCGCCGGCTTCGCGCCGCTGGCGGCACAGGCGGCCGACGACGCCGGCGCCAGCAAGGCCACCGAACTGGACAAGGTCCAGGTGCGCGGAAGCTGGTTCAGCCCGTCCTCGCCGAAGTTCACCGCTGCGCTGCTGGACACCCCGAAGTCGGTCTCGATCGTCTCGGAGAAGCTGATCGCCGAAACCGGTGCGACCAACCTGCAGGATGCGCTGCGCATGGTGCCGGGCATCACCTTCGGTGCCGGCGAAGGCGGCAACCCGACCGGTGACCGCCCCTTCATCCGCGGCTTCGACTCGCAGAGCAACATGTTCGTCGATGGCCTGCGCGACGTCGGTTCGCAGACCCGCGAAGTGTTCGACCTGGAGCAGGTGGAAGTGGTCAAGGGCCCGAGCTCGGCCTACGGCGGTCGTGACTCCGGTGGTGGCAGCCTCAACCTGGTCAGCAAGACCCCGAAGCTGAAGAACGAGACCACTGCCAGCATGGGCATCGGTACCGACAGCTACGCACGTGGCACCGTGGATGCCAACTACGTGCTGGGCGATGGCATCGCTGCGCGCCTGAACCTGATGAAGCACGAGTCGGACATCGCAGGTCGTGATGCGGCCAACGTCAGCCGCTGGGGCATCGCGCCGTCGATCGCGTTCGGCCTGAACGGCCCGGCGCAGCTGATCGCCAGCCACTACCACATGCAGAGCGACGACCTGCCCGACGCAGGCGGCTTCCCGTACGGCAACCCGAACGGCGCACCGGTGTCGAAGTGGGTCGACGGCCGCCCGATGGTGCCCGACCGCAACAACTACTACGGCCTGGTGGACCGTGATTTCCAGCGCACCCGCGCCGACATCAGCACCCTGGACGGCAGCTACGACTTCGGCGGCCACAAGCTGCGCAACATCGCGCGCCTGGGCAACACCAGCAACGATTACCTGTGGACCCAGCCGGACGACAGCCAGGGCAACCCGAACAACTACGGCACGCTGTGGCGCCGCACCAACAGCCGCGCCGTCGACGTCAAGAGCTTCGCCGACCAGCTGAGCCTGACCGGTGCGTTCCAGACCGGTGCGCTGAAGCACAGCTACAGCGCCGGGCTGGAATACAGCGATGAAAAGATGACCCGCGGCAGCTACCTGATGACCCCGGGCACCAACAACCCGCTGACCAACAGCAGCAAGTGCCCGACCACCGGCGCCGCCACCGGCTACAACTGCACCAGCTTCGACAACCCGAACCCGAACGATCCGTGGGCGGCCACCCATGCGGTGTACCGCAGCGACAAGGCACTGGACGTCGAGCAGCGCACCAAGACCAAGTCGGCCTACCTGTTCGACACCATCGAACTGAACGCGCAGTGGATGATCAACGTTGGCCTGCGTTACGACGACTTCTCCACCACCCTGACCACCCCGGTGGCTGGCAAGGCGCCGACCCGCGTGCGCAACGACAATGACTTCCTGAACTACCAGGCCGGCATCGTCTTCAAGCCGACCGCAAACGGCAGTATCTACCTGTCCTACGGTACCTCTTCCACCCCGCCGGGCATGGACGGTGGCGATGGCTCGGATGGCCTCAGCGCCACCGTGGCCGACCTCAAGCCGCAGGACACCAAGAACCTCGAGCTGGGCACCAAGTGGGACCTGTTCGACAACCGCCTGAACCTGACCGCGGCGATCTTCCACACCGTGATGGACAACGCGCGCGTGACCGTGGACAACGGCACCAGCCAGAACGCCGGCAAGAAGGAAATCAACGGCGTGGAACTGGGCTTCACCGGCCAGCTGACCGACGCCTGGAGCCTGTACGGCGGCTACACCTACCTGGATTCGGAACTGAAGGACAACGGCTTCGTCTGCGCCGTGTCCGGCCGTACCTGCCCGTCCAACGTCTACGTGCCCTCGCCGTACAACGGCAACGTGTTCCCGAACACCGCCAAGCACAGCGCCACCCTGTGGACCACCTACCGCTTCCCGTTCGGCCTGACCGTCGGCGCCGGCGCCAACTACTCCGACAAGCAGTACGGTGATGTGGCCAACACCAAGTGGATCCCCAGCTACACCCGCTTCGATGCGATGGCCAGCTACGCGATCCAGGACAACATCAGCCTGCAGTTGAACGTGCAGAACCTGACCGACAAGACCTACTTCACCAAGGCCTATGCTTCGCACTACGCGAGCATCGCCCCGGGTCGTTCGGCCACCCTGGCACTGAACGTGAAGTTCTGATGTAACCCGCAGCACCCACACGGCGGCAGGATCTCCTGTCGCCGTTTTTGTTTCCGGCGATACTCCGCGCATGGCTTCCAACACCCCGTTTGATTCCGACGCACTGGCAGACCTGCTGCTGCACGACCCGCAGGCCGCCTTCGCGCGCGTGCGCGATGCGGCACAGGCCGGGCAGGTCGAGGCGCAGCTGCTGCTCGCGCAGATGCACATGGAAGGCAAAGGCACGCCGGAAGACGCTGCTGCGGCCCTGCTCTGGTACGAGACCGCAGCCAACAACGGCGCGCCGATGGCGATGAACATGCTCGGCCGCTGCCATGAACTGGGCCAGGGCACCACCGCCAATCCTTCGCTTGCCGCGGTCTGGTACCGGCGCGCGGCCGACACTGGTCTGGACTGGGGCCTGTACAACCTGGCCAACCTGCTGGCCACCGGCCGTGGCGTGCCGCAGGACCGTGCACAGGCACTGGCGCTGTATACCCGCGCGGCGCATCTGGGCCACGCCAAGTCGATGAACCTGCTGGCCCGACACCTGGAAGATGGACTGGACACCGGACGCGATCCGCAGGCCGCGCTGGCGTGGTATCGGCGCGCGGCCGAGGCCGGCGATTTCCGCGGCCAGGCCAACTACGCCTCCATCCTGCTGCAGGCCGGTGAAATCGAACAGGCGGTGCACTGGCTGCGGTTGGCACTGCAGCACGGCAGTCCCGCCTTCATGGCGCATATCGTGCCCGAGCTCGCCGCCTCACCCCACCCGCAGGTGCGCGCCCTGGTCGCACCATCCGCTTGCTGAGGACTTCCGCATGCTGCTGCACATCCCCGACATCCTCAGCGCCGGACAGGTGGCTGATATCCGCCGCAGGCTCGATGCGGCCGACTGGACCGATGGCCGCGAGACTGTCGGCCACCTCGGCGCGCAGGCCAAGCACAACCAGCAGCTGCCGGACGCTTCGCCGCTGCGCCGCGAACTGGGCGAAATCATTCTGGTCGCGCTGGCACGGCACCCGCTGTTCTTCAGCGCGGCGTTGCCGCTGAAGTACCTGCCGCCGCGCTTCAACCGTTATACCGGCGGCGGTACCTACGGTTTCCACGTCGACGGCGCGGTGATGAACCTGGCCAACGGCGAGCAGCTGCGCTCGGACATCTCCTGCACGCTGTTCCTGTCCGACCCGGACGAGTACGACGGCGGGGAGCTGATCATCAGCGACACCTACGGCGAGCATGAAGTGAAACTGCCTGCCGGTGATCTGATCGTGTATCCCTCCAGCAGCCTGCACAAGGTCAACCCGGTCACCCGTGGTGCGCGCGTGGCCTCGTTCTTCTGGGTGCAGAGCATGATCCGCGACGACGTGCAGCGGCGCCTGCTGTGGGAGATGGACACCTCCATCGAGCGACTGCGGCAGACCGATGGCGATGCCGACGCGGTGCTGCAGCTGACCGGCGTGTACCACAACCTGCTGCGACGCTGGAGCGAGGTCTGAGCCGATCAGGCCACCCCTGCGACAATTTGGCAATCATTCTCATTTGCAACGGCTAACGGGTCTCATTACAATCACGCCCCGTTGACGCCGGATGTTCCGGCCAGCCAGGGATTTCCGCTTGCGTCGCCCGTTCCGCCCTCGCCCGCTTCGGCTTGTACAGCTCGGCACCGCCATGCGCGGGCGTCGGCCTGCGCTGGCCAGCCTGCTGGCGTGGGTGGCGATGTTGACGCTGTTGCTGGGCACCCTGCCGCTGCTGCCGGTGGCCCATGCGGCTGCAACCCAGGCGCTGCAGCAGCCGCTGGAAGAGCGCGGCGGCGAAGGCCCCCTGCAGGAAGAAGCGCCAGCCAAGCTGCGGCGCTGCGCATCGGCACCGGCCAAGTCCACTGACAAACCGGCGCCGCCACTGCTGCTGGCCAGCCACTGGCTGCGTACCGAACTTGATCTGGTTCCCTCCGCGTCGGCCCCGTCCGGCGCGCGTTCGCACTGGCCGTTGGCCACACCAGACATGCCCTGGACCGATGCGCCCGGGCGTCGCCAGCAACGCGGCCAGGCGCCGCCGCTCGCCTGATACACGGCACGCCGTGACCGCCTGAGCGGTTGCACCGGCTCGCCGCAGCCTGCTTCACCTCAGCCGCCCCTGATCGGGCCATCCCTGCCCTGCCGCGCGCGCTCCGCACCCGGCATCGCGCTGCCTTACACCCTTCGAGGTATCTGCCATGGCCCAGCGCCATCGTGTCCGTTCGTCACTGTCCCGCCATCTGTTGACCAGCGCCGTGCTGGCCGCCGTCGCGGCTCCCGCCTACGCCCATGGCGACGCTTCCGGCGCACCCCAGACCCTCGACAAGGTGGTGGTCACCGCCGCTGGCTTCGAGCAGAAGGTGGTCGATGCACCGGCCAGCATCAGCGTGGTCAGCCGCGAAGAGCTGAGCAAGCGCCCCTACACCAGCCTGGTCGACGCCCTGCGCGACGTCGAGGGCATCGACGTCGGCCTGGAAGCCACCGACAAGAACGGCCGCGCCACCATCTCCATGCGCGGCCTGCCGTCCGAATACACCCTGGTGCTGATCGACGGCCGTCGCCAGAGCAACGCCGGCCAGCTGTATCCGAACAACTTCGGCGGTGGCCAGTTTGCCTACCTGCCGCCGCTGGATGCGATCGAGCGCATTGAAGTGGTGCGTGGCCCGATGTCCACGCTGTACGGCTCGGATGCGATGGGCGGCGTCATCAACATCATCACCCGCCGCAACCAGGACAGCTGGCACGGCGCGGTCACGCAGGGCTTCACCGTGCAGCAGGACGATCAGTTCGGCGATGCGCGCAGCACCGACCTGTACCTGAGCGGTCCACTGGTCAACGATCGCCTCGGCCTGGCCGTGCGCGGCAGCTACTACGACGCCAAGGCATCCAATCCCGAATGGGATGCGCTGACCCTGCCCGACGGCACGCTGTGGGAGCGCAGCATCGGTTTCGGCGGCGGCGGCAAGTCGGTGGCCAACACCAACTGGAACACCGGCGTGCGCCTGAACTTCCATGTTAACGACGACCACGAGCTGTGGCTGGACTACGACGTCTCTCGCCAGAAGTACGACAACAGCGAGGGCCAGACCGGCACGCTGGACAGCCTGGCCAGCCTGTGGCGCGTGGGCAACGCGGTGGTCCCGAACTCGAATGGCAACGGCACCGTCACCCGCCGCGTGGTGCAGCCGCGCGTGGGCTACACCGCCTACCAGCGCTATGAGCGCGACCAGCTCTCGCTGACCCATCAGGGCCGCTACAGCTTCGGTACCTGGCAGACCTCGCTGACCCACAGCAAGAGCAGCAACCTCGGCCGCTCGCTGCCGTTGACCCTGGACGAGCGCGCCGGCCTGCAGACCCTGTGGAACGACGTCTGCCGCCGCACCGGTGCCGCCAACAACTGTGCCGCCAGCCGCAACAACGCGCTGGGCGCACTCAACGCCAGCGAACAGGCAAGGCTGCAGGCGTTCCTGCCGCGTCCGCTGCGCACCATGGAGCTGGAAGGCTACGTGCTGGACACGATGCTCGACCTGGACTTCGGCGCGCACAAGCTGACCGTGGGCGGCCAGTACAACGACACCGACATGGTCGACGGCGTGTTCGGCATGGACGGTGCCGGCTACCGCAGCAACACCAAGCAGAAGCACCGCATGTGGGCGTTGTTCGCCGAGGACAACTGGTCGCTGACCGACACCCTGACCGCCACCTTCGGCCTGCGCTACGACGACCACAACATCTTCGGCAGCCACCTCAGCCCGCGCGGCTACCTGGTCTGGAACGCGACCGATGCGTGGACCTTCAAGGGCGGTGTCAGCACCGGCTACAAGACCCCGCGTCCAGACCAGCTGTTCCCCGGCATCACCGGCTTCGGTGGCCAGGGCGTGCTGCCGCTGGTGGGTTCGCCCAACCTGAAGCCGGAAACCAGCACCAACTACGAGCTGGCTGCGTACTACGAGGGCCAGCGCTGGGGCTTCAACGTCACCGGTTTCATCAACAAGTTCGAAGACAAGATCGCCAGCGGCGGCACGTTCCCCAACTGCGAGGTGGCGCCGGCGGGCAGCGGCTACTGCGTGGATATCGGCCCGGGCTGGGCGTCGCTGGGCTACAGCACCTTCACCCAGAGCGTGAACATCGACAAGGCCGAAACGCGCGGCGCGGAACTGGCCGGCCACGTCGACCTGCTGGACAACCTGCAGCTGCGCGGCAACTACACCTGGACGAAAAGCGAGCAGACCGCCGGTTCCGGCAAGGGCCTGCCGATCACCGGCACCATGCCGGCCAAGCACATGGCCAACGCCAGCCTCAACTGGCAGCTCAACGATGCGATCAGCCTGTCGTTGATCGGCGAAGGCCGCTACGACCGCTATCGCGACACGATCCTCGATGCCGCCGGTGCCAGCCACACCCGCTACTACGAGGACTACACGATCTTCCACCTCGGTGGCAGCTGGAAGGCGACGCAGTGGCTGACGGTCAACGCACGGGTCAACAACCTGTTCGACAAGAACTTCGTCTCGCAGTCGTGCCTGCTGACCAGCCCCAGCGAATACAACTGCGTGGACGACTACGCCACCAAGGACCAGCGCCGCAGCTACTGGATCTCGCTCAACGCGAAGTTCTGATCGTCGCTCTGGTGGTTGCCGACCTTGGTCGGCACCGCCCTGACTTGGTGGGTGTCGACCTTGGTCGGCGCTTCATCCACGCATGGCGTGGATCTACTGCCCAGTGGTAGCGCCGGCCGCTGGCCGGCAACCGCACGATGTTTTCAGGTGTCATGGGATCTGCCGGCCAGCGGCCGGCACTACCCCTTCAGAGATACACAACGACATCTAATTGCGAGCAATTCTCATCAATGATGTAATGCCCAGTATTCATCCGTCCCGAACCGTGCCGTGAGCCGTCCCGCATCTTCCACCGTGCAGCAGCAACAGAGCCGCGGCTTCTGGCTGCGTACCCTGCACCAGTGGCACTGGATCAGCTCGGCGGTCTGCCTGATCGGCATGCTGCTGTTCGCGGTAACCGGGCTCACGCTGAATCATGCGGCGAAGATCGAGGCCAAGCCACAGGTGCAGAACCAGCATCTGCAACTGCCGGCCGACGTGCGCGGCCAGCTCGGCACACGCGAGGACGGCAACGCGCCGATCCCGCGCCCGGCCCGGCAATGGCTGGACGAGCAGCTGGGCATTTCCATCGGCGGCCGACCCGCCGAATGGTCAGCCGAGGAAATCTACCTGTCTCTGCCACGCCCCGGCGGCGACGCCTGGCTGAGCATCGACCGCGAAACCGGCGCAGTCGAGTACGAATCGACCTCGCGCGGCGCGGTGTCCTACCTCAACGACCTGCACAAGGGCCGCAATGCCGGCCCCGCGTGGGGCTGGTTCCTGGACGTGTTCGCCGTGGCCTGCCTGGTGTTCTGCATCACCGGTCTGTTCCTGCTGCACCTGCATGCGCGGCAGCGACGCATGACCTGGCCGCTGGTCGGCCTGGGCCTGATGATTCCGCTGCTGATCGCCCTGCTGCTGATCCATTGAACTTCCACCGTGATTTCCATCCGTTCCTCCGGAGCCGCCCCATGCGCGTCACCCTGACCATCGCCCTCAGCGGCCTGCTGGCCACCTCGCCGGCCTACGCCACCACCCTCGACATCAACGTCGAAGTACCCAAGCTCAACGTGGCCGAGTACCACCGCCCGTATGTGGCAGTGTGGCTGGAAGGCGCCGACCAGAAGGTCGCCGCCAACCTGTCGGTCTGGTACCAGCAGACCAGCAACAGCGAAGGCCATGGCACCAAGTGGCTGCCCGACCTGCGCCAGTGGTGGCGCAAGAGCGGCCGCACCCTGCAGGTGCCGGTGGACGGCGTGACCGGCCCGACCCGCCCCGCCGGCAAGCACGCGCTGTCGTTCAACGACAAGCAGCCGGCGCTGAAGCAGCTGGCCCCGGGCAACTACACCCTGGTGGTGGAAGCGGTGCGCGAAGTCGGCGGCCGTGAACTGTTGAAGATCCCCTTCACCTGGCCGGCCACCGCCGCACAGAACGGCCGCGCGCAGGGCGCCACCGAACTGGGCCAGGTCACCCTCGCCGTCAAACCTTGATCAAGCAGGGTCAGAGCCCTTCCTGCGGAAGGGATCCGACCCTATCGCCGCACCCCGGGGTCGGATCCCTTCCGCAGGAAGGGCTCTGACCCCATCCATGACCCCTGGAGTCTCCCGCATGAAGCGCACGCTCGTCCTCGCCGCCGCTCTGGCCGCTGCCCTTCCCTTCTCTGCCCTGGCCCACAAGGCCTGGCTGCTGCCCTCGCAGACCGTGATCGCCGGCAACGCGCCGTGGATCACCGTCGATGGCGCGGTCTCCAACGACCTGTTCTATTTCAACCACGTGCCGCTGCGCCTGGAATCGGTGGTGATCACCGCCCCGGACGGCAGCACCGTGCAGGCGCAGAACGCGTCCACCGGCAAGTACCGCAGCGTGTTCGACGTCGAACTGAAACAGCAGGGCACCTACCGCATCGCCTCGGTCAACGACGGCCTGTCGGCCACCTATGAACTGAATGGCGAGCGCAAGCGCTGGCGCGGCACCGCCGCCACCTTCGGCGAACTGCCCAAGGATGCGAAGAAGCTGGAAGTGAGCCAGTCGGTCGGCCGCGTGGAGACCTTCGTCACCAACGGCGCGCCGAATGACACCGCGCTGAAGCCGACCAACCGCGGCATCGAACTGGTGGCCGTCGGCCACCCGAACGACCTGTTTGCCGGCGAGGAAGCCACCTTCCGCGTACTGGTCGACGGCAAGCCGACCGCGGGCCTGGAGTTCGAGATCGTGCGCGGTGGCACCCGCTACCGCAACGCGCAGGACGAGCAGAAACTGACCAGCGACGCCAAGGGCGAGATCAAGGTGACCTGGCCGGAAGCCGGCATGTACTGGCTGGAAACCGGCACCGAGGACAAGAAGACGTCGGTCAAGCAGGCCGCCAAGCGTCGCCTCAGCTACGTCGCGACGCTGGAAGTACTGCCGCAGTAAACGCATCGCTGCGATACCCGGCGCGCCTGGGTATCGCAGCCTGCCACGCATGCCCATGACCTCTACCGCACTCGACATCGCCCGGCTGGGCGGCACCACCATGGGCACCACCTGGAGCGTGTCTCTGGTGGCACCGCGCCAGCGCGACCTGCATCCGCTGCATGCTGGCGTCCAGGCCCGCCTGGATGAAGTGGTCGCTCAGATGAGCACGTGGGAAGCGGGCTCTGACCTGAGCCGCTACAACCGCGCCGACGCGAGTCGCTACTGCGTGCTGCCGGCCGAAACCCGCCATGTACTGGCCTGCGCGCAGGCCATCGCCGCCGCCAGCGGCGGCGCCTTCGACCCGACCATCGGCCCACTGGTGGCGCTGTGGGGCTTCGGCGCGCATGCCGGCGCACGGCGTGCCCCCGATGCCACCACGTTGCAGGCAACCCGTGCACGCTGCGGCTGGCAACACCTGCACTGGCAGGACGATGCGCTGCTGCAACCCGGCGGCCTGGAACTGGATCTCTCGGCGATCGCCAAGGGCTTCGGTGTCGACCACGTCGCCGCCTGGCTGCGCAGCCAAGGTGTCGATGCCGCACTGATTGAAGTCGGTGGCGAGCTGGCGGGCTACGGCCGCAAGCCCGACGGCCAGCCGTGGCGCGTGCTGGTGGAGTCGGCGCCGGAAGAAGATGCCCACACCGATATGCCACCGCGTGTACTCGCGCTGGAAGGGAAGGCGGTGGCCACCTCCGGCGATCGTTGGCACCAGTATCAGGACGATGGCGTTGCCTACAGTCACAGCCTCGACCCACGCAGCGGCACGCCGGTGCGACAAGTCGCAGCCGCCGTCACCGTAGTCGCCGACGACGCGATGCACGCTGACGCCTGGGCCACCGCACTGACCGTGCTCGGTCGCGACGCGGGCATCGCGCTGGCAGAGCGCGAAGGGCTGGCCGCGCGCTACCTCGAACGCGCCGCCGATGGCCCACGCGAAACCCTCAGCAGCGCCTTCAAGCGGCTGCTGGATGAGCAGGCCGCATGAGCACTCGTTTCTCGCGCGCAACCCTTGGCAACGTCGTAGTGCTGGTCCTGCTGGCAGTGATCGGCGGGGCCCTGCTGCGCCTGCACCTGGGCGAAGCCTGGTGGCAGGGTGCGCCGCCGTCGCGGCAGTGGGGCATCGCATTGGCCGCCACCGCGCTGTATTCACTGGCGTGCGCCGTGGTGTGGTGGCGCAGCCGTCCACGCGATGACACGACCGAAGGCAGCGACCAACCGATGCTGCTGGTCTGGTCCAGCCAGACCGGCTTCGCCCGCGAACTGGCCGAGCGCAGTGCGCAGGCCCTGCGCTTGGCCGGCGTGCCGGTGCGCCTGCGTGGCCTGCACGAAGTGGATGCGACCCTGCTTGCGGGCAGCGCGCGTGCACTGTTCATCGTCAGCACCACCGGCGAAGGCGATGCACCCGACCACGCCCTGCCCTTCCTGCGCCGGGTGATGACCACGCCGCCGCCTCTGAGCCACCTGCAGTACGGCGTGCTCGCGCTGGGTGATCGCAGCTACGGGCATTTCTGCGCGTTCGGCCACCAGCTGCACGACTGGCTGCGCCAGCACGGCGCGCATCCGCTGTTCGATGCCATTGAAGTCGACAACGCCGATCCGGCCGCCCTGCGCCACTGGCAGCAGCTGCTCGGCCAGCTCGGCGGCGGCGCCAGCCAACTGCCCGATTGGACACCGGCCCAGTACCAGCCGTGGACGCTGCTGCAGCGCGTCCACCTCAACCCCGGCAGCGTCGGTGGCCCCGTCCATTGGCTGCGCCTGCAACCACCGAACGACAGCAGCGCGCACTGGCAGGCGGGCGACATCGCCGAGGTCGGTCCGCAGCACGCCGAACGGAACATGCGCGACTGGCTGCAGGCGCAGGGCTTCGATGCCGACACCGTGTTGGACGACGGGAATACGCTGCTCGCCCGCGTCGCACGCTCGCATCTGCCGTCCCTGGTTGCTGCGGGCGATCTGCCTGGCTTGTTGGCGGCACTGCAGCCACTGCCGCATCGCGAGTACTCCATCGCCTCGGTGATGGACGACGGCGCGGTGGAGCTGCTGCTGCGCCGTCAGCTGCGTGCCGATGGCACACCGGGCGTCGGCAGTGGCTGGCTGTGCGACCACGCCGCCATTGGCGAGCCGGTGCAGATGCGCCTGCGCCGCAACGAGAATTTCCACGGCGTCGCCGCCGACGTTCCGCTGCTGCTGATCGGCAACGGTACCGGGATCGCCGGCCTGCGTGCGCACCTGCACGAACGCGCACATGTTGGCAGCGGCCGTACCTGGCTGTTGTTCGGCGAACGCTCGGCTGCGCATGATTTCCACTTCGGCGATGAGCTGCAGGCGATGCTCGCCAACGGCACGCTGACCCGCCTGGATACGGTATTCAGCCGTGATGGCGGCGCGCACCGCTACGTGCAGGGTCGCCTGCTGGCCGAAGCATCCACGCTGAGGCAGTGGGTCGATGAAGGCGCAACGATCCTGGTCTGTGGCAGCCTGCAGGGCATGGCCCCGGCAGTGGATGCGGTGATCGAGCAGGTGCTCGGTGCCGACGGCAAGGAAGCGCTGCTTTTGGCTGGTCGCTACCGGCGCGATGTGTATTGAGGCGAACCGTCTCCAGGTGGGCGCGAACCGACTTCTGGTGGGTGCGAACCTTGGTTCGCACCATGCCGCGGTATCGGCCGCTGCATCCACGCATGGCGTGGATCTACTGAACAGCTTCGGTCGGTGTGAATCGGCTTCTGGTGGGTGCGAACCTTGGTTCGCACCATGCCCCGGTATCGGCCGCTGCATCCACGCATGGCGTGGATCCACTGAACGGCTTCGGTGGCTGTGAACCGACTTCTGGTGGGTGCGAACCTTGGTTCGCACCATGCTGCGGTATCGGCTGCCGCATCCACGCATGGCGTGGATCTACTGAACAGCTTCGGTCGGTGTGAATCGGCTTCTGGTGGGTGCGAACCTTGGTTCGCACCATGCCGCGGTATCGGCTACCGCATCCACGCATGGCGTGGATCTACTGGAGCACAGCGACCGCATTTTCAGTAGATCCACGCCATGCGTGGATGATTGCCTCCGCGCGCCGACCATGGCTCAGCCGCCCGCGGCACTCACCCGTATCGCAAGCAGCTCTCCACCACCCTGCAGCGCATGCCGCTGACGCTCACCGGCGGCCAACCATGCGGTATCGCCGCTCTGTATCGCAGGCAACCCACTGTCCGCGCCGAACGTGGCCTGTCCACCCAACAGGTGCAGGGCCCACGCCACACCCGGTTCGCAGAAGAAGAACATCGGGCCGACCAGTGGCCGATGCAGCAGTTCGGCCTGCAGCAGCTCGCGCTTCCACATCAGGTTGAAATCGTGGGTGGTGCCGTCGACCAGTTCGCCGTGCAGCGCTGCTTCGCCGGCAAAACGCACGCGCCCATGCGGTGGCAGCACCTCGGCTACACGGCCGTCCTCGAAACGCAGGCGTACGCCATTGCCCTGCAGCAGCACCAGTTCGCGATCGACGCCGGGGAACGCGGAAAACGCGGCGTCCTGCTCGATTTCGGCTACCGACAGGCGCAATGCCCAGTCATCGCCCTGCGCTGGCAACCGCAGGATCTCGCGGGTCCAGCCAAGGCCGTTGCGCCAGCGTTCGCGGCGGTAATCCAGGCTGGAAATCACCTGGCTCGGGGTCTGCAGCAGGGAGTCGATGTTCATGCGCGCATTGCATCATGCCGCGCGCCACAGCGCATCAACGCGTTGCAAGACCTGCGGACGTACCGCAATCGCCACCCAGCAGCTGCGAGTGCTTGAGCCAATCCTGGTCGGGGTAGTACGCGAACACCATCGTGCCGCCTCGCAGCGCATCGATCAGCGGCTTGGCCACCGACAACCGCACCGCCGGGCAGCCGAGACTGCGCCCCAATCGCCCCTGCAACTGCGCGGTGGAGGGATTCACATACGGCGCACCGTGGATCACGATGGCGCGCTCGCGTGCACGATCATTGAATCCCGGCTCCAACCCTGCCAGGCGCAGCGAATAGCCGTTGCCGCCCATGTAGGTTTCCTGCGCGGTGAACGCGCCGAGGCTGGACATGAAGCTGCCATCGCGGTTGGAGAAATGCTCGGTGCGGTTCTCGCCGCTGTTGCGGCCATGCGCCACCCACTCCTCGAACAGCAGCCGCTGGCGGGCCAGGTCGAAGACCCACATCCGCGGCTCGGTGGACGGCCGCGAGTAATCGATCACGCTCAGGCGTTCACCGCTGACACCCAGTTCCGGCCGCTGCAGCGCGCAGCGCATGGCGTGGGCCGCCAACTGCAGCACCCGGCGGTCCGCCTTGGGCGCGCTGCGTGCCAGCTGCGCAGCGAGGTCGTCTGCACTGATCGCTGCAACAGGCGTCTGTGCCCATGCCGACGCACTGGTAACAGTCGCCAACAGGCCAACAGCGGCCAGCCGGCACGAGCGGGAAGTGGACATGGGCACGCGGGGAGGTCTCAGGATCCCTTGAGGGTGGACGCTGGTGGCTCCGATTCCAAGACCGGCTGCATACCCGATTCAGCCGCGCTTGGGCGCACCGCCGGCAGCGAAGTGACCAACAGGGTCGTGCCCGGCACCAGCACCTGGTACAGCTGGCGGGCAAAATCGGCCGGCAGCGCCATCGGCAGCGATGGGGTGGCCAGCAGGTCCGGCGTGGCCTGGGCGCGGTCCTGGCCCAGCAGCGGATAGGCCGTCCACTGGTGCAGGCGCTGCTGTGCGTCAAGCGGGCTGGGCGTATCGCTGTAGCCTTGGCCCATCACGAACAGAGTGGTGCCCTGGAACGCCGGCAGCGCGTCGGCCTTCAACGGCGACTCACCGATCATCACGCCATCGCGCAGCACGTACAGGCGCTGGTCGTGGAGGCTGACCAGGATGCCGACCTGCCCGCTGGGGGCGGCCGCATCATCCCACCACGCCTTGTCCGGGGCGCCGGCCTCGCCTTCCGGCAGGGCCTGTCCGCGTGCATTCACCGGTGCCAGCACCGCCGGATAGGCCAGCGTCATCGGCGCGCTCTTGGCATCGGCCACGACCACCGTATCGCCGCGCTTGGTTTCGCTGAACAGCTTCTGGGCGAAGGCCTGCGGCAGGCGCACGCAGCCATGCGAGGCCGGGTGCCCCGGCAGGCTCCCGCCGTGAAGCGCGATGCCGTCCCAGGTCAGCCGCTGCATGTACGGCATGGGTGCACTGTTGTAGAGGTTGGAACGGTGGTCCTTATCCTTCTGCAGGATGGTGAACACACCGGTCGGCGTCTCATGGCCGGTCTTGCCCGAGCTGATCGTGGTCAGGCCGATGGCAATGCCGTTGCGGTACACATAGGCGCGCTGCTCATCCAGGCTCACCACCAGCACGATCGGCCCGGCCGGCGAAACCTCCGGGTGCCACAGGTACTCGCCGGGCTTGAGATCGGTCGGCCCGCGTACGTCGGACGTCGTGGCCGCGACGGGCTTGGAGGGTGCGGCCGCATGTGCAGCGCAGGGCAGTGCCAGAGCAGCGGCGAGCATCAGGGTCAGACGGTGCAGGTGCATCCAGCAGGTTCCATTCCATGCGAAGGCCTCACCGTACACCATGGGCGCGTGGTGGCTGCGCCAAAAGAAATTGCCCGGCGACACAGCCATGTGTCGTACCGGGCAATCGTCACGTCCCTGTCGGCCTGCTGCCACCCCCTCGCATCCTGCGAAGTGGGGGCGGCGTTGCATCCTGCACGCGGCCGCGTCTGTCCTGTTTGTATCTCAGCCCCTTCCACAGGTCTGTGATGCCACCATCCTGGTGATTGGTGCCGCATCCCTGCGACGGTCGGTGGTTACGGGCATCCTGTCCGCAGCCAATGGACCCGCATCCTGCCGGTCCCGACGTTTCCTGTTGTCAGCGCCTGGGTACGGTTCGCACCGGTACCGATCCGGGTACCGGATCCGCGGGCAACATCCTGCTGCCAACGGTGATCCGCCGTCGATTCCGTTCGACGATCGATGTCCCTATCCCCTTCACCTGCGTCAGGTCCTCGACGCGATGAAACGGGCCGTGTCTGCGCCGGTGCTCGACGATCGCCGCTGCCTTGGTGGCCCCGACCATCGTCAATCCCTGCTGCAGCGCTTGGGCATCGGCCCGGTTGATGTCGATCGGCTCGGCAGCTTGCGCCCCCGCGATCCACATTCCCAGCACCAGCGCCCTCAACACGACAAACCAAGGCACGACGTGTATCTCCTTGTGGTTCTGACCGTCCCGACCGGCAATCCCGTCGGTCGAAACAGTGTCCGTCACCACATGCACACAGCGTATCGGGTTCACGGATTTCTAAAAGCCAGCCAAATACCCGACGTGATGTAGGGAAAACCCTACCCTTGGCCGAGGCGTAGAATGGGCGGATCAGCCATGCAACCGGAGTTTCAGATGGACAGCGCCAAGCTCGGCCAATTCGTCAATGACAAGTGGGACAGCGAAATCGTCCCGCAGTTGGTCGACTACATCCGCATCCCCAACAAGTCGCCGATGTTCGACGCCAATTGGGTGCAGAACGGCTACATGGAGCAGGCGGTCACCCTGATGGAAACCTGGGCCAAGGCGCAGGAGCTGCCCGGCCTGAAGGTCGAGGTGGTGCGTCTGGAAGGTCGTACCCCGCTGATTCTGCTGGAAATTCCGGCGACCGGCGCCGAAACCGGCGACGACACCATCCTGCTCTACGGCCACCTGGACAAGCAGCCGGAGATGACCGGCTGGGACGACGACCTCGGCCCGTGGACCCCGGTCCTGCGCGGCGACAAGCTGTATGGCCGTGGCGGCGCCGATGACGGTTACGCCATCTTCGGCTCGCTGGCCGCGGTGCTGGCGCTGCAGGCCCAGGGCCTGCCGCACGCCCGCTGCGTAGTGCTGATCGAAGCCTGTGAAGAGTCGGGCAGCTACGACCTGCCGGCCTACGTCGACCACCTGGCTGACCGCATCGGCAAGCCGTCGCTGGTGGTCTGCCTGGATTCGGGCTGCGCCAACTACGACCAGCTGTGGTGCACCACCTCGCTGCGCGGCCTGACCGGCGGCAACTTCTCGGTGAAGGTGCTCAACGAGGGCGTGCACTCCGGTGATGCCTCCGGCGTGGTGCCGTCCAGCTTCCGCCTGCTGCGCCAACTGCTGTCGCGCATCGAGGACCAGGACACCGGCCGCATCCTGATCGAGGGCATGAACGTGGAGATTCCGGCCGAGCGCCTGGAACAGGCCAAGCGTGCCGCCGACGTGGTCGATACCGCGATCTTCGAGAAATTCCCGCTGGTCGACGGCCTCAAGCCGATGAACGACGACCTGACCGAACTGGTGCTCAACCGTACCTGGCGCCCTGCCCTGTCGGTGACCGGCATCGGCGGCATGCCGCCGCTGGAATCGGCCGGCAACGTGCTGCGCCCGCATACCGCGGTGAAGTTGTCGCTGCGCCTGCCGCCGACCGCCGATGGCAAGACCTGCGGCGAACTGCTGAAGGAAGCACTGCTGCGCGATCCGCCGAACGGCGCGCAGGTCACCCTGGACCTGGAAAAGGCCTCCACCGGCTGGAACGCGCCGGCGATGGCACCGTGGCTGACCAAGGCCATCGACGATGCCAGCCAGACCTTCTTCGGCAAGCCGGCGATGTACATGGGCGAAGGCGGCTCGATCCCGTTCATGGGCATGCTGGGCGAGAAGTTCCCGGGCGCCCAGTTCATGATCACCGGCGTGCTCGGCCCGCACTCCAACGCCCACGGCCCGAACGAGTTCCTGCACATTCCGATGGGCAAGAAGGTCACCTCGTGCGTGTCCAAGGTGATCAGCGAGCACTACGCGGCAAGCCTGCGAGGCGAGACCAGCGGTTCGCCGGTGACCGCCGACAGTGGCACCCGCAACGGCGACCACGGCTGCTGCTGATCCAGCACGCAGTGACGGACGCAGCCCGGCCTTGCTAGGCTGCGTCCATCCTTCGAGAGCACTGATGGCATGAACGGTCTGTTTGGCAGCACCAGCTGGCTCTACATCATCCTGGTCGGCTTCTTCGTCGGCCTGCTGGGACGCTTTTTCATGCCCGGCAACAACCGCATGGGCTGCCTGTTGACCATCGTGCTGGGCATCATCGGCGCGCTGCTGGCCGGCTGGTTCGGCCAGTACATGGGCTGGTACGCCCCCGGTGAACCGGCCGGCTTCCTCGGCGCGGTCGTAGGCGCGGTCGTCGTGCTGGCGATCCTGCGCCTGTTCAGCGGCCGCCGCTGAGCCGCCACCTCCTTTTTCATTCTGCCCCGACGTTGGCGCGCCCGGCGCGCCCGGATATGCCTGCATGACCGAACCCGCCTCTGATCCCCAGCGCAGCGCACAGCGCCTGCAGTGGGCCCGTACCCAGCTCGACGACGGCAACGCCGTGGTCGAACGCGCCTCGGTCGACGCCGGCATGCGCAGCTACTGGCGCACCACCAGCCAGCGCGGCAGCCACATCGTGATGGACGCCCCGCCGGGGCTGGAAGACCCCACGCCGTGGCTGCGCATGCGCGGCCTGCTGCACGATCACGGCCTGCGCGTACCCGCGCTGCTTGCCCAGGACCTCGACGCCGGCTTCCTGCTGCTGGAAGACCTGGGCGGCCCGACGCTGGCGAAGATCCTCGACGAACGCAATGCCGACGCGTGGTTCAGCCGCTCCATCGAACAGCTGCTGCGCCTGCAGGCCATCCCGGTGCCGGCCGACTTTGGCCAGTTCGGCGAAGCGCTGCTGCAGCGTGATGCCGGCCTGTTCGATGAGTGGTTCCTGCAGCGTCATCTTGGCATTGAACTGGACTGCGGCGAGATCGAAGGCCTGCAGCTGGTCCACCGCCGGCTGATGGACAACGCGCTGGGCCAGGCCCAGCTGATGACCCACCGCGACTACATGCCGCGCAACCTGATGCCGGTGGACGGCGGCCCGGCCGTGCTGGATTTCCAGGACCTGGTGCGTGGCCCGATCGCCTACGACGCGGTGAGTCTGTTCAAGGATGCCTTCCTGAGCTGGCCGCTGCAGCGCGTGGACGAATGGCTGTCGCAGTATCACCAGCGCGCGCGCCATGCGCGCCTGCCGGTACCCGACCGTGCCACCTTCCTGCGCGATGCCGACTGGATGGGCATCCAGCGTCACGTGAAGATCCTCGGCCTGTTCTGCCGCCTGCGCTACCGCGACAACAAGGGTCACTACCTGGACGACGCGCCGCGCTTCATCGCCTACCTGGATGAAGTGCTGCCGCGCTACCGCGAACTGGCGCCGTTGCAGCAGCTGCTGGAAATGCGGATCAAGCCGGCACTGGCCGAGCTGGCCGCGCCGATGCGCGTGCTGCGCTGAAGGTCGCGTCGATGAAGGCACTGATTTTCGCCGCCGGCCTGGGCGAGCGCATGCGTCCACTGACCCTGCACACGCCCAAGCCGCTGCTGGCAGTGGCGGGCAAACCCCTGATCGTATGGCACCTGGAACGGTTGGCTGCGTTCGGCATCCGCGACGTGGTGATCAACACCGCATGGCTCGCCGCGCAGTTTCCGGCCACATTGGGTGATGGCAGCCAATGGGGCCTGCACCTGCATTTCATGCACGAAGGCGATACCGCGCTGGAAACCGGTGGCGGCATCCTCAATGCGTTGCCGGCGCTGGGGGAAGACCCGTTCCTGGTGGTGAACGGCGATATCTGGACCGATTTTGATTTCGCCACGCTGCCGCGTGAACCAGCCGGCGAAGCGCATCTGGTGCTGGTCGACAACCCCGCGCAGCACCCCCACGGCGACTATCGGCTGGACGCGCACGGCGTGCTGCACCACGACCGCGAAGGTCCGTGCCTGACCTATGCCGGCATCGGCGTCTATCGTCCGTCGATCGTGGCCGATTGGCGCGCGGTGATCGGCGACACACCGGGCAGCGAGCGTGTGCCACCGAAGTTCTCGGTGGTGCCGTTGCAGAAGCATTTCATGGCGCAGGGGCGGATCAGCGGTCAGCATCATCGCGGTCGCTGGACGGATGTCGGGACCGTTGATCGCCTGCGCGCGCTGGACATCGAGTTGGCCGCGAACGGCTGAGCCCCTCGTGGTTGGACGTCTTCAGAGCAGAAGCCTTGCTTGGCCGGGCGGGATGGGTTCGCGGGGGACGCCGTGAACCCATCCATGGGGGCTTGGCCGCGGCATCCATGCCGCGGACACCCCCGCGAACCCATCCCGCCCGGCCTTTGACAGTTTCCGTGTGCGTCCAGCCACGGAAGAAAGAAAAAAATGCAAAAGCGGGTCGCTTCGCTGCGCTTGCTCTGGTGACGACCAACGGTCGTCACCCACCACAAGCAAGACACGTGTCGACCAAGGTCGACACCCACCAACAGCGGTGCAGAACGCCGTCCCGACAGATCGCGGGAACCTGTCGAAGGCGGGGTGGCTCAGGTTGCGGGGGCGTGAGCGCCATGGATGGCGCGACCGAGGCTACATGGACGTACTTGCGCCGTCCCCCGCAACCTGAGCCACCCCGCCATCCCACGGATAGCGAGCTTTTGCTGTTGACGTTGACGTTGCCCTGGCTTCGGCGGGTGCAGGGCGCAGCCCTGCTGAACAACACCCCTCAGTAACGAGGACGGCCTTCTTCCAGTACCTGGCGCAGGAACGGCACGGTGATCCGCCGCTTCGCCGCCAGCGATTCGCGATCCAGCCAGTCCAGCAGCGTGATCAGCCCACCCAGCTCGCGGCCGGTGTGCGACAGCAGCCACTCGATGGCGGCCTCGTCGATCGCCAGCCCACGGCGCAGCGCGCGCTCGCGCAGCACCGCCGCGCGCCCTTCCTCATCCAGCGGCTGCAGCAGCACGCGGACGCATTGACCCAGGCGCGAACGCAGATCCGGCAGCACCAGGCCCAGTTCGCCGGGCGACTTCTGCGCGGTGTACAGCACCGTCACGTCGGCAGCGCGCGCACGGTTGTGGAAATCGAACAGCGCGATCTCGTCCTCGCGGTTGCCCGCCACCGCATCCAACCCATCCAGCGCCACCAGCTCGCGCTGCTCCAGTCCTTCCAGCGCCACCCGCACCCGGCCAACCACACTGGCCAGGGGCACGTAGGTCGGCAGGCGCCCGGCCTGCTCGGCGCTGGAACACATCGCCAGCGCCTGATGGGTCTTGCCGGTGCCGGCCGCGCCTTCCAGGTAGATCCAATCGTGGCTGGCCCCTACCGCGATGGCGCGCAGCTGCGCCAGCGCGCCGTCCGGCGCACCGATGAAGCTCTCCAGGCGCTGGTCCCGCGGGTAATGCAGGGCCAGCGGAAGTTGCGGCACACCAATCACTTCAGTTCCGGACCCTTGTCATTGCCAGGCACGATGATATGGGGTTGATCGATGACGCCATCAAGCACGATCGCGGGCTTCTCCCCGGCATACAGCTCACTCTGCCGGTAGCGCTGGTGCGCATAGCGCAACAGGACGTTGGTCACCGCCGCCACCGGCAGCGCCAGCAGCATGCCCAGGAAGCCGAACAGCTGGCCACCGGCCATCACCGCGAAGATCACCGCCACCGGGTGCAGGCCGATCTTGTCGCCGACGATGCGCGGAGTCAGCACGTAGCTCTCCAGCAACTGGCCGACGGTGAACACCACGCCCACCAGGATCAGCAGCTTCAGGTCGAACCCCTGCGCCTGCACCAGCGCGGCCACGATGGCCATCAGGATGCCGGTGGTCGCGCCCAGGTAGGGAATGAAGCTGATCAGGCCGGCGATCAGGCCGATCAACAGGCCCAGCTTGAGCCCGACCAGCGACAGGCCACCGGCGTAGATCACGCCCAGCGCCAGCATTACCAGGAACTGCCCGCGGATGAACGCACCGAGCACTTCATTGGATTCACGCGCCAGCGCGGTGATCGTGCCGATCTGGTTGCGCGGAATCACCGATGCCACGCGCTCGACCAGCTTGTCCCAGTCACGCAGGAAGTAGAACGCCAGGATCGGCAGCAGCAACAGGTTGACCACCCAGGTGACCACCGTGAAGCCCGAGCGCGATACGTAGCCCATGAAGGTCGTTGCGAACCCGCCGGCCTGCTGCCAATGGCTGCGCACCCACTCAATCAGGCGGTCCGGGTCCATCCACTGCATCACTTCCAGCCCGGTCTTCTGCTCGAACCAGGGGATGCCCTTCTCCATCAACCAGGCCTGCGCCTGCGGCGCCGCTGCGATCAAGGTCGTGATCTGGCGCTCGATCATCGGCACCAGCACCAGCAGCAGCGCGACGATCACCAGCACCATTGCCACGAACACCAGCACCACGCCGGTCATGCGCGAGCGGCCGGTGGCCTCGATGCGGTCCACCAGCGGATCGCCCAGCCAGGCCAGCGCCAGCGCCAGCACGAACGGGGTCAGGATCGGTGCCAGCAGCCAGACGATCCAGCCGATCAGGCCCGCCAGCAGGATGTACTTCAGCCGACGCAGGAACTGCGCGATTTCCGCTTCCGGGGACAGGATCATCGCAGGCGGTACTCGTTGCTGACCGGCGCCGGTGCCGGTGCACCGGTCGTATCGTCGATCGGCGTCGGCAGGGCCGGCAGGGTCGCCGACGGCACCAGCACGCCGTTGTCGCCGAGCATGCGGTTGAAGCCGGCCAGGCCGGTGGTCATTTCCAGATTCAGTTCCAGATGATCGGCGGTCGCGCGCAGCGGGGTGACGTTGCGCACCACCGCCACTTCACGCAGGCCGGCGGCCAGGCGCAGGTATTCGTCTGCGCTGTTGATGCCAGTCACCACCACGCGGTAGGTGCCCGCCTGGCCAGTGGCCGCACCGGCCTTGGCATAACGCTTGACCAGCGCGTCGGCAGCGCCATCGGCACCGGCGGCCATCGCGCGCATCGCGTTGGCGTCCTTACTGGTCCACTTGTTCAGTTCACGGCCGTTGTCGACGAACACCCAGTCCGCCTGCCAGCCGCCATTGGCGCGGTAGAGCTTGCCGATCAGCTGCATCGGCGGCGAATAGCGCGACGAGGCGCGGGCGACGGCAGCGCTGTCCTGGCGCCAGATGGCACCGGCCAGGGCCTGCTCGGCGGCGCCACCACTGGGCAGGCCGAGCTTGTAGCCGCGCTCGATGGCCCGGCTCAGCAGCGGCCGCGCGGCATTGGCCTGCTGCACGCTGACCAGACGCGGACCGCTGCCGTCATCGACGGCCAGCCACAGCACCGGCTTCGGTCGTGGCTGCGGCCACAGCGGCAGGCCCAGGGCCGACACCAGCCCGTCCACGTCATCCTCGCGGAAGCGGGCGACCAGCAGGGTACGGAAGCTCGGCGCACCGCTGGCGCCCACGCTCTGGTCCTGCTTGTAGTCGTAGCTGGCCACATAGTCCTTGGCATTGCGCAACGCCTGCGCCACGCCGGGGCGCGACATGACGCTGCGATCGCCGGACAATTTGCCCAGTACAACGCTCAACGCGCGGGCAAGTGCGCCGTTGCGATCAGCCTCGGCTTGGCTGTTGACGGGCACTTCGGCCTCGTACGCACCACTGGCAGTGGCAACATCCCCCTCGGTTCGCATGCCGCTCTGGGCCATCGTGGCCACCGGCAGGCACAGCGCAAGGAGCAGGGTCAAAAACAGGCTGCGGCGCATCAGGACATCCATTGGCTCGACGTATCCGGGGGGAATTGTTGCCCGAATACGGCCTTTGCGCCAATGCGGCCTGTTAAAATCGGCGATTCAACCCCTGCCAGCGCCGACGCCCGTGACCAACAGCCCGTCTTCCGCCCCTTCCCCCCTCACCTACCGTGACGCGGGTGTCGACATCGACGCCGGCAACGAGCTGGTCGAGCGGATCAAGCCCTTGGTCAAGCGCAGCTTCCGTCCGGAAGTGATGGGCGGCCTGGGCGGCTTCGGCGCCCTGTTCGACCTGTCCAACAAGTACCGCGAGCCGGTTCTTGTGTCGGGCACCGACGGCGTCGGCACCAAGCTGAAGCTGGCCCACCAGCTGAACCGCCACGATACGATCGGCATCGACCTGGTCGCCATGTGCGTGAACGACGTGCTGGTGCAGGGCGCCGAGCCGCTGTTCTTCCTGGACTACTTCGCCACCGGCAAGCTGGACATCGACACCGCCGCCGCAGTCGTGGGCGGCATCGCCAATGGCTGCACCGAGGCCGGCTGCGCCCTGATCGGCGGCGAAACCGCCGAGATGCCCGACATGTACGCCCCGGGCGAGTACGACCTGGCCGGCTTCACCGTCGCGGCCGTCGAAAAGAGCGAGCTGAAGGACGGCGCCCATGTCGCCGCCGGCGACGTGCTGATCGGCATCGCCTCCTCCGGCCCGCACTCCAATGGCTATTCGCTGGTCCGTCGCATCTACGACCGCGCCGGCCGCCCGGCCGAGCTGGAGCTGGAAGGCGGGGTCAAGCTGGTCGATGCGCTGATGGCCCCCACCCGCCTGTACGTCAAGCCGATCCTGTCGCTGCTGAAGTCGCACGGCGATGCCATCCACGGCATGGCCCACATCACCGGTGGCGGCCTGACCGAGAACATCATCCGCGTGGTGCCCGAGGGCCTCGGCCTGGACATCCAGGCCTCGTCGTGGACCCTGCCGCCGGTGTTCCAGTGGCTGCAGAAGGAAGGCGCGGTAGCCGACAGTGAAATGTGGCGCACCTTCAACTGCGGCATCGGCTTCGTGCTGATCGTCGCCCCGGACCAGCTCGAGGCCGTGTCCGCTGCGGTCAAGGCGCAGGGCCTGGAGCACTGGACGATCGGCCAGGTGGTCACCGCCCAGGGCGGCGAACGCGTCCACATCGCCTGATCCGCTGGACAAAGGAACCCGCATGGACGCACCCCCTCCCTTGTCGACGACGCCGGCTCCGCCGGTGCTGCCGCCGAACCCGGCCGTGCCGGTGTTCGGCCCGCAGGACGCCACCCAGCTGCGCCAGCTGGCGATCGGCCACTACGTGGTCGCTGGCCTGATGGCGGTGTTCTCGCTGATCTTCATCCTGCATATCGTGCTGGGCATCGCCATGTTGTCCGGCTCGCTGCCGATGAAGTCCGGCGGTGAACCGTCTTCGCCGGAAGAACAGCAGTTCGTCGGCTGGCTGTTCACCGTGATGGGTTTCTGCATCGTGCTCGGCGGGCTGGCCCTGGCAGGCTTCGTCGCCTATGCCGGCCGCTGCCTGTCGCAGCAACGCCGCTACCTGCTGTGCATGATCGTGGCCGGGCTGTCCTGCCTGTTCACTCCCATCGGCACCATCCTCGGCGTGTTCACCCTGGTCGTGCTGCTGCGCCCGCAGGTGAAGGCCGCCTTCGCTGGCCAGGCGGGTGTGGCATGAACGATGGACTGAACCCACCGCCGCTGCCGCGGCAGACCCTGGCCGACCTGCAGACCGCCAGCCATCTGCACAACCTGAAGATCCTGTTCTACGCACTGGCAGGCTTCCATTGGCTGGCAGCGCTGGTGTTCCTCGGTTTTGTCGGCATCGTCGCCTTCGAACGCGGCATGGATGACGGCTCCGTGCTGGCGACGGTGTACGGCGCGGTGTCGCTGCTGGCCATCGGGCTGGGCTTCCTGCAGCTGCGCACCGCGCGGCTGCTTGGCCAGCGCAGCAACCTGCCCTGGTGTCGTGGCGCGGCCTGGGCGGCAGTGCTTGCCGGCCCGCTGGGCATGGCGCTGACTGCCTATGCGGTGTATTTCCTGCGCAAGCCGGAGATCGCTGCACTGTTCGACCGCGGCGACCACGTCAGCGTCTGAGCTGACAGGCGCATGTTCCGTCCCTTCTGCTGATCGCTCCGACATGTCCACGCCCGCTGTCCCCTCGCTCGCCAGCAACCGCGCCACCCACTCACTGTCGGGACCGAAAAAGGTCGCGTTGGCCGCGGTGCTGGGCATATTCGCGGCAACCTGGATCCATCCGCTGTGGCCGCTCGAGCAGACCCTGCACAGCTCGCTGACCGTGATCGGCCTGCTCGCCCTGTGGTGGGTGGACCGGCGCTGGCAGCTGGACAATGGTGCGTTCATCGCCATCTGCGGCTTCATCGCCATCCACTGCGTGGCCGCGCGTTGGCTGTATTCCAACGTGCCCTATGACGCCTGGCTGCAGTCGTTGCTCGGATGGTCGCCGGACGCAGCCTTCGGCTGGCAGCGCAACCACTTCGATCGCCTGATCCACTTCCTCTATGGCGTCTGCTTCACGCCGGCGTTGCTGCAGCTGGCGCGACAGTCCTGGCCTGTGCTGCGCATCGGCCAGGCATTCACCCTCGCGGTGATGGCGGTGATGTGTTCCAGCCTGGTGTATGAGTGGCTGGAATGGGGCATCGCCCTTGCCCTGTCGCCGGAAGCGGCCGAGGCCTACAACGGCCAGCAGGGCGACATGTGGGACGCGCATGCGGACATGCTGCTGGCGACCGTGGGCAGCCTGTTGCTGTGGCCGTTGGTGCGCCGGAGCGCGGGGCGATGAGCATCTGCCGCATCGCCGTGCTGGCCTCCGGCCGCGGCAGCAATCTGCAGGCCATTGTTGACGCCATCGCTGCGGGGCGGCTGCCGGCCGAGGTTGTCGGCGTGTTCTCCGACCGTCCCGATGCGACCGCACTGGAGCGGGTGGCAGCGGATCGACGCTGGGCGCATGCGCCGAAGGAATTCAGCGACCGCGCCGCCTACGAGCAGGCGCTGGGTGATGCGCTGGCTGCATCCGCCCCGGACTGGATCGTCTGCGCCGGCTACATGCGCATCCTCGGCGCCGATTTCGTGCAGCGGTTCAATGGCCACCTGGTCAACATCCATCCCTCGCTGCTGCCGCTGCACAAGGGCCTGCACACCCATGCACGGGCGCTGGAGGCCGGTGACGTCGAGCACGGCGCCAGCGTCCACCTGGTGGTGCCGGAACTGGATGCCGGCGCGGTACTGGCGCAGGCGCGGGTTCCGGTGCTTGCCGGCGATGATGCGCAGACCCTGGCCGAACGCGTGCTTGCGGTGGAGCATCCGCTGCTGATCGCGACCCTGGAACTGCTCTGCGCAGGCCGCCTGGCTGAACGGGAAGGCCAGCCGACATTCGACGGTCACCCCCTGTTTAGCCCCTTGGCTCTAGATTCCGCCGGGAACCTGAACCGGTAACGCCCGTGCACACGCCCCGCTGACTGCGGGGCTGGCATCCTGCTCCCCTCCTGCGGTTCCTGTCGGCCATGAAGACCACGTCCCTGCTGCGTACAACCCTGCTGCTGCCGCTTGCCGTCCTCGCCTGTGCGGGCTGGGGCCAGGCAACAGCGCCTGCTGCGCCGGCACCTGCCGAGGTTGCGCCGCCGGTGCTGCCTGCACTGGCCTGGGAGCCGCCGCCGCTGCAGCCGTTCAGCGCGACCTACCAGGCCTTCTACAAGAGCAAGGAAGCGGGCGACGCGACCATGCAGGTCACCCACACCGGTGGCAACCAGTGGCGGGTGGACATGCAGGTAGTCGGCCGCCGCGGCTTTGCCAGCGTGCTTGGCCTGAACATCGAACAGAGCACGGTGTTCGAGGAGCGCAACGGTGTCTATGCGCCACTCAGCCAGAGCACGGTGCGCAAGGGCCTGTTCCTCGGCAAGAAGGCCGTCGGCACTTACAACTGGCAGGCCGGCACCGCGCAGTGGAGTGGCGACGTGGAAAAGAAGCGCGCACAGCCGATTCCGCTGCAGGCCGGCGACCAGAGCGCGTTGCTGATGAACCTGGCGATCATGCGCGATGCCCGCCCTGGCGCGACCATGCACTATCGCTACGTCGACATGGGCAAGGTGCGCCAGCACGATTACCAGGCCGCGCCGCAGACCGAGAACGTCGAGGTCGGCGACCTGTCCTACAACGCGCTGCGGGTCTATCGGACCAACGGCGGCAACAACGAAACCATTCTCTGGATCGCCAACGGTGTCCCCACCCCGGTGCGCATCCTGCAACGCGAAGACGGCGAAGATCGCGTCGATCTGCGCCTGATCGAATACCAAGGAGTCTGAGCATGAACACCCTGACCCGTCCCATGACCTGGATCGCCGCTGCCGCACTGTCGGTTGCCAGCCTGCCGGCCATGGCCCTGCAGCCGTTCAAGGCCGACTACCTGGCCAGCTACATGGGCATGCAGGCCAACGGCAGCATGACCCTGGCCAGCGAAGGCAGCAACAAGTGGCGTTACAGCCTGCAGGTCAAGAACCAGCTGGCCGACCTGAGCCAGAGCACGGTGTTCGAGGAAGTGCGCGGGCAGCTGCGCCCGCTCAGCAGCCAGGATCGCTCGGCGTTGCTGGTGAAGAAGCGCAATGTGCAGGCCAACTACAACTGGACCAGCAACCAGGCCACCTGGACCGGCGACATCAAGCCGGACCGCGCCGGTCCGATCGCCTTGAAGGCCGGCGACATGGACGCGCTGCTGATCAACCTGGCCATTGCACGTGACTTGGCTGCCGGCAAGCCGCTGACCTATCGCATGGTCGACGAAGGCCGCATCAAGAACATGACCTACCGCGTGGTGGGCAAGGAATCGGTCACCGTGGGCGGCAAGAGCTACGAGGCCACCAAGGTCTCGCGCACTGACGGCAACAAGGAGCTGATCGCCTGGATCGTGCCGGAGTTCCCGGTGCCGGCGCGCATGCTGCAGCGTGAAAGCGGTCGCGATGCGCTGGACCTGACCATCAAGGCGATGAACTGATTGCAGGGGTCGGGTCCCTTCCCCACAGGAAGGGCTCTGACCCCGGAGCCGCCGTAGATCCACGACATGCGTGGATCGATGCCCCAAGAAAAAACGCCCGCTTTCGCGGGCGTTTTTTTATTTCTTCGGTTCTTCCGCCGGCGCGAACTCGGTGCGGCAGTCCACCCGGATCTGCTCGCCCGTCGATCGGCGCACGAAGGTACGGCAATGGCGATTGCCGTCCTGGCTGTCGTTCACCGCCACCGCGTAGAACGACTGGATGATCTCGTCACGGGTCACCGTGCCGTCGCCATTCCAGTCCATGTCCTTCTGCTCGATGCCCTTGGTGATGGCGATGTTGGCGTACCAGGCGTAACCCAGCCACGCCAGCACGATCAGCACCAGCACCAGCAGCGCCTTGCGACGACGGCTGAACTTGCCGCGCAGGATCATGCGGCCACGCGCCGGATGGTGGCGCCGAGCGAAGACAGCTTCTCTTCGATGTTCTCGTAGCCGCGATCAAGGTGGTAGATGCGATCGATGGTGGTATCGCCATCGGCCATCAGGCCAGCCAGGATCAGCGACGCCGATGCGCGCAGGTCGGTCGCCATCACCGGTGCACCGCTCAGGCGCTCGTGACCACGCACGATGGCCGTGTGGCCTTCCACCTGGATGTCCGCGCCGAGGCGCAACAGTTCGTTGACGTGCATGAAGCGGTTTTCGAAGATTGTTTCGTTGATCACGCCCACGCCGTCGGCCACGCAGTTGAGCGCCATGAACTGCGCCTGCATGTCGGTCGGGAACGCCGGGTACGGCGCGGTGGTCAGGTTGACCGCCTTCGGCCGCTTGCCCTGCATGTCCAGGGTGATGCTGTCTTCGGTGGTCTCGATGGTGGCGCCGGCTTCCACCAGCTTGGCCAGCACGGCGTCCATGGTGTTCGGACGCGCGCGGTTGACGGTGACCCTGCCACCGGTCATCGCTGCGGCCACCAGGAAGGTGCCGGTTTCGATGCGGTCGGGCAGCACTTCATGGCGGCCACCGGACAGGCGCTCGACACCTTCGATGACCAGGCGGGCGGTGCCCAGGCCTTCGATCTTCGCGCCGAGGGCGATCAGGCAGTGCGCCAGGTCGGTGACTTCCGGTTCCATCGCCGCGTTGTCGAGGATGGTGGTGCCTTCGGCCAGCACCGCTGCCATCAGCACGTTCTCGGTACCGGTCACGCTGACCATGTCGAAGGTGAAGTGGCCACCCTTCAGACGCTTGGCAGTGGCCTTGATGAAGCCGTTCTCGACCACGATGTCGGCACCGAGTGCCTGCAGGCCCTTGATGTGCTGGTCAACCGGGCGCGAGCCGATCGCGCAGCCGCCAGGCAGCGACACTTCGGCCGCGCCGAAGCGGGCCAGCAGCGGGCCCAGCACCAGGATCGAGGCACGCATGGTCCTGACCAGCTCATACGGCGCCACATGCTGGTTGACCGGACGCGGGTCGACCACGATCGCGCTGCCGCGCGACAGCGTGCCCTGGTCGATGGTCACTTTCGCGCCCAGTTCGCCCAGCAGCTTCACCGTGGTCACCACGTCGTGCAGATGCGGCACGTTGGTGATCTCCACCGGCGCGTCGGCCAGCAGGGTCGCGCACAGGATGGGGAGGACGGCGTTCTTGGCGCCGGAGATGCTTACTTCACCGTGCAGCGCAGCGCCGCCGGTCACAACGATCTTGGCCATGTATTGGGGATCTTCTGCGGTTCAGCCGGCTTCGGCCGGGGTCACGGTTTTCAATGCGAGCGCGTGGATCGCGCCGCCCATCAAGTCGCCCAGAGTGGCATACACCATCCGGTGGCGGGCCAGCGGCATCTTGCCGGCAAAGGCCTCGCTGACCACGGTCGCTTCGAAATGCACGCCATCGTCACCCTGCACGTCGGCGCGGGCGCCGGGCAAGCCGGTTTCGATCAGATTGCGGATGGTGTCGGCGTCCAACGGGCTTTCCTAATAAAATGTACGTCCATTCTACTTCCGCTGCGTGGCGTCCGCATGGCCGAATCCCTGTTGCCCCCCCGTTCCGCCGACCCTGCCGCCCTGGTCGCCAGTGGCCGGCGCGTGTTCGAGATCGAACGGCAGGCGCTGGACGCCGTGGCCGACCGCCTCGGCGACACCTTCCAGCAGGCCTGCCGGGCGATCCTGGGCAGCCGCGGCCGGGTGGTCGCCACCGGCATGGGCAAGTCCGGCCATGTCGCGCGCAAGATCGCCGCCACCCTGGCCTCCACCGGCACCCCGGCGTTCTACGTGCATCCGGGCGAGGCCGGCCACGGCGACCTCGGCATGATCACCGAGGACGACGTGGTGCTGGCCCTGTCCTATTCGGGTGAATCGGACGAGCTGCTGATGTTGCTGCCGGTGCTCAAGCGCCAGGGCAATGTGCTGATCGCCATGACCGGCCGCCCGCAGTCGAGCCTGGCCAGCGCCGCCGATTTCCACCTGGATGTGAGCGTGCCGGCCGAAGCCTGCCCGCTGGCGCTGGCGCCCACCTCCAGCACCACCGCCTCGCTGGCGATGGGCGACGCCCTGGCGGTGGCCCTGCTGGACGCGCGCGGCTTCACCGCCGACGATTTCGCCCGCTCGCACCCGGCCGGCAGCCTCGGCCGCCGCCTGCTGCTGCACATCACCGACGTCATGCACACCGGCGAGGACCTGCCCAAGGTCGATGTCGGTGCCAGCCTCAGCGAAGCGCTGATGGAGATGAGCCGCAAGCGCCTGGGCATGACCGCCGTGGTCGACGACCAGGGCGTGCTGATCGGCCTGTTCACCGACGGCGACCTGCGCCGCGCGCTGGACACCGACCTGGACGTGCGCACCGCCAGGATCGCCGATGTGATGACCCGGCAACCGCGCACCATCAGCGCCGACAAGCTGGCGGTGGAGGCTGCCCGGCTGATGGAAACCCACAAGATCACCGGCCTGATCGTGGTCGACAGCCAGGGCCGCGCGGTCGGCGCCCTGAACATTCATGACCTGTTGCGGGCCCGGGTGGTTTAACCGACAGTCCGTAGACCCCATTCAGTCTGTACCAACGAGCCCGCAACCACCGAGTCCGATGCCCTGATGCCCTGGTCCCCCCTGCCCGCCTTCCCCGCCCACCTGCATGCCGTTGCGGCCAATATCCGCCTGGCCTGCTTCGACGTGGACGGCACCCTCACCGACGGTCGGCTGTACTACGACAAGGATGGCAACGAGAGCAAGGCGTACTTCGTGCAGGATGGCCTGGGCCTGAAACTGCTGCAGCAGCACGGTATCCACCCCGTGCTGATCACCGCGCGCAACAGCCAGTCCGCGCTCAAGCGCGGCGCCGACCTAGGCATCGACACCCAGATTGCCGTCGGCGACAAGCTGGCAAGCGTGCAGGCGCTGTGCGTGCAGCACGGCATCGGCCTGGAGCAGGTGGCCTTCATGGGTGACGACCTGCCGGACCTGGCGCCGCTGGGCGCGGTCGGCCTGGCCGTGGCTCCGGCCAATGCCCATCCGTGGATCGCAGAGCGTGTGCACTGGATCACCCGCGCCGACGGCGGCCGTGGTGCCGCGCGCGAGCTGTGCGACGTGCTGCTGGCCGCACAGGGCCGTCTGGACGCCGTGCTGGCGAGGTTCGGCGCATGAATGCCCCCACCTTGAACTGGCGGATGATCCTCGGTGTCGGCCTGCTGCTGGCGGCCCTGCTGAGCAGTTGGGCCGCGCTGCGCAACCGTGAAAAGGCACCGGTTGTCGAAGGCCAGGACGCCGGTGTGGACTACATCCTGCACGACTTCCAGATCGTCGCCCTGGACGAACACGGCAAGGAATCGACCACCCTGCGCGCGCCCCTGCTGGAACGCCAGCGTGGCGACCAGACGCTCAACATCACCACCCCGCTGTTCGAAATGCCCGACAAAGACGGCAAGCACTGGACGCTGCGCGCCGAGACCGGCTGGCTCAGTGCCAAGGGCGACGAGATGAAGCTGCGCGGCAACGTCGCCGGCGACAGCCCGGCCGATCCCGGCGTGGTCCCGACCACCTTCCGCACCGACCACCTGGATGTATTCCCGAAGGACAACCGCGCCCGTACCGATGCCCTGGTGACCATGACCCGGCCGGGCATGGAACAGTCCGGCGTCGGGTTCGAGGTGGATTCGAAGAACAACACGTATCATTTCCTCAGCCAGTCCAAGGGCCGTTACACGCCCAAGCGCTGATTCCGCCGCCCGCCCGCGACGTCTTCCCGACAGGCGCGAAGCAGGCAGCCCCCACCCGCAGCCCCCGGTCCCGCCGGAGGGCCACCACCGGTAGAACGGACCCCGATGAAGATTCCCTTTGCAGCCGTGCTCGCACTCAGTCTTCTTGTCCCCGCTGTCGCCTTTGCCAAGTCGACCGACCGCAATGAAGCGATGAACATTGATTCCGGCGCGCAGTCCGGCACCCTCACCGGTGACGGCAAGACCGTGCTGTCGGGCGGCGTGATCATCACCCAGGGCACGCTGGACCTGCGTTCGTCCGAGGCCGAGATCTACCTCAAGGGCGGCGAAGCCGTGCGTGCGGTGTTCACCGGCAAGCAGGCCAAGATGAAGCAGCAGCTCGACGATGGCACCTGGATGGATGCGGTGGCCGACCGGATCGACTACGACATCACCACCGAGATCATCACCCTGACCGGCAACTACAAGGTCACCAGCGCGCGCGGTACCAATGCCGGCCAGCGCATGGTCTACAACACCCGCAGCGGTGAGATGAACTCCGGCGGCGATGGCAGCCGCGTGCGCACCGTGATTCCGCCGAAGAACAAGACGCCAGCGGCCGCTCCGGCTGCGGCGCCGGCGGGAGGCAAGAAGTAATGCTCGTCGCAACTGGCCTGCGCAAACGCTACAAGCAGCGCGAAGTCGTCAAGGACTTCGGGCTGACCCTGGACGCCGGTGAAGTGGTCGGCCTGCTGGGTCCCAACGGCGCCGGCAAGACCACCTGCTTCTACATGATCGTCGGCCTGGTCGGTGCCGATGCCGGCAGCATCGTGCTGGACGGCAAGGACATCACCGGCGACCCGATGTACACCCGCGCCAAGCAGGGTGTGGGTTACCTGCCGCAGGAACCGTCGGTGTTCCGCAAGCTGACCGTGGCCGACAACCTGCGCCTGGTGCTGGAACTGCGCGAGGACCTGGATTCGGCTGGCCGCGAGCGCGAACTGAACAGCCTGCTCGACGAACTGCAGCTGGGGCACGTGTCCGAACAGCTCGGTGCCAGCCTGTCCGGTGGTGAGCGCCGTCGTTGCGAGATCGCGCGTGCACTGGCCGCCAAGCCGCGCCTGATCCTGCTCGACGAACCCTTCGCTGGTGTGGACCCGATCTCGGTCGGCGAAATCCAGCGCATCGTCACCCATCTCAAGCAACGCGGCATCGGTGTGCTGATCACCGACCACAACGTGCGCGAGACCTTGGGAATCTGCGACCGCGCGTATATCCTCGCAGAGGGCACCGTACTGGCCCAGGGCTCGCCCGAGGCGATCCTGGACAACGCCGACGTGCGCCGCGTCTACCTTGGGGATTCCTTCAAGCTGTAACCGCGGCCGCCGGGCCCTCTCCCTTCCGTTCGGCACAGGCATGAAGACTCGGCTGCAGACATCGTTGGGACAGCAGCTGGTGCTTACGCCCCAGCTGCAGCAGGCGATCAAGCTGCTGCAGATGTCCACGACCGAGCTGGAGCTGGAAATCGCCCAGGCGGTGGAGAGCAATCCACTGCTGGACTGGTCCGACAGCAGCGACGAAGGCGCCGGTGTCGACAAGGACGCCAGCAGCGACGAGACGGGCGGCGACAATGACGCCCCGCCCGACAATGCTGAAAGCAGTGGCGACGACTGGGCGCCCGCCGAGCTGGACTGGAGCAGTGGCGGCAGCGGCGGTAGTTTCGATGATGACGACGACAACGGCAGTGCTGCCGAACGCGTCGCCGAAACCGAAACCCTGGCCGACCACCTGCTGTGGCAGCTGCACCTGACCCACCTGTCCAACCGCGACCGCAGCATCGGCGCCGCGCTGATCGATTCGCTGGAAGACGATGGCTATCTGCGCGAGCCGCTCTCGGCCATCGCCGAAGCGCTGTTGCCGGCGATCCATGCCGGTGAAGACGAAATCCTGACCGTGCTGCACCAGATCCAGCGCTTCGACCCCGTTGGCGTGGCCGCACGCAGCCTCGGCGAATGCCTGCAACTGCAGCTGGACGTGCTTCCTGTCGACACCCCGTGCCTGGCCCTGGCCCGGCAGGTCGCCGCCGGTCCACTGGAACAACTGCCGCGCAGCGGCGTGACCGGTCTGGCCCAGCAACTGAAGCAGCCGTTGGCCGAGGTCGAGACCGCCGTTGCCCTGCTGCGCTCGCTGGACCCTCGCCCCGGCACCCAGATCGCTCCGCTCGCCCAGGACACCTACGTGGTGCCGGACGTGGTCGTGTGGCGGCAGAACGGCATCTGGCGCGCCGCGCTGGCCGCCCGTGCCGGCCCCAAGCTGGTGATCCACCGCGGTTACGAGCAGATGATCCGTCGCTGCGGTGACGCCGATGCCGGTTATCTGCGCGGCCAGCTGCAGGAAGCGCGCTGGCTGCTGAAGGGCCTGCAGGCGCGTGGCGAGACGCTGCTGCGGGTGGTGCGCAGCCTGATCCAGCAGCAGGCGGGCTTCCTTGAATTCGGCGAACAGGCACTGCGCCCGTTGACCCTGCGCGAGATCGCCGGCGAACTGGGCCTGCACGAATCCACCGTGTCGCGCGCGATCGCCCGCAAGCATGTGCGTACGCCACGCGGCACCCTGCCGCTGCGCGCCTTCTTCGCCTCGGGCATCGACACCGACGGTGGTGGCGAAGCGTCCAGCACCGCCATCCAGGCCATGATCCGGCGCCTGATCGATGACGAGAACCCACGCAAGCCGCTTTCTGACGCCAAGCTGGCTGACCTGCTCAAAACATCGGGAATCCCAGTAGCGCGGCGCACCGTGGCGAAGTATCGTGAGGCCATGAACATCTCCGCCTCGCACGAAAGAGTCAGAATCGTTTGACGCGCCGCCGCGCCCGGCGGAGAGGTTCATTGGCACATCCGATCAAAGGAGAAACCCGATGCGCATCGAAACGTTTGGCAAAGATGTCGAAGTCACCCCGGCCCTGCAGTCCTATGTAGAGGAGAAGCTGGCCCGGATCGGCAAACACTTCGACCAGCACTGCGAAGCGCGGGTGACGCTCAAGCTGCAGAAGACTGAACACCACGTCGATGCCAGCCTCAATATTCCGGGTCAGACCCTGCACGCTGAAGCCAATGCGCAGACCATGTATGCCGCGATCGACCTGCTGGCGGACAAGCTTGACCGCCTGGTGATCAAGCACAAGGAGAAAAAACAGCAGCACGCACCGCTGCCGGTGGGCGACAATGGTGGCTGATCGCCACCGCTCCCCGCAGACATGCCCCTGACTGACCTCCTGGCGGCCGTGCAGACCCAGCTCTGCACGGCCACCGACCGCGACAGCGTCCTGCAGGCCGCGGCCGGATTGCTGGCCTGCCGCCAGGCCAATGCCGAACAGATCTATCTCAACCTGTGCCAGCGCGAAGCGTTGGGCAGTACCGCGATCGGCTACGGCATCGCCATCCCGCATGGTCGTGCGCCGACCCTGGACCGACCCCGAGGCGCGCTGCTGCGTCTGCAGACCCCGGTCGATTTCGGTGGCGACGAGCCGGTGGACCTGGTGTTCGCCATGGCCGTTCCCGCCCACTACACCCATCAACACCTGATGCTGCTGTCCGAGCTGGCCGAGCTGTTTTCCGCGCCCTGCATCCGCCAGGCGCTGCGCGAGGCCGGTGATGCACGGGAGCTGCGCCAGGCCCTGGACCTGACCCCACCGGCGAGCGCCGCATGAATACCAGCATCACTGCCCGCGAACTGTTCGAACAGCAGCGTGAGCGGCTTGGCCTGCGTTGGGCAGCGGGCAAATCCGGCGAGAAGCGCGAACTGGAGGCCGGCAATACGGTCTCGCGACGCCCTTCGCTGGCTGGCTATCTCAATGCGATCTATCCCAACAAGGTGCAGATCCTCGGTACCGAGGAACTGTCCTGGCTGGACGCGCTGGAACCGCGGCAGCGCTGGGAGACCATCGAAAAAATCATGCAGTCGCATCCGCTGGCGCTGGTGCTGACCCGCAACCAGCCCTGCCCGGAAGACCTGCGCGCGGCCGCCGATGAATCCGGCACGCCGCTGTGGCTGTCGCCCAAGCGCGGCCACGAGCTGCTCAACCACCTGTCCTACCACCTGGCGCGTACGCTGGCGCCGCGGGTGATCCTGCACGGCGTGTTCATGGAGATCTACTCCATCGGCGTGCTGATCACCGGTGAGGCCGGATCCGGCAAGAGCGAGCTGGCCCTGGAACTGCTCAGCCGCGGTCACCGCCTGGTGGCCGACGACGCCCCCGAGTTCACCCAGATCGCCCCCGACGTGCTGGACGGCACCTGCCCGGAACTGCTGCAGGACCTGCTGGAAGTGCGCGGCCTGGGCGTGCTCAACGTACGCGAGATGTTTGGCGACACCGCTGTAAAGAAGAACAAGTATCTTCGGCTGATCGTCCACCTGACCAAGCCGATGACCGAGCCCACCCCCCATGGTTACGAGCGCCTGACCGGCGACTCGGGCACGCGCCATGTGCTGGACCTGGACGTGCCGCTGATCACCCTGCCGGTGATGCCCGGCCGCAACCTGGCCGTTCTGACCGAGGCGGCCACCCGCCTGCACATTCTGCGTACCAAGGGCATCGACCCGGCGGCGATGTTCATCGCCCGCCACAGCAACCTGCTGGAACGGCGAACGCCCTGACCCCCTGCCCTTCGAAGAGTCCGTCCATGAGCACCGTCAGTCCCACCGCCCCGACCCTGATCATCGTCAGCGGCCTGTCCGGCTCGGGTAAATCCGTCGCCCTGAAGACCTTCGAGGACCAGGACTACTACTGCTCGGACAACCTGCCGATCCAGCTGCTGCCGGACTTCGTTCGCAATGTCCTGAGCCATCACGACGGTGCCGCATCGCGCCGGTTGGCGGTGGGCATCGATGTGCGCGGGCAGAGCGACCTGACCCAGTTGTCCAGCTGGCGGCAGCTGGCCACCGATGCCGGGGTGGACGCCAAGGTGCTGTTCTTCGAGGCCAACGATGAAACGGTACTCAAGCGTTATGCCGATACCCGTCGCCGGCACCCGCTGAGCCAGCTGGGCCTGTCGTTGCCGGAAGCGATCGCCCGCGAGCGCGAACTGATCGCACCGCTGCGCCGCGAAGCCGATGCGGTGATCGATACCAGCGCGTTGAACGTGCATCAGCTGCGCCGCCGCATCATCACCGAATTCGCGATGGGCCATGCCACCCGCCTGTCGCTGCTGTTCGAATCATTCGCCTACAAGCGTGGCGTGCCGGCCGAGGCCGATTTCGTGTTCGACGCGCGCGTGCTACCCAACCCGCACTGGGATCCGGAACTGCGGGCACTGAGCGGTCGCGAACCGGGCGTGCGCGATTACCTGGAAGCGCAGCCGGATGTGCAGCGCTACCTGGCGCAGCTGATGGATTTCCTGGATACGTGGCTGCCCAAGCTGGGCGATGGCACCCGCAGCTATGTGACGGTGGCCTTCGGTTGTACCGGTGGCAAGCACCGCTCGGTGTTCCTGGCCGAACGCCTGGCCCGCCATGCACGTGAGATGGGCTGGGAAGACGTGGCGACCTATCACCGCGAACAGGATTGAGGGGTGGTCGGCCGGGCTGCGCCCGGCACCCGCAGAAACCACGGCAACGTCAACGGCAAACGCCTGCATTTCGTGGGATGCGGGGCGGTGTGGGGCTGCAGGACACGCCGTAAACCCGTCCCTGGGGGCTCGATGGCGCCATCCATGGCGCCAACGGTCCTGCAGCCCCACACCGCCCCACCTCTGACAGATTTCTGCTGCTGTTGGTGGGTGTCGACCTTGGTCGACACGGTAGATCCACGCCATGCGTGGATGAATCTCTGTCAGGCATCGAAAAACGGATGGGGTCGGATCCCTTTTTCAACGAAAAAGGGCTCCGACCCGAGCAACACTGAATACGGGACACAGTGCCCCTCTGCTGCTGCTATCGCCAATTCACCTTGACCTGTTAACGTGCAGTAATGACCTGTGGCATTCTCCTCGTAACACATCCTGGGGTCGGGATCGCCCTGCTCGACGTGGCGACCCGGCTTCTGCGGCAGTTGCCGCTGAAAACCGAAGCTTTCGAAGTACCGTTCGACGCAGACCTGGATGCTCTGCTCCCGCTCGCCTCGGCCGCTCTGCGGCGGGTCGATGGGGGTGAGGGCGTGCTGATCCTGACCGACCTGTACGGCGCCAGCCCCGCCAACCTTGCCGGGCAGCTGGCCCGGTTGGGGACCCCGGTTCGCCGGGTGTCGGCGCTGAGTCTGCCGATGTTGCTGCGGGTGATGAATTATCCGGAACAGGGACTGGATCAACTGCCCGCCACTGCGGCGGCGGGCACCCGTAATGGAGCGATAGTCGACGATGCTTGAACGAGAACTCACTGTGAGCAACCGCCTGGGCCTGCATGCCCGGGCCACCGCCAAGCTGGTGCAGACCCTGGCGCCGTTCCGCTGCAACGTAACCATGGCCGCCAAGGGCCGTGAGATCAACGCCAAGAGCATCATGGGCGTAATGCTGCTGGCGGCAGGGCAAGGCACGCCGGTCACCATCCGCATCAACGGCGAAGACGAAGTGGCCGCGATGGACGCGGTGGTCGACCTGTTCGAGCGTCGCTTCGACGAGGACAACTGAGCGTGCCGCGCGCGCGCGCCGGCCAAGCCCCCACCGGCCAGCGGCCGGTACAGCTGCTGGCCGGGCACGGCGCCGCCCGCGGTACGGCGATGGGCCGCGCCCGCGTGCGCCTGCCGCATGCACTGGAAGTAGCCGAACAGCGCGTTACCCCTTCCCAGGTTGAATCCGAGCTGGCACGCCTGCACCGCGCCGTGGACGCGGCGCGCACGGAAATGCACGAGCTGCGCCAGCGCCTGCATGGCGCGCTGAACCAGGAAGTGGGCGAATTCCTCGACCTGCATGCACTGCTGCTGGACGATCCCGAACTGCTGTTCGGCCTGGACGAACTGATCCGCAGTGGTCCCTACAGCGCCGGCTATGCGTTGCGCCTGCAGCGCGACCGCCTGGCCAAAGTCTTCGATGGCATGGACGATGCCTACCTGAAGAGCCGAATGGACGACCTCGACCATGTGATCGGGCGCATCCATGCCTTCCTGCAGCCCGAGCGCCCGGCAGCGGTGAAGGGCCTGGCCGGCGAGATCCTGGTCTGCGACAACATCGCCCCTTCCGAGCTGGCCCAGCTGCAGTCGCACGGTGTGGTCGGCATCGTGACCAGCGCGGGCAGCGCGCTGTCGCATAGTGCGATCCTTGCCCGCAGCCTGCACCTGCCGTTGATCGTCAACGTGCCGCAGCTGCTGAGCAAGGTGATCGACGGCGACGTGCTGATCATCGATGGCGCCGACGGCAGCATCACCGTCAACCCGCAGGCCGACAACCTGCGTGACTACCGCGCACGCCTGAAGGAGCACGCGCGCGAGCAGCGCGAGCTCGGCCGCCTGCGCAGCAAGCCCAGCCGTACCCGCGACCAGGTCGACATCGCTCTGCTGGCCAATGCCGAATCGCTGGAAGACGTGACCCAGGCGCATGCGCTGGGTGCCCACGGCCTGGGCCTGTACCGCACCGAATTCCTGTTCCTGCAGCGCAACGAACTGCCGGACGAAGAAGAACAGTTCCAGACCTATCGCGATGCGGCGCTGGGCATGAGTGGCCGCCCGGTAACCATCCGTACCCTCGACCTGGGTGCGGACAAGGCCGACCGCACCGGCCTGACCCTGAGCAACGAGGAAAACCCGGCGTTGGGCCTGCGCGGCGTGCGCCTGTCACTGGCCCGGCCCAAGGTGGCCGACACCCAGATGCGCGCGATCCTGCGTGCCTCGGCCTACGGCAAGCTGCGCGTGCTGGTGCCCATGGTCAGCACCCGCGAGGAGCTGCTGGCGGTGCGCCGGCGCATGCTCAAGCTGACCGAGCAGCTGCGTGGCGAAGGCCACATGGTGTCCGACCATGTACCGCTGGGTGCGATGATCGAAGTGCCCGCCGCCGCGCTGGCGCTGGAGAGTTTCATCGACCTGGTCGACTTCCTGTCGATCGGCACCAACGATCTGGTGCAGTACCTGCTGGCCGCCGACCGCAACAACGAAGCACTGGGCGAACTGTATTCGCCGCTGCACCCGGCCGTGCTGCGCCTGCTGCAGATGGTGATCGAGACCGGCGCGCGCCATCGCATTCCGGTGGCGGTATGTGGCGAGATCGCCGGCGACGCACGGATGACCCCGCTGCTGCTGGCGCTGGGCCTGACCGAGTTCAGCCTGCACCCGGGCACCTTGCTGGAAGTACGCCGGGCTGTCCGTGATGCCGACCTGGGTGCCCTGCGCGCCCGCGCACCGAAGCTGCTGGGCATGCGTGACCGCCGCGGCATCGAGCGCTGGCTGGCGCTGGTGGCGGACGCCTCCTGATTCCCGCGCTACGCGCTCGCCGGGCACGGCCCGGCGCTACCGCCGCGTGTCACCCTTGGTAGCGCCGGGCCATGCCCGGCGGAATGTGTGGACCCGCTGGCCGTCATGGACCCCGATGGCCGCAGGCCGCGGGGTATGCGTTGAAACATCCCCTTGCGATAATGACGCGCTGAACACCCCTGTTGCCGCATCCTTGCCAGGATCGCGGCTTTTCTTATCCCGCGGGAGCTGCGATGGCTGAGGCTGTACGCCACGACAAGACTGCGCGCCAGTTGCGGATGCTGTCCGATGCGCTGGACAGCGGTCGGCTGGGCCCGGTACGCCGTCTGGTCAATACCCTGGCGCCGGCCGAGATCGGCAATCTGCTCGAATCGCTGCCTCCGGGCAAGCGCGAGATCGTCTGGGGCCTGGTCGATCCGGAGGACGACGGCGAGGTGCTGGTCCACGTCGGCGACGACGTGCGCGAGAGCCTGCTCGCGGACATGGACCCGGACGAGATCATCGCCGCGGTCGAAGACCTGGACATCGACGATCTGGCCGACCTGGTCGAAGACCTGCCGGACACGGTCATCGACGAAGTCCTCAAGTCGATGGACCGCGAGAACCGCGAGCGCCTGGAACAGGTGCTGTCCTACCCCGAGGACAGCGCCGGCCGCCTGATGAACCCGGACGTGGTGACGGTGCGCGCCGACGTCAACGTCGACGTGGTGCTGCGCTATCTGCGCCTGCGCGGCGAACTGCCCGACCACACCGATCACCTGTTCGTGGTCAGCCGCCGCCACCAGTATCTGGGCCGCGTGTCGCTGGCCTCGCTGGTGACCCATGAAGACACCACGCCGATCAACCGCCTGATCGACGATGAGCAGCCCGCCATCGATGTCGGCGAGAGCGACCAGGAAGTGGCGCGGCAGTTCTCCGACCATGACTGGATCTCCGCGCCGGTGGTGGATGACAACAACATCCTGATCGGCCGCATCACCATTGATGACGTGGTCGACATCATCCGTGGCCAGGCTGAGCACCAGGCGCTGGGCGCCGCCGGCCTGGATGAGGACGAGGACCTGTTCAGCCCGGTCTGGCGCGCGATGCGACGCCGCCTGATGTGGCTGTCGGTAAACCTGTGCACCGCCTTCCTTGCCTCCAGCGTGGTCGGCCACTTCGAAGGCACCATCGACAAGCTGGTCGCCCTGGCCGTGCTGATGCCGATCGTCGCCGGGCTCGGCGGCAATGCCGGCACCCAGGTGCTGGCGCTGATGGTGCGCGGCCTGGCGCTGGGCCAGGTCGGCAGTTCCAACGCACGCACGCTGCTGTGGAAGGAAGTGCGGGTCGCGCTGCTCAATGGCGTGGTGCTCGGCTCGGTGCTGGGCCTGATCGTGCTCGCCTGGTTCCACTCGCCCGGACTCTCGGCGGTGATCGCCATCGCGCTGACCTGCAACCTGTTGTTCGCGGCACTGGCCGGCGTGCTGGTGCCCTTGGGCCTGAAGCGCTTCGGCTTCGATCCGGCACTGGCCAGCGGCATTTTCTTGACAGCGGTGACCGACTCGATGGGCTTCTTCACCTTCCTCGGCCTGGCCACCATGGTCCTGCTGCACTGACTGGAATTGCCATGGCAACGACGATCGAAAACTACTTTGCGCCGGGTTGGCGCGACCAGCCTCACACCTGTGCGGCCTGCGAGTGGAAAGGCAGTTCACGGGCAATGGTGATGGAGCTGGACGAGGACGCCACCGAGTACGTGTGCCCGGTCTGCGAGAACCCGTTGCTGGTGGTGCTGCATCCGGACATGGCGCAGGTGCAGGCCGCAGCCGCAGGCGGCAATGCCGAAGCACAGGAGCAGCTGCAGATCATCGCCAGCTTCCCGCGCCCGCAGTGATGCGGCGCACGATGCGGGCCGGCCGCAGCGCACTACCATCGAAGCGACCTCGCCCTCATGGGAATCGCCATGCTTCGATCGTTTTCGCGCTGGCTGCCGCTGCTGGCCCTGCTGATGATGACCGGGTGCGTCAGTACGCCGCCTGGTACACGCGGCCACTTCGAGGCACGTGCGGTGAAGGTGGACGGCGAGACCGCCTACTACCAGGTGTTCATTCCAGCCGCTGCCGTGCGCACGGCAGGGCCTCTGCCGGTGGTGCTGTTCCTGCACGGCTCCGGTGAGCGCGGCGGTGACGGCGTGAAACAGACCCACGCAGGCCTGGGCTCGTACCTGCGCCAGCACGCCGCCGACTTCCCCGCGCTGGCGGTGTTTCCGCAGGTACCCGGCCGTGAAGAATGGAGCGGACGCAACAACCGCGTGGCGATCGCCGCACTGGACGCCACGATTGCCGAATTCGGCGCCGACCCGGCACGGCAGTACCTGACCGGCATGTCGATGGGCGGCTACGGCAGCTGGAACATCGCCCTGGATGACCCGCAGCGCTTCGCCGCGATCGTGCCGATATGTGGTGCGGTTCTGGCACCGCGTGCGGTACGTCCCACCCTGTTCGTGGAGCAGGTGACGAACGAAGCGGATCCTTATGCGGTGATCGCGAAACGGTTGCAGCGCACCCCGATCTGGATCTTCCACGGCGCGCTGGATGACGTGGTGCCGCCGGATGATGACCGCCGGCTGCATGCCGCCTTCCAGAGCGCAGGCGCGCATGACGTGCGCTATACCGAGTACCCGGACGGCAACCACAATGCCTGGGATGCCACCTACGCCGACGCGGCGATGTGGGCGTGGTTGTTCAAGCAGAAGCGCTGAGCGCCTGTTCTGGTAGATGCCAACCTTGGTTGGCACTGCTCTGGTAGATGCCAACCTTGGTTGGCACTGGCCTACCCAGGATCAAGCCATTCCCCGATGTTCGTCGCAGGCATGTCCGCCCAAGCTTGCGCCATGCAAAACGTCCGTCTCCTGCTCGGCCGTCGCTCCAACGTCGGCCTCAGCTACCTCCTCACCACCGTCGTGGATCGCCGCGCGCCCCTGTTCGCCAACGACGCTGCCGCAGCCCTGGCAATCCAGGAATTCCAGAGGCTCGATCAGGAAGGCTTCACCCGCTCGATCGCCTACGTGGTCATGCCCGATCACATTCACTGGCTGGTCGAACTGCGTGCGGGAACCCTGGAAACCGTCATGAAGCGCTTCAAATCGCGCACGGCGCAGCAGGCAAACCGGTTATTGGGAAGGGTCGGGCGTTTCTGGCAGGCCTGCTACCACGATCATGCGATCCGCTCGGACGAATCGTTGTACCGGCATGCGCTGTACCTGATGGGTAATCCGATCAGGGCGGGTCTGACGACGCAGTTGGGGCAGTATCGGCACGCATGGTGCGAGTGGGAGCTTGAGGCTTTGGGTGATCGGCCTGAGGCATTCACGGACGGATAGGGCCAACCAAGGTTGGCATCTACCAAAGCAGTGCACGTGCCAACCAAGGTTGGCATCTACCAGAGCGGGGTCAGTGCCAACCTTGGTTGGCACCCACCGGCAATCAACCCAGCAGGGTTTCCAGTACGGCCATGCGTACGGCGACGCCGTTGGCGACCTGGCGCAGCACCCACGACTGCGGGCCGTCGGCCACGTCGTCGGTCACTTCCACGCCGCGGTTGATCGGGCCCGGGTGGAGCACGGCTGCGTCCTTGCCGGCGCGGGCCAGGCGTGCGGTGTTCAGGCCGTACTGTGCGTGGTACTGCTCCAGCGACGGCACCAGCCCTTCTTCCATGCGCTCGCGCTGCAGGCGCAGCATCATCAGCGCGTCGACGCCTTCCAGCATCGCGTCGAAATCATCACCTACCACGCAGCCCTTCAGGGTGTCGTCGTCCGGCAGCAGCGACTGCGGGCCGCACACGCGGATCTCGCCCACGCCGAGCGTACGCAGCGCATGCAGGTCGGTGCGGGCCACGCGCGAGTGCTTGACGTCGCCGACGATCACCACCTTCATCTTCGAGAAGTCCGGGCCCTTGGCCTGGCGCAGGGTCAACATGTCCAGCAGGCCCTGGGTCGGGTGCGAGCTGCGACCGTCGCCGGCATTGACCAGTGCGGTGCCCTCGCCCGCCACGGCAGCCAGCGCCGCCACGGCGCCGTCGTCCGGGTGGCGCACGACGAAGCCACGCACGCCCATCGCTTCCAGGTTCTTCAGCGTGTCGCAGGCGGTTTCGCCCTTGCGCGTTGACGAAGTGGAGGCGTCGAAGTTCAGCACGTCCGCGCCCAACCGCTGCGCCGCCAGATGGAACGAGCTGCGGGTACGGGTGGAGGGTTCGAAGAACAAGGTGCACACCGCCGATCCGCCCAGCACATGGCGCTTGTTGCCGACGCGGCCGACCGCGGCATCGCGGATCTGGCCGGCGCGGTCGAGCAGTTGCACCAGGGTGTCGCGGGGAAGACCTTCAAGCGTCAACAGGTGGCGCAGGCGGCCGGAGTCATCGAGTTGCTGGGCGGTCATGGCGGGGTTCGTATCGTCAGGGAATGGGAATGGCGTCGTCCGGCGACGACAACCAGCGGTCGATGATCACCGCCGCGGCCACGGCGTCGAGGGCAGCCGCATCGCGGCGGCGCTTGCGCCCTTCGGCGCGCTCGACGGCGAAGCGGCGGGCAGCCTCGACCGAGCTGGAACGCTCGTCGATCATCACCACCGGCAGTTTGAAACGCTCCCGCAGCTGGCGGGCAAAGCCCTGCGCGCGCTTGCGGTTGGGCTGGTCCTGGCCGTCCAGGGTCAGCGGATCGCCAACCACCAGGCCATCGGGCTTCCATTCCTTGAGCAGGCGTTCGATCGCCGCCCAGTCGGGACCATTGCCGTGCACATCGACCACGGCCACCGCGCGCGCATGCGCGGCGAACGCACTGCCGATCGCCACACCAATCCGGCGCGAGCCGACATCGAAGCCGAGCACGGTGCCATCGCGGCGGATGAGGGCCGGCTCAGACATGGCCGCTGTAGTCGGTCAGCCGGAACAGATCGACGCCAATGCGCGAGGCGGCGCCCTGCCAGCGCTGTTCCAGCGGCAGCTGGAACACCAGCTCGGCGTCGGCCGGCACGGTCAACCAGCTGTTCTCGGACAGTTCGCTTTCCAGCTGGCCGGCACTCCAGCCCGCGCAGCCCAGGGTGACCACGGCATTGGCCGGGCCTTCGCCGCGCGCCATCGCCTCGAGGATGTCACGCGAGGTGGTCAGGTACAGGCCTTCACCGACGACCAGGCTGGAATCCCACGCGCGCGCATCGTCATGGATGACGAAACCACGTTCGGGATGCACCGGCCCGCCATTGAGCACCGGACGCGCCTGCAGGCCGCCATCGACGGTGGCGATGTCCATCTGCGCCAGCACTTCGCCCAGGGTGTACTCGGAAGGCTGGTTGACCAGCACCCCCATTGCGCCGTTCTCGTCGTGCTGGCAGATCAGCGCAACGGTGCGGGCGAAGGTGGCGTCGATCAGCGACGGCAGCGCCACGAGCAGGTGATTGGCGAGGGAAGTCGGCGTTACTGGCATGGGCGTCATTCTAACCGCTGCGGCCGGATGCGGGCGCGAAGGGATGGGCTAGGATGGTGCGATTCCATGGAGGATTGAGCGATGCAACAGGATGCTCCGCTGCCCTGGTCGACCCGCAGCATGATCGTGCTGATCGCGCTGCTGCAGGGTCTGGCCTTGTACGCCGCACAGGAACTGGCGCCGCACTGGCCCTTCCACGATCTGGCCTGCCGTTACAGCTGGAATGCCTGGGTACTGACTGTACCGTCGGCCATCGCCCTGACCCTGGGCCACCTGCGTGACCGGCGCCTGTGGCTGCACGCCGTGCTGGCCTCGCTGCTGGTGATCGCGCTGGCCGCATGGGTTGGCTGGAATCTTGCCGGCGTCGAAAACATCTGGGTTGCGTCCCTGCGCGATCCGCTGTCGATCAGCCTGGCCATCGCCACCTTCGTGCTGTTGCCATGGTGGCAGTTCCGCCTGCAGCACGGACACTGGCGCGCGGACTACCCGGCGCTGTTCGAGCGGGCGTGGCAGAACGGTCTGATCCTGCTGGTCGCGGCGGTGTTTACCGGCCTGGCCTGGATGCTGCTGTGGCTGTGGGCGGCGCTGTTCTCGGTCGTGAAGGTGGACTTCTTCCATCATCTGTTCAGGGAGCGCGCATTCGTCGCCCTGGCGACCGGTACCCTGGCCGGGTTCGGCGTGCTGATCGGCCGTACCCAGCATCGCGCCATCCAGATCATCCGCCAGGTATTGTTCGCACTTTGCCGCGGGCTGCTGCCGCTGCTTTCGTTCATTGCGGTGCTGTTCGTGATTTCACTGCCGCTGACAGGCCTGGCCTCGCCTGGTGGCTATCGCTCGCAGGCGCAGGAGCTGCTGACTCTGGCAGTGCTGCTGGTATGCATGGTCAACGCGGTCTATCAGCGCAGCGGCATCGACCGCCCCTACCCGACGATGCTGCGCCGGGTGGTCGAGGCCAGTCTGCTGGTGCTGCCGGTGTACACGGGCGTGGCGCTGTACTCGCTGGCGCTGCGCATCGGCCAGTATGGCTGGACCATCGAGCGCTTCTGGGGCGTGGGTGTTGGCGTGCTCACCGCCGGTTATGCCGCAGGCTATGCGCTGGCGGTGGTGCGCCGGAGCGAGCGCTGGCTGCAGGGCATCGAACCGGTGAACCGCGTGATGTGCTGGGCCGTGCTGGCCTTGGCCGTGCTGGGCAATACGCCGCTGCTGGATCCTGCACGCATCGCCGCCCGCAGCCTCGCCGAGCGTGTGCGTGCCGATCCATCCGCACTGACGGTCAATGACAGCCGCCAGCTGCGGCAGTACAACGGGCGCCCCGGCGTGGATGCGCTGCGCGCGCTGCAGCAGGACCCGGTCATCCAGGCCGACCGGCGCGCAACGGCGATCATCGCCCAGCAGATGAAGGGTGAACGCGGTGCCAGCTATACCCTGGAGGACTACGTGGAGGCGGGTGTCTACGACCTCCCGACGCTGAAGCAGCGCATCACCCTGGCCAAGGGCAGCGCATCGCCACCGGACACCTGGTGGACGAGCGTGCTGGAACACATGGATGCAAGCGACTGCGTGAAGGAAGACAACGGCTGCATCGCCCTGCAGCGCGATCTGGATGGCGATGGCCAGCAAGAGGTGCTGCTGTGCAAGGAGGGCCGCCGCCGGGGGCCGGAGTGCGCGCTGCATGTCTGGCAGGACGCCCAGTGGCGGGAGGCGGCCGAGGTAAACTTCCGCGAAGACGATGGCAAGGCGGCGGACCAGGCGCTTCGCGACGGCCAGCTACGCATTGCGCCCAGCCGTTGGCCCGATCTTTCGCTGGGCGACCAACCGGCTGACATCCACCACTCCCATGACTACGGCAGGATGAAGGAAAAGCAATGAGCGGATACTGCCGCATCGCCCCGGGCCACCCGGTGCACGAGTACTACCACGCCAACGAATATGGCTTCCCGCAGCGCGATGAGCGCGAGCTGTTCGAGCGCCTGCTGCTGGAAATCAACCAGGCTGGCCTGAGCTGGGAAACCATCCTGAAAAAGCGCGAGGGATTCCGCGCGGCCTATGACGCCTTCGACGTCGATCGCGTCGCCGCCTATGCGGAGCAGGACATCGAGCGCCTGCTGTCGGACCCCGGCATCATCCGCAACCGCTTGAAGGTGCTGGCGGCGATCCACAACGCACAGGTGATCCAGCAGCTGCGCCAGAGCCACGGCAGCTTCGCCGCGTGGCTGGACGCGCACCACCCGCGCAGCAAGGCCGACTGGGTAAAGCTGTTCAAGAAGACCTTCCGCTTCACCGGCGGCGAGATCACTGGCGAGTTCCTGATGAGCCTGGGCTACCTGCCTGGCGCGCATGCCGAGGACTGCCCGGTGCACGCCAAGCTGCTGAAGCTGGCGCCACCGTGGGTGCAGGCATCCGCTCGGTAGTGCCGGCCGCTGGCCGGCATTGCCGGTGAGCCGTCAGACGCCCATGTAGCGGCCCGGGCGGTGGTTGAACATCAGCACCAGGCTGAGCACCACCGCACCGATGGCCGAGTACATCACCTTCGACGGCGACAGCACGAAGAATGCGGCCACCATCAGGCACGCGTCGAAGGACATCTGTACCTTGCCGGCGCTCCAGCCACGGGTGCGCTGCAGATACACCGCCAGGATGCCGATGCCGCCGAGGCTGGCGCGGTGGCGGATGAAGAACAGGATGCCCAAGCCGGACAGCGCGCCACCGACCAGCGCCGAGTACAACGGCGCGATATGCGAGAAGTCGGCCCAGCGCGGCAGGATGTCGGTCAGCAGGCCGCAGGCGGTGACCGCCGCGAACGTCTTCAGGGTGAATTCCCAGCCCATGCGGCGCACGGCCACCCAGTAGAACGGCAGGTTGACCAGCACGAACACCAGGCCGAAGTTCCAGCCCATGGTGTAGTGCAGCAGGAACGCCATGCCGGCCATGCCACCGATCATCAGCCCGCTCTTGGCGAAGATCGCCAGGCCCAGCGAAGCCACCAGCATCGCCAGCACCATGCCCTGCGCGTCTTCGGCGACCGAGTGGCGCAGTGCCTTCTCATCGGCGGGGGTGCCGGCAACATCGGGCGGCGGGGTCAGCGGGCCAGCGGTGACCAGGTGGCCGTCAGCGTCGTCGCACGGCGCCGGGCCATGGGATTGGAGGGACATACAGGTGGGGGCACTACGGGTGGGGAGCGGTATTAGACACGATCTGCATGACAGTTGCAGATGAAATCGTTCAGTTGGGAGTTCCGGCGAACGGCGCAGCCCCTCGTGGCTGGGCGGCATACTGCCTCCAAATCTGGCAGTGGGCCGGGCGGGTGGGCTGTGCAGGGGGCGCTGCAAGTACGTCCATGTAAGCTCGGTCGCCGCATCCATGCGGCTCACGCCCCTGCACAGCCCACCCGCCCGGCCTTGGACAATTTCCGTGCGCGTCCAGCCACGTAAAGAGAAAAGAAGAGCAGAAGCGGGTCGCTGCGCTCGGTGGAGCGGTGGGTTCAGCGCTGGGTGGCCAGGTGGTGGGCGACCAGGGCGTTTGCATGGCCATGGCCCAGTCCGTGCTCGGATTTCAGGAAGCTGACCAGTTCCATGTGCTTCAGCCCCGGCCGTTTGGCCAGCAGCCCCAACCAATGTGCCACCGGCTGCCCGTAGGTCTTCTCGATGGACGGAAAGTAGGACGCCGGGCCCTTGGGTTTGCTGTCGCTGCTCATGTGCTGCTCCCTGTTGTTTGGAAAGTACCCATTCGACGAACCACGGAACCACAAATCGACATGGCGGATTTACAAAGCAGCACCGGCACAACCCGGCACCTATCCACGCATAGCGTGGATCTACGTGTCGACCAAGGTCGACACCTACCAACCGCCTCGGGAACCTGTCGACGGCGGGCGCCGGGCGCAGCCCGGCCGTATCATCCCCTCATGCCGCGTGAAAACCTCAACGACCTGCAAGCCTTCGTCCACGTCGCCCGCGAAGGCAGCTTCACCAAAGCCGCCGCCCAGCTGGGCGTCTCCCAGTCCGCCCTCAGCCACGCCATGCGCGGGCTGGAAGAACGACTGGGCGTGCGCCTGCTGACCCGTACCACCCGCAGCGTCGCCACCACCGAGGCGGGTGCTCGCCTCTTGGAAACCCTGGCCCCGCGCCTGGCCGAGATCGAAGACGAACTGGCCGCGCTGGCCGAATACCGCGAGCGCCCCGCAGGCACCATCCGCATCAACGCCACCGGCCACGCCGCTGAATACCTCGCCTGGCCAAGGCTGGCGCCGCTGCTGCAGCAGTACCCGGACCTGAAGGTCGAGCTGACCACCGATTACGGCCTGGCCGACATCGTCGCCGAGCGCTACGACATCGGCATCCGTCTCGGTGAGCGCCTGGCACGCGACATGGTGGCGCTGCCGATCAGCCCGCCGCTGCGCATGCGCGTGGTGGGCGCGCCGTCGTACTTTCGCCAGCACGTGGCGCCGGTGCACCCGCACGATCTGGCCGGGCACAACTGCATCACCCTGCGCCTGCCCACCCATGGCGGCCTGATGCCGTGGGATTTCGGCCAGGACGGCAACGAGCTGAGCATCCGCGTCTCTGGTCAGTGGACCTTCAACACCATGGGCATGACGCGGGCGGCAGCACTGGCTGGCAGTGGCCTGGCCTGGCTGCCCGAGGACCAGGTGCAGGCGGCCCTGCAGGAGGGCCGCCTGCAATCCACACTGGATGACTGGTGCCCGCACTTCGACGGCTATTACGCGTACTACCCGTCGCGCCGGCATGTCACCGTGGCGATGCGCACCGTGCTTGATGCGCTGCGCGGGCCGATGATGGATTGAGGAGTGCGGACCAACGGTCCGCACCCACCACAGGCCGAGAGTCCGCACCCACCACAGAGCGCACCCACTGCGATCAGCCCTTGGCCTGTGCCGCACGCTGTGCGTTGTAGCGCTCACCGACGATGGCGATCTCCTGCAGTGTCTGCGCGATACGCTCCAGCTCGGCCGGCGACAGCTGCAGGTCGGTGGCGGCCAGATTCTCTTCCAGGCGATGGACCTTGGTCGTACCCGGAATCGGCACGATCCACGATGCCTGCGCCAGCAGCCAGGCCAGCGCGACCTGTGCCGGGGTGGCACCTCGCGCCGCCGCGATCGTGGTGATGCGGTCAACCAGCGCTTGATTGGCGCGACGCGCTTCCACTTCGAAGCGTGGCACGGTGTTGCGGAAGTCGTTGTCGGCGAAGGTGGTGTCGGCGTTGATCGCGCCGGTCAGGAAGCCGCGACCCAGCGGACTGAACGGAACGAAGCCGATGCCCAGTTCCTGCAGCGCCGGCAACAGTTCGCGCTCCGGCTCGCGCCACCACAGCGAGTACTCACTCTGCACTGCAGCCACCGGTTGCACGGCATGGGCACGACGCACCGTGGCGGCACTGGCTTCGGACAAACCGAAGTGGCGCACTTTGCCCTCGGCGATCAGGTCACGCACGGTACCGGCGACGTCCTCGATCGGCACGTTCGGATCCACACGGTGCTGGTAGAACAGGTCGATATGGTCCGTGCGCAGGCGCTTGAGGCTGGCTTCGGCCACCGCGCGGATGTTCTCTGGGCGACTGTCCAGGCCGGTGTCGACCTGTGCGTCCTTGAAGCCGAACTTGGTGGCGATCACCAGCTTGTCGCGATGCGGCGCCAGCGCTTTGCCGAGCAGATCTTCGTTGGTATACGGCCCATAGACTTCCGCGGTGTCGAAGAAGGTCACGCCGCGTTCGACCGCCGCATGCAGCAGGGCGATGCCCTGGCTCTGCTCGACGGCGGGACCGTAGCCGTGGCTCAGGCCCATGCAGCCCAGGCCCAGGGCGGAGACTTTCAGGCCGCTGCGGCCGAGTTCACGTGTCTGCATCGTCGTGCTCCAGTAGGGGAGCGATGACGATACGCCTGCAGGGCCGGCGGATTGAACGACCTGGATGGCAGTCGGTCATGACTGGATTTCATGAATCCACTTTGCCCACTACAAACGCCAGGATCGCCAGCAACAGCAGCGCGCCGCCTGGCAGCAGCACCAGGATGTGCCAGACGCCAAAGCGGTCCATCCGCTGCATGTCCACCTTCTCGTCCAGATGGTAGCGCCGCAGCAGGCTGTTGACCGGCAGCAGCGGCACAAAGGTGAGCAACGAAAGCAGCGCGCCGCCATGGGGCAGCCGACTGGCGAAATTGAGCAGGAAGAACAGCGCCCCCAGCAGGCCCGGCGCAAAGGCCAGCTGCCGGCGGCGCGACTGCGCGATATCACGCAGATCGCTGAAGCAGAAGAACGCCCATATCGGAGAGAAAAGCGCGCGTGCCCATGGCCACTGCGCTCCACCGGTTTCGCGCTTGATGGCTCGCCAGTTCTGCCAGAACCAGTACAGCGGATACAGGCCCAGCGTGGCCACGGACAGCGCGACGATCTTCATCGTCGACGGCGAGTAGTACGCCGCTGCGTTGGATGTGGCGAAGCTGGCGTACGTGGTCGGCAGCACCGGCGGACGCGCAGGCGTTGCCGCCGGCGCACGATACGGATCGTGCATTTCCATATGCGAACCTTGTGTTGTCGCGCCGGCAGGATGCCGGCTCCCCCTGTCCCGCAAATGCGGTGACCGCGCGACTATCGCAGAGCTGATCCGTAGAGTCGAGCAGGCTCGACTCTACGCAGGCAGGGCCACCGAGGCGATCAACGGACCTCTGAAATCTCCACCCCATCCAGCCCCTGCGACAGGGTGCGGGCATCGCCACCCTGGCTGAGCTTGATGCGCAGGCGCACTTCGTTCTGCGAATCGGCGTAGCGCAGTGCGTCCTCGTAGCTGATCTCACCGGCCTGGTACAGCTCGAACAGGCTCTGGTCGAAGGTCTTCATGCCCAGCTGGACCGATTCCTTCATCAGTTCCTTCAGCTTGTGGATCTCGCCGTCGCGGATGTAGTCCTGCACCAGCGGCGTGCCCAGCAGGATTTCCATCGCGACCTTGCGCGAGCGGCCATCCGGCGAAGGAATCAACTGCTGCGCGACCACGCCCTTGAGGTTCAGCGACAGATCCATCAGCAACTGGTTGCGGCGATCTTCCGGGAAGAAGTTGACGATGCGGTCCATCGCCTGGTTGGCGTTGTTGGCGTGCAGCGTGCACAGCACCAGATGGCCGGTTTCAGCGAAGGCGATGGCGTGGTCCATGCCCTCGCGGGTACGCACCTCGCCGATCATGATCACGTCCGGTGCCTGGCGCAGGGTGTTCTTCAGCGCGGCTTCCCAGCTGTCGGTATCGATGCCGACTTCGCGCTGGGTGATGATGCAGCCCTCGTGCTTGTGCACGAATTCGATCGGGTCTTCGATGGTGATGATGTGCCCGGTCGAATTCTGGTTGCGGTAGCCGATCATCGCTGCCAGCGACGTGGATTTACCGGTACCGGTAGCGCCGACGAACAGGATGATGCCGCGCTTGGTCATCGCCAGCGTCTTGATGATCGGCGGCAGGCTCAGCTCTTCAACGGTCGGAATGCGCGTCTCGATGCGACGCAGCACCATGCCGACCTGGTTGCGCTGGTAGAAGCAGCTCACACGGAAGCGGCCGACACCGGACAGGCCGATGGCGAAGTTGCATTCGTGGGTCTTTTCGAATTCCTCGCGCTGCGCCGGCGTCATCACGTTCAGCACCAGGTCGCGGCTCTGCTGCGGCGTCAGCGGGGTCTGGGTGATCGGCGATATCTTGCCGTTGACCTTGATCGCCGGCGGCATGCCAGCGGTGATGAACAGGTCCGAGGCGCGCTGGTGCGCCATCAGCTTGAGGAACGAGGTGAAATCGATGGTGGTCGCGGTGGTGTTCACGGCGGGCTCCCAATGGGGCATGTACCAGGAATCGGTCGGTGGAGGAAACAGCTCGGGGCCGGCGGCGTAGTGTTGCGCCCTGCCCCGCCATTGCCTCGCCTTACTCGAACAGACGCTTGTCCTTGGCGTATTCGCGGGCCTGGTTGCGGGTGATCAGGCTGCGCTTGACCAGGTCCTGCAGGTGCTGGTCCAGGGTCATCATGCCGTACTGCTGGCCGGTCTGGATGGCCGAGTACATCTGCGCCACCTTGTCTTCGCGGATCAGGTTGCGGATGGCCGGGGTGCCGACCATGATTTCCCACGCAGCGGTACGACCGCCACCGACCTTCTTCAGCAGCGCCTGCGAAATGACCGCGCGCAGCGATTCGGACAGCATCGAGCGCACCATCGGCTTTTCGCCGGCCGGGAACACGTCGATGATGCGGTCGATGGTCTTGGCCGCCGAACTGGTGTGCAGGGTGCCGAATACCAGGTGGCCGGTTTCCGCAGCGGTCAGCGCCAGGCGGATGGTTTCCAGGTCACGCAGTTCGCCGACCAGGATGATGTCCGGGTCCTCACGCAGCGCCGAGCGCAGCGCCTCGTTGAAGCCGTGCGTATCACGATGCACTTCGCGCTGGTTGATCAGGCACTTCTGCGAGGTGTGCACGAATTCGATCGGATCCTCGACAGTGAGGATGTGGCCGTATTCGTTCTTGTTGATGTAGTCGATCATCGCCGCCAGCGTGGTCGACTTGCCCGAACCGGTCGGGCCGGTCACCAGGATCAGGCCCTGCGGCTGCTGGATCACCTCGCGGAACAGCGGCGGGCAGGCCAGGTCCTCCAGGGTCAGCACTTCGGACGGAATGGTACGGAATACCGCACCGGCGCCACGGTTCTGGTTGAACGCATTGACACGGAAGCGCGCCAGCGACGGGATCTCGAAGGAGAAGTCGACTTCGAGGAATTCCTCGTAATCGCGGCGCTGCTTGTCGGACATGATGTCGTACACCAGCGCATGGACCTGCTTGTGGTCCAGGGCTGGAATGTTGATCCGGCGAACGTCGCCGTCCACGCGGATCATCGGCGGCAGGCCTGCGGACAGATGCAGGTCGGACGCTTTGTTCTTTACGGAAAACGCCAACAGCTCGGCGATATCCATGAGCGGCTACTCCCCAATAACGGCTTCGACTGGAAGGATCTTTCCCCGGGCGGCAGTATAGCCTCCTGATTGAACGGAACGCGTTACGTGGCCACTCCCCTGCCCCAGATCCTGAGCAACCTGCACAACGCCGCCGATGCCGCCGGGCGGCCACCGCCGCGCCTGCTGGCGGTGTCCAAGACCCAGCCGGCCGAGGCTGTCGCGGCCCTTGCCGCACAGGGCCAGACCGCCTTCGGCGAGAACTACGTGCAGGAGGCGCTGACCAAGATTCAGGAACTGCAGCAACTGGGCCTGGAATGGCACCTGATCGGCCACCTGCAGTCGAACAAGGCCGAGCCGGTGGCCATGCACTTCGACTGGGTGCAGAGCGTGGACCGGCCCAAGCTGGTCACCGCCCTGGCCCGCTACCGCCCCGCTGAACGCGGTCCGCTGAACGTGCTCATCCAGGTCAACATCGACGACGAATCGAGCAAGCACGGCAGCGTGCCGGAGGACGTGGAGGCGCTGGCCGCAGCCGTCGCCGCCGAACCCAACCTGCGGTTGCGCGGCCTGATGGCGATTCCTGCGCCGTGGCCCGAGGCCGAGCGCCGACGCGATGCGTTCGTGCGCATGCGCACACTTTTCGAGGCGCTGGCGGCCCGTCATCCGCAGGTGGACACCCTGTCGATGGGCATGAGCAGCGACTACGCTGAAGCCATTGCCGAAGGTGCCACCCTGGTGCGCATCGGCACCGCCCTGTTCGGCGCGCGTCCGCGCCCGGCCTGATTCCAAGGAGATTCCCATGGCAGCTGATTCCATCACCTTCATCGGCGGCGGCAACATGGCCCGCAGCCTGATCGCCGGCCTGATCCGGCAGGGCGTGCCGGCCACGCACATCCACGTGGCCGAACCGGTGGCCGGACTGCGGGAAGCACTCGCTGCCGATTTCGGCGTGCAGACCCATGACAACGCGGCCGACGCGGCGGCACACGGCGACACGTGGCTGCTGGCGGTGAAGCCGCAGGTGCTGCGCGATGTCTGCCAGTCACTGCAGATGCTGGCGCAGGCGAGCAAGCCCTTGGTGATCTCGATCGCCGCCGGCATCACCAGCCCGCAGCTGCAGCGCTGGTTGGGTGGCTCGCTGCCGGTGGTGCGCGCGATGCCCAACACCCCGGCGCTGCTCGGTGCCGGGGTTACCGGTCTGTATGCAACGCCCTCGGTGGATGCGCAGCAGCATGCGCAGGCCGAACGTGTGTTGGCCAGCGCGGGACGCACGGTGTGGATCGACGATGAAGCACAGATGGATTCGGTCACCGCCGTATCCGGCAGTGGCCCAGCCTATGTGTTCCTGCTGGCCGAAGCGATGGAGGCGGCGGGTATCGCACAGGGCCTGCCTGCAGAGGCGGCGCGCACGCTGGTGGTGCAGACGCTGCTGGGCGCTTCGCGCATGCTGGACGAAGCCGGTGAAAGCCCCGCCGAACTGCGTCGCCGGGTGACCTCGCCCAACGGCACCACGCAGGCGGCGATCGAGAGCTTCCAGGCCGGCGGGTTTGAAGCGTTGGTGGAAAAGGCACTGCGTGCAGCGCAGGTGCGTGGGCAGGAACTCTCTGCAGCGAATGATTGAAACAGGTGTGCCGACCAACGGTCGGCACCCACCGCCATCCACGCATGGCGTGGATCTACTGACACCTGTCGCCGCTGGATTGCATGGTGCTCTTCAGTAGATCCACGCCATGCGTGGATGCTCATTGCCCCAATGTGGTCATGACGAAATCGACGAAACACTGCAGCCGCGGTCGTGGCCGACGATCTGGCAGGTAGATCAGATGCATCGGCCGTGGCTCGGGCAGATGGTCGCGCAATAGTGGTTTCAATCGTCCTGCCGCGATTTCACCGGCAAGCAGCGCGGTCGGCTGCAGCACCAGGCCCGCACCCGCCACGGCTGCTTCACGCAGCGCGTACCCGTCATTGCTGGTCAGCCGCGCTTCCCAATCCACCTGTTCGCCATTGGCCAACTGCCAACCGTGACCACCGCGCCAGGCCAGGTGGCTCAGGCAATCATGTCCTTCAAGATCGGCCGGCGTGCGCGGCGTACCCCGGCGGCGCAGGTACGACGGTGACGCGCACAGGCTCATCGCATACGGCGGCAACGGCCGCGCCACCAGTTCCTGCGACGGCAGCGGGCCAACGCGTATCGCTGCATCGAAGCCATCCTCGATCAGGTCGATGCGGCGATTGCTCAGGTCCAGCTCGAGATTCAGCAGCGGCTGTGCCCGCAGAAGCTCGGCCAACAGCGGTGCAAGTACACAACTACCCCACGTGGTCGGCGCACTGACCCGCAACAGTCCGCGTGGCTGCACCTGCAGCCCGGCCACGTCCGCCTCGGCCTGCTGCACCTGTTCCAGTACCTGCCGGCAGCCGGCCAGATAGGCATTGCCGGCCTCGGTCAGGCGTTGGCGCCGGGTGTTCCGCTGCAGCAGCGCGGTGCCCAAGTGCGCTTCCAGCTGCTGGATGTACTTGCCGACCATCACCGCCGAGACCTGCAACTGGCTGGCCGCAGCGGAAAAACTGCCGTGCTCGGCCACGGCGACGAAGGCCTGCATGCAGCGCAAGGTGTCCATTGCAAACCCATGGTTAGGAATATGCGAATCATACGCCCATTACCAAACCAGCTCGCGACGGCGCAGACTGCCTCCATCCCCTCTCGCAAGGAGCTTTCATGAAGATTCTTCTCGTCGGTGCCAGCGGCACCCTCGGCCAGGCCGTTGCCCGCCACCTGGGCCAGCAGCACGACATCCTCGCTGCCGGTCGCCGCAGCGGCAGCCTGCGCGTGGACCTCACCGACGACGCCAGCGTGCGCGAGCTGTTCGCGCAGACCGGCCCGGTCGATGCAGTGATTTCCACCACCGGCAAACTGCATTTCGGCCCACTGCAGCAGATGACACCCGAACAGTTCAACGTCGGCCTGCAGGACAAACTGCTCGGCCAGGTGCGTCTTGCACTGGCCGCGCAGCACCATCTCAACGCTGGCGGCTCGATCACACTGACCAGTGGCATCGTCAGCGCGCAGCCGATCCGCGATGGTGCCAACGCCACCGCCGTCAACCATGCGCTGGAAGGTTTCGTGCGCGCGGCGGCGCTGGAACTGCTGCCGCGCGGGCTGCGCATCAATGTGGTCAGCCCGAACGTGCTGGTGGAATCGATGGAGGCCTACGCTCCGTACTTCCCCGGCTTTGAAGCAGTAACCGCACAGCGCGCGGCGCTGGCCTTCCAGCGCGCGGTGGAAGGCATCCAGAGCGGCGAAACGATCACTGTCTGGTAACGAGCGTGCCGACCAAGGCCGGCACCCACCAGCGCGCTCAGCCCCAGCGCATCGGGCCGTCGCCACGCTCGCCGAGCACGTCATCCGGGTTGGCCAGGCGGCAACGCTTCAGTGACAGGCAGCCGCAGCCGATGCAACCGGTCAGCTCGTCGCGCAGCAGCTGCAGCATGTGGATGCGTTCCTCCAGCTCCACCTGCCAGCGTGCCGACAGCTTGGCCCAGTCGGCCTTGGTCGGCGCCCGCCCCTGCGGCAGGCTCTCGAACGCACGTGCCACGGCTTCCAGTGGCATGCCCACGCGTTGCGCCACGCGGATCACCGCCAGCCGCCGCAGCACGTCGCGGGCGTAACGGCGCTGGTTGCCCGACGTGCGCAGGCTGCTGATCAGCCCCTTGCGCTCGTAGAAATGCAACGCAGAGACCGCCACGCCACTGCGGCGGGCGACATCGCCGACGCTCATGTCCTGTGCCAGCATCGATTGACCTCAACTTTGGTTGAGGTGGCATGCTGCTACCATCGCCGCCAGATGACAAGCGCGGCCTGTCCGCCACCCGCAGGAACCCGATGCCCTCCCCCGCTGCCACGGCCGATCCGGTCGATTCCTCCATCCTGTCCGCGCGCTACCGCGCCACCACCGTGGGCATGGTCGCCCTGGTCTCCCTGCATGCCTTCGAGGCGCTGGCGGTAGCCGCTGCGATGCCGACCGTGGCCGAGGCCCTGGATGGCCTGCGCCTGTATGCGCTAGCCTTCGGTGGCACCTTGGCCACCAGTGTGATCGGCATGACCCTGGCCGGCCGCTGGGCCGACCGCCACGGGCCTGCACGCCCGCTGTGGTGGGGCCTGGCCTGCTTCGTGCTGGGCCTGCTGCTGGCTGGCTTCGCGATGCGCATGGGCATGCTGGTGGCCGGCCGTCTGCTGCAGGGCCTCGGCGCCGGTGCCATCTCGGTCTCGCTGTATGTGATGGTCGGTCGCACCTATCCCGAGCATCTGCGGCCGAAAGTATTCGCCGCGTTCTCTGCCGGTTGGGTGGTGCCCTCGATGATCGGCCCGGCACTGAGCGGGGTGATCGTGCAGCATCTGGGCTGGCGCTGGGTGTTCCTCGCGGTGCCGCTGCTGGCGATACCGGCCGGCCTGCTGCTGCGACCGGCGCTGGCGCGCATGCAGGCTCCAGCGACCGGTGTTGCCGATGATGGTCGCGGCAGCATCGTACGCTGGGCGACCGGCGCGTCCCTTGCTGCCCTGCTGCTGTACCTGGGTGGGCAGCAACAGGGCGTGCCGGCGCTGGTGTGCATCGGCGTGGCGATGCTGGCGCTGTTGTTCTGCGTGCATCGCCTGTTGCCGGCCGGCACCCTGCGCCTGCGCCGCGGCCTGCCCAGCGTGATCGCACTGCGTGGTGTGGCCGCTGCTGCATTCTTCGCCTGCGAGGCCTACCTGCCCCTGCTGCTGCAGCGCGAGCGTGGGCTGTCGCCCAGCTGGGCCGGTGCGGTGCTGAGCCTGGGTGCACTGGGCTGGTTCACCGGCTCGTGGCTGCAGGGTCACCAGCAGCGCGGCTGGTCGCGGCAGCAACTGCTGCGCGTCGGCACGCCGCTGATGACCGTGGGCATCGCCGCGACGCTGGCGGTGCTGTTCACTGCGGTGCCACTGCCGGTCGCACTGGTCGGCTGGACGCTGACCGGCTTCGGCATGGGCATGATCTACGCCAGCCTGTCGGTGCTGACGTTGTCACTGTCACCGCCGCACGAACAGGGCGCGAATACCTCGGCCCTGCAGTTGAGCGAAGCGCTGTCGGTGACCACAGCACTGGCGGCATCCGGCGCGCTGTTTGCACTGTTCGTGGAAAGCGCCCCGCATACCGGTTACGTCCTGTGCCTGGCCATCACGCTGGGCCTGGCCGCGTTCGCCACCGTGATCGCCAGGCGGGTGTAGACGCACCGCGGGTTCCGCCGGGGCACGCCCGGCGGACGCCGCGATCAGGGGCGCGCCACCGTGCCCACTTCATCGATGTCCTGGTGCAGGATGCGGCGCACTTCCAGCACCGCCTGCGGGGTTTCCTGCACGCTGTGGCCGGAGATGATCACCTTCTCCGACAGCGCGCCCGGCAGGTGCGAGCTCCAGTACGGCACCAGCCCATCGTCGGACTTCTCCACCGGCAGTTCTGGTTTGCGCTGGGCGATGATCGAGTGGTACTTCAGGCCCGGCGTGATCGGCAGCTGTGCAGCGGCTTTCACGAACGGGTCGCTGGCCTTGAGGTTGTCGATGCTGTTGGGGATCTTCGGCTTGGCCGTGCCATCCACCTGCTGTTCGGCCTGCGCCAGGGCCAGGAACACATCCTCGAACTTGCCGAGGATGGTCAACGGCAGGCGAACGAGGCGGCCGATCAGGCGACCGACCTTGTTGCCGGCGATGTCCGTGCCTTGGTGCGGGGCTGCGATGAAGATCGCACGCTCCACGTTCGGTTCGGCCTTGAAGTGCAGCAGCGGCCCCAGCTTGGACTGCACCCGCTTCAGGCGTTCGCCCTTCAGGTCATAGTTGGCCAGCAGATCGTTCCACAGCACGTCGCCCGAGTCGCTGACCAGCAGCCGCGCCAGCACGCCGCCCATGCTGTGGCCGATGTAGACCATGTCCTTGGACGCACGGGTGCTGTTGTTGGGGTCGAAGTGCTTCAGCGTGTCGTTGAATGCGTTGGCGATCTCATAGCGGTTCAGCGCGATCGGCGCATTGGTCGGGTAGTACACCTGCCACACCTGGAACTCGCGGCGCAGTTCAGGGTCACCCATGATCTCGTTGGCCAGGTTCACCCACGCTTCCGGGCTGCTGCCCAGGCCATGCAGCATGAAGATGATGCGCCGGTTCGGATCCCATGGCTGCATCAGGTAGATGTGCGGCTCGCCGATGCCCTCGCTCATGCCGAACAGGGTACGCAGCGACTGCGTGGCGAACCCGCTCTGCGCCAGCCACAGGCCGTAGGCGGCGGTGAAGTTGCCCGCCAGCGGCACCTCTTCGCCATGCAGGCTGATGCGCTCGGTCGCCTCCGGCGAATAGCCATCCAGCAGCACCTGGCGGGTGCGCATCACATCCTCCAGCGTGTTGCCTTCAAAACGCAGCAATGCGGTGACGTTGATCGAGGACATCTCGCTGTACTCGGGCACCGAATCGTCGTGCTGGTGGCGGCGTCCGCGACGGACGCCCTCCTCCTGCTCGTCCTTCGTGGCCTGCGCCTGTGCCGTTTCGGCCTTCGGCCCTTCCGCGGCGACCACCGGCACCACCAGCTTCGGCGGGTCCATCACCATCACCAGCTCGGCGCCGAAACCATCGCGGCGATAGGTGCTGCGCATGCCCACGAAGCTGACGGTGCCCGCCGGCACCAGCTGCTTGGGAATGCTCTTCAGCGACAGCCGCTGGAAATCGGAAGCCAGCGTCCAGCTGCCTGCCGACACCGGCTTGGTGTAGTCCTCGCCGGCCAATGCGGCGGCGCGGGCGCGCGCGAACAACACCACGGCGGCCTTCTCGGCAGCGTAGTTGTAGTAATCGCGCACCTGCGTCTGCCGGTCCTCGAACGCACGATCGGAGGGCGAGCGTCCGCTGTAGAACAGATAGGCGTAGCCATAGCGCGCCGCCTCCAGCCATGCATCCAGCGCCGCATCGCTCATCGGTGGTTCGTTGGCCGCCTGCTTCTTCGGCGTCAGTGCCAGAGCGGCCTTCACCCACAACTCGGACAGCGTCGACAAGCGCTGCTCGACGTTGAGGTCATCGGTCATCAACAGCGTGCTGCGGCAGACCAGGAAGTCCTTCTCGCATTGCGATTCGTCCAGCCCGGCCGCACTCAGCGTCTCGCGCGAGGCGGGGCTGAGCTTGCCGGTGTTGAGCACGTCGGCCCGCTTGTTGACCAGGTAATCGCTGGACGCCACCTGCTTGACGGTGACCATCGCGCAGCCGCTGCCACCCAGCAGCAGGAAGGCAGCCAACAGCGCCGGCAGCACGCGCTGCCAGCGGAACAGGATCATCGGGGTCATTGCTGCGGGTCCTGCTCGGTGCCGGGGATACCCTGGCGGATCACGGTGGAGAAATCATCGTCGGGGGCCATCTTCAGCGCGCGCTCGGTGATGCGGCCCTTGGCATGCAGTTCGGCGTACGGCACGCCAGGCGTGAGCGCGCCCACCTCCTGCGCGTACTCGGCCAGGTAGCCCGAGGCCAGCAGCCGGTAGTCCAGCGGCAGGCGCGGGGCGATATGCCGCGCCAGATCGAAGACGATCGTGGTGCAGTTGCTGGTCAGCGTGTTGTAGAAGCCGGGCGCGGCATCAAGCTGGCGTGCCTGGTCGATGTAGGCAGCGAACAGGGTCTTGAGCTGGTTGCGGTCCATGCCGTGCAGGCGGTACAGGTAGACATCCTCGCCGCGCGCGTTGGTGCGGGTGCGGATGATGTCGGTTTCTTCGGAGGCGACCAGCGTCATCTCGAACTTGCGGAAGAAGCCGCCCAGCGCCGAGAACGATTCACCGCGCTCCTTGCGGATTTCCAGCGAGAACACCAGGTGGCGCCCGTCCTCGAATCCGAACGAGATCAGGGTGTGGGCGATTGCCGGGCCCATCCAGTACGACAGCACCAGATCCGCCGAACGCAGCTGGTCGAGGTCGTAGCTGCGGCGCACCCAGCGCGCGTCGTAGTCGGTCTCGGTACGCCAGGTGAAATCGCGCACATTGTCCAGCACCACGTGGCGGCCATCGAAGGATTCCACGTGCAGGCGCTGCGCCACGTCATCGGCCCAGTCGCGGTCCTGGCGCGGGGTCAGCAGCAGCCACCACAGCCCGGCAAGCGCCAGAGCGCCGGCAAAGCCCGCCCACAGCCTGCGCGTGCCACGGCCACGCGCCACCTGCCAGGCCGCCCAGGCAGTGGCCAGCAGCCACAGCAACGCCGCAGCGACGCCCAACCAGCCCGGCCCGGGCAACTGGTAGGTCAACAGACCGGCGACCCACAGCGCCAGCAGCACCATCACACATCCTGTCATCCATCGTCCTGCGGCTTTCACTGGCATCCTGTCGAGGTCCCGGGGCGGCATAGTTAGCCACAAGCCGCCTCACGGCGACATCTACAACCGGTTCAGGCTGGCGCGGCCGGGGGCATACTGGCACCCACCAAGGACGCGCAGGGAGCAGAGATGGGCATCACCACCGTGGCCGGCGTCGCCGTGCAGGCGCAGCATCGGGCCAGTTGTCATTGCGGCACGGTCGAGCTGCTGCTGGACCTGCCCGAGGGCATCGTCGACCCGCGCCGCTGCGACTGTTCGATGTGCCGGCGCCGCGGCGCCATCGCCGCCAGCGTGGCACGGGACGGGCTGCAGATCGTGCGCGGCCAGGCTCATCTGCGCCTGTACCAGTTCAACACCCACGTGGCCGAGCACTATTTCTGCGGTGTCTGTGGCATCTACACGCACCACCGCCGCCGCTCGAACCCGGACCAGTACGGCTACAACGTGGCCTGCCTGGAAGGCATCGATCCGTTCGCGCTGGGAACGATTCCGGTCAATGACGGGGTGAACCACCCCGCCGACCGCACCGGTTAGTGCCGGCTGCGCCGCAGCGGCGGCGCGATCTTCTGCCACGGCGCCATGCTGGCCCGGCCGACGCGCAACGGGCGCTTCAACGGCGCTCGACGCGCTGGCGTGTCCGCTGCAGGCGGCAGCGTCTCGGCGGGCAGCACAGGGCGCGAGGGCCAGAGTCGGTCGAGCAACCACATGGCAGGTCTCCGTGGGGGACGGGGACGCTCTACCCTACCGACGCCCAGGCCAAGACAGGGTGATGGCGCTGCTGCATACCGATGACAATCGACGGCCCTGCCCTCAATGCACCGGCCGCGCCCTGCCCAGCCGCCGTACCAGCACGAAGAACAGCGGCACCAGCACCACCGCCAGCACCGTTCCCGAGAGCATGCCGCCAATCACGCTCATGCCGATCTCACGGCGGCTGACCGCGCCGGCGCCGGTGGCCAATGCCAGCGGAATGACGCCTGCCACGAAGGCCAGCGAGGTCATCACGATCGGCCGCAGGCGCAGGCGCGCGCCCTGCAGTGCCGCCTCCACCGCCGAACTGCCGGCGCGGTAGCGCGCTTCGGCGAACTCCACGATCAGGATCGCGTTCTTTGCCGATAGTCCAATGGTGGTCAGCAATCCCACCTGGAAGTAGATGTCATTGACGAAGCCCGCCGCCGTGGTCGCCAGCACCGTACCGATCACGCCCAGCGGGATCACCAGCACCACCGCCACCGGAACCGTCCAGCTCTCGTAGAGCGCGGCCAGGCACAGGAAGATGAAGGCAATCGACGCGGCGTACAGGTACAGGGTCTGGTTGCTGGCCAGTTGTTCCTGGTAGGACAGCCCGCTCCATTGCAGATCGAACCCGGGCTGATCGGCCACCAGCGCCTGCATGCGCTGCATCGCTTCGCCCGAGCTGAGCCCTTCGGCCGCACTGCCCTGTATCTGCATGGCAGGCAGGCCGTTGAAACGCTGCTGCAGCTGCGGCCCACGCGCCCAGTGGCTGCTGGCGAAGCTGGCGAACGAGGCCATCTGACCGTTGCCGCCGCGCACATACCACTGACCGATGTCGTCGGGCACGCTGCGGTAGGGCTGGTCGCCCTGCATGTAGACACGCTTGACCCGGCCACGATCCAGGAAATCATTGATGTAGCTGCCGCCCCAGGCGGCAGACAGCGTGGAATTGATGTCGGCCTGGGCCAGACCCAACGCACTGGCCTGGGCGTGGTCGATGTCCAGCCGCAGCTCGGCCTTGTCACCCAGCCCGTTCAAGCGCACCGACGTCAGCCCATCATCTTCGCCGGCCGCGCGCACAACCTGTTCCTGCGCCGCCTGCAAGGCCACGCGACCTGCCGCGCTTGTGTCCTGCAGCCACAGTTCGAAACCACTGGACTGGCCCAGGCCACGCACGGCTGGTGGTGCCAGCACATTCACTTTGGCGTCGGGCAGCTTGCGGAAATAGGCGTTGGCACGCGCGATGATCGCTGCCGCAGTGTTGTCGCCGTTGCGCTCGTCCCACGGCTTGAGAGCCAGGAAGCCCTGCCCGGCGTTCTGGCCGGTACCCGCATTGTTGCGACCGACCACCACGAACACCACGTCCAGGTTCTGCTTTTCGTGCTCCATGAAGTAGCGGCTGATCTGCTCGCCCAGCGCCTCGGTGCGTGCCATCGGCGTGCCTTCCGGCGTGGAGAACTGGAAGGTCACCTGGCCCTGGTCCTCCACCGGCAGGAAGCCGGTCGGCATGCGCGCATACAAGGCAATCATGGCGATCACCAGCAGCAGGTAGAACGCCATCCAGCGCCGCGGATGGGCCACCACGCCCCCCAGCCTGCCCTGGTAGGCCGACTGGCTGCGTTCGACGCCGCGATTGAACGCAGCAAAGAAGCGCCCCGGTGGCTTCTGTGCCGACGAGGGCTTGAGCAGGGTCGCGCACAGCGCCGGGGTCAGGGTCAGTGCAACCAGCGCCGACAGTGCCATGGCAGATGCAATGGTGATCGAGAACTGCCGGTAGATGATGCCGGTGGAGCCACCGAACAGTGCCATCGGCAGGAACACCGCGCCGAGCACCACGGTGATGCCGATCAGCGCACCGGTGATCTCGCCCATCGACTTCTCGGTCGCCTCGCGTGGCGGCAGATGCTCTTCGTGGATGATGCGCTCCACGTTCTCCACCACCACGATCGCATCATCGACCAGCAGGCCGATCGCCAGCACCATCGCGAACAGGGTCAGCGTGTTGATGGTGAAGCCGGCCACCGCAAGAACGCCGAAGGTGCCCAGCAGCACCACCGGCACCGTGATCGCCGGAATCAGGGTGGCGCGCACGTTCTGCAGGAACAGGAACATCACCACCACCACCAGCACGATCGCCTCGATCAGGGTGTGGATGACCCCTTCGATGGAGACCCGTACGAAGGGCGTGCTGTCGCGTGGATAGGCCACCTGCAGCCCGGGCGGGAACGTAGGCCGCAACCGCTCAAGCTCCGCCCGCACTGCATCGGCGGTGGCCAGCGCGTTGGCGCCGGAGGCCAGGGTCACCGAGAAGCCCGCGGCCGGATAGCCGTTGAGGTAGCTGCTGGTCTGGTAATTTTCCGCGCCGATCTCGACCCGCGCCACATCGCCCAGGTGCACTGCCGCGCCACTGGGCAGCGTGCGCAGGATGATCGCGCGGAACTGTTCCGGGGTCTGCAGGCGCGACTGCGCGGTGACGGTCGCATTGAGGCTCTGCGTCGCACTGGACGGCAGCGCCCCCAGTTCACCGGCCGTGACCTGGGTGTTCTGCGCCTGGATCGCACTGCGCACATCCGACGGCATCAGGTCGTAGGCACGCAGCTTGTGCGGATCCAGCCACACCCGCATCGCATAGGCCGAACCGAACACATTGATCTCGCCGACGCCGGCAATGCGGCTGATCGGATCCTGCACGTTGCTGACCAGGAAGTCGGAAACGTCCACCCGCTCCATGCGCCGGCTGGTGTCGTACAGCGAAACCACCATCAGCGAGTCGCCCTGCGACTTGGCCACGGTCACGCCCTGCTGCTGCACTTCCTGCGGCAGGCGGTTGATGGCCTGGTTGACGCTGTTCTGCACCTGCACCTGGGCGATATCGGGGTTGGCGCTCTGGTCGAAGGTGACCGTGATCCGCGCCTGCCCCGAAGACGAGCTGGTGGAGGAAAAATACAGCAGGTGGTCGATGCCCTTGATCTGCTGTTCGATCACCTGGGTGACGCTGTCTTCCACCGTCTGCGCAGACGCGCCGGTGTAGTTGGCGGTGATGTTCACCTGCGGCGGTGCGATGTCCGGATACTGCTCGACCGGCAGCTGGGTCACTGCAATCGTGCCGAACGCCATGATGCAGATCGCCAGTACCCAGGCGAACACGGGGCGGTGGATGAAGAAGCGCGGCAGCATGCGCTCAGTCCTTTCCGGCCGGCGCGGCCACGGGCGCGGGCTTTACCCGCACCGGCATGCCGTCGGCAAGGCCCTGCGCCCCCGCCACCACCACCTGCTCGCCGGCGCTCATACCATCAAGCACCAGCCACTGGTTGCCGACCGCGCGTGCGGTGCGGAAGATGCGCAGCCGTGCCTTGCCCTCCTTGTCGACCAGCCACGCCTGCGCCTCGCCCTTGGCACTGCGGTCCACCGCCGACTGCGGCACCAGCAGCGCCTGCTGCTGAATACCCTGGCCCACCTGCGCGCGCACGTACATGCCCGGCAGCAGTTGTCCCTCGGGGTTGGGGAACTGCGCCCGCAGGGTGATGCTGCCGGTCTCCTGCTGCACATCGATGTCGGCGAACTCCAGCGTGCCCGGCAGCGGATAGTCGGTGCCATCGGACAAACGCAGCCGCACCGGCGCGCTGTTGGCCTGCACGCCACCGGCGGCAATGGCACGACGCAGCGCCAGGTACTCGTTGCTGGACTGGGTGATATCCACGTTCATGGGATCCACCTGCTGGATCCGCGCCAGCGGGTCGGCCTGCGCCGACGTCACCAGCGCACCGGGGGTGAACAGCGCGCGCCCGATGCGGCCGGCGATCGGTGCGGTGACCGTGGCAAAACCCAGCCGCGTGCTGGCGGTATCGCGCGCCGCCTGCGCAGCCTGCACTGCCGCAGCCGCCTGCTGGCCACTGGCGATGGCATCGTCCACGTCCTGGCGTGCGGCCAGCTGGTCCTTGCCCAGCGCCTGCATCCGCTGCGCCCGCAGACGCGCGGTCACGGCCGCCGCTTCGGCGGTCTTCAGGTTGGCCTGCGCCTCGTTCAGGGCGGCCTGGTACAGCGCCGGCTCGATCTGGAACAGGGGCTGCCCGGCCTTCACCAGCTGCCCCTGCTCGAACAGCCGCTTCACCAGCACCCCGTCCACCTGCGGGCGTACATCCGATTCCTGCGAGGCGATGGTACGTCCCGGCAGTTCCTGCTCCAGCGCCAGCGCCTGGTTCTGCAGCGTCAGCACGGTCACTTCCGGCGTCGCCGCGCCTGGTTTGGGCGCGTCCTTGCCGCAGCCGGCCAGCAGGGTCGCCAGGGCCAGCAACAGCAGCGGCAGGCGCCAGGTTCGGGGCAGGCGCCTGGCCGCAGCCGGCAGGACGAAATACGGAAGGGTCATCGGCAGCAGGTTCCACGCGCCGGGGGGAGCGCTCGGCGCCGAATATAGAAGACCCCGCGCTGCGATCCAGCGAAAAACGCATGAAACATTTTTCATTTGCAGTGCACGCCCGTGGTTGCGAGGATGCGCTGGTCCCAATCTGCAAAGTGGCCCATGCCGCGCGTACTCACCATCGAGGACGACCTTGTCACCGCGGAGGAAATCGCCACCGAGCTGCGCAGCCACGGCTTCGAGGTCGACCTGGCGGCCGATGGCGGCAATGGCCTGGCGCTGGCACGCGCCGGCGACTACGCCGTGATCACCCTGGATCGCATGCTGCCGGGCGTGGACGGGCTGACCCTGGTCACCACGCTGCGCCGCGAAGGCGTGACCACGCCGGTGCTGATGATCAGCGCATTGTCGGACGTGGACGAGCGCGTGCGCGGGCTGCGCGCCGGTGGCGACGACTACCTGACCAAGCCGTTCGCTTCGGATGAAATGGCAGCGCGGGTGGAGGTGCTGATCCGCCGCCATGGACAGACGGGCACAGCCGACAGCGTGCTGCGCGCCGGTGATCTCGAACTGGACCTGATGAGCCGCTCGGTGCGCCGCGGCGGCCAGGAGATCAGCCTGCTGCCGACCGAATTCAAGCTGCTCGAATTCCTGGTACGCAATGCCGGCCAGGTGGTCACCCGCACCATGTTGTTCCAGGAAGTCTGGGGCTACCACTTCGATCCGGGCACCAACCTGATCGACGTGCATATCGGCCGTGTGCGCAAGCGCATCGAGCAGCCCGGCCGCACGCAGCCGATCAAGACCGTAAGAGGAACCGGCTATGTCTTCGACGCGCAATCCTGATCAGTGGCGCTCGTCCAGCAGCCGCCTCCTTGGCCTGTACTGCATCCTGTTCGTTGCCTGGTCGAGCATGCTGCTGGGAGTGATGTACTGGCGCATCTCGGACTACCTGAACGACCTGACCGAATCGGGTCTGCAGCAGCGCGCCCATCTGTTCATGAGCTTCGACGGCCGTGCCCTGGATGACGCGCTGCGCGACAGCCAGCGCTTCGACCTGCACCAGGTGTATACGTACGGGCTGTTCGACAACGCCGGCATGCCGATGGCGGGCCCGCTGACGGCCATCCCCGAGGGACTGCCGCTGGATGGCAACTCGCATCCTGTGGCAGGTTGGACACTGGTCGATGGCCCGCATGAGAGCGGTGGCAGCGCGCTCGGCGTGGTGACCCGGGATGGCCGCACACTGGTGTTCGTGCGCCAGAACGGCAAGCTCATGGCGGTCAACAGCATCATCCTCGATGCGCTGCTGTGGGGCGTGTCACTGACCGTCATCCCCGGGCTGGTGGGCTGGCATCTGCTGCGCCGGCGCCCGTTGAAGCGGATCCAGCAGATCGAAGCGGCCACCAACCGGATCATCGCCGGCGACCTCGGGCAACGGCTGCCGGTGTCCAACCGGCGCGATGAAATCGATCGGCTGTCGAGCATCGTCAACGCCATGCTGGAACGCATCGAACAGCTGATGACCGAGGTCAAAGGCGTGTGCGACAGCATCGCGCATGACCTACGCACACCACTCACCCGGCTGCGTGCGCACCTCTACCGCATGCGCGTGGGCCTGGACGAGCACGACCCGCATGCGGACCCGCTGGACAAGGCGCTGTCGGAGACCGACATGCTGATGGCGCGCTTCGCTGCGCTGCTGCGCGTGTCCGAGCTGGAAAGCCACCAGCGCCGCTCCGCCTTCGACGAAGTCGACATCGCCGATCTGCTGCAGGAGCTGCACCAGTTCTACCTGCCGTTGGCCGAAGAGAAGCAACAGGAGCTGCAGCTGCAGGTCGCGCCGCAGATCGGCATGCTGCGTGGCGATCGCGAGCTGCTGTTCGAAGCGGTGGCCAACCTGCTGTCCAACGCCCTGCAGTTCACGCCCGCGCACGGGCGCATCCTGCTGCGCGCGGTGGACGACCACGGCGCGCCCCGCATCGATGTGATCGACAACGGGCCGGGCATCCCGCCGCAGGACCGCACCTTGATCTACCAGCGCTTCTTCCGCGGCAGCAGCGGTGCCGGGCAAGGGCCCGGATTTGGCCTGGGGCTGTCGATCGTGGCCGCCATTGCGGGGCTGCACGGCTTCCGCGTCCGCGCCGGCAGCGCTCCAGACGGTGGCGCTTGGATGAGCATCCGCGGCGCCGCAGACGGCCTTCCCTGAGGCCCGGCCCACCACCCGCAATCGCATTTGGGAATCATTTGTATTTGGGCGCAGGCATCCGGATAATCCGCCGTCACTGCCCTTCCCGGATTCCCCACGATGCCCGCCCTGCCGTCGCGCCGCCCGCTGCTGTACACGCTGTTCCTGCCCACCCTGCTGGCGTCGGCCATTGCCCAGGCCCAGGACGGCACTGCGGCGCGGACCCTGGACAAGGTGACCGTGGTGGCCGAGCGCGCCAGCACCGCGACCAAGACCGAAACCGCCCTGACCGAGACGCCGCAGGCGATCAGCGTGGTCACCCAGCACCTGTTCACTGATCGCGGCGCACACAACCTGCAGGAAGTGCTGCGCTACAGCGCCGGTGTCACCGCCGATGCCTGGGGCCTGGACACCCGCAATGACGCCAGTTCGGTACGCGGCCTGGACCCGGTGCAGTACCAGGATGGCCTGCGCCGCAGCTACGGTTTCAGCCCGTTGGCGCGCCCGGAGGTATATGGCCTGGAACGGGTGGAAGTGCTGCGCGGCCCGTCGTCGGTTCTGTACGGCGCGGGCGCCACCGGCGGCATCATCAACGCGATGAGCAAGCGCCCGACCTTCGGCGCCACCCGCGGTGACGTCGGCCTACAGCTGGGCAGCTTCGATCGCCGACAGCTGCAGGGCGACATCGGCGGTGCATTGAATGACGAGGGCACGGTTGCCGGACGCTTTGTCGGCCTGGTCCGCGAATCGAACATGCAGACCGATGTCCTCAAGGACGACCGTGTCTATCTGGCGCCGTCGATCAGCTGGCGTGGTGAACGCAGTACGCTGACCGTGCTGGCCAGCTACCAGCACGACAAGACCGGCTCCAGCCAGCAGTTCCTGCCGCTGGCCGCCACCCTGCACGCAGCGCCCGGTCGTCGCCTGGATCCGACCACCTTCATCGGTGATGCCGGTTTCGACCGCATCGATTCGCGCGTGTACAGCCTCACCGCCCTGTTCGACCATCGCTTCAACGACGCGGTCAGCCTGCGCTCGGCGGTGCGCTACATCGACGGCAAAACCACGCTGCAGCAGCTGTATGTGGACAGCTACAGCAACCCGGAAAACCCCTTCATCGACGCCGACCGGCGCGTGGTCAACCGCACCGCCTACGGCACGCAACCGGACATCCAGGTGCTCAGCGCCGACAACGCGGTGCAGTTCGACTTCAGCACGGGCGTGTTCCAGCATCTGCTGCTGGCCGGCGTGGACTACAGCCAGTACAAGGAGCAGCTGCAGCGGCTGGATGCCACTGGCACGCCCATCGACGTCTACGCGCCGGTATCGATCGCGCCGACCGTGCGTGGCTGGGAACCCCAGCCGGACCAGACGTCCTCCCAGCTGGGCGTGTATGTGCAGGACCAGATCCGCTGGGCCGATCGCGTGTCGCTGGTGCTCGGCGCGCGTCGCGACCACGCCCGCTCGAAGACCGAAGGCCAGCCGAGCCAGACCGACAATGCCACCACCTACCGTGCCGGCCTGATCGGCGAGCTCGGCGGCGGCGTGTCACCGTACCTGAGCTACAGCGAATCGTTCCTGCCGGTGTCCGGCCAGGATCTGTTCGGCAATGCATTCAAGCCGATGCGTGGACGCCAGGCAGAAGGTGGCATCAAGTGGCAGCCGGCACGCAACATGCTCTTGACCCTGGCCGCCTACCGCATCACCGAGACCAACCGCCAGACCAACGATCCGGACAACGTGCTGAACGTGGTGCAGACCGGCCAGATCCGTTCCAAGGGCGTGGAGCTGGAAGGCCAGTTCCAGTTCGCCAACGACCTCACCGTCACGGCGGCCTTGGCGCGCAACGAAGCCGAGGTCAGCCGCAGCAACTTCGCACTGGAAGTGGGCGAACGCCTGAATGACACCCCGCGGGACCTGGCCTCGGCCTGGGTATCCAAGGGCTTCCAGCTGGATGACGCCGCGCGGATGAAACTCGGTCTGGGTGTGCGCCATATCGGCAACACGGTGTCGTTGGGCAACGGCGGCCGCGTCATCACCCCCAGCTACACCCTGGCCGATGCGCTGGTGGAAGTGCAGGTGACCAACTGGACCTGGGCCTTGAACATCACCAACCTCACCGACAAGCGTTACTACGCGCCGTGCCGCACCTTCGGCGATTGTTTTGCCGGCTACCCGCGTGTGGTCACCGGCACGATCAGCTATCGGTTCTGACCCCTGCAGCTACCGATGCCCCGCCCCAGGGCCCGCGGTTCCCTGGTTACCCCAGACAGATGCACCGCCCGCCGCCGCTCCCCATGCACGACGCGCATTGCCACCCCCGAGGCAAGCGCGATCAACGCATTCGTGGCTGACCACGAACAGGCGGCGGGCGATGCGGGTTGGCGTACCGGACAACTCTGGGACTGACCGGCGGATCATGGTGATCCCCACACATCGCCCACCACGGACAGCGGGTCACGTGACCGGAAGGCGCCATCCGTGCGCCTGCCGATCACGTGCCAGAGTTGATTGTGGGACGCCAATCCCAGCCGGCCGATGATGGCCGACGGCGATATGCTGGTCGTTGTCGCTGAGGCGGTATGTAGGGGTTGCCCGCGCCAGTGCATCAGGCTTGCTGCAGGCGCGATTCCCAGGGGCAGAACTGCAGGCCGGATCAAATTCCAGAGGCATGCACGACGCGGAAAACCGCGCTACCCGCGCATGCAGCACGGATGCTCAGCCGGCAATCACGACACTACCGGTTGCGCTGCCATCGCCAGGAAATTCTGCAGCACCGGCGTCGGCGATTCCGGGCGCATGCAGAACTGCAGTTCGAACGCAGCATTGCCGCCGTCTAGTGGCCGATAGACGATTTCTTCGGGACGGAACCCGCTCATGCTTGCCGGCACGATTGCCACGCCCGCTTCCACAGCCACCAGCGACAGCACCGCATGCATGCCCTGCGCTTCCTGCACGACCCGTGGCGTGAAGCCGGCAGCGGTGCACAGGCCCAGCACCTGTGCATGGAAGCCGATCCCTTCAGCAGAGGGCCATGAAACGAAGGGCTCGTCCATCAGGTCTGCGACATCCAGCCGTTGCTGTGCCACCAGCCGATGCGCGCGCGGCAGGGCAATGGCCAGCCGATCATGGTCGAACGCCTGCAGATGCAGTTCTGCGGAAACGATCGGTGGAATCAGGATGCCGAGGTCGATGCGCCCTTCGCGCAGCCACTGTTGCTGCTGCCGCGAAGTGGCTTCGTGCAGATGCAGCTGCACCTGCGCAAACGCATGGCGGAACTGGCGGATCAGTGCCGGCAGGCGCCCATAGAGTGCGCTGCCGACGTAGCCTACGCGCAGGCTGCCAGTCTGCCCTGCCGCCGATTCGCGCGTGCGCTGCAGCGCCTGCTCGGCCTGTTGCAGCGTCGCGTGCGCCTCCACCAGCAGCGTCTGCCCCGCCGCGGTCAGGCCCAGCGTACGGTTGCCACGCACGATCAAGCCCGTGCCCACTTCGTCTTCCAGGCGCCGCATCGCCGCCGTCAATGGCGGCTGCGACATGTGCAGGCGCGCAGCGGCGCGATGGAAGTGCAGTTCTTCGGCCACCGCCACGAACTGGCGGAGCAGGCGCAGATCGATCATTTCATCGCAGGCAGGTGGAGACCCGCCTAGGGTACGCGCTCAGCCGCGCGCGTCGACACTCGGCCGTGCAATGACCGGCCACTGCAGGGCCACCGATTCGATGCTGTCGGCGGCCACGGCGCGCAGGTCGCGTGGATAGTCCACGTTCTCTGCTTCCTGCAGCCGCAGTGCATGGAACTGGCCATTGCTGGCGCGCAGAATCCATCCCCCCTGCTTGCAACGCGTGGAAACCAGGAAAGCCACCCCGGTGGCCACGGCATCGGGATGCAGTTCATCCGGCTCCCCGTCGATGCCCCACATGCGGGTCTTGGCCACCGGCGACACCGCGTTGACCACGATGCCGTGCTCGGCGCCTTCCAACGCCAGCACATTGACCAGGCCCTGCGCGGCCAGCTTGGCCATCGCGTAGCCGCACAGGCCGCGCTGCGCATACTGCGGATACAGCGCACGATCGGAGGTGGTCAGCACGATGCGGCCGCCGCCGGCAGCACGCATCGCGGGCCATGCCGCCTGCGCCAGCCACAGCGGTGTCTTTGCGGCCAGGCACAACATCTGCTCCAGCGCATCGTCCTCCACCGCTTCGATGCCGGCATAGGCCACCCAGCCGGCGTTGTGGATGATGAAGTCCAGGCGACCGTGGCGCTGCAGGATGTCCTGCACCAGCGCATGGCAACCACTGCGCTCGTTGATGGGGCCGCTGGCGGCCTCGACCGGCAGGCCCTTGCTGCCCAGCGCCGCCACCGCCGTGGCGATGCGCTGCGGATCGGCGCCCGTGCCGTCCGTTGCAGCGCCCACGTCATGCATCACCACATGCGCGCCACGTTGTGCCAGCAGGCGGCTGTAGGCCAGGCCCAGGCCACCGGCGGCACCGGTCACCAGGCCCACCTGGCCTTCGAACGAGATACTGGAATTGGGTTTCATCCGGCCAGCATCGGCGAGCGCCATCCTCCTCGGCCAATACTGTTTGCACGCCCTCGCGATACGCCAACGGTATCGCGCGGCGATAAGGCTGTGCTGTCAGCGGCTGAAGCGGCGGGCACCGGCTACGCAGATCACCGCCGCTACGGTCACCAGCAACATGCCGGCACTGACGGTTTCGTGCAGCAGCATCGCCGCCAACGCCAGGCCGAAGAACGGCTGCAGCAGCTGCAGTTGGCCGACCGCGGCGATGCCGCCCTGGGCCAGACCGCGATACCAGAACAGGAACCCAATCAGCATGCTGAACACCGCCACATACCCCAGCGCCCACCAGGCCGAGGCAGCGACCGCCGTGAACGAGACCGGGCGCATCGCCACCATCAGCGGCAGCATCACCGGCAGTGCCAACAGCAGTGCCCAGCTGATCACCTGCCAGCCACCCAGGTGCCGGGCCAGGCGGCCGCCTTCGGCGTAGCCGAGCCCGCATACCACGATCGCCGCCAGCATCAGCAGATCGGCCTGCAACGAGGCCTCGATGCCGTTGCGTGCGGCGTAGCCGACCACGCAGGCGCTGCCCAGCAGCGAGAACACCCAGAACGCCGGGCGTGGCCGGTCGCCGCCGCGCAGGACGCCGAACACCGCCGTGCTCAGCGGTAGCAGGCCGAGGAACACGATGGTGTGTGCCGAGGAGGCGTGGCGCAAGGCGAGCGCGGTCAGCAACGGAAAGCCCACCACCACGCCCAGGCTGACCAGCACCAGGCCGGGCAGATCGCTTCTGACCGGGCGCGGCTGCCGCAATGCCAGCAGCAGCACCAGCCCCAGCAACGCGGCGATGCTGGCGCGTGCGGCAGTAACAAAGCTGGCGTCCAGTTCCATCACCGCCAGACGGGTGGCCGGCAAAGAGCCGGCGAAGATCACCACACCGATGAAGCCATTGATCCACCCGCTTGCCGACCGTTCCACACCCTGCTCCAGAAGTACCGGGCGACAGCCGGCTGTGCCTGTCATTGAGCCACCGGGTGCCGGCGGTACACAGCTACAATCCAGTACAGTCACAAGTAACTGTACTGCTCACAATCCCCTTACAGTCACGCCCATGTCCCGACCGTCCAGCCGCATCGACAGCGTCATCCAGGCCGTCCGCTCACGCATCAACTCGCGCCTGGATGGCCCAGGCAGCCGCCTGCCTTCGGTGCGCGCGCAGGCGGCGGCGATGGGCGTTTCCGTGTCCACCGTGGTGGAGGCCTACGAACGTCTGGCGGCAGAAGGCGTGATCGCCGCACGCGCCGGCTCCGGCTTCTACGTGGCTGGCCCGGCAGCACCGCTGGCGCTGGCCGAGATGGAACCGCGGCTTGATCGCGCGGTGGACCCGCTGTGGGTATCGCGGCAATCACTGGAAACCCCGTCCGGCCACCTCAAGCCCGGCTGCGGCTGGATGCCCAGCGACTGGCTGTACCACGATGGCCTGCGCCGTGGCCTGCGCCGCATGGCCCGCGCCGACGCCGCACACCTGGTCGACTACGCAGCGCCACTCGGCCTGCCGGCACTGCGGCAGACGCTGCAGCGACGCGCGGCCACGCTGGGCATCGAAGCGTCGATGGAGCAGCTGCTGCTGGCCGAATCGGGGACGCATGCGGTCGACCTGATCTGCCGCTTCCTGCTGAAGCCCGGCGACTGCGTGCTGGTCGACGACCCGAGCTATTTCAATTACCACGCGATGTTGAAGGCGCATCAGGTGCAGGCCATCGGCGTGCCCTACACGCACACCGGCCCGGATCTGCAGGTGTTCGCCAGCGCATTGCAGGAACACGCGCCGCGCCTGTACATCACCAACGCTGGTCTGCACAATCCGACCGGCGCGGTGCTGTCGGCGACCACGGCGCATCGCCTGCTTGGCCTGGCCGAACGCAGCGAACTGATCATCATCGAGGATGACATCTTCGCCGACTTCGAGCTGCGCCCCGCGCCGCGGCTGGCGGCGCTGGATGGATTGTCGCGGGTGATCCATGTCGGCAGCTTCTCCAAAGCCATCTCAGCTGCATCGCGCTGCGGCTACATCGCCGCGCGCCCTGAATGGATCGAGGCATTGACCGACCTGAAGCTGGCCACCAGCTTCGGCGGTGGGCACCTGGCCGCGCACCTCATGCAGATCGCACTGACCGACAGTGGCTACCGACGGCACATGCAGGCGGTGCGCACGCGCCTGGCCGATGCGCGCAAGCACACGCTGCGGCAGGTGCAGAAGCTGGGCATCACGCCGTGGCTGCAACCGGAAGCAGGGCTGTTCCTGTGGTGCCAACTGCCCGATGGCCGCGATGCATCGGCGGTAGCGCGGCTGTGCCTGCGCGAAGGCGTGGTGGTGGCGCCCGGCAATGCCTTCAGCCAGTCGCAGCGGGCTGCCGACTACGTGCGCTTCAATGTGTCGCAGTGCCAGGACCCGAAGATCTGGCAGGTACTGGGGAAGGCGCTGCAGACGCGAGAGGGATGACTGGCGATTGACCGGCTGTTGAATACTTCGGACTCAATCGGCGAGGTAGGTCTCTGCGGGAATGTCCAGCAGCTCCGGACCTGAAAGCGTCGCGCCCTGCAGATCGGCGCCGGCGTTCAAGGCATTGTCGATCGCATTGAGCAGCGAACTCCGCTGGCAGATCGCCTTGAACGCAGCGCGCGGGCCTTCGTGGTACATGGCCAGGGCGCGCTGCAGGCCATCGACGAATACCGGTTCGCGCTCGAGCGGCAGTTCATGCCGCTCACCCTGCGCGTCAGAGGCGGTGAATGTACGCGGCAGCAGCACGTCCAGTTCCATGTGCCCGATCAGGGTCATGGCGAATGCTTCAGGCAGCCACACCAACAGGCGGCGCATCTGCCCGTGTTCGCTGCCGAGCGCGAGCAGTGCCTGCTCGGCGTGCTCCTCATCCACGTCCTCGCGTCCAAGCAATGTCAGCGCCAGTTCGAAGGCTTCCGCCGATGGCATCGGGGGCGTGCGAGGGTTCATTCGCGATCTCTGGAATACAGGCAGGCGCAGACCTTAATCAAAGGCGGGCATCCCTGCAATCGACACTTGCGGAGCGCGGTAAAGTGGATGCTCGCCATTGCTGCAGGAATGCTTCCGATGTCCTTCTCCGATCCCCACGCCGTCGCCCGCTACACCGACGGTCCGCTGCGGCAGGTGCCGGGTTTCCTCGGACTGCAGCAGATGACCCACCTGCTGCTGGCCGAACATGTGCCCGACGATGGCCAGGTGCTGGTGCTCGGCGCAGGTGGCGGCCTGGAGCTCAAGGCCTTCGCCGAAGCGCACCCGCACTGGCGGATGCTCGGTATCGACCCGGCCGCACCCATGCTCTCGCTGGCCGAACAGACCCTGGGGCCATTGATGGCACAGGTCACGCTGCTGGAAGGCTATATCGACGATGCCCCGCACACCGTCTTCGACGGCGCCACCTGCCTGCTGACCCTGCATTTCCTCACCGTTGAACAGCGCCTGCACACCCTGCACGAACTGCGGCAACGGCTGCGGCCGGGTGCGCCACTGGTGGTAGCCCACCACAGCGTGCCGCAGGACGCGGCCGGCAAGCATCGCTGGCTGCAACGCTACGCCGCATTCGGGGAGGCCTCCGGTATTCCACGTGCCGATGCGCAGCGCGCGGTCGCCGCCATCACCGAGCGCCTGCCGCTGCTGTCGCCCGAACAGGAAGTGGCGTTGCTGCAGGCGGCCGGCTTCGACAACGTGGAACTGTTCTATGCCGGCTTCAGCTTCAAGGGATGGGTAGCCTACGCGCCGGCGACGCCGGTATAGGCCCGCGACGCACGCTCATGGCACCACGGTGATGCCGATCCGCTGCATCAGCAGCGCGATCTGCTGCACATCCAGCGTGGCGCCACGCAGGTTGGTGCTGCGCACGTCCAGCTCGCCCAGTTCGGAGTTGGTCAGGTCGCAATCGGTGAAGTTGGCCGTGTTCCAGTCGATGCCCTCGAACTGGCCACCGGACAGATCCGACCCAGCGAAACTGGCGCCGCTGACATTGGCCCCGTCCCAGCGGTTTTCCCACAGCTCGCACTTCTCCAGCGTCACCCGCGAGAAGTTGGCATAGCGCAGGTTGGATTTCTTGATGAAGGCGCTGCAGAACCAGCTGCGCGTGGTGATCTGGTTCATGAAACTGGCGTTGCTGAAATCGGCGCCCTGCGCGCGGCACTCGCTGATTTCCAGCCCCAGCGCCTTGATGAAGTTGAAATTGCACATGCTGATGTCGCACTGGCGGAAGCTGGCTTCCTTCAACGTGGCGCCACTGAAACGGCACCCGGTGCGGGTGTCGGCGTCGTAGAAGCCGCAGTTCACGAATTCGGTGGCGGTGAGGTCCGCGCCGGAAAAGTCGCACTCGTGGAACTGCTGGTCGACCACCTTCTGGCCGGTGAACTGATCGGCGCCGATGCGCAGCTTGTGGTGAATGGTGGAGGACATGCAGGGTTCCGTGCCGGGTGCATTGCCATGATGCCGCGCTGGAAAGGCGATGGGCAGCACAGCCTCGAGCGCGATTCACCATCGCTGCAGCCGAAGTGTGTACAGCCCGTCTCGCCAACTTCTGGCCGGGCACTCGATGTTGCACGTTCATGCGCGTTTATGCACACTTGAAGCATGAACCCCGACCCGACCCTCCCCGCCGAGCGTACCCAGCTGATCCTGCAGGAGCTGCGCCAGCAAGGGCGCGTAGTGGCCGCCGAACTGGCCCGCCGCTATGGCATATCCGAAGATTCGATCCGCCGCGATCTGCGTGAACTGGCCGCCCAGGGCCTGTGCCAGCGCGTCTATGGTGGCGCGGTGCTGCCGGCCCCGAAGGCTGTACCGCTGCGCGAACGGATGACCCAGGACCGCACCGGCAAGGATGAGCTGGCCGCCCGTGTCTGCACGCTGCTGCAGCCCGGCCAGGTCCTGCTGATCGATGCCGGCTCGACCAACCTGGCCATCGCCCAGCAGCTGCCGGGCGCGCTGGGGCTGACGGTGATCACCAACGCGCCACAGATCGCCACCGCCGCGGCGTGGCAGGACGGCACCACCGTGCAGCTGATCGGTGGGCGTCTGGCCGCAGGCGGCGGCGCGGTCGGTGCCGAGGCGCTGGCCCAGGTGCAGCACCTGCGGGCGGATGTCTTTCTGCCCGGCCCCTGCGCCGTGGACGTCGATACCGGCGTGTGGGCGATGGACGCCGAGGAAGCCACGCTCAAGCGCGCGATGGTGGCCTGCAGCAGTCGCATCATCGTCGCCGCCACCACCGAAAAACTGGGCGCACGCGGAAACTGGCAGATCGCCGGCCTGGACGACATCGACGATCTGGTACTGACCACGTCTGCACCGCCTGCGCTGGCCGCCCGTTTCCGTGCCGCCGGCATCGCAGTACATCCGACACCTCCCTGACCGTACCGCCCATGTCCCTCGCCAACCGACCGCGTGCCGAACAGCACGCGACCCGCGCTGCATTCTTCATTCCCGGCTTCGCTACCGCGCTGTGGGCCACGCTGGTGCCCTTCGCCAAGGCACGCACCGACATCAACGACGCCACCCTGGGTCTGGTGCTGCTCTGCCTGGGCGCCGGCTCGCTGCTGGCCATGCCGTTGTCGGGCCTGTTCGCCGCACGGTTGGGTTGCCGCCGGGTGATGGTCGCCACCACGCTGATCATCTGCGCAACGGTACCCGGCCTGGCGTTGGCTGAGTCGGCGTGGATGTTGGGCCTGGTGCTGTTCGTCTTCGGTGCCGGCGTGGGCGCGATGGATTGCACGATGAACGTACAGGCCGTGGTGGTGGAACGCGAAGCGCAGCGGGTGATGATGTCCGGTTTCCACGCGTTCTTCAGCATCGGTGGATTCCTCGGCGCGGCAACGATGACCCTGTTGCTGAGCGCGCGCATGGTTCCCATCGCGGCCGTGCTGCTCGGCGTATTGATGATGGGTGTGGTCGCGCTGCTGTCGGCGCGCTACTGGCGTGGCGAGCGCGTCGCACACGATGCACCGCTGCTGGCGTGGCCGCGCGGCATCGTCATGTTCATCGGCGTGCTTGCCTTCATCGCGTTTCTGGCCGAAGGCGCGATGCTGGACTGGAGCGCGGTGTTCCTCACGGACATCCGCAAGGTCGATGCCAGCCATGCCGGCATCGGCTACGTCACCTTCACCCTGACGATGACCGTGGCGCGCCTGCTCGGCGACCGCCTGGTGGAGCGCATCGGCCGGCAGAAGGCCATCGTGGCCGGTGCGCTGCTGGCCTGCGCCGGCGTGCTGGTGCTCACTCTGGTTACACCGTGGCAGGCGTCATTGGGCGGCTACGTGCTGGTCGGCCTGGGCTGCGCCAACATCGCACCGGCGCTGTTCTCGCTGGCTGGCAGCCAGAACCGGATGCCGCAGGCGATCGCCATCACTGCGGTCTCCACGCTTGGATTTGCAGGCATTCTTGCCGGCCCCGCGCTGATCGGCTTCGCTGCCAATCATTTCGGCCTCATCGCCGCCTTCGTAGGCGTGGCGATGGCGCTGTTGCTGGTGGCGGTGTCGACGCGCTGGCTGCGGGGATGATGTGCCTGGCGGCGCTTGCGTCGGAATGTCATCCGCAACCGCCGATAGCCGATCACCGTCGCCGTCGCGCACAGCGCGGTGCCCGCCAGGCTGAGCAACAGCAGCACGGCCAAGCGGCTGTTCTGCTGCCGCAGCAGCGCAGGTAGATCCCAGCTGTGCAGGAAGGAAAACAGCCAGCGACCTGCACGCTCGCGCCTGCCCAGCGTCAACAGCGGATCGCCGGTAGCCAGGTCGACATAGACGCGGGTTGCCTCAGCGTCATCGAAGTCAGCCATCGCCACCGGAAAGCGGCGCACCGCGGCGCCGTTCATCGCCTCTGCAGCGCGCGGATAGAAGTAAGCATCGGGCGCCTGCAGCAGGGTGAAACTGCGCAGGCGTGCCTCGGACATCGCCGCAACCCTGCCCTGCAACCAGTCTGCACCGAACGCAGCGGACACGTGCAGTGCGCCGCCACGTTCTGTGACCACACGCGAATCAGCATTGCCGTCCAGCGCCACCGCGAACAGTTCACCGCCGATGCGCCGCCACTGGATCTCGACCGGCACGAACTGCGGCGTGTGCACTGCGGCCAGTACCGCAGCCGGCTGCGCGATGACGCCGGAATCCGCCGCCACCTCACCCTGATAGCGCGCAAGGTCAAGCGAAGCGTGTGAACTGCTGAACACCCCCAAGGGATTCATCGACATCAATCCACTGAAGATCCAAGTGAACACGAATGCGCTCGCCATCAACCCGATCAGATGATGCCAGCGCATCCACGGCTCCTGGTACGGTGTCTTCGACCCTGACCGGTACTGCCCGCGAAACCGCCAGCGCCAGATGCCTACCACGACCCCGCTGATCGCGGCCATCGTGCACAGCGCTGAGAGCACAATCACAGTCCAGGTCCACACCGGGTCCACCGACTGCATGCGCAGGAAGTACAGCCAGTGCAGCCACGCGCCCACATAGTTCCAGCGCTGTTGCAGGCGTGGTGCATCCAGTACCACTTCGCCGGTACGCGAGGACACGTAGACATCACCAGGCTGTGCGCCACCCACACCGACGCGGTACAGCGGCCGATGCGGATCAAGGCCGCGCGAATGCGTCCAGCGATCCTCATCCAGCGGCATGGCACCAACGAAGGCAGGCCCGGCGGCGAACTGCGCGGCGGACACTTCGGCCCGCTGCGCCGATACAGGCGGCAAGGCCTGCCCGCTAAGCGCCGACCACGCGCCCATGCCCGCCCCGGAGCGAACCACGTAGGCGGGCTCGCCACGCAGCGTCGTCAACACGACCCGCTCAGGCTCCTGTCGCACGGCGTCCGGTAGCACGGAAAGTGCCTGCCAGCCGCGCGTATCGGCCAAAGCGGGCAGCGCGGCCAAGCGTTCTCCCGGCGTCAGCTTCGGGTAACCGATGAACAGCATCACCATGCCGCTGACGAACCACAGCAACATCAGCAGGCACCCACCGATGCCGAGCCAACGATGCACCAGGTAGGTCCAGCGCTTGGCAGTGGATCGCAGCGACATGGCAACCGTCCTCAGAAGCGATGGTCGAAGGTGAATTCGACGCGCCGGTCGGCGCCCAGCAGCCACTGCGTACTGGTGTAGTACGCCGTGGCGTAGTACGCCTTGTCGAACACATTGAACACGCGCGCGGTCACCCGTGTACGCGGCGCTGCCTGCCAGGTCAGGGCCAGATCGGTGGTGGTGTAGCCCGGCAGCTGCAGCGTGTTGGCGTTGTCGGCATAGCGCTTGCCCACGTAGCGCACGCCGCTGGCCACGCTCCAATCGGGCAGGAACTGCCAGCTCAACCAGACGTTGGCCAGGCGCTCGGCCACGTTCGGCGGCACGTTGCCATCACGCGAGACGATCACCGCCGGCGTGCCGGTGGCTTCCAGGAAATCCTCGAACTCGGCCTTGAGCACGGTCGCGTTGGCATCCAGCGACCACTGCGGCGCGAAGGCCCAGTTCAACGAGGCTTCGATTCCCTTCGAGGCCTGTGCACCCACCTGCACGCGACGGTCCGGTTGCAACGGGTCACGGCTGAGCAACCCGGTCTTGCGGATGCGATAGGCCGCCAGCGTCCATTCGCCCCCATCGAAGGCCTGCTTCATGCCGACCTCGACCTGCTTGCCCTTGGCCAGATCGAACACGCCGTTGGCCGGGCTGATCATCAACAGCCCGCTGACCGGGTCTGCCGCCTGCGAATACTGCGCATAGAGGGTCATCGACGGTTGTACTGCGAACACCGTGCCCGCTCGCCAGCCGGTGCTGCTGTAGGTCTTCGAGAACGCTCGCTGGCCGCTGACCAGGTCGTTGCGGTCGATCGTGGCGCGATCGTGGCGCACGCCAGCAAGCACTGACCAGCGCTCGCTCAGTTCCAGCCGGTCCTCCAAGAACAACGCGACCTGCTCGGCGCTGTTGCGGTAGCGCGGCAGGTTGGGTGCATCGCTGACGAACCCGCCGGGCACCGGGTTGAAGGGATCCACAGGCCCCGAGCTGCCCGCATAGGTGTTGTTGGTGTGCTTGAAATGCGCACGGTTGGCATCGAAGCCAACGGCGAAACTGTTGGGCAGACCACCCGTATTTCCCAGCAGGCGCAGCGTGGACGTCAGGCCGGTCTGGTCCTGGTTGTGGGTGATCTGGGTGTTGCCGGAGCGGTCGATGAGGCCGGTGCGCTCGTTGTAGACATAGGCCTCGGCGTTGCGCCAATCACGCTGGCTGTCGATCTGGTAGACGCGCGTGCGCCATTCCACGTTCTCGTTCGGCGTCCACAGCGCATCGAGCTGGGTCCAACGGTCGCGGAAACGGATTGCGCTGTCGGCCACGTTGTAGTTCTTGTGGCGCAGGGCATCCAGCTGCCGCCCGTCAATCAACGGCGTACCGAAGTAGCGCATCGGCTTCTGGTAGCCCTGCGCATGGGTCAGCGTCAACTGCAGATCCGCCCGTGGCTGCCACAGCAACGCACCGGAAAACGTAGCATCGCCGTTGTGGCCGCGGTCGACCCAGCCGCTGCTGTAGTTGCCGCTGACGTCCACGCGGTAGGCCAGCGCCGGCGTGAGCGCACCGCCACTGCCGAATCCGAGTCGCGCGGTGTCTTCGCTACCCAGGGTCACGCTTACCTCGTTCTCGATGGCACCGCGCGAAGGCTTCTTCGGCACGATGTTGACCACGCCGCCGATGGCGCCATCACCATGGATGACCGAGGCCGGCCCACGCAGCACCTCGATGCGCTCGATCGACCAGGTATCGAACGGAAAGGTGATGCCCACACCGCCGTACTGGCGCAGGCCGTCGTACAGGCGCATCACCGAGGCACCATCGGTAAAGCCACGGCTGGACAGCGCACTCAGGCCATTGCCCGGATGGGGAAGTGCACTGATCGCGCCGGCGCGGGTGATCGCGTCGTTGAGATTGGAATCACCGCGCTGCTCCAACTGCTCGCGCGAAATCACGGTCAGGCTGGCCGGGGTCTGCAGCACGCTCAGGCAGAGGGTCGAACCGGTGCTGGCGGTGGAGGACAGCGCGCCGCTGCGGGTATCGACCACGCGAACGGTATCCAGGGTGGTCGGCGATACGGCATCTGCGGCAAGCGCAGGCGTGGCCTGCAGGAAGGATGCGCACAGCGCAGGCAGCGTCGCCCAGCGCAGCGGGGCGAAGTTGGGGGTGGTTTTCATGTGTTCACGGCATGCAAGGCCGCCCCGCACTGCGAGGCAGCAGAAAGAAAGGCGCACGCTGTAGTGCCAGGCCACGCCTGGCAACCCGGGAAAACCAATCAGCGCGTGCGCAAAGCGCTCAGACGGCCAGCAGTACCGGTGGCCCGCGCGCGCCCAACGTGCCGCAGATGCGCTGCGGCAACGTCTGCACCGCACCACGCAGCGCGCGGCACACCGGTGCCAGCAGCATCATCAACAGCAGCGCCGCCACCAGCAAGGTGATCAGTCGTGCGGCAATCAGGCAGTAGTCGCAGTCCACGCCCATCTCATGGTCGACGTGTGGATCTGCAGGCGGCTTCGGTGCCGCTTCGCCATGCTGCATTGCCATCGCGTGGTGGTCGTGATGCCCGTCCATCGCGTGCTGCGCGTGCAGGGTGTGGTCCATGACCGCCACCGGTGCAGCAACGGCAACGTGCGCATGCGCCAGCCAGCGGCTCACCAGCGGGGCAAGCAGCACCAGCAGCATGGCAAGCCATGCCAGGGTCTGGAACCGGCGGTGGAGAACGGAGCGACGCACCCCGTCATTCTACGAGGGCGTGGCCAACCTTGGACCATGTTCAGGGTTGCTGGTGCGGACCTGCGACATCGTGACGCAGGGGCCCCCTGCAGATCCACACCATGCGCGGATATCCGCCGGAGGGGACGGAGGAGCGACCGATGTGACAGCCCCCTTCCGTCCCCTGGCGGCAACGTTAGAACCGCGCCGGTTGCTGCACAGCGCGTTCCAGGAACATGACGCCCGCCTGCAGGCTGTTGCGGGCGTTCTCCAACCAGCGCTCCGGATCGGCTACCGCAAATCGCTCCTGTGCGTCCACATCCCCGGAGTCGGCCAGGTCGGCCAACTGCAGATGGATGTGGTGCTCCACCAGGCTCATCAATACAGCGAGCTCGGCCGATACCCCGGCGATGCGTTCGGTGAAGCCAGCGTCGTTGCTGTTCAGAGACATGTCCCCTGTTCCTATGCGTTGCGGTGTTGATGGATGGCTTCGAAACGCTCGGCACAGGCAGGCCCACAGAACAGTCTGGCCGGATCGTTTTCGAAGTCTTCGCTGCAGTCCGGGTTGTGGCATTCCCCAGTGGGTGTGAGAGGAGCAACGTTGCTGGCCCGCACTGCGTGCTGGGCCAAGGCGCGTTGCAGGTGGCGCGCTTCCAGTTCCTGCGCTTCGTCGATGGTGTCCGTCATGCCAGTCGTATTTTATCGGGGGGTGGTCGCACCGATTGAGAACGCCGCGACGGTCGCGTGCGGCGGGAGCGCGGCGTCGGACAGGCGTATTTCATCGGATTCGTTTTCAGACATGCGGACTCCTTGTGCATGGTGCCCAGGCCGGGCTATGAGAGAGAGCGAAGGGCCGTGTCGAACGGCACCGGCATCATCGGAAAATGCGTTCTCGCCGGCTGCGACGCATCGTCTCGATGAGGGCGATCTGCGACTGTCATCGCAGATCCCTCACGGAAGAGACGCCATTCGAAGACAGGGATGCAAGGTGTCAAAAGGTGTTGCAAAAGCAGACCCGTTCCGACACCATGATGATGTCACCACCTTCCGTCACCCACTGACCACTTTGCGTCGGGCAGCCGCCGCATGTCCCGCGCACAGCGGGCAGCACACAGCACCATGGCCGCGACCGGCCGCAGTGAACCGAACCATGCTTCAAGGGGACCCCGCCGAATGCAGACACCGCACCCAGTGCAGGACATCGTTCCGGCATTCCTGCAGGCCATGCACGCACACGGCATCGTGCCTGATGCGCGTGGCCGCGATGCACTCAATGCGGACGGCACGCTGGTGCGCTTCCACGTCGAGGGGGATCGGCGCGGCACCCGCAATGGCTGGGCCGTGCTGTTCGGCGACGACGTGCCGGCCGGCGAGTTCGGCAGCTGGCGTACCGGCCTGCGCCATGGGTGGTGCGCGAAGTCGCCGACGTCGTTGACCGCCGCCGAGCAGCGTGCGATCCGGCAGCGTCAGGAAGCGGCCCGCGCGGACCGTGAAAGACAGCAGCGCGAGCGCGAGGACGCGGCGGCCAAGGCGGCCAATGTCCTGTGGAACCGTGCCGTGCCTGCCGATGCCAGCCACCCGTATCTTGTGCGCAAGGGCATCCAGCCGCACGGACTGCGCGTAGCGGCCTGGCCGGTGCGCAACAGCGAAGGCCTGGTGTTCCGGCACATCGACAACACACTGCTGGTCCCGGTAATGAATGCCGCAGGCCGCATTGTCTCGCTGCAGGCGATCTTTCCACGCATGGATCTGGCGCTTGGTCGCGACAAGGGCTTCCTGGCTGGCGGCCGCAAACAGGGCTGCTTCCATGTGCTCGGCAAGCCACTGTCCAGTCAGCCCATCGCCATCGCCGAGGGTTATGCCACGGCGGAATCCATCCATCAGGCGACCGGCTGGTGCGTGGTGGTGGCCTGGGACGCCGGCAATCTTGCCTCGGTCGCCCGTGCATGGCGAAGTGCCATGCCCGAGGCAAGCTTCGTGATCTGTGCCGACAACGATCAATGGACCCGGCAGCCGCTGGACAATCCCGGCGTCACCCAGGCAACGCATGCCGCTGCGGACATCGACGCACGCGTGGTATGGCCCGAGTTCGCCATTCTGCACGACGAGGATGACCGCCCCACCGACTTCAACGATCTGCATCTGCGCGAAGGATTGGAAGTTCTGCGTGCGCAGTTGATGCCCGCCGCTGCCGCCACCGGGGATGAAGCGGCCACAGAGGATGACGCGCCGGCAACGGCCGCCGCGCGCTATCTGGTACCTGGCAATCTCTCCGCCTTCGACACTTTTACCCCGTTCCCCGACTGCAGCGCGCGTGGCCGACCATTGCCGACCGCACGCAATCTGGCCGAACTGTGCCGGCGCACTGGCGTGACCGTGCGCTACAACGTCATCCGCAAGGATCTGGAGATCCTCGTCCCCGGCCTGCAGACCACGGTGGACAACGCCAAGGAGGTCGCCGCCGGCGAAGTGATGGACTGCATGCACCGCGCCGGCATGGCCATCGCCAGCTTCGAGACCAACCTGTGCCAGGTGGCCGAAGCCAATCCGTACAACCCGGTCGCCAGCTGGATCACCTCACGGCCGTGGGATGGGCAATCACGCCTGCAGGCGTTCTTCGATACGGTGCAGGAAGCCCAGCCGACACGCATGGCCGACGGCCGCGTCCTGAAGGAGATCCTGATGCGACGCTGGTTGATCTCCGGCGTTGCCGCCGCATTCGAACCCGATGGCGTGGTCGCCCGCGGTGTACTGACCTTCGTGTCGAAGCAGAACCTGGGCAAGACGCGCTGGGCACGGCAGCTGGCACCGGGCGAGCTGCAGCTGATCGCTGATGGCGTGGTGCTGGACCCGGCCAACAAGGACAGCGTCAAACAGGTCATCTCCAAGTGGATCGTCGAGCTGGGCGAGGTCGATGCCACGTTCCGCCGCACCGATATCGCCGCGTTGAAGTCCTTCATCTCCCGCAGCCATGATGAGATCCGGCGTCCCTATGCGCGCACCGAATCACGCTACGCACGGCGCACGATCCTGTTTGCCAGTGTCAACGACGAACGCTTCCTGCGTGATGCCACCGGCAATACGCGCTGGTGGACCGTACACGCGGTGGCGCTGGGCGAACCGGCACGGATCGACATGCAGCAGGTCTGGGCCGAAGCCCATGCGCTCTACTGCAACGGCGAGACCTGGCATCTGGCCAGCGATGAACTGGATGCGCTGAACGCCACCAACAGCGAACACGAACCGATCTCGCCGATCGCCGAACTGATCGACCGTCACTTCGACTGGTCATTGCCTGCCGAGCACCGGAGCACGCCCTATCGCGCCACCGAGATCGCCATTGCAGTGGGCATCGACAAGCCCAACCGCCGTGACGTCAACGAAGCGGCAGCCTACGTGGTCAAGCGCCATGACGTGCGCACCAAGCTGATCGGCAAGGAGCGGGCGAAGGTGTGGTTGATGCCACCGCGCAAGCGCAGCGCTGCCGATCACGCCGCCGGACCGTTCTGATGCCGCGAACCCACGACGGATGCGATGTCGAGAGCAGCAGCGCCGACTGGCGTCTGGACTGCGAGGCACGGCACTTGCTGCGACTGGACGGCTACCCCTACGTCGATGCGCACGGATGCTGGACCAGGATCGGGCCGCGCCGGCATCGCCAGCAGTACCTCCAGCGCGTGCAGGTGGCACGCGGCCATGCCGAGCGCGATCGGCTGGCAGCGGCCGCGCTGCGGATATGGCACGCAACAGCCTCGCACGCCGAAACTGAGATGTAAGTAGATGAAAGGTGTTTACTAGGAGCGCCTGCAAAGGCAAGATGTGGGCAACGGCCATGCCACCTTCCAGGAGCCCAGCCATGCCTCGCGCCCGCCCGCACGCCTTTGAAGGCGAACAGCTGACCGTGCAGCAGATCCATCAACGCGTACCGGTGCTGTCGCAGCGGACCATCCGCGACCACCTCGCCGCCGGCCGCCGCACGTCCACGGCGATGCTGTGCTTCGACCCCATCGCCGCCGCCGCACGCGGTGGCCGCATCACCCAGCGCATCCTGCGCGCCCGCAGCAGCACGGGCAGCGATTGCTGACTGCCACCGCGCCTGCGCATTCCCCCAGGAGTAGATACCGCATGATTCCCGCCTCGCTCGACAACAGCCAGCGCATGATCGCCGACACACTGGCCGCGTTCCGCTACGGTTCCGCCTTTGGTAGCGCACCGCTACGATCCACCCCGTTGACGCGGCCACCGCTGTATATCGGCATCGCCGGAGGCAAGGGCGTGGGCAAGGACGCCCTCGCCAATGGGCTGGCCTCTGCGCTGGCGCTGCCCTGCGACAGCTTCGCAGCCCGGCTGCGGCAAGGCACCAGCACCGAAGGCGGGCGCGGGCACGTCCATCCGGAGCTATGGGTACGCTCGCTGTTCTCGCGCCTGCCCGCAGGCGGCCTGGTGCCCGATGTCCATTCCACTGACGAGGCCCGCGCCATCCGTCGCCAGGGAGGTGTTGTGATCCGCATCACCCGCCCTGGCTGCGACAGCGTCGACCTGCATGCCGGCGGCCAGCCGCTGCCTGCCACGCTGGTCGACATCGAGCTGCACAACGACCGCAGCGTCGCCGATCTGGTACGCATGGCCCTGAACCAGTTGATGGGCCGTGGTGTGGTCTGAACGCCCTGCCGGAACCGCCGCCGTACGGGCCAGGACCGTTCCCATATTCATTCATTACGCAGGTTGCAGCCCATCATCGGCGAAAATGATGTAAGGTCGTCCCCCATCAATGACGGCACCTGCCGTCACCCTGCATCCCCAACCGCTTTCGCAGAGAGGAAATGTCATGGAGGTCGAACAGTTCACGTCGACACGCCAGAAGGCCATCGCGTTGTTCAAGTCGCAGCCCAAGGGTGGCAAGGACATCGTGAGTCTGGATGCGATCTTCATTTCGCTGTGCTCGCTGGCCGGCGCCCAGTCCGAGGCCGCTGGCGCCAAACAGGCACGTACCGCCGCCCGCCCCGGCAACCAGCAGCCCCCCGCACCGTGGTTCATCGAGACGCTGGCCGCGCTCAAGGGCAAGGGCGAGTCGATCACCGTGGCACGCTTCCTGATGTTCGCCAACCGTTTTCCGGTCAAGCGCATGGACCAGGTCAATGCAGCCCGCTGGCTGCGTGATGCCGGCTACATCCCGCGCAAGACCGGCGGCAACCTGGTGTTCGACCTTTGACCCAGCGTTACCTGCAGTCCTGAAGCCCCGGCATCGTCCGGGGCTTTTTCGTTTCAGGGCCCGGCGCACGCGGCCCGAGGATCCAGCCCCTGGCCGTCCTCACCCTGTACCTGCCGCCTTCCCTTGTCCTGCCTTTGTTTCCGGCAGATGAGGACAAGGAGTACTACAGAACCAGAAGATCGACAGGCAAGGATGGAAGACAACGCGTGGCGAGTTGCAAACCCGCGCATGCAGGTCCTCGGCCATACTCGCGCATGCATCTGAACGCCTTCAGTCGAAGACCATGAAAGTAGATGAAAGGTGTTGACGTGATTGACGGGATGGCAACAGTGGATACCAATGCCACTGACCGACCTCGCCATGAACGCCCTGCCCGACAGCATCCAGACCCTTGCCGAGGTCATCGGCCAATCCGCAGCTCTCACGCTGGTGCGTGCGTGGCCGCCAACCACCTCCAGCACCACCGGACGCCACCGCGTCATCGTCTACGTCCCCTCCACCCTGCCCGATCAGCATCGACTGATCGACATTCTTGGCCTGGAGGTGGCCCAGCGCCTGGTCGCGCACTTCGGCGGTGAACTGCTGTTCCTGGCGTCCTGTTTCGCCGCCAGTGCGCATGAGCGCCGCGAGCAGATCGCACAGGCAGTGGCCAGCGGCATGCCTCGCGAGCACGTGGCGCAGGAGTTCGGCGTATCGCAGACCACCATCAAGCGCGCCCTCCGCGGTGCGCGCTCTGCCCCGGCCCCTGCCGTCCATCCGGCCCTGCTCAAGGGATACGCGCGCGCATGAACGAGAGCGACCTGCTGGCCGGTGTGCCGGACTGGGCCAAGTACCTGGGCGGTACCTCCGGGGTACTGATCGCAGTGTCGTTGTGGCTGCGTCAATGGTTGTCGTCGGCCAAGGTCGACCGCACCGCCGATGAAGCCACCAGCAACACCCTGCGCACCCTGCAGGAACAGCTGGCCGCCGAACGTACACGCGCAGATGGGCTGATGCACGAACGCGAGGCCATGGCCCAGGAGATCGGCCAGTTGCGCGGTGAAGTAAGCGCCCTGCGCGCACAGATCGCCCAGCAGAGCGTGCAGATCGATGCGCTGCTGGACCTGGTACGCAAACGATCGGGAGCAGCCGCATGACCGCCGCAACAGCCAGCGCCCTCGGTGGCGCCAACGTAGCCGCGTTCCTGGACATGCTGGCCGTATCCGAAGGCACCGACATTCCCAGCCAGCGCACTCGTGATCGCGGCTACGACGTGATCGTCGGTGGTCAGCTGTTCAACGACCCTCGCGACCATCCGCGCGTACTGGTGGCGCTGCCGCGCTATGGCATCAAGTCCAGCGCCGCCGGCCGCTACCAGTTCCTGCGAAGCACCTGGGACGACCTGCGTGCACGCCTGGACCTGCCGGACTTCGGCCCGGTCTCACAGGATCGCGCGGCGGTGGCGCTGCTCAAGCAATGCGGTGCCTACGATCTGATCCGCCTGGGCCGCTTCGATGCCGCGGTCGCCGCCGCCCGCCGCATCTGGGCGTCGCTGCCGGGCGCCGGCTACGGGCAGAAGGAGCATGCACTGGAGACGCTGCGCACCGCCTATCGCGCTGCTGGGGGGCTTCTGCAGTGATGCCGATTCCCGTGAGGCTTCGCATCGCCCTGCTGGGCCTGGTTGCCAGCCACGTGGGCTGCGCCTGGCTGGGCTGGGAGCTGCGTGACCGCAGCGCGGATCTCGCTGCCGCCAGTGCACAGGTCGCGCAGCAGACCAGACGTGCCGACACCGCACTCGTCGCGCGCCAGCAGGACCACACCAACGCACAGGCTGGTGCACAGGCCGAATCACAGCGCCTGGCCATGCAGTCCGCGCGCACCCGGCAGTTCGTCACGCTGCAACAGGACATCGACACCCATGCCAAGACTCCTGGCCGCGACCGCGGCGATGCTGATGCTGAGTTCCTGCGCATCTGGCGCGAAGCCAATGCCGGCCGCCCTCGTCATCCCTGACATCAGTATTGCACCGGCACAACTGCGCGCGCCGCAGGAACTGCCCGATCTGCATGCTGCCGATGACGATGCGTTGCTGCGCAACCACGTTGCGGTCGCACGCCAGTATCACGAACTGGCCGATCAGATGCGCGCGCTGCTGTGCAGTCTCGGCAGCCAGCAAGGTTTCACCGTCAATGGTGCACCACCACGGGTGCCTGCGGGCTGCATCGCTGATGGCAGTACCAGCGCTCACGGACCGCGCCGGCCCTGATCGAGCCAGTCACGGCCACGCGTGCAATGCCCCGCGCCCCTGCCAATGGCAACACTGCATGCAGAAAGCGCGTGCCGCGGCCCGCCGCGTTCTTCCTTCCATTCATCGCATGAGCTGACATGGCAACCGACACCCCCTCCTCCACCCTCGACGCGCTGCACGCCGCCATCGAAGCGGCGATCCGGGCACGCTTCGCCGACTTCGCGACCGTCGAGTTCTATCGCGACGCCGACAGCGGCAGTCTGGCCACACCCGCGTGCCTGCTGGCGATGACCCGCTGTGACCGTGGCAAGGACAGCGATGATGGCAGCGGCCAACTGCAGGCCGTGCTGCGCTTTGAAGCACGTATCTCCGTGCAGTCCGCGGCAGCCGGCTCTGCCATGCAGCTGCGCAGGGCCGCCGTGACCCTGGCCACCTGGCTGCATCAGCTCGGCCGTTTTCCCGGCGTACCCAGCGGCGCGATCGAGGTGATCGCCGCGCTACCCGAGGATGCCGCAGCGGCGCAGCCGGATCTGCGCACGTGGATCGTCGAATGGTCAGTGCCCATCGCGCTGGGCGGCAATGCCTGGGAGGACGCCGATGGCGTGGTACCGCAAGCCTCCTACAGCTTCGCGCCGGAGATCGGTCGGGCCCATGAGTCGCACTACCAACCGCTCGCGGAGGACGCACCATGAGCGCTGAACATGCCCGGTTGATCGGCAACCTGTTGATGATCGGCGTCGTGCGCGAGCTCGATGAAGCCGGCAGCCGCGTGCGCGTCGATGCCGACGGCATGCTCACCGACTGGATTCCCTGGCTGGAACGCCGTGCTGGACCGGGCATGCGCAGCTGGTGCGCACCGGAGCCCGGTGAACAGGTGGTGCTGGCATGTCCGTATGGCGACCCCGGCCAGGCGCTGGTGCTTGGCAGTCTGTATCAGGATCGCTTTCCCGCACCGGCCGATGCACGCCTGCTGCAGCGCACGCAGTACGCCGACGGCAGCCTCGTCGAATACGACCGCGAAACCACCACGCTGACCATCACTGTCGGCAGCGGCAAGGTCATCGTCAACTGCGCCAACGCAGAAGTGCATGCCAGCGAATCGGTACTGCTCGACACACCGTCGATCAAGGCAACCGGCAACCTGGACGTCACGGGTGCGATCACCGCAGGCAAGGACATCAGCACATCGGCGGACGTCAAGGCCGGTGCCATCAGCCTGAAGTCACACAAACACACCGCCCAGGGCCCGACGGCTCCCACCACGCCGGCACAGCCGTGATGGGCCATCGCTGCAATGCCATGAAAACCCGTACTCCACGACGATAGAGACCATGCGAGGAATCGACGCCAACACCGGCAAATCTCTGGATGGGCTGGCCCATCTGCACCAATCCGTGCGTGACGTTCTCACCACACCCCTCGGCTCCCGGGTACTGCGTCGCGAGTACGGCTCGCGCATCTTCGAACTGATCGATGCGCCAACCAACCGCTCGCTGCGCATGGACCTTATCGCGGCCACCGTCGACGCACTCGCGCGATGGGAACCGCGTCTGCACGTCGAGAACGTCGACGTCTCCCTCCCCGCCCCCGGCGTGATGATCCTGGCAGTGACCGGGATCCATCTGCCGGATGGCGAGGCCATCACCATCGAAGGAATCGAGGTTCGCTAACCGTGGCATCCGGCTCGTTCACCAGTGTCAATCTCTCCCAGCTGCCGGCCCCGGCGGTCATCGAAGTGCTCGATTTCGAAGCCATGTTCGATGAGTCGCTGACTGCATTGCAGGCGCTGGACCCCACGTTCGACGCGCTGCTGCCGTCGGACCCCGCCTTCAAGATCCTTGAAGTCTGCACCTACCTGCGCCTGCTCGACCGCCAGCGCGTCAACGATGCCGCGCGTGGCGTCATGCTCGCCTACGCGGTCGGCAGCGACCTGGATCAGCTGGCGGCGATCTTCGGTATCGCACGCCTGGTACTCGATCCGGGCAAGCCGCAGGAGGGCATCCTTCCCCGCTACGAGAACGACGAAGACTTCCGTCGCCGCATCCAGCTGGGACCGGAAGGCTTCAGCGTGGCCGGCCCGGAGGGCGCCTATGTATTCCATGCGCTGAGCGCGGATCCGCGCGTGCTGGACGCCAGCGCCACCAGCAGCACGCCCGGTGAAGTCGTGGTATCGGTGCTGTCGCGTGAAGCCGACGGCACCGCCACCCAGGGCCTGCTTGACGTGGTCGAGGCGAAGCTGAGCGCGGATGACGTGCGTCCGTTGACCGATCACGTGCTGGTGAAAGCGGCGAGCATCATCAACTACGCCGTCAGCGCCACGCTGTACACCTTCGCCGGCCCGGACTCGCAGGTCGTGTTGGCAGAAGCACGCACACGCCTGGATCGCTACATCGTCGAATCGCACCGTCTCGGCCGCGACGTGACCCGCTCCGGGCTGTTCGCTGCGTTGCATGCCGAAGGTGTACAACGCGTAGTGATCGACAGCCCCGCCGCAGATGTGGTGGTGGACCGCACCCAGGCCACGTACTGCACCGCCGTCGCGCTTGCCCACGGTGGCAACGATGAGTGACGTCACGACGCGCCTGGTCAATGCGCGTCTGCGTGGCGCGATTGATGGAAAGAACCAGGTGTTCCGCCATCCCGGCGGCATGCTGGCAACGGTGCAGGCGGTGTATCGCACGGATGCGCAGGGACGCCGGCGCCTGAACGATGTTTCCATCAACGGCGGCATGGTCACCCTCGCAGCCGCGCCTGGGCCCGGCGTGATCATCGACGGCGACGCACAGGTCCGGGTGCCGTCGTCGACCAACCTGCTGCCGCCCAATGCCACCCATGCCGAGCGCGCACTGTCGCGGGCGATCGTTGCCCGCCCGCTGCCGGTGGACATCACTGCCCTGTGGGATGCCGATCGCTGTCCGGCCGCGTTGCTGCCCTGGCTGGCATGGGCACTCTCGGTAGACGAATGGAAGGCGTACTGGCCCGAATCGGTCAAACGCGCCCGCGTGCGCGCAGCGATCGCCATCCAGCGCCGCAAGGGCACGGCCGGCAGCGTCCGCGACGTGGTCGCAGCGTTTGGCGGTTCAGTGCTGATCCGCGAATGGTGGCAGCTGCAGCCGAAGGGACCGCCACACACCTTCGAAGCGGTGATGACCATTGCCAACCAGGGCGGCACGTCGGCGACCGGCATGTTCGTCGATGACGTCATCGGCGAGATCACTCGCACCAAGCCGGTGCGCTCGCATTTCACCTTCACCCAGGGCATGCAGGCCGACGCAGCAATCGGCGCGCTTGCAGCCGCACACGCCACGGCCTTCCGCCGCATCCAACTGATCGGAGAGTAAACCCCGCATGCGCTTGAAAATCACCGACGCCGGCTTCGCCAAGCTGGTCAATCCGCCGAATACCGGCACCAATGCCGTTCTGATTACCCAGATCGGCCTGACGTCCACTGCATTCACGCCTACGGCCGGCCTGACCGCGCTGCCCGGCGAGATCAAACGCGTCGCCACCTTCGGCGGCCAGGCAGTGGGCGATGACACGCTGCACGTGACCATCCGCGATGACAGCACCACCGCCTATTCGCTGCGCGGTTTCGGCCTGTACCTGGCCGATGGCACCCTGTTCGCCACTTACGGCCAGACCGATCCGATCATGGAAAAATCGGCGGCCTCGATGCTGTTGCTGGCCACGGATGCACGCTTCACCGACGTGGACATCACACAGATCCAGTTCGGCAACGCCGAGTTCATCTACCCGCCTGCCACCACCGAGGTGCTGGGCGTGGTCGAGCTGGCCACCAACACCGAGGCAGAAGACGCAGCCGACACCCAGCGCGCGGTGACCCCGCGCGGCCTGCGTGCATTCACCGACAAGCGCTTTGGCGATGCTGCGCCGACTGCGCTGGCCAGGACCCTGCTGTCTGCCGCAACCACGGCCACCGCACGCACTGCGCTGGAGCTGAAGGGAGCCGCACTGAAGGACACCGGGCATGGCAATGGCCTGGACGCTGACACCCTGGACGGCAAGCACGCGTCCGCGTTCGCCCTGGCGGGTGACTTCGCTACGGTCGGGCACAAGCATGTCATCGCAGATGTCACCGGGCTGCAGACTGCCTTGGACGGCAAGGCATCCAAAGGCACGAACAGCTTCACCGACCAGCAGTTTGTCGGCGGAACGTATCCGCTGGTGGGCTTTGGCGCCCAGGGGGCAGAGCAGTCGTTCATCGGCGGCTGGGCCAACGCGGGCCTGTGGCGGGTATGGAGCAATGATCGCGCGGCCAGCAGTGAGATCACCATCAAGCACGGCGACACCCCGCGCTGGAACGGCTCGGCGATGTGGCATGCGGGCAATTTTGCGCCGGAGTCGAAGATGGATAAGACCGGTGGAACCTTCACCGGCGGCGTAGCCATCAAAAATTCCTCGCTTCGCGTACTCGGTTGGGCGGATGTCGAAACTGACGGCGTTGTTTTCTTCGGCTCCGGCGCCAGCTACATGTTCAAGACAGGCCCTGCATTCTCCTTCAAGAATGTCGAGGGCGGATTCACGACTCTGTTGAATTCGGGCGGCAGCATCTGGACCAGCGGGAACTTCGATCCGGCCAGCAAGGTGAACAAGGCAGGCGACACGATGACAGGCGAGTTGAAGAACCTCTCGCACATCACGGCCGGACCAGCCAGCGGAAACAAAGTCCGTATCACCGTCTCCGGGGACGGTTACCCTTGCATTATGGGCACGAACCCAGCAGTTGATGCCTATGTTCCGATGAACTATTACGGCACGCGGCACACCTTCAACACCGGCATCTTCGCCAATGGCCCCTCGCTGTTCCGGGCAGCTGGTGAGTCCCAACCAGGTATCCGGTTCCATTCGCAGACGCTGAATGGATTCCCCCGTACCACCCTGGAAGCCGTTACCGGTGACGGCAGCAGCTTCGCTGAAATGCATGCAATCAGCAACGGCTTCCACTTCTACAACCCATCGATGCGACGCGGCATCCGCATGTCCAATTCCGGGCAGGTGACCACGTCCCCAGAGTCCCCAAACCCCAACACTGGCATCACCGGCTTCGGCTTCACTTCTGAAGGCTCATTCGGCGGCGGCTTCGGCATGCTGGACAACTCGATACAGGGTGGCTGGTGGATGGCTTCCGGCATGATGCAATGGGGTATCAGCACGTACCCAAGCGGCATGGGTGCCTTGATGATCCTTAGCGGAAACGGTGTCCTCACTACTGCTGGCGGTTTCGACTTCGGCTCCTCCCGCAAACTGAAGGAAATCGACGGCCCCGTACCCTATGGCTTGGCCGCCGTCGAGCGCATGGAACTGGCTACGGGCCATTACAAACCGGAGTACAACAGCGACGGTCGCCGTCGCCTGTTCTTCGTCGCCGAGCAGCTCGCCGAACTGGTACCCGAAGCTGTCGACCTGGAAGGCGTGGAATTCAACGGCGAACGCGTTGCCTCGATCAAGCTCGACCAGCTGCTGCCGGTCATGGCCAAAGCCATCCAGGAACTGGCCGCCGAAGTGCGTGCGCTGAAGGCGGAGCGCTGACATGGCCAGCGGATATCGCTCGGCAGGCGTCGATTTCGACGACCTGTTCGATCCCTACGTCGAAGGCCCCAACGCGCAGGATTCCGTCCTGCGGGTGGGCGGCACCGACCTCAGCCGTCGCTACGCTCACATCCAATACGGCAGCAAACGCGGTGACGTTGGTTACCGCGTCGTCGGCATGGATGTATCGAACCTGTGGGCGGCGCGCGGCAGCGCCAGCTATCGCCTGCCGTTCCATGGCCAGGGCTATTCGGCAAGCAACGGCGCCAAGACCAACTCGACCGGCTCGGCATCGGCATCGGTCTCGATCGACATGCTGTCCGACGGCAACTACAGCATCCGCCGAAGCGTCACCGGTGGCGGCAACAACAGCAACACGGTCGTTGCCTCCGGCCGTTGGCTTCCGGCAGGCGCCAGCGCCTCCGATTACGACGTGCAGTTCAGCGTAGGCAACCAGGGAGCGGCGTACTTCAGCAACAGTGCACCGTCGTTCGCCTCGCTGGCATCGACGCAATCGGCAGGCGTATCCATCAGTGTGCCCGCCAGGTCCACCAGCTTTGAGAGTGCCTCCACCAGCATCAACGTCCACCTGCGTCGTGCCGGCGGCAACGCGCAGGTCTCCACCTTCAGCGCAGGCGTCAGCGCGTCCGGCTGGGTCTGATCGATCACCGGGCCACGGCTGCAATTATCGCCGCCGTCGCCTTTTCCGAAGATATACACGTCGCCTGCATCTGCAGGCACACCACCACACCGAGGAACCTCTCCGAATGACCGAATTTCTCCATGGCGTACAGGTCGTCAACATCGACACCGGTGCCCGCTCGATCGCCGTCGCATCCACCAGCGTGATCGGTATCGTCGGCACCGCACCGCTGGCTGACGCCGACGCATTCCCCATCAACACTCCCGTCCTGGTAACTTCGCCGTCGCAGGCTGCCAAGCTGTCGGCCAAGACCGGCACCGAAGCCGGCACCCTGCCGGGCGCACTGGACGCGATCTTCGACCAGTCGTCAGCCGTCGTGGTCGTGATCCGTGTCGAGAGCGGCGCCTCCGACAGTGCCACCCTGGCCAATGTCCTGGGCGGCGTGAACGCACAAACCGGCGCGTACTCTGGCGTGCACGCACTGCTCGCCGCCAAGTCCATCGTCGGCGTGAAGCCGCGCATCCTGGTGGCACCGGGCTTCACCCACGTGCATCCGGCCGACCCGGCCAGCCCGGATACCGTGCTCGCCAACCCGGTCGTCGCCGAGCTGCTCGGCATCGCCGACAAGCTGCGCGCGATCATCATCAAGGATGGCCCGAACAGCAACGACGATGCAGCCAAGACCACCACCGCACTGACCGGCTCCAAGCGCGTTTACGTGGTTGACCCGGCCGTGCTGGTGCAGCAGGGTGAAGCGATCATCAGCCGCTATGCCTCCGGTGCCGTGGCCGGCGCCATCGCACGCAGCGACAACGAACGCGGCTGGTGGGCGTCGCCGTCCAACCAGGAGCTGTATGGCATCGTCGGTACGGCACGTGCGATCGACTTCGGCCTGTCCGATGCGACCAGCCGCGCCAACCTGCTGAACCAGGCCAACGTGGCGACCATCATCCGCGAAGGTGGTTTCCGCCTGTGGGGCAACCGCACCGCCAGCATCGATCCGAAGTGGCAGTTCCTGTGCGTGGTGCGCACCGCCGACATCATCGCCGACAGCCTGGAGGCTGCCCACCTGTGGGCCGTCGACCGCGGCATCAGCAAGACCTACGTCGATGACGTGCGCGAGGGCGTCAATGCCTTCCTGCGCGGCCTGAAGACGCAGGGCGCGATCCTCGGTGGCAACTGCTGGATCGACCCCGAACTGAACGCAGCGGACAGCGTGGCCCAGGGCCGCTTCTACTGGGACTTCGACTTCACCCCGACCTACCCGGGTGAGCAGCTGACCTTCCGCATGCACATGAACAACAACTACGTCTCGGAGATCTTCTAAGCATGGCGCGCAAGATCCGCAAGAACTTCAACTTCTACGTCGACGGCAAGGGCTTTGCCGGCAGCGTGATGTCCTTCACCGCCCCCAAGCTGTCGCTGAAGACCGAGGACTTCCAGGCCGGCGGCATGCTCGCCCCGACGGAGATCGTGCTCGGCCACGACAAGCTGACCGCCGAGGTCACCTTCGCCTCCGATGACGCGGAAATCATGTCCAAGTTCCACGTCGTCGAGAGCAAGGAGTACGGCTTCACCGCCCGCGAGGCGCTGGAAGCCGACGATGGCTCGGTCACCTCGGTCGTGCACAACATGCGCGGCAAGGTGAAGTCGCTGGACCGCGGCGAAACCAAGGTCGGCGAAAAGGGCACGGTCAAGGTCGGGTTGGCACTGAGCTACTACAAGCTGACCCATGGCGTGCAGGTCGTGCAGGAGATCGACGTGACCAACATGATCGCCCGCCAGGGCGGCGTGGACGCACTGGCCGGCATCCGCGGCGCACTGGGCATCTGATCCCCGGCACCGCTTCAACGAACACGGGGGCGCACAGCGCCCCCGGATCCACCGCATCTCCATCGACATCCGGGAATACATCCATGTCCAGCAAGACCAAGACCAGCGCCGACACCGTCATCGAACGCGACGGCTATGCCGAAATCACCCTCTCCCGCCCGCGCCAGGTCAACGGCGTGGACACCGCCGTGCTGCGCATGCGCGAGCCGACCGTGGAAGACATGGAGCGCTACCAGGACGACAAGGGCACCGACGCCCAGCGCGAAGTGCGCATGATCGCCAACCTGTGCGAGATCGCACCGGATGACGTGCGCAAGATGCCGCTGCGCGACTACGCCCGCCTGCAGGCCGGCGTCGCGCTTTTTACCACCTGACCCTGCCGCAGATCAGGCAGGGAACGCTCGCCCTGGCCGGCCATACCGGCTGGGGCCTGCGCGAGATCATGACGCTGCGGGTGTCGAAGTTCATCTGGTGGATACAGGGATTGCCGGTACATGGCGAGTAACGTTCAAACGACAACGATCACGATCGGCGGCTCGGTTTCCCGGTCGTTGCAGGACGCACTGTCCTTCAGCAACGATGGCCTGAAACGCCTCGGAGATGAAGCCGACAAGCTCGAGCGCAAGCTCAATTTCATGGGCAGGTCGAGCAACCAGTTCGTCCGCATGCGTGCCGAGGCCGATGCGCTGCGCGCTTCCCAGGAGGCGCTGCAGCGGATCGAAGACAAGCGCACCGCGAATCTGGAAAAGCGCGAGAAGCTGGGCTCGGCATTCGGCGATGCGCGCGGCATGCTCGGCAGCGCCATCACCACGCTGGCCAAACCGGTGGAGAACGCCGCCGGCTTCGCACGCGAGAACCAGACCATCGGCAACGCCGCCAACCTGACCCGCGCGCAGGTCGCGGCACTGGGCCAGACCATCCTTGCCGAATCCGGCCGCACCCACCAGGGCGCGGGCGAACTGCAGCGTGCGGTCAGCCAGCTGGTCGCTGCAGGCCTGGATGCGCGGACCGCGCAGTCCAGCCTGGGCGCGATCGGCCGCACCACCACCGCTACCGGCCAGAGCATCGACGACGTCACGGCGGCGGCTTCGGGCCTGCAGCAGGCGTTGAAGATCAATCCGGCCGGCCTGCAGTCGGCGCTGGATGTGCTGGTCGTAGCGGGCAAGGACGGCGGCCTGGGCCTGAAGGACATGGCCGCTGCACTGCCGGTGCTGGGCGGCGCATTCCAGTCGCTGCAGATGCACGGCAACGCGGCCGCAGCCACAATGGGCGCTGCCCTGGACGTTGCCCGCCAGGGAACCACCGGCGCGGACGAAGCGGCCGGCAACATGCAGCGCTTCATGGCCAGCATCCTCTCGCCCGACCTGCAGGCCCGTGCCAAGAAGGGCTTCAAACTGGACCTGCGCAGGATCATCAACGAAGCGCAGAGCAGCGGCGGCAATCCATTCGACGCGGCGATGCAGGCAATCATCCAGGCCACCGCCGGCGACCAGACGAAGATCGGCAAACTGTTCGGCGATGCACAGGCGCAGAACTTCGTACGCCCGATGATCCAGAACTGGGATGAGTACATCCGCATCCGCGACAAGGCACTGAACACGTCGGCAGGCACCACCGACAGCGGCTTTGCAGCCAAGCTGCAGACCGATCCGGAAAAAATCGAGGGCGCGAAGATCGCCGTGGACAATCTGTCCAAGGCCTTCGGTACCGCGCTGCTGCCAGCGGTCGGCGAAGCGGCAGTGAAGCTGACCGAACTGCTGAACGGCGTTGCGTCGTTCGTGCAGGAGAACCCGAAGCTGATCGCCAATACCACCCAGGTCGTGGTCGGCCTGATGGGCATGCGTACCGCCGTGCTCGGCGTGCGCTATGCGTGGACATTCCTGCAGGGCCCGATCCTGGCGGTGCAGAAGGCGTTCGAGCTGTTCCGCGGCGGCAGCCTGCTGGCGCAGATGGGGCAGTTCGGCCCCACCGCCATGCGCCTGGCATCGGGCTTCCGCGTGGTCGCGACTGCCGTCGGCGCGATTGGTGGTGGTCCCATCGCCATCGCGGTCGCCGCCATCACCGCCGGCGCACTGCTGGTGCGCAAGTACTGGGAGCCGATCAAGGCCTTCCTGGGTGGCGTCTGGGATGGCCTCAGCGGCGCCGGAACCGCTGCCATGGGCGAGCTGATGCGCGCCGTCGAGCCGCTGCGCCCGGCATGGGAAGCAGTGGGTGGGCTGTTGAGCCAGGCGTGGGACTGGCTCTCCAAAATGCTCGCTCCCGCGCAGTACACCGGCAACGAACTTTCGCGTGTAGCGGAGATCGGCTCGCTGGTGGGCACGGCATTGCTGGCCAATTTTCGTCTGGTCATCCAGGTCGTCGGGGTTGTGGTTGAAGCCATCTCCCTCCTCGGTGATGTCATCGGTACGGTCGCTGGATTCATCTCCGTCACGTTGGGCGGCGTATGGGACTGGATCTCCGAAAAGGCCACTGCAGCTATCGGCTACATCATGGCCGAGCTGGCTCCGCTGATGAACTTCGTCGGCGGGGTGATGGACAAGGTCGGCAGCGCACTTGGCATGGCCAAAGACAAAGCCGTGGATGGTGCTCGCATGGCAGTGGGTGCAGCCAACGGCGCAGCCGCCGGCTACGCCGCCGTCAGGGATGGCAAGGTCGCGATGCCGCCCGTGCGCTTTACCGTAGGCGGCCTGCACAGCGGCGTCGTGGAGCGTCGTACACCGGGATTGCCCGCGCCGTCCCAGGGCCGCACTGCACCACCGATGCCCGCCTCCGCCACCGCACGCGCGCCCACCACCGTGCAGCAGCAACAGACCAACAACATCACCATCCACCAGCAACCGGGTGAATCCAGCGAGGCGCTGGCACGGCGGACCGCCAACGCGCTGCAGCACCAGCAGGCCGTGCAGGCCCGTGCCACTCTGGGAGACAGGAACTAAGCATGAAACGCGAGTTCGTAACCGGCGCAGTGGACAAGCTGCTGTCGCAATTCAAAAGCAATGACTCCGGCAACGCACCGGTGCTGCTGATGCTGGGTGGCTTCAAATTCAGCCTCAATACGGCTGTATTCCAGCAGATCCAGCAATCCAACGATTTCCGCTGGCAGGCCCAGGATCGCGTCGGGCAGATGGCTGCATTGCAGTACACCGGCCCGGGCTCGGCCACCATGACACTGCCAGGCATTGTCTACCCGCTGTTCCGTGGCGCCGGCAACGAGATGTCGCAACTGCGCAAGCTGGCCAGCCAGGGAAAACCGCAGCGTCTGCTGACCGGCAAGGGCGGCAACCTGGGTCTGTGGGTCATCGAGAAAATCGATGTCACCTCCAGCGAATTCACCGTCGACAGCCAGATCCAGAAGCAGGACTTCACACTCACTCTGCGGAAACACAGCGATGGCACGAACGTATAACACCCGCGACGGCGACGTCGTCGACCGTATTGCCTACGCGCATTATGGCGAACAGTCACCGGCGATCCTGCGCGCGGTGTTCGATGCAAACCCCGGTCTGGCCGCGCGCGGCCCTGTGCTCACTGCAGGCGTGGCGATTGTCCTGCCGGACGTGCAGCGTCCCGCCAATGAACGCAAGGGAGTATCGCTGTGGGATTGAACATCGCACCCGCATTCCGCGTGGTGGCCAACAGCCAGGACATCACCGACAAGATCATGTCGCGCTTCAAGTCGCTGCGCATCACCGACGAGACCGGCAACAGCTCCGACACACTGGAGCTGCAACTGGCCGACCATGATCCGAACGACCCGATCCAGCTGCCGCCAGTGGGCGCAGAGCTGGAGGCCTTCATCGGCTACGACGGCGAAGTGCGACGCATGGGTCTGTACATCTGCGATGAGGTGGAGATTTCCGGCTATCCCGGCAGCATGACCCTGCGCGCCCGCGCCGCACCGTTCGAAACCAGCAAAGGCGGCAAGAACGACCTGCAGACGCAGAAAACGCGCAGCTGGAAGAAGGGCACGACGATCGGCGACATGGTCCAGCGGATGGCGGCCGAACACGGACTGACCGCGGCGGTGAGTGCGTCGCTGGCATCCATCGTGCTGCCGCTGACCGTGCAGTCGCAGGAGTCGGACATGAACCTGCTGCTGCGCCTGGCCAAGCAGCACGACGCCATTGCAAAACCGGGCGGCGGTCGACTGGTGCTGGTCAAACGTGGCGAATCGACCAGCGCCAGCGGCGAACGCATTCCGGACGTGACCCTCACCCCGGCCGATGGCAGCAGCTACCGCGTCACCATCGCCGCCCGCGACGACGCCGGCACCACCATCGCCTACTACCGCGATGTGCGTGGCGCGCAGCGCCAGGAAGTGAAGGTGGGCAGCGGCGAGCCGATCGTGCGCCTGCGCATGGCCTATGCCGACCGCGAAACCGCCGAAGCCGCCGCGCGCGCCAAGCACCGCGAGCAGGCGCGGCAGACGCGTACGCTGAGCTACAGCCTTCCAGGCCGCGAGACACTGATGGCCGAGGCTACGGTGGTGATGCAGGGCTTCCGCGATGGCGTGGACGGCCAGTGGCTGGTCAAGCGCGCCGAGCACAGCATCGGCAGCGACGGCTACCGCACCAGCATCGAGTGCGAGCAACCCAACAGCGCCGAATCAGTGAAGACCGCCAGTAGCGCAGCGGTCAGCCAGACCCCGCAGGTGGGCAGCGAAGTGTAGATCCACGCCCTGCGTTGATGCGGTTCAACCGCATCAACTTGCGTACTGCGCCACCCCGTTACCGAACGACCAGTTCTCCCGCTTTACTTCCACCAGATTGATGAACACATCCTCGCGGCGGATACCCACCGCCGCGTGCAGACCGCCGGCAATACCGGCGTACAGCGCCTTCTTCTGCTCCAGCGTGCGTCCTTCGTTCCAGATGATCTGGATGCAGATGAAATCATCGCTGCGGGCGATGCCCAGGTAACCCGGGTCGTACACGAGCGTACTGGCGTCGTGCTCCTGGAAGATCTGGAAACGATCGTTCTCCGGCACGCCGACCGCGCGCATGGCCTGGTAGATCGCTTCGCCGACACGCTGGCGATAGTCGGCGGATTTACCTTTGCGAAGTTCGATGCGGGCGAGCGGCATGGTGGCACTCCAGAGATGGGAGGGGGCACAGCAACGGCCCGAGACTACGCCCGCGGCGGGCGGCGGCCTAATTCGCTAGTCGAATTTCCAGCTATGAGAATCAATGGCCGCCACTCGAAAGCCTCAAATGAAGATCACGACCCAACTCGGCCAATTTATCCGCACCATCAGCACATCCACTGGATTCATAACCATCATCATCAAGGATGGAAACCCGAGAAATTAATGGCTGAACGACCAACTCAATCCCTTTCGCATGTTCACGAGAAAATGCGTGCTGCCCATCACCAAATCGAGTAGAAAGGAAAATAGATGGGTACAGGCGTTCCGAATCCCCTCGCACCGACATCATTTCGTCAGACTCAAACCCCCACCAGAGCAGGAACGCAAACGGGTCATTCCTAGGACCCCAACGAGCAAACCAGCTATTCCCAGTAGGATCACCCGCTATCAATAGATAGAACGCCGAAATATCTGGACGCCCATCAAATTTCACACTCCACCCTTTCAAAGCACAAGCCTTCGAAAATTCGGATTGGAACTTATCTATCGAAGATATCCAAAGTTCATATCGAGCTTTCAAGTCAGACAGTAGTCGCTGCTCGATCATTTCGTCGACAAATTGCGGACGCGCCATTAGTCGAACTTGCCGCCTAATTACGGATGAAAAAAGCTCATAAAGAGGGAGAATGTCGCCCTCATCAGACCTCATCAGCGCGTCAAGATACTGTCCACGATCAGGCCCAGCCTTGATCAAGAGAGGGGGATATCCATGCTGCGCAAGTGCCATATTCGCGATTAGACGCGCGACCCGCCCATTACCATCGTCAAATGGATGTATCTGCGTTATCCACGAATGAACTACAGCAGCGAGAAGTACAGGTGGAGCATCTGACTCTCGCCACCAACTGACCAGATCTTGCATTTGGCGAACCACGTCTATAGGTGCGGCAGTCTGCAGAGAACTTCCATGAATTTTATTCTCTGAAGTCTTGTAACGCCCTGCAAAATCCTCGCCCACGGCGATCAATGAATGAAAACCACGTATCTCAGATGCAGAGGGGACGGCCCCGCTTTCCGCCCACTCCTCCGCCAGCTGATAAGCCTTATACAGACCAAGAGCTTCGTAAACCCGGGGATCCCCACGCACACCGTCCGTGAAGGCTCGAAGAGGGAGGGATAGCAGTTCTCGATTTAGGTCAGCAGCCGTACGAACGGTTTCTGTTGACCATTCGTACCCCTCAATTTTATTGCTTTCCGCAACCATTTCACTGCGAACAACTTCCGAAAATTCACCAAATAGCTTACCTGCGCGATCTTTGATTCGATCTTGAGAGCGCTTGGCAATGTCAGATGTTTCTCCACACTTCCTGTGAATAACATTCATTCGCTCGACCGACACCTGGGAGTCAGCCAAGACATAAGGAGACCCATCCAAAAACTTGGAAACTTCCTCAACAGCTGAAAGCGAAGGCTTCATTCTTAGATCTCATCTAATGGAATGTGACTGAAGAAGCGGGCTAAGAGCCCTCTTATCACTCAGTACAACGGCCTGTCCACTGGAAACTTTACATCGCGAGGAAAACCAGAATCCATTCAACAAAAAAGCCCCCATTGCTGGAGGCTTCTTTCGTTCTGCAACATGGTGGGCGGTACAGGGATCGAACCTGTGACCCTTGCCGTGTGAAGGCAATGCTCTACCGCTGAGCTAACCGCCCGGTGTGTTGCTGAGCCGCTCATTATAGGGCGGTTTTTCAGGGCGTCAACACCTTTTCACATCGTGTTTCCCAGCCCATTTCCCCGAATCAGCCAGGCATGGCCTGGCTCTACCGGGAGGGGCAATCCGACCACATCACATCGTATGCGTCGGCTTGTCCGAACCGGTCAGGCCGGCCAGGATCGTCTCGATCTTGTGCCGCACGGTCTCGCCTTCCTGGCCGTCGGCCAGCTGCACACCGATGCCGGCCACGCGGTTGCCCTGCGCGCCAGCCGGGGTCACCCAGATCACTTTGCCGGCTACCGGCAGGCGCTCGCTGGAATCGGGCAGGGTCAGCAGCAGGAACACCTCATCGCCGAGGAAGTAGCGCTTGGGCGTGGGCACGAAGATGCCGCCATTCTTCACGAACGGCATGTACGCGCTGTACAGCGCGGCTTTGTCCTTAACGGCCAGGGACAGGATGCCCTGGCGGGCGTTGCTGGCACTCATCGATTTCCCCTTGCGGCAGGCCGCTCGTTCACCTTGTTCCAGGCCAGCAGCAACTCGACCACCGCAAGGTCTGCACGCACGGTGGTGCGCAGCAGGTCACGGGTACGGTTGGCCGCATCGAACCAGGCTGCAAGCTTGTGCAATCGCTCCGGCGTGGTCAAGGCATCGGTGCTGGCCTGGGCCAGCGCCAGGTCGGCGGCGAAGCGCAAGCGCAGCGCCGCGTTGTCATCGGCGCACCACTTCTGCGCCAGTTCCACCGCGCCGGTCTTGCCGGCAACCAGTTGTTCCAGCTCGCGGCCGACGTCGCGACGCAGGCTCAGGCCGTCTTCGCGCAGCCAGTTGTCGGCCTGACCGGGATGGCCGCGTGCTGCATCCAGTGCCTCGCGCGCGGCCGCCTCGCTGTGGCCCCGCTGCTGCAGCCAGGCCAGCGCTTCTTCGCGCGGCGGCAGCTTGAACTCCAGGCGCTGGCAGCGGCTGCGCACGGTCTGCGGCAGGCGCGCCGGGTCACTGCTGATCAACCACAGGTAGCGTCCGGGCTGCGGTTCTTCCAGGGTCTTCAGCAGCGCATTGGCCGCCGAACGGTTGATGGCATCGGCGGGGTCGACGATCACCACCTGCGCCACGCCGTACTGCGGGGTCAGCGCCAGCTTGTTGGTGATCTCGCGCACCTGCTCGATGACGATCTCGGTGCGCAGCTTGTCGCCACTCTTGTTCGGAATGAAGCTGATCAGCTGCAGGTCGGGATGCGTGCCGGCGGCAATCAGCTGCCGGGTGCGGGTGGCGTGCGCGGCATCGCCGCGTGCCAGCACGTGGTCGGCCAGCGCAAGCGCCACCTCACGCTTGCCCAGCCCGGCCGGGCCGCAGATCAGCAGGCCGTGGCCCAGCCGATCCGCATCCAACGCGGCCACGGTCTGGTCGAACGCGCGCTGCTGCCAGGGCGAAAACATACTCATGCGCCCTCCCCTTCCCGCAGCCAGCGCTCGACACACGCGACCACATCGGCGGCCACGCGCTCCTGCACCTGGCCGGCATCGACCAGCGCGAAGCGCTGCGGGTCCTGCTGTGCGCGGCTGCGGAACACTTCGCGCACGCGCTGGAAGAAATCGTCCTGCTCGCTTTCGATGCGGTCCGGCCACAGATCGCGGCCATTGGCACGCGCGCGGCCAACGGCCACGTCCACGTCCAGCAGCAGGGTCAAGCCGGGCAGCAGGCCGACGGCGCGGCGCTCCAGGTCTGCGATCCACTGCGGGTCCAGGCCGCGGCCACCGCCCTGGTAGGCGTAGCTGGAATCGGTGAAGCGATCACTGAGCACATAGGCGCCGCGCTGCAGCGCCGGCTGGATCACCTGGCGCACATGCTGCGCGCGGGCGGCGAACACCAGCAGCAGTTCGGCCTCGGCACTGAGCGGTTCGGCAGCGATCTCGGCATCGGGCTTCAGCACCAGGCCGCGGATGCGTTCGGCCAGCGGCGTGCCACCGGGTTCGCGGGTCAGTACGACCTCATGGCCGTGGCGGCGCAGGCACTCGCGGATGGCGTTGATGGCCGTGGTCTTGCCCGCGCCTTCGCCGCCTTCCAGGCTGACGAAACGGGGATGGCGAAGCAGCGCGGAACTCATTGCGCCGGGGTCTCCTTGGTGCGTTGCTGGCGCAGCTGCTGCAGGTAGCGGGCTACGGCGGCGTTGTGTTTGTCCAGGCTGGGCGAGAACACGTGCGCGCCACTGCCATCGCCGACGGCGACGAAGTACAACGCATCGCCCGGTGCCGGTTGTGCAGCGGCCATCAGCGCATCGCGGCTGGGCATGGCGATCGGGGTCGGGGTCAGGCCAGACCGGGTGTAGGTGTTGTACGGCGTATCGGTGGTCAGGTCGCGGCGGCGGATGTTGCCGTCGTACGCCGCGCCGATGCCGTAGATCACGGTCGGATCGGTCTGCAGGCGCATGCCGATCTTCAGGCGGCGCATGAACACACCGGCAATCTGCGGTCGCTCGCTGGCCAGCGCGGTTTCCTTTTCGATGATCGACGCCATCGTCAGCAGCTCGTAGGGCGTATTGATCGGCAGATCCGGGGCGCGGCTTTCCCAGGCTTCGTCCAGCGCCTTCTCCATCGCGCCGTGGGCACGCTTGAGCACGTCCAGGTCGCTGTCACCGCGCTGGTAGACATAGGTCTCCGGCAGGAAGCGGCCTTCCGGATGCTGGCCGGCGAAACCGAGGCGGTCCATCAGCGCTGCGTCATCGAGGGTGTCGGTGGTGTGCAGCAGCGGATCGGCGCGCTTGAGCGCAGCGCGCAGCTGGCGGATGTTCCAGCCTTCGATGATGGTTACGCGGTGCTGCAACACCTTGCCCGCGCGCATGCGCAGCAGCAGCTCGCGCGGGGTCAGGTCCGTGCTCAGCGCGTACTCGCCCACCTTCAGCTTGCCGGCCGCGTCGAGCTGACGCGCCAGCAGCTGCCACTGGGTGTCCTGGCCCTCGTCCACGCCGGCCTCGCGCAGCTTGCGCAGCACGCTGTTCATGCCATCGCCGCTGGCGATGACCACGCTGTCCGCACTGGGGGTCAGCGGCACGTCGGCAAACTGGGTCTGCTTGTAGAAGAACCACGCGCCCGCGCCGGCCACGATGGCGGCCAGCACCAGCAGCAGTGTTACCACCCACAGACACCCGCGCTTGGCTCCCGCCATGGACTACCTCTGAACTCGATTCCGTCGTGCAGGATACCGTGCCGCTGGTGTGGGGTCATGACCGGGGCCACACACCCGTGCCGACCAACGGTCGGCACCCACCAGGACCGGTAGCGCCGGGCATGGCCCGGCGGCGGCAATCGATCAATCCTGCTGTCCCAGCGCCCGCAGCAGGCCGCGGGCCTTGGCCCGGGTTTCGTCCAGTTCCTTGTCCGGGTCCGAGTCGACCACGATGCCGGCACCGGTACGGAAGCTGACCTCGTTGCCATCTACTTCGGCGGTGCGGATCAGGATGTTCAGGTCCAGGTCGCCATCGCGGTTCAGCCAGCCGAACGCACCGGTGTACGCGCCACGCGGCACCTGCTCCAGCTCGCTGATGATCTGCATGCAGCGCACCTTCGGACAGCCGGTGATGGTGCCGCCGGGGAACGTGGCGGCGATCACTTCGCCGGGGGTCACGTCCGCGCGCAGGTGGCCGCTGACGTTGCTGACGATGTGGTGCACGTGAGCGTAGCTTTCCACGGTCATGAGCTCGTCCACGACGACCGTGCCGGGCAGGCAGATACGCCCCAGGTCGTTGCGCTCCAGGTCGATCAGCATCACGTGCTCGGCGCGCTCCTTGGGATGGCCGACCAGCTCCTGGATGCGCGCGGCATCGTCGTCGCCCTCGAAGCGCGGGCGGGTGCCGGCGATCGGGCGGGTCTGCGCGTGGCCGCCATGCACCGATACCAGCCGTTCCGGCGACGAGCTGACCACATGCCGGCCGTGCGCACTGAACAGGCCGGCAAACGGCGCCGGATTGGCGCGTCGCAGCTGCGCGTACAGCGCCTGCGGGCTGACCGGCGCTGCGAAATGCGCGCTCCAGCGCCGCGACAGGTTCACCTGGAACACATCGCCGGCACGCAGGTACTCGATCACCCGGCGCACGCCATCGGTGAAGCGCTGCGGCTCGTCTTCGCTGACCGACTGCGGCGGTTGCCAGCCCTGCCCGGCCTGCGGCAGCTCGCCGGCCAGCAAGGCGACCAGCGTGTCCAGCAGCGCCTGCTCGCCCGCCTCGGCAATGAGGAAGCTGGTGTCGGCCTGGTGGTCATGCAGCACGGCGGCCGGGCAGCGCAGCGCGAGCGCGGTCGGGTGACCGTCATCGCGCGCGCGCGCCGGCAGTACCGGTTCGACCTGGCTGGCCACTTCGTAATCCAGCATCAGCGCCCAGCCACCACGGAACGGCAGCGCGTGGCCGCCGTCGTGCGGCAGGCGCTGCGCGTGCCATGCGCGGTCCAGCGACTGCAGGAAACTGCCGGGCTGCAGCGCACCGTGCTGGTCGCGCACCTGGCCATCGGCGTCCAGCTGCAGGGTGTCGCCCTGCGCGGCCAGCAGCAGGCTCCAGCGGCCCTGCGCGGTGCCCGAGGCGGTGGACTCCATCAGCAGCGGGAAACGCGCCGGGTCGTGCTGCTGCAGGGCCAGCAGGTCGATCGGGTGCGGCAGCGGGTGGATCAGCGGGGCGTGGGTCATGGCAACCAGTTCGGGAGACGGATACACGGAAGCCGCCTTGCGGCGGCCTCGTGGTTGGCGGAGTCGAGCCTGGCTCGACGCTGCCGGTGCGATCAGACGCGCTTGAAGATCAGCGTGCCGTTGGTACCGCCGAAGCCAAAGCCATTGGACATCACCACGTCGACCTTGGCCTGGCGTGCTTCGTTGGGCACGTAGTCCAGGTCGCAGCCTTCGCCCGGCTGCTGCAGGTTGATGGTCGGCGGAATCACGTTGTCGCGCATTGCCAGCACCGAGAAGATCGCTTCCACGCCGCCGGCAGCGCCGAGCAGGTGGCCGGTCATCGACTTGGTGGAGCTGACCATCATCTTGTAGGCGTGGTCGCCGAAGGCGGTCTTCATCGCCATGGTCTCGCCGAGGTCGCCCAGCGGGGTCGAGGTGCCATGTGCGTTGAGGTAGCCGACCTGTTCCGGGGTGACACCCGCGTCCTTCAGGGCCATGGTCATGCAGCGCGCAGCGCCTTCGCCGTTCTCGCTCGGCGCGGTCATGTGGTACGCGTCGGAGCTGGCGCCGAAACCGGCCAGCTCGCAGTAGATCTTCGCGCCACGTGCCTTGGCGTGCTCGTACTCTTCCAGGATCAGGATGCCGGCGCCGTCGCCCAGCACGAAGCCGTCACGCTCCTTGTCCCACGGGCGCGAGGCCTGTTCCGGAGCGTCGTTGCGGGTGCTCATCGCCTTCATCGCGCAGAAGCCGCCCAGCGCCGTCGGCGAGGAACCGCGTTCGGCACCGCCGGCCACCATCACGTCCGCATCGCCGTACTGGATCATGCGCATGGCGGTGCCGATGGAATGGTTGGAGGTGGCGCACGCCGAGACCGCCGAGAACGACGGGCCCTTCAGGCCGCTGATGATACTCAGCTGGCCCGGCAGCATGTTGATGATGGTCTTGGGCACGTAGAAGGGAGAGATCTTCTTCCCTTCGTGGAACTCGATGGTCTGCTCTTCGATGCCGAGCAGGCCGCCGATGCCGGCGCCAACGATGGCGCCAATGCGGTCGGCGTTGGCGTCGGTGATCTCCAGGCCCGAATCATGCAGGGCCATGAAGGCGGCACCGAGGCCGTAATGGATGAACGGGTCCATCTTCTTGGCATCCTTGCCGCTGACCCGGTACTTGCCGAACAGTTCGTTGTCGGCGGTGATGTCAAAGCCTTTGACCTCACCTGCGATCTTGGTGGTGAACCGTTCCAGGTAGGCATCAGAAACGTTGGTCAGCGGACCGATGCCCGAACGACCGTGGGTGATGCCTTCCCAGCTGCTGGCCAGATCATTGCCCAACGGCGAGACCATACCCAGGCCGGTTACGACGACGCGACGCTTCATTGCTGATTCTCCTGACCCGAACGTTCTTTGCGGGTAACGCGGTTTACTTCGGTGTGGTACGCAAACACACGGGGCCGCAAACAGCGGCCCCATGGGGTGTCGTGCGCGGCGAGCTCAACGCCCGCGCGCGCACTGACGTCCTGCATCAGGCCTTGACGTGGGCCGTGATGTAGGTGATCGCAGCCTGCACGGTGCTGATCTTCTCGGCTTCTTCGTCCGGGATCTCGCACTCGAATTCTTCTTCCAGCGCCATCACCAGCTCGACGGTGTCCAGCGAGTCAGCGCCCAGGTCATCGACGAACGATGCGCTGTTGGTGACTTCTTCTTCCTTGACGCCAAGCTGTTCGATGACGATTTTCTTGACGCGTTCTTCGATGGTGCTCATGGGATATCGCTCCAGATGGAGTAGTGGTTCAAAAGTGGTCGCCATCAAAGGCGATGGCCGTGGGATAGTGTAGTGGAAACCGGCGCGACCTTGCATTGCAGCAAAAATCCTCGCAGATCAATCACTTGCGGCGCGATCCCTGCGCCCCTTGCTTACGGCATGTACATGCCGCCGTTCACATGGAGAGTTTCGCCGGTGATGTAGCCGGCAGCCGGGCTGGCCAGGAAGGCCACCGCATGGGCGATGTCCTCCGGCGAACCCAGGCGTTCGAGGGCGATGTCGCCGATCAGCGCGGTGCGCGCTTCTTCCGGCAGCGCCTTGGTCATGTCGGTGTCGATGAAGCCCGGCGCGACCACGTTGACGGTGACGCCGCGCGAGCCGATTTCCTTGGCCAGCGACTTGGAGAAACCGATGATGCCGGCCTTGGCGGCGGCATAGTTGGCCTGGCCGGCGTTGCCGGTCACGCCCACCACCGAGGCGATGTTGATGATGCGGCCCTTGCGTGCCTTCATCATGCCGCGCATGACGGCCTTGCTGGTGCGGAACACGCTGGTCAGGTTGGTGTCGATGATCGACGCCCAATCGTCTTCCTTCATGCGCATCAGCAGGTTGTCGCGGGTGATGCCGGCGTTGTTGACCAGGATCGAGATCGGGCCGAATTCCTTGGCGATGCCGTCAAGTACGGCGTCGAGCGCGGCAGCGTCGGTGACGTTCAGCGCACGGCCGTGACCACCGTGGGCGGCCAGGCGCTCGCCGATCGCGGCGGCGCCGGAATCGGTGGTGGCGGTGCCGATGACGGTGGCGCCCTGGGCGGCCAGCAGATCGGCGATGGCGGCACCAATGCCACGGCTGGCACCGGTGACCAGTGCGATTTCACCCTGCAGGGGCTTGCTCATGATGTTTTCCTCAGGCTGGGGCGGCCGCCGCACCCGTGCCGCTTGCAGCGGCCACCGGCACGGTCGGCAGGAACAGGGGCAATCAGGCCGACCACGTCTCGCGGGCGGTTTCGAAGTCGCCCGGGGTGGCCAGGGAACGGCCGTCGATGGCCTTGTCGATGCGCTTGACCAGGCCGGTCAGCACCTTGCCCGGACCGCACTCGGCGATCTGGGTGACGCCACGCGCGGCCAGCGCCTGCACGCAGCCGGTCCACTGCACGGGCTGGTACAGCTGCTGCACCAGCGCGGTGCGGATCGCGTCCACGCCGTCGTGCACCTTGGCATCGACGTTCTGCACCACCGGCAACTGCGGCAGCTGCCAGGACAGGCCGGCCATCACTTCAGCCAGACGGTTGGCGGCTTCGCGCATCAGCGGGGTGTGCGAGGGCACGCTGACGGCCAGCTTGACCGCCTTGCGCACGCCCTTCTCGGCCAGCAGCGCCAGCGCGCGGTCGACCGCGGCAGCGTCGCCGCCGATCACGATCTGGCCCGGCGAGTTGAAGTTGGCCGGAACGACCACCTGGCTGCCGGCGGCTTCCGCGCAGACGTCCAGCACCAGCTGGTCTTCGGCGCCGAGCACGGCGGCCATGGCGCCGACACCGGCCGGAGCGGCTTCCTGCATCAGCTGGCCGCGCAGGCGCACCAGGTGCGCGCCGTCGTGCAGGCTGAGGGCGCCAGCGGCGACCAGGGCGGTGTACTCGCCCAGGCTGTGGCCAGCCAGAACCGACGGACGCGGACCACCCACGGCGTTCCAGGCGCGCCACGCGCCGATGCTGGCGGCCAGCAGGGCCGGCTGGGTGTATTCGGTACGGTTGAGCATTTCCTCCGGGCCACCCTGGGACAACGCCCACAGGTCGACGCCGGCACCATCGGATGCCTCGGTGAAGGCCTCACGCACCTGCGGGTGCAGTTCGGCCAGCTCGGCCAGCATGCCCACAGACTGCGAGCCCTGACCGGGGAAGACAAAAGCGAGGGTGGATAGGGTCACGCGGTCATCCGCTTGTTGCAATCGAAGCGGGCCATGATAAGGGGGAACATGCCGTGTCGTCTGTACGTGCGCGTATGCACGGCGTATGGAACATGGGCGGGGTCGGATCCCTTTTCCTGCGGAAAAGGGCTCTGACCCCAGCCGATGGTCAGCAGAGCAGCTGCAGGATGTCCAGCTCGCCGTCGGCAAACCAGTCCATGCACAGGCCGACCACCATCAGCAGGCCCAGCGTGGTGGCACCGTGGGTGATGAAAATGGAGTGGGCCAGCGCACGCGCCGAGCGCCCCAGCTTCATGCACACCCGCGCCAGCCGCTGCAGGCGGCCGCTGACGGCGTGTACGTGCGCACGCACCGGTGCCTGCACCCCGTTCATCGCCTCGGCCATCATCGCCTGCAGGCATTCGGGGCGGTCGGCGTAGTACTTGGCCACGCCGTAGCCGAACATCAGCCAGTCACGCGCCTGTGCCTCGGCCAGGTCCATGACTTCCAGCGGATCTTCTTCGAAGTCGATGAAACCGACGTTCTGGCCATCCCAGGTGAGGTTGCGCGGCAGCGGCTGGCCGAAATAGGCGCCACGACCGTGCGCTTCGGCAATGGCCTGCATCGCCGCAGCCACGAGGCGATCGCGGCCGGCATCGTCGGCTTCACGCAGGCAGGTATTGAACGAGCTGCCGTTGTCGCCGATCACCAGCGCGGCATGGCCGCTGCCGATCACCGCGGGCACGTTCACTCCCTGCGCCTGCAGTTCAGCAAGCCGGCGGGCCTCGGTTTCGCGCGCGGCGTCGCCACCGCGGTGCGGCGGCGGGCGCAGGGCGTCGAGATGGAACCGGCGGGCAACAAAATTGAGCAGGCCCAGGGCCATTGCTCGGCTTCCTTCGCCGTACTGCTTCAGCCAGGCGCGCTGCCCTTCGATGACGATGGGCTCAACCATGACAGTCTCCTTTAACGCATTACGGCCCCAGAGGGGCCGTAACGACGGTTTCACGTTGTCGTAACTCGCACTATCAATAGCGCAGCAGTGCCGAACCCCACGTGAAGCCGCCACCGAATGCTTCCAGCAGCAGCAGCTGCCCGCGCTCGACCTTGCCGGAACGAACAGCCGCATCCAGCGCCAGCGGCACCGAGGCGGACGAGGTATTGCCATGCTTGTCGACAGTGACCACGACCTGGTCCATCGACATGTCCAGCCGCTTGGCGGTGGCTTCGATGATGCGCAGGTTGGCCTGGTGCGGGATCAGCCAGTCCAGATCGGACTTGGTCAGGCCATTGGCATCCAGGGTTTCGTCCACGACCGAGTCCAGCGCCTTGACGGCGTACTTGAACACGTCGTTGCCCTTCATGTTGATGGTGCCGCCACCGTTGTTGCCTTCACCGAAACCGACCGAGACGCCGACCGGGTTCCACAGCAGCTCTTTCTTGCTGCCATCCGAATGCAGGTGGGTGCTGAGGATGCCGGTTTCTTCATCGGCCTTGAGCACGACGGCGCCCGCGCCATCACCGAACAGCACGCAGGTGGTGCGGTCTTCCCAGTCGACGATGCGGGTCAGGGTTTCCGCGCCGATCACCAGCACATGGCGGGCATCACCGGAACGGATGAATTTGTCAGCCACGCTGAGCGCGAACACGAAGCCCGAACAGGCCGCGTTGACGTCGAAAGCGGGGCAGCCGCTCACACCAAGCTTGGCCTGGATCAGGCACGCGGTGGAGGGAAAGATCAGATCAGGAGTGGTCGTGCCGACCACGATCATGTCGAGCTGCGACGCGTCGATACCGGCCGCTTTGATCGCACGCAGCGCGGCCTGGTAGCCGAGATCGCTGGTGGTTTCGCCTTCGGCAGCGATGTGCCGTTCACGGATACCGGTGCGCGTCTGGATCCACTCGTCCGAGGTCTCGACCATTTTTTCCAGGTCGGCGTTGGTCAGGACTTTTTCCGGCAAATAGCTGCCGGTGCCCGCGATCCTCGAGTAGATCCGCTTGCTCATCATGTTTCCTGTTGCACGAGCCGCCGTTCACCGGCGTGCCCGGGAAAGAAGGCGAAGGCCGCTGCCCAGCGGGCAGCGACCTTCCGGCACATCAGTCTTCCTGGACAGCCGAAGACTTGGTCTGGATGACCTTCTTGCCGCGGTAGAAACCGTCAGCAGTGATGTGGTGACGCAGATGCACTTCGCCGGTGGTCGGGTCGGTCGACAGCTGCTTGGCGCTCAGGGCGTCATGCGAACGACGCTGGCCACGACGGGACGGGGTAACACGGGATTTCTGGACAGCCATGGGATTGCTCCAAACTCGGTTCGTTTTGCTTCGTCGTTTCGTCGCACAGGACGCCAGCGTCCAGCACACTTTTCGCTTTCGCCGCAGCCGCCGACGACAACCGGCTGCTATTGTTTCTTCAATGCCGCCAACGCCGCAAACGGGTTGGCCTTTTCAATTTCTTCTTCGGTCGGTGCCCAGTCCTTGTCGACTGCCTCACCGTACGGCGACAGGGGTACCACCGGCACCGCCAGCACCAGTTCGTCCTCGACCAGGTCCAACGGACGCAGCTGGCCATCTTCCGGCACCAGCAACGGCTCGTATTCCTCCGGCAAGGACGATTCCTCGTCTTCGTCGCGGATCAGGCCAAGCCTCTGGGTCATCTTCACCGGCAGCAGGAAACGCTGCATGCTGCGCTGACAGGTCAGCGGCAACGCGGTATCGATGCTGAGTTCCACATAGGATACCCGCAAGATCTCGTCGCGACCGAATTCGAGCGAGTAATTACACTCGCCTTCGGTATCTGCGACAAGCCCCTGCAGGCGAGTCAATTCAGCCAGGGAGACCTGACCGTCGAAGCGCCTTCGCGCTACGACCATCCGCCAGGCATCCAGCGTTTCGGGTACGTTCGCGGACATAAGCCGCCGAATATTAAGGATCGGCAGGTCGCGTGTCAAATGACTGCCATGAAAGGCTTGCTGTGGCTGGCTGTGCCGGGCCAGACTGCCGCGCCCCGCCCCCGGAATTCCCGCATGCCTGCCCTGGTCCTGGCCTCCACCTCCCGCTACCGCCGCGACCTGCTGGAACGGCTGGGGTTGCCCTTCGACTGCGCACGCCCGGAGGTGGATGAGACCCCGGAAGCCAACGAGGCCCCGCTGGCGCTGGCGGCACGCCTGGCCAGCGCCAAGGCAGCCGACGTGGCCGCCCGCCATCCCGGCAGCTGGGTGATCGGCTCGGACCAGGTGGCGGACCTGAACGGTCAGCCGCTGGGCAAGCCGGGTACGGTCGAGGCGGCGTGCGCGCAGCTGGCAGCAATGTCCGGGCAGACGGTGCGCTTCCACACTGCCATCAGTCTCACCCGTGACGGAGAATCTTTCACGGCAATGGATCTGACCCAGGTGCGCTTCCGCGCGCTGCAGGCGCCGGAGATCGCCCGCTACGTGGCCATCGAACAACCGCTGGACTGCGCTGGCAGCTTCAAGTGCGAAGGCCTGGGCATCAGCCTGTTCGACGCCATCGACAATCGCGACCCTACGGCGCTGATCGGGCTGCCGCTGATCGCACTGTGCGGATTGCTGCGCAGGACTGGATTCTCGGTGCCGTAGCCCCGGCCAGTGACACGAGGCACGACACCTCAGCGTTTCTTCACCACAAATGGCTGTTCCTGCCACTGCTCCACGCTGCCATCGCGACCATGCAGGCGCAGGCCCAGCCAGTGTTTTCCCGGTGACAACGTACCCGTATCGAGCGTTGCATCGAAACCGACAGCCGGATGTTGCGGGTCGGTGCTGTCTGGCCAGGCATGGCGGATATCGAACACCCGCCCGTAGGTGGCGTCGCCGATCGAACGACCATCCACCAGCACTTCAACCCGCGACAGGCCGACACCTTCCTTGAACGCCCAGCCCTTGATCGCCAGCGTGCCGCTCACCACGTCGCCGTTGGAAGGAGTGTCCAGCCAGGCCAGTGCGGGGGCTACGCATGGACCCTGCGCGCGCTGCACCGGCAGGCGGAACAGCAGGAAGCGCTGGAATCCGTGATCGTTGCTGACCACGCGTGGTGGCGGCAGCGGCCCGACCTGTTCGCAGATGGCGTGATAGCGGGTGAGCAGATCGCGGAAACGCTGATCGCTGGGCGACAGCACCAGCAGCATCGGCACGTCGCGCTCGCCTTCATGCACCTGGTTCCATTGCGCCAGCTGCGCGGTGCGGCCGTGCTTGTCGTTGAGCGGATGCGGCAGCACCTCGATGTCACCGCGGCCCAGCTGGAAGCCCAGTTCGGCACCCACCTTGAAGTTGCCGGCCAGCACGCGGCTGCCTTCAGGCATCTGCTGCAGTTCTTCGCGGACCGCAGCAGCCAACGGCTGCCAGCCGGCGAAGTTGCGCGGGTAGTACTTGTCGCCGGCCAACTGCTCGCGCAGCGATGACGAGGACGCCATCAGGTAATAGCCGAAGGCCAGCACCATGCCCAGCCCGGCCAGCCACCAGCCGGTACGCCGCAACCAGCGCGGCCAGCCGTTGAGTATCACCGGCACCGCCACCAGCAGGGCCAGATAGCCCGGCAGCGGCCAATGGAAGCTGATGCGTTCGACGTCGGTGAAGAAGCCCAGTGCGAAGATGCCCAGCGTCGACACGCCGCCGACCAGGCCGAAATAACGCCACTGCACACGCGCGCCGCCGCCAGTGCGGGTACCCGCCAGCGCTACCTTCCACATCGCGATGCACAGAATGGGCGTCACCAGCATCGGCTGGATCACCAGGAACCACAGTCCGCGCCACTCGAACGCCCACGGATGACGCTCGACCACCTGGAACTTCAGACCGGCATCGTGATTGTCGGCATTCCAGGCCAGCAGCGGCAGCCATGCCAGTACGCCGATGGCCAGGGCCACCCAGACGCGCGGATCGGTCAGCATGCGCCGGCCCTGCGGCAGCGCCAGCAGGGCAACGAAGCCGACGCCGATCACACCGATGAAACGATAGTGGCTGAGCGCACCGATCAACAGGCCCAGCGCCAGCTTCACCGCCGAGGAGGCGTCGACGTTGCGCAGCAGGCGTGCGCCGGCGTCCAGGCACAACACTGCCGCCAGTGCCATCGGTACATCGGGTACGGCCAGCAGGCCCAGCGTGGCCGACAACGGCATCAGCAGCGTCAAGCTGCCGGCTTGCCAACCTGCAACGTTGCCGAACCAGCGCGCCGCAATGCGCGATACCAGCAGCGGCAACAGTGCACCGATGGCCAGGAACGGCAGGCGCAGCGCAAGCACGTGCTGGCCGCCAAGCTCCACACCCAACCGGGTCAACCAGGCCGTCAGCCCCGGCAGATCCGAATAGGCCGCAGCCAGATGCTGGCCTTCCTGCCAGTAGAACGCCTCGTCGACGAACAACGGCAGGCGTGCGGCCACGACCAGCTTGGCCGCTGTGACGAGCGTCCATAACCAGAGAAAAATCGTACGTGCGCGTTGTTCGCCCTGCATTGCTCTATGGATAGAATCGACCGGTTACCGAACTTGAGACGACCATGACAGCTTCGTCCCCCATGCCCAGCATGCTAACCGATCAACTGCGTCAGTCCCTGCGCAATGCGCAGGACCAGGTCAATGCGCTGGTGCTGGGCAAGGTGCAGGAGGTTCGACTGGCCTTTGTGGCCCTGCTCTCTGGCGGCCATCTGTTGATCGAAGACCTGCCCGGTCTCGGCAAGACCACATTGGCCCATGCCCTGGCCAGCAGCCTGGGGCTGAGCTTCCAACGCGTGCAGTTCACCTCCGACCTGCTGCCGGCCGACGTACTCGGCGTATCGGTGTATGACGCCGGCAGCCGCCAGTTCCAGTTCCATCCCGGGCCGGTCTTCACCCACGTGTTGCTGGCCGACGAAATCAACCGGGCGCCGCCGCGCACGCAGAGCGCCCTGCTGGAAGCGATGGCCGAGCAGCAGGTCACCCTCGACGGTCAGACGCACGCCCTGCCCGATCCGTTCTTCGTGATCGCCACGCAGAACCCGGTGGATTTGTCGGGTACGTTCCCGCTGCCCGATTCGCAACTGGATCGTTTCCTGCTGCGGCTGGCGATGGGCTACCCCAGCGCGCAGGCGGAACGTGAGCTGCTGCGCGGCAGCGATCGTCGCGACCTGATCGCCCGCGCGGTGCCGCAGCTGGACGACAACCAGGTACGTGCACTGCGCGAGGCGGTCGGCCAGGTGCATGTCAGCGACGCGCTGGTGGACTACGTGCAGGCACTGCTGACCCGCAGCCGCCAGCACGCCGGCGTGCGCGTGGGATTGTCGCCGCGCGCCGGCCTGGCCCTGCTGCGCGCAGCCAAGGCACATGCGCTGCTGCTCGGACGTGGCCACGTGGTACCCGAAGACGTGCAGACCCTGTTCGTAGCGGTGGCTGGCCATCGCCTGGTGGGTGAAGCCGAGTCGAGCTCGGGGCCGGCGCTGGCTCGCGCGATCCTGCAGACCGTCGCGGTCGATTGAAGATGGCATCGCATGCCCGGCGACTGTTGCAGCTGGCGCGCCCGCGCACGCCGGAGTCGTTGCCGCAACGGCTGGACCGACGGCGCATCTATGTGCTGCCCACCCGCTTCGGCCTCTTTGTGGCCTGCCTGCTGGTCGCGATGCTGCTGGGCGCGCTGAACTACAACAACAACCCTGCGCTGTTGCTGGCGCTGCTGCTGGCCGCAGCCGCGATCGCCAGCACCATCGCGGCACACCTGCAGCTGTCCGGCGTGCAGATCGATGCGATTTCCGCCGAACCGCTGCCGGCCGGGCAACCGCTGCGCCTGCGCGTGGACCTGTCGCTGCGCGACCCACGAGCGCGCCACGGCCTGCACCTGCAACTGGGCGACAGCGAGGCGTGGCTCGATCTGCCCGCACACGGACGCGGTGAAGCCGAGCTGGGAGTGCCCAGCGAACGCCGTGGCTGGCTGGAACTGCCGCGTATCCGCCTGTCCACCACACAACCGCTTGGCCTGGTCAGGGCGTGGTCATGGGTGTGGCCGGAAGAACCGCTGCTGGTCTACCCGCTGGCCGAAGCGAAGGCGCCGCCGCTGCCACAGCAGGGCAGTGATCCCCTGCACACCCGCGCCCATGCCAATGGCGAAGAACTGCATCAGCTGCGCCCGTATCGCGCTGGAGATCCACCGCGCAGCATTGCCTGGAAACACTCCGCGCGCCGCGACACGCTGCTGGTACGCGAATACGAGAAGCCGATAGGCATCGAAGTGGTGCTGGACTGGCGCGCGCTGGCCCCCTTGGGCCAGGAGGCCCGCATCGCGCGGCTGGCACGCTGGGTAGACAGCGCCGAGCGCGAAGGCCGCCGCTACACGCTGCTGCTGCCGATGCACCCACCGATTGGCCCTGGCCAGGGTGCCAGACACCACCATCTGTGCCTGCGCGCGCTGGCGTTGCTTCCCCATGACTGAGCCTGCCCTGCTGCTGGACCGCAACTCCCGCACGTGGACGCTGGCCAGCGCCGCACTGGCCCTGTTGCCGCTGCTGCTGCAGCTGCCCACCACGCTGGCCGCGTTGATCGCCGTGGCAGCGGTCGTCACTGCGGCACTGTCGCAGCGCGGCGTGCTGCCGATGCCGGTGCGCGTACTGCTGGTGCTGGGCATGCTGGCCGCCATCGTCTGGCAGATGGGTGCGGTGCGCCCCGGCCGGGATACCGGCTGCGCGCTGTTGGCGGCGATGCTGGCGATCAAGTCCAGCGAGCTGCGCACCCTGCGCGATGCACGCAGCCTGCTCGGCTTTGCCCTGTTTTCACCGTTTGCTGCCTTCCTGCTTGACCAGGGGCCGCTGACCACCGTGCTCGCCGTGCTCGCCGGCATCAGCGCCCTGATTGCGCTGCAGCGACTGGCGCAGGGTGAAGGCCGTAGCACGTCACCGCCGCTGTCCGCGCAGCTTCGCGGCGTCGGTCGCCTGCTGCTGATCGGCCTGCCGCTGGCGCTGGCCTGCTTCTGGCTGTTCCCACGATTGGCCACGCCGCTGTGGGGCATACCCGAACGCGCCGTCGGTACGCCCGGGCTGTCGGACACGATGGAGCCGGACAAGTGGCTGGATCTGATGGCCGACGATACCCCGGCCCTGCGGGCGCAGTTCTTCGGCGCGGTTCCGGAGCCGGTGCAGCGCTACTGGCGCGGGCCGGTACTGACCCAGTTCGATGGGCATGTCTGGCGACGCGACCGCCGTACCGAGCGTTTGCCGCCCGCAGTGGTCGAGCATGGTACGGAAGGCTGGAACTACCAGATCGATTACGAACCCACCGACCGTCGCCAGCTGGTTGCGCTGGATCTGCCCACCGCCGCACCGGAAGGCAGCCGGCTTGATGCCGACCTGAGCCTGAGCAGCGACCGCACCTTATCCGCGTTGAGCCGCTGGCGCCTGCACTCGGCCCCACCGCAGCGCTTCGATGCCACGCTGTCGACGTACCAGCGCCGCGCTGCACTGCAGCTGCCGGAAGGCTTCAACCCGCGCACGGCAACCCTGGCCCGACAGTGGCGGCAGGAAGCGGGAAGGGATGATGCAGCGGTGGTCCGTCGCGCCTTGGCGTGGATCACCGCGGATTTTTCGTACACGCTGGCGACACCGGCCCCCGGGCGTGATCCTGTCGATGCATTCCTGTTCGACTACAAAGCCGGCTACTGCCAGCATTTCAGCTCTGCCTTCGTGGTGCTGATGCGCAATGCCGGCATTCCGGCGCGGGTGGTCACCGGGTTCGCCGGCGGCACGCGCAACCGGATCGGCGACTATTGGGTGCTGCGGCGGATGGACGCCCACGCCTGGGCCGAGGTGTGGTTGCCGCAACGCGGCTGGGTGCGCATCGACCCGACAGCGGCCGTGGCACCCGAGCGCATCCTGGACACGCTGGACGACCGCCTGCAGGCCGGGGCCGATACCGGGCTGCAGCAGCGCTGGCTGCAGCTGGGCCAGGTCGGCGACTGGATGCGCAGGGGCTGGAACGAACTGGTGCTGTCCTTCGACGCGCGCCGCCAGCAGCAGCTGCTGCAACCGCTCGGGCTGGACGATCTGCAGCCGGGACAGTTGCTGGCCGGCTTCGTGATGGCGGTGTCGCTGGCGCTGGCCTGGATGGCGTGGCTGCTGGCCCGTGGCGAACGCGAGCGCGCCCCGCTGCTGCGCGCCTGGCACCGGCTGGGGCTGCGCTATGCGCGGTTGGGGCTGGGCCGCGAACCGCACGAACCCGCCCTGTACTGGGCACAGCGGGTCCACGCACAGCGCCCCGACCCGGCCCTCATCACACTCAGCCAGCGTTTCGCTGATGCACGCTACGCTGGCACTTGTACCGAGCTCGCCCCATTATTGCGGGACCTGCGCAGGCATCGCCCGACTTCCGGAGCCTCCCAATGAATACCAAGTTCCTCCTCACCGCCGTGGCCGCCCTGGCCCTGTCGGCCTGCGCCACGGCCCCCAAGCCGCTGCAGGGACAATTCAGCCTGGTTTCCCCGCGCGACTCGGTTGCCACCCAGCAGGTCGGCACGCCGGTGCGCTGGGGTGGCCGGATCATCGAAACCAAGCCCGGCCAAGGCGAGACCTGCTTCCAGATCATCTCGCGCCCGCTCAACGGCAGTGGCCGCCCGAACACCACCTCCTCCGATGCCAGTGACGGCCGCTTCATCGCCTGCCGCGCCGGCTTCTACGACCCGGCCGTGTTCGAAGCCGGCCGCGACGTGACCTTCATCGGCAAGATCGATGGCTACGCCAACACCCGTATTGGTGATTACGACTACCGACTGCCGAAGCTGGCGGCCGACGTGATCTACCTGTGGCCGGAGCAGCGCCAGGTCGATGTGGTGCCCTACCCCTACGGACCGTGGGGCCCGGGCCCGTATGGCCCGTACTGGGGCGGTTACCGCGGCTGGGGCTGGTGGTAGTCCAGGCCCGGTACGCATGATGCAGAAGGCCGCCCATGGGGCGGCCTTTTTTCATCCGTGCATGCTGCGGGTCTGCTCGGGGCGATGCTGCACTGCGACGCTTTTTTATCCACGCATGGCGTGGATCTACTGCTGCTGGTGTGCGCTGTAGATCCACGCCATGCGTGGATGACTGCCTCAACGCCCCGGCGTGCCGAAGTGGCCCAGCGGCGCGCCAGCCAGCAGATGCATGTGGATATGGAACACGGTCTGCCCGGCATCTTCGCGGCAGTTCATCACGATGCGGTAGCCGTCCTGCGCGAAGCCTTCCTGCCGCGCGTACTCGGCGGCGGCCAGGGCCAGCTTGCCGATCAGGTGCGCCTGCGACGGCTGCAGGTCATCCAGGGTCGGAATGATCTCGTTCTTCGGAATGAACAGCACGTGCACCGGCGCCTGCGGCGCGATGTCCTTGAACGCCAGCACGTCCTCGTCTTCATAGACGATGGTGGCCGGGATCTCGCGACGGATGATCTTGCTGAAGAGGGTTTCGCTGCTCATGGTCGGCCTCGGCGGGGTGTCACCGCATTGTAGGCCGGTAACGCCGGGGCATGCCCGGTATCGACTCAGTCGCGCACTTCGCTGCGGGTGCCGAACGCGTGCGACAGCGTGCCGCGATCGACGTACTCCAGCTCACCGCCGAGGGGCAGGCCCTGGGCCAGGCGACTCGGCCGCACCTGGCGGGCGCGCGCCAGCTGCGCGAGGTAGTGCGCGGTGGCTTCGCCTTCGACGGTGGCGCTGGTGGCGATGATCAGCTCCTGCACTTCCGCTTCGGCCAGGCGCTGCTCCAGCTGCTCCAGACCCAGCTCGCGCGGACCGATACCATCCAGCGGCGACAGCCGCCCCTGCAGCACGAAGTAGACGCCGCGATAGCCGGTGGCATTCTCGATTGCCAGGCGGTCAGCCGGTGATTCCACCACGCACAGCTGGCTGCGCTCGCGGCTGCCATTGGCGCAGGTCGGGCACAGCTCGGTTTCGCTGAAGTCGCGGCACTGCGCACAGTGACCGATGCGTTCGACCGCCTCTGCCAGTGTCCCGGCAAGGCGTTTGCCACCTTCGCGCTCGCGCTCGAGCAGGTGGTAGGCCATGCGCTGGGCCGTCTTCTGGCCTACGCCAGGCAACACCCGCAGTGCATCGATCAGTTGTTCAAGCAGCGGTGCGGACACGGCGGTGTGTTCTGTAGAGCCGAGCGTGCTCGACTGGAAATTGCGGGCAGTCGAGCACGCTCGACGCTACACAGTGCGTGGCACCCGACAGTGCGGATGCCACGCGGCACATCAGAACGGCATCTTCATGCCCGGCGGCAGCTGCATGCCGGCGGTGGCCGAACCCATCTTCGACTTCGACTCGGCGTCGATCTTGTTGGACGCATCGTTGAAGGCGGCGGCGATCAGGTCTTCCAGCATTTCCGGATCGCTGGCCAGCGACGGATCGATGCGCACCTTGCGGCACTCCTTGGCACCGGTCAGGGTGACGCTGACCATGCCGCCACCGGCGCTGCCGGTCACTTCGATCTTGGCGATTTCTTCCTGGGCCTTCTGCAGGTTTTCCTGCATCTTCTGGGCCTGCTGCATCAGTTGGGCGATATTGCCGCGCATGTCGTCTTACTCGTCAAAAGAACGGATGGAATCGGAAACAACCCGGGCGCCGTGCTGCTGGATCAGCAACTGGACTTCCGGATCGTCCATGAAAATGGCCTCGGCAGCCTGCTGCCGCTCGCCACGCTGGCGGTCGGCGCGCTGGTGCAGGGTCTCGGCCGGGACCTGCTCGGTTTCCACGGTTTCGACCACGATTTTCAGTGCGTGGCCAAGGGACTTTTCCAGCACCTCGCCCAGCGCTGCCAGCGCGCGCTCGGAGCGCAGGTATTCAAATCCGGGCGAAAGGCCCAGTTTCAAGACCCCATGCTGGCAACTGATGAAGGCCGCATTGGCCGCAAGCTGTCGCGATGGACCGCTCAGGCCACTGTTGGCGATCAGGTCGAGCCAGTCCTCGGCGCAGGCCAGATCGCTGACGCTGCCCACCGCGGCGCGGTCGGAAGCGACAGCCGCGACGGCTGGGGCGATCGGGATGCCTTCCGCACGGAACGGACGCTCCGGCACGGCAGCAGCCTCTGCAACCGGCTGCGGCGCCGGGGCTGGCGGCTCGTGCCACGGGGCGACCATGGCCGCGTCGGGCGTCGCCATTTCAGCGGCCAGCGCCTGATCGCGGGCAGTGTCCTCGTCGGTCGCCCACGGCGGCAGGTCATCTGCCTCGGCGGGCGCGTTGGGCGTGGCCGCCTCGGGAGCCAGCTGCACCTTCATCGGCGGCGGCGGCCCGGGTTCCTCGACCGGAACCGGTTCAGGTTCAGGCGTCGGATCCGGTTCCGGGGTCGGCTCAGGCTCAGGCTCGGGTTCGCGCTGTGGTGCCGGGGTCGGCGTCTGTGCGATTGCCTCCGCCGGCACCGGTGCTGCAGCGGCCTGGGTAACGGCGACGGCTCCCTGCGCAGCAGCGGCGGCAGGGGCAGCTCCTTCGTGGCTGCCAGCAACGCCACCCCCGGTCTGGCCCGTACCGGTCGGTGCGCTGCCACCGGATGATTCCGGGGTACGCGGCACCGACGGCACGGCAGCCGCAGGGCGGAACGCCAGCATGCGCAGCACGGCCATTTCAAAGCCGGCGCGCGGGCTGGGCGCCAATGGCAGATCACGACGACCGTTCAAGGCCATCTGATACCAGAGCTGGACCACTTCCGGGCGCAGGCGCTCGGCGAATACGCTGGCATCCAGTCCTTCGGCAGCGGAGGATGCGCCCGGCACCAGCTGCTGCACCTGGATGCGGTGCAGGCCCTCGGCCAGCGCATCAAGCACGCCGCTCCAGTCCGGCGAGAACTCGGCCAGTGCCGCAACGACCTGAAGCAGGCGCGGGCCATTGCCCTCGGCCAGGGCATCGAGCATGGCCGCCACCTGGGTGCGGTCGACCGTCCCCAGCATGGTGCGCACCACGTCTTCGCGCAGCGCACCGCCGGCGTAGGCGATGGCCTGGTCGAGCAGCGACAGGCCGTCACGCAGGCTGCCGTCGGCGGCCTTGGCCAGCTGCACGATGGCCGTCGGGTCCGACTCGATCTCCTCGGCGGCGAGGATGCGGGTCATCTGCCCCTGGATCTGATCTTCGTCCAGACGCTTGAGGTTGAACTGCAGGCAGCGGCTGAGCACGGTGACCGGCAGCTTCTGCGGGTCGGTGGTGGCCAGCAGGAACTTCACATGCTCCGGCGGCTCTTCCAGCGTCTTCAGCAGCGCATTGAACGCGGCCTTGGACAGCATGTGCACTTCGTCGATCAGGTACACCTTGTACTTGCCACGCGAGGGCATGTACTGGGCGTTCTCGATCACCTCGCGCACATCGTCCACGCCGGTATTGGACGCGGCATCGATTTCCAGCAGGTCGATGTAACGACCCGCGTCGATATCCAGGCAGGCCGCGCACTGGCCGCAGGGATCGGCACTGGTGCCCTGCTCGCAGTTCAGCGACTTGGCGAAGATGCGCGCGATCGTGGTCTTGCCCACGCCGCGGGTACCGGTAAACAGGAACGCGTGGTGGACCCGGCCGCTGTCCAGCGCATTGCTGAGCGCACGGACCACGTGTTCCTGGCCCACCAGCTCGGCAAAACGCTTCGGACGCCACTTGCGGGCAAGGACGAGATAGGACATCAGGCCACCGTCTTCCATCGGATGTTCCATTGTGCCACGCCTGTCCAGCCCTCTCGCCCTGCAAACCAGTGCTTGTGTCCTGCCGCTGCGCCCGCTAGAATTTGCGCCCCTGCTGAGGCGTTTGCCGATGGCAGGGATCCGGAGAGGTGTCCGAGTGGTTGAAGGAGCACGCCTGGAAAGTGTGTAAGCGTCTAAACCGCGCTTCGGGGGTTCGAATCCCCCTCTCTCCGCCAGATAAATAAAAAAGGCTGCCCCTCGGGCGGCCTTTTTTATTTATCTGGCTGGGGACGCGAAGTGCGCTGCGCGCGCTTCGCCCCAAACGTTGCTGCGCAACGTCCGGGCCCCTCCCTTTGCCTGACTCTCCCCGCCCCTGTCGGGGCAGCCCCTCAACAGAGGGGCTTGTTCCTCCAGATACGGCAGTAGATCCACGCCATGCGTGGATGCGTCGACCCGGTCGAGTCGACTGCCCGCCCGTGGCCCAGCCTATCGGCGCGGCCCAGCCAGGCGCCCTCACCTTTCGCTGAACAACTGGTTCAAGGCCGCATACCCCGGTGCCCCCTCCGGCATCGCCATCGCGTCGCCGAGAAAATCCTTGGTCGCCGCAGCCATCGCCGTCCAGGCGTGCATGAACAACGCGGGCCCTGCGCTCAGCCGCCGCACGCCGGCCTGCGACAGCGCAGCAAACGACGCCATCCCCGGCAGCCACATCAGGTTGAGAGGCAGCGGCACGGCACCGGCAACCGCAGCAGCCTCGTCCAGCACGCGCAGCCCCGGCACGAAGCCGCCGTCGGCACCGGCGCGCGCATAGGCCTGCAGCCGATCGATGCTCATCCTGACTGCCTCATCGCCTTCGGCCAGGCTGCGCAGATACACATCGGTGCGCGCATTGATGAACAGCGCTCGCCCGCCAAGCGCCGAGCGGATGGCGGTGATCTTGGCCACCAGTGCCGCAGGGTTGCCTGCGCCGTCTTCGATGTTGATCCCGACCACACCGGCATCGGCCAGGCGCAGCACCCTCGCAGCGACCACGTCGGGGGCATCGCTGTAGCCGTCCTCGATATCGACCGTGACCGGCAACGAGGTCACACCAACGATTTCGGAAACCCGCTGCAGCAGCGCGGCATCAGGCAGCGCACCGCCATCGGCATGACCGCAGGACCACGCCATCGCAGCACTCGATGTTCCCACCGCGAGCGCCCCCTGCTGCTGGACTAGGCGGGCGCCACCGGCATCCCATACGTTGGGCAGCACGTAAAGACCGGCGCCTTGGTGGAGTTTTACGAAACTGGCATGAGCATTCGACATGGAACCTCCTGATGACGGGGACCTGCAGTCTGCGCCCGAACCGGTTTCCGGGCTCGCCATGTTCGGACATCAATGATGCGGACGTCGCGCACAATGAGTGCGCCACCACGATGACGTTCCTTCATGACACCCCGCCCCTACCGCTGCAGCGACATCACCGCCTGCCTGTCGATCTTCGACAGCAACGTGCCCACCTATTTCGCCCCCCAGGAGCGAGGAGACTTCGAGCGCTTCCTGCATGAACACGCCGCGCAGTGCGCATTCCAGGTGATCGAAGTCGAGGGCCAGGTGGTGGCCTGTGGCGGCCTCTGGAACGGTGGCGAAGGCAGCGCCAGCTTCTGCTGGGGCATGGTTGAACGAGGTCGCCACAGACAAGGCCTGGGACGCGCGCTCGCAGTAGCCCGCTTGCACCAGGCTGAAGCAGACCCGTCGATCCAGCGCATCACGCTCAGCACCAGCCAGCACACGCAGGGCTTCTATGCCGGCCTCGGCTTCCAGGTGGTACGCGTGGTGGCCGACGGCCACGGCGCCGGGATCGACGCCGTGGAAATGGAGCGGGTGCTGTAGCCCCCCGCTCCCGACGGATCCACGCATGGCGTGGATCTACCGTTGGCACGCCAGATCAGAACCCAACGCGCAGGTTCAACTGGCCACCGATATCGTTGCGACCGTCGCCATGCTGGCCCTGCACGAACAGCGACAGCTGGCTGCTGCGTCCCAGGCCGACCGCTACGCCGACCTGACTGACCAGGGCATTGCGCGCCATCACGGCACTGTAGGCATCGAACGCATTGCCACCGACGGCGAAACTCTGCCGGCTGGCCACGTCGGTGTCACCGGACGCGTGCTGCCAGCCCAGCCCGACCGTCAACTGTGCCGGATAGCGCTCGCCGCTGCCCACATCCCAGCGGCCGCGTACGCCGACGGTGCTGACATTGAGCGTGTCCTTGCCGCCCTCCAGTACCAGCGCTGCGTTGCCGCCCTGCTCGACCGCGCGATCGCTGTCCACCCAGTGCTTGGTGAACTGCACGTACGGCTGCAGCTGCGTCCTGCCATGGGTCCAGGCCCAGCTGCCTTCGATCTGGGCGATGGTGACATCCGAATCCTGGCGGCTGTGCAGGGTCTGTGCCAGCAGCGGCACTTCACGCGTCGTGCGCGTGCGGTAATCACCGCGCGACACGCTGCCACCGACCGCAAACCCGTTGTTCCACTCACCCTGCGCATACAGTCCATAGGTGTTGCCACGCAGGCGTGCACGCGACTGGCGATCGTACAGCCGCGTGTCCAGACGCTCACTGCCCGCCGCCGCACCCAGCACCACATGCTCGCCGAGTTTCCAATCGACGCCGGCCATCAGTGCATTGCGGTTGGCACGGATCTCGTCACCGTTGCCATCACCGTCCTGCTTGAACACCTTGCCGCTACCGGCCAGCCATGCCGAAGCGCGCTCGCCACGCACCGTCGGCAGCTCGCTGCCCAGACGCTGGCGGATGCCCTCTTCCAGGTAATTGTCGTACAGCAGCACTGCACGGCTGGCCGCATGCACTTCACCGGAGAGCTGGTTGAAGGCGTTGCGCGCGGTGGCGGTGTCGTAGGCCAGCAGCGTGTTGTACAGGCCCAGCGCCGCGCCGGTCTGCGGCAGACTGTCCAGCGCCGATGCCACGCCCAGCTGGTTGCGGGTCTGCGCAGCCGTGACGAAGGCCGCTGTCTGCTTCACATCGATCTTCAGCTGCGCGGCATTCGGTGTGTAGACCGGGCTCAGTGAGAGGAACGCCGAGGTGGTGGTGGGCGGCACGAACTGCCCGCTGACGCCGCCGCCTGCGTTGATGATCGTGTACTGCTGGCCCTGCTGGTAGCTGGTGTTCGGGTCGATGGCATTGACCACCACCGATGCACCGCCGATGTTCGCGCTGCCGCCCACCTGCACCACGTCGCTGCCGGTAGCGCCCAGGTCGACCGACAGCGTGCTGCCCGGTGCCAGAGTCAGGTTGCCACCCACGGTGATCGTGCCCGCACCGTTGCCGCCACCGCTGCCATTGCCCGGACCGTTGCCCGGCGACAGCACGCCGCCGTTGTTCACGGTGACGCCGCCAGCGCTGCCGCCAATGGTACCGGTACCCGACAACGTGGTGCCGCTGCCGATGGTCCATTGGCCACCGATGGTGCCGGTGACATTCAGGCCACCGCCGTTGACCTGGCCGGTACCGGTGAATCCGCCACTGTTGCCGCCCAGGTTGAGCGGGCCCGGGCCGGCCTGCACGATGCTGCCCGTACCGCTGATGCTGCCACCCAGTGTCGTGGTGCCGCCGGTATTGACCACCAGGCCACCGTTGTTGGCGATGTTGCCGGTGATCGCGCCGCTGGCGCCGCCGTTGCCGATCTGCACGGTGCCGCCAGCGTTGATCGTGGTGCCGCCGGTATAGGTGTTGTTGCCGGTAAGGGTCAGTGTGCCGCTGCCCGCCTGGGTCAACCCACCGCTGCCACTGACTACGCCGCCAAGCGTGGTGGTACCGCCGACATTGAACACCAGGCTGCCGTTGTTGTTGACGTTGCCGGCGATCGCACCGCTGGCACCGCCATTGCCGACCTGCAGCGTACCGCCGGTGTTGATGGTGGTACCGCCGGTGTAGGTGTTGTTGCCGGTCAAGGTCAGCGTGCCGGCTCCGGCCTGGGCCAGCCCGCCGCTGCCACTGATCACGCCACCGAGCGCGGTGTTGCCACCGACGTTGAACACCAGGCTGCCGTTGTTGCCGACGTCGCCGATGATCGCCCCCGTGGCACCACCGTCGCCCACCTGCAGGGTGCCACCGCTGTTGATGGTGGTGCCGCCGGTGTAGGTGTTGTTGCCGGTCAGGGTCAGCGTGCCGCTGCCGGCCTGGGTCAGGCCACCGCTGCCGCTGAGAGTCCCACCGAGTGTCGTGTTGGCCGACAGGTTGACTACCAGCGCGCCGTTGTTGGTCACGTCGCCGACGATCGCACCGGTCGCGCCGCCATTGCCGATCTGCAACGTGCTGCCCCCGTTGATGGTGGTGCCACCGGTGTAGGTGTTGTTGCCGGTCAGGGTCAACGTGCCGGTGCCGGTCTGCACCAGCCCACCGCTTCCGCCGATGGTGCCGCCGAAGGTGGTGCTGGCATTGCTGCCGCCGGTGGTCAGCGTGGAACCACCCAGCACCACGTTGCCGCTGGCAACACCGGCCAGGCCACCAATGCTCTGGTTGCCGGCCGCACTGATGTCCAGCGTTCCCGCGCCCGCCAGATTCACCGTGCTGGCCGAGGACAGGCTGCCACCGGCGGCGACTGCCAGGGTGCCGCTGTTGATCGTCGTGGTACCGGTGTAGCTGCTGGCACCGCCCAGGGTCACCGTCGCTGCGCCGTCCTTGAGCAGGTTGCCCGCACCGGCGATATCGCCGTCCAGCGTCAGCGGTGTGCCGCCGAGCAGGGTCAACGTGCCGCTTGCAAGCTGCACGTTGTTGCCCAGGGTCAGCGGCACAGTGCCGTCCAACGTGGCATCGCCGCCTACGGTCAGCGCGCCGGTACCCAGGGCACCATTGCTGCCCAGCGACAGGCCACCGGCATTGAGCGCCACTCCACCACCGAAGGTGTTGCTGCCGGTCAGGCCGAGCACGCCCGCGCCGTTCTTGACCAGGCCACCGGTGCCGCTGAGGTCGCCGGCAAACGTGCTGTTGCCCGCGGCGTTGGTGGTCAGCGTGTTGCCGCCAAGGCTGATCGTGCTGCCGGCGGCGCCGGACAACGTACCGATGGCCTGGTTGCCACCGCTGGAGATATCAAAACCGGTACCCGCGTTGGCCAGGTTCACCGCGCCTGTTGCCGCCAGGCTGCCACCGGCACCGATCGCCAGCGTGCCCGCGTTGATGGTGGTGCCGCCAGTGAAGGTGTTGGCGCCGGTCAGTGTTTCGGTACCCGTGCCGGCCTTGATCAGGCCACCGGTACCACCGATCGAACCACTGAACACACCATTGCTGGCATCGCCGATCGTCAGCGTGTTCGCGCCGAGGTTGACCGTACCGTTGCCGATCAGCGTGCCGAATACCTGCGTGCCACTGCCCGCTGAAAGATCGAAGGTGGCACCCGTGGCCAGATTGACGATGCCGCCTGCGCTGAGGCTGGCACCGGCACCCAGCGCGAGCGTACCCGCATTGATGTTGGTCCCACCGGTATAGGTGTTGGTGCCGTTCAACGTGAGAGTAGCCACGCCGTCCTTGGTCAGGCTGCCGGTGCCCGACAGGTCGCCATTGAGCGTGAGATCGTTGCTGCCCAGTACGGTCAGGCCAGCGTTGAGCACCATGTTGTTGGCCAAGGTCACCGCGCTGCTGGAATCGAGCGTGGAAGCACCACCGACAGTCAGCGTGCCCGTACCCAGCGCCGTGTTGCTGCCCACCACCAGGCCGCCGGCATTGAGGGTGACGCCACCACCGAACGTGCTGGAACCGTTTAGCGTCTGCACGCCGGCGCCATTCTTGACCAGTCCACCGCTGCCGGTCAGGCCACCGTTGAAGGTCGCGTCGGTGGTGCCTCCCAGGGTCAGGCTGTTGCCGCCCAGCGACACCGTGCTGCCGGCCACGCCCGCCAGCGAACCAATGCTCTGGTTGCCACCGGCAGAGATATCGAACGTGCCGGTACCGGCCAGGTTCACCGCACCGGTCGGTGACAGGCTTCCGCCCGCACCAATCGCCAGCGTGCCGTTGTTGATGACGGTGCCACCGGTGAAGGTATTGCTGCCGGTCAGGGTGACCGTTGCCGCGCCGTTCTTGATCAGGCCGCCATCGCCGGAGATCGCCCCACCCAGGGTCAGCGCATTGCCGCCCAGCAGGTTGAGCGTAGCGCCCGCCAGCAGGCCGATGTCGTTGCCGAGGTTCGCGGCGATGCTGCTGTCCAGCGACGCGTTGGCGCCCACGGTCAGCGCGCCGGTACCCAGCGCACCGTTGTTGCCGACCACCAGGCCACCGCCATTGAGTGCCACGCCGCCACCGAAGGTGTTGGCACCGCCCAGCGTCTGGATGCCCGTACCGTTCTTGACCAGCCCACCGGTACCACCGATCAGGCCGTCGAAGGTGCCGTTGTCGGTGCCGCCGAAGGTCAGCGTGTTGCCACCCAGCGCCACGGTGCTGCCGGCGACGCCGTTGAGCGCGCCGATCGCCTGGTTGCCAGCAGCCGAGATGTCGAAGCCGGTACCCGGTCCGGAAAGCGTAACCGCGCCTGTTGCCGCCAGGCTGCCACCGGCACCGATCGCCAGCGTGCCCGCATTGATCAGCGTGCCACCGGTGAAGGTGTTGGCACCGGTCAGTGTTTCAGTGCCGGTGCCTTCCTTGATCAGGCCACCGGTACCGGCGATGGAGCCGCTGAAGACACCGTTGGTCGGTCCGCCGACGGTGATCGAGTTCGCGCCCAGGTTGACCATGCCATTGCCGGTCAGGGTGCCGAATGTCTGGCTACCGCTGCCCGCAGAGAGATCCAGGATGGCGCCGGTGGCCAGGTTGACGATGCCGCTGGCGGCCAGGCTTGCACCTGCCCCCAGTGCCAGCGTGCCGGCATTGACGTTGGTGCCGCCGGTATAGGTGTTCACGCCATTGAGGGTGAGCGTGGCAGCACCGTTCTTGGTCAGGCTACCAGCGCCGGAGATCACCCCGTTGAGCGTCAGCGCGTTGCTGCCCAGCACCGTCAAGCCGGCGTTGAGTGTGATGTTGTTGACCAGCGTCGCTGCCAGGCTGGTGTCGAGCGTCGCCGCACCGCCCACGGTCAGCGTACCGCTGCCCAGTGCCGCGTCATTGCCGATCACCAGCCCACCGGCGTTGAGGCTGATGCCGCCGCCGAAGGTGTTGACGCCGGACAGGGTCTGCACACCTGCGCCCACCTTGACCAGACCACCGCCTCCGCTGATCACGCCGCCGAACACCGCATTGGTGGCGGTGCCGAAGGTCAGTGAATTTCCGCCCAGCGCAACCGTCGAATCGAGCACGCCATTCAGCGCACCAATGGTCTGGCTGCCGGTTGCCGCCGATATGTCAAAGCCCGCGCCAGCACCGCCGAGGGTGACGTCACCACCGAGAGCCAGGCTGCCGCCCGCGCCAAGTGCCAGGGTTCCAGCGTTGATCGTGGTACCGCCGACGTAGGTGTTCGCATTGGTCAGGGTCAACGAGGCCGCACCGTTCTTGACCAGTGCACCATTGCCGGCCACCACACCGCCGAGCGTCAGCGCATTGCTGCCCTGCAGGGCAAGCGTGGTACCCGAAGCCAGGTTGATCGCGTTGCCTACGGTGTAGGCTGCTGCAGTATCCAGCGTTGCATTGCCGCCGACGTTGAGCGCGCCCGTTCCCAGAGCGCCCGCATTGCCCAGCTGCAGATTGCCACCGTTCAACGCCAGGCCACCACTGAAGCCGTTGGCGTTGCCGAGAGTCAATGTACCGGCGCCGTTCTTGACCAGACCGCCGGTACCGGACACTACGCCACCGAGCGTCAGTGCGTTGCTGCCGATCAGCGTCAGTGCCGAGCCTGCGCCAAGGTTGACCGCATTGGTCAGATCAAGCGCAACGCTGCCATCCAGGCTGGCGTTCGCAGCAACGTTCAGCGCACCGGTTCCCAGCGCTCCACTGTTGCCCAGCAGCAGGCCGCCGCCGGCCAGGCTCAGGCCGCCACCGAAAGTATTGGCACCATTGAGCGTCAACACCGTGGCGCCGTTCTTCACCAGGCCACCGTCGCCGGAAACCACGCCGCCCAGGGTGACGTTCTGGCTGCCGGGGAGCGTAAGGATCGCACCGGTAGCCAATGCAACGTTGTTGGTCAGGTTCAGTGCGGTCGATCCGTCCAGCGACACGTTGCCACCGATGTTCAGCGCGCCGGTCCCTGCCGCTGCACTGCTGCCCAGCACCACGCTGCCGGCATTGAGGTTCAGACCTCCGCTGAAGCCATTGGCGCCGTTCAAGGTCAGCAGCGAGGCGCCGTTCTTGGTCAGGCTGCCGACGCCGGAGATGTCGCCGGTGAGGGTGATGTTGTTGCTGCCCCCCAACGTCAGCTCCGCGCCGAGGTTGACGAGGTTGCCCAGGTTGAGCGCGGTAGTGCCGTCCAGCGTCGCAGCACCGGTGATGCTCAGCGCGCCGGTTCCCAGCGCGCCGCTGTTGCCCAGCAGCAGCCCGCCGGCATTGAGCGCGACGCCGCCAGTAAAGGTGTTTGCACCGGTCAATGTCTGTACGCCACTGCCGTTCTTTACCAGGCCTCCGCCGACGCCACTGATCACACCGGCAAAGGTCTGGTTGGTCGCGCTGCCAAAGGCGAGCGTGTTGGCACCCAAGGCCACGGTGGTACCTGCCACGCCGGACAGTGCACCGATGGTCTGATTGCCCCCCAGGGAAAGATCGAGCGCCGCCCCGGCGCCCGACAGGCTGACCGCGCCGGTCGCGGCCAGGCTGCCGCCACTGCCCAGCGCCACCGTACCGGCAGCCACGTTCAAGCCGCCGGTGAAGGTATTGGCGCCGGTCAGCGTCAGGGTCGAAGCGCCGCTCTTTATCAGGCCGCCGTTGCCACCCAGGACGCCGCCCAGCGTCAGCGGCTGGCCGCCCAGCACGTTCAGCGAACCACCCGCGGCAAGGTTGATGTTGTTGGTCAGGTTCAACGCGGCGCTTGCATCCAGCGTGGCGGCATTGTTGATGTCCAGCAGGCCGGTACCCAGTGCCGTGTTGCTGCCCAGCAGCAGGTTGCCGCCATTGACGACCACACCGCCGCCGAATGTGTTGGCGCCATTCAACGTGAGCAGTGCGGCGCCGTTCTTGACCAGGCTGCCGTCGCCGGAAATCACACCGTTGAACACCAACGGCTGCCCGCCCTGCAGCGCCAGCGAACCTCCGGTGCCAAGCGAGACATCGTTGCCCAACGAAAGCGCGGTTGTACCATCCAGAGTGACTTCAGCACCGACGCTCAACGCACCTGTACCCAGCGCGTTGTTGTTGCCCAGCAGCAGCCCGCCACCGTTGAGGGCCACGCCGCCGGTAAGCGCGTTGCTGCCCAACAGCGTCTGCACGCCGGTACCCACCTTGATCAAGCCGCCCGTGGTGCCGGTGAAGTTGCCAGCGAAGGAGGTGTTGCCGAGCCCGCCGAGGGTCAATGTGCGGGTGCCCAGATTCACCGTGCCGCCGAGCCCTGCCAGCGAACCCACTGTCTGGTTGGCTGCAACGGTGAGGTCCAGCGTCGTACCGGTGCCCAGCGTCAACGCACCGGTGGACGACAGATTGCCGCCCGCACCGAGTGCCAGCGCGCCCCCGGTGATCGAGAAACCACCGGTCAGCGAATTCGCGCCACCCAGGGTCAGCGTGCCCGCACCGCTCTTGATGAGGTTGCCCGCACCGGACAGCGATCCGTTCAAGGACAGCGCATTGCTGCCCAGCAGATTCAGATTGCCACCGCCGTTGACGACGATGTTGTTGGCGAGGTTGAAGGCACCGCTGGTATCCAGCGATGCGGTACCGCCTACCGTCAGGTTGCCGCTACCCAGTGCGCCCGCATTGCCGAGCAGCAAGCCACCGGCGTTGAGGTTGACGCCGCCGGAGAACAGATTCGCGCCGCCCAGGCTCACCACACCGGCATTGGTCACGGTGAGGCCACCGGCGCCGGAAAGCACGCCACTCAAGCCGAAGCCCTGGGTGCCGCCCAGGGTCAGCCCGGCATTGAGGGCGAAGCTGTTGCCCAGGGACAAGCCTGTACCACTCGCAGCGATCGCGCCGCCATTGACGGTAAACAATCCGGAGCCGAACGACGTGCTGCTGTCGAAGTTCACCTGGCCACCGCCGAGGGTGATCGCCCCTGTTCCCGACCACGGTCCCTGCAGATTCCAGGTGCCGCTGTTGACGGTCAGCTTCTGGAAGCCGAGATAGTTGTTCCAGCCGATGCTGGATACCGGACCGTTGTTGCCGGCGTTGTCCTGCAGTATCAGCGTGTTGTTGGCCGCACCGGTACCGGCACCTGCGTTGACCGTGCCTGCAGCCGCAACCTTTACTCCGGCGATGCCGGTCAGCGTACCCGCGCCTGCAATGCCGCCGTTGGCGGAGATGGTGGAGCCGGCAACGGCCGTGAATGTATTGCCGCCGGTCGAATCACCCAGGTGCACGCTGCCGTTGACAGTGCCCGCATTGAGGAATGTATTGCCGCCAGAGGCGCCCAGGCCGACGCGCCCGTCGATGGTGCCGCTGTTGGTCACATTGGCTGCCGCGCCACCATAGGTCACCACCGTCGTCGCGTCGGACACACTGCCAACGCCGATCAACGACGTGCTGATCAGGCCGGCGTTATTGATCGTGGTGGTGCCGTTGACGTTCTGTGCCACCAGGGCCTGTCCACCGAAACCCAGCAGCGTTGCAATGTTGACGACACCCTTGATCTGGCCGCCTGCATTGTTGTTGACGACGATCGCGCTGTTGTTGGCCGAACCATTGCCGACGACCAGGCCGGGCGAGGCGAGGATGATCGAGCTCGGATCGATCGTGCCACTGTTGTTGACCGTCACGTTGTCGCCGCTCAACGTCGCCGCGTTGCCACCACCGACAATCGGGGGCGTGCGCAGCGTGGCCCCCGCCAGGATGTTCAGCGTGATGCCGGAGGTAGCGTTGGTGTAGTTGTTGACCGTAGTGCCGGGGTCGCAGGTAACGACTGCGCCCACCGTGTTGCACGCCGCGAACGCCGAACCACTGGCCAGCGTGGCGGCTAAGGCCACCGCCAACTGGTGCGTCCGCAATCGCGGCAACCTTGCCGAGGTGGCGGCACTTCCGCCGGGATTCTGGGCGACCTCCGAAGCAACCTGCATTACGCCGAGGGCACGATTGAAAACCAGACGGTAAATGCGGTTCATCGGTAAATCTCCATGAAATGACCGGTGGCACAGCAGGCAGGTTTTTTTGAGGTGATGTCGTCCCGCCCTGCTCCACCCGGGGAACAAGACCTGCGGTATCAACCTTGGAAAACAATCACACTTTCACGTCAGAGCACTGCAGGAACTGCGGCCCCTGCACGTCCGTCATCGCGAAAACTCCCCGGTTTCGCCTGACGAATGGGCGCACTGTGCGACCGCCACCGCCAGTACCACGTGAATCCGGCACGTTATTTTCATGATGGCCGTCAAATAATCACGGCAGTCGTCACGACTTTGCCGAAAATGCATATTCTCTTGTTCTGGCAAATCGGGAATATCCCTATTCCCGTCGTACCCCTTACCGGCCTCAGCTGCTGGAGAGTTTCATCAGCACCAGGCCGGCGACGATAAGCACCGCTGCGCCAATCCGCATCGGGTTGACCTGCTCGCCCAGGAACACGATGCCGACCACGAAGGCACCGACCGCGCCGATGCCGGTCCAGATCGTATAAGCGGTGCCCAGCGGCAGGCTGCGCATGGCGACGGCCAGCAGCCAGAAGCTGGCGATCATGCCGACGATGGTGATGACGGTGGGGGTGAGTTTGGTGAAGCCTTCAGACTGCTTCATCGACACGGCCCAGACGATTTCCAGCAGGCCGGCAAACAACAGGTAGATCCAGGCCATGACAGCCCTCCTTTGGTAGGGCCAGGCCGTCCTGGTCATTGAATCCCGATGTGGGGGAGGTCGTTCCTCCTGCGGCCGGATTCTAGCAACGGCGGCAGCCTTGGGCCGATGCCGCGGCCAACGGGTTACATCGGATTCAGCGCGTGAAGCTGGCGTCAGCACCCATGCCTGCGCTAGAATGCGCGTCTGCCATCGGTCAACTGATGCGCAGTCCGGCTGTGGTCTCCGGCGCACGACGCGCTGCTTCCCCTGATCCGTGAATCGGCCGCGTCCGGGCGGCCAACGTCTCTATGGTGGCCCCGTCGGCCCCTCGCGACGCTAGGTCGAAAACTCCGCCAGGGCCGGAAGGCAGCAACGGTATCGATCGACGCGGGCGCCGAGGTCAGCCGGCGGGGCCACCGCCTTTTCAGGCGATACCCCGCCCCTGCTAGATGCCAACCTTGGTTGGCGTCCTTCGCCGGGCATGCCCGGGCGCTACTGTGCCTCGGGCGTGCCCTGATGGAACGCCACCCGCCAACCCGTTGAATGCAGACGCCACAGCGAGCTGCGCAGCACCCAGCGCTGCGGTTGGTCATCGACGTGATAGCGACTGCGGTAACGCACCTGGGCCAGCCCCTCTGCCAGCATCCACACGGCGTACTGGTCCGACTCGATCACCACCTGCGCACGCTCCAGCGGGATCTCTTCCAGCGCGGCCTCACGGCCGTAGCACTGGCCGGAGCTGCCGATCTCGCTGAAATCCTCATCCAGCAATGCCGCCAGACGCTGATGATCGGCGCGCACCTGCGGGGAGTGCAGTGCGCGTTCCAGCCCCTCCAGCTCGGCAGCCAACGCCGGCGTTGCGGCGTGGCCAGCGTTGCTCACGGCGGATCCTGCACCAGTACGTGCGGAGCAGTCGGCGTGGCCAGCACAACGCACTGGCCCGGCTGTGCCACCCGGTGCCCGCGCGCGGCCAGGGCCTGGCCATCGGCCACGCTGGCGTAGTGGTACAGCATCATCCGTGCCTGCAGCTCGGCGCTGTACTCGCGTTCCAGGTCATCCACCCCGGTGTGCGAAGGATTGCCATGCAACCCGCAATCGTGGGCGATCAGCTCATTGTCATTGGCAAAGCGCGCCAGCATTTCCGGAATCGGTCGGGTATCGCCGCTCCAGGTCAGCGCGCCCTGCAGGCGCAGGCCATAGGCCGTCTCCGGCCAGTGGTGGCGCACCGGGAACACTTCCAGGCGCACGCCCTCGTGCCAGAACGCATCGCCCACCACGATCAGCTGGAAGGCATCCCAGAAGTTGGCGCCGCCCTCGGCCAGCACGTTCGGGTAATCGCCGATGCGCTTGTGCAGCAGCGGCACCACCGTGGCCGGCACGTACAGGCGCACCTTGCCGCGCCGCTGCGCGCTGAAGAAGGTGTCCACGAACAGCCGCTCGAAACCCGCCACATGGTCCAGGTGTACATGGGTGACGAACAGCGCCTGCGGCATATGCCCGTAGTGCGCCTTGAACGCGGTCAGGCCTTCGCCGCCGCAGTCGATGGCCAGCCACGGCCGGCCATCGCGCTCGATCACCGACATCGGCGAACCCAGCTCGACCGCCGACGCATTGCCGACGCCGAGAAAACGCAACGACCAGTCCATCAGGTGCCCCGGTTCCAGGCCATGTCATAGGCGCGACGCAGGCGCGCGTAGTCTTTTTCCACGTCTTCCACGCTGCGCTCGCCGCGCAGCTTGATCAGCGAGCGCAGCAGGCGCTTGAGATTGCGCTCGCGCCAGGCCGTGGCCGGGATGCGGATCACCCCGCGATCGAAGTCGATCAGCCAGCCGTGGCCGTTGCCGTCGAACAGGATGTTGTGCGCATTGAGATCGGCATGGTCCAGGCCGGCACGGTGGAAGCGCGCGATCATCCGCCCGGTTTCCTCCCACGGCGCACCGCGCCCGGCCACCAGTGCGCGGTCGGCCAGCGAGCGTACCCCTTCGATCCGTTCCATCAGGATCGCGGCGCGGTAGCGCAGCCCCTCACGCATGTAGAAAGCGGCAATCGGCCTGGGCACCGGCAGTTTCTTCTCGCGCAGTGCGCGCATCAGCCGGAATTCGGCAAAACTGCGGGTCCGGTCCGCCCCCCGCCAGATGTACTGGTCGTGGCTGATCCGGGCCGCCAGCCCCCCGCGCAGGTAGTGCCGCAGCACGCTGGGACCAAACGGCGCATCCACGAACCAGGCACTGCCGCGGCCGCCCTCACCCACCGGCCGGGCCTTGCCGGCCCAGTGCTGTGGCGAGAACAGACCGATGTCGGCTTGCCGCAGCCGCTCGCGGTCGAACAGAATGGCCCCGATGCCGCGACCCTCGCGGCATGGCGTCAGCGCTTCATTGGCGTCGAATGCGACCATTCCTTTGAGTCTAACAACACATGGCATCAGCGTCCTCCTCCTTGTGTCTTCTGCGCCTGTCCGCTCTTGGCGATGTGACCCACGTAGTGCCGCTGGTGCGCACCCTGCAGGCCGCGCGCCCGGACACGCCGATCCACTGGATCATCGACAAGGTCGGGCAGAAGCTGCTTGATGGCCTGCCGGGCGTCACCTTCCATGCCTACGACAAGAAGACCGGCATGGCCGGGGTGAAGGAACTGCGCAAGCAGCTGCCGCCCGGGCGTTTCGAGGCGCTGCTGCAGATGCAGGTGGCGTTCCGCGCGAACGTGCTGTCCGCCTTCATTCCCGCCGAGCGCCGCATCGGTTACGACCGCAGCCGCTCCAAGGACCTGCACGGCCTCTTCATCAACGAACGCATCGCTGATCGCCCGGGCATCCATGTGCTCGATGCCATCGGCAGCTTCTGCGAGCCGCTGGGCCTGCGCCAGACCGACGTCAGCTGGGACCTGGCCGTGCCGCAGGCAGCCTATGACTGGGCCGCTGCGCAATGGCAGGACGATGGCAGGCCGGTGCTGATGATCTCGCCCTGCTCCAGCCACGTGCGCCGCAACTGGTACGCCGACCGCTATGCCGAGGTCGCCAACCATGCCGTCGCGCGCGGCTGGCGGATCGTGCTGTGCGGCGGCCGCAGCGAACTGGAGCGCAGCATGGCCGACGCCATCCTGGCCCAGCTGGATGTTCCGGCGCTGGACCTGGTCGGCAAGGACACGCTCAAGCAGTTGCCGGCATTGCTGGCCCGCGCCAACCTGGTGATGACGCCGGACTCGGGCCCGATGCACATCGCCAACGCGATGGGCACCAAAGTGCTGGGCCTGCATGCGGCCAGCAACCCGAACCGCAGCGGCCCGTACTCGGACCGCCGCTACTGCGCGGACCGCTATGACGACGCAGCGCGCAAGTACCTGGGCAAACAGGCAGCCGACCTCAAGTGGGGCACCAAGATCGAATTCGACGACGTGATGGAACTGATCACCGTCGAGGACGGCATTGCAGCGTTCGAGCGCTACGTGGCCGACCACCTGGGCTGAGTGGCAGACCGGGCGGTATCTGGTGGGTGCGGCTGCATCCACGCATGGTGCGGATCCATTGCATCGGGCTGCCAGGGTTACGCGCGCTGCGTGTAGTCCTGGTAGGACTTCTCTTCCACATAGGCCGAGCCCAGCGCCAGGTTGATCGCCTTCTTGATCCGCGCCCGTTCGTCGTTGCGCAGGTACACGCTGCGCGCCAGGTCGATGAACCCCTGATCGAAGGCCTGCGCCTTGTCCTTCAGGCGGATGTCGTCCTCGATCTCCCACAGCTGCTCGTTGACCGTCTTCAGCTCAGCACGCAGCTTGGCGATGTCCTTCACTGCCGCCGGGTGCGCCATCCAGGTGGTTTCCAGCGCGGACAGCTCCTTGCGTACGTTGGCCAGCTTGCCTTCGTCACTGATGCGCTCGGACTTGATCTGCAGGATCGAGATCTTGTCCAGCAGCTCGCCGAATGAAACGGGGACGAGGATTTCAGCGGTCATCGAGGGAGCTCCAGCAGGTGATGGAATACATGGTAACCCGCCGCATGCGAACGGCATCCACGCATGGCGTGGATCTACTGGAGCATCCGCGGGGAGAGGCAAAGGGAGGGGCCCCAACTTGCATCGCAACGTTTGGGGCGACGCGCGCAGCATCGTCGCATCCCAGCGCCAGATGATCCCACTTGCCCACCGCATCCGTTGATGCAGATCCATCTGGAGGAACAAGCCCCTCTGTTGAGGGGCTGCCCCGACAGGGGCGGGGAGAGGCCGGCAAAGGGAGGGGCCCATTCGTTGCGCAGCAACGTATGGGGCGAAGCGCGCGAAGCGCACTTCGCATTCCCGCGCCAGATAAAAAGAAAAAGGGCCGCCTTTCGGCGGCCCTTTTTCTTTTTATCTGGCGGAGAGGGGGGGATTCGAACCCCCGAGGCGCTATAAACGCCTGCCTGATTTCGAGTCAGGTACATTCAACCGCTCTGCCACCTCTCCAGATGTTCCCCGGCGAACCGGGGACGCGCATCATACGAGGAAGCGCGGCTGACGACAAGTCATTGTGGCCCGCGAAGTGAAATTTTCCTGACTGCATGGCTTGCCGGATGTCCGCTTGGCCGTGATGATGCCGTTCTCCCCGGCATTACCCCGTCCCCAGCAGCCACCATGATCGAATTCGGACATCTCACCCACCCCGGCCTGCGCCGCGAGCTCAACGAGGACACCTATTACGGTGACGGCGAGCTGGCCCTGTGGCTGGTGGCCGACGGCATGGGCGGGCACGCCTGCGGCGAGGTGGCCAGCGCGCTGGCGCGCGAGACCATCGTCCGCGAGATCCGCCGTGGCGCGCCGTTGGCACAGGCGATCCGCACGGCCGACGAAGAGATCATCCGCGCCTCGCGCCGACGCAACGACAGCCTGCCGATGGGCACCACCGTGGTCGCTGCACGGGTGCAGGGCAACCGCTACGAAGTGGCCTGGGTCGGCGACAGCCGCGCCTATCTGTGGCGCGATGGCCAGCTTGCCCAGCTCAGCCAGGACCACAGCGTGGTGCAGGAACTGGTTGCGCAGGGCAACCTGACCGCCGAGCAGGCGCGCGCTCATCCCCACCGCAACGTGGTCACCCAGGCACTGGGCGTCACCGACCCGGCACACCTGAATGTGGCGACCACCAGCGGCGAGCTGCGCCCGGGCATGCAGTTGCTGCTGTGCAGTGATGGCCTGACCGAGGAGGTGAATGATCGCGGCATCGCCCGCACCCTCGCCTTCGACGATGCCAGCGCCCAGGAATGCGTGGACAGCCTGGTCGCCACCGCCCTGGACGGGGGTGGTTCGGACAACATCACCGTGATCCTGGTGCGCTGCCACTGAGCAACGGCATCCACGCATGGCGTGGATCTACCGTAGAGCCACGCCATGCGTGGCTGCATTTCACCCGTATCACCACGCCATGCGTGGCTGCCGCGGTCGCCTACGCGCTCGCAGCCTCTTCAACCTTCGGGCCGTCCCACAACGCGTGGCCGGCCTTCTTGCGCAACCGCTCCAGGCGCGCCGCGTGCGCTTCCTGTTCCGACGGCGTGGCCACCACGCGCGGGCGCGGCAGCAGCTTGGACGCATCGAACGCCTGCAACGCCGCAGCGCCACCGGCATCATCATCGCCCAGCCCGAAGCCGATCTCCTCCTGGCCCGAGGTCAGTGCGATGTACACATCGCCCAGGATCTGCGCATCCAGCAGACCGCCATGCAGGGCGCGGTGCGAGTTGTCCACGCCCAGCCGCTTGCACAGCGCATCCAGCGAATTGCGTTGGCCCGGAAAACGTTCGCGCGCCAGCGCCAGGGTGTCGATCACCGTGCAGCGATCGGTGATCTTCCCGTACTGCTCGCCGAGCAGGGACAGCTCGTTGTCGAGGAAGCCCAGATCGAACGCGGCGTTGTGGATGATCAATTCGGCGCCATCGATGAAGGCCAGGAACTCCTCCACGACCTGCGCGAACTCAGGCTTGTCGGCCAGGAATTCCAGGGTCAGGCCGGTGACTTCCTGCGCGCCCTGTTCGAATTCGCAGTCCGGCTTCAGGTACTGGTGATAGGTGTTGCCGGTCGGGCGGCGCTTGAACAACTCGACGCAGCCGATTTCGACGACGCGGTTGCCCTTCTTCCACTCCAGGCCGGTGGTTTCGGTATCAAGGATGATCTGACGCATGGGCTCAGTTTACCGGGCTGCCGTCGCGGATCTGGATCGCGGCATTGCGGGCCAGGGTATCCACGCGTTCATTGTCCGGATCGCCGGAATGGCCTTTCACCCAGCGCCAGTCGATCTGGTGCCGCAGCGTGGCTGCCTGCAGGCGCTCCCACAGTTCACGGTTCTTCACCGGATCACCTCCGGCGGTCTTCCAGTTCTTGCGGATCCAGCCCGGCAGCCACTGGGTCAGGCCCTGCCGTACGTACTGCGAATCGGTGTAGAGGACGATCTCGCAGGGTTCGGTCAGCGACTCCAGGCCGGAAATGGCCGCCATCAGCTCCATCCGATTGTTGGTGGTATGCGCTTCACCACCGCTCAGTTCGCGCTCATGCCCTTTGTAGCGCAGCAGCGCCGCCCAGCCGCCGGGGCCGGGATTGCCGAGGCAGGAACCGTCGGTGTGGATTTCGATGGTTTTCAATACAACTCCAGATCAGGTAGCAACGGTGCCGTGCCAGCGCACGGGCAACGGGGTCGGCCCGGGCAGGGCCAGCGTGCGTTTTTCAGCGTGGAACAGGCAGGCCGCGCGCAGGGGAGCCCAGCCGCCGCGACGGCGGCTGCCGGCACCCTGCCACATCGGCCCCAGGTAGCGCGTGTCCTCGCATTCCAGCCCGTGGCGCTGCAGCAGCTGGCGGATCCGCTGCGGCGTGCGCACCGCCAGCCCGTGCTGGCGCCAGCGGGTGCGGAACGGGCTGAATGGATTGAGGCTGGTCAGCCACAGATGGCCACCGGGCATCAACACGCGTTCGCATTCGTCCAGCAGATGGTCGGCATCACCGACGGTCACATGCTGCAGCACGATGGCGTTGACGCTCTCGTTGGGCAGCGGCAACGGCAGCGCGCAGCGGGTATCGCCAGCGTAGCCAGTGCCCTCGCGATGCAGGCGCAGGCCACGCCCGCCCAGCTGCGCATCGCCCAACCAGGCAGCACTCGGGGCGATCCACAACCAGGGCCGGGTCGGCAGCAGCGACAGCTGCGGCAGCAGCAGTTGCCGTTCAAGCACGCGCAAGGTCTCCGCCGGTTCGCTGTCGAACCACGGGGCCTGGCTCGCTTGACGGGTGCTCTGCAGCGCGGGCATGGTCCAATTCTATGCGACTGACTGCCCTGCCCGCATTTGCGGACAATTACATCTGGATGCTGACCGCCGACGACGGTGCTGCCGTGGTCGTCGATCCCGGCGACGCTGCGCCGGTACTGGCGCTGGCTGAGCAAGGCGTGCGCGTGGACACCATCCTGCTCACCCATCACCACGACGACCACATCGACGGAGTGCCGGCGCTGCAGGCGCGTTTCCCCGGCGTGCGCGTGGTTGCACCGGTCGAAGAGCGCATCCCGATGGCCACCGAGCGGGTCGGTGAAGGTGAACGTGTTCAGGCACTAGGCCAGATGTTCCACGTACTATCCGTCCCCGGGCACACCCGCAGCCACATCGCGTTTCACACCGCTGAACAGCTTTTCAGCGGAGATTCGTTGTTCAGCCTGGGCTGTGGACGCCTGTTCGAAGGTACGCCGTCCCAGCTGCTGGCATCGATGCGCAAGCTGGGTGCCCTGCCCACGCAACTGCTGCTGTGTTGCGCTCACGAGTACACCGTGTCAAATGCCGTCTTCGCGCGGCATGTCGACCCCGCCAACGCTGCCTTGTTGCAGCGCCAAGAGGAGGCTTTGGCCATGCGCCGCGATGACCGTTCCACCCTGCCAGTATCCCTGGCCGATGAAATTGCCTGTAATCCGTTCCTGCGTACCCACACTGCGCCCATCCGCGCGGCCGTGTCGGCGCACCTGGGGCGCGAGGTCGTGGACGACGTCGACGTCATGGCCGGTCTCCGGCACTGGAAAGACGGCTTCCGCGCATGAGTCGCCGAAGTCTGCCGCTGGCCCTGGGTCTCGTCCTGGGGTTGGCCGGAACTGCCGGCGCACAATCGCTGGGCGCCGGCATCAGCCAGAACCTGACCGCCGCCTCGGCCCTGCCGCTGGATCCGTCAACGCTGCCGGCCGCATCGGTCCGCAACGGCCAGGAGATCTTCTCCAGCTTCCGCGACGGCCTGGCCGAACCGAGCTGCGACGCCGAGGCCACCAGCCCGCGCTGGCAGAAGCAGTTCGCCCACGCCCCTTCGCGGCTGGCCAACCAGGATGATGACGCGCTGGTGCTGTTCGGCTATGTGGTCGAAGAGCTGCGCAAAGCCAACCTGCCCACCGAATTCGCCCTGATTCCCTTCGTCGAAAGCGGCTACCGGCCCAATGCCCGCAACGGCAGCGGCCCGACCGGCCTGTGGCAGTTCATCGCCACTACCGCACGCAACCATCGCGTGCCGATGAGCAACAACTATGACGGCCGGCTGTCTGCAGTGGAGTCCACGCAGGCTGCCGTGCGCTACCTGAAGACCCTGCATGGCATGTTCGGCGGCGACTGGCGCCTGGCCACCATGGCCTACAACGCTGGCGAGTATCGCGTGCTGCAGTCCATGCGCAAGGCCGGCATGAACGCGCAGAACGCCAAGCCGGCCGGCCTGCCCGGGCTGTCGCCGGTCACCCACGCCTACGTCGAGAAGCTGCATGCGCTGGCCTGCGTGCTGGAAGACGTGGAAGACCAGCCGGGCGTGATGGCCTCGCTGGACCGCACCGTACCGGTGCTGAAGGACCACACCCTGCCTGCCGGCACCAGCGTCCAGCAGTGGGCCGCCCAGCGCGCCCTGGACCCGGCGAAGATCGCCCGCTTGAATCCGGCACTGGCCGCCGGCAACCGCCCGTCGGGCACCGCACGCGTACTGGCCCCGGTCTCAGCGTCCAACGCGGACGTTGCCGACATCGCCAGCACGGCCGTTGCCACCGCACTGGCCAGCACTGCCAGCGCCGCGCCCAGCCCGCAGGTGGCAAAGGTGGTCGCGTCGGCTGCTGATCGCCCGCGCAACCGTCGCCACACCGTACGCAACGGCGAATCGGCATGGACCATCGCCCGTCGCTACGGCATGCCGGTCAAGGCACTGTTGTCGCTGAACGGCTTGAGCGGCAGCAGCGTGCTGAAGCCAGGCGCGGTACTGCGCGTCGAAGACTGAGGTCGGCGCGGCGCTGCCGCGCGGTTTCCGGCCAACGGCGGAGCCCCTCGCGGGTGGCCGCAGCAGCAATCATGAGTTGGGACGAGCGAGATGGGCCCACGGGGGACGCCGTGAACCCATCCTTGGGGGCTTGGCCGCGGCATCCATGCCGCGGACACCCCCGCGCGCCCACCCGCCCGTCCCCTGATAGTTTCTGGCGGCACCCACGGATCAGAAGATGAAGAGCGGGAACAGGCGCGGGTTGTGCTTCGCTTCTGGTAGCTGCCGACCTTGGTCGGCACTCATTGCTCGGGTCACGGTTTGATCGAGGTTGCGACAACAAAAAAGGCCCGGCAATGCCGGGCCTTTTGGTTCCTGCTCGCCAGAGGCTTACAGGTTCGCTTCGGTGGTCTGGATCAAGAACTTCTTGCGCATCGCCTCGATGTAGGCCTTGGCCGCAGCCATGCCGTCGATCTGGCTCAGCTGGTCCTTCAGCTGCTTCTGCTGCTCGGCGGTCACTTCCTTGATGTCGCCCGGATTGACCTTGCTCACTGCGAACAGCAGCGCGTGCCCATTGACGTCGACCTTGCCGTAGCTCGGCTTGCCCTCGACCGGCACCGGCGCGCTGAAGATCGCGCGGTTGATCTCCGGGGTCGGCACCGGCTGGCTGCGCGGCAGGCCCGGCATCGGGCTCAGCTGCAGCTTCTCGCTGGCAGCCAGCGACTGCAGGGTCGCGCCCGCCTTCAGCTTGGCCAGCAGGGCATCAGCGGCCTTGTCACCGGCATGGCGCTGACGATCGGCACGGATCGCGGCGATCACCTGCTCACGCGCCTTGTCCAGCGGCATCGCCTGCTCCGGGGTATGCGCGGCAACACGGATCACCACGCTGTGGTTGCTGCTGCCACCCAGGGCGATCGGATCGCTGGCGGTACCATCCTGCACCAGGACGTCGGAGAAGGCAGCACGCAGCACGGCCGGATCAGCGGCAATGCCGGTGGCGGTGGTGCGCGTGATCGGGCCCAGCGTCTGCATCGACAGGCCGACGTCCTTGGCGGCTGCGGCCAGGTCGCTCGGGCTCTTGTTGATGGCATCAACCAGGCGGCCTGCCAGATCGTTGAAGCCACGCTCACCGTCGGCCTTCAGCTGCTCGGCTGCCAGGGTGTCACGCACTTCTTCAAACGACTTGCCCTGGCCACCACGAACCGCAGCGACCTTGATGATGTGGAAGCCGAAGTCGGTCTTGACCGGGCCGATCACTTCACCGGCCTTGGCGCCAAACAGTGCGTCTTCAAACGGCTTGACCATCGCGCCACGTTCCACCCAACCCAGGTCACCGCCCTGCGCCTTGGAACCGGGATCTTCCGAGTTCGCCTTGGCCAGTGCGGCAAAGTCGGCACCTGCCGCCTTTGCTTCGACAGCCAGCTTGGCGGCCTTGGCTTCAGCACCGTCGCCGGTGATCAGGATATGCGCCGCCTGGCGCTGTTCGGGCGTGGTGAACTTGGCCTTCTCGTCTTCATAGCGCTTGCGCAGGGTCGCCTCGTCGGCCGCGGTCGGCGCCGGCAGGTTCGCACCATTGAGCTCGACATATTCCAGCGACACCGATTCGGCCTGGCGGAAATCCTTGCCATGGCTGTCGTACCACTGCTTGATCTGCTCATCGGTGACCGGCGCGGTATCAACCGGAACTTCCGGCAGCGCGGCCAGTTCCACATCGCGGGTTTCGCCCAGCAGCTTCAACAGACGCTCGGTCTCGGCCTGGGTGACAAAGCCGGAGTTCTGCAGGCCCGACGGGATCACCGACTGCTGCAGGCTCTCACGCACCAGTTCCTGGAACTGGGTCGGCGTGCGCGGCGGATTGCCACCGGCCAGGGCCAGACGGTAATTGCTTTCGCTGAACTTGCCATCGGCGTCCAGGAAGCGCGGGATGGTGGTGATGTATTCGCGCACAGCGCCGTCGCCAATCACGACACCGGCCTGCTCACCGACCAGGCGCACGACCTGCTCGTCGATCAACTGGTCGAGCACGGCCACCTTGTTCTCGGTGCTTTCGAACGCGCGTGGGTCGAAGTTCTCGCCCTGCTGCTCGCGTTCGCGCATGCGCTCCTGCTCGAAACGGGTGCGGAAGTCCTGTGCGCTGATCTCATGGTGCTGCCACATCATGCGCACCGGCCACCAGGACGGTGCCGAGCGCCACCAGGTCGGCGGTGCCGAAACCTTGGCGACGTTCTGTGCGCCGACGCCACCGAGGTAGCTGTTGTCGATGACGAACAGGAACGGAATCATCAGCAGCCCCAGGATCACGGTAACGATCCAGCCTGAGGTCTTGTCGCGGAGTTTCTGCAGCATGGTGAGGAATCACAAGGCTTGATTGGCGAGCCCGGCAGTGTAACCCGCTTCGCGGCGTGGACCAAAAGCAGTGCCGGCGGGGTCTGCCGCCATCATGGCCAGGCGATCGGCACGATCGCGCCCATCAAAAGATGAAAACGACGCAAAGAAAAAGCCCCCGACTTGCGTCGAGGGCTCTTAGAGTTGGCGGAGCGGACGGGACTCGAACCCGCGACCTCCGGCGTGACAGGCCAGCATTCTAACCAGCTGAACTACCGCTCCGTATTGCAGACCTCTTTGTTTTCTCTGCAACCGGGTGGTTGGAGAGAAAACAAGGCCCCCAGCTTTTCGGCCGGGGGCCTCGTTGAAAATGGCGGAGCGGACGGGACTCGAACCCGCGACCTCCGGCGTGACAGGCCAGCATTCTAACCAGCTGAACTACCGCTCCGTATTGCAGACCTCTTTGTTTTCTCTGCAACCGGGTGGTTGGAGAGAAAACAAGGCCCCCAGCTTTTCGGCCGGGGGCCTCGTTGAAAATGGCGGAGCGGACGGGACTCGAACCCGCGACCTCCGGCGTGACAGGCCAGCATTCTAACCAGCTGAACTACCGCTCCGTATTGCAGACCTCTTTGTTTTCTCTGCAACCGGGTGGTTGGAGAGAAAACAAGGCCCCCAGCTTTTCGGCCGGGGGCCTCGTTGAAAATGGCGGAGCGGACGGGACTCGAACCCGCGACCTCCGGCGTGACAGGCCAGCATTCTAACCAGCTGAACTACCGCTCCACATTTCAAACTTACCGCGGTGCTGTGGTGGGTGCTGAGGGTTTCGAACCCCCGACCCTCTCCGTGTAAAGGAGACGCTCTACCGCTGAGCTAAGCACCCCAGCGAGCCGCTTAGTTTACAGCATCCTTCAGGGCCTTACCAGCCTTGAACGACGGATTCTTCGAAGCAGCGATCTTGATGGTGTCGCCGGTCTTCGGGTTGCGGCCGGTGCGGGCTGCACGGTCGCGGACCTGGAAGGTACCGAAGCCAACCAGGGTGACCGCATCGCCGTCCTTCAGCGCCTTGGTGACGGCAGCAACGACGGCATCGACAGCGCGGCTGGACTCGGCCTTGGTCAGGTCGGCAGCTTCAGCAACGGCATCGATCAATTCGGTCTTGTTCATTCTTTACAACTCCTTTGGCGGTGGGTTCCGCGTATTCGACAGGGAAGCAACCGCACGACGTCTGCATGCGGTTGCCATGTGGAAACGGTTCGCCGAATTCAGTGAGCGCTGACTGCGATCACTCATTCGCGAGTGCTGCTTTTATACCAGCGGCCCTACCCCCACGCAAGCTGGAAAGCCAGCAACGACGCGGGTTTCAAGCATTTCGACAGGACGCATCAATGCTTGACGCGCGCGTTTCCACTCGGTTTGGCCTTGCTGCGCACCGTGACGCGCTGCGCACTCTTGCGCGTCTTCTTCGGTGCCAGCGGACGTTCCAGCGCCAGATCGAGCACTTCATCGATGTACTTCACCGGCACGATCTCCAGATCGCGGGTGACGTTGGCCGGAATGTCGGCAAGATCCTTGCGGTTCTCATCAGGGATGATCACCGTGCGGATTCCGCCGCGCAGGGCAGCCAGCAACTTCTCCTTCAAGCCGCCGATCGCAGTGACGCGACCACGCAGGGTGATTTCGCCGGTCATCGCCACATCGGCGCGCACGGCAACCTTGGTCAGCATCGACACCAGCGAGGTGACCATTGCCGCACCGGCACTGGGACCATCCTTCGGCGTCGCACCATCGGGCACATGCAGATGCACGTCGTGCTTCTGCAGGAAGTCCGCATCGATGCCGAAGCGCTCGGCACGCGAACGCACCACCGACAACGCCGCCGACGCCGATTCCTTCATCACGTTGCCGAGCTGGCCGGTCAGGATCAGCTGGCCCTTGCCCGGTACCAGCGTCGATTCGATCTGCAGCAGATCGCCACCGACTTCGGTCCACGCCAGGCCGGTGACAAGGCCGATCTCGTTCTCTTCTTCGGCGCGGCCGAAGTCGAAGCGACGCACGCCCAGGTACTTGTCCAGGTTCTTGCTCGACACGCTCACCAGCGCCTTGGACTTGCGCGCGCCCTTCTTTGCCTTCGCCACCGGCTGCGGTCCACCCAGCGCGATCTCCTTCACCACCTTGCGGCAGATCTTGGCGATCTCGCGTTCCAGGTTGCGCACGCCGGATTCGCGCGTGTAGTAGCGCACGATGTCCTGGATCGCATCGCTGCCGATCTCCAGCTCTTCCGGCTTCAGGCCATTGGCCTTGATCTGCTTGGGAGCCAGGTAACGGGTGGCGATGTTGAGCTTCTCATCCTCGGTGTAACCGGGGATGCGGATCACTTCCATGCGGTCCAGCAGCGGACCCGGAATGTTGAGCGAGTTCGAGGTGGCCACGAACATCACTTCGGACAGGTCCAGGTCCACTTCCAGATAGTGGTCGTTGAATGCATTGTTCTGCTCGGGGTCGAGCACTTCCAGCAGCGCAGAGGACGGATCGCCGCGGAAGTCCATCGACATCTTGTCGATCTCGTCCAGCACGAACAGCGGGTTCTTGCTGCCGACCTTGTTGAGGTTCTGCACGATGCGGCCCGGCATCGAACCGACATAGGTACGACGGTGCCCACGGATCTCGGCTTCGTCGCGCACGCCGCCCAGCGACATGCGCACGAACTTGCGGTTGGTGGCCTTGGCGATGGACTGGCCCAGCGAGGTCTTGCCCACGCCCGGCGGTCCGACCAGGCACAGGATCGGCCCCTTCATCTGCTTCACCCGCGACTGCACCGCCAGATATTCAAGGATGCGTTCCTTGACCTTCTCCAGGCCGTAGTGATCGGCATCGAGGGTGTCCTGCGCGGCCTTGAGGTCCTTGCGCACCTTGCTGCGCTTCTTCCACGGCACGCCCAGCAACCACTCCAGGTAGTTGCGCACGACCGCTGCTTCGGCGGACATCGGAGACATCTGCTTGAGCTTGTTGAGCTCGTTGCGCGCCTTGGTTTCCACCGGCTTGGGCATGCCTGCTTCGGCGATCTTGCGCGCCAGCTCTTCCAGTTCGCCCGGCGCGTCGTCAAGGTCGCCCAGCTCCTTCTGGATGGCCTTCATCTGTTCGTTGAGGTAGTACTCGCGCTGGCTCTTTTCCATCTGCGACTTCACGCGGCCGCGGATGCGCTTTTCCATCTGCTGCACGTCGATCTCGCCGTCGACCAGACCGACCAGCATCTCCAGGCGTTCGCCCACGGCCAGCGTTTCCAGCAGGCGCTGCTTGTCCGACAACCGCACGCTGATATGCGCGGCGATGGTGTCGGCCAGGCGGGTCGGCTCATCGATGCCGGCCAGGGTCTGCAGCAGCTCCGGCGGCAGCTTGCGGTTGGTCTTGACGTACTGCTCGAACAGCGACATCAGCGAGCGGGCGATGGCCTCGATCTCGCGCGGCTCACGTGCATCGGTGGCGTCGATTTCGACGGCCTGGCCGTGCAGCGAGCCATCACGCTCGCTGACGCTGGTCACCTGCACGCGCGATAGGCCTTCGACCAGCACCTTGATGGTGCCGTCGGGCAGCTTCAGCAGCTGCAGCACCTGCGCCAGGGTGCCGACCTGGTAGAGGTCGGCGGCCTGCGGGTCATCGGTCTCGGCCGACTTCTGCGCCAGCAGCAGGATGCGCTTGTCCGCTTCCATTGCCTGTTCCAGCGCATGCATGGACTTGTCGCGGCCGACGAACAGCGGGATGACCATGTGCGGGAATACCACTACGTCGCGCAGCGGCAGGACCGGCAGGTCGAGGGTCTCACTTGGGGAACGGGCCATGGGGGCTCCAGGGAAGGGGAAAACCGTCTCCGGGAGGGCATCTTCCGGAGACAAAAAAAGCCGATGGCCCCGTTATGGGGCCATCGGCTTTCAGATGCAAGACGTTCCGAGAAAATTCTTTCTATTCAACAAGTTGAAAGAATCATTCGGCGCCAGCGGCCTTCTGTTCAGGGGCCGGCGGGGTCTGGTAGATCAGGTACGGCTCGGACTTGTGCTCGATCACCGATTCATCCACGACAACCTTGCTGACGTTTTCCTGCGACGGCAGGTCGTACATGGTGTCCAGCAGGACCGATTCGACGATGGTACGCAGGCCACGGGCACCCGTCTTGCGCTTGAGCGCCTTCTTGGCGATGGCCGACAACGCGTCCGGACGGAACTCCAGTTCGACGTTTTCCATCTCGAACAGCTTCTTGAACTGCTTGGTGATGGCGTTTTTCGGCTCGGTCAGGATGCGGATCAGGGCCGGCTCGTCCAGCTCCTCCAGAGTCGCGACCACCGGCAGGCGGCCCACGAACTCGGGAATCAGGCCGAACTTGATCAGGTCTTCCGGCTCGACTTCGGCCAGCACCTTGCCCACTTCCTGCTTGCGCTCGCTGCTCTTCACCTTGGCACCGAAGCCAATGCCGCCGGAGTCGTTGGAACGCTGCTGGATCACCTTGTCCAGCCCGGCGAACGCGCCGCCGCAGATGAACAGGATGTTCTTGGTGTCCACCTGCAGGAATTCCTGCTGCGGGTGCTTGCGGCCACCCTGCGGCGGAACGCTGGCCACGGTGCCTTCGATCAGCTTCAACAGGGCCTGCTGCACGCCTTCGCCGGACACATCGCGGGTGATTGACGGGTTCTCGCTCTTGCGCGAGATCTTGTCGATTTCATCGATGTAGACGATGCCCTGCTGTGCCTTCTCGACGTCGTAGTCGCACTTCTGCAGTAGCTTCTGGATGATGTTCTCCACGTCCTCGCCCACGTAACCGGCTTCGGTCAGCGTGGTGGCGTCGGCCATGGTGAACGGCACGTTGAGCAGGCGGGCCAGGGTCTCGGCCAGCAGGGTCTTGCCCGAACCGGTCGGGCCGACCAGCAGGATGTTCGACTTCGCCAGCTCGACTTCGTCGTTCTTCTGGCGGCTCTCGATGCGCTTGTAGTGGTTGTACACGGCCACGGCCAACGTCCGCTTCGCGCGGTTCTGGCCGATCACGTACTGGTCGAGCACCTCGAGGATCTCGCGCGGCTTGGGCAGCGAACTGCGTGCCGACTGCGCCTTTTCCTCAAGCTCTTCACGGATGATGTCGTTGCACAGCTCCACGCACTCATCACAGATGAACACGCTCGGACCGGCAATCAGCTTGCGCACTTCATGCTGGCTCTTGCCGCAGAAAGAGCAGTAGAGGATCTTGCCGGTGTCCGTGGAACGACCTTGGCGGTCTTCGCTCATGCTTCGCTTACCCAGTTACGCCACCCGCTGAACGGGGGTTCGATTCGAGAATAACACAGGGCCGGAGGGACATCAGTCCACCCGACCCTGCAGGAACGGGGCCTGCCATGGCCCCGTGAGTGCCGGTCAGCCAGCCTGGATCGACTCTTCCGGACGACGCTCCAGGACCTGGTCGACCAGGCCGTAGGCGACCGCATCGACCGCGCTCTTGAAGTTGTCGCGCTCGGTATCACGCGCGATGGTCTCCAGCGACTGGCCGGTGTGCTTGGCCAGCACTTCGTTCAGGCGCGCACGCAGGGTCAGGATCTCGCGTGCGTGGATGTCGATGTCGGTGGCCTGGCCCTGGAAGCCACCCAGCGGCTGGTGGATCATCACCCGCGAGTTCGGCAGCGCATAGCGCTTGCCGGCTGCACCGGAAGCCAGCAGCAGCGCGCCCATCGAGGCGGCCTGGCCGACGCAGATGGTGCTCACGTCCGGCTTGATGTACTGCATGGTGTCGTAGATCGCCATCCCGGCGGTGACCACGCCACCCGGCGAGTTGATGTAGATGCTGATGTCCTTTTCCGGGTTTTCCGCTTCCAGGAACAGCAGCTGCGCCACCACCACGTTGGCCATGTGATCGTCGATCGGGCCAACCAGGAAGATCAGACGCTCCTTCAACAGGCGCGAATAGATGTCGTAGGCACGCTCGCCGCGGCTGGTCTGCTCGACCACCATGGGAACCATGTTCAGGGCTTTGGTTCGGTTGTCCATTTCGTGAGGTACCTATCTTGGGGGGAAACACCCCCGCGCCAGGGCTGGCGCGGGGTATCCGGCAATCCGCCAGGGATTACTGGCGGATCGCGTCCTGGAACGACAGCTTTTCTTCAGTGTGCTGGGCGCGCTCGGCGATCCAGTCGATCACCTGCTCTTCCATCACGCGGTTCTGCAGGCCAGACATCAGCTGGGGGTCGTTGCGGTACATCTCAATGACCTGCTCCGGCTCTTCGTAGGTCGAAGCGATCAGACGCATCGTTTCATTCAGACGCTTCGGTTCCAGGCGCAGGTCGTTGCTGCGGGCCACTTCGCCGACCACCAGGCCGACCAGCACGCGCTTGGCAGCAGCGTCCTTGAAGCCTTCGTGGGCATCGGCCGGGATCTCGCCCGGGTTGCGGCCACTGCGGCGGATCTGCTCGACCTGCTGGGCCAGCATGGCGCGGGCTTCGTTCTCGACCAGGCGCGGCGGCATTTCCACCGAAGCGTAGGCCGCGATCAGCTGCTCGCCGACTTCACGACGCAGACGGTTCATCAGCGCGCCCTTCAGCTCGCGCTCGAGGTTGGCACGGATGTCGCTGCGGAACTGCTCGACGTCGCCGCCCTTCACACCGAAGCTCTTGATGAAGGCTTCATCGACCGCCGGCACGACCGGCTCGGAGACGTCGGTGACCTTGACGGTGACCTGCACGGTCTTGCCCGCCAGCGCCGGCACGCGCCAGTCAGCCGGGAACTCGACGTCCAGGGTCTTCTCTTCGTCCTTGGTCATGCCGACCAGGCCCTGCTCGATGGTCTCGAACATCATGCCCTGACCGAGCACGATGCTGCCCTTCTCGGTGCCTTCCGCCGGCAGGCGCTCGTCACCGGCCTGCGACCAGGTTTCCAGTGCGACCAGGTCGCCGTCCTGTGCGGCACGGGTGACCGGCGACCAGCTGCGACGCTGGGTCTGCAGGTTCTCGATCATCTGGTCGATGTCGGCGTCGGTGATCTCGGCGGTGTGGCGCACGACGGTCAGCTTGCTGACGTCGATGTCACCGAAGTCCGGCACCACTTCGACGGTGGCCACGAAGGAGAACTCACCCTCGTCGCCCTTGTCGATGCGCGGGCTGCCGACGATGCGCAGGTCGTGCTCGCGCACGGCGGCGTCGAAGGTCTCACGCAGCAGGCCGTCCAGCGCCTCGCCACGGACCTGCGCGCCGAAGCGCTGCTCGATCACCTTGGCCGGCACCTTGCCCGGACGGAAACCCTTGATGCGGGTGGTGCGGGCGATTTCGCCCAGGCGGCCGTTGATGTGGCTCTGCAGACGGTCTTCCGGCAGCGAGAAGCTCAGGCGGCGTTCCAGGTTGCCGATGGTTTCGATCGAAGCTTGCATGTTGACTCCTGCCACCGGTGGCGCCCTGGCCCCCGGCTCGATGATGGATGAAACGGTTGTAAGGACACGACGTCGATGACGCGCCTGCTTGCCGCAGCCCTTTAGTTTCGCCCAATTCGGGCGGCGCCGCCAGCATGGCGGGGCGCAGGGGTTGACGCGGAATGCCCGACTGGGCGGGGGACGGGCCGGCCTGGTGCGAAAGGGGGGACTCGAACCCCCACGCCTTGCGGCACTGGAACCTAAATCCAGGGCGTCTACCAATTCCGCCACTTTCGCGTGGCCGGCTCAGGTGTTCATTGTTGCAGGCGGGGGCGGAAAGCGGAAGGCCTCCACAAAACTGAATACGCCATTTGATGGAGAAAGCAGCCCGGGCGGTCGGTGCCGACCCGGGCCACCGGATCAACGCGCGGGCTGCATCTGCCCGGACGCCGCACCATCGCTGCCCACCGCAGCATCGCGCTTGCGGGCCTCAAGCGTCGCGCCGTCTTCAGAGCGCTTCATTTCAACCGTCTCCGCAGGTACCCCCTCCCCCGTTGCCTCAGCCGGACGCATTGCCATCGCCGTGTCGACCAGTTGCGCTGGGACATGCTCGACATCCGCAGCGCGCTCCACCGTCTGCGCGTGATCCGGCGTGGCCCCGGCAGTGGCGGCGTCGTCCGCCCTGCAACCTGACAGCACGATCACCGCCAGGCCGGACAGCATCAGACTCACAGTCCTGTTAATGGCCATCAAAGCATTCCTCATGCATGCGCCTTCGGCGCGGAACACCTATTGGGAGCGATGCCGATGGCAACCGGTGAGAAGCAGCTCACAGCATTGAACATGCCGATGACGTATTTGACGCTGCTTTCAGCCGTGCTTCATTGGATCCACGCCGTGCGTGGATTGCGCGTTTCGTGCGACCTTCATCCACGCCGAGCGCGGGCCTACCGACGCTGTCGCAGGCAAGAAAAAAGCCACTTGGCGGACCAAGTGGCTTTCGTCTGGTGGGCTGTCAAGGATTCGAACCTTGGACCTATTGATTAAGAGTCAACTGCTCTACCAACTGAGCTAACAGCCCGAAATCGGGGGCGAATTATGACCCGATCCGCGAGGGCGTTGCAAGCACTTTCTTCAACCTGGTTGAAACAAGCACTGCAACCGGCGATCCATCGCGAAGGGTTACATCTGAAGAAAAAAGCCACCGGGTGGACCCGATGGCTTCTGTCTTGGTGGGCTGTCAAGGATTCGAACCTTGGACCTATTGATTAAGAGTCAACTGCTCTACCAACTGAGCTAACAGCCCTTGAAACTCAGACGCACATTGTAGCGTGCACTCTGTTTATTGCAATACCGTTTCGGCGTTGCCGACGCGGTTGAACCAGTGGGGTGGCTGAGGGGATTCGAACCCCCGACCACCGGAATCACAATCCGGTACTCTAACCAACTGAGCTACAGCCACCACTGAAACTTTCGCTCCATCGTCGATGCGGCTGACGCAGGAGCTTGATGCTTTGCAACCGGGCGGAACCAGAAGTCCGTGCCCCGAAGCGAGTCCGGCATTTTCCGGGAGTCGCTCGGGAATTGCAAGCACTTCTTCACATTAATGTGCAGGGGCAGGAACAGGGTTTTCCGCTCCCCCTGCGCTCGCTCAACCCGACACCGCGATCACGTCGACCGCACCTGCGAAGTGCAGCATGGGCCATGGCTGCCCTGCCGGGATCGCGTGCAACGTGGCTGCATGCACGCCCGGGAATGCCAGCGCCACCTCTCTCTTGGGAGTGGCCTGCAACGGCAGGCACGGCAACACCTCTCCGCCGAGCAATGGACCCATCGCGTTGCGTGATCCCGCACTACGCAGGAAACGCGCGACGGGAAAACGATGGCCTGTCTTCCTTGCGCGTCATCAGGATCTTCAATGTCGACGCCCGGCACATCGATCACGTCGGACGACACAGTGAGCGCAAGCACTCTCGAACGCAGGCACTTCCCTACCCTGCCCGGCACCTTCCACCAAGCCTGATCAATCCATCATTGCGTGAATGAAATGTGAACCAATGGTGAGCAAATCCCGAATCGGAATGGGGGAGATCCGTTCATACAGCGTTAGCTGCTGGACATGGAACGCGAGGCGCGCGTTTGCAACCATGCCGGTTCCTGCAATGAAGGTGAGATCAATTGATGAACAAGCGGCTAATCGGATTCGTCACGCTGGCAGCAGTGCTGGCAGTAGCAGCCGTTGCAGTGTCCAGCTACCGGCAGCAGGCGACTGCCGATGCCACACAAGGGGAATCCAGGAAGCGTGGCAGCCAGGAGGACGGGCCTGCCCAGGGAAGTCAGCCTCCGACGTCGGGTGCAGCGACCGCACAGAGGCTTGAGAGGGACAACAAGATCCCGCCAGGCTCGTACAAGGCCGTGGGACCGAAGGCCTACGAAATCGTCAGGGGACATGAGTTCCGCCCTCCCGGTGACGCGCTCGCCCACGTCAAGCAACTGATGCTGCGCTCCGAATCCGGAGATGCCACGGCAACCCACGAAATCTATCTCACCATCGAGCAGTGCCGGACTTTTACCTCCGACCGCGCTGACACGCTGGCCGAGTCGGCCGCCAGTGTCGGCGCGGGCGGATGGTTCCTGGAAAGGTCCGAGCGGATCCTCAAGGAGTGCGAATCGCTGGTACTGGACCAGGACATCTATCAAACAGACTGGCTCTCGAAGGCTGCCGCCATGGGTTCGCAGGAGGCTATGCGCGCTTACTCGCTGTCTCCGGAGAAAGTCATCGGTTCGCTCGATGACGCCATTCGTGATCCAGCGAAGCTCGAACGTTGGAAGGAAACAGCGCTCAACTACCTCGACGTGCTGGCTGCCCAAGGAAACATTTCCGCGCTGGGCGATCTTGAACGGGCGTACGCATCCGGCAGTTTCACCAATCCCGACGCATCGCGCGCTTGGGCATACGCACGCACGGTGCAGAGGATCAATCCGCGCCTGGTCACGAATGAAGACCTGATGCGCTACGAAAACAACCTGACTCAGGAGGAGAAGGCCAACTCACGAAAGCTTGCTGAAAAAATCTACCAGAACTGTTGCATCCTGAAATAGGGGAAAGGAATAGATGCAAACTGTGGGAATCAACGACACTTTTAGGTTCAGGGCCAAGCATCTCTCGGTCCTGCTCGCAACGCTGGCACTTCTGACCACCTGGGAAGCGTATGCGGCAAAACGCGGCGTTCTCCAGTGCAGCGAGTGCGCGGTAACCGTCCCGAATCCGGATGAAGCCACTTACCGCGTGCTTTCCAACGAACGAGAGCGCCTGAGCCCCAGCAGCGGAACTGTGTGGCAGGTTGCAAACCGGATGAAACCCGGAGACACGTTGACCGTGTGCAATGGCATCGTCTGCGCTGACTATATCCTGCGCGACAACAAGACATTCGATAGTGGCAACGTCATTTCCACGGTCCTGCCACCGCCTGCACGAGGCGGCGGTGGTGGTGGTGGTGGTGGTGGTGGCGGCGGCGGTGGTGGCAGCGGCCCGATCGGCGGCGGCTGCTACGGCAACTGCGGTGGCGGCGGTGGCAAGGTGCGCGTGGGCGACCTGGAACAGATGTGACCCATCAGGGATGCACTGGAGCAGAGTGACTCCACCGCAACACAAGGAAGGCCAGCGCACTGCGCTGGCCTTTTCCGTTGTCGATCGCGTTGCCCTATTCCAACGCCGGGCTGCTCCTGCGCCTCCGGGCAAGGGGTCTGCTACCGGACTCTTGACCACGCACGGCGCCGCAACCCGGGTGGCATCACGCAGTTCACGCGCTTAGACGCTTCGAGGGGCGGGCTCCGTTCATCGGCAAGGATGGGGAAAGGTTCACCACAGAAGATTCCGGAGCACGCGGAAGGCGTGCCAGTTCTCGCAGGCCGGGATGCGTAACTCATTGATTCCAATGGCGCGCCCGACAGGAATCGAACCTGTAACCGCCGGCTTAGAAGTCTGCCTGACTCTAGATGCGAATCAAAGACTTGCTTTGACTTCATTTCTGGAGCATGGGCATGCAGGCCCTTGCAGCGCAAGGGCTGGGTAGCGAGTTTTCTGGAGGCTCTGCGCTCAGACGGCGCGGCCCATCTGGTGGCGCCCCGCCCTCAGCCAAGCCTTCATCGGATCCTTCGCCCTGGGCTTGGCCGCTGCCGGCGGCTTGCGCGGTTCAAGCGCTTCTTTCACCCGCTCAAGCTCCGTCGTGCCGGCCTCCGCCAGGCGACGGGCCTGCTGCAGCTGCTCAGGTGTCGGCGGCAGGCCGGGCATCGGCGGCGGTAGCTCGGTGGCCGTACTGTCCACCAGCCGGGCTACCGCCTCTTGCATGGGGCACGGCAGAATCGGGCCGTATAGTCTGACGACGAAGAGCAATGGAACGCCGATGAACGTTACCTCGCAAGGCCCCGCACCACAGATGCGCAGGGATAGATACCCCGGGATCGGGCAGATTGCAGCGCGCAAACTGTCGCGTTTGCCCCGGAATGTCGCACGTACGCCGCCTCCCACGACCATGCCCATGCAGCCGATCAACACTCAGGGCAACCCTGCCGGCAGCTTCACACGCCGATGACCATGCCCCGTAGTAACCCTGTACTGCCCCCGTGTATCACCTCAATCAGCGACATGGACCGCTCATGCTGAAATCCCTCCCAACCCTTCCTCATGTTGCGCTGATCGCTTTGATCGCACTGGCCGTTACAGGCTGCAGCAAGGAACGCACATATCCGGTCTACCGAGAAAATCCTGCGCCCAAGGATGCGCTGCCGATTGTGATCCGGGTCCATGATGCACCTGTGGACGTCCCAACTCCCAAGATCACCGTCTCATACGCGATAGATCCGCTCTGCCTTCCCCCGGTCAGCAACTATGAGGGCGTGCAGTACGAGCCGAAACGGCACTCAGTTGAGTTCCCCGTACAGCGCATCAGTGCAAATGAATTCACCAGCACCGTGTTCAAAGATGGGATGGAGGTTGCTGACTATTACGGGCGCGGCCCATGCACATGGGCCGCAGACGTCGTACAAGCATCTTTCACTTTCACCGTCGTAGATCGATCAATTAATGCCTCTGTACCGGCCTTCTTTCCTGAAATTGATGAAGGTGAACCTTCTATTACATACGTAGAAAAGGCACTAAAGCCCATGATCGCTGGGCAGCAACCTGAAAGCGCATGGACCGAGACAAAGACTAGGTTCGACAAGCTCCCATTGCCCGATCAATCAAAATATTTTCCAATTGAGATCTCCTCACGGACTGAAGGAGTAGCCCCATGAATCCTATAGAAAATGCAGCGCTCTCAGACCATGTCTACGGTGATCCGCTCCCGCCCCCAAGTCCAGCGAAACCATTGCAGGGACGGCGTACCAAGTATTGGCCTCCCTGAACTCAACCTCCGGATACCAAGGCGTCATCTACCAAAACCTAAAATCCAACGAAATCATCGTTGCCCACCGCGGCACGGAGTTCGACCGTCAGCCCGTCTTGGATGGAGGGATCGACGCGGCGATGGTTACCGCTAGAGTCAACGCACAGATTGATGATGCCCTCGCACTGACGAAGCAAGCCGTCAAGCTGGCCGATGAAAGGGGATCTGGGCCTGTACACGTCACCGGCCACTCCCTGGGCGGTGCACTCGCGCAGATCACCGCGCACCACTACAACCTCCCTGGCGACGCCTTCAATCCGTACGGTGCTGCGGGGCTGGCATACCGCATGCCCGAAGGCCAACCCGCCAATGCGGCGCCCTTCACCAACCATGTGATGGCGGGTGACCTGGTCAGTGCCGGTGGCCCGCACTACGGCAAGGTTGAGATGTACGCGCTACCCAAGGAACTGGAGGTTCTGCGCAACGCCGAGCAGGGCCAGCACCTCGCGTCCCTCATGGCGCCCGGATTGAGGAGCGGCCATGCCATCTCCGCCGCCGTGGCGGTGCAGTTGGGCGATTCCCATCGACTGGTTCACTTCCTTGACCGCATGACCGACAAGGGGCCGGTGCACTCGGTGCTGGACGACCCCGCTGCCCGGGTCACAAACCCCGAAGACCTGCGCCGGATTGACGAGTACCGCAGCGACATCCGTCAACTACGCGCGGGAGCGACGGTGCTTGTCGGCGGCGGCCCCGGCCTCATGCGTGATGGGGTCAACTATCTGCGCGGCACCGAGGAAGCCGGTGCGTACGCTCGCCAGGAGGCTGAGGCGGAGCAACGGGGCCACAGCGCGCTCAAACCTGGCGAGCGACTGGCACAGGACGCCACCGACAAGGGCTCGCCCTCTCTGAGCAATCCGGGTTTCTCTCCCACGAGCCCGCTGCAGGAAAGCATCGAATCCACCTTGGACAAGGCGGGTGTGGATCCCAGGAAGGAAGGCCACCCCGACCATGCGCTCTACCGGCAGATCCGCGACGGCGTATCCGCGGTGGATGCCAAGCACGGGCGCAGCTTCGATGAAACCAGTGAGCGGGTAACGGCCAGCCTGCTGGCAACGGCCAAGAGCAGCGGCCTGGAGCGCGTCGATCATGTCGTACTGGGCAATCCACCTCCCAACGGTTCAGACCAGCGCATGTTCGTCGTGCAGGGAGCGCTCGACAACCCGGCACACCTGCGGGCATCGGTGGCGATCAGCGAGGCGGTCAACACGCCCGTGGAGCACTCGCTCGCCAAGGTCGAGCAGATTTCACAGGCACAGCAGGTCGCCCAGCAGGATCACGCTCAAGAGCAGACGCGAGCCGCGATGCGCATGGGCTAGGCCGCTGCGCCTGTCTGGGTCGCGTGCGTAGAGCGCGGCGAACTCCTGCAGCGACACGGTGGCGCCAGTCATGCGGACCAGCTTCTGATAGGCGGCTTCGATTTGGGCGGAGTAGCACATGCCGCCATCCAGCAACACTATCAGCCCCCCCGCTCTCACGGGGAAATTGCGGCAAACTCGTTTGCAGGGGACAGCCCCTCAAGCGGTCGGCCCGGGCTCCACCGGGGCTGCTGTACCACGCCTGTTGGTGGCTGCAGGCTCGCAAGATAGATGGCGTCGATCGCTGCCTTGATCATCGCCATGAGCTTCCACCCTGGCTCCGTACTTTCCTCACCGGTTAGCGGGTTGGTGATGACGTAGGTTTTTGCCACCAGTTCACTAATCTTTGCGGGAAGGACACCCAGAAAGGTGCGCTCCAACACCGTGCCGCCTGCCCGGGTGGTCAGCTTCTCAAAGTGAAATGTTACCGGGCCATCGTTGGTGTACGGATTCCAGTCGATGCCTATGCGGGGCGCAATTGCTTCCACCCGAGTTCCGAAGGCCGCGCTCTCGCTTATCAATGCCATGTTGGTCTCCACGTCAGTACCCCGCCAAGTTTACGGTCATGATGTGCATCTGACTGCTGATCGCCCGCGGCGCCGGATTGCCGAAGAACGCATACGTCCCTTCCCCGGTCGTGCCCTGCGCGACTGTGTAGCCGCTTCCATTCGATGTAAGCAGACCCGCGAAGCAGGCCCATTGCCAATCCGCGCTCGGCGAGGCCTGCACACCGGTCCAGCGAAAGCCCGGCACCGTGATGATCTGCGCGTAGGTGCCCGGGCCTAGATTCACGTCTGCAGACGGCGTAGAGCCCACCAAGGTCCGAGCATCCACTACGCGCATGTACCGGTTCTGCGAATCGAAGACAACACGCTCCTGGGCGTCGAACACCTGAAGTCCGAAGCCCGGGCCTGACCGAACCGGAGGGCGGTCAAAAACGAAGACTTCAATCGTGTCGCCCACTGCAGCGCCGCCTCCATGCACGCTGATCCAACCGAACTGCCACCCTCCACTCACTTGGCGAGCACGACTCACCGTGAAGGGTTTGCTGCAGCGCGCGGCTACCAAAGGCCTGTCGCCAGGAACAGTCAGGAAGGCTTGGTTTCCGAAACCTCCCGTGACCGGCCCTGCTGCATTCTGGAAGGTCAGCGTGTGCTTCGATATGAAAGCGTAATTGAAGAAACTTTCGTCAATGATGACGTTGTCGTTGTCGTTGATGAACTGGAACCCGGCAGGCATCAGTACGTTCCAAAATAGAAGTTTGCGGGTGTAGTCCAGCTGACGGTTGTGCCACTGATTGTCGGCACGGTGATATCTGCTGGATACATGAGCCCGTTCTGGTCAAGAATCGGCAGCACGAAAGGGACGCCCTGCGAAAGCGCGGGCTCTTGAAGAGATCCTCCGCCACTCTGATTCACGCCCCCAAGGAGGCGGGTCATTCGGCTCGTAAGGTCGACCGAGATGTCTCCGTACTCATCCCAGCATTGCAGTCCGGTAGGCATCAGCTACTCCATGTCCCAAGACGAATTCGCCGCACGTTGTTCTCGTCGTATCCGGTGAAGTGGCCATCGCTGTATTCCATCCGCCGGCCGTTGCCTGGGGACACGAATCTCACCTTGTCGAACAGGAAATCAATCGTGCTCGTCGTGCCGTTGTTCACCGAACGTATCGCGATCGCTTCCTCGGTCTCGGCCCCCTTGCGCACCAGGTTGTCGCGGCTACCCTTCCGGCGGTTCGTGCGCAGCACTTCGCCATCCACGTGCGCGTCGGTCAGCGTCAACACCTCGATGCCGCGCAGACGTGCCTGGTACGCCAGTTCCATCGCGGCCCACAGGTAGGGCGGCACCGCGCCCTTGGCGCGAGGTCCGCGCGCGCTGCATTGCTTCGCGTAGGCCTGAACTCGCCGGAACACGTCGACGGCCGGCATTCGATGGTCCCCTTTCTCCTTGACCTGCTTGATGCCGGCGGCAGGGTTTGTGGTCACGTGATCGTGCTCGCGCGCCCAGCCGAACACACGGCGCAGGTAGCGTAGCCAGTGGCTTGCCTTGGTCGGGTAGCCAGCTGTCTTTGCCGGCGCGCACCAGGTGCGGGGGATCGAACACCACGAGGGGGAACGAACCGTCTGCAAAGGGCAGGGCGCGGAAGTCCAACAGGCAGTCCGGGTGGATGGACAGCACACGCGTGCCGTCGGCGCGGTGGGTGCGGTCGATCACGCCCCGAGTGCGGCTTTCTCAAACCTCGGCCCTGGCGGGCCTAGTCCCTCGAACTACCTGCGTGGCCACGTATTCGCTGTCGCGCCGGCAGATGCTGTTCTCGGTCAAGTGTTGGTCCGCGCACGAACGAACGGGCTGGGGCGTTTTGCGATGATGAAGCCTATGCTTGAGGAGGCCAAGCCCGATCAGGCGGCTCCTTCGCCTTGGCAGCCAGGCGCTGTAGGTCTTGATCTGAAGTACGCGCAGGTAACGCAGGGCATTGAGGCCCGTACGACCATCAACGAAAACGGCGTCGCAGAATACCGCGCAAGTTGGACCATGTCGCTTGACGCCAATGGCCGTGTGGCCGGGATGCTGCGGGCGCGGCGCGCGGCGATATGGGAGAAGAACGGGGGAGTGATTCCGATCCGGTCAGAGAACCGCTATCTCTTCGTCAGCGAGGACGGGGAGCGGTTGACCGAGGCGGGTTGGCAGACTGCCTGGGGGCGCATGATGCGCAATGCGGTGAAGGATGGGATCCTGAGCCAGGATGAGCGGTTCGGCCTACACAGCCTGAAGCATCGGGGCGTGACCGACACCAAGGGGGACAAGAAGGAGGCCAGCGGGCACAAGACGGACGCGATGATGCACGTCTACGACCACTCACTACCAACAGTTGGCGAGTCTGGCGAAGGAGCTTGAACCGACGACGCCTGGGATACACATGGCTGGCGCAAACAAAAAGCCCCGCTGTTAGCGGGGCTTTATTCGACGTCTTCCTCAAACTGGTGGTCTTCTTCAAACAGCTCGTACTCATCGACACAGTGCATCGCGATCCATTCGATGAACTCCGCCTCGCTGATTTCGTTGGCGACCACTTGTTCAATTTTCTTGGCCGTCTCGATGCCATCAGCACCGTTGACCCATCCGTTCTGCTGCAGGAACAGATCCATGGCGGCAAAAGCGGTGCGCTTATTTCCATCGCCAAACGCGTGCGCCTTAGCAATGGAGTACCCGAGCAGAGCCCCCAGCTGGGGAATCCCGGGAGGGGGATTCCCATACACGAAGTTGCTCTCGACCCGGCTCAGTGCCCCCTCAATCTTGAAGGGGTCGATGGACGCAACGCCCACGGCAAAATCATGCCGCAAGTCGTCGTAGAGTGCCAGAATGGCCTCTAAGTCCAAGTACACCGGATCAGACAAGCTTTTACCGCTTCGCCAGGTAGGCGAGGGCCTCACGGCGACGTTCGATGATGGCAGCAGCGCGCTCGGCCTGCTTCTTGTTGAGGTAAGACCCAGTAAGAGTCTTGCCGTCACCGACGATGATAGTCCGGGCCGCCGTACGCGGACCAGACACGCGCTTCAACATGGCGTTCATAGTCTCTGCCCTGAGAGGTTTGAGTGGGGAACGTATTACATGTGTAATACGCATGGCGCCACACTAACTCTGCGAACGCCTGTTAGCAACAATCTTTTTGAAAAAAGTGTCGTAGGTTCAGGTTCGTAGACCTCTGCCATAGCAATCAGGCCGCAGCAATCACAGGTAGAGCCGGCCTGAAATTCCGGAGCCAATTCCGGAGATCGGCAAAAATCACGCGTAACTCATTGATTCCAATGGCGCGCCCGACAGGAATCGAACCTGTAACCGCCGGCTTAGAAGGCCGGTGCTCTATCCAGTTGAGCTACGGGCGCCCGAACCGGAACGGCGTCCAATCCGACGTGATGTGGATTGGTCGGGGTAGAGGGATTCGAACCCCCGACATCCTGCTCCCAAAGCAGGCGCGCTACCAGACTGCGCTATACCCCGGTGTTGCAATCCCCTCGGGTATGGACCCGGGGAGCTGACCATTGTGGCCAAGCGTCGTACGAACTGTCAACGCGCAATCCCTGCCCCGCCCCGCCATGACCACAGCTTACGCAGCCATCGGCTATGCTCGCAGCCATCGGCCGGATGGCCGAATCGCCCCCTTTTCGCACGGAGACCTCGCATGCGCAGCGGCAACCCGGCTCTTTCCGAGTCGACCTTCCTCGATCTGGCCAGTGGCTCGGTGGTGACCAGCCCCGACCAGGCCATGACCATCAACGGCACCGTCAACAAGACCGGCCTCCTGCTGCTGTTGACCGTACTGACCGCCGCCTTCGCCTGGAACCAGAGCGTGGACGACTATGGCCAGGTGATGGCCGGTGCCAAGCTGTACGCCATGGGCGGCGCGATCGGCGGCCTGGTCCTGGCCCTGATCACCATCTTCAAGAAGGAGTGGTCACCGGTCACCGCGCCAATGTATGCGCTGGTCGAAGGCCTGTTCCTGGGTGCGATTTCCGCGCTGTTCGAACTGCGCTTCCCGGGTATCGTTTTCCAGGCGGTGCTGCTGACCTTCGGCACCCTGTTCGCATTGCTGATCGCCTACCGCAGCGGCGTGATCAAGGCCACCGAGAACTTCAAGCTCGGCGTGGTCGCGGCCACCGGCGGCATCGCCCTGCTGTACCTGGCTTCGTTCGTGTTGTCGTTCTTCAACATCCAGGTGCCGCTGATCCATTCCTCAAGCGGCTGGGGCATCGCCTTCAGCCTGTTCGTGGTGGTCGTGGCCGCGCTGAACCTGGTGCTGGACTTCGATTTCATCGAAACCGGCGCAGCCCAGCGCGCACCGAAGTACATGGAATGGTATGGCGCATTCGGCCTGATGGTGACCCTGGTCTGGCTGTATGTGGAGTTCCTGCGCCTGCTGTCGAAGATCCAGCAACGCTGATCCTGGTCATGCCGTAAACGACAAGGCCGCGGTCCGTCGGGATCGCGGCCTTTTCTGTAGCGTCGAGCACGCTCGACTCCCCCGGAAACACGCCCCATGGCAGACACCCTCCCTCCCCGCTTCCACAGCTATCGCCCGGCCGACGGCCATCGCCTGCCACATGATCCGTTCAACGCCATCATCGGCCCGCGCCCCATTGGCTGGATCTCCAGTCGTGATGCCGACAGCAATGTGAACCTGGCGCCCTACAGCTTCTTCAACGCCTTCAACTACACGCCGCCGATCATTGGTTTCAGCAGCCAGGGGCGCAAGGACTCGCTGCGCAACATCGAAGCCACCGGCGAGTTTGTCTGGAACCTCGCCACATTCGACCTGGCCCAGGCAATGAACGAAAGCTGCCGCGCTGTCGCGCCCGAAGTGGACGAGTTCGCATTGGCGGGGCTGACACCACTGCCATCGGAGCAGGTTGCACCGCCGCGCGTGGCGCAGAGCCCGGTGAGCATGGAGTGCCGCTGCACGCAGATCGTGCGCCTGCGTGATGCGGCCGGTAACGACACCAATGGCTGGCTGGTACTGGGAGAAGTGGTCGCCGTGCATATCGATACGCGGTTGCTCGTCGACGGCATCTACGACACTGCAGCGAGCGACACCATCCTGCGCGGCGGCGGACCGGCCGACTATTTCCGGATCACCGCCGACCAACGCTTCCGCATGCTGCGGCCCGCCTGAGCCCTCATCCCGCCGCCCCACGGGACAGCAGCAACGGCAACGACGAGGCCAGCATGGCAACGCCAGAGGCCGTCAACAGCCCCAGCACGATCTGCCGGAAACGCGCTTCACTGATACCGACATACAGCTTCGCCCCCAGCAGCGTTGGCACCAGCATCGCCGGCGCGACGATGGCGAAGTACGGCAGCATCTGCCGGGTGACCATGCCGGTACCGACATAGGTAGCCATGGTCACCGCCAGCATCGCCAGGTTGAAGTTCTGGATGACCGCGCGCTGCTCGTCCTTGCCGAAGCCACGCAGCGTGCTCCACAGCGTCGGCACCGGTCCGGCAAAGCCGCCGATGCCGCTGAGCACACCGCCGGCCATGCCGGCCAATGCGTCGCCAACCCGACCACCCACGGTGACCGGCGGCAGCGAACGCGCCATCAACATCACCGGGCACCACAGCGCCAGGAATCCTCCCAGCAGCGCCTTGAACCAGACCATGTCCAGTTGCGGCAGCACCAGCACGCCCAGCGGAATGCCCGCCAACCCGCCGAGCACGAACGGCAGCAGCAGGCGCAGGTTGAAGCCACGGCGCACGGTGAACACCGCCAGCAACTGGCCGACCAGCGCGCCGAACACCGACAGCGTCGCCGCAAGCCGGGGATCCAGCCCCCACGCCCAGAACGACATCGCGACCATGCCGAACGCGAAACCCGACAGGCCCTGTACGAACCCTGCGACGATCGCGCCCAACGCGACCAGCAGATACACCGATTCCATCCCCACTCCTCACCGCTGCCGTGCGGCTACCCTGCCGCACCCGACGCTGCAGCGTAATGCGCGGCCAGGTGATCGACCAGCGCGCGCACCTTCGGCGCCAGCGCACGCGCATGGGGATACAGCGCGAAATAGCAGCGCGTGCCACCGTGCCAGCTCGGCAGCACGCGGATCAACCGGCCGGCGCGCAGGTCTTCCTGCACCGTGAGCGCAGTGAACAGACTGATGCCCATGCCGGCCAGCACAGCCGCATACAGTGCCGGCGTAGCGTCCACGCGCAGTCGTTGGCCTGCTTCCATGCTGACGACGGCAGCGCGCGGCCCGTGCAGCTGCCACGGCGTGATCGCCGCAACCGGGTTGAATGCCAACAACGTATGGTTCTGCAGATCGGCAACCTGTCGAGGCAGTCCATGCCGGGCGAGGTAGGCTGGTGCCGCAACCAGGATGCGCGGGCATCGCGCCAGTTCACGGGCGACCAACTGGCTGTCAGGCAAGGACGGCGCGATGCGCAGGGCGAGATCGAAGCCACCGCCGACCACATCGACCAGTTGATCGTCGGCCGACAGTTCCAGTGCCACCTGCGGATAGCGCGCCAGGAAGCCAGGCAGCCAATGCGGCAATTCCTGGCTGGCGACCACCTGCGGCACACTGACCCGCACGCGCCCGCTGGGCTGGGCCTGGCCGGCCCGCGCTCGGTCATCGGCGGCCTCCAGCCGGTCAAGCAGCGCCACCGCCTCGCGGTAGTAGTCGCGCCCGGCCTCGGTCAGCGACAGCCGCCGGCTGTTGCGATCCAGCAGCCGCACCTGCAGGTGCTCTTCAAGTTGACGCAACTGCCGCGACATCGCCGAATGGGTGGTGTCCAGCCGCTCGGCGGCGGCAGTGAAACTGCCTGCATCGACGATCGCGCGCAAAGCTCTCAGGGCGGCGAAATGATCCATCGGGAGGTGACTCCAGTCGGCGGGGCCCGCTGGCTGGGGCCCCCGCCAGCTTATCAAGCGTCGTCGCCGGCCTTGCGCACCGGCAGGGCCAGAATCGCCGAGGTGGTCATGACATCGCCAAAGGCATCCTCGATCTGCGCCAGCGACGCTTCATGCAATGCACGATGGCCGATGCTCCCGCCATTGACCAGATCCAGATCACGGCTGGCAGAGGCATCGGAGGCCACGATCACCCGATAGCCGCGCGGCGCCGCAGCGGCATCACGTGCAGCACCGGCAACGCAGGCATGGGTCTGCAGGCCGGTGACGATCAGGGTGTCGATACCGGCGTCCTTCAGCGCCTTGTCCAATACCGCTGCCGATGCACCGGCAAACACGCTGACGTTGTCCTTCTGCACCACGGTCTCGCCCTTGCGCGGCTGCATGTCACGGTGGAAGGCGGCGTTGACGCTGCCCTCTGCGAACAGCGGCGCGCCAGCCGGCAGCACGTGCTGCACATGGATCACGCGGATGCCGTTGGCGTCGGCGAAGTCGACCACGCGGCGCGTCTGCCGCAGGGCCGCCACGCCATCCGGAATGACCATGCGACCACCGGCGAAACCGGCTGCGGCGCTGGCATCGAAATACTCGTTCTGGAAGTCGATCACCAGCACGGCCGTCTTCGCTGCGTCGAGCGAGGTGGCAGCCGGGGCGCCGGCCATATGGCGGATGGTGGGATGGGACGACTCGGTGGCGGCCGCCGGGGTGGTGGCGGCCATGCCGATCAGGCTGGCCAGGCCGAAGGCAGCGAGGTTCATGGTCAAGCTCCTGTGTGAGGGAAAGTCGGCACAGGATGAGGAGCGTTGAACGCACGAACCAGCCACATCCGAGCACACGATCTGTGCGAAATGTGCACAAATCAATTTTTGAGGAGGTGGTGAAACGCAACGGGGCGCCCGAAGGCGCCCCGCTGTGGATCCGACCGAGGTCGAGCCGCTGCTTACAGGCGGCTGGCGATCGCCTTGGCGAAGCCCATCGTGTTGCCGGTGCCGCCGAGGTCGCCGGTCAGCGAATCCTTGGCTTCCAGCGTGGCCACGATGGCCTTGCGCAGGCGCTCGGCATTTTCCGGCTGGCCGACATGGTCCAGCATCTGTGCCGCTGCCAGCAGCAGCGCGCAAGGATTGGCCTTGCCCTGGCCGGCGATGTCCGGTGCGGTACCGTGCACGGCTTCGAAGATCGCCGCGTTCTCACCGATGTTGGCACCCGGGGCCAGGCCCAGACCACCGACCAGACCCGCGCACAGGTCGGAGATGATGTCGCCGAACAGGTTGGTGGTGACGATGATGTCGAACTGTTCCGGACGCATCACCAGCTGCATGCAGCAGTTGTCGACGATCATTTCCTGGAACTCGATGTCCGGATACTTGGCCGCCACTTCGCGCGCCACGGCCAGGAACAGGCCCGAGGTCGACTTGATGATGTTGGCCTTGTGCACGGCGGTGACCTTCTTGCGGCCGGTGCTGCGGGCCAGCTCGAAGGCGTAACGCACGATGCGCTCGGAGCCCTTGCGGGTGATGCGGGTGCCGGAGAACGCGGTCTCGCCGTCGGCCGACACTTCCTGGCCTTCGGCCAGGTACGCGCCTTCGGTGTTCTCACGAACAGTGATCAGGTCGACGTTGTCGAAACGCGACTTGGTGTTCGGGAAGGTGTGGGCCGGACGCACGTTGGCGTACAGGTCGAAGTGGCGGCGCAGGCTGACGTTGATCGAGGTGAAGCCACCACCGACCGGCGTGGTCAGCGGGCTCTTCAGCGCGACCTTGTTGCGCGCGATCGATTCCAGGGTCACCGCCGGCATCAGATCGCCGTGCTTCTCCAGGGCCACCAGGCCGGCGTCGGCGTCTTCGTACTCCAGGCCAGTCTTGAGCTGGTCGAGCACGAACAGGGTGGCGTCCATGATTTCCGGGCCAATGCCGTCGCCGCGGATGACCGTAATTTTCTGCGTCATTGATCGATGTTCCGAACAGGGGGAAAAACGCCGTCCGGACGTGCCCGGAAACGCCGGCGCAAAGGAAGTTTCACCCGCAATTATGCCTGAGCCGGGGCCGAGGTCCCAAATAGACCATGGTCCCAGTTCCCGGGTAAGGCAGAATTGCCCGCGCATTCCTCCTCTACCCCCGCCTGTCGGCGCGCCACTTCAACAGGAAGGGGCTCCTGGGCGGAAAGATCGCGGGTAGTGCCGGCCGCTGGCCGGCAACCTCTGCCACTTTGGGGCCACTGGATGCCGGCCAGCGGCCGGCACTACCAGAGAGCCCGGTTCGCGGTAGCGTCCGGGCTCAGTGCTCGTGCGCGGCCGGGGCGGCGGCGCCGCCTTCCAGCTGGTCCAGGAAGTCCACGGCGCGGCGCAGGTGCGGGATCACGATCGAGCCGCCGACCACCAGGCCGACCGAGAAGGTCTCGAAGAACTCTTCACGGGTCACCCCGGCGTCCTTGCACTGGGCCACGTGGTAGCTGATGCAGTCGTCGCAGCGCAGCACCATCGAGGCCACCAGGCCCAGCAGCTCCTTGGTCTTCACATCCAGCGCGCCGGCCTGGTAGGTCTGCGTGTCCAGCGCGAAGAAGCGGCGCACCACCTGGTTCGGCTCGCCCAGGATGCGTTCATTCATGCGCTTGCGGAAGTCGGTGAACTCGGCGATCCGGTCCTTGCTGCCGTCGTCGGCCGCGCTCATGCCTGGCCCTGCCCGGCCAGCAGCGGCTCGAGTTTGCCTTCACGGTGCAGGGCCATCATGTCGTCGTAGCCGCCGACATGGACGTCGCCCACAAAGATCTGCGGGACGCTGGTACGGCGGGTCTTGGCCATCATCTTCTCGCGCTCGACCGGGTCCAGGTCGATGCGGACCTCGGTCCATTGCTGGCCCTTGCTCTTGAGGAAGTTCTTGGCGGCCACGCAGTACGGGCAGACGGCGGTGGAATAGATGGTGATGGCGGGGGTAGCGCCGGCGGACTGGGCTGTCACGGGAAACTCCACGATGGATCGACGGTCCATATATGGTACCGGTGCGCTGGAATTTCCACGCCACGCCCGCAACACTGTGGATTGATTAACGAATGGTTGCCCCCTGCCCTGCCACGCTGGGCAGACTCTGCCCGAGGATCGACCGCTTGCGACCCCTGCTGCTCACCGCTGCCCTCACCCTGGCCCTGGCTGCCCCGCTGGCGCAGGCCCAGGAGAAGCTGCCGGACATCGGTTCCTCGGCGGGCGAACTGCTGACCCCGGCCCGCCAGGCCGAGTACGGCGCGATGATGCTGCGCGAGCTGCGCAACTACGGCTACCTGCTGGACGATCCGCTGGTCAACGACTGGCTGCAGACCATGGGCACCCGCCTCGGTTCCAACAGCGACCAGCCGCGCCAGCCCTACACGTTCTTCGTGATGAAGGACCGCCAGATCAATGCCTTCGCCACCCTCGGCGGTTACATCGGCGTCAATGCCGGCCTGGTGCTGACGGCCGAGCGCGAGGACGAGGTGGCGGCGGTGCTGTCGCACGAAATCGCCCACGTCACCCAGCAGCACGTGCTGCGCGGGGTCGAGCGCGCCCAGCGCGACCAGATCCCGATCCTGCTGGGCATGCTGGCGGCGGTGGTCGCCGCCCAGGCCAGCAACAGCTCCTCCTCGGGCAACGCCACCATGGCGGCGATCAGCTCGGGCATGGGCCTGATGCAGCAACGGCAGATCGACTACACCCGTTCCAATGAATCCGAGGCCGACCGGCTGGGCATCCGCACGCTGTCGCGCAGCGGCTACGACGTGGATGCGATGGCCGGCTTCTTCGAGCGCATGTCCTCGGCGATGCGCGGCAACGACGGCGGTTACAGCGTTCCGGACTTCCTGCGCACCCACCCGGTCAACACCACCCGCATCAGCGAGGCCAAGGCCCGCGCCGAACAGATGAAGAAGGACACGGTGCTGCTGACCACGCGCACGCCCAGCGGCGAGCGCAGGGAACGGGTGGATCCGGCCGACCCGACCCTGGGCGATCCGCTGCTGCGTGGCATCAACCCGCTGCTGCCCAGCAGCGTGCTGCGGGTTCCGATCGGACAGCTCAGTCGCGGCGCCAGTGGCGATTTCAACTGGGCCCGTGAACGCCTGCGCGTACTCAGCGCCGACAGCCCGGCCGAACTGCAACGCGAGTACGCCGATCTTGCGCGGCGGCAGAAGGATGGCCTGGACGTTGCCCAGCGTTACGGCCAGGCACTGGCCACGATGCGCGGTGGCCGCAGCGGTGCCAGCGAGGCCCGGCAGACGTTGACCGACCTGCTGAAGACCCACCCGGACAGCCTGTGGGTCGCCCTGGCCCTGGCCGAGGCGGAATCGCGCACCGGCCAGTCCACCCAGGCCAATGCACGCTTCGAGCAGCTGCTGCATGAGCACCCCAACAGCCGGCCGGTGGCCTTGACCTATGCCGAAATCCTGAACGAACAGGGAGGCCAGGCCGCGGGACAGCGCGCGCAGGCGATGCTGCGTCCGCTGCTGTCGCAAAGCGGTAACGATCCGGTCTTCCAGCAGCGCTACGCCCGCGCCAGTGAACTGGCCGGTGACAGTGTCCGCGCGAGCGAGGCCTATGCCGAGGCGGCATTCCTGGGCGGGCGCCCGGAACAGGCCCTGATGCAGCTGCAGGCACTCAAGCGCAACCCCGCCCTGGACTACGTCGGCCGGGCCCGGGTGGATGCGCGGATCGAGTCGATCACGCCCACCGTGCTCGAGCTGCGCCGGCAGGGTGTACAGGACCCGGACCTGGACCGCCGCTGAGTGCGGCATGACCGGCAGATGGCAGGAATGCCAGATGCCGGCCAGGTAGTCACAAACATGTCATCAAACCGTAGTCTACTGGCACCACTCCAGTAACTGAGCCCTACGGTGCCCTCGTGCAGAAACGCATCCTGATCGTCGATGACGAGCCCGCGATCCGCGAAATGGTGGCCTTCGCCCTTCGCAAGGGCGATTACGAACCTGTCCACGCCGGTGACGCCCGCGAGGCCCAGACCGCCATCGCCGACCGTGTCCCCGACCTGATCCTGCTGGACTGGATGCTGCCTGGCACCAGCGGCCTGGACCTGGCCCGGCGCTGGCGCAAGGAAACCCTGACCCGCGAAGTGCCGATCATCATGCTGACCGCACGCGGCGAAGAGAACGACCGCGTCGGCGGCCTCGAAGCCGGTGTGGACGACTACGTGGTCAAGCCGTTTTCGGCGCGCGAACTGCTGGCCCGGATCCGCGCGGTCATGCGCCGCGCCCGCGACGATGACGAGGACGGCAGCGTGGCGGTGGGCTCGATCCGCATCGACGGCGCCGCCCATCGCGTGTTCGCCAACGACCAGCCGGTGCCGATCGGCCCGACCGAATACCGTCTCCTGCACTTCTTCATGACCCACCCCGAGCGCGTGTACACCCGTGCGCAGCTGCTGGACCATGTGTGGGGCGGCAGCGTGTATGTGGAAGAACGCACCATCGACGTGCATATCCGCCGCCTGCGCAAGACGCTGGAACCGTTCAACGCCGAGAACATGGTGCAGACCGTGCGCGGTGCCGGTTACCGCTTCTCCACCGCAACCTGAGCCTCGTCGTGCCGGCGCCGTGCACCCCACGGTGCCGGCGTCGGCAACTCTGCTATAACCCTCGGTTCACCTGCGTGAACCGCCGCAACCCACGACGAGACCGCAATGCCCCGCCACATCCGCTCTGCCTGGTTGAAGACACTGGCCACCGTGGCCATCGTGTTGCTGTTGGCCGGTCTGGTCGGATGGTTCACTGGCCACCTGTGGCTGTGCATCGCGCTGGCGGCACTGGCGACGCTGGTCTGGCATTACTGGCGGCTGCGCCGCGTGCTGCGCCGGCTGACCGCGCGCCAGCGCTGGGATACCGCCGCCGAAGGCACCGGCGTCTGGAACGAGCTGGACCGCCTGCTGTACCGCAACCAGGTCGAGATGCGCGTGCGCAAGCGACGCCTGCTGGACATGCTGCGCAGCTATCGCGCCGCCGCCGCCGCGCTGCCCGACGCCGTGGTGGTGCTGGACCGCAACAGCCAGCGCGTACAGTGGTTCAACGAAGCGGCCACGGCGCTGCTCGGCCTGCACCATCCCGGCGATCTGGGTGAAGCCCTGGTCGAACGCCTGCAGCCGATGCCGCTTGCCCACTGGCTGGCCGGTGGCCGCAATGCCGAACCGATCCTGGACGTGCCCTCGCCGGTCGATCCGGCGATCCGCCTGAACCTGCGCCTGATTCCCTATTCGTCCGACTACTGGCTGCTGATCGCCCGTGACGTCAGCAAGCTGCTGCGCCTGGAACAGGTCCGCCGCGACTTCGTGGCCAACGTTTCACACGAGCTGCGCACCCCGCTCACCGTGGTCCACGGCTACCTGGACATGATGGACCCGGAAGATTTCCCGGGAACCGGACCGATGCTGGAAGAGATGCGCAAGCAGAGCCAGCGCATGGCCCAGCTGGTGGAAGACCTGTTGACCCTGTCGCGGCTGGAATCGCAGGAACACAGCGAGGCCGAGACGGTGGCCATGCAGCCCATGCTGGCCACGCTGCGCCGCGAAGCCGAGGCGCACAGCCAGGGCCGCCACCAGATCAGCATCGACGACCTGGCCGGCGTGGACCTGCAGGGCTCGACCAAGGAACTGCACAGCGCATTCTCCAACCTGGTCACCAACGCGGTGCGCTACACCCCGGCCGGTGGCCGCATCGCGGTGGAGTTCCGCCGCGAGGGGGATGGTGTGGTGCTGGCGGTGCGTGACACCGGCTACGGTATTCCCGCCACGCACCTGCCGCGGCTGACCGAACGTTTCTACCGTGTCTCCAGCAGCCGCTCGCGCGAAAGCGGCGGCACCGGCCTGGGCCTGTCGATCGTCAAGCACATCCTCGGCCTGCACCATGCACGCCTGGAAATCGACAGCGAGGTCGGCAAGGGCTCGGTGTTCGCCTGCCATTTCGATGCCGACCACGTGCGACCGCGCGAATCCGCCCCCCTGACCTCCTTCGAAGAATGACGCCATGAGCAGCCTCGGATCCCTCCCCCTCCCCGTGAGCACGGACAGCGATCCGTTGCGCGACCCGGCGCTGTACATCAACCGCGAACTGTCGCAGCTGGATTTCAACTTCCGCGTGCTGGCGCAGGCGATGGACCCGCAGGTGCCGCTGCTGGAGCGCCTGCGCTTCATGTGCATCTCCTGCACCAACCTGGATGAATTCTTCGAGATCCGTGCCGCTGCGGTCCGTCATGCGCAGGAGTTCGGCCTGCCGCCGGCACCGGATGGCATGAGCCCGCAGGCCATTCTCAATGCCATCCACGAGCGCGCCGCCGAGCTGGTGGACCAGCAGTACCGCTGCTGGAACCAGACACTGCGCCCGGCGCTGATGGAGGCCGGTATCGGCGTGCTCGGCCGCAACTCCTGGACCCACCGCCAGAAGCGCTGGCTGCGTGCCTACTTCCGCAACGAGATCATGCCGGTGCTGTCGCCGCTGGGCCTGGATCCGGTGCATCCGTTCCCGAAGATCCTCAACAAGTCGCTGAATATCGTGGTGGTGCTGAAGGGCACCGATGCGTTCGGCCGCACCGGCCACCTGGCCATCGTGCGTGCGCCGCGTTCGTTGCCGCGGATCATCCAGCTGCCGGAAAAACTCGGCGGCCCGCAGAACTTCGTGTTCCTGTCCTCGGTGCTGTCCACCTTCGTGGACGAGTTGTTCCCGGGCCTGGAAGTGCTGGGCGCCTATCAGTTCCGTGTCACCCGCAACTCCGAACTGGTGGTGGACGAGGAGGAAGTGGAAAACCTGGCGCTGGCCCTGCGCGACGAGCTGGTGGACCGTGGCTATCGTCCTGCGGTGCGCCTGGAAATCGCCCACGACATGCCGCGCGACATCGTCCGCACCCTGCTGCAGAACTTCGGCCTGACCGAGAACGCGGTGTACCGCATCGATGGACCGGTCAACCTCAACCGCATCATCCAGCTGTACGACCTGATCGCGCAGCCGGACCTGAAGTATCCGCCGATGACCCCGCGCACCCTGCGCGACAGCGACGGCATCTTCGAGACCACCGCACGCAAGGACCTGCTGCTGCATCATCCCTTCGACGCGTTCGCTGCAGTGCTCGACCTGATCCGTCAGGCCGCACTGGATCCGAACGTGCTGGCGATCAAGCAGACCCTGTACCGCACCGGCAAGGATTCATTGATCGTCGATGCGCTGATCCAGGCCGCACGTGCCGGCAAGGACGTGACCGTGGTGGTCGAGCTGCGCGCGCGGTTCGATGAAGAAGCAAACCTGGGCCTGGCCGATCGGCTGCAGGAAGCCGGCGTGCAGGTGGTGTACGGCGTGGTCGGCTACAAGACCCACGCCAAGATGCTGCTGATCGTGCGCCGCGAAGGCCGCAAGCTGCGCCGCTACGTGCACCTGGGCACCGGCAACTACCACAGCGGTACCGCACGCGCCTACACCGACCTGAGCCTGATCACCGCCGATGCCGACATCGGCAACGACGTGCACCTGCTGTTCCAGCAGTTGTCCGGGCTGGCCTCGAAGATGAAGCTCAAGCGCCTGCTGCAGTCGCCCTTCACCCTGCACACCGGGATCCTGGCGAGGATCGAGCGCGAGACACGCGTCGCTGCCGCCGGGCGACCAGCGCGGATCATCGCCAAGATGAACGCCCTCAACGAAGCGCAGGTGATCCGTGCGCTGTACGCCGCCTCACAGGCGGGGGTGCAGATCGACCTGATCATCCGCGGCGCCTGCACCCTGCGCCCGGGCGTACCCGGCGTGTCGGACAACATCCGCGTGCGCTCGATCGTCGGCCGCTTCCTGGAACACAGCCGGGTCTACTGGTTCGGCAATGACGGCGCACCGGAGCTGTACTGCGCCAGCGCCGACTGGCTGGAACGCAACCTGCTGCGGCGGGTGGAAACCTGCTTCCCGATCCTCGACCCGGCACTGGCCAAGCGGGTCTATCGCGAGGTGCTGCAGAACTATCTGGACGACAACCTCAACGCCTGGGAGCTGGATGCCGAAGGCATCTACCACAAGCGCGCCCCGGCCCACGACGAAGCCCCGCATTCGGCACAGATGGCGTTGATGCAGGGACTCTGACCCGGTAGGTGCCGACCTTGGTCGGCACGTTTGGATGCATCCACGCATGGCGTGGATCTACCGTGTCGACCAAGGTCGACACCTACCGACAGCCACGCGAACCTGTCGAAGGCGGGGTGGGTCCGGTTGCGGGGGTGTCCGCGGCATGGATGCCGCGGCCAAGCCCCCAAGGATGGGTTCACGGCGTCCCCCGCAACCGGACCCACCCCGCCATCCCACGGATACCTCGCCTTTGACGTTGACGTTGACGTTGATTCTGCGGGTGCAGGGCGCAGCCCTGCCGCACTCCCCCCACAAAATGTGAAGGCCGCGCGGTGACGAGTTCACCGTCCCTTCGGCTAACATTCGCCCATGCCGCATACCACCACGACTCCGCCCGCATTGCAGGATGGCGACCTGCTGGCCGCCATCGACCTTGGCTCCAATAGTTTCCACATGGTCATCGCGCGTTACACGCTTGGCCAGCTGCGGGTGATCGACCGCCTGCGCGAGACCGTGCGCATGGCCGACGGCCTGGACGGCAAGGGCGGACTCTCCGCAGCAGCGCGGCAGCGCGCGCTGGAGTGCCTGGCCCGGTTCGGCCAGCGCATCCGCAACGTCCCGCCACATCGCGTGCGTGCACTGGCCACCAACACGGTCCGCCAGCTGCGTTCGCCGCAGGCCTTCCTGATGCCGGCCGAAACCGCGCTCGGGCATGCCATCGAAGTGGTCAGTGGCCGCGAAGAGGCGCGCCTGATCTACCTGGGCGTGGCCCATGCACAACCGCCCAAGCCCGACCAGCACCGCCTGGTCATCGACATCGGTGGCGGCTCGACCGAGTTCATCATCGGCAAGGGCATGCAGACCCTGGAGCGCGAGAGCCTGCAGGCCGGCTGCATCGCCAGCACCCGACGCTTCTTCCCGGGCGGCAAACTCAGCAAGAAGCGCTGGAAGGACGCACTGGCCGAGATCGGCCGGGAGTTCCAGCCCTTCGCCAGCAAGTACCGCGCGCTGGGCTGGCAGGAGGCACTGGGGTCGTCCGGCACCCACAAGGCCATCAGCGAGATTTGCGCGACGATGAAGCTGAGCAAGGGCGCGATCACGGCCGAGGCGTTGCCCCAGCTCCGCGATGAACTGCTGAAGGCCAAGAAGATCGACGACATCGTGCTGCCCGGCCTGTCCAGCGATCGGCGCCCGATCATCGCCGGCGGCATCCTTGTGCTGGAGGCCGCCTTCCAGGCGCTGGGCCTGGAGAAGCTGCTGGTCAGCAAGGCGGCGATGCGCGAGGGCATCCTCTATGACATTCTCGGCCGTGCCGGCGACAACGACCCGCGCGATGAATCGGTGGCCGCCCTCACCCATCGCTATGGCATCGATACGGTGCAGGCCGGCCGCGTGCAGGACACCGCACTGTCGTTGCTGGAGCAGGTGCAGGAACGCTGGAAGCTGGATGCCGATGATGCACGCATGCTCGGCTGGGCCGCGCGCCTGCATGAGCTGGGGTTGATGATCGCCCACAGCGGTTACCACGTGCATGGCAGCTATGTGCTGGAGAACTCGGATATCGCTGGCTTCTCGCGGCAGGAGCAGCAGATGCTGGCGGCGCTGGTGCGCAATCACCGCCGCGGCATCAGCAAGACCGCCTTCGACGCCATTCCCGAACGCCTGCTGCTGACGGCACGACGCTTGGTTGCCCTGCTACGCCTGGCGGTGCTTCTCAACCGTGCGCATGAAGACGCACCGCTGCCGGTGCTTGAGTTGACCGCCGACGACAACCGCCTGTCGTTGATCGTCCCGCAGGCCTTCATCGATGCGCGCCCGCTGCTCCGCGCCGACCTGATCGGCGAGACCGACGGCATCGCCGGACTGGGCATCCAGTTCCGTCCGTTCGTGGTCTGAGCGGGACGCCGAGGGCGCCCACGCATCAGCCGTCGGCGCCCGATTACATTTCGTTACAGTCCGCGCAATCGACGGCCAATTCCTGCTGCAACGCAGCAGTTGGTGGCGCTTGCGCTTGCTGCGCCTTCACGTAAATCCCTGCTTTTGTTCACGTTTTGTGAAAACACGCGATGCGTAACGACACAAACCGACACGCGCTCTTTACAGAGTATTAACCAACGAGACTACTATCGGGTCATCGGCTCGGTCCTGGACCTGCCGATTCCTTCGACGCCCGTTTTGGCGTCCGTTGCACGACCCGAGAGAGAGAGCTCGTCATGACTTCACGCACCACCGCACTGGGGCAGGCCATCCGCTACGCCCTGGCAACCACCGCGACGCTGGCTGCGCTGCCGGCATTCGCCCAGAGCAGCAGCACCGCCTCGCCGACCAACCTGGACCGCATCGAAATCACCGGTTCGCGTATCCGCCAGGTGGACGTTGAAACGGCGCAGCCGGTGCTGGCCCTGAGCCGTACCGATATCGAACGCCAGGGCTTCAGCTCCGTTGCCGACATCCTGCAGAACGTGACCGCGATGGGCAGCCCGGCGATCAGCCGCGCAAACGCGCTGAGCTCGGGCGAGAACACCGGCGGCACCTACATCGACATGCGCAACCTGGGCGCGCAGCGCACCCTGGTGCTGGTCAACGGCAAGCGCCTGGGCATCAGCACTTCGGGCCTGCAGGACGTGTCCTCGCTGCCGGTGTCGGCCGTAGAGCGCATCGAAGTACTGAAGGATGGCGCCTCGGCCATTTACGGCTCCGATGCGATGGCCGGCGTGGTCAACATCATCACCCGTTCCAACGTCAACGGCGTGACCGCCAACGTCTACCACGGCCAGTACAGCGAAGGTGACGGCGCGCGCGACCGCTTCGACGTGGTGGGTGGCTGGAGCAACGACCGCGTGTCGCTGACGCTGGCGCTGGAACACTCCGAAGAAAAGAGCGTGTGGGCACGTGACCGTTGGTTCAGCAAGTACGGTACCAGCGACCACAACCCCAATGACCCCTCCAACTGGACCACGCTGAGCCAGTACGGCCAGATCACCGGCCTGAAGGGCCGCCCGGGCTGTACCGATACCCGGCTGGGCTGCGGCTACTCGCTCAACCGTGGTGCCGACCCGACCAATCCGGCCAACTACCACCTGACCGATGCGACGCCGTTCACCGGTGACGTCAGCAATGCCAACGACCAGATGCACGTCATGTACCCGATCAAGCGTGATTCGGTGTACTTCGATGGCCGCTTCAAGCTGACCGATGACATCAACCTGCGCACGGAGTTCGGCTACAACAAGCGTTCTTCCGAGCGCCAGATCGCCGGCTACCCGACCCAGTCCAGCTCGGTGTCGATTCCCAATGACCCGAACGCCACTGGCCAGATGTCCAGGGACAGCTACTTCAACCCGTTCGGCAGCCAGCACGGTTACGCCAACCCGACCGCAGTGTCCTGGAACCGCCGCACCTGGGAAGTGCCGCGCGTGAGCACCAGCGAACTGAAGACCTATCGCGCGGTGGTATCGCTGGATGGCACCTTCGAGATCGGCCAGCGCTACTTCGACTGGGACGTGGGCTACCAGTACAACCGCAACGAGCTGACCGCCACCGCCACCGGCAACCTGCACAAGAAGCGCGTGCGTGATGCCGTCGGCCCGTCGTTCCTCGACGCGGCCACCGGCAAGGTGATATGCGGCCGCCAGGGCGCGGTCATCGATGGCTGCAAGCCGTGGAACCCGCTGGTGCCGTTTGGCAAGAACGACCCGAACGGCCTGACCGGCAACGAAGAGCTGCTGGCCTGGCTGTTCCCGTCCGAAAAAACCACCGGCCGCACCACCACCAAGAACGCGTTTGCCAATCTGTCGGGCAGCATCATGACCCTGCCGGCCGGCGACCTGGGCTTTGCCTTCGGCGTCGAAAGCCGCAAGGAAGATGGCAAGTACACGCCGGACGCGCTGGCCCAGACCGGTGCCACCACCAACCTGGCCGCTGGCCCGACCGGTGGCAGCTACACGGTGAAGGAAGCGTACCTGGAGCTCAACGTGCCGATCCTGGCCGACCTGCCGGGCGCCAGGGAACTGAGCTTCAGCGCCGCAACGCGTTTCTCCGAGTACAACACCTTCGGCAACACCCTCAACAGCAAGTTCGGCTTCAAGTGGAAGCCGATCGACCAGCTGCTGGTCCGCGGCACCTGGGCCGAAGGCTTCCGTGCACCGACCATCAGCGACCTGTACGGTGGCGGTTCGGAAACCTTCGCGCAGTTCAGCGACCCCTGCGACACCGTGTTCGGCGCTTCCAAGAACAGTGCTGAAGTCCGCGGACGTTGCGCACGCGATATCGCCGATGCCGGCAACTTCCGTCAGCTGCGCCAGGGCAATACGCCGGTGACCACCGCGCAGGACGCAACGCCGACGCCGTTCGTATCCGGTTCCAACCCGCAGCTGACCCCGGAAACCTCGACCAGCAAGACGCTGGGCCTGGTGTGGAGCCCGACCTTCGTCAGCAACCTCAACGTTGCGCTGGACTGGTGGAAGATCCGCATCGACAACACCATTGTCGATGACAGCCCGAACCAGATCCTCACCGACTGCTACGAGCAGGGTATCGAAGCGCGTTGCAGCCGCTTCACCCGTGATGCAGCCACCGGCATCGTCACTGGCCTGAAGTTCGGCAACCGTAACGCCGGCTTCGCCGAGACCGAAGGCTACGACCTGGACGTCAGCTACCGCGTGGATACCAGCTACGGCAAGCTGAGCGCTGGCTGGACCAGCACCTACGTCAGCAAGAACGTGTACCGTTCGACCAACGACAGCGGCGTGGTTCCCACCCCGATCAACGGCGTGGCCAACACCATCGGCACCAGCACCAGCCTGGCCTTCCGGGTGCGTTCGAACCTGGTGCTGGGTTGGGATATCGGTGACTTCGGCGTCAGCTGGACCGCGCGTTACTACTCCGGCGTGAAGGAGCGTTGCCTCAACGCTACCCGCTACGCGGATGAGTGCTCCGATCCCGGCTTCATGGCACCGTGGATCAAGGGTACCCGCGATTACAACCAGCGTGGCGCGGTCACCTTCCACGACGTGCAGTTCCGTTACAACCTGCCGTGGGATGCCACCGTGTCGGTTGGCGCCAACAACGTGTTCGGCAAGGAAGGCCCGGTGATGTACAGCAAGCCGAATTCGTCGTTCTCCTACTACGGCGGCTACGACATCGGTCGTTTCATGTACATGAAGTACCAGCAGCGCTTCTGATCCACGCGCTGGCGCAACACCACGACCACGGCCCTTCGGGGCCGTGGTTTTTTTGTGCCCGCGCAGGTTGTCGCCATCTACATCGGCCTTGACGCTTCCAATCCAGCACGCGAGCCCGGGCACACCTTCAACCGGAGCACAACATGACCTGGCAATCGATTGATTCGATTCCGCTTTGTACAAAAGCGTCATCGCCGATCCGGGCGTTCTCGTTGCGTTCCTCTACTCCTCTCTGCGGGCCTTCACTAGGTTTGAACGTCCACCTCCTGCGGTGGAACTGGCGCAGCCCTGTTTGGCAGCGCACCGATGAATTGGAAGAGAGAGAGACCCATGACCATCCGTATTCCCGAACTTGGGTTGGCGATCCGCCGAGCGCTTGCGATGACAGCCGCCACTGCGTTGGCCGTTCCCGCATTCGCCCAGCATTCCGTTGAAGCCACCACCCTGGACCGCATCGAGATCACTGGCTCGCGCATCCGCCAGGTCGATCTGGAAACCGCTCAGCCCGTGCTGACCATCAGCCGCGCTGACATCGAGCGGCAAGGCTTCAATTCAGTCGCCGACATCCTGCAGAACCTGACCGCAACCGGCAGCCCGGCACTGAGCCGCGCCAGCCCGCTCAGCGCTGGCGAAACCGCCGGTGGCAGTTACGTGGACATGCGCGGCCTGGGTGCACAGCGCACGCTGGTGCTGATCAATGGCAAACGCCTGGGCATGACAACCAGTGGTTACCAGGACGTCTCCAGCATTCCTGCCGCTGCCGTGGAGCGCATGGAAGTACTGAAGGATGGCGCATCGGCGATCTACGGTTCCGACGCCATGGCCGGCGTGATCAACATCATCACCCGCCGCAACGTCGAGGGCGTGACCGCCAGCGTCTACCATGGCCAGTTCAGCGAAGGCGACGGCGCCCGCACCCAATACGACGTGGTTGCAGGCTGGTCGAATGAACGCGCCTCGATCAGCCTCGCCGCCGAGCATGTCGAAGAAAAGGCCGTGTGGGCGAAGGATCGAGGCTTCAGTGCCCACACCTATACCGATCGCCATCCGGACGATGGCTGGACCACGGTCGGCCAATGGGGTCGCATCACCGGCTTCAAGGGCCCGGGCTGCAGCAACAGCCGTGGCTGCAGCTATTCGCTCGATCGTGGCAGCCAGCCGGGAGGTCCGGACAGCTTCCATCTCAGCGACAATTCGCCGTTCACCGGTGATGTCAGCAACAGCAACGAGCAGATGCACCTGCAGACACCGATCAAGCGCGACTCGATCTTCGTTGACGCGCGCGTGGATCTGAATGACCAGGTCCGCTTCAACACCCAGCTGGCCTACAACCAACGCACCACGAGGCGCCAGGTCGCCGGCTACCCGTTCCAGTCCGGCGCAGCCGGCATCACGCCGATGTCTGTCGACAGCTGGTTCAATCCGTTCGGCAGCCATCACGGCTACGAAACGCCCAGCGACGTGCACTGGAACCGCCGCACGTGGGAGATTCCGCGCGTCAGTACCAGCGAACTGAACTCCTGGCAGGGCGTGGCGGCATTCGAGGGCAGCTTCGAGTTCGGCGGTCGCGATTTCGACTGGGAAGCCGGTTACCAGTACAACCGCAGCGAACTGACCCAACGCTCCACCGGCAATCTGCATAAGCAACGCGTCGCCGATGCCACCGGGCCGTCCTTCTACAATCCGGCAACCGGCAAGGTTGAGTGCGGCACACCGGATGCGCCGATCACCGGTTGCAGGCCCTGGAACCCGCTGGTGCCATATGGCCAGGATGATCCCTATGGCCTGACCGGAAACCCGGAACTGCAGGACTCGTTGTTCCCGGAAGAACTCACCCGCGGTCGTACCACTACCCGCAACCTGTTCGCCAACCTCAGCGGCAGTCTCGCCACCCTGCCTGCAGGTGAGCTCGGCTTCGCAGTAGGAGCGGAGAGTCGCCGTGAGGACGGCCGCTTCATCCCCGATGCGCTGGCGCAGACCGGTGCCACCACCAACCTGGCCGCAGGCCCCACCGGTGGTAGCTACCGTGTAGACGAGGCCTACCTGGAGCTGAGCGTGCCGGTGCTTCGCGACCTTGCCGGTGCGCGTGAGCTGAGCCTGAGCGCCGCCACCCGATACTCGGACTACACCACCTTCGGCGGCACCCTCAACAGCAAGTTCGGGTTCACCTGGAAGCCGATAGACCAGCTGTTGGTCCGCGGCACGTGGGCCCAGGGCTTCCGCGCACCGACCATCTCCAACCTGTATGGCGGTGGCTCTGAAACCTTCACCACCGGCTTCCGCGATCCCTGCGACACCGTCTATGGTGCAGCCGCCAGCAGCCCGGAGGTGCGTGCACGCTGCGCCGCCGATATCGCCAATGCGGACAGCTACCGCCAGCTCGGCCAAGGCAACGAGCCGATCACCGGCAGCAGTGGACAGACACCCCTTCCCTTCACCAACGGCTCCAATCCGGACCTGGAACCGGAAACCTCGACCAGCCGCACACTGGGCCTGGTCTGGAGCCCGACGTTTGCCGAAGGGCTGAACATCGCGCTCGACTGGTGGAAGATCCGAATCGAGAACACCATCGTCGCAGACCATCCCAACAACATCCTCCGCGATTGCTACGAGCTGGGCATCGCCGAGCGTTGCGGCAGCTTCACCCGCGATCCGGAGTTGGGCATTGTCAACAAGCTCAGTTATGGCAACCGCAACAGCGGTTTCCGCCAAGCCGAAGGCTATGACCTGGAAATCGGCCACAAGGTCGAAACCCGCTGGGGCAAGCTGAGCGCCGATTGGAAGACCACCTACGTGGTTGCCGCCGAGGAGCGGACCACCAACGAGGCGGATGTGCCGCCGATTCCCAGCAATGGCATCGCCACCAACGGCGGTATCGGCTTCCGGGTCCGCTCCAACGCATCGCTGGGCTGGGAGCAGGGCAACCTGGGCCTCACCTGGAGCCTGCGTTACTTCTCCGCCGTCAAGGAACGCTGCCTGGACGCAAGCGAACATCCGGACGAATGTTCCCATCCGGACCAGCGCGCGCCCTGGTACAGCGGCAGCCGCGATTACAACCGACGCGGTTCGGTCACGTTCCATGATGTGCAGGCGCGTTACAACCTGCCGTGGAGTGCCACCGTTTCGATTGGCGCCAACAATGTGTTCGCCCGCCAGGGCCCGATCCTGTACAGCCAGCCAAGTTCCAATTTCTCCTACTACGGCGGCTTTGACATCGGTCGCTTCGTCTACATGAAGTACCAGCAGCGCTTCTGATCCACGCGCTGGCGCAACACCATGACCACGGCCCTTCGGGGCCGTGGTTTTTCGTGCCTCTGAACTACGCGGGCAGCGCCCGGCGTGACCGTCATCGCGTTGTCGCAAAGCGGTCATGTCGGCTACATCGCCAGGCCTGAGCATGCGTAAAACCGGAGGCCCGCCATGCGCTATGCCATCGTCACCGAAACCTACCCGCCGGAGATCAACGGCGTCGCACTGACCGTGCAGGGCCTGGAGCAGGGATTGCGCGCCGCCGGCCACGAGATCGACCTGATCCGCCCGCGACAGGTTAGCGAAGCACTGGATGCGGCGCCGGGCACCCTGCTGGTACCGGGCGCGGCCTTGCCGCGCTATCCCGGCCTGCGCTTCGGCCTGCCGGCACCGATCCGGCTGGGCCGGCACTGGCGGCAGCAGCGCCCGGACGCGATCTACGTGGCGACCGAGGGCCCATTGGGCTGGTCGGCGCTGCGCACCGCACGCCGCCTCGGCATTCCGGTGGCCACCGGGTTCCACACCCGCTTCGACGAATACCTGCCTGACTATGGCGTGGCGTGGCTGCAGTCGGCGGCAATGCGCTGGATGCGCCGCTTCCACAACCAGGCCGATGCGACTCTGGTGCCCACCCGCGAACTGCAGGAGTTCCTGACCGAGCAGGGCTTCGAGCGTGTGCGCCTGCTCGCGCGTGCGGTCGACAGCCAGCAGTTCGATCCGTCGCGCCGTGACCCGGCGTTGCGCGAAGAATGGGGCATCGATGGTACGGGGCTGGCAGCGATCTACGTCGGCCGCATCGCCGCCGAAAAGAACCTCGGCCTGGCGGTGAAGGCCTTCCGCAAGCTGCAGCAGGTGCGCCCGAAAGCACGTTTCATCTGGGTCGGCGATGGCCCGGCGCGCGAAAAGCTGGCGCATGAGAATCCCGATTTCATCTTCTGCGGCATACAGCGCGGCGATGCGCTGGCCCGACATTTCGCCAGTGGCGATCTGTTCCTGTTCCCCAGCCGCAGCGAGACATTCGGCAACGTGACTCTGGAAAGCATGGCAAGCGGCCTGGCCACGGTCGCTTTCGACTACGGCGCGGCCCGCGAGTACCTGCGCAACGGCGAGAACGGTGCGGCAGTGGATGGCGACGAGCAGTTCGTGCAGGCAGCAGTTCAACTGGCCGCTGATGATGCCCTGCGCCGCGAACTGGGCAGCACCGCGGCACGGGCGATGAAGCGGCTGCACCCGCAGCAGGTGGTGGCGGAGTTCGAGAGCCTGTTGGCGGAACTGGCCAGCGCGCGGAGGAGCGGACATGCGCACCACGCCGCTTGAACTGCTGGCAGGCCGCGAAGCACGATTGTGTCGCCGCGCCAACCACTACTGCCGACGTCGCCGCGTCCGCCGCGTCTTCTCGATCATCAGCCGACTCGGCGATGGCGTGTTCTGGTACGTGTTGATGGGCGCGCTGGTGCTCATTGATGGCTTCGATGGCCTGCGTGCGTCGGTGCACATGGCAGCCACCGGACTGGCCGCACTGCTGCTGTACAAGGGGCTGAAGCGCTGGACCCGGCGACCACGACCGTACGCGGCCGACCTGCGTATCCGTGCCTGGGTGGCGCCGCTGGATGAGTTCAGTTTCCCGTCCGGGCATACCCTGCACGCGGTGTCGTTCACCATCGTTGCGCTGGCCTACTACCCCTGGCTGGCGCCGCTGCTGGTGCCGTTCACCTTCGGCGTGGGCCTTTCGCGCGTAGTACTGGGCCTGCACTACCCGAGTGACGTTCTGGCGGCCACCGGCATCGCTGCGCTGCTGGCCTCGGCCAGCCTCGCCTGGCTGCCGTTGCCGGTGTGATGCCCTGCGGCTGCGCAGGGCCCTGCGCTACCGGCGAAGCGATGCCCTAGAATGTCCGCATGACCACGCTGTTCATTTCCGATCTGCATCTGGACCCCAGCCGTCCGGCCATCACCGACCTGTTCCTGCGCTTCCTGCGCGAGGAGGCCCCCGGCGCCGACGCGCTGTACATCCTCGGCGATCTGTTCGAAGCCTGGATCGGCGATGACACCCCCTCCGCCGCAGCCGATGCGGTGGCCGATGCGCTGAAGGTACTGTCCGACAGCGGCGTGCCGGTCTTCTTCATCCGCGGCAATCGTGACTTCCTGCTCGGCGAAGACTATGCCCGCCGCGCCGGCCTGCGCATCCTGCCGGACCCGTGCATGATCGAACTCTACGGCCGCCCAGTGCTGCTGCAGCACGGCGACCTGCTGTGCACCGATGACACTCCCTACCAGCAGTTCCGCGCCCAGACCCGCGATCCTGTCTTCCAGGCGCAGTTCCTGTCGCAGCCGCTTTCTGCGCGCATCGCCTTCGCGCAGAAAGCGCGTGATGCCAGCCAGGCGCGCCAGTCGGAAATGAAGCAGGGCGACCGTGCACAGTTCGAAACCGTCACCGACGTGGCCCCGGCCGAAGTGGAAGCCACTTACGCGCGCCACGGCATGGACACGATGATCCATGGCCACACCCATCGCCCGGCGATCCACACCCTGCAGGCCGGCGGACGCAGCTGCACCCGCATCGTGCTGGGGGACTGGTACGAACAGGGCTCGGTGCTGCGCGTGGATGCGAACGGCTGGACCCTGGATACGCTCAGCCGCGAATGATCGATCGCAGGGTGCCAACCAAGGTTGGCATCTACCAGAGCAGGTGCACGCGCTCTGGTAGACGCCGACCTTGATCGGCGCTTGGCCTCAGCGGAAGGCCGCGATGGTGGCCTTGGTATTGACCAGCACGCGCTGGTTGTCGGCACTGCTGGCGATGCCCATCGGCACGCCGTTGTAGCTGATGTTCGGATTGGACCAGTAGTTCAGCCGCGGGCAGCCGGCCGCGCAGTCATAGGCCATGATCGTGCGCCAGCGCGATCCGCTGGCCGGCTCATAGCGATAGCCATGGCCATAGGCATACGGTGACGTGCTCGGATCACTGGCGATATCGTGCCGTGCGCTCTGCAGGTGGCCGATTTCATGGGCGAACGAGTAGTAGCCGGTGGCGCAATCCCAGTACACCGCGGCAAACGCCGTCGACGCCGTGGAGCCGATGCCCGAGGCCAGCCCGCAGTAACTGGTGTTGTTGATCAGTAGTACGCCGACGTCGGCGGCGGTGCTGTTGCGGCTGGTGTGGATGCTGTCCATGTAACCGTCGCCGGTGCCACGGAAGCGCGACAGGTCGGTGGTGAAATTGCCGGACTCGGTGTAGCTGGTGGTTTCATAACCGGCCAGCTGCAGGGTCAGGCCCACGTTGCTGTTGGTATACCCCTGGTTGGACTCGGCAACGGCCAGCTGCACCAGCGACTGCATGTTGCCGCCGTAGGCGCTCACTGCGGCGTTGGTCGCCACCACCAGCACGCGGATGGTCGCCGGGCTTCCCGACGAGGCCTGCGCGGTGCCGAGGCGATCATTGGCCGGCATGGCGATCTTCGGCAACTGGTTGTAGTCGGCCGGATGGTCGGCCGGCATCCGCGATTCATCCACCTCGACCAGCACATGGCGATTGCCCAGCGGACGCAGGCGATACAGCTTGCCGTCCTTGCGGATCGAGCCGGTGAGAGTGTTGCCTGAGCGCACCAGGATCAGCGAATTGCCCGGATCGTCCTGGCCATTGGACGTGGCCGCCTGCAGGCGATCGGACGGCGCGCGCAACTGGCCATACCAGACGCTGCCACCATCCGGCAGCGCCTCGACCTTGCTGCGAACGGCCTGCACCTTCTGCCCGAGCAGCTCGAATTCCAGCTGCGACTGCGCAGTGGCGGTGGCATCGACACGCACTTCCTGTACGGCGGCGGTGGACGGGGTGGCCAGCAAGCGCCCGAGTGCCGGCTCGCTGGTGGCCGATGCACGACTGAGCACGGTGACCGGCTCGAACAACGGCGCCGCACTGGCGGCCGCCGCTACCGACAATCCCAACAACAGACCACCTGTCGCTTTACCTATCGATCTGGACATCATCTTGTCGCTCCTTGGAGTGAAGTAGACAGCGTTGATGCAGCACGACCCGGGGTGCCGGGTTCGGCCATCAGGCCTGCGCAGGGCATGTGAATTCAATAGATGAGGGGAATGGAAATCGCGATCTGTGATCGACCGCATCTGCGTTCAGTGAGGTCAAAAGCGTCAGTACACTTCGCCAACACACAGCTTTCGCGCTACCGTGACGTGGTCACGACAGGGGATGCACATGGCGTCAGCGCAGCACGGCAGTGACATGACGGCTGATCCGGGCCTGCTGCGGATCGGCCTGTTCTTCGACGGCACCCGCAACAACGCGCACAACCTGGCGCAGGGCCACCGGCAGGTGCCGCGACCGCGCGCTGTCCTGCTCCGCGCCGATGACGATTCGACCTACCAGAGCCGGCTGACCAGCAGCTATGACAACGGCGCCACCAACATCGCGCGCCTGCACCAGTTGTATCCGGACAGCCGACGCACACCGGGCAGCGCACCATCGCTGGCGATCTATGTTGAAGGTGTCGGCACTCGTGATGATGCCGAGGACGACCTGATCGGCCTGGCCTTCGGGATTGGCGCCAGTGGCGTGCAGGCGAAGGTGCAGCGTGCATTGCAGGTGTTGCTGCCGGCGGCACTGTCGGCGCTTGCCTCGCAGTGGTGCGCGCCGCTGCACAGCGTGCAGCTGGATCTGTTCGGCTATTCGCGGGGCGCGGCCGCCGCACGCGATGTTGCCAACCACCTGCGCGGGTGGGATGCCGCGCGCTGGCGGCAGCTGCTGCTGCAGGCGGGGCTTTCGTGCAGTGCCGACTTCGCCCTGCCGCGGCCGACACTGCGCTTCATCGGCCTGTTCGACACGGTGGTTGCCGTCAACGGCGGCCGTGCCGACGAGCACCCCCGCATCGCCCTGCCCGCGGGCATCGCCGAGGCTGTGTTGCAGCTCAGCGCGCGCGATGAGCATCGCCAGCACTATGCGTTGACCACGGTGGCACCGGCCCATCCCGAAATCGCACTGCCCGGTGTGCACGCCAATATCGGTGGAGGCTACGACCAGGTGGAGGAAGGGCCCAAGCTGCTCAGCCGGCCGCGACGGCAGCAGCTGCGCCGGCCCGGCGTGGAGGACTACCAGACGCCGCCACTGGCCCTGCTGCAGGCGACGACCGCCTACGCTGAAGCACAGGCCGACGCCGAGCGCTGGCGGCAGCAGCTGGGGCTGAGCACGAAGGAAGTGTGGGTCGATGTCTGGCACCAGTGGCAGCAGCAACGACGCGCGGGCAGCCGCAGCGTACTGCTGTCGCCGGTGCTGTACGCCACCGCCGCGGTGGTGCTGCACCGGCGCATCGATTGGCGCTATCAGCTGGTTGCGCTGCAGGTGATGCAGAAGCACGCCATCGATGCCGGCGTGACCTGGACCGCCAACGCCGCCGAGGTGGCGGGCTGGGAGCTGCCTGGTGCACTGCAGCCGATCGCACGGCGCCTGATCGCGGGCCAGTCGCTGACGCCGACGCAGGAAGCGTTGCTGCGCCGCCGTTACCTGATGCAGTCCGCACACTGGAATTTCGATGCGCTGGGCGATACCGCCCTGACCTACACCGCTGATGCCGGTGTCAGCGAGCTGCCGTACCGCCCTGGGCCGGGGTTGTTCTACATCAACCGGCCGACGGTGGATGGCAGGCGCGTGGTGTTGCCGAACGGGTGAACGAGCGAACGGCATCCACGCATGGCGTGGATCTACTGCAAGCGCGCATGGCGTGGATGATGGATCAACCGACGCCGGTCAACCTGCCTGTTCGATCAGATTGGCAAGCTCATCCGCATCGAACCCAGCCAGCAGGCGGGCCTCGATATTGAACGGCCCGTGCAGGTAGCCACCGGCATACTCGACCAGCAGTTCCTTGAAACGTGCACGCGGTTCGACGCCGGCGCGCTCGCAGTACCAGCGGAACCAGCGCGACCCAGCGGCAACGTGTGCAACCTCCTCGCGCAGGATCACTTCCAGCACGTCAGCGGTTTCACCGTCGCCGACATTGCGCAGCTTGTCGATCATGCCAGGCGTCACGTCCAGCCCACGCGCTTCCAGCACGCGCGGCACCAGCGCCATGCGCGCGAGGCCGTCGTGCGCGGTCTTCTCGCACATTTCCCACAGGCCGTTGTGCGCAGGAAAATCGGCGTACTCATGGCCGTGTGCCAGCAGGCGCTCGCGCAGCAGCATGAAGTGGCGCGATTCGTCGTCGGCGCAGCTCACCCAGTCGGCATGGAACGCCGCCGGCAGACCACGGAAGCGGTACACCGCGTCCCAGGCCAGGTCGATCGCATTGAGCTCGATATGGGCGATGGCGTGGATGAACGCCGCGCGCCCCTCCACACCGCCGAGGCCGCGCCGGGGCACTTCACGCGGATGCACCATCAGCAGCAGCGGCGGTCGGCCCGGCATGCGGATCGGATCGGCCATCGGCGCATCGGCCGGTACGTTCAACCGGCCGGCGCGGAACGCAGCGGCGTAGGCCTGGGTCAGTGCGACCTTGCGCAGGGGATCGGCTTCGGCCAGGCACTGCTGCGCAGCGCGCAGCAGATTGCCGCCGACGTCAGGCACGTCGATCACCGCCTGGACCTCAGGCGCGGCGCTTGTGCTTGGCGTCGTCCGAACGCAGCTGCTGGATGCGCTCGAAGTAGCCCGGCTCGATGCCCGTCGGGTAATGCCCGTTGAAGCACGACGAATCGAAGTTGCGCAGCGCCGGATTGCCTTCGCTCACCGCCGCTTCCATGTCTTCGATGTCCTGGTAGATCAGCCAGTCGCAGCCCAGGTGCGCTTCGATTTCCTCGATGCTGCGGTTGTGCGCGACCAGTTCTTCAGCCGCCGGCATGTCGATGCCGTAGATGTTCGGGTAACGCACCGGCGGCGCGGCGCTGGCCAGGTAGACCTTGCGCGCGCCGGCGTCACGCGCCATCTGCACGATCTGCTGGCTGGTGGTGCCGCGCACGATCGAGTCGTCCACCAGCAGCACCACGCGGTTGCGGAATTCCAGGTGGATCGGGTTGAGCTTGCGGCGCACCGACTTCACCCGCTCACCCTGCCCCGGCATGATGAACGTGCGGCCGATGTAACGGTTCTTGATGAAGCCTTCGCGGTACTTCACCCCAAGCACGTTGGAGATCTCCAGCGCAGCATCGCGCGAGGTGTCCGGGATCGGGATGATGGTGTCGATGTCGTGGTCCGGGCGCAGGCGCAGGATCTTCTCGCCCAGCTTGATGCCCATGCGCATGCGCGCCTTGTGCACCGACACGTTGTCGATCATCGAATCGGGGCGTGCGAAGTACACGTACTCGAAGATGCACGGGGTGTGTTCGGCCGGCTCGGCGCAGATTTCCGAGAACAGCTCACCGCGCGCGGTGATCACCAGCGCTTCGCCCGGCTGCACGTCACGCACGCGCTGGAAGCCCAGCACGTCCAGCGCGGCCGACTCGGAGGCCACGATGTACTCGTCACCCTCGGCGTGGCTGCGCTTGCCCAGCACCAGCGGGCGGATGCCGTGCGGATCGCGGAAAGCGACCAGGCCCAGGCCCAGCACCACGCTGACCACCGCATAGCCGCCCTTGCAGCGACGGTGCACGCCGGCCACCGCGCGGATGGCGGCTTCCGGGCTGAGCTGGCGCTGCTGTTCCAGTTCGTAGGCGAACACGTTCAACAGCACTTCGCTGTCCGAATCGGTATTGACGTTGCGGCGGTCCTGCTCGAACACCTGCTGGCGCAGGTCCTCGGTGTTGATCAGGTTGCCGTTGTGGGCCAGCGCGATGCCGTACGGCGAATTGACGTAGAACGGCTGCGCCTCGTCCATGCCTTCGGAACCGGCGGTCGGGTAGCGCACATGGGCGATACCGACACTGCCTTCCAGGGTGGACATGGTGCGTGCATCGAAGACATCGCGGACCAGGCCGGTGGCCTTCTGCACCCGCAAGCGGCTGCCGTTGACGGTGGCGATGCCCGCCGCGTCCTGGCCGCGATGCTGGAGGACGGTCAAGCCGTCATACAACTGCCCGGCGACGTTCTGGTTGCCGACGATTCCGACGATGCCACACATGATGCGAGGTCTCCGCTGGGCTGTGCCCAGTTACAAGGAAGGTGGCCGTACCTGGCCAGAGTTGTCGCCGCGTCTGCGGTCGACATTGGCCGGGTCGTCCGGCTCGATGCTGCCCGGTAGTGCTGGGGCGTCCGGGCGCACTTCGGCAGGATCACGTGCCTCGCCCTGTTCCGCCTTCGCAGGCCGCAGCCATCCGCTGCCCGCCACTATCTGACCGAGTACGCCATTATCGCCTGTCGCCCCCGGCTTGCCCACTCCGGCGCTGGCGCTTTTGCCAAGCTCCATCAACGCAGATGGGGACAGTGCGTCCATCGGCAAGGCCTTGGGCAGCAGGTCGGTGCCCGGCACCTGCCAGTGCGGCAGTTTGCTGTTCATCCAGCCCACGGCCGGGTTCAGCACCGGACGCAGCGCCGAGCCGCGCCAGGAGGGTTCGGCGGTAAGCGGGGTGAAGCCGGCCAGCAGCAGCAGCACGGCCGCAATGAGGCCCCCACGCACGGCACCCAGGACACCGCCCAGCAGGCGGTCCAGGCTGCCCAGCATGTTGCGGTGGACGATGGCCTTGATGACCATGCCGATCACGGCGACGACGATCATCACGCCGATGCCGACGCTGAGGTAGCCACCGATGAAATGCTCGCCGCCGGGCGCGGCCGGTGCCGCCCACCAGCGTGCGGCGTCATTGCCGAAGGCGAAGGCCGCCCAGGCGGCCACCAGCCACGATACGGTGCCGATGACGATGCCCACGAAGCCGCGCAGCAACCCGAGCAGGGTGGAGGCGGCGATCACGATCAGCAGCACCACGTCGATCATGGCGCCCCGCTCCTTCGGCGGCGCTGGCAACGGGGCTGCGCACAGGTCATGGGTGCGGTCGCACCATGCCGGCCACGCCGACCTTGGCGGCGACCTGCGCCTTCAACTGTTCGGCATCGGCGCGGTTGGCGACCGGTCCGACGCGGACCCGGTGCAGGCTGCCCTTTTCGGTGCGCACCTGCTCGACAAAGGCACTGAAGCCTGCCGCGCGGACCTTGTCGCGCAGGGCGTTGGCATCGTTGGCCTGGCCGAATGCACCGAGCTGCACGGCAAAACCCACTCCGCTCGCCGCCGGTGCGGCCGGCGCAGTCGGCGGGGTGGCCGGCTTGCTGGCGGTCGCTTCAGGCTTCGGCTCGGGCTTCGGTTCCGGCTTTGCCACGGGCTTGGCCGGTTCCGGCTTGGTGGCCGGCGCTGTTGCTGCGGTCGGCGTGCTCGGCGGCAGGCTTTCACTGCGCACCGGGTTGCTGGTCGCCGACGGCGTAGCCGCCGCAATGGGCGTACTGGCGCTCGGCGCGGGCGTCGGCGTGCTGGCCACCGGTGCGCTGGTCGAGGGCTTCGCGTCGAGGGTGATGACTTCTGCCTTCACGTCGGCACGGACCTTCACCGCCTGCAGCCGGCCCGCTTCGGCCTGCGCACGATCGGCATACGGTCCTACGCGCACGCGCCAGGCCGGGCGACCGTTGATCGATGCGGTCTCGATGAAGCCCGGAAGCTGCGAGCGCTTCAGGTAGGCGACCACCGCATCGGCGTCGGCCTGGCTGCCGTAGGCGCCGAAGGTCACCGCATAGTTGCCGGCAGCGACCGCTGGCGACGTGTCCACGGTCGGCGGTGCAGCCGGTGCGGCGGCCTCCTCGACGGGACGGGCCTGGCCGCTCTGCAATCCGGTGGCGCCACCGGCAGGCGCGACCAGCGGCAGTTCGCGGGTTTCGAACTGGCCATCGGCCGGCGCATCGGGCGCGGCGATCGGCACATTGGCCACACCGCTGTCCGGGGCCGGGCCCTTGACGAGCATCGGCAGGAAGATGACGGCCAAGGCCACCAGGACGATGGCACCAATCAGACGCTGTTTCAGGGGCGTATCCACGTAGGGCAGGCGGCAGGCTGGACGTTGCGGTCGATTATACGGGTGCTGGACCGGGCGGCGTCGGTAATGGCTGAACGGCGGTCAGGCGGGGGCCTGCAGCCATTGCAGCGCAGCGGCAGCGGTATGGAAGGAGCCGAACACCAGTACCCGGTCGCCGCGTTCGGCACGGGCCAGCACCTGCGCCAGCGCCTGTTCGACCGTGTCGGCCAGCGCCGCAGTAGCTGCGGCGGTATTGGCCAGGCGCGCCTGCAGCTGCGTCGCACTCTGTCCGCGCGGGCCATCCAGGCCGGCCAGGGTCCAGTCGCTCACCACGTCCTGCAGGGCCTGCACCACGCCCACGGCGTCCTTGTCCTGCAGCGCGGCGTACACCGCCAGGGTGCGCCCCGGGGCCGCCTCGGCCTTCAGCGCGCGTGCCAGCTGGCCGGCCGCCTGCGGGTTGTGACCGACATCGACGCGAACCTGCACGCCATCGCGCTCGAACGCCTGCAGGCGCCCGGCGATGCGCGCCGCTGCCACGCCTGCGGCCCATGCCGCGCGCGGCACCGGCTTGTCCAGTGCACGCAGCGCAGCGATCGCCGCACCGGCGTTGGCCAGCTGGATCGGTCCGGCCAGCGCCGGGGTCGGCAGCTCCAGGCGGGTACCGACATCGCGCCAACGCCAACGCTGCGCATCGATCGGTTCGTAGAAGTAGTCGCTGCCACCGCGGATCGCATTGGCACCTACCAGGTAGGCGCGCGCCAGCACGCTCGACGGCGGATCGGTCTCGCCCAGGATCACCGGCTTCCAGCCGCGGATGATGCCGGCCTTCTCGGCACCGATGGCCTCGCGGTCCTCGCCCAGCCATTCGGCGTGATCGATATCCACGGTGGTGATCACCGACACGTCGGCGTCGACGATGTTGACCGCATCCAGGCGGCCGCCCAGGCCGACTTCCAGCACGGCCAGATCGAGATCGGCATCGGCGAACAACTGCAGCGCGGCCAGCGTTCCGTATTCGAAATAGGTCAGCGTCACATCACCGCGCGCGGCCTCGACCACGTTGAACGCGGCAACCAGTGCGGCGTCATCGGCATCCTGGCCATCGATGCGCACACGCTCGTTGTAGCGCAGAAGGTGCGGTGAGGTATACGCACCAACCTTCCAGCCCGCAGCGCGCGCGATGGCCTCGATGAAGGCAACGGTGGACCCCTTGCCGTTGGTACCACCGACCACGATGGTGTGCCTGGCCGGCGTGCCCAGGCCCATCGCGGTGGCCACGGTGCGCACGCGCTCCAGTCCCATGTCGATGGTGGCCGGGTGCTGGCGTTCAATGTAATCCAGCCAATCGGCCAGAGTGGTCGGGGTGTTCTTCACGGCAAGGCTTCCAACAGGTACAGGTGGTTCAGGACAGGAAATTCAGAGGGCGCGGTGCTTGGCTTCACCGAAGAACGGCGTGTGGTGGGCGCAGTCGTTCAGGCGCACCACTTCCAGGCTGTCCAGGTCGGCGCCCTCAAGCAGGTTGAGCGTGGTCGGTGCCTGGCGGAAGCTCCACAGGCGGGAAATCGGCAAGCCCAACACCTTGCACAGGATCACCCGGTTGACCGCGTCGTGGGCGACCACCAACAGCGTGTCGTGTTCGCCAAGGCCTTCGGCGGCACGGGCCAGGCCGCGCCAGCTGCGCTCGAGCACCAGGCGCAACGACTCGCCACCGGGCATCAGCACGGTGTCCGGCTCAGTGCGCCAGGCCTGCAGCCGCGATGGGTCTTTCTCGTTGATTTCGCTGGCCAGCAGACCTTCCCACTCACCGTGGGCGATTTCCTGCAGCTCCGGCTCGGTCAGCAGCATGTCGGCGCGTGCAGCTCCAAGGGCCAGCTGTGCGGTGCGCTGGGCGCGCGACAGCGGCGAGGCCACTGCACGGGTGATGTCCACCGACGCCAGGCGGGCGCCAAGCGCCTGGGCCTGGGCTTCACCGATGGGCGAAAGCGGGATGTCGATCTGGCCTTGGTAGCGGCCTTCGGCGTTCCACGGCGTTTCGCCGTGACGGGCAAGCAGGATGCGCATGCGAACAAGGGGTCCTGGGGGAGGAGTTCCGGCGCAGTGTTCACATCCTGTGAAGTACGCGGAACAGGGATGATACCTGTTCGGCGGACCGGGCCGGACGAGGCATGAAAAAACCCCGCGACTGGCGTCGCGGGGTTTCAGGTTTCCTACGGATTCCGCCGGGCATGGCCCGGCGCTACCGGAGGCGGCCAGTAGATCCACGCCATGCGTGGATAGACCGCCAGCGACCGCAGACGGATCATTTCGCCAGGTTCAGTTCCTTCAGCAGCTGCGGCGCCGGCGCCACTTCCTGCATGATCCACTGCATGTAACGGCTGTCGACGGCGATCATGCGGGTCATCACCGGGTCGAACACCCAGTTGGAGCTGACCGATTCCCAGTTGCCGTCGAAGGCCAGGCCAACCAGCTTGCCGTTGGCATCGAGCACCGGCGAACCGGAGTTGCCACCAGTGATATCCAGGTTGGACAGGAAGTTCACCGGTACCGAACCAATCCGCTTGTCTTCCAGGCCGCCATAACGCTTGGCCTTGACCGCATCCAGCAGCGCCTTCGGCGAGTCGAACGGATCTTCACCGGTTTCCTTCGCCGCAACACCTTCCAAGGTGGTGAACGGGGTGTACTTCACGCCGTCCTTGCCATAGCCCATGACGTTGCCGAAGGTGATGCGCAGCGACAGGTTGGCATCGGGGTAGACGAACTCGCCCTGGCTCTTCTTGTAGTCGGCCACGGCCTGCAGGTACAGCGGACGCGCGGTCAGCGATTCGCCTTCGCGGATCTTCTTCTGCTCTTCCTGCTTCAACAGCGCCGGCATGACCGCCACCGCGTACTGGATGGCCGGATCATTGCTGGCTTCAAACGCAGCGCGGTCCGCCTTGAACCACTTCAGGCGGTTGTCCAGGCTGCCCAGCTCGGTGCCGCCCAGCTTGGTCACCAGCGACTTCACCGCAGCGGCATCGCTGCCGGCCAGCCACTTGTTCAGCACTTCGTTGTCGCGCTGCGCGGCCGGCAGGGCCACGTACTGGTCGAGCCAGTAGGCCTGCAGCTGCTGGTCCATCTTCGCCACGTAGCGGCGATCCATCTGCTTCAGCCCACCTTCGATGGTGGTCAGGTCACGTTCCTGGTAGCCGGCTTCGCGCTCGGCGTCCGGCTTGCTGCGCTCGATCGACAGGCGGTACAGGGTGATGGCCGCGCCAACGGCCGAGGTGTTGTTGAACTGGCCAACAAACAGGTCGCGCTCGCGCGTGGACTTGCTGGTATCCAGGTGCTGCAGCAGCTGCGCGTGCGCAGCCAGCGCCGGCTTGCCGGCAGCGCCCTGCTTCTTCAGCCAGGCCAGCACTGCAGCTTCTTCAGCCTGCTTCTGGCCGGCGGCGTCGATGCGCTTGAAGCCTTCCAGCTGGCCCAGGTAGTTCTTGGCCACGTTGTTCATGCTGGCGGCGGTGGCGGCGTACTTCACCTTGACGTCGGCGTCGGCCTTGCCGGCGTCGGCGATCATCTTCAGCACCGCGTTGTAGTGGCGGGCGATGGTCGGATAGGTGAAGCTGGCGGTCTCGTTGAACTCACCGGCCAGCGCGTAACGGTTGGTGCGGCCCGGGTAGCCGGCCACCATCACGAAGTCGTCGGCGCCCAGCGGCGTATCGGCGAACTTCAGGAAGTGCTTGGGCTGGTACGGCACGTTGTCGGCCGAGAACGCCGCCGGCTTGCCGTCCTTGCCGACGTAGGCACGGTAGAACGAGAAGTCACCGGTGTGGCGCGGCCACATCCAGTTGTCGACGTCGCCGCCGAACTTGCCGACGCTGCCCGGAGGTGCATAGACCAGACGCACGTCCTTGATTTCCAGGTTGCGGAACAGGCGGTAGGTGTTGCCGCCGGAGAAGCTGTACAGGCGGCAGCGGAAGCCGGCATCGGCTTCACAGGCGGCGACCTGGGCCTTGTCGAAGGCATCCAGCGCGCGGCTGCGGGCCAGCGGGTCCTTGCCGGCGCCAGCGATGGCGGCCTTGGCCTGGGCGGTGACGTCGGTGATCTGGTCGAGCACGAACACGCGGGCGTTCGGGCCGGCGCTCAGTTCATCGCTGAGCTTGGGCGCGTTGAAGCCGTCCTTGATCAGGTTCTTCTGCGCGGTCGAGTTCAGCTGGATCGCACCGTAGGCACAGTGGTGGTTGGTGACCACCAGGCCCTGCGGCGAGACGAAGCTGGCGGTGCAGCCGCCCAGCGCGACCACGGCGCCCATCGGGTCGCCGGTCAGGTTGGCCAGCTGTTCCGGGGACAGCTTGAGGCCGGCCTTCTGCAGCGGGCCGGCGATTTCCGGCAGCTGCTGCGGCACCCACATGCCTTCAGCGGCATGGGCGACCTGGACCAGCCCAAGGCTGGCGACGACGGAGAATGCAAGCAGGTTCGAGCGCATGGAGCGGCCCCTGGTAGTGGAACTCTCGATTGTAGCCCGCCACCCTGCCCCGCCCCGAATCCCGGAAGTCATGGGCCGGACGCCCCGATGCCCCGGTAGCAGCCAACCTTGGTTGGCACCCACGCATCCGCCGGGCATGGCCCGGCGCTACCGGGGCAGCCGCCATGCGGGGTAGCGCCGGGCCATGCCCGGCGAGCGCAGCGGCGCCGTTCGAAACGCCCGCCTGCGCACAGCTTTCGTTCCACCAATGCACCCGCAGCGCAACATGGGAAATCCGCGTGGCGCCCTATAATCCGCGCTTTCCCCCTGATGAGTTCCACCCCGATGGCGCAGCAAACGATGAAGGCCCTGGTCAAGCGCGAAGCGGCCAAGGGCATCTGGATGGAAGAGGTTCCGGTGCCGACCCCGGGCCCCAACCAGGTCCTGATCAAGCTGGAAAAGACCGCGATCTGCGGCACCGACCTGCACATCTACCTGTGGGACGAATGGAGCCAGCGCACGATCAAGCCGGGCCTGACCATCGGCCATGAGTTCGTCGGCCGCATCGCCGAGATCGGCCCGGGCGTGACCGGCTACGAGATCGGCCAGCGCGTGTCGGCCGAAGGCCACATCGTCTGCGGCCACTGCCGCAACTGCCGCGGCGGTCGTCCGCACCTGTGCCCGAACACCGTCGGCATCGGCGTCAACGTCAACGGCGCGTTCGCCGAATACATGGTGATGCCGGCCAGCAACCTGTGGCCGATCCCCGACCAGATCCCGTCCGAACTGGCCGCCTTCTTCGACCCGTACGGCAATGCCGCGCACTGCGCGCTGGAATTCAACGTCATCGGCGAAGACGTGCTGATCACCGGCGCCGGCCCGATCGGCATCATCGCGGCGGGCATCTGCAAGCACATCGGTGCGCGCAACGTGGTGGTGACCGACGTCAACGACTTCCGCCTGAAGCTGGCCGCCGACATGGGCGCCACCCGCGTGGTCAACGTCGCCAACACGTCGCTGAAGGACGTGATGAAGGAACTGCACATGGAGGGCTTCGACGTGGGCCTGGAAATGAGCGGCAACCCGCGCGCGTTCAACGACATGCTCGACTGCATGTACCACGGCGGCAAGATCGCCATGCTCGGCATCATGCCCAAGGGCGCCGGCTGCGACTGGGACAAGATCATCTTCAAGGGCCTGACCGTGCAGGGCATCTACGGCCGCAAGATGTACGAGACCTGGTACAAGATGACCCAGCTGGTGCTGTCCGGCTTCCCGCTCGGCAAGGTGATGACCCACCAGCTGCCGATCGACGACTTCCAGAAGGGCTTCGACCTGATGGAAGAAGGCAAGGCCGGCAAGGTCGTGCTGAGCTGGAATTGACCTGCCCACGGTAGCGCCGGGCCATGCCCGGCGTCGCCGGAATTGAAAAAGGCGCCCGTTGGGCGCCTTTTTCTTTGGTGTTGCCGGCCAGCGGCCGGCACTACCGTAACGCCTGCGGCGTTACTTTCCGACGGCCACGCTCAGCATCACCCGGCTGTGCGCCAGCTTGCCGGAGTTGTCGCGGCCATTGCCGTCGGTGCCGTAGTAGCCCAGGCCGACATTGAACAGGCCGAACTGGCGGGCGACGCCGACGTTCCAGTCGGTGTAGTCCTTGGCGATCCCGTCCTCGAAGGTGCTGCGGCCGACGTTGGCGTTGAGCGTGAACTCCTTCGGCAGGCCCCAGCTGCCACCCAGGCCGAAGTACCAGCCATCGGTGCTGCTGTTCCACACATCGTTGCTGTAGGCCACCGTCAGCTTGTAGGTGTCGTCCAGCGTGGTGGTGGTGATCAGCTCGTTGTAGTTCTGGTGGCTGGACTTGAGGTAGGTGTAACGGTTCAACAGCACGTCGAAGTTGACGCGCTCGGTCACGTCCACGCCGTAGCCGATCAAGTAGTCGACCTCGGTCTTCGGATCGCCTGCGCCGAAGTCGACGCCCGAGCCCCAGACGCCTGCATACAGGCCGACCGGGCTGGTGTAGGTGAAGCCGGCCTGCAGGGTCGGATCCTCATCGGTCTGCGACACACCACGGAACAGGTAGTCCGAGACGGCGGTGACGTTCCAGCTGTACGGAGATTCGTTGTCCTGGGCGCTGGCGGCGAACGGCGCGAGGGTCAGGGCGGCGGCAATGGCGAGGCAGGCACGGGCGTGCTTCATGGGCGTCTCCGGTGGGGTCGGTGGCGTGGAAGGCGGGATCTGCAGCGGGCGCAGCGACCGGAGCCAGACAGCCCCGGTTCACGAATTTTTAACCCGTTTGCTATTGCGATGCAACATGTGCCGGCCATGGCGGTGCCCCGACCGGCCCGGTCAGCAGCCGTCGATGCCCGGTAGAATCAGTGGTTTCCCGTGCTGAGCCGTGCCCACGCCATGACCGACTCCTCCGCCCTGACCCGCCACTATGCAGAGGAACTGGACGCCATCCGCGCCCAGGGCCTGTTCAAGTCCGAGCGCATCATCACCAGCCCGCAGTCCGCCGAAATCACCCTCGAAGACGGCCGCAAGGTGCTGAATTTCTGCGCCAACAACTACCTTGGCCTGGCCGACCATCCGGACCTGATCCAGGCCGCGAAGGACGCGCTGGACAGCCATGGTTTCGGCATGGCATCGGTGCGCTTCATCTGCGGCACCCAGGACCTGCACAAGCAACTGGAAAAGCAGATCGCCGGTTTCTTCGGCAAGCAGGACACCATCCTGTACGCGGCCTGCTTCGACGCCAACGGCGGCCTGTTCGAGCCGCTGCTGGGCGAGAACGACGCGATCATTTCCGATGCGTTGAACCATGCTTCGATCATCGACGGTGTGCGCCTGTGCAAGGCCAAGCGCTTCCGCTACGCCAACTGCGACATGGCCGACCTGGAAGCCCAGCTGCAGGCCGCCGATGCCGCCGGCTGCAAGACCAAGCTGATCACCACCGACGGCGTGTTCTCGATGGACGGCTTCATCGCGCCGCTGGACGAAATCACCGCACTGGCGAAGAAGTACAACGCGCTGGTGCACATCGACGAATGCCATGCTACCGGCTTCCTCGGCGCGACGGGCCGCGGCTCGGCCGAGGTCAAGGGCGTGCTGGAGAAGATCGACATCATCACCGGCACCCTGGGCAAGGCCATGGGCGGCGCACTGGGTGGCTTCACCTGCGCCAGCGCCGAAGTGATCGAGCTGCTGCGCCAGCGTTCGCGCCCGTATCTGTTCTCCAACTCGCTGCCGCCGCACGTGGTCGCCGCCGGCATCAAGGCGTTCGAGATGCTGGCCGCAGCCGATGACCTGCGCAGCACCCTGGCCGAGAACACCACCTACTTCCGCGAGAAGATGACCGCTGCCGGCTTCGACGTGAAGCCCGGCGTGCACCCGATCAGCCCGGTGATGCTGTACGACGCACCGCTGGCGCAGAAGTTCGCCGAGCGCCTGCTGGAAGAAGGCATCTATGCGATCGGCTTCTTCTTCCCGGTGGTACCCAAGGGCCAGGCGCGCATCCGCACCCAGATCAGCGCCGCGCACAGCCGCGAGCATCTGGACCGCGCGATCGATGCGTTCACCCGCATCGGCGTCGAGCTGGGCGTGATCAAGGGCTGATCACCGGCGGGGTCGGATCCCTTTCCTGCGGAAAGGGCTCTGACCCTTCAGGCCAAAGCGTGCCGACCAAGGTCGGCACCTACCGGAGTCTGATGACGTGCCGACCAAGGTCGGCACCCACCCGGCGCTACTTCTTCTTTTTCTTCTTGTCCTTGGGCTCGTCCTTGCTGGCGACCACCACCGGCTTGGCGGCAGCATCCTGCCCATTGCCCTTGGCAACACGGATGCCATTGGCTTTCATCCAGGCATCGAACTGATCGGCGGTCATCTTCTGGTCGCCGTTGCTCATCATGAAGCGATAGCTGCCGCGGCCATCCAGTTCCGGGGTCTTTACTTCAACCACAGGAGTCTCGGCCGGGCGATCGGCCTTGGCCGTTTTCTTGTGGCCGCCACACGCGGTCAACAGCACGATCGGCAACAACAGGCTGGCGCAGCACAGGGTTTGCTTGAGGGTCGGGTGATACATGGGCAGGCTCCGTTCTGGACATTCGACAACCAGGCGCCCCCTACGCCTGGAACGGTGGCCGGCAACCGCCGGCCGTGGGCATCACTCAGCCCGGTGCAGCGGCCCCCAGCCGCTGCTGGTCGCTGACCTCCAGCGCCCGCCACTGGCCCTTGCCGAGATCGCCGAGCGTGAGCTCTCCGATCGCAACGCGGACCAGGCGCAGCACCTGCAGGTCGAAGGCCGCCAGCAGGCGACGGATATGGCGGTTGCGGCCCTCGTCGAGGACCACCTCCAACCAAGCGGTCTTGTCGCCGCTGCGCAGCACGCGTACGGCCAGGGCGAGGAGGAATTCACCCTCGTCTTCGACACCGGCGCGCAGCGCCGCCAGGGTGTCGTCATCGGGCAGGCGATCGACCTGCACGTGGTAGGTCTTCTGCGGGCCGGTCTCCGGATCGGTCAGGCGCGCGGCCCACTGCGGATCGTTGCTGAACAACAACAGGCCTTCACTGGCCTTGTCCAACCGACCAACCGGCGCGATCCACGGCAGGCCGGCACCATCGAAACAGCGGTACACGGTGTCGCGGCCACGCTCGTCCTGCACGGTAGTGACCACCCCGCGCGGTTTGTTGAGCATCAGGTACAGGCGTTGTGGTGCGCCCATCGGCTGGCCGTCGACCTCGATCGGCGGCGCCGGGCTGGCAATCGGAAATTCCGGATCACGGACGATGCGCCCGGCGACACGAACACGGCCATCGGCGATCCAGCGCGCGGCCTCGCTGCGCGAGCACAAGCCAGCCTTGGACAGCACGCGCGCCAGGCCATGGCGCACGCCAGCGGAAACCGCAGCGGGATTCGCACGCCCACGCGCAGCGTGGGAGCGGGCAGCGGGGGCAGCAGGTGGGCGGCGCGTGCGCAAGCCTCTGCTCCCCGCCACGCTTACTTCTTGTCGACCGGCTTGGTCTCAGCCGGTACTTCGGCTGCGGCCGGGGTGGCCGCCGGAACCGGACGTGCCTTGACCACGCGTACGCCGCGCGCCTTCATCCAGGCGTCGAACTCTTCGGCGGTCATGCGCTTGCCGTTCTGGCTCATGTCGAAGCGCCACGGCGTGTTGTCGAATTCGGTCTGCGGCTTGTATGCAGCCGGATCATTCGGCTTCACCGCCGGCGCGCTCGGAATCGCCTTGGCGATGTTCTGGCAGCCATCGATGCGCAACCGCTGCAGCACCTGGTCCAGCGACTGCGAGGGATCGTAGCTGCTGCCCAGCACGCCGCTGGCCATGCCCAGCTGGCTGCTGCGGATATACAGCTCATCTGCCACCGGGGCGACGGCCGTGGCCGGCAACGGCAGCGGCGAAGCGCTGGTGTTGACCGAGCAATCGACCGCAGCGTGAGCAGCAGGAACCAGGGCCAGCGCCAGAACGGCAGCCGATGCAGAGCGCAGCATGAGGACATCCACGAAAGGAAGTGACGCGGCGAGTTTAGCAATGCCGCGTCATCTTTCAAGCGCCACTTTCAATGAATACGGCAACTCATTGGTTTCATAAGCAAATTGCCGACGAACGGTCGCCACTCAAGCGCTGATTCATCATTCCGGACCGCACAAACAACAAGACCCGGCCGAAGCCGGGTCCTGCTGTGTCTTACTGGCAGAGCGTCAGAACTTAGTTCTGGACGTTCAGCTCGGTACGACGGTTCTTGGCGCGACCTTCCGGATTGTCCGAACCATCCGAGTTGGTGTTCGGCGCGATCGGACGGCTCTCGCCGTAGCCGATCGGACCGGCCAGACGGCCAGCGTCGACGCCGTTCTTGGTCAGGTAGTTGTACACCGCGGTGGCGCGGCGCTCCGACAGCTTCTGGTTGTAAGCGTCGGTACCCTTCGAGTCGGTGTGACCGGCGACTTCAACGCGCAGATCCGGGTAACGCTTCAGGATCTCGGTGGCTTCGCTCAGGATGGCCACAGCGTCCGGACGCAGGTTCGACTTGTCGAAGTCGAAGTTCACGCCCTTCAGGTCGATCGAGACCGGCACCGGGCAACCGTCCGGACCGATGGTCTGACCCGGCTGCGAGTTCGGGCACTTGTCGTCGCAGTTGTTGACGCCGTCACCGTCGTCATCCAGGTCGGCGCAGCTCGGGGCAACCGGAGCCGGTGCCGGAACAGCAGCCACCGGGGCCGGGCCCAGCGGGATCACGACGCCGACCGAAGCCAGCACGTCGCCGAACCAGCTTTCGTCGCGCGCGGCAATGCTCTGGTCGTCGAAGTCAGCGCGGTAGGCCACTTCGGCACGGACAGCAACGCGCTTGTCGAAGGTGGTCTGCAGGCCGACGCCGAGCTTGGCGGCAACGTTGCCGTCCTTGCGGTCGGCCGGGCCGTTCGGGCCAGCTGCGTACTCTTCTTCAGACTTCTGGTAGCCCAGGCCGCCCACGATGTAGGGGTTCCAGCCGCGGCCTTCCTTGATGAAGTGGCGACGCAGATCGAACGACACGCCGTACTGCGACCAGTTCTGATCCTGGTTGGCGTCGAAGTTCGGGTTCTGGTAGTTCAGCTCACCATCCAGCGACCAGTTCGGGCTGATGAACTTGCCCAGACCCAGGGTCACGAACGGAGCGTCGTTGGTCAGACGGTCGTTATCCTGGAAGTTGAAGCCGGCCGAACCGGTCAGGTACCAGCGGTCATCGAACTCCTGCGCCGACGCAGCCTGGGCGAAAGCCAGACCGCCCAGCAGCGCGGCAGTAAGGATCTTCTTGTTCATTGAGTACAGCTCCTATTTCGGGGGTATGAAACCGGTAGAGGCATGGGCCAGCACTACTGCGTCGATGTTCAGACAGCCGATTCAGCACGCCACCGCCGCGAACATTATGCTCAGGCGGGTGAAGGCCATGTTAACAGTCCCGTAACATGTGAAGCGCTGCGCACGACCGGCCACCGGTCCGACGTTGAAACCCTATACAGGATGATGAAAATCCGCAAGACCCACACACCACAAGGGTTTGGATGGGTTTAAGAGCCAGATACGACAGTTTTGACGCGAGTTATCACAAAGCGGTTCAGCGCGCGCCCATCGAGGTGAGGAACCTTATGATGCAGACAGGAACCGAGCTGGAGCTGCAATGAAAGCCGTCGCCCTGTGCCGTGAATCCGCCCCTGCCCTGCGCGATCTGGTGCTGCCGCCACCGCAGCCGCCGCGGGGCCGTGACCTGCTGATCCGTGTCGAAGCACTTTCCGTCAATCCCGTGGACGGCAAGCTGCGTGCAGGCACGTCGGCCGCCTCGCTGGATACTCCGCGCATTCTCGGCTGGGACGCGGCAGGCGTGGTCGAAGCCATGGGCGAGGAGGCCAGCCTGTTCGCCTCCGGTGACGAGGTCTACTACGCCGGTGATGTCACCCGCCCTGGCTGCAATGCGCAGTATCAGCTGGTGGATGAGCGGCTGGTGGCGCGCAAGCCGACCACCCTCGACTTCGCCGAGGCGGCCGCGCTGCCGCTGACCACCCTGACCGCCTGGGAACTGCTGTTCCAGCGCATGCCCCTGCTGCTTGATGACCGCCGCCACGCCGGCCAGCGCCTGCTGGTGATCGGCGGTGCCGGCGGCGTTGGCTCGATGGCGATCCAGCTGGCCCACCACGCGGGCTTCGACGTCATTGCCACCGCCTCGCGTGAAGCCTCGATCGACTGGTGCCGGCGGATGGGCGCCCAGCATGTGATCGACCATCGCCAGCCCCTGCTGCCGCAGCTGCAGGCGCTTGGCATCGACGATGTGCAGGTGGCCCTCAATCTGGCCGATACCGACCACTACTGGGACGAACTGGGCCAGCTGCTGGCGCCGCAGGGACATGTCGGCCTGATCGTCGAACCGCGCGGCCCACTGCGCATCGGCGATCCCTACAAGGCCAAGTGCATCGGCATCCATTGGGAATTCATGTTCGCCCGTGCGCGCTTTGCCACCGCCGACCGCATCGAGCAGCACCGCATCCTCAACCGCGCCGCCAGCATGATCGATGCAGGCCAGTTGCGCGGAACGCTGAGCGAAGTGCTGGGGCCGATCAATGCGGCCAACCTGGAAGCCGCCCACCAGCGCCTAGCAGGCGGCCGCACCATCGGCAAGCTGGCGCTGGCCGGCTGGGACGAGTGATTGACCGCCGCGCGCACCGGGCGCTGCTCGGTGTTTCGTTGGTTGCGACCTGTGGCAGTGGATTGGGCGGCATCTGTATCTATTGAATGGCCCATTTCGGGGATAGGGTGGAAACAGATCCCCCTCCCCCCGAGCCCGCCATGCCCACCGCCCTGCCCCTGCGCCTGCTGCAACTGATCATCGGCCTGTTCCTCTATGGCTTCGGCGCCTCGCTGATGATCCGCGCCGCGATCGGTGTCGCGCCGTGGGATGTGCTGTCGCAGGGCATCGCTGCACAGACACCGTTGTCGTTCGGCCTGGCCACCAATGTCATCGGCGCGCTGGTACTGCTGCTGTGGTGGCCGCTGCGACAGAAGCCGGGCGTCGGCACCGTGCTCAACGTGATGCTGATCGGCCCCTCGGCCCAGTTCGGGCTGTGGCTGCTGCCCCCGGCCGTCGGACTGGGCTGGCAGGTGGCGATGTTCTGCGCCGGCATGCTGCTGGTGGCGCTGGCCACCGGCCTGTACATCGGCGCGAAGCTGGGCCCTGGCCCGCGCGATGGCCTGATGACCGGGCTGCACGCGCGCACCGGCTGGCCGATCTGGAAGGTGCGGAGCCTGATTGAAGGCAGCGTGCTGCTGCTGGGCTGGTGGCTGGGCGGCAACGTCGGCGTCGGCACGCTCGCCTTCGCGTTGCTGATCGGGCCGCTGTGCGGGATCACCCTCGGCTGGTTCGGGATCGGCCGGCCGGCGGTCGGTAGCGCCGGGCCACGCCCGGCGAGCGCGCAGCGCGGCCACGGGTAGTCGCGTCGCCGGGCGTGGACCGGCGCTACCCATCTGCCAGCCCTTGCCCCCGGCGCCGTTTCGCGGCACCCTTCGCGCTTCCGTACGCAAGCGTATCGACATGTCGCCAGCCAACGAAAGCGCCTACCCCCACCTGTTCGCCCCGCTGGACCTGGGCTTCACCCAGTTGCGCAACCGGGTGCTGATGGGCTCGATGCACACCGGTCTGGAAGACCGCGCACGCGACTTCCCGCGCCTGGCAGCTTATTTCGCAGAGCGCGCCGAAGGCGGCGTCGGCCTGATCGTCACCGGCGGTTTCGCGCCGAACGTGGTGGGCTGGCTCAAGCCGTTCGGCGGCAAGCTGTCCTGGCCATGGGAAGTGCGTCCGCATCGGCAGCTGACCGCCGCCGCGCACCAGCACGGCGCGAAGATCTGCCTGCAGCTGCTGCATGCCGGGCGCTATGCCTATCACCCGCTGTCGGTGGCGCCGTCGAAGCTGAAGGCGCCGATCAATCCGTTCACCCCGCGCGCCTTGTCGGCCAGCGGCGTCGAGCGGCACATCGCCGACTACGCACGCAGCGCGAAGCTGGCCCGCGAGGCCGGCTACGACGGCGTGGAAGTGATGGGCTCGGAGGGCTACCTCATCAACGAGTTCATCGCCCCGCGCACCAACAAGCGCAACGACCGCTGGGGCGGTGATGCCGCACAGCGCATGCGCTTCGCGGTGGAGATCGTGCGGCGCATCCGCGAAGCCTGCGGTCCGGATTTCATCATCATCTACCGCCTGTCGCTGGTCGACCTGGTCGAAGACGGCAGCAACTGGGAAGAGATCGTGCAGCAGGCCCAGGCCATCGAGGCAGCCGGCGCGACGATCCTCAATTCCGGCATCGGCTGGCATGAAGCGCGCATTCCGACCATTGCCACGTCGGTACCGCGTGGTGCGTTCGCCGGTGTCACCGCCAAGCTCAAGCCGCACGTGACGTTGCCACTGGTGGCGACCAACCGCATCAACATGCCCGAGGTGGCCGAGCGCATCCTCGCCGATGGCGGGGCCGATATGGTGTCGCTGGCACGTCCGCTGCTGGCCGATCCGCAGTGGCCGAACAAGGCCCGCGCCGGCCGTGCCGAGGCCATCAACACCTGCATCGCCTGCAACCAGGCCTGCCTGGACCACGTGTTCGAAAACAAGCTGGCCAGTTGCCTGGTCAACCCGCGCGCTGCCCACGAGACCGAACTGGTCTATACCCCGACCACCGCACCGAAGCGGGTGGCCGTGGTCGGCGCCGGTCCGGCCGGCCTGGCCTGCGCCACGGTCGCTGCCGAACGCGGCCACCAGGTCACCCTGTTCGACGCCAGCGAGGAGATCGGTGGCCAGTTCAACGTGGCCAAGCGCATTCCCGGCAAGGAAGAGTTCCACGAGACCCTGCGCTACTTCCGCCACAAGCTGGCTGAGACCGGCGTGCAGCTGCGTCTGGGCACCCGTGCCGACGCGGCCAGCCTGGCCGGCTTCGACGAGGTCGTACTGGCCACCGGCATCGTACCGCGCAAGGTCGACTTCCCCGGTGCCGACCACGCCAAGGTGGTGAACTACCTGGACGTGCTGCTGGGCCGGGTCGAAGTCGGTGCCAGCGCCGCCATCATCGGCGCCGGCGGCATCGGCTTCGATGTCGGCGAGTTCCTTGCCCATGACGGCCCTTCCCCATCGCTGGACCCGCAGCGCTGGATGGCCGAATGGGGCGTGGATGCCACCTTCGAGGCCCGCGGCGCGCTGGCCCGGCCGGCCGTGGAGGCGTCGCCGCGCAGGCTGTGGCTGCTGCAGCGCAGCGCCGGCAAGCCCGGTGCACGCCTGGGCAAGACCACCGGCTGGATCCACCGCGCCACGCTGAAGGCCAAGGGCGTGCGCATGCTGGGTGGTGTCGAGTACCTGGGCGTGGACGATGCGGGCCTGCGCATCCGCGTCGATGGCAGCGAACAACTGCTGCCGGTCGACCACGTGGTGATCTGTGCCGGGCAGGAACCGCAGCGCGCGCTGCAGGTAGAACTGCAGGCCGCCGGCATCGCCGCACAGCTGATCGGCGGTGCCGATGTGGCCGCCGAACTCGATGCAAAACGTGCCATCGATCAGGGCAGCCGGGTCGCCGCCGCGCTCTGATCAACACCTGAATGGGGGCCGGAATGTGATTTCCGTCACCGGCCCCCAAGCTGAATGTCAAGCCGGACGATTCAGGATGCGTTCGGCAATGCCCCCCTACCTTGCGCCATCTTTCCGCTCACCAGCCAGTTTCCGGTGAGCCGGTGCGGACCCCGCCGATCGATCCACGATCGTGTTCTTGGGGCCGCCCACGGGGCAGCCCCGATGGCCGCCTCCCCATGACGCCAAGTCGTACCCCGCCTCCAGCAGCCTGCGCTGCCGGAACCGCCAGGTGCGTCCCACACGGAGCAAGGAGTTATATGAAACTGGCCTGGATTCTCTGGCTGTCGCAGTTGTTGCCGCAGCCGGCCGCTGATTCATTGTGTTTGAGCACCACCGTTTACCTGGAAGCCCGCGACCAGACCCTGCGTGGCCAGCAGGCCGTGGCCGAGGTCGCCCTGCGTCGCCTCGACAGCGGCCTCTGGGGCGACTCGATGTGCCAGGTGGTGACCGCGCGCAAGCAGTTCGCCCCCACCATCGTCTCCCCCGGCACCCAGCTGGGCAACGATGCGGCCTGGAGTGAAGCGATGGACGTAGCCTTCGACGCCGAGCGCAACTGGGCGCTGCCGGCTGGTGAGCGCCGCGAGATCGTGCCCGGCGCCAGCCACTTCGCTGCGCTGGCGATTGCCAGCCCGAACTGGCGCAATGCCTACCAGGTGGCCACCATCGGCGATCACACCTTCTACAAAGTGCAGAACCTCAAGCCCCGGCAGTCGTAACAATCCGTTGCCGGCGGCAGCGTTGCCGCATGCGGCTGGGCTCTGGGATAGTGGGGGTTTCCCGCCACACCCCGCCTGGAGTTCCCATGAAGCTGTACAGCAAGCCCGGTGCCTGTTCCACCGCCGACCACATCGCCCTGCAGTGGACCGGCCAGCTGTTCGAGGTCGAACTGCTGAACAAGGACACCCTGAAGGGTCCGGAATTCCTCAAGATCAATCCGGCCGGCGCCGTGCCGGCGGTCGTCGATGGCGACTTCGTGCTGCTGCAGAACGCAGCGATCATGGGCTACATCGCCGACACCTACCCGCAGGCCGGTCTCGGCGGCGATGGCAGCCCGCGCCAGCGCGCTGAAGCCACCCGCTGGCTGGCCTTCGTCAACTCCGACGTGCACCCGGCGTTCTCGCCGCTGTTCTCGCCAGGCAAGTTCATCGCCGATGAAGGGCAGTACGACGCGATCCGCGCCGCTGCACACAAGCGCCTGCGCGCGCTGTTCGAGACCGCCGACAAGCAGCTGGCCGACAAGCCGTGGCTGGCCGGTTTCCGCAGCTTCGCCGATCCCTACTTCTACATCACCCTGCGCTGGGCGGCCGGCACCAAGGTCGACCTGTCGGGCCTGGACAACCTGGCCGCCTACAAGGCGCGCATGGACGCCGATCCGGGCGTGCAGGCGGCGCTGAAGGCCGAAGGCCTGGCCTGATGGAACCGGGGTCGGAGCCGTTCGCAGCGCGAACGGTTCCAACCCCAACGGTCCGGGAGGCGGGGTCGGATCCGTCTGCGCAGCAGGCGGCTCTGACCCCATCGGTACCATAGGCGCGGTCAGCCGATTTCGCGGATCACTTCGCCCTTCGCATCGCGCAGGAACGTCGGCACCACTTCAACCTGCAACGTGCTCGACACCGTGTAGGTTCCGCGTTCCGGCCGCACCTGATGCCAGGCCTGCAACGCCGCGTCGTCCATCACCCAGCGCACGTTGTCGCCCTCGACCGTGGCGGCGCCATCGGTGGCAGGCATGAACTCCCACTGCCGTTCGCGGCTGACCAGCGTCAGTGCCTTGCCGTGGCGCAGGCGCAGTGGCAGCAGTTCACCCACACTGCCGACCTGCCCTGCCCCCAGCACCAGCGTGGTGATGCCCGCCGTCTGCCGCCAGTCCAGCGTCTCGATGAACAACATGCCCGTACTGGATCCCTCACGCTCGCTGCCGGCCTGCACCTGCGCCGCCAGCGCCGGATCATCCAGCAGGTTGCCGCGCTGCAGATCGGTGATCCACAACGGCATCGCCGGCTCGAGCACCTGCAGCACACCGCGCGTGGACCAGCGCTTGATCGCGCCCATTTCCTCATCGGTCAGCCCGACCACCTGCAGGAACTGCAGCTGCCCATTGGCGGTATCGCGCGCGGGCAACTGCGGATCGGACACAAACGCCAGGTGGCAGAGACGGGTGTCGGTCTCCAGCGCGATCGGGCCGTTGGCGTTGAGGTGGTGCCCATCCTCGAACACATTGCCGCTGCTGAACACATAGCGCGCCAGATTCTGCAGCAGGTTCATCGGCCACGCAGGCGGGGTGCTGTCGGCATGTTCACCCTTGTCCGCAGCCAGACGGAACGTCAGCTCGAAGCCGTAGCCACTGGTGGCCGCATCGCTGCTCTCTTTTGCATACAGTTCGGACAGACCGTAGGTGACGTAGTGCCAATGCGGAACCGGTGCTTCCACCCAGTACACGCTGATGCCGTCGAGCGGATCCTGGCCACCCAGCGTGTACGGCAACGCGGTACCGAAGTGACGCGGCTCCTGGCCGGCGTACAGCGGCGCCAGTGCGGCATTGATCGCATCCCAACCGGGTGTATCGGTGTCGTCCTGCATGCGGGGCTCCTGGGCGGAAAAAGAGCGGACCACTTTACCCCGCGTGTCAGCCGGGCACGACCTCGGCGGTGACCGGTGCCAGCGACACCTGGACCTCCTGCCACCAGCGCTGTGCCAGCGCCGGGCTGCGCGCCTTGCCGATCGCGGTGATCATTTCCGGGCACAGCCGTTCCAGGGTGACCGCGTCGGTACAGCGCTCGATCTTCAACTGCATGAAGTAGCCTTTCAGGCCCAGATGGCGGCGCACGGCATCGCTCATCGCGTCGTACAACTGCTGGTACAGCGCCGGATCCTGCTCGCGGCCGCTGCAGAGTCCGCGCTGCGGAGCAGGTTCGGCCCTGCCGCCGACCACTTGGATCAGGCCGAGTGCGGCCAATTGCTCCAGCGCATCCTGCGGTGCGCGCAGCCCTTCGAACAAGCCGCGCAGTTCGCTTTCATCACGCTGACCGTCAACCATCAACAGGATCGAACGCAGCGCCGCCGGCAGGCGCCGGGCACGGTCTTCGATCTCCTGGCGGCCAGCGGCCGTCTTGGCATGCAGCAGTGCCATAAGCTCCCCCTTCCCTCGATGCGATACGCATGCGTGCCCTTGCGGGCACGCTCCCCGGGGCGAGCTTAGCGCACCGGTGGCGGCGAGGAAGCTGCGCTGCAGCACCGCTGGATCTCTGTAGAGCCGAGCCCATGCTCGGCTGCGTGTACCTGACCCGGGCAGCCGAGCATGGGCTCGGCTCTACAGGACCGGGTCAACGGCCCAGCGCGCGGCGGATCTCTTCCAGCGCGCCCGGGTCGTCCAGGGTCGACAGATCGCCGGGATCGCGCTGCTCGGCCAATGCCTGCAGCGAACGCCGCAGCAGCTTGCCCGAGCGGGTCTTGGGCAGGGCGTTGACCACGTGCACATGCGCCGGCCGCGCCACCGCCCCCAGCGAAGCGGTCACCGTGGCCATCATCTCGGCCACCACCGCAGCAGGGTCTTCGCCATCAAGACCCTGCTTGAGCGTCACGAACACCAGCGGCACCTGCCCCTTCAACTCGTCCTTCACCCCGATCACCGCGGCCTCGGCCACGCGCGGGTGACTTGAGATGGCCTCTTCGATCTCACGCGTGCCCAGGCGATGGCCAGCCACGTTGATCACATCGTCGGTGCGGCCCAGGATGAAGGTATAGCCATCGTCATCGCGGATGGCCCAGTCCAGTGAGCTGTACAGCAGTTCCTTGAAGTGGCTGAAGTAGCTCTGCAGGAAGCGGCTGTCGTCATTCCAGACCGTGCTCATGCAGCCCGGCGGCAACGGCGGCGTCATCACCAGCACACCCTTCTGCCCCGCAGCCACTTCTTCACCGGTGTTCTCGTCGATCACCTTCATCCGGTAACCGAGATTGGGGAAACCCGGTGAGCCGAAACGCACCGGTTTCATGTCCAGCCCAGGCAGCAGGGTCAATGCCGGCCAACCGGTTTCGGTCTGCCAGTAGTTGTCAATGATCGGCTTGCCCAGCGCGTCGCTGATCCAGTGTGCGGTCGGTTCGTCCAGCGGCTCGCCGGCCAGGAACAGATACTTCAGCGCATCCAGGTCGTGCCGGTGGATGAAATCGGCATCGTGCTTCTTCAGCACACGGATCGCCGTCGGCGAAGAGAACATCGTGCGTACGTTGTACTGCTCGCACAGCGCCCACCAGATACCCGGATCCGGGTTGGTCGGCAGCCCTTCGTACAGCAGCGAGGTGCAGCCACCGATCAGCGGGCCATACACGTTGTAGGAATGGCCCACGGCCCAGCCGACGTCGGAGGTGGAGAACATCACCTGCCCCGGCTTGCAGTCGAACACGGTCTGCATCGACTGCGCCATCGCCACCGCATAGCCACCGACATCGCGCTGCACGCCCTTCGGCTTGCCGGTGGTGCCGGAGGTGTACAGCAGGTAGCTGGGTTCGCTCGATTCCAGCCATTGCACCGGCACATCGGTCTGCCCGATCTGCGCACGCAGGCTGGCGTACTCGACATCACGCCCTTCGATGCGGGGCTCGGCCGGGTCCAGCCCGCGCGAAACGATCAGTACGTGCGGCGGCGGATTGCTGGCCTCGGCGCAGGCGGCGTCGACCATCGCCTTGTACGGAATGAGCTTGCCGCCACGCATGCCGGCATCGGCGGCGATCAGCAGCTTCGGCTTGGCATCGTCGATGCGCAGCGCGAGGTTGTGCGCGGCGAAGCCACCGAACACCACCGAGTGCACCGCACCGATACGTGCACAGGCAAGCATGGCGAACACCGCCTCGGCCATGTTCGGCATGTAGATCACCACACGATCACCGTGGCCGACACCGAGATGTTTCAGCACGGCGGCGAAGTCGTTCACTTCGCGATACAGCTGGCGATAGGTGACTTCGCGGGTGCTGTTGGTTTCGGTGGAGATGGCGACCAGTGCGAGCTGGTCCGGGCGGTCGGCCAGATGCCGGTCGACGGCGTTGTAGCAGAGATTGGTTTCGCCACCAACGTACCAGCGCCGGAATGGCGGGTTGCTGTAGTCGAGCACCTGTTGCGGCGGCTTGTGCCAATGGATGCGCTTGGCTTCCTCGCCCCAGAATGCCTCCGGCTCGTCGATCGAACGGCGGTAGGTTTCCTCGTAGTTCATGACGCAGCCCTCCCAGACAAAGTCATGGTTCGAGCATAGTCCGGCGCTGGCGCGCGGGCCGCCCTACCTTGGTAGGGGGTGTGTTCCCGGCAGGGCTGCGCCCTGCACCCGCCGAGGCCGGAGCAACGGCAACAGCAACAGCCGAAGCAACAGCAACGGCGGATTCCGGGTTTGGCGGGGAGGGGGCAGATGGCGGGGGTCGCTGCAAGTACGTCCATGTAAGCTCGGTCGCGCCATCCATGGCGCTCACGCCCCCGCCATCTGCCCCCTCCCCGCCTCCGACGATTTCCCGCTGCTGTTGGGCTGCTGTTGGTAGCTGCCGACCTTGGTCGACACGTAGATCCACGCCATGCGTGGATGCTTTTCGATGAATTGTCGAAATATTCGATTCCGATGGATTTGATCCACGCAAAGCGTGGACCCATCGGCCATCGGAAATCTGTCGAAGGTGGGGCGGTGTCGGATTGCGGGGTGTCAGCCGCATGGATGCGGCTGCCAAGCCTACAGGGACGTACTTGCGGCGCCCCCGCAATGCGACACCGCCCCGCCAACCCACGGAATCCCGCTGTTGCTGTTGCCGTTGATTCGGCAGGTGCAGGGCGCAGCCCTGCCGATACACCCACTCTCTAGAACGGAGTCGCAGACTCGAACGCGAGCGTCTCGCCCGTCACCGGATGGGTGAACCGCAGCTCCCGTGCATGCAGGTGCACGCGCTGCGCGGCTTGTGCGCCGTACAGCACGTCGCCGACGATGGGATGGCCGAGGCTGGCCATGTGCAGGCGCAACTGGTGGCTGCGGCCGGTGACCGGCTCCAGTTCAACGCGCGTGCGTTGCGCCGCGATGTCACGCGACAGCACGCGCCACCGGGTCAGTGCCGGCTTGCCGCGTTCGTGGTCGACCATCTGCCGCGGCCGGTTCGGCCAATCGACGATCAGCGGCAGATCCACTTCACCCGCATCTCCTTCAAGCAGCCCCTGCACGATGGCTTCATAACGCTTGCCCACCTGGCGCTTCTCGAACTGCATCGACAGCGCCACCTGCATGTCCTTGCCACGCGCGTGCAGCAGCAGGCCGGAGGTGACCTGGTCCAGGCGATGCACGGTCAGCGCATCGGGATACACCGCCTGCAACCGCGCGACCACGCAGTCCTGGTTCTCCGCCGAGCGGCCGGGTACGGACAGCAGGCCGGCAGGCTTCTCGGCTACCAGCAGCGCGTCGTCGATGTAATGCAGGTGGATCATGTCGTTGCCAGGTGCTCCATACGGAAACGGGGAAGCCGAAGCCTCCCCGTTTCCTGCGTACCGGCCAACGACCGGCACCTACCCTGATGGAAAACGTGCCGGCAAACTGCCGGCACAGACCGCATCAGCCCAGCAGGTGGGCGACGCCGGCGCGCTCTTCTTCCAGCTCGGCCAGGGTCTTGTCGATGTACTTCTGGCTGAAGTCGTCGACCGGCAGATCCTTGACCAGGGTGTACTCGCCGTTCTCGGTGGTGACCGCGAAGCCGAAGATCACGCCTTCCGGAATGCCGTAGGAACCGTCGGACGGCACGCCCATGGTGACCCACTTGCCGTTGCTGCCCAGCACCCAGTCACGCACGTGGTCGATCGCTGCATTGGCGGCCGAAGCAGCCGAGGACGAGCCACGGGCTTCGATGATCGCCGCGCCGCGCTTGCCGACGGTCGGGATGAAGGTGTTGGCGTTCCACTCCTGGTCGTTGATCGCATCGGCGATGGACGCACCATCGGCGGTGGCGAAACGGTAGTCCGGGTACATGGTCGGGCTGTGGTTGCCCCACACCACCAGCTTCTCCATGCCGGCGACCGGCTTGCCGAGCTTGGTCGACAGCTGGCTCAGCGCACGGTTGTGGTCCAGGCGCAGCATGGCGGTGAAGTTGCGCGGGTTCAGGTCCGGCGCCGACTTCATCGCGATGTAGGCGTTGGTGTTGGCCGGGTTGCCGACCACCAGCACCTTCACGTCACGCTTGGCGACCTTGTTCAGTGCGGCGCCCTGCGCGGTGAAGATCTTCGCGTTTTCCAGCAGCAGATCCTTGCGCTCCATGCCCGGGCCGCGCGGACGCGCGCCGACCAGCAGGGCGATGTCCGCGTCCTTGAAGGCGACTTCGGCGTCGTCGGTGCCGACCATGCCGGCCAGCAGCGGGAACGCGCAGTCTTCCAGTTCCATCATCACGCCCTTCAGGGCGGCCTGGGCCTTGTCGACCGGCAGCTCCAGCAGCTGCAGGATGACCGGCTGGTCCTTGCCCAGCATTTCACCGGAGGCGATACGGAACAGCAGGGCGTAGCCGATCTGGCCGGCGGCGCCGGTCACGGCAACACGAACAGGTGCTTTCATGGGGATTTCCTCTGCTAAGAAGCTAAGTAGCGTTGTAGAAGATGGCCGCGCGGGCGGGGATGGGCCTGGCGGGGCGGCCGCAACATGGAAACGGCCCCCTTCGCAGGGGGCCGTCCGGGTATTGGATCAGGCGGGAATGAGCTTGTTCCACTCACCCACGCGCTCAGCCTGGGCGGCGAGCAGAGCGTCGGTGTCGCCTTCCAGGGTGATCGAATGGATCACGTCGCCCTGCTTGACCGAATCGACGATCGCCTGGCCTTCCAGCACCTGGCCGAACACGGTGTGCTTGCCGTCCAGCCAATCGGTCTTGATGTGGGTGATGAAGAACTGGCTGCCATTGGTGTTCGGGCCGGCGTTGGCCATCGACAGCGAGCCGATCTGGTGCTTCACACCATTCTTCTCGTCTTCGAACTTGTAGCCCGGGCCGCCGGTGCCACGACCCTGCGGGCAGCCGCCCTGGATCATGAAATCGGGGATCACGCGGTGGAAGATCAGGCCATCATAGAAGCCGCGCTTGACCAGGTTCACGAAGTTGGCGACCGTCAGCGGCGCCTTGTCGGCGAACAGCTCGACCTTGATCGGGCCCTGGGTGGTGTCGAAAGTGGCGATGAGGGACATGCAGATCCTTGGGATGCGGGGTGTGTAATCAGCCCCATAAGGATACACCTCCCCCGTGACATGGGCGGCTTCGACCATCGGCGCAGGCAGGGTCTTCAGCCCGCGGACGGGCAGCGCCGGGAGCCAGGCTGAATGGGGACCTCGGCGGTCCTGAAATCCAGGTTTTCGCCAATCGTCAAGTTCGACGTATAATGTTGGACTTCTTTTTCCAAATCCGGCGCCGACTGGCCCCCTTTCGTATGTCCATCGAAAATCTTCGCAACATCGCCATCGTCGCCCACGTCGACCATGGCAAGACCACTCTGGTCGACCAGCTGCTGAAGCAGTCCGGCACCCTGTCCGAGCGTACCGTCCTCGCCGAGCGCGTGATGGACAGCAACGACCAGGAAAAGGAACGCGGCATCACCATCCTGGCCAAGAACACGGCCATCACCTGGGAAGACAAGAAGACCGGTATCAAGAACCGGATCAACATCGTCGACACCCCCGGACACGCCGACTTCGGCGGCGAGGTCGAGCGCGTGCTGTCGATGGTCGACACCGTGCTGATCCTGGTCGACGCGATGGACGGCCCGATGCCGCAGACCCGCTTCGTCACCCAGAAGGCCTTCGCGATGGGCTTCAAGCCGATCGTCGTGGTCAACAAGGTCGACCGTCCGGGCTCGCGTCCGGAGTGGGTGATCGACCAGGTCTTCGACCTGTTCGACAAGCTCGGCGCCACCAATGAGCAGCTCGACTTCCCGATCGTCTACGCCTCGGCCCTGAACGGCTACGCCGGCCTGGAAGACACCGTGCGCGACGGCGACATGACCCCGCTTTACGAAGCGATCATGCAGCACGCACCGAAGCCGGAAGTGGACCCCGAAGGTCCGTTCCAGATGCGCATCAGCCAGCTGGACTACAACAACTTCGTGGGCGTGATCGGCATCGGCCGCATCCAGCGCGGCACCCTGAAGAAGAACATGCAGGTCGCGGTGATCGACCGTGAAGGCAAGAAGCGCAACGGCAAGGTCGCTCAGGTGCTGGGCTTCCTGGGCCTGGAGCGCATCGAGCAGGACACCGCCGAAGCCGGCGACATCGTCGCCATCTCCGGTATTCCGGAACTGACCATCTCCGATACCCTGTGCCATCCGGAAACCCCGGAAGCGCTGCCGGCACTGACCGTCGATGAACCGACGATCTCGATGACCTTCCAGGTCAACAACTCGCCGTTCGCCGGCAACAAGGACCTGTCCGGTGGCAAGTTCCTGACCAGCCGCCAGATCAAGGACCGTCTGGACCGCGAGCAGGTCCACAACGTGGCCCTGAAGGTCGAACAGCTGGAAGACGCCGACAAGTTCCTGGTCTCCGGCCGTGGCGAACTGCACCTGTCGGTGCTGATCGAGAACATGCGTCGTGAAGGCTACGAACTGGCCGTGTCGCGCCCGGAAGTCATCATCAAGCAGATCGACGGCCAGGCCATGGAGCCGATCGAGCAGCTGGTGGTGGATATCGAAGAAGTCCACCAGGGCGGCGTGATGGAAAAGCTGGGCACCCGCAAGGGCCAGCTGAAGAACATGGAATCGGACGGCAAGGGCCGTGTGCGCCTGGAATACCAGATCCCGGCCCGTGGCCTGATCGGCTTCCAGAACGAGTTCAAGACCCTCACCCAGGGTTCGGGCCTGCTGTTCCACGTGTTCGACCATTACGGCCCGAAGGAACAGGGCGCCATCGCCAAGCGCATCAACGGTGTGATGATCGCCAATGCCCCGGGTACCACCCCGGCGTACTCGCTCGGCCCGCTGCAGGAACGCGGCAAGCTGTTCGCTGCTGAAGGCGACAACGTGTATGAAGGTCAGCTGGTCGGCATCCACTCCAAGGACAACGACCTGACCGTCAACGCGATCAAGACCAAGCCGCTGACCAACATGCGCGCTTCGGGCAAGGACGATGCGATCCAGCTGACCCCGGCGATCAAGTACTCGCTGGAACAGGCCCTGGACTTCATCGAAGACGACGAGCTGGTCGAGATCACCCCGAAGGAGATCCGTCTGCGCAAGAAGTTCCTGACCGAAAGCGACCGCAAGAAGAACTCGCGCGGCGGCTGATCCAGCGAACCGTGAGCCAGAACGGCTATAACCCGGATCCGCATCGGCATCCGGGCCTCCATGTCATCGCCTTGCTCGAAGCGAGCAAGGCGATGCTGGCGTTGTTGGCGGCTACCGGACTTGAAATCCTCGGTCCGCAGCCGCTTCGCGACGGCGTCAATGCCCTGATCCGGCGTTTCAGCCTGGACCCGGATCACGGCACCCTGCCCTCGCTGTTGAATGCAATCAGTCCCGACGCGGTGCACCTGGCTGCGGCGGTGATGATCGGCTACGGCCTGCTGCACCTGGTCGAAGCCTGGGGTCTGTGGAAAGCCAAGGCATGGGCCTCCTGGCTGGGCTGCCTGACCGCCTCCATCTACCTGCCCTTCGATATCTACGCGATCGTCCGCCATCCCGGCTGGGCCTCGTGGACCGTGCTGGCGATCAACCTGATCGTCGTCTACGTGCTGGCGCGCGACCTGCGCAAGCGCCGCCGCTGAGCAGCCGCTACACTGGGGATCGGAGCCGTCGAAGCTGCCCCATGCGCCTGTCCTTGCCGCCCCTCCTGTCCTGTCTGATCGCCGCACTGCCTGCGGTGCTTGCTGCTGGCTGCAGCCCGGCCACGTCCAGCGCCCACGCTGCCGAACCCGGTAGCAGCAACGTGCCCTTCCCCTACGCCGAGACCGAAGTGTCCGACCTGCAGGCACGCATGGTCGCCGGCGAACTGGACAGCACCACCCTCACTCACGCTTACCTCAAGCGCATCGCCACACTGGACCGCGCCGGCCCGCGCCTGCGCGCGGTGATCGAGCTCAATCCGGATGCCCTGAAGGAAGCTGCAGAGCGTGATCGCGAGCGCCGTAACGGCCGCCTGCGCGGACCGCTGCATGGCATCCCGATCCTTCTGAAGGACAACATCAACGCCGCGCCGATGGCCACCAGTGCCGGTTCGCTCGCGCTGCAGGGCTTCCGCCCCGACGATGCCTATCTGGTCCGCCGCCTGCGCGAAGCGGGCGCGGTGGTGCTGGGCAAGACCAACCTCAGCGAGTGGGCCAACTTCCGTGGCAACGACTCCATCTCCGGCTGGAGCGCGCGCGGGGGCCAGACCCGCAATCCCTACCGCCTCAGTCATTCACCCTGCGGCTCCAGCAGCGGCAGCGCGGTAGCCGTGGCCGCCAACCTGGCCAGCGTGGCCATCGGCACTGAAACCGATGGCAGCATCGTCTGCCCCGCGGCGGTCAACGGCGTGGTCGGCCTGAAACCGACCGTCGGCCTGGTCAGCCGCGAAGGCATCATCCCGATCTCCTTCAGCCAGGACACCGCGGGCCCGATGACCCGCAGCGTCGCCGACGCCGCCGCCGTGCTGACCGCCATTGCCGGCCGCGATGATGCCGATCCCGCCACCGCGACCATGCCCGGCCGCGCCGTCTACGACTACACCGCACGCCTGGATCCGCAGGGACTGCGCGGCAAGCGCATCGGCCTGCTGCAGACACCACTGCTGAAGTATCGCGGGATGCCGCCGCTGGTTGAGCAGGCGGTCGCTGAGCTGCGCCGTGCCGGCGCCGTGGTGGTGCCGGTGGAACTGCCCAACCAGGGCGCCTGGGCCGATGCGGAGCGCATCGTCCTGCTGTACGAATTCAAGGCCGGACTGGAACGCTACCTCAACACCTACCAGGCACCACTGCGCAGCCTGGCCGGGCTGATCGCCTTCAACGAGGCACACAAGGGCCAGGAACTGGGCCTGTTCGGCCAGGAGCTGCTGCAGGAGGCCGAGGCGACCCCTGGCCTGGGCGATCCCGTGTACATCCGCGCGCGCAGCGATGCGCGGCGACTGGCAGGCCCGGAAGGCATCGACGCCGTGTTGGCATCGCAAAAGCTGGATGCGCTGGTCGCACCGACAACCGGCGTGGCCTGGCCCCTGCGCAGCACGGGCGATGACTTCCCCGGCGAGAGCTACAGTGTCGCCGCCGTCGCCGGCTACCCCAGCCTGAGCGTGCCGATGGGCCAGATCGATGGCCTGCCTGCGGGGCTGTTGTTCATGGGCACGGCCTGGAGCGAACCGAAGTTGATCGAGATGGCCTACGCGTATGAGCAGCGCACGCGCGCCAGGCGTCCGCCGCACTTCGATACCGATGCATTGATCGAATCCGGCGATCCCTGACCGGCTTCTGTAGAGCCGAGCCATGCTCGGCTGATTTCGATTTTGCGGTGAAGCCGAGCGTGGGCTCGGCTCTACAGAAGCGGGCCCGGCTCCACCGGCGCGATCGCCGCCTCACCATCCTCCGCACCCGGCGAGCGCACATCGGCGCTGCCTGCACGCCGCATCCGCGGCATATCCAGCTCATCGTCCCGCTGCAGGCGCGCGCGCACCTGCGGCAGCGATTGCGGATGCTCGCGCGCGAGGAAATCCAGCATGCGCTCGCGCACCAGGCAGCGCAGGTCGAACGCATCACCGGAACTGCGCGCACTGGCCAGCAGCCGCACCTGGATCGCGCGCTCGCTGGTCTCGGTCACCTGGGTCACGCACACCCGTCCATCCCACAGCGGTTGGCCCTGGCAGATGCGTTCCAGCTCGGCACGTATCGCCGCGATCGGCGCACGGTAGTCCAGCCACAGGAAAGCCGTTCCCAGCAGGTCGGCACTGCGTCGCGTCCAGTTCTGGAACGGATGTTCGATGAACCATGTCAGCGGCACCACCATCCGCCGCTCATCCCAGATGCGCACCACCACATAGCTGCTGCCGATTTCCTCGACGCGCCCCCATTCGCCTTCGACGATCACCACGTCATCGAGCCGGATCGGCTGTGTCACCGCGATCTGCAGGCCGGCGATCAGATTGCCGAACACCGGTTTGGCAGCGATACCCGCCACCAGGCCGATCAGGCCCGCCGACGCCAGCAGTGCGGTGCCGATCTTCTGCACCATCGGGAAGGTCAGCAGCACCAGCGAAGCACCGAGCACGATGATGCCGCCCATCAGCACGCGGCTGAGCACCCGCGTCTGGGTCTGGATGCGGCGCGCTTCGAGGTTATCCGAGACATCAATCGGATGGCTGCGCAGGATCGCCCGCTCACCCGCAGCAACGCCGCGCACCAGCAGCCAGATGAAGCAGGCGGTCAGAGCGATGTGCAGCACGCGCAGCAGTTGATCGAGCGCGTGTTCCGGCAGTGGCGTGGATTGCAACGCGGGAATCAGCAGCAGCAACGGCCATGCGGTGGCCATCGGCAGCCCGAGCACACGACCGATGCGCGCGCGGCGACGATCACGTCCTTTCAGCCGATGGTAGATCCACAGGATCAACCACGCGCCGATGCCACCCACCAACACTGCCAATCCCAACGGCCACGCATAGGCCTGTGCGCTTTCCCAGTGCACCGTTGCCACCTCCACTCGAACACCAAGCGGACAGCCTCGCGCATAGCGCATGAGCGTCACGTCAGTCGTTCGTAAGGAGGGCGTTGGTCGGCAGGGCTTGCAGCCCTGCACCTGCTGCAAGCTTGAGCAACAGCAACAGCAACAGCCGAAGCAGAAGCAGAAGCCGAAGCAGAAGCGGATTTCCTGCGGGATGGCGGGGTGGGTCCGGTTGCGGGAGACGCCGTAAACCCATCCCTGGGGGCTTGGCCGCGGCATCCATGCCGCGGACACTCCCGCAACCGGACCCTCCCCGCCTTCGACAGATTCCCGCGATCTGCCGGCATTTCTGTAGAGCCGAGCCATGCTCGGCTCAATTCGTTCCGATATCGAAATAGTCGATTCCGATGGAAATTCATCCACGCATGGCGTGGATCCAACAGCCGCGGAAATCTGTCAGAGGTGGGACGGTGTGGGTAGGCAGGACCGTTGGCGCCATGGATGGCGCCATCGAGCCCCCATGGATGGGTTTACGGCGTGTCCTGACTACCCACACCGTCCCGCCATCCCACGGAATGCCCGCATTTGACGTTGACGTTGATTCAGCAGGTGCAGGGCTGCAAGCCCTGCCGAAATACCTTTTACCGCACCTGCTCCTGCTTGCGCACGATCGCCATCGCAATCTCCAGCGACTGCTCGTAGTTCAATCGCGGATCGACAGTCGAACGATACGCACGCTCCAGGTCACGTTCGGTCAACTCGCGCGCACCGCCGGTGCATTCGGTCACATCCTCACCGGTCAGTTCCAGATGCACGCCCCCCAGGCGGGTGCCTGCGGCCGCGTGCAGGTCGAAGGACATCTCGACCTCACCACGTACATTGTCGAAGCGCCGCGTCTTGAAGCCGTTGGCGGTGCTCTCGGTATTGCCGTGCATCGCATCGCACACCCACAGCACGCGGCGACCATCGCGCTTGACCGCATCCAGCAGCGGCGGCAGCTTCTGCGCGATCTGCGCTGCACCCATGCGGTGGATGAAGCTCAGGCGGCCCGGCTCGTCATCCGGATTGAGCACATCGATCAGGCGCAGCAACTGGTCCGGCGTCACCGACGGGCCCACCTTGATCGCGATCGGATTGCGCACGCCACGCAGGTACTCCACGTGTGCGCCATCCAGCGCGGCGGTACGCATGCCGATCCACGGATAGTGCGTGCTCAGGTTCAACCAGCCCTGCTGGCGCGGCACCTGCCGGGTCAGCGCCTGTTCGTAGGGCAGCAACAGCGCTTCATGCGAGGTGTAGAAATCGATGCGGTTGAGGTTGTGCACGCGGGCCCCGGCCAGGGTCTCCATGAAGTGCACGGCATCGCCAATCGAGGCGACCATCTTCTGGTAGTCGGCGGCCAACGGCGAATGGCTTACCCATTCCAGGTTCCAGTATTCGGGATGGTGCAGGTCGGCAAAGCCGCCATCGATCAGCGCCCGCACGAAGTTCATCGTCATCGCCGAATGCGCGTGGGCCTGCAGCATCCGCTTCGGATCGGGCAGCCGCGCCGCCTCGGTGAAGGCCGGCGCATTGATGACATCGCCACGGTAGCTGGGCAGGGTCACGCCATCGCGGGTTTCGGTATCGGCCGAGCGCGGCTTGGCGTACTGCCCGGCAAAACGGCCGACGCGGATCACCGGCTGACGCAGGCCGTGCACCAGCACCAGGCTCATCTGCAGCAGCACCTTCAACCGGTTGGAAATCGTGCCCGATTCGCAGTCGCTGAAATTCTCCGCGCAGTCGCCACCCTGCAGCAGGAAACGCTTGCCCTCCTGGGCGTCGGCAAGCTGCTGCTTCAGCGCCAGGATCTCCCACGACGTCACCAGCGGCGGCAGCCGCTTCAACTCGTGCAGCGCGGCATCCAGCGCCACCGGATCGGGATAGGTCGGCATCTGCAGCGCGGTCTTGCCCCGCCAGCTCTCCGGTGACCAGGCAGCGCCAGCAGCGATGGCGGCAGGATCGGGGGCGGGCGGAACGGCGGACAGGCTCATCACGGACATCCGGGGGTGGGGGGCGGTCATGGTCGCAGAGCCAGCCGCTGACGCAAAGGGCCAGGCACCGCCGCGACTGCCTGAACGGCGTGAAAAGGGGCCGCGTGATCGGCCAGAAACGGCATGGTCGCCACCGCTGGACAGGCGCATGATCGGCACGCTGTTGTTACGGAGTAACACTCCCTCATGGACCGGCCCCTTCCCCCTTCCCTGCCCATTTCCCATGAAGCCCTCCCTGCTCACCGCCGCCATCACCTTCGCCCTGATCCTGACCAGCCAACCCGTACTTGCCGCCGACACTGATTCCAGCGCGGCTGCGGTCAAGAACCTCGACGTGGTCACCGTCAGCGCCCAGCTCGACCAGGCCCGCAACGCCCTGTCCCCGGACATCGGCAGCAGCCAGTACCAGATCACCGCCGAGGACATCCAGAAGCAGCCTCTGGGCGCCTCCGCCCCGCTCAGCCAGGTGCTGCTGCAGGCCCCGGGCGTGGCCCAGGACTCCTACGGCGGCGTGCACGTGCGCGGCGACCACGCCAACCTGCAGTACCGCATCAACGGCGTACTGCTGCCCGAATCGATCTCCGGCTTTGGCCAGACCCTGGATGCCCGCACCATCAAGAGCATCCGCCTGATGGATGGCGCCCTGCCGGCCCAGTTCGGTGAACGCACCGCCGCGGTGGTTGATATCACGACCCGCAGTGGCGCCGAGCTGGGCAACGGCGGCAGCGCCGGCATCACCGCCGGCTCCTTCGGCAAGGTCAACCCGAATGCCTCCTGGTGGGGCAACCAGGGCCGCTGGAGCTGGTTCCTGACCGGCAACTACGACCAGAACGAGGTCGGGCTGGAGAACCCCACCAGCGCACGCAAGCCGCTGCATGACGATACCCACCAAGGGAAGGCCTTTGCCGACCTGACCTATCTGGTCAACGACAGCACCCGCCTGAGCGTGTTCGCCGGCTTCGCCAACAACCGCTTCCAGATTCCGGTCAACCCGGGGCAGACCCCGCAGTTCGGTTACCTGGACACCACCACCTTCGATTCCAGCCAGCTGGACGAAACTCAGCGCGAAACCACCCGCTTCGGCATGCTGGTGCTACAGGGCACGCTTGGCCAGACCGCGTACCAGCTCTCGGCCGGCCAGCGCTACAGCGATGTGGCCTTCAACCCGGACATCGTCGGCGACCTGGTGTTCAGCGGCGTCGCCTCGCAGGTCCAACGCAGCAACCGCGCCAACACCCTGCAGGCCGATTTCTCCACGCCGCTGGGCGACAACCACACCCTGCGCTATGGCCTGTATGGCAACTACGAACACGCCGCCGCCAACAACAGCAGCTGGGTCTTCCCGGTCGATGCCGATGGCCGGCAGACAAGCACCACGCCGCAGCTGATCCCGGACCGCAACGCCTTCCACGCCAGCACCGCGGCACTGTACGTGCAGGATGAGTGGCGGATAGGCGATGAATGGACGGTCAACTACGGCCTGCGCGGCGACCGCTTCAAGGCGTTCGGCCACACCGAGGGCCAGCTCAGCCCCCGCCTGGGCGTGGTCTGGAATGCCAGCGACAGCACCACGGTGCATGCCGGCTACTCGCGCTACTTCACCCCGCCCGCCAGCGAACTGGTTGCCGGCAGCGATCTGGCCCTGTTCGACGGCACCAGCAACCAGCAACCCGCCGGTGGCAGCAACACGCCATTGTCCGAGCGCAGTGACTACTACGACATCGGCGTGTCACAGCAGGTCGGCGAGCACCTCACCCTCGGCCTGGATGCCTACGACCGCCGCGTCTCGCGCCTGCAGGACGAAGGCCAGTTCGGCGCCGCCTACATCTATTCCACCTTCAACTATCGGCGCGGCCACATCCACGGCCTGGAGTTCAGCGCCGACTACAGCAACGGGCCGATCAGCGCGTACTTCAACGCGGCCTACAACAAGGCGATGGGCACCCAGGTCATCACCAGCCAGTACAACCTCGATCCGGATGCATTGGCCTACGTGCAGCAGAACTGGATCCACCTGGACCACGACCAGAAGCTGACTTCTTCCGGCGGCGTCAGCTATACCTTCGCTGGCCACAACCGGGTGGGCGCGAACTACGTGTACGGCAGCGGCCTGCGTTCGGACATCGAGGGCGTGCCCAATGGCGGCCAGCTGCCGTCGTATCTGCAGGTCAATCTCAGCGCCGCGCATGACTTCAACGCCGACAGTGGCCACCCGCTGCACGTGCAGCTGGCCGTGCTCAACACGCTGGACCGCAGCTACCAGCTGCGCGATGGCGGCGGCATCGGCGTGTTCGCGCCGCAATGGGGGCCGCGTCGCGGCGCCTATCTGAGCCTGCAGCAGGATTTCTAAGCGAAGGGGTTGGATCCCTTTCCGTAGGAAACCCGGAGCTCGCAGTAGAGCCACGCCATGCGTGGCTGCGAACGGGGTCAGAGCCCTTTGCTCCGCAAAGGGATCCGACCCCGTTTCGCTTTCAGCGCTTGACCTTGCGCAGCGATACAACCAACGCCCACAGCGCCAGCAGCACGAACCACACGCCCGACCACATCGGCATGGTCAGACCGAGGAAGGTCCAGTCGATGTTGCCGCAGTTGCCGGTGCCGGTCAGCACGGTGCGGAACACTTCCAGCGGCCCCATGGTTTCGCGCAGGAACGCCAGCGGCGGGCCACAGGTCGCACCCATCTCCGGCGGCAGCATCTGCACGTAGACGTGGCGTGCGGCGATGCCCACGCCCACGGCAGCGGCGATGAACGCGAGGATGCCGTAGGTCGCCCGCCCCGGGCGATTGGACGGCCCGTGCAGGGCGCCGATCAGGAACAGCAGCCCCAGAGCGACGAACGCCAGGCGCTGGAAGATGCACAGCGGACACGGCTCCAGCCCCATCTTCAACTGCAGGAAGATGGCGTAGCCCAGCAGGCCCGCGCAGATCAGGAAGCCCAGCAGGAACTGGGCGCGGAAAGGCCAGCGCAGAGGATTCATCGGCAACGCTCGTGTAGTACGGACCGCAAGCGTAACCGAGACTGCGCGCCGTTCGAACCGCCACAACGTCGCGCCCGTCGGAACGGTGCGGAGTCGGATCCCTTTGCGGATGCAAAGGGCTCTGACCCCGCAGAAACGGAAAAACCCGGCACGAGGCCGGGTTCTTCACCGAATGACGGGTGTCGCGCGTCGATTATTCTTCGACGGCTTCAGCCACGACCGGACGGTCAACCAGTTCGACGTAGGCCATCGGCGCGTTGTCGCCGGCGCGGAAGCCGCACTTCAGCAGGCGCAGGTAGCCGCCCGGACGGGTCGCGTAGCGCGGGCCCAGGATGGTGAACAGGTTGCCGACGGCTTCGTTGTCACGCAGGCGGGCGAAGGCCAGACGACGGTTGGCGACGGAGTCGACCTTGGCCAAGGTGATCAGCGGCTCGGCGACGCGGCGCAGTTCCTTGGCCTTCGGCAGGGTGGTCTTGATCAGCTCGTGCTTGAACAGCGAGGCGGCCATGTTCTTGAACATCGCTTCGCGGTGGGCGCTGGTACGGCTGAACTTACGGCCGGATTTCTGGTGACGCATGGTGATATTCCTTGGTTAATGATGTGGCTTTGCGGATCGTTGTCGCCTTCCTGGCGCTGCTGCTCGGACTGCGGTTGGTCCTGGCCATCCGTCCTGGACGACCTGCCCGCGAACCTTCGTTCGTCGTGGCGGTATTGCCTTGGTGCAATGGCCCCGCCGTTGCCGACGGGGCCATGCAGTCTTGCAGAAAGGCTGTATCAGCCCAGCATGCCGTGGCTGGCGACGCCGGCCGGCGGCCAGTTCTCCAGCTTCATGCCGAGCGACAGGCCACGCTGGGCCAGCACTTCCTTGATCTCGGTGAGCGACTTCTTACCCAGGTTCGGGGTCTTCAGCAGCTCGACTTCGGTCTTCTGGATCAGATCGCCGATGTAGTAGATGCTCTCGGCCTTCAGGCAGTTGGCCGAACGCACGGTCAGCTCCAGATCGTCGATCGGGCGCAGCAGCACCGGATCCACGCCGTTGTTGGCCGGCTTCGCCGCACCGCGGTCGCGGTGGGTGAAGTCACCGAACACCGACAGCTGATCGCTGAGGATGTCGGCAGCGGTACGCACTGCTTCTTCGGCGTCGATGGTGCCGTTGGTCTCGATATCGATGACCAGCTTGTCCAGATCGGTGCGCTGTTCGACACGAGCCGCTTCCACGGCATAGGCGACACGGCGGACCGGCGAGAACGAGGCATCCAGGACCAGACGGCCGATAGCACGGGTTTCTTCGTCCGGACGACGACGCGCAGCAGCCGGCTGATAGCCGAAACCACGCTCGATCTTCAGACGCATGTTCACTGCCGTGTCCTTGGTCAGGTGGCAGATCACGTGGTCGCCGTTCAAGATCTCCACATTGTGGTCGACCTTGATGTCGGCAGCGGTGACAACGCCCGGACCCTGCTTGGACAGGGACAGAGTCGCGTTGTCGCCAGAGTGCATACGGATGGCCACGTCCTTCAGGTTCAGCAGGACTTCCAGCACATCCTCCTGCAGACCTTCGACCGTGGTGTACTCGTGCAACACGCCGTCGATCTCGACTTCCGTGATGGCGAAGCCCGGGATGGACGACAGCAGCACGCGACGCAGGGCATTACCCAGCGTATGCCCGTAACCCCGCTCCAAAGGTTCGATAACGACCTTTGCACGGGTGTCGGTAATGCGTTCGATCTGCGGACCGCGAGGACGCAGAACCTGGTTGGCGGTAACCGTCATGTTGCGGGTTCTCCTAGTGAACCCCCGGCCGTCGCCGGGGGCTCTCCAATGTGAATTACTTCGAATACAGCTCGACGATCAGCGCTTCGTTGATGTCCGCAGGCAGATCCGAACGATCCGGAACAGCCTTGAAGATGCCGGAGAACTTGCCGGAATCCACTTCAACCCACGACGGGCTCAGGTCATGCTGGGCGGCGACGGTCAGGGCTTCCTGGACGCGCAGCTGCTTGGCAGCCTTTTCAGACAGGGCGATGGCGTCGCCAGCCTTGACCTGGTACGAGGCCAGGTTGACCGACTTGCCATTCACGGTGACGCCGCGGTGCGACACCAGCTGACGGGCAGCCGGACGGGTCACGGCGAAGCCCATGCGGTAGACAACGTTGTCCAGGCGGGTTTCCAGCAGCTGCAGGAGGTTCTCGCCGGTGTTGCCCTTCTTGGTCGAGGCCTTCTTGTAGTAGTTGCGGAACTGACGCTCCAGCAGACCGTAGATACGCTTGACCTTCTGCTTTTCACGCAGCTGGGTAGCGTAGTCGGACAGCTTGCCCTTACGGGCAGTGGCGCCATGCTGGCCGGGCTTCTGCTCCAACTTGCACTTGGAATCCAGCGCACGCGCCGGGCTCTTCAGGGACAGGTCGGCGCCTTCGCGACGGGCGAGCTTACAGGTAGGACCGATATAACGAGCCATTTCTTATCGCTCCCTTTAGACGCGACGCTTCTTCGGCGGACGGCACCCGTTGTGCGGGATAGGCGTCACGTCGATGATGTTGGTGATCTTGTAGCCGACGTTGTTCAACGAACGCACGGCCGACTCACGGCCCGGACCCGGACCCTTGATGCGGACTTCCAGCGACTTCACGCCGTAGTCCAGCGCAGCACGACCGGCCTTTTCGGCAGCCACCTGGGCTGCGAACGGGGTCGACTTGCGCGAACCGCGGAAGCCAGCGCCACCGGAGGTCGCCCACGACAGAGCGTTGCCCTGACGGTCGGTGATGGTCACGATGGTGTTGTTGAACGAAGCGTGGACGTGGGCAACGCCGTCGGTGACGACGCGCTTGATCTTCTTCTTGGTCTTAGCAGCAGGCTTAGCCATTTATATGTCCCTTACTTCCTGATCGCCTTGCGCGGGCCCTTGCGGGTGCGGGCGTTGGTACGGGTGCGCTGGCCACGCAGCGGCAGACCGCGACGGTGACGCAGGCCGCGGTAGCAGCCCAGGTCCATCAGGCGCTTGATCGCGATACCGATTTCACGGCGCAGATCGCCTTCCACGATGTACTTGCCGACTTCGGCGCGCAGGCGCTCGATTTCCGGCTCCGACAGATCGCGGATCTTGGTGGTCGAAGTGACGCCTGCGACTTCGCAGACCTTCTTCGAACGGGTACGGCCGATGCCGTAAATGCTTTGCAACCCGACCCAGACATGCTTCTGGGCTGGCAGGTTGACGCCTGCAATACGCGCCATGACGCGGTTCTCCAGCTGAGTGATGGCCGACAGCGCGCTCAAGGCACGCCGATCCGGCAGGATGGATCAAAAAAGTGAACCAGTGATACTAACAAGGTTCCGGTTTACTTGGAAGCCCGTGAAACCAGAGGTTTCATGAACCCGGCCCGGGGAGTGTGCCCAGGCTCCGGCGCCGGATGGGGTTGGACCTGGAGTTGCCTCCCGGGCCGCCCGCGCTACTCCAGCGCGGGACCACCTCATCACACCCCCACCCGGAACCGCTGCGGGGGCCGCCCTTCGTTTGTGTGGCCAGAGTCCGCGAAGCGGAGGACCATCACGTCAGGAAGACGAAAGTATAGCAGGCTAATCAGCCGCGAGCAAAACCACCGCGGTTGCCGCCCTTCAGGTTGGCCTTCTTCAGCAGGCTCTCGTACTGGTGGGACATCAGGTGCGCCTGCACCTGGGCGATGAAGTCCATCACCACCACCACCACGATCAACAGCGAAGTACCGCCAAAGTAGAACGAGGCATTCAACTGCGTGCGCATCAGTTCCGGCAGCAGGCAGACGATCACCAGGTAAGCCGAACCGGCAGCAGTCAGTCGGGTCAGCACGCCATCGATGTAGTCGGCGGTGGCCTTGCCCGGACGGATGCCCGGAATCAGCGCGCCCGACTTCTTCAGGTTGTCGGCGGTTTCCTGCGAGTTGAACACCAGCGCGGTATAGAAGAACGCGAAACCGGTGATCAGCGCAGCGAACACGATCATGTGCAGCGGCTCGCCCGGACCCAGGGCATTGGCGACCTTCTGCAGGGTCTGGCCAAAGGTGCTCTGGTTGGCAGCCTGGCCGGACCACATGGCCAGGGTGGCCGGGAAGGCCAGCAGGCTCGAGGCGAAGATCGCCGGGATGACGCCGGCCATGTTCAGCTTCAGCGGCAGGAACGAGGTCTGGTTCATGTACGCGTTGCGACCGCCCTGGCGGCGCGCGTAATTCACCGTGATCCGGCGCTGGCCGCGTTCGACGAACACCACGAAGAAGGTGAAGGCGAGCACGACGATGGCGATCAGCAGCAGCTGGATGAACTGGATGTTGCCGTCGCGGTAGGCGTCGAAGGTGTGGATGACCGCACCCGGCAGGCCCGCCACGATACCGGCGAAGATGATCAGCGAGACGCCGTTGCCGATGCCGCGCTCGGTCACCTGCTCACCAACCCACATCAGGAACATGGTGCCGGCGGTCAGTGCGACCACGGCAGTGAGCACGAAGCCCATGCCCGGCATGTACACGACCGGTGCGCCAGTCGGCGACACCTGGCCCTGCAGCGCCAGCGCGATAGAACCGCCCTGCACTACTGCGAGCAGCACGGCGCCAATGCGCGAATACTGGGTGATCTTGCGGCGGCCGGACTCACCTTCCTTCTGCATCGCCTTCAGGGCGGGGAAGATGTGCACAGCCAGCTGCATCACGATCGATGCCGAAATGTACGGCATCACGTTCAGCGCGAAAATGCTGAAACGGTGCAGGGCGCCGCCCGAGAACATGTTGAACATGTCCACGATTCCGCCGCCCTGCTGTTGCATCATGGCAAGCATGGCATCGGGATTGACGCCCGGCACCGGCACGTAGCAGCCGATGCGATAGACGATCAAAGCCCCGACGACGAACAGCAAACGTTGGCGAAGTTCAGTGAACTTGCCCATTCCGCCCGCGAGGTTACCGATGCCAGCTTGCGCCATGATTCTCTTACTCCGTTACGCTGCCGCCGGCAGCTTCGATCGCAGCCTTGGCACCAGCCGTGGCAGCAACACCCTTCAGGGTGAACGCCTTGGTCACTTCGCCCTTGACGACGACCTTGGCCTTCTTGGCAGTGCTCGGGACCAGCTTGGCAGCACGCAGGGCAGCGAAGTCGATCTCGCCGGCCGGCAGCTTGTCCAGCTGGTACAGCAGCACTTCAGCGGTGTCCTTGGCGATCGGCGAACGGAAGCCGATCTTCGGCAGACGACGCTGCATGGGGGTCTGGCCGCCTTCGAAGCCAGCCTTGATCTTGCCGCCACCCTTACGGGCGAACGAACCCTTGTGGCCGCGGCCGCAGGTCTTGCCCAGGCCGGAACCGATGCCGCGACCGACGCGGGTACGCTCCTTGCGGGCGCCCGGTGCCGGGCTCAATTCATTCAGATGCATGGTCATTGGATTATTCCTCAACCTTGACGAGGTAGTGGACCTTGTTGATCAGGCCGCGAACCTGCGGGCTGTCCTTCAGTTCACGCACATCGTTCAGCTTGCCCAGACCCAGCGCACGCACCGACAGGCGATGACGCGCCTGGGCACCACGCAGGCCGCGAACCAGACGGACCTTGACGGTCTTGGTGGTTTCATTAGCCATGGTTGAGATCCTCCACCTTCTTGCCGCGCTTGGCCGCGATACGAGCCGGCGACTGCGCTGCAGTCAGGCCCTTCACGGTGGCACGCACCAGGTTGATCGGGTTGCGCGAACCGGTGGCCTTGGCCAGCACGTTCTTCACGCCCACTGCTTCCAGCACGGCGCGCATGGCACCACCGGCAATGACGCCGGTACCTTCGGAAGCCGGCTGCATGAACACGCGCGCTGCGCCGTGACCATCCTTGATGGTGTGCCACAGGGTGCCGTTGTTCAGATCGACGGTGACCTGGTTCTTGCGAGCCTGCTCCATCGACTTCTGGATGGCGACCGGCACTTCGCGGGCCTTGCCATAACCGAAACCGACCTTGCCTTCGCCGTCGCCGACAACAGTCAGGGCGGTGAAGGTGAACTGACGGCCACCCTTGACGGTCTTGCTGACGCGGTTGACCGCGACCAGCTTTTCGATCATGCCGTCGTCGACTTTCTCTTCGCGGTTACGGTCGCGATCGCGACCCCGCTGCTGACGTTCTTCTGCCATGTTTATTCCTTGGTTGTTGGGTTATGTACGGCTCGAGGCCGCTTATGGTTGTGGAGTGACGCGTTGTTGCGGTGGGCCGCTGCAGAAGAGCGGCGCCGCCCAGCCTCACTCAGGCTGGCGAGCAGGTGGGCATGGGGACCGAAGTCCCCTGCCCTGATCCCTTAGAACTGCAGGCCGGCTTCGCGGGCAGCGTCAGCCAGGGCCTTGATGCGGCCGTGGTAACGGTAACCCGAACGATCGAAGGCAACCTTCTCGACGCCGGCGGCCTTGGCGCGCTCAGCGACGATGCGGCCAACCTTGGCGGCGGCATCGGCGTTCTTGCCGTTCTTCAGGCCTTCCTTGATGTCGGCCTGGGTGGTGTTGGCAGCAGCCAGCACCTTCGAGCCGTCAGCGGTGAAGACCTGTGCGTACAGGTGCTGGCCGGTGCGCAGCACCGACAGGCGGGCAACACCGAGCACACGGATGTGGGCACGGGTCGACTTGGCGCGACGCAGGCGGGCGATGTTCTTGTTCATGATGTTTTTTCCTTGAAAGCTGAAGGTTGGGCTTTTCCCTGGAAAGTCCGCACATGGATCTGCGGGCTCTTGCGAGGGACTCGCGCTTACGCCTTCTTGGCTTCCTTACGGATGATGACTTCGTCGGAGTACTTCACGCCCTTGCCCTTGTACGGCTCCGGCTTGCGGAACGCACGGATCTTGGCGGCAGCTTCACCGACGGCCTGCTTGTCAGCGCCCTGCACCAGGATTTCGGTCTGGGTCGGGGTGGTGATGGTGATGCCTTCCGGCGCCACGAACACGATCGGGTGCGAGTAGCCCAGCGACAGGCTGAGGTCCTTGCCCTGCATCGCAGCACGGTAACCCACGCCGACCAGCTCAAGCTTGCGCTCGAAGCCTTCGGAAACACCCTTGACCATGTTGGACAGGATGGCGCGGACGGTACCGGTCAGCGGGATCAGGTCCACGTTGTCGGTGCTCAGGGTGGCAACGCCGTTTTCGACATTGATGTTGATACCAGCCGGCTTGGCCAGCGACAGGGTGCCCTTCGGGCCCTTGGCGATGACGTTGTCGTTCTGGACGTTCAGTTCAACCTTACCCAGGTCGATCGGCTTCTTGGCTACACGGGACATGGTCTACTCCTTTCGCCTTAGGCCACGAAGCACAGGACTTCGCCGCCGACGCCCAACTGGCGCGCCTGCGCATCAGTCATGATGCCCTTGGAGGTGGAAATGATGGAAATGCCCAGGCCGTTCATGACCTTCGGCAGTTCGCTCTTGCCGCGGTACTGGCGCAGGCCCGAACGCGAGAAGCGCTTCAGGGTCGCGATGACCGGCTTGCCTTCGAAATACTTCAGCACGATTTCCAGCTCGGACTTGTTGTTCTCGAGCGCGGTCACGCGCAGGTCGGCGATGTAACCCTCGTCCTTCAGGACCTGGGCGATCGCAACCTTGATCTTGGACGACGGGGCTTTCACCGTCTGCTTGCCAACCGCTGCCGCATTCTTGATGCGGACCAGCAGGTCGGCGATGGGATCAGTCATGCTCATATGAGTACCTTTGAGTGCACCGATATCCGCTTTCGCGAAAATCTGTTGTCTCCTGGAAACGGGCCAGGCCCCCTCCCCCTACGCATTGCGCAGAGCAAGACGCGGGAGTATACGCCAAAAGAGCCCGACTTGCGCCGGGCTCTTCGGTTTTTTGCAGAGGGAAAGCTGAACACTCCCCCTCCCCGGCTGCGAGGGCCCCCGAAGGCGCCCTCGCTGGCAGGACCGGCTGGAATTACCAGCTGGCCTTGCGCAGGCCCGGAACGTCGCCACGCATGGTGGCTTCGCGCAGCTTGTTGCGACCCAGGCCGAACTTGCTGTACACGCCACGCGGGCGGCCAGACAGTTCGCAACGGTTGCGGTGGCGGCTCGGCGACGAATCGCGCGGCAGCTTCGACAACTTGGTGGAGGCCTCGATCTTCTCTTCGTAGCTCGCGTCCGGGGAGGACACGATCTTCTTCAGAGCAGCACGCTTGACAGCGAACTTTTCAGCCAGCTTCTTCCGCTTGATGTCGCGGTTGACCATGGAGGTCTTTGCCATTTCGGTTTCCTCGACGAATCAGTTACGGAACGGGAACTTGAACGCTGCCAGCAGCGCCTTCGCTTCCGCGTCGGTCTTCGCAGTGGTGGTGATGGCGATATCCATACCGCGGATCGCGTCGACAGCGTCGAAGTCGATTTCCGGGAAGATGATCTGTTCCTTCACACCCATGTTGAAGTTGCCGCGACCGTCGAAGGAACGACCGGAAACACCACGGAAGTCGCGCACGCGCGGCAGCGAGATGTTGATCAGGCGGTCCAGGAACTCGTACATCTTGTGGCGACGCAGCGTGGTCTTGCAGCCGATCGGCCAACCATCACGGATCTTGAACGATGCCACCGAGATACGCGACTTGGTGACGATCGGCTTCTGGCCCGAGATCTTGGTCATGTCGCCAACGGCGTTTTCCAGGATCTTCTTGTTGGTGGCCGCTTCGCCGACACCCATGTTCAGGGTGACTTTGACCAGCTTCGGCACCTGCATGGAATTGGTGTAACCGAACTGCTTCATCAGCGCCGGCACCACTTCTTCCTTGTAAAACTTTTCGAGACGGGAAGTCATCTTCTCATTCCTCAGGCGTCGAGCGCCTCACCGCTGGAGCGGAACACACGCAGTTTGCGTCCATCCTCCAGCACCTTGAAGCCAACGCGCTCGCCCTTGCCCGAAGCCGGGTTCAGCACATTCACGTTGGAGATATGGATCGACGCTTCACGCTCGACCACGCCGCCGGCAACACCTGCCTGCGGGTTCGGCTTGGTGTGGCGCTTGACGATGTTCACGTTGGCGACGACCAGACGGTCGCCATCGACGCGGACGACTTCGCCCTGCTTACCCTTGTCCTTGCCAGCGTTGACGACAACCTGGTCGCCCTTCTTGATACGGTTAGCCATGATTATCTCCTGTCGCTCACAGCACTTCGGGAGCGAGCGAGACGATCTTCATGAACTTCTCCGAACGAAGTTCACGAGTCACCGGCCCGAAGATACGGGTCCCGATCGGCTCCTGCTTGTTGTTAAGCAGAACGGCAGCGTTGCCGTCGAAGCGGATCAGCGAGCCGTCGGCGCGACGCACACCCTTGCGGGTACGCACCACGACGGCGTCATACACTTCACCCTTCTTGACCTTGCCGCGCGGAATCGCATCCTTCACGGTGACCTTGATGATGTCGCCGATGCCGGCGTAACGGCGCTTGGAACCACCCAGCACCTTGAAGCACATCACTCGCTTGGCACCAGAATTGTCGGCGACGTCAAGGTAGCTCTGCATCTGGATCATGATTCAGACTCCTTATTCAGCCGCACGCGTGATGACTTCCACCACGCGCCAGTTCTTGGTCTTGGACATCGGAGCAATCTCGGTCACGCGGACGACATCGCCTTCCTTGCAGGCGTTGTCGGCATCGTGGGCGTGCAGTTTCGTCGAGCGCTTGATGTACTTGCCGTACAGTGCGTGCTTGACCTGACGCTCGACCAGGACGGTAACCGTCTTGTCCATCTTGTTGCTGACGACACGGCCTTCGACCGTGCGCAGCGCTTTGTTTTCAGTATTGTCGCTCATAGCGGCCATCCTTACTTCGTGCTGCCGAGCAGGGTCTTGACGCGAGCAATTTCGCGACGCACCCGGCGGATGTCGTGTGTCTTCGGCAGCTGGCCGGTGACCTGCTGCATACGGACAGAGAACTGTTCCTTACGCAGGTCGATCAGGTGGGCCTTGAGGTCGTCAGCCGACTTTTCACGGAGAGTTTTGATATCCATCAGCGCACCGTCCGGGTCACGAAAGTGGTGGTGACCGAGAGCTTGGCAGCGGCCAGGCGGAACGCCTCGCGTGCCACTTCCTCGGTAACACCCTCGATTTCATAGATCATGCGGCCGGGCTGGATCTGGGCCACCCAGTATTCCACGTTGCCCTTACCCGAACCCATTCGAACTTCGATGGGCTTCTTGGTGATGGGCTTGTCGGGGAACACTCGGATCCACATCTTGCCGCCGCGCTTCACGTAGCGGCTGATCGAGCGGCGAGCCGCTTCGATCTGACGCGCGGTCAGCTGACCGTGGGCGGTTGCCTTCAGGCCGTACTCGCCAAAGCTGACAGCGTTTGCGCTCCAGCTGAGGCCTTCGTTACGGCCCTTGTGCACCTTGCGGTACTTGGTTCGCTTGGGTTGCAACATTGTCGTTACCTCGCTTCACGAGCCGGGCGCTGACGGTCACCGCGGTCGCCGCGATCATGACGATCGTTGCGCGACGGGGTGTCGTCCTGCTTTTCCTGGCCAACCTGGGAGAAATCGAAGACCTCGCCCTTGTAGATCCAGACCTTGATGCCGATGATGCCGTAGGTCGTCTTGGCTTCAGCGAAGCCATAGTCGATGTCGGCACGCAGCGTGTGCAGCGGCACGCGGCCTTCGCGGTACCACTCCGAACGGGCGATTTCTGCACCGTTGAGGCGGCCACCGACGTTGACCTTGATGCCCAGGGCACCCAGGCGCATCGCATTGCCGACCGAGCGCTTCATTGCACGGCGGAACATGATGCGACGCTCCAGCTGCTGCGCGATCGATTCGGCAACCAGCTGTGCGTCCAGCTCGGGCTTGCGCACTTCGGTGACGTTGATGTGCGCCGGAACGCCCATCATCTCGCTCACTTCCTTGCGCAGCTTCTCGATGTCCTCACCGCGCTTGCCGATCACCACGCCCGGACGGGCGGTGTGGATCGTCACGCGAGCGGTCTTTGCCGGACGCTCGATCAGGATCTTGCTGATGCCGGCCTGAGCCAGCTTCTTGCGCAGCATTTCGCGCACTTTCAGGTCGGCTGCCAGGTAACCAGCGAACTCGGCCTTGTTGGCGTACCACTTGGAGTTCCAGTCCTTGGAAATGCCGAGGCGGATACCAATCGGATGAACTTTATGACCCATGGTCTTTTCCTTATCCGCTTACTTGGCGGCGCCAACAACCACAGTGATGTGGCTGGTGCGCTTGAGGATGCGGGTACCGCGGCCTTTCGCCCGCGCCATGAAACGCTTCAGGGTCGGACCTTCATCTACCATGATGGTCTGAACCTTCAGCTCGTCGACGTCGGCGCCCTGGTTGTTCTCGGCATTTGCAATAGCCGACTCCACCACCTTCTTGATCAGGTGGGCAGCCTTCTTGTCCGAGAACTTCAGCAGGTTGACGGCACGCTCGGCCGGCAGACCGCGCACCTGGTCAGCGACCAGACGTGCCTTCTGCGGGGAGATGCGCGCGGTGCGCAGGATGGCTTTCGCTTCCATTGTCATCTCTCCTTACTTGCCCGACTTCTTGTCACCACCGTGACCCTTGAAGGTCCGGGTGATGGCAAATTCGCCGAGCTTGTGGCCGACCATGTTCTCGTTGACGAGAACCGGGATGTGGTTCTTGCCGTTATGCACGGCAATGGTGACGCCTACCATGTCAGGCAGGATCATCGAACGACGCGACCAGGTCTTGATCGGACGCTTGCTACCCGCAGCGGCAGCCACCTTAGCAACCAGGTGGTGATCGACAAACGGGCCCTTCTTGAGTGAACGTGCCATGGTCGATTAGCCCCTACGATCGCGGACGATGAACTGCTGAGTGCGCTTGTTATGGCGCGTCTTGTAACCCTTGGTCGGAACACCCCACGGGGTGACCGGATGCGGGTTACCCTGGCCGGCCTTCGCCTCACCACCACCGTGCGGGTGGTCAACCGGGTTCATGGCAGCACCACGAACGGTCGGGCGGACGCCGCGCCAGCGCTTGGCACCGGCCTTGCCCAGCTTTTCCAAGCTGTGCTCGTCGTTGCCGACTTCGCCGATGGTCGCGCAGCACTCAACCGGAACCTTACGCATTTCACCCGAGCGCAGGCGCAGGGTGGCGTAGATGCCTTCACGAGCAACCAGCTGCACGGCAGCACCTGCAGCGCGGGCGATCTGAGCGCCCTTGCCCGGCTTCAGCTCGATGCAGTGGATGGTGGTACCGACCGGGATGTTGCGCAGCGGCAGGGTGTTGCCCGCCTTGATCGGAGCATCCGAACCAGCGATCACCTGATCACCAGCCTTCAGACCCTTCGGGGCGATGATGTAGCGGCGCTCGCCGTCGACGTAGCACAGCAGGGCGATGTGGGCGGTGCGGTTCGGATCGTATTCGATGCGTTCCACGCGCGCCGGGATGCCCAGCTTGTTGCGCTTGAAGTCAATCAGGCGGTAGTGCTGCTTGTGGCCACCACCGACGTGACGCACGGTGATGCGGCCGTGGTGGTTGCGACCACCCGAACGGCTCTGCGACTCGACCAGCGGAGCGTGCGGAGCGCCCTTGTGCAGGTCGGGAGTAACCACGCGCACGGCCGAACGGCGACCGGGAGAAGTGGGCTTGAATTTCATCAATGGCATGGGATGTACCTCAGGCCTTGGCCGTTACATCGATCGACTGGCCGTCGGCCAGGCGAACGTACGCCTTGCGCCAATCGCCGCGGCGGCCAGCACGGTTACGGAAGGACTTGTTCTTGCCCTTGACGTTGACCACGTTGACTGCTTCGACCTTGACGTCGAACAGCTGCTCAACCGCGGCCTTTACATCGGCCTTGGTGGCTTCGTTCGAAATTTCGAAGACGTACTGATTGGAGAGTTCCTGCAGGCGCGCGGTCTTTTCGGAGACACGCGGGGCGAGCAGCACGCTGAAGATTTTTTCGTTGCTGTTCATGCCAGCCACTCCTCGACCTTCTTGACCGCGTCAGCGGTGATGACGACCGTGTCGGCACCGACCAGCGACACCGGATCCAGGCCCTGGACGTCACGCACTTCCACGTAGGGAATGTTGCGCGCCGACAGGTACAGGTGCTCGGAGGCTTCTTCAGTGACGATCAGCGGGCGCTTGCCCACTTCCAGGCCGGCCAGCTTGGCGATCAGAGCCTTCGTGTTGGTCGCTTCGACATCGAAGGACTCCACGATGGTCAGACGGCCCTGACGGTTCAGCTCGGACAGGATCGCGCACATGGCGGCACGGTACTGCTTACGATTGACCTTCTGCTCGAAGCTGCGCGGCTTTGCCGCGAAGGTGACACCGCCGCCGACGAAGATCGGAGCCGTCAGTGCGCCATGACGCGCGCCGCCGCCCTTCTGCTTCTTCGACTTCTTGGTGGTACCTGCCACTTCGGAGCGAGTCTTCTGCGCCTTGGTGCCGGCGCGACCGGCGTTGCGGTAAGCAACGACGACCTGGTGAACCAGATCTTCGCTGAAATCGCGACCGAACACGGCGTCGGAGACCGAGACCTTGTTATTGCTACCCGTGATAACGAGTTCCATCGTCATCTCTCCTTATGCCTTGCTCGCCGGACGGACGATCACGTCGCCACCCGCCGCGCCCGGAACGGCGCCGCGAACTGCGATCAGACCGCGCTCGACGTCGACCTTGACAACTTCCAGGTTCTGGGTGCTCTGCTGCACCGAACCCATGTGACCGGACATCTTCTTGCCCGGGAACACGCGGCCGGGCGTCTGGCGCTGACCCAGCGAACCCGGCGCGCGATGCGACAGCGAGTTGCCGTGGGTAGCGTCACCCATGCGGAAGTTGTAGCGCTTGATGGTGCCCTGGAAGCCCTTACCCTTGGTGACACCCTGGACGTCGACGATCTGGCCGACTTCAAAGATGTCCGCCTTGACTTCGCCACCAACGGCGAAATCGCCGAGCTGGGCGTCTTCAACGCGGAATTCCCACAGGCCACGGCCCGCTTCCACTTTCGCCTTGGCGAAGTGGCCGGCTTCCGGCTTGTTGACCAGGGCAGCGCGACGCGCGCCGACGGTCACCTGCACAGCGCTGTAGCCGTCAGCTTCGACGGTCTTGATCTGCGCGATGCGGTTGGGGGTTGCTTCGATCAGGGTCACCGGGATGGAACGGCCATCTTCGGTGAACACGCGGCTCATGCCAGCCTTGCGGCCCACGAAGCCCAACGAATATTTCTTCGTCATGGTCGTAGTCCTCAGGTCAGCTTGATCTGAACGTCGACGCCGGCAGCCAGTTCGAGCTTCATCAGCGCGTCCACGGTCTTGTCATTCGGGTCAACGATATCGAGCACGCGCTTGTGCGTGCGGGTCTCGTACTGGTCACGCGCGTCCTTGTCGACGTGCGGGGAGACGAGGATGGTGTAACGCTCGATCTTGGTCGGCAGCGGGATCGGGCCACGCACTTGCGCGCCGGTCCGCTTCGCCGTCTCAACGATCTCGCTGGCCGAACGGTCGATCAAACGATGATCGAACGCTTTCAGCCGGATCCGGATCTTTTGGTCCGCCATGGCGGTAGGTTCCTTCGATAAAAGAGCGACAGACAAAGCCTCTGGGTTGCTTTGCCCCATGAAATCCCTGAATACAGACGGCCCGCATTCCCGCAGGCCGACAAGGTCAATCCGTAGACCCCAAATGCATAGGCAGACCCATGAAACTGGCCTGCCCAGACGGAGAAGCATAATGGCACGCAAGGCAGCTGTCAACAGTCTCCTGTTGACGCCGCCTGAATGGCATTGACCCTTCCTGGTCCGGGGAACACAAGGCACATCCTGTGCCTACTTTCCCGTTTGATACGCCCCGATGCCCTACCCAGGCAACATCGGGGCGCAGATTCTAGCAGATTACTCGAGGATGGTGGCAACCACGCCAGCACCGACGGTACGGCCACCTTCGCGGATTGCGAAGCGCAGGCCGGCGTCCATGGCGACCGGGTTGATCAGGGTGACAACCATCTTGATGTTGTCGCCCGGCATCACCATCTCGACGCCTTCCGGAAGCTCGACCGCACCGGTGATGTCGGTGGTACGGAAGTAGAACTGCGGACGGTAGCCCTTGAAGAACGGGGTGTGACGGCCGCCTTCGTCCTTCGACAGAACGTAGACTTCGGCGTCGAACTTGGTGTGCGGCTTGATCGAACCCGGCTTGGCCAGAACCTGGCCACGCTCGACGTCGTCACGCTTGGTGCCGCGCAGCAGCAGACCAGCGTTGTCGCCTGCCTGACCCTGGTCCAGCAGCTTGCGGAACATTT